>CAWCSC010000008.1:0-126498 GCA_963798065.1 uncultured Actinomycetota bacterium | reverse complement strand
ACGACTTCGGTCGTCCGCTGGTGGTGAAGGACGCGGAGACGGCCTCGTCTCCGACGGAATACGCCTCGTCGACCACGTACGCGGAAACGTATGGACTCGCCACGAAGTCGGTGGTCACCAACAGAGCGGGCTGGACGGCCACGACCGAGTACGCGCCGCAGTGGGGCGTGCCGACCGCCAAGGTCGACCAGAACAACCGGCGCACCGAACTCGCCTACGACGGGCTGGGCCGCCTGACGTCGGTCTGGCTTCCGGACCGCATCGGCGCGACCGCGTCGATCACGTACACGTACCTGGTGCGCGGGAACACCGGCCCGACCGCTGTGCAGACCCAGAAGATCGAGAAGGGCGGGCAGTCGTACGGCAGCGAATGGACGCTGTACGACGGCCTGTTGCGGCCCCGCCAGGAGCAGACCGAGGGACCGGGAGGCGGCCGCATGGTCGCCGACACCCTCTACGACGGCTCCAACCGGGTGGTACAGGTCAACGACACCTACTACGCCGCAGGTGCCCCGTCTTCCCAGCTCTTCAATCCGGTCAACGCCGACCTCACCGGTCAGACGGTGACCGAGTACGACGGGGCCGGAAGGGTCACCGCTTCGATCTTCAACGTGCAGGGTGAGGAGAAGTACCGCACGTCCTTCGTCCACGGCGGCGACCGGGTCACCACGACCCCGCCGGCGGGTGGCACGAAGACGACGGTGGTGAAGGACGCCCGGGACCACACCACGACCCAGATCCAGTACCCGCAGGGCGGGGACGCGGTCACGACGTCCTACGGCTACACCCCGGCCGGTCAGCTGCAGAAGGTGACGGACGACGCCGGGAACGCGTGGACCTACACGTACGACCAGTTGGGCCGCAAGAAGACGGCGGTCGACCCGGACACGGGTACATCCGAGTTCACCTACGACGCCCTGGACCGTCAGACGTCGGTGACGGTCAACGGCAACAAGACGTCCACCAAGTACGACAACCTGGGGCGTCCGGAATCCACCTGGCAGGGTGAGCCGGACACCGGCACCAAGCTGTCGATGACGAAGTACGACACCGCCGCCAAGGGTGAGCTGTACGGCGTCTACAGCTACAAGGACGGCGCGGTCCACTCGTCGGTCACCTATCCGACGCTCGACGCGAACAACGACTACAAGCCGGTGTCGACGAAGTACTTCCTGTCGAAGACGGCCGAGCCGCAACTGGGCGGGACCTACGAGTTCACCGCCCAGTACAACGACGACGGGACGGTGCTGGGGCAGGGTCTGCCGGCGGCGGGCGATCTGCCCGCGGAAGCCCTCGGCTACTCGTACGACGAGTTGCAGCGGCCGACGGGCCTGAACACCTCGCTGGGCGGTCTCAAGTACGTCACCGACGTGTCGTACTCGCCGACGTCCGACCTGGAGCAGGTGGAGCTGTTCACGGGTGAGTCGACGGCCAAGAAGACATGGCTGAACAACACCTTCGAGGCGGGCACGCACCGGCTGGCCAACGCGAGCGTCAGGGTGGAGGGCGCGGCGACAGCCGCCTACGACGCTGACTTCACCTACAACTCCGTCGGCGACGTCCTCTCGATCGCGGACACACCCGGCAGCGGCACGAGCGACGTGCAGTGCTTCCGGTACGACGGCCTGCGGCGTCTGACCGACGCGTGGACCTCGTCGGTGGCGACCAACGGCTCCAGGGGCACGGGCGGCGCGGATGCGGCGTGTACGCCGGATGCGTCGTCCTCGACGGTCGGCGGGGTGTCCCCGTACTGGACGGAGTACGGATACGACGCGATCGGCAACCGGAAGAGCGAGACGCGGCACGGTCTGGGCGGGGCCCCGACCTCGACGCGGACGTACGCGTACGGGGAGAAGTCCGGCCCCAACGGCACGAACTCCGGTCCGCACACGCTGTCATCGGTCGTGGAGAAGACGGCGGCCACGAGCACGACGCCGGAGGTCACGTCTCAGGACACCTACACCTACGACGTGACCGGCAACACGAAGACCCGTGCTCTCAACGGGGACACCCAGTCCCTGGACTGGGACAAGCAGGGCGAGCTGACGAAGGTCACGAACGCTGACGGCACGGTGACGCAGTACACGTACGACGCGTCGGGCGAGCGTATTCTCCGGGACACCTCCAAGGAGAAGACGTTCTACCTGCCGGGCATGGAGCTGCACCTGGACAAGTCGACGTCCAAGGTGACGACGACTCGCTACTACGCGTTCGGCGCCATGCAGATCGCCATGCGGGACGCAGCCGGTGTCCACTTCCTGGCGTCGGACCACCAGGGGACGTCTCAGCTGGCGATCAACGCCAAAACCGGTGAGACGACGCGCCGCCGCACGGACCCGTTCGGTAACCCGCGCGACGAGTCCACGTCGTCGTCCTCGGCTCCCGCCTGGGTGAACGACAAGGGCTTCGTCGGCGGCACGGTGCAGAAGTCCACGGGCTTGACGACCCTCGGGGCGCGTGAATACGACTCGGACACGGGCCGCTTCATCTCGGCGGACCCGATCATCGACTACACCGACCCGCAGCAGATCAACGGCTACTCGTACAGCAACAACAACCCGGTCACCTTCTCCGACCCGAGCGGCCTCAAGCCCGACGACTGCGTGAACGTCGGCATCACCTGCACCCTGGAGCGTGACGGCGGGTGGGAGGTCAAGGCGACCGACACCTACTACACGTACTACGGCGTCAAGAAGCCGACCGAGTCGCCGGCGCAGCACCGGGCGCGCCAGCAGAAGGCGCGAGCGGACGCGGCCAAGCAGCGGGCGATCGCCGTCGCCAAGGAGCTCGGGCAGATCATCGCGGACGAGCTGGGCATCACAGACGCGCTGGACTGCTTCACCACGGGCGCGTTGGGCTCCTGCGGGGCCACGGCACTCAACGTCGTCTCGTCGCTCGTGGCCGGCGGACCGCTGTCACGGCTGGCGGTGAAGTACTGGAACAAGCTGGACAAGGCCTGGGCCTTGATCAAGCGCATCGGAGGCCTGAGCCGCAGGCTGTGGGACAGCTTCCAGGACTGGCGCAAGAGCAGCAAGGCGGCGGACGAGGCGACGGAGGCGGTTGCCTGCAAGGTCGGTAACAGCTTCACGCCCGGCACGAAGGTGTTGATGGCAGACGGCTCGCCAAAACTGATCAAAGACGTCGACATCGGCGACAAGGTCTTGGCGACCGACCCGAAGACGGGCGGAGACCAAGGTCGAGACGGTCACAGCCGAGATCAAGGGCAAGGGCCTCAAGCACCTCGTCAAGGTCACGGTCGACATCGACGGCAAGAAGGGCTCGAAGACGGCTTCGGTCACGGCGACCGATGGTCATCCGTTCTGGGTTCCTGAGCTGGGGGAGTGGGTCGACGCCACTGATCTGGAGGCGGGGGAGTGGCTGCGGACCCGCGCGGGCTCGCGTGTGCAGGTCGCTTCCGTGAAGCGGTGGACGACCGGTTTGGCCACGGTTCACAACCTCACCGTCAACGATTGCACACGTACTATGTGCTGGCGGGTGAGACGTCGGTACTCGCGCACAATGCAACACCAGGTCAAAAGTGCGATCTGACGCTGGGTGCTGGCCCGAATGCCCGAGAGGGAGTAGGTCTGGAGAACGGTGACATTGAAGCAGATGGCGTTCGAGATCTGATCAATGAATCCGGAAATAAGCGACGGCTGTCACACTTGCGACGCCACGACCCCCGGTACCAAGGACGGGGACTGGATTCCAGATCACCAACCGCCGTCTAGTCTCGTCGACCCTGGATCTCCTCAGACGGCGTATCCTCACTGTCTGCCTTGCGCTAGGCGGCAGGGTGGGGTCGTCTCACAACTTTCACAAGGAAAGAGCCAGAAGGAGTGGTAGCTAATAGGCCCTGTGGTTGCATTCCTGGCAAAAATCGAGCACGGATGCCTGATCTTGCGGGATGCAGGAAGTGACGATGACGTCAGTGACTGGGACCCGGCGTCGAGCAGCTGGTATCGAGAGGGCAGTTCACTCATCTTCGGCGTCCAGGCCAGTGTCGACGGTCCTGTCGAATGCGAGGTATGGAAGTCGGATCCGTCCGCGGTGCTCCCTGCGAACCTCTTTGAGGTGCCGCTCCCATGCCCGTCCGGGTGGCTGGTATTGCATGACCCGAACGAATACGCTCGAATGCAATTCACGGGATTCCGTGGGTCTGTGATCTGTTCGGTAATGGTGGTATGATCCGCGAATTTCCGTCAAAGGTTCAGATCTTGCTGAGGGGAGAAGGTAAGTAGCTTCTTTACGCTCGCAGCAACGGGCGAGGCTGCACTCGGGGAATCGCCAGTTTCTGGCATGTGGCGTGGGGCGTCGCTCCCCTAGCGATGCCGGCCTTCCCGCGCCGTTCCGAACCGCAGAGTTGAAGCCCCGTCAGGTGTGTCCTGACGGGGCTTCTGCATGGCAGCGATGGCAGTAGTTGACGCCAGCCGGCTGGCGTCAGCCCACCAGCCCCAACTCCCGCGCGATCAGCATCCGCTGTACCTCGCTCGTGCCCTCGCCGATTTCAAGGATCTTGGAGTCCCGCCACATGCGGGCCACCGGGTATTCGTTCATGAAGCCGTAGCCGCCGTGGATCTGGGTGGCCTCTCGGGCGTTGTCCACCGCGACCGTGGAGGAGTGGAGTTTCGCCAGGGCCGCTTCCTTCTTGAAGGGGGCTCCGGCCACCAGGCGGGCCGCCGCGTCGCGCCAGGCGAGGCGGGACGTGTGGGCCTTCATCTCCATGTCGGCGATCTTGAACTGGATGGCCTGGTTGGCGGCGATGGGCTTGCCGAAGGCGTGGCGCTCCTTGGCGTACTTGATCGATTCGTCCACGCAGCCCTGTGCCAGACCCGTCGCCAGCGCCGCGATCGCGATGCGGCCCTCGTCGAGGATGCGCAGGAACTGGGCGTAGCCGCGGCCCTCCTCGCCCAGGAGGTTCTCCGCCGGGACGCGGACGTCCGTGAAGGACAGCTCGCGGGTGTCCGAGGCGTTCCAGCCGACCTTGGAGTAGGGGGCCGCGACCGTGAAGCCGGGGGTGCCCGACGGGACGATGATCGAGGAGATCTGCGGCCTGCCGTCGGGCTTGCGGCCCGTGACCGCCGTGACCGTCACCAGGCCCGTGATGTCCGTGCCCGAGTTGGTGATGAAGCACTTCGTGCCGTTGATCACCCACTCGTTCGTGGCGGGGTCCAGACGGGCCGTCGTACGGGTCGCGCCCGCGTCGCTGCCGCCGTCCGGCTCCGTCAGACCGAACGCGCCCAGGAGTTCGCCCGAGCAGAGGCGGGGCAGCCACTCCCGCTTCTGGGCCTCGGTGCCGAAGAGGTGGATCGGCATCGCGCCGAGTGAGACGCCGGCCTCCAGGGTGATCGCCACCGAGGAGTCGACCCGCGCCAGTTCCTCCAGGGCCACGCCGAGCGCCAGGTAGTCGCCGCCCATGCCGCCGTACTCCTCGGGGAACGGCAGGCCGAACAGGCCCATGCGGCCCATCTCCCGGACGATCTCGTACGGGAACTCGTGCCGCTCGTAGAAGTCGCCGATCTTCGGCGCCACCACCTCGTGCGCGAACTCCTCGACCGTACGGCGGAGTTCCTCCAGCTCGGGGGAGAGACGGAAGTCCATGGTGATCAGTGCTCCTCGGTGTCCTCGTGGGACAGGGCTCGGACGGTGCGGGACGGGCTGGGTCGGCCCAGGTGGGTCGGCCATCCACGCGCTCGTGGCGACGAGGCGGCCGAGGTCGACTCCGGTGTCGATGCCGAGGCCCCGCAGCATCCACACGAGGTCTTCGGTGGCGAGGTTGCCGGTCGCCGACTTCGCGTACGGGCAGCCGCCCAGGCCGCCCGCCGAGGCGTCGACCGTGGTGACGCCCTGCTGGAGCGCCGCGAGGGTGTTGGCGAGGGCCTGGCCGTAGGTGTCGTGGAAGTGGACGCCGAGGGCGGTGGGCGGGACGCCCGCCTCGTCCAGGGCGGCGAGGAGTGCGACGCACGTGGCCCGGGGTGGCCACGCCGATCGTGTCGCCCAGGCTCAGCTCGTCGCAGCCCATGTCCAGCAGGGCCTTGCAGACCTTCACCACCTGGGGGACGGGGACCGCGCCCTCCCACGGGTCGCCGAAGCACATGGAGAGGTAGCCGCGGACATGGACGTCCTCGGCCTTCGCGCGGCTCACCACCGGCTCGAACATCGCCAGTGCCTCGTCCACCGTGCGGTTGAGGTTGGCCTTGGCGAAGGACTCCGTCGCGCTGGCGAAGACCGCGACCCGCCGGGCGCCCAGCGCCAGGGCGCGGTCCAGGCCCCTCTCGTTCGGGACCAGCACCGGGAGTGCCACCGGGAGGTCGCTGACGAGCGGGAACAGCTGCTCCGCGTCCGCCAGTTGGGGGACCCACTTGGGGTGGACGAAGCTCGTCGCCTCGATCGTCGTCAGGCCCGCGTCGGCCAGGCGGCGGATGAACTCCGCCTTGACCTCCGTCGGGACCGTCGCCTTCTCGTTCTGCAGGCCGTCGCGCGCACCGACCTCGTGGATGCGGACGCGGGTGGGCAGGTCCCTGCTCGGGACGGCCATCGGGAGCCCTGGGACTGTCATTCCGCCGCCTCCTCGTGCGGTGCGATGACCGCCAGCACCTGGTCCATGGCGACCGTGGTGCCGGGGGCCACGTCCAGCTCGGTGACCTTGCCGGCGTGCGGCGCGGAGATGACGTGCTCCATCTTCATCGCCTCCACCACCAGCAGGCTCTGACCGGCGCTCACCTCGTCGCCGACGGCGACCTTCACCACCGTCACCGTGCCGGGCATGGGTGCGGTGAGGGAATCGGCGCCCGCGTGCGCCGACCGCGTGAGGGACGCGGCGACCGGGTCGTGGTCGCGCACGTGCCAGGCGTCGCCGTCGCGGCCGAGCCAGTCGGCGGTGCGGTGGAAGGTGTGCCGGACGCCGTCCAGGGTGACCGCAACCCGGTCGTCGGTGACCGTGGCCGTGCCGCGCGGGGTGTACTCCTCCGGCTCCTGCACCCGCAGGGGGAAGACCGGCGGCTTCGGCACACCGCCCAGGCGCCAGCCGCTCGGCACCGAGAACGGGTCCGTCCAGCCGCCCGGCTCCGGCGTCAGGGCCTCCAGGCGTACGGCCGCCGCCGCCTCGTACACCTCCTCCGGTACGTCCGTGGGGACCAGTCCCTCGACCTCGCGCTCGACCAGGCCGGTGTCCAGGTCGCCCGCGACGACCGCCGGGTGGGCGAGCAGGCGGCGCAGGAAACCGGCGTTCGTCTGCACGCCGAGCGTGACCGTCTCGGCCAGGGCCGCCCGGAGTTTGCGCAGGGCGGTCGCGCGGTCGGGGCCGTAGGCGATGACCTTGGAGAGCATCGGGTCGTAGAGGCTGCCGACCTCCGTGCCCTCGGTGAGGCCCGAGTCGGTGCGGACGCCGTCGCCCTGCGGTTCGCGCAGCTTCAGGACGGTGCCGCCGGAGGGCAGGAAGCCACGGGCCGGGTCCTCGGCGCAGATCCGGGCCTCCACGGCGTGACCGGTCAGCCGTACGTCCTGCTGGGTGAAGCCGAGGGGCTCCCCGGCCGCGACCCGCAGCTGCCACTCGACCAGGTCCAGGCCCGTGATCAGCTCCGTGACCGGGTGCTCCACCTGGAGACGGGTGTTCATCTCCATGAAGTAGTACGACGACGGGTCGTTGCCGGGGACGATGAACTCCACCGTGCCCGCGCCCCGGTACCCGCAGGAGCGGGCCGCCTGGACCGCCGCCTCGCCCATCGCGGAGCGCGTCTCCTCGTCGAGCAGGACGCTCGGCGCCTCCTCGATGATCTTCTGGTGGCGGCGCTGGAGGGAGCACTCGCGCTCCCCGAGGTGGACCACGTTGCCGTGGCCGTCCGCCAGGACCTGGATCTCGATGTGGCGGGGGCGGTCGATCCAGCGCTCGACGAGGAGCGTGTCGTCGCCGAAGGAGGCGCGGGCCTCGCGGCGGGCCGACGCGATCTCGTCCTCCAGCCGGGTCAGGTCCCGCACCAGGCGCATGCCCTTGCCGCCGCCGCCCGCGCTGGGCTTCAGCAGCACGGGCGCGCCCAGCTCGCGGGCCGCGTCGGCCAGATCCGGGTCCCGCCCGCCGGGCACGACCGGTACCCCGGCCTTCTGGACCGTCTCCTTGGCGCGGATCTTGTCGCCCATCAGGGCGATGGCGTCCGCCGGAGGTCCGATGAAGACCAGGCCGGCCTCGGCGCAGGCGCGCGCGAAGGCGGCGTTCTCGGCGAGGAAGCCGTAGCCCGGGTGGACGGCCTGCGCGCCCGTGCGGGCCGCCGCCTCCAGCAGGCGCTCCACCGACAGGTAGCTCTCGGACGCGGGAGCCGGGCCGATCCGGACCGCCGTGTCGGCCTCGCGGACGTGCCGGGCGTCGGCGTCCGCGTCGGAGAAGACGGCCACCGAGCGCACGCCCATCGAGCGCAGCGTCCGGATGACCCGTACGGCGATCTCGCCCCGGTTGGCCACCAGCACTGTCTCGAACATCGTCGTCCGTCCCCTCACATCCGGAAGACGCCGAACTGGGGGTCACCCAGGGGCGCGTTGGCGCACGCGGTCAGGGCCAGGCCCAGGACCTGACGGGTGTCCAGCGGGTCGATCACGCCGTCGTCCCAGAGGCGGGCCGTGGCGTAGTAGGCGTTGCCCTGGCGCTCGTACTGGGCGCGGATCGGGGCCTTGAAGGCGTCCTCGTCCTCGGCCGGCCAGTACTCGCCGCGCGCCTCCAGCTGGTCCCGCTTGACGGTCGCGAGGACCGAGGCGGCCTGCTCGCCGCCCATGACGGAGATCTTGGCGTTCGGCCACATCCACAGGAAGCGGGGGGAGTACGCCCTGCCGCACATCGAGTAGTTGCCCGCGCCGTACGAGCCGCCGACCACGACCGTCAGCTTCGGTACGCGGGTGCAGGCCACGGCCGTGACCATCTTGGCGCCGTGCTTGGCGATGCCGCCCGCCTCGTAGTCCTTGCCGACCATGAAGCCGGAGATGTTCTGCAGGAACACCAGCGGGATGCCGCGCTGGTCGCACAGCTCGATGAAGTGGGCGCCCTTCTGGGCGGACTCGGAGAACAGGATGCCGTTGTTGGCGACGATGCCCACCGGGTGGCCGTGGATCCGGGCGAAGCCGGTGACCAGGGTCTGGCCGAACTCGGACTTGAACTCGGCGAAGCGGGAGCCGTCGACGACCCGGGCGATGATCTCGCGGACGTCGTAGGGGGTGCGGGAGTCGACCGGGACCGCGCCGTAGAGGCTGTGCGGGTCGACCTTGGGCTCCGCCGCCTCCGTGACCTCCCAGGGGAGCGCCCCGCGCGCGGGGAGCGTGGAGACGATGGTGCGGACGATGCGCAGCGCGTGCGCGTCGTTCTCCGCGAGGTGGTCGGTGACGCCCGAGACGCGGGAGTGGACCTCGCCGCCGCCCAGCTCCTCCGCCGTGACGACCTCGCCGGTGGCCGCCTTCACCAGCGGCGGGCCGCCCAGGAAGATCGTGCCCTGGTCGCGGACGATCACCGCCTCGTCGCTCATCGCCGGGACGTACGCCCCGCCGGCCGTGCAGGAGCCGAGGACGGCGGCGATCTGGGGGATGCCGGCGCCGGACATGCGGGCCTGGTTGTAGAAGATCCGGCCGAAGTGGTCGCGGTCCGGGAAGACCTCGTCCTGCATGGGGAGGAAGGCGCCGCCGGAGTCCACCAGGTAGACGCAGGGCAGGCGGTTGTCGAGGGCGACCTCCTGGGCGCGGAGGTGCTTCTTGACCGTCATCGGGTAGTACGTGCCGCCCTTGACCGTGGCGTCGTTGGCGATGATCACGCATCTCGCGGCCGCTGACCCGGCCGATGCCGGCGATGACGCCGGCGGCCGGGGCCTGGCCCTCGTACATCCCGTCGGCCGCGAGCGGGGCCAGCTCCAGGAAGGGCGAGCCCGGGTCGAGGAGGGTGTCCACGCGGTCGCGGGGCAGCAGCTTGCCGCGCGCCGTGTGGCGGGCGCGGGCCTTCTCGCCGCCGCCTGTGCGGCCGCGGCGCAGCTTGGCGCGCAGCTCCTCGCACGAGGGCGTGGTGCGCCTCCTCGTTGGCCCGAAAGGCCTCCGACGCGGGGTCTGCCGCGCTCGTGAGCTCCGGTGCCTCGTGCATCCTGCGGTCCCCTCACCTTGTTAATGAGCGTTAACGCATTTCCTTCAGGTTAACGACCGCTAACCTCCCTGTCTAGAATTGATTCCATGGCCACCAGAACCGACGCCCCCACCCGCCGCGAGCAGATCCTCAAGGAGGCCGCGCGGCTGTTCGCCGAGCGCGGCTTCCACGGGGTCGGCGTCGACGAGATAGGCGCCGCGGTCGGGATCAGCGGACCCGGGTTGTACCGGCACTTCGCGGGCAAGGACGCGATGCTCGCGGAGCTGCTGGTGGGGATCAGCGGGCAGTTGCTGACCGGGGCGAAGCGGCGGCTGGCGGAGGCGGACGGGGAAGTGGGGGCGGAGGCGGTCCTCGACTCGCTGATCGAGGGGCACATCGACTTCGCGCTCGACGACCGCCCCCTGATCACCCTGCACGACCGCGAGCTGGACCGCCTCCGGGACAGCGACCGGAAGATGGTGCGGCAGCTGCAGCGGCAGTACGTGGAGCTGTGGGTCGGGGTGGTGCGGGAGGTGTACCCCGGGTTGGGTGAGCCCGCTGCGCGGTCGGCCGTGCACTCGGTGTTCGGGTTGCTGAACTCGACGCCGCATCTGGGCAGGGCCGGGGCGCTGGCCGGGCGGGGGGCGACGGCGGAGCTGCTGCATCGGATGGCGCGGGGGGCGTTCGCGGCGGCGGGGGAGTAGCGGGCCTTTGCCTACCCGCCTACCCGCCTGGCCCGCCCGCCCGCCCATCCGTCCGCCCGCCCCGCCCGAGGTCGTCGGCGCAAGAGGCTGGGCTGCCCCGTCGGCGTGACGAGCGTTACCCCACCCCCTACCTGGACGCTCGTTGATACTCGCCGGTATCTTGGTCTGAGCAAGCGCTTAGACATACCGAGGTCCGTGGAGGTGGCGGCGTGCGCCGTACGGTGTTCAACGAGGATCACGAGGCGTTCCGGGAGACCATCCGCGCCTTCATCGAGGCCGAGGTCGTGCCGGTGTACGACGAGTGGTTCGCCGCCGGCCAGGCGCCGCGCGACTTCTACTACCAGCTCGGTGAGCTCGGCATCTTCGGCATCAACGTGCCCGAGGAGTTCGGCGGCGCGGGCCTGGAGAGCCACAAGTTCGAGGCCGTCCTCTACGAGGAGACCGCTCGCGCGGGCGTCCAGTTCGGCGGCTCCGGCGTGCACGTGCTGCTCGCCCTGCCCTACATCAAGATGCTCGCCACCGACGAGCAGAAGAAGCGGTTCCTGCCGAAGTTCGTCTCCGGCGAGGAGATGTGGGCCATCGCGATGACCGAGCCGGGCACCGGCTCGGACCTCGCGGGCATGAAGACCACCGCCAAGCTCTCCGAGGACGGCACGCACTACGTCCTCAACGGCGCCAAGACCTTCATCACCGGCGGTGTGCACGCCGACCGTGTGATCGTCTGCGCCCGCACCGCCGCGCCGACCGCCGAGGACCGCCGCCACGGCATCTCCCTGTTCGCCGTGGACACCAAGTCCGAGGGCTACTCCGTCGGCCGCAAGCTCGACAAGCTCGGCCTGAAGACCTCCGACACCGCCGAGCTGGCGTTCGTCGACGTCAAGGTCCCCGTCGAGGACCTGCTCGGCGAGGAGAACAAGGGCTTCTACTACCTCGGCCACAACCTGGCCTCCGAGCGCTGGGGCATCGCCTTCGGCGCCTACGCCCAGGCCAAGGCCGCCGTGCGGTTCGCCAAGCAGTACGTCCAGGACCGCACCGTCTTCGGCAAGCCGGTCGCCCACTTCCAGAACACCAAGTTCGAGCTGGCCGCCTGCCAGGCCGAGGTGGACGCCGCCGAGGCCGTCGCCGACCGCGCGACCGAGGCGCTGGACGCCGGTGAGCTGACCCCCGCCGAGGCCGCCTCCGCGAAGCTGTTCTGCACCGAGGTCGCCCACCGCGTCATCGACCGCTGCCTCCAGCTGCACGGCGGCTACGGCTACATGAACGAGTACCCGATCGCCCGCCTGTACGCGGACAACCGCGTCAACCGCATCTACGGCGGCACCAGCGAGATCATGAAGTCGATCATCGCGAAGGACATGGGCCTGTAAGGCCGACCGGAGTAACCGGCCGGTACAACAGTTGCCATGAGCCAGGCACTTCAGGACCTCCTCGATCTGCTCGACCTCGAGCAGATCGAGGAGAACATCTTCCGCGGCCGCTCCCGGTCCGCCGTCGTCCCGCGGGTCTTCGGCGGGCAGGTCGCCGCCCAGGCGCTGGTCGCCGCCGGGCGCACGGTCCCCGAGGACCGGCACGCCCACTCCCTGCACGCGTACTTCCTGCGCACCGGCGACCCCGGCGCGCCCATCGTCTACAACGTCGACCGGATCCGCGACGGCCGCTCCTTCACCACCCGCCGGGTGGTCGCCGTCCAGCACGGCAAGCCGATCTTCCACCTCTCGGCG
Organism: uncultured Actinomycetota bacterium; assembly: GCA_963798065.1. Classification (GTDB taxonomy): domain Bacteria; phylum Actinomycetota; class Actinomycetes; order Streptomycetales; family Streptomycetaceae; genus Streptomyces. The sequence continues at coordinate 113,989 of CAWCSC010000008.1, read as the reverse complement.
TCCTTCCAGGTGTACGAGGACGGGCTGGACCACCAGGCCCCCATGCCGGCCTCGCCCGACCCGGCGACGCTGCCCACCGGCGAGGAGCGGCTGCGCGGCTACGGCCACCTCGACCCGGCGGTCGTGGAGCAGTTCCTGGAGGCGCGCGCCGCCGTCGACCTGCGCTACGTCGACGAGCCGCCGTACGGGCGGTTCGGCGAGCCGCGCGAACCGCACTCCCAGGTGTGGTTCCGCACCAACGGCAAGCTGGCCGCTCGACGACCCGCTGCTGCACGTCGTCCTCGCCACCTACGTCTCCGACATGACGCTGCTCGACTCCGTGCTGCTCGCGCACGGGCGCGGCGGCTGGGCCGTCGGTGACGTGGTCGGGGCCTCCCTGGACCACGCGATGTGGTTCCACCGGCCGTTCCGCGCCGACGAGTGGCTGCTGTACGACCAGGAGTCCCCGTCCGCGTACGGCGGCCGGGGACTGGGGCAGGCCCGTATCTACACGCAGGACGGGCAGCTGGCCATCTCGGTGATCCAGGAGGGCGTGGTCCGCGTCCCGCGCGACTAGGCGTGCCGGGCGCTACTGGCTGAGGCCCGCCTCCGCCAGCAGGTACGCCGTCATCGGGTCGTAGTGGCGCGGGCTGACCACGTGGTCGTCGAGCGGCACCGCCACCTGCACGGTGCCCTCGGCCTCGGCGAGGAAGAGCGCCGGGTCGTTGCAGTCCGCGTAGCCGACGGAGTCGACGCCGTGCTGTCCCGCGTAGCCCGCCCAGCCGTGGTCGGCGACGACCAGGTCGGGCAGCGGGCGGCCCTCGCGCTCCAGGCCCGTCAGGATGGCCTTCATCGGTTCGCCCGAGTGGGTGTGCCACAGGGTGGCGCCGTGCTCCAGGACCGCCACGTCCGCGAACTGCATGACGTAGCCCTCCTCCGTCGTCAGCCCCTCCGGGATGACGACGATCTCGCAGCCGGCCGCGCGCAGAGCGGCGGCGGTCGCGCGGTGCACGTCGAGCAGGCCGCCGGGGTGGCCCGTGGCGAACAGGACCCGCTGCCCGTCGTCCGCCGCCTTGCGCAGCCGGCCCGCCATCCGCTCCAGCGCGGCGACCGTCAGCTCCGGGTCGATGGTGTCCTGGCCGTACCGGTGCTCCGGGTCGTCGTTCACGCCGACCCGCTCCGCCATCACCGCGAGCACGTCCTGCTCGTCGCTCCAGCGGTCGCCGAGCTCCAGGCCCGAGCCAGTAGTGGCGGTCGCCGTTCGCCAGCTTGCGGTAGTGGGAGAGGTTGTTCTCGCGGGGCGTGGCGACGTCGCCCGCGATACGGGTCCTGACGAGGTGGTCGACGAGTTCGGCGCGGCTGGGTGTCCCGGGTATCGGCATGACACCCATTGTGAGGCAGCCGCCTGTGGGCGTCCCGGCGTATCGCACGCTGGGATGTGGGTCACGTACTCAGAGCGAACCCGCTGACGTACTCAGATGTGCCGCAGCGCGAACCAGAGTTCCATGCGTACGTCCGGGTCGTCCAGGTCCGTCTCCAGCAGTGCCGCGCAGCGGGCGATGCGCTGGCGCACCGTGTTGCGGTGCACGGACAGGGCGACGGCCGTGCGGTCCCAGCTGCCGTGCAGGGAGAGCCAGGTGCGCAGGGTCTCGGTGAGCGCGGGGCGGGCCGTGACGGGCGCGAGCAGGGCGCGGGCGTGGGCCGCCGCCTCGTCCGGCCGGGACCAGGTCGGCGAGGGCGGGGCGCGGGCCGTGCCGGAGCAGCGGCGTGCGGGTGGCTCGGGCCCGGGCCAGGGCGCGGGCCGCCTGGGTGTCGGCGGCCGGCCAGTCCTGCGGGCGCGACGGCGGCGCTGATGCCCAGGGTCCAGCCGGGCAGCGGCGTCCGGCGCCCGGTCGGCCGGGACCAGGACCCGTACGACGTCCCCCGCCGGGTCGACCAGCGCGGAACCGAGCGCGGCGCCCAGCGCGGAGGCCGCGACGGCGTCCGCAGCGCCCTCACCGTCCGGCCGGGCGTGCACGACGACCCACCGCTCACCGCCGAGCAGCGGTGCGACCTCCTCGGGCGGCGCGCCCAGCAGCAGCCGCACCAGCGCCGAGGAACGGGCGGCACCGGTGCCGCTCTGCTGCTCGCCGGTGAGCAGGGAGAGCAGCACGGCCGCGACGGAGGCGACGGTGTGGTCCCCGGGGGCGCGATGCGGGGCGGCGACCCCGAGCACGAAGCCGTGCCCGGCGCCGAGGGCGTAGGCGGCGAGGTGGGTGCCGGCGACGGTGTCGGTGGCGGAGGCGGGGGCGGGGCGGCCCTCCAGGCCCCCCGCCCGGCCGGCCGGACCACCCCCGCCAGCCCGCCAGCGCCGACCCACTTCCCTCACCCGGGCTTCCCGCCCGGCGCCCCGCGATCTCCGCCCCCTCCGGCCCGTACAGCACCGCCCAGCCGCCCAGCCGCTGGGCGAGCTGGCGGAGGACCGACGGGACCGGGTCGGGGCGGGAGGCGGCGGAGGCGAGGCTCTGCTGGGCCTCCGTGACGCGGCGGAGTTCGGCCAGGCGGGCCTGGGCCATCAGCTGCCAGACCGCGCGGGCCACGCCCGAGAAGGTGGTCCGCGGCGGCACCTCCAGCAGCGGCAGGCCGTGCGAGTCGCAGGCCGCGACCAGGGCTCTCGGCACCGTGTCGTGCACCGGCGCCAACCCGAAGCCGAGGGCCGCGCCGCCCGCCGCCACGATCCGGGACACGTAGTCGTCGAAGTAGGTCCCCGAGCCCGCGGCCTCCGGGATGTGCACGCCGGCCGTGAGCAGCAGTTCCCCGCCCAGCAGATACGGATAGGGGTCGGCCATCTCCGAGGTGTGCGCCCAGTGGACCACGATGCCGGGGTCGTCCGGCCCGGCGATCTGCCGCAGTGCCAGGTCCTCGCGGGCCAGCAGGGCGGTCAGCGGGACCGGTGGGGTGGGCGGGACAGCGGGGTCCGGCATGGTGTGCGTTCCCTCCATCCGATGCCGCTCGAATGGATGAAACGTACACTTCGCAGTCGCTTTCCGGCCACCTAGGGTCAGTGCTCGTCAACGTCGTCCCCCGCGACCGAGCCCCGCGCCCCGTGCGGGCGCGAAGGAGGCCCCATGGCCGTCGACTACGCCGTGATCGTCGTCTACCTGGCCGGCATGCTGGCCATGGGCTGGTGGGGCATGCGCCGCGCCCGGTCCAAGAGCGAGTTCCTGGTCGCGGGCCGCCGGCTCGGCCCGGCCATGTACTCCGGCACCATGGCGGCGATCGTCCTCGGCGGCGCCTCCACCATCGGCGGTGTGGGGCTCGGCTACCAGTACGGCCTGTCCGGCGCCTGGATGGTCTTCACCATCGGCCTCGGCCTGCTCGCCCTGTCCGTCTTCTTCTCCGCCCGCATCGCCCGGCTGAAGGTCTACACCGTCTCCGAGATGCTCGACCTGCGCTACGGCGGCCGGGCCGGAGTCATCTCCGGTGTCGTCATGTGGGCGTACACCCTCATGCTCGCGGTCACGTCGACCATCGCGTACGCCACGATCTTCGACGTCCTGTTCGACATGAACCGCACGCTCGCGATCGTCCTCGGCGGCTCGATCGTCGTCGCGTACTCCACCCTCGGCGGGATGTGGTCGATCACCCTGACCGACATGGTGCAGTTCGTCGTGAAGACCATCGGCGTGCTGATCCTGCTGCTGCCCATCGCCGTCGTGAAGGCGGGCGGCTTCACCGCGATGAAGGCCGAGCTGCCCACCTCGTACTTCGACCCGCTGGGCATCGGCGGCGAGACGATCTTCACCTACGTGCTGATCTACACGTTCGGCATGCTCATCGGGCAGGACATCTGGCAGCGCGTCTTCACCGCCCGCAGCGACACGACCGCCAAGTGGGGCGGCACCGTCGCCGGTACCTACTGTCTCGCCTACGCCCTCGCCGGAGCCGTCATCGGTACCGCCGCCAAGGTGCTGTACCCGAAGCTCGGCAGCCCGGACGACGCCTTCGCGACCATCGTGAAGGACGAACTGCCCGTCGGAGTGAGGGGATTGGTGCTGGCCGCCGCCCTGGCCGCCGTGATGTCGACGTCCTCCGGCGCGCTGATCGCCTGCGCCACCGTCGCCAACAACGACATCTGGTCCCGGCTGCGGGGCATCGTCAAGGCGCCGGCCGAACACGTCGAGAACGCCGACGACCGTGACGAGGTGAAGGGCAACCGCGTCTTCATCCTGATCATGGGCCTCGCGGTCATCGGCACGGCCATCGCGATCGACAACGTGGTGGAGGCGCTGACCGTCGCGTACAACCTCCTCGTCGGCGGTCTGCTCGTGCCGATCCTCGGCGGGCTGGTGTGGAAGCGGGGCACGGTCCACGGCGCCCTCGCCTCCGTCGTGGTCGGCGGACTCGCGGTCATCGTGCTGATGACGACGTACGGCATCCTCGCCAACGAGCCCGTCTACTACGGGCTGCTCGCCTCGCTCGCCGCCTATCTGGTCGTCTCCCTGGCCACCCCCGCCACCGACGCCGCCGTCCTCGCCGCCTGGCGCGAGCGGCTCGCGGGGCGGTCACCCGAACTCGCGTCCGAGCCGGTCCCAGCTCCCCAGTAAAGTCGTAAGGCAAGCAGTACATACGCGATGAAGCGTAGGAAAGAAGGCATTTCTCCATGAGCGGTAACGAGACTCCCCGCGGGCCCGTCGACTCCTCCCGCGTCCCGCGGTACGCGGGTCCCGCGACCTTCGCCCGGCTGCCCCGGCTGGACGAGGTCGACGGACGGGCCGATGTCGCCGTGGTGGGCGTGCCCTTCGACTCGGGTGTCTCGTACCGGCCGGGCGCCCGCTTCGGCGGCAACGCGATCCGGGAGGCATCCCGGCTGCTGCGCCCGTACAACCCGGCGCAGGACGCCTCGCCCTTCGCTCTCGCGCAGGTGGCGGACGGCGGCGACATAGCCGTGAACCCGTTCAACATCAACGAGGCCGTCGAGACCGTCGAGGCGGCCGCCGACGACCTGCTCGGCATCGGCGCCCGTCTGATGACCCTCGGCGGCGACCACACCATCGCGCTGCCCCTGCTGCGCTCGGTGGCGAAGAAGCACGGCCCGGTCGCCCTGCTGCACTTCGACGCCCACCTCGACACCTGGGACACGTACTTCGGCGCCGAGTACACGCACGGCACCCCCTTCCGGCGCGCGGTGGAGGAGGGCATCCTCGACACCTCCGCCCTGTCCCACGTCGGCACCCGCGGCCCGCTCTACGGCAAGCAGGACCTGACCGACGACGAGAAGATGGGCTTCGGCATCGTCACCTCGGCCGACGTCTACCGGCGCGGTGCCGACGAGGTCGCCGACCAGCTGCGCCAGCGCATCGGCGACCGGCCGCTGTACATCTCCATCGACATCGACTGCCTCGACCCGGCCCACGCGCCCGGCACCGGCACGCCCGAGGCCGGCGGCATGACCTCGCGCGAGCTGCTGGAGATCCTGCGCGGGCTGGCGTCCTGCAACCTGGTCTCCGCGGACGTCGTCGAGGTGGCCCCCGCGTACGACCACGCCGAGATCACGTCGGTGGCCGCGTCCCACACGGCGTACGAACTGACCACGATCATGTCCCGCCAGATTGCCGAGGCCCGCGCGAAGTGACTCACGACCACGACCTGGTACTCCGCCCGACGCCGGCGCAGACGGAGGCTGCCCTGAACCCTCCGCCCGGCCGCAACGGCGGAGACCTGGTCGTGGAGACGCTGGCCGGGCTCGGCGCGACGACCGTCTTCGGGCTGCCCGGCCAGCACGCGCTCGGCATGTTCGACGCGCTGCGCCGCTCGGACCTGCGGTACATCGGCCTGCGGGTGGAGAACAACGCCGGGTTCGCGGCGGACGCCTACGGCCGGATCACGGGCGAGGCCGCGCCGCTGCTGCTGTCGACGGGCCCGGGCGCCCTGACCTCCCTGGCCGCGCTCCAGGAGGCGGCGGCCGGCCTCCGCGCCCGTGCTGGCGATCAGCAGCCAGATCCCCACGGCGGGCCTCGGCGGCGGCCGGCACGGCTACCTCCACGAACTCCCGGACCAGGCCGCCTCGTTCCGGGGCGTGGTCAAGTCGGTCCACACCGTCCGCACCCAGTCCCAGATCCCGTCCGCGATCGAGGCGGCCTGGACGTCGGCGCTGACCGCCCCGCACGGCCCGGTGTGGGTGGAGATCCCGCAGGACGTGCTGCTCGCCGAGACGGCGATCCCGGTGGTGACCGGCGGCGACGCCTTCCCCGAGGAGCTGCCGCCGCGCCCCGAACTGACCGCCGTGGCCGCCGACCTGCTGTCCAAGGCGGCCCGTCCGGCGATCATCGCGGGCGGGGGAGTGGTACGGGCGGACGCCTCGGGCAAGCTGCGGCAGCTGGCGGAGCGGCTCCAGGCGCCGGTCGTCACGACCCCCGGCGGCAAGGGCGCGTTCCCCTGGACGCACCCGCTGTCGCTCCAGTCCTGGATCGAGGACCGGCACACCACGGACTTCCTGGAGGACGCGGACGTCCTCCTGGTGGTCGGCTCGGGACTCGGTGAACTCTCCTCGAACTACCACACGTTCAAGCCGCGCGGCCGGGTCGTCCAGATCGAGGCCGACCTCGGCAAGCTGGAGTCCAACCACCCGGCGCTGGGCATCCACGCGGACGCGCGCCTCGCGTTGCAGGCGCTGCTGGAGACGGTGTCGGCAACGACGGGACCCGGCGGCCCCGGAGCGCGTACGTGAGGTGCTCGGGAAGGTCGCCGAGCGCATCGCGGCCCAGGAACTCACCCTGGAGCAGGAGGTGCTGGCGTCCGTCCGCAGGGCCCTGCCCGCCGGCTCCCCGTCCTTCTGGGACATGACGATCCTCGCGTACTGGGCCTGGTCGGCCTTCGACGCCAAGGGCCCCAACCACATGCACTCCGCCCAGGGCGCGGGCGGCCTCGGCTACGCCTTCCCGGCGGCACTCGGCGCCGCGGCGGCCGACCCGACCCGGCCGGTCCTCGCGGTCTCCGGCGACGGCGGCGCCCTGTACTCGATCGCCGAGCTGGCGACGGCCCGCCAGTACGACCTGAACGTCACCTGGCTGATCGTCGACGACGGCGGCTACGGCATCCTGCGCGAGTACATGAACGACGCGTTCGGCGAGGCGACCGCGACGGAACTGACCCGGCCGGACTACGTGGCGCTGGCGGAGTCCTTCGGCGTCCCCGGGGTCCGTACGACCCCGGAGAACCTGGAGCAGGACCTCGCCGAAGGCGCTCGCCGCGCCGGGCCCGTCGCGTGGTCGTCCTCCCGGCCGTGCTGCGGATGTTCGCGCCGACGCATCTGGGCTCGGACTGATCACCCGATCGGCTGGGCGCGACGACCTTCACGGGATATGTTCCGTGAGGTCGCGGCGTCCCGGCCGGGCCGATGTCAGATGCGGCCATTACTCTGAGCCCGGAGAGGAGGACAGTGTGCTGCTGCGGTTCCGCGTCGCGAACGTACGGTCCCTGCGAGACGAGCAGGAGCTGTCCTTTGTCGCGCCCGGCGACGAACAGGGTGGGTCGGCGAATCCGGTGGAGTCTCGCGGGCGGCGGGTCCGTCTCCGTACTCCCGCTGATCGGCATTTTCGGAGCCAACGCCTCCGGTAAGTCGAACGTGCTGACCGCGATGACGGACATGCGCAACGCGGTCCTCAACTCCTACGCGCGCTGGGCCTCTTACGACGGCATCCCGCGCCAGGTCTTCTCCCTGGACCCCAAGAGCGGGAGCGAACCCTCCTTCTTCGAGGTCGACGTCGTCATCGACGAGGTCCGCTGGACGTACGGCTTCGAGCTCGGCGCCACCCGCGTCGAGGCCGAATGGCTGCACAGCTACCCGCGCGGTCACCGCCAGGAATGGCTCGACCGCGACGCTTCCCGGCCGGAGGTCTTCAAGTGGCCCGGCGGCCGGGTCAAGGACCGGGCCCAGCTCGTACGGCGCACGCGGCCGAACGCCCTGCTGCTCTCCACGGCCGGCACGGACAACCACCCGCAGCTCTCCCCGCTGTTCCACTGGTTCCGCCGCAACTTCTGGATGATCAGTCCGGAGGTCGAGCGGGACGAGCGCGCGCGCGTACACCACGAAGGAACTGTCCGGTCCGAGGGCCGCCAGGATCCAGGAGCTGCTGAGGGTTGCCGACCTCGGCATCACCGGAGCGACGGTCGTCCAGGAGGGCCCGGGGCGGGACACGGTGAAGCTGACCCACCGCTCGGCCGCCGGGGACGTGGCCTTCGACTGGCAGGAGGAGTCCTACGGCACCCGGTCCTGGTTCGCCCTCCTGGGCCCGCTGCTCCTCGCCCTCGACGAGGGCGCGGTACTCCTCGTCGACGAACTCGACGCCAGCCTGCACCCCCGCTTCGCCGCCGAGGTCGTCCGGCTCTTCCACGACCCGCACGCGAACCCCAAGGGCGCCCAGCTGGTCTTCACCTCGCACGACGCGACGGTGCTCACCACCCCGAGCGGCGAGCGGCTCCTCGACCCGGCGCAGGTGTGGCTGACGGAGAAGGACAAGGACGGGGCGACCGAGCTGTATCCGCTCACCGATGCGGACCCGGGCGAGGACGAGGACCTCATGCAGTCCTATCTGGCGGGCGCCTTCGGCGGGGTTCCGTCCCTCCTGGAGGGGCAGATCGCGCGGCGGCTGCTGGTGGCACGGAGGCCGGCACGTACGACGAGACGGCGAGCGAGCGGACGGGGCGGGGCGCGACTGATGGGGCGGGCGCAGAGGGGCAGGGACTCGTGGGGCGTCCGGCCCGGCGGGGCGGACAGCGCAAGCGCCAGGTCTTACATTCTTCACCGAGGGCAAGGTGACCGAGCCCGCGTACCTCGACATCCTCAAGGACCAGGGCGTCCCACTGCCGACGAGGTACCGGTGGAGATGCACATCGCCAACCGCAGGGCCGACAGCGAGCGCAAACCGCTCGACCTCGTGGAGCAGGCGGTCGGCTGAAGCGCGAAGAGGACCGCAAGGCGAAGCGGGCCAAGCTGGAGGAGAAGTTCCTGCCGCAGGTCTGGTGCCTCTTCGACCACGACAACACGACGTCTTCGCGACGCCTGAAGCGAGGCGGACGAGGCGGGCATACGGCGTCGCCTTCTCGCACCCGTGCTTCGAGGTGTGGCGCCTCGCGCACCACAAGCCGGTCAGCGGCACTTCGCCGGGGTGTGCGAAGGGGCGGCCGGACCGGCTCCCGTTCCAGCGGGGCTCCCAGGACGCCGAGACCCCAAGTCGGTCCTGCCGCACCAGATTCCTAGGGCGCTACAAGACAGCGCGAAGAACGCCGAGCGGATGAACGGCCAGCACGCGGCGCATGTGGGCAAGTGCGGACAGGGACCCTTACACGGACGTGCACGAGTTCGTGGAGAAGGCGCTGCACATCGACATCGCTACTGACGTGCTCTCGGCCATGATCAGCGCGCTGATTTCGGTATGAGCCCCGACGCGGCCATAAGGTCTCTCCGTCATCACAGGTCGGGTCGTAGGGAGTCGTACGTGGCCAAGCTGACGCTCGCCCAGCTGGAACGGCATCTGTGGGCCGCCGCGGACATTCTGCGCGGCACGATGGACGCCTCCGAGTACAAGGACTACATCTTCGGGCTGCTCTTCCTGAAGCGGGCCAACGACGAGTTCGAGGCGGCCCGGGAGCAGATCAGGCAGTACGCGGCCGAGGAGCTGAAGCTCGGCGGCGAGGACGCTGGACGGCTACCTGGAGCAGCGGGCCCCTACCGCGAGCGCGACGTGCTGTTCGTGCCGGAGGAGGCTCGGTGGGCAAGGATCTCCGGCGGCCACCCACAACATCAACGAGGAGCGCCTGCGGCCCGCCCTCCAAGCGCTGGAAGGGCAGAACAGCAAGCTCAAGGGCCTCTTCGACCACCTCGACTTCAACCGCATCGGCGGCTCGCGGCGCCGCGTCCGGCGCGGCCAAGCTCGCCGACCAGCGCCTGAAGCTGCTCATCGCGCACTTCGGGCGGATCCGGCTGCGCACGGACGACTTCGAGTTCCCCGACCTGATCGGTGCCGCGTACGAGTACCTGATCAAGGAGTTCGCGGACTCGGCCGGCACGCAAGGGCGGCGAGTTCTACACCCCGCGCGCCGTGGTCCGCATGATGGTCGAACTCCTCGCCCCCACCGGGCATGCGGATCTACGACCCGTGCGTCGGCTCGGGCGGCATGCTCATCCACGCCAAGGAGTACGTGGAGGAGCACGGCGGCGACACCTCGACGATGTTCTTCGCCGGACAGGACGCCAACAGCGGCTCCTGGATCATGTCGACGATGAACATGGTCCTCCACGGGGTACGCCGCTTCGACCTGAGCCACCGGCGACACCTCTCGCCAGCCGGCGCACGTCCCGCGCTCGGACGCGGACCGTTCGACGGGGTCCTCAGCAATCCGCCGTTCTCCATGGACTACGCCCTCGCGGATCTGGCGCACCCGGCCGAGCGCGCCGCGTACGGGGCGACGAGCGAGCGCGGCAAGGCCGACCTGATGTTCCTCCAGCACATGCTGTGGGAGGCCAAGCGGGAGGGCTCCGCGGCGGCATGGTCATCACGGTCATGCCGCACGGCGTGCTGTTCCGTGGCGGCGGCGAGCAGGCGATCCGTACGGAGCTGCTGGAGAAGACGCCGATCGAGGCGGTCATCGGCCTCGCCCCGAACCTCTTCTACGGCACCGGCATCCCGGCCTGCATCCTGGTGCTCCGCCCGCCGGGCCGGAAGGACCCGGCGCGGGAGGGCAAGGTGCTGTTCATCAACGCCGACCGCGAGTTCCACGCGGAGCGGGCACAGAACGTGCTGCTCCCCGAGCACGCCGAGAAGATCGTCTCGACGTTCCACGCGTACGAGGAGGTACCCGGCTTCTCGCGGGTCGTGAGCCGCGAGGAACTCGCCGACAACGACGACAACCTCAACATCCGCCGGTACGTCGACAACACGCCGCCGCCCGAGCCGCAGGACGTGCGGGCGCACCTGGTGGGCGGGGTGCCGCGCGCGGAGATCGAGGCGAAGAAGCCGCTGCTCGACGCGTACGGGATCGGGGTGACCGATCTGTTCGCGGAGCGGGAGCCGGCGGACCCGGCGTACGTCGACTTCCGGGCCGAGGCGGCGGCGCCCGGACGCGGCCCGGCTGGGCGAGCTGGCCCGGCCGCGGGAGGAGGCGCTGCGGGCGGCGTTCGGCAAGTGGTGGGAGGACGGAGGCCCGGCGGTTGGAGGCGGTGGCGGCCACTCCGAAGCGCTGGCTTCGTCCGACGGCCTCGGAGCGCAAGGCCGCGTTGATGGCGGTGCGGGGGCAGTTGATGGAGTCGTTCGTGGAACGGCTGGGCCGGGTCGGGCCTGCTGGACCGGTACGCGCTGGCGGGGGCGGTCGCGGGCTGGTGGTACGACGCCAAGTACGACCTGCTCGCGCTGTCGGAGAACGGGTTCGGGGGGGTCGTGGACGGCTGGGTCGAGAACGTCGAGACGCTGCTCGCGCCCGAACAGGACCCGCGGACGAAGAAGCTGCGCACGCGGACGGCGGCGGAGCGGCGTCAGGCGTACGACCACAAGGTGGTCGCCGCCATTGCGCCGCGACTTCCTGGAGGAGCTGGCGGAGGCGGACGCGCGCAAGGCGGAGCTGGACGCGCGGTTAAGGAGCTGAGCGCGCGGCTTTCCGGGGGCGGGGAGGAGCCGGAGGCCGACGGTGACCCGGTCGACGGTGAGGCCGACTCGGAGGAAGTCGCCCTGAGCGCGGAGGAGTTGGCGGCTCACGGCTGAGCTTGCGAAGGTGAAGAAGGCGCGCACGAAGGCGGGTGCGGACATCAAGCGCCTTGAGGCGGACTTCCACCGGTATCCGTACCCGAGCGATCCGCCGATGCTGGGGGAGGAGCCGCCGCGGCTGTTCCGGGCGCGGGCGGAGCTGGACGCGGAGGGGGAGCGCCGGGTGGTGCTCGACCTGCTGCGGGACGACCTGGCGGCGAAGCTGGACGGGCATGTGGTGCGGTGGCAGCGGGAGTTGGCGGCGTCTTATGAGACGTGGGAGCAGAAGTACGCGGTTTCGTTGAGGGAGATTCGGGCGGGGCGGGAAGCTGCGGCGGCGAAGCTGGACGGGTTCCTGAAGGAGTTGGGTTATGCCAGGTGAAGTTTGGGCGGAGTTGAAGCTCTCCGACGTCCTTGCTGAGCCGATTCGCAATGGCTTTTCTCCGACAGAGAGCCAAACATGGACCGGAGTTCAGATGTTGGGCCTCGGGTGCCTATCGTCCGATGGCTTCAACCCTGACCAGTTGAAGAACGCCCCTGAATCGGTGTCGGCGATGCATCCTGCGGCTCTGAGAGATGGCGATCTGCTGGTAAGCCGTGCGAACACGCGAACGTTGGTGGGGATGGTGGGGATCTATCGAGAGATTGGAACTCCCTGCATCTATCCCGATCTGATGATGCGAGTTCGTCCCTCAGGGCGATACTCGGTCGAGTTCCTGGAGCTGGTGCTTCGTTCGCCGCGAACGAGGCGTCGCCTTATGGCTATGGCACAGGGCACTTCGGAGAGCATGGTGAAGATCTCGGGAGAGACGATCCGTCAACTCCCTGTGCCTGATGTTCCGGTTTCCGAGCAGCGACGGATCGTTGATGTGATCGGCAGCCTCACGGAACTGGAGAGAGGGATAGAGGACGAGATTCGAAAGCTGGAACTCATTGGTGCGAGAGTGGTCCAGAGGCGGCTCGATAGTCTATATTCCGAATCCGACCTGCTGACACTCGCTGATGTCGCCTCAGTTAAGCGAGGAAAATTCTCGGCAAGGCCGCGAAATGATCCCACCTATTTCGGGGGTGCGTATGGTTTCATCCAGACTGGTGACGTGTCCTCGGCTCGGCGTGGCGTGATTTGGCGTGCTTCTCAGCACCTGAATGACGCTGGACTGGCAGTGAGTAGATTCTTTCCAGCAGGGACGATTGTTGTGACCATTGCGGCAACCATTGGAGAAACGGCCCTTTTGGGGCTGCCCATGTGTTTTCCTGACAGCGTTGTGGGCGTGGTGGCCAACGATGGTGTTGATCCTCGTTTTCTCGAACTCTGCTTGCATCGGGTGAAGAGCGATCTGGAAGCGAAGGCGCCTCAGAGCGCTCAGCGGAATATCAACCTTCAAGATCTGCGACCTTTGACCGTACCCGATGTCTCCCGTAGCGCTCAGGCTGCTCTGGTGAGTCTATGGGAGACTTATCGAGACCAAGTTGCCGCGATGAAGGGCGAGTTGGCCAAGCTCCGTAGCCTCAAGCAGGGGCTTACGGATGACCTGCTGTCCGGACGGGTTGCGGCAACTGCTGTGGCGGCTTGAACGAAGAAACATCAGGGCCTCGCTGTGGGCGAGCCGGCACTATCGCCCGTGAAATGTGCCGACCTTCTCGACGAGTTCTGCGAGCCTCACGCCGCCTTGGCCGCAGCCACGCCCCGCGCGCGAAGCTCAAGCTCCCGCACAGGCACGGCAGTTGGGTGTCGGCGTAGTTCCGTACTCAGCGTCCGGAAATGGTCGTCACCGCGGTTGGACGAGACGTGTTCGTACTCGTCCAGGAACCGTGACCAGCTCTCGCAGGCTGCGTCCAAGTGGCCGACGCGTAGCTGACGTTGCGCGAGGAGCGCGTAGGCGTGTACGCGGCCTTGGCGTTCCTGTTTCGGCTGGAGGCGGATCGACTGTTTCAGGGCCTTGATCGAGCCTGCGAAATCCTTCTCCTCGTACAGCACGTGGGAGACGTGGAAGAGATAGGCCGTCTGGTCGTAGCCGCCGATCGCGTCTCTGCGATTGTCCGCCTTCGACAGTGCGTCTTCCGCCTCCTTCAGACGTGCGTGGGCTTGTTGCTTCAGGCCCACCATGGACGCGGAATGCGCCTGCTGACCGCGTAGGAACGCCACGAGACGCGGGCCCGCAGAGGGGGCTGCCTCTGCTGCGGAGTCCGCGAGTTCCAGGGCCTTGGCGCCGTACCCCAGGTTGGAGGCCTGGAGGGACATGCCACGTAGGGTCCGGCAGTAGGTGACGTGGTCCTCCGCCTCGCGCGCCAGGCCGAGAGCTTGGACGTAGTAGCGCTGCCCGAGGCCGTGGGCCTTCTCGTACATGGCCATCCAGCCGGTCAGGTACGTGAGGTCGGACGCGGCGGCCAGCATGTCCTTGCGGACAGGTTCCGTGGCCTGAGCCTGGAGCCAGGGGCCGACGGTGTTGACGAGGAACGCGGACGCCATAGGCATCGCGTGCCCGGCACCGAGCTCGTCGAGGATGTCCGCGATTCGATCGGTCATGGTGCGGATCGACTGCACCTGTGAAGCACCGAGACGGACGGTCTTCTTCCCAGGAGTCACCGAGTCGTCCGCCGCTCGTGCTGGGAGGGTGAACGCCGGAACCGACAGTGCGGCAGAGAAAACCGTGGCAGCCAGCACGCTGCGGCGGGATGGATCCATGGTTGCCCTTCCGAGGTCGATCAACTCCTTGACAGTGTCAGCGCTTTGGGAGCCCATGGGTGACGGTGCAGGCTTCAGTCCGGCTTCCGCGTGGGTGACGGGGCGTCCCAGCCGTGCCGAGAGGGCCTCGACGATCAGCGTCCTGACCTGAGGTTTTGGCTGGACCCCTGCGATCCAGTGCGCGACTGCGGTGCGGTCGTACGTAAGGTCGAGTCCTGCCTGGGGGCCGAGGCGGTTCACCTGCTGCGCGAGCTGGGTCCTGGTCCATCGTGCCTGGTCAAGAAGGTTGTCCAGGGCGCGGTTGGGGGTGCGCTTCCGTGCCATGTCCTCAACTCCAGACGGCTTGCATGGTGTTCAACGACGGCGTTCACGGTGTTCACGGTCCCACCGTCTTCCAACGGTACCTGCGGAGGGTGTCCGAGCGGTTACCTCTTGCACAGGCGCCGAGTGATCTCGGCCGAAAGCAAGGACCCCCGCGACCGCTACCGACGGCCCGGGGGCATGGCCCTCAACCTCACTGGAGTTGAAGACGTGTTGCACCGTATCGCCCGCCTCCTCGAGCCGCTGCTCCGGCTCCTGTGGCCCGCCTCCGGGCGCCACCGCCACCGGAACCGGCACCGCGCCGGGGGAGGGTCGCGGCCCACCCCCGTGCCGGCCGCCCCCGTCGCACCCGGCCGCCGCCCCTCCCCGCACGAGGCCCTCCTCCGCGGCGAGGACTCCCGGCTCGTCCGCCCCTACCTCCTCGCCCACGAACAACGCGTGCAGGCCAGGCAGCAGCGCGCCCGTCGCCGGACTCTCTGGCTCGCCGTGCACGGCATCGACGTAGGGCCACGGCGCATCCACGGTGTCGACGTCGGCTCGCGTCGAGTCCGGGGCGACGAGGTGGCCGCCGCATGATCTACGAGAGCCATGACGTCGCCGCCACGACAGCCACCCGCCCCCGCCTCCTCCCCTGGTCCAACCTCGACGGCAACCCCTGCTACCTCGTCACCGACGACACCGGCACCGGCCGTCTCTCCCGCCTCGCCGACGACATCGAAGGCCGTCCAGCTCGGCATGGCCGACGACCTTCTCGGCCACGCCGTCGATCTCCTGGGTGACGACAAGGCCACCGCGCCTCAACTCCGTTTCCTCGCCGCCCGCTTGACCGAAGCGCTCCACGACGTGCACCGCATCGCCCGCAGCAGAGGCGCGCGCCTCGCCGTGCCCCACGACGACGAGGCCGAGCCGCATCCCGGAGGAGGCGCCCGGCGCCTGACCCACCCGCTCCGCGCCGAGCGTGCGGACGTACCGGCACAAAGCCCTCGTACGTCCGCGCGCTCAGCCATGTCCTCCGCCCGGATCTCTTCCCCTCACCCCGCCCCCTGGGCGCAGAATGGATCTCCGGGGAACGGCGGGACGTACGGAGAGGCGCGGGGCTGTGGTGGTGCACGTCGAGCGGGACGAGGTGGAGCGGCCGTTAGTCGCGCAGTTGGAGGCCATGGGGTGGACGCACGTGCCGGGCGTGGAGCTGGACACGCTCGACGCGGCGGTGCCCCTGCTCGTCGACCAGCTCGGGCCGGCGCTGAGGCGGATCAACCTCCGGGGCAGTGACGGTCAGCCCTGGATGGGCGAGGACGACATCCGGCGGGCGGTCAGCGAACTCGCCTCCCTCTCCCTCGGCAAGGGCGTCGTGCAGGCGAACCTCGCCGCCACCGACATGCTGCTCCACGGCTGGACGCTTCCGTCGCCCTCCGCCGCGCACGGCGGCCCGTCCGCCACCGTGCAGTACATCGAGTGGCATCCGGACCTCGTCACGCGCAACACCTTCACCGTCGTCGACCAGCTCCGCGTGCGCAGCCGCTCCGGCGAGCTGTCCGATACTCGACCTCGTCCTGTTCGTGAACGGCATCCCGCTCGTCGCCGTCGAGTGCAAGAGCCCCGACCTCGCCGAGCCCGTCCGCAGTGCCGTGCTCGATCTGCGGCACTACGCCGGGCACCCCGTTCTGGACCTCGACGCCACCGGTACCCCGGTCCCCGCCGGTGTGCCGGAACTGTTCCGGACCGTGCAGCTCCTCGTCGCCGCGACCGGCGAGACCGCCCACCTGGGTACCGTCACCTCCGAGCCCGAGCACTTCCACCCGTGGCGCAGCGTCGAGCCGGAGGAGGAGAGCACGCTGCGGCGGGAGCTGCGTACCGCCGGCCTGCTCGCGGACGGCGCCGACCCGGCCGCGCCCCCGCCGCTCGGCGAGCAGCAGAAGCTCGTCGGTGTGGTCCTGCGGCCGGCCGCCCTGCTCAACGTCGTACGGCACTACGTGATCCCGATGGCCGTCGAGTCGGATGCGGACGGCGGGGCCGTACGGACCGTGAAGGCCGTCGCCCGGCACCAGCAGTACCGGGCCGCAGAGAAGGCCGTACGCAGACTGCTCACCGGGCGGGCCCGTGCCGGGCGTGACACCGAGGACGAGCGCGGCGGTGTCATCTGGCACACGCAGGGCTCCGGCAAGTCGCTGACCATGACGTTCCTGGTGCGGCGAGTCCATCTGCACCCCCGGCTCAGCGAGTTCATGGTCGTCGTGGTCACCGACCGCACCCAGTTGCAGACCAGCTCTCACGGACGCTGAAACTCAGCGAGTCCGACGTCGAGACGGCGAAGACCCGGACGCAGATGGAAGGGCTGCTGCGCGACGGCGGGCGGCGCGTCGTCTTCGGCGATGATCCAGAAGTACGGGACCGGCTTCACCTTCGCCGGGGACGCGGAGGGCAGCGGGGACGACCGGGATCTGACGGGAAGACGGGAGCCAACGGGCCGGAGCGAGGAGGCCGAAGCGCCCCGGCCCCGTACCGGACTTCCCCGAGTGCAACACCTCGCCGGACATCCTCGTCCTCGTCGACGAGGCACACCGCTCCCACACCAGCGTCCTGCACGCCGCCCTGCGCAAGGCGATCCCCAACGCCGCCAAGATCGGGTTCACGGGTACGCCGATCATCACCGGGCGCGAGGAGGACACGCGCCGGATCTTCGGGCGGGGCGACTCGCCGCGGGGCTTCCTCGACGAGTACCGGATGGAGGACGCCGAGCACGACGGTGTCGTCGTCCGCATCCGCTACGAGGGGCGGACCGGGGAGGGCAAGGTCCGTGACAAGGAGGTCCTCGACCGGAGCTTCGACGACCTGTCCGCGGCCGCACCGCCGCGAGAAGCAGGCCGCGCTCCTCAGCAGTCGCCCACCGAGCGGGACGTCGCCGAGTCGCAGTCCGATGATCCGAGGCCAAGGCCGAGGACATGCTGGAGCACTGGGTGACCAGGGTGCTTGCCCGGCGGTGGCTTCAAGGCACAGGTCGCGGCCGTCAGCCGGAAGGCGGCCGTGGAGTATCACCACGCGCTGCGCATGGCCCGCGACGCACTGCTGGCGCGAACTCGCCGAGTTCGACCCGGAGTCGGTGGCGGGGACACCGCTGGAGAAGCTGCCCGTCGATCAGCGCTATCTCCACCAGGCTTACCAGTTCCGCGCGCTGCTGCGGCGGATCGACTTCGTGCCCGTCATTTCCCCGGGCTCGGCCGCAAGCGAGGGAATGGAGGGACTGGACCGACCCCGGCGGCAGAAGGCGTACATCGAGCGCTTCCAGAAGGCGTTCCCGCATGCTGGCGCCCGAGCCGGAGTGGGTCGCGGCGACCCCCTTCAACCCACCGCAGCCCCAGCCCCTCCGACCGATGCCGCCGGCGGTATGAACACCCCTGGTCCCAGGAGCCGGGAGCAGCGAACCGCCGCCGCGCGCCACCTCGGTGCCCGACCCCGTGCACCCCGACAGCCCCGTCGCCTTCCTGATCGTGAAGTCCATGCTGCTCACGGGCTTCGACGCCCCGCGCGAGCAGGTGCTCTACCTGGACCGGCCGATCCGCGACGCCGAACTGCTCCAGGCCGTCGCCCGGGTCAACCGCACCTGCCGGGCAAGGAGGTCGGTTACGTCGTCGACTACTACGGCGTCTTCGAGCACCTCTCCAGCGCACTGGCCGGGTACCGGGACGCCGACGTCACGACACCATGCGCGAGCTCTCCGAGGAGGTCGACAGGCTCGGGCCCGCCGCCCAGGGGTCCGCGACTTCCTGCGGCGCAACGGCATCACGACGCGCGAGCTCGACCAGCTCGCCAAGCTGGGGCCCGCCGCGCTCGCCCTGAAGACGAGGACCTGCGGTTCGACTTCGACGAGGTGCTGCACGAGTTCCTCGCCACACTCGAACGCGTACTGCCGCACGAGGAGGCCTGGACTACGTGGCAGACGCCCGGCGCTGGAGCCTGCTCCAGAAGCGGGTGCGCCGGCTGTGCCGGGACGCACGAGGGCGGCACGTTCACCCTGCGCCGGTACGGGCGCAAGGTCCGGGCGATGATCGCCGACCACCTGGAGGGGCCGGAGATCGAGCAGGTCATCCCGCCGGTCTCGCTCACCGCGCCTCACCTTCGACGACGCCGTGCGGCGCTGCCGCCGCGGAGGCCGCCGCCGAGATGGGCCACGCGCTCCGCTTCCACCTGGAGGAGCGGACCAAGCGGGAGGACCCCGAGAAGTACGAGCGGCTCTCCGAGCGCCTGGAGGAGATCCTGCGCGACGATGCCCGGGCCGCTTCGAGGAGCAGATCGAGGAGTTCGGCACGCTGATCGAGGAGGCCAGGCAGGAGCAGGAGGAGTACCCGGAGCTCGCCGGACTCAGCCGCTCGAACAGCGGGCGTACCGGCTGGTGGATCAGCTCCTGGAGGACACACCCGGGAGTCGGCTCGCTAGCAGCGGAGACGTCAGCGCGGCTCGCGGGCAGGTGTGCGACGTGGCCACGCAGAGCATGGCCAAGGCGTCCTACCAGGGGCAGCACCAGGACATCAGCACGCTGGCCGGAGCATCCAGGAAGTCCTGCTCAGCGGCGGTGTCCAGCCCGTCGGCGGCGGACTGGGCGGCGCTGGAGAACATCGGCGAGCGACTCGCGTCCTTCGCGCGGACAACCTGCGCAGTTCCGTCGAGCAGGGACCGAGGGGAGAATAGGCGGGTGACCGCACGCGCCGAGGACTGTGTTTCCGTACTCCCGGAGGCTCCCCGAGAGCCCGTCCTCACGGTCGACGGGCTGTCTCTGCGGGTGCGTGCCAGCGCCCGCCGGAAGCGGTTCGCACTGACCGTGGAGACCGATGCCGGACCCTCACCCTGCACATGCCCGAGCCGGGCGCCCGGCGGCCGAGGCGGAGGATTTCGTCCGCGCGCACCGGGCTGGCTGGTGGACAAGCGCCGGTGAGCGGGAGCGCACACGCCCGCTCAGCCCCGTCGAAGCAGCTGCCGACGGAGAGGTCTTCCGCTACCTGGGGCGGACGTACCGGCTGGCGGTCCGGCGAGGACGGGCCCGCCGAGGGGAGGGTCCGGCTGGTCGCCGGGCGGCTCGTCATGAGCCGGGAGCTGGCCGCGGAGCCGCAGGTCGGGGTCGGGCGGCGCTGGTCGACTGGTACTGCCGGGCCGGCCGGCCTGGACGGCTGACACCGGCTTCAGCCATGGGCGGCCCGGATGGGGGTGGCCGAGCCGGAACTGGATGTGCGTGACCTCGGAGACCGCTGGGGTTGTACCGGCCGCGCAGGCGGTGGCCGGGCGACCAGGGGCTGATGAGCCTTGGGTGGCCGCTCTTCCAGCTGCCCATGCACCTGGTCGACTACGTCGTCGCCCACGAACTGGCACATGTCCAGGTGTCCGGCCACCGGGAGAACTTCTGGCGGCTGCTGCGGACCGGCTGCCCGAGTACGAGGAACGGCGGGCCGAGCTCGACGAGCTGGGCCGCCGGATGTGGATGGGCGATGTTCGGTAGGCCGGACTGAACTCCCTTTATGAAGAAGGGAGTTCAGTCGAGAGTAATCGCTACCAGATCGCCTCGACCCACTCCGGGTGGTCGATGAACGGGTTGCGGTTGTGCTGGTACTGTCGTAGATGACCTGGTTGCGGCTGCTCCTCGAAGGCGTCCGGCGGGTCCTGCGTCGTTCCACTGCTTGCAGCACCGACAGCTTGCCGATGTACGGGTCGCTGCCGTTGTTGACCTTGTCGTTGGGCTCCAGGTCGGCGAAGCCGTCGCCGCCCTCGTAGCGCACGGCCATGTACAGGATCATGCGGGCGACGTCGCCCTTGACCGCGTCGCGCGGCTCGAAGGAGTCGGAGTCGGTGAGGCTGCCGCGCGCGCCGCTGACCGCGCTGCCGCCGTTGTCGAAGTCCTTGTTGCCGCGGATGCTGTTGACCTGCGACGTCCTCGGGCGCAGGTGGTGCAGGTCGGTGCCGGGGCCGGTCGCCGTGCCGAAGTCGCCGTGGGACTTGGCCCAGACGTGCTCGCGGTTCCAGTCGCCGACGTCGCCGCCGTTGCGGGTCTTGCTGCGCGAGACGCCGCTGTACAGCAGGATCACGTTGTCGCTGTTGGCCGGGTCCTGGTCGGTGACCTTCAGGGCGTCCCAGACCGCGTCGTACGAGAGCTTGGTCTGGCTGCTGATGATGGTGTGCAGCGCGGACTTGAGGCGGCGCCCGTCTTGCCAACCGCGTTCTTGTAGTACGTCGTGTCGTACGCGGCCGCCGTGGCCGCGGCCGGGGTAGCGGTCAGGGTGGACGCGGTGAGGCCGGCCAGGGCGGCGGCGGTGGCCAGCGCCACCGGCTTCCATCGGCGTATCCGTGTTGTCGCCAGCATGTGGGGGTCCCATCTACGCGGGTTGATCGGAGGCGGCAATCGGGAGAGTGACATGGACATGCAGCCGTGTAAATAAATCTGACATGGCAATCAGGTGACGGAAGCCGGCAAGTCGGTCGTGTTCTACGCAAGTTGACGTATCAAAACGGTCCCCCACGGGCGGGTCGGGGCTCGTTCGGTCCACGCGGACGCGCGGCTGGCGTTGCAGGCGCTGCTGGAGACGGTGTCGCAACGACGGGACCCGGGGGCCCCGGAGCGCGTACGTGAGGTGCTCGGGAAGGTCGCCGAGCGCATCGCGGCCCAGGAACTCACCCTGGAGCAGGAGGTGCTGGCGTCCGTGCGCAGGGCCCTGCCCGCCGGCTCCCCGTCCTTCTGGGACATGACGATCCTCGCGTACTGGGCCTGGTCGGCCTTCGACGCCAAGGGCCCCAACCACATGCACTCCGCGCAGGGCGCGGGCGGCCTCGGCTACGCCTTCCCGGCGGCACTCGGCGCCGCGGCGGCCGACCCGACCCGGCCGGTCCTCGCGGTCTCCGGCGACGGCGGCGCCCTGTACTCGATCGCCGAGCTGGCGACGGCCCGCCAGTACGACCTGAACGTCACCTGGCTGATCGTCGACGACGGCGGCTACGGCATCCTGCGCGAGTACATGAACGACGCGTTCGGCGAGGCGACCGCGACGGAACTGACCCGGCCCGACTACGTGGCGCTGGCGGATTCCTTCGGCGTTCCCGGGGTCCGTACGAGCCCGGAGAACCTGGAGCAGGACCTGGCCGCCGCGCTCGCCGCGCCAGGCCCGCGCGTGGTCGTCCTCCCGGCCGTGCTGCGGATGTTCGCGCCGACGCATCTGGGCTGAGCGGCGGCCGGACCGGCCGGGTCGTGTTCTCTCGCTCCTCACATGGGTGGGAGAAGGCGGGGCACTCGTGGAGCAGTCCACCAGCGAAGGGAGTCGATCATGGTAGTCGCCGTCGTCATCGGCGTGTGTGTGGTCCTGGCCGTCCTGGCGTTCCTCGTCCCCCGTCTCTCCCGCCATCCCGAACGCGGCACGCAACGTACGCTCGGGGCCGGCGCGGGCCGGCGGCAAGGCGCCCGGCGTTCTGGGCCGGCTCTTCAGCAAGCCGTTCCACACCAGCTCGCGGGCGGTGAGCCGCAGCGGTTCCGCAGGTCGCCGCACCCGAGGCCGCATGCCCTTCTGACCAACGGTGCGGGCCGAGCGGGGAGCGCGGTGATGAACGCCGAGAACGCCGAGAACGCCGAGAACGCCGAGGACGCGGACAGGCTGCTGGACGGGCTGACCGTGGACGACAGCCGGCGAGAGCGGCCGATCGTGCTGGACGCGGACGGGCGTCCCATCCGGACGTGGCGGGAGAACCATCCGTACGACCGCAAGGTGGGCCGCAAGGAGTACGAGCGGACCAAGCGGGTCCTGCAGATCGAGCTGCTCAAGCTCCAGCGCTGGGTCAAGGACACCGGCGCACGCCTGGTCGTCGTGTGCGAGGGGCGTGACGCGGCGGGCAAGGGCGGCACGATCCAGCGGTTCACCGAGCGGCTCAACCCGCGCGGCGCACGCGTGGTCGCCCTGGACAAGCCCACCGAACGCGAGACGGGCCAGTGGTACTTCCAGCGGTACATCGCGCAGCTGCCGACGCGCCGGGGAGATCGTCCTCTTCGACCGGTCCTGGTACAACCGGGCGGGCGTGGAGCGCGTGATGGGATTCTGCTCAAAGGACGCCTACGAGCTGTTCCTCGACCAGTGCCCGGCCTTCGAGCGGATGCTGGTCGACGACGGCATCCTGCTGGTGAAGTTCTGGTTCTCCGTCTCCCGCGCCGAGCAGCGCACGCGCTTCGCGATCCGGCAGGTCGACCCGGTGCGCCAGTGGAAGCTCTCCCCCACCGACCTGGCCTCGCTGGACCTCTGGGACGACTACACCGAGGCGAAGGTCGACATGTTCCGCGCCACGGACACCGCACATGCCCCCTGGACCGTGGTCAAGAGCAACGACAAGCGGCGCGCCCGGCTGGAGACCATGCGCAGTCTGCTGTCGCGCATCGACTACGCCAGCAAGGACCGTGCGGCGGTCGGTACACCCGACCCCCTCATCGTCGGTGCCGCCGACACCCTCCTGGAGCCCGGCGAGGAGGACACCACGCTGTCACCCACTCCGCTGTCCCCCGGCGCCGACGGGCCCGGCAAGCACCCGGGGACCGACTGACACTCATTCACCGGTGCGGGTGCCGGAATCGGTGCCGGCACCGGCGGGGCGGAAGCAGGCTGTCACCGTCTTGCCGTGCCGCTGGCACCTCATTCCCCACTCATCGGCGAGCTTCCGCACGATGGCCACGCCCCGGCCGGAGACATCCCCGGGCTCTGCTTCACGCCGGCGCGGCAGTGCCGGGTTCTCGTCGTGGACGCTTACATGGAGGCAGTCACCGTCCCACGTGAGGACCAGGTGCGCGTCGCTGTGCGCGTGGATGTGCGCATTGGTGATGAGCTCGGACACGGCCAGCACGATGGCGTCCACCGTGTCCGGCTCGGCAGCGGTCCAGGGCAGGGACTCGAGACGCGCGCGTGTCCACTGCCGCCCGGCGCGCACTCCCTCGGACATGGGGAACGAGTGCGCCCACCCCATCGCTTTCACCGCCACTGCCCCGGCCTCCCGTCTGTCGTCCACACCTCGGCTCGTACCTGAACCGGGTACCCGGCACCCGCAGCGACAGCCCTGGGATGCCGGGCTCGAACAGGTTCAGAGGCCGTCGCGGACCATCGCGGCGACGATGTGGACGTGGCGGTCGGCCGCCGTGCTTGACCACTCGTTGTCGTAGTTCAGGCCGTAGGGCCAGAAGTGGCCGCCTCCCGTGGAGATCTTCGCCCCGGAGCCGTCGTACTGCTTGACGAGCGCGGTGGCCTGTCCGCCGGTCCAGGTGCCGCTGCCGCCGAGGCGGGACCAGCCCGAGCTGGTGCCCACGCCGAGGGTGTGGGCGGTCTCGTGCAGGGCCGTCCGCTCGTTCATGTAGCTGCGGTTGCTGCCGAAGCGGATGGTCCCGTTGATGTTGCCGTCGGCGGTGGGGACGCCCGGCTCGTAGCGGACGGTGAGGGTCTTGCCCAGGTCGCTGAGGTTGTTGTAGCGGGCCACGGCCGCGTTCATGGCCTTGGTGATCAGGTCGTAGGCCGAGCGCTGGTCCTCGGTGGGGTTGCTCGCGCGCACGAGGGACCAGGTGATGGTGGCCGCCGCGGCGCGGTCGCGGGCCGGGGCGGAGGCGGACGCGCTCTGCGGGGTGGCGGCCTGGGCGACGCCGGGACCGGCCAGCAGTGCGGCGGCCAGGGCGGCTATGACCGCCTTGCGGGACACCTTGCTTGGGCTCATTGCGGATCCTCCTGTGGGGGTGGCCGTGCCGAATGGGGCGATACTTCGTACGGCGTTCGGGATCTCGGACATGCGCAGTCACTGTCGGTATCAAAGCGAATTCGGCGAATCCCTCGTCACTGACACGGCAGTTGGCGCGCTGTCGACCGCAAGTATCCCGGCGGGAAGGACCACGTCAAGAGTTCAAGCAGAGGTCAGTGGAACCAGAAGAGCAGCGTGTCCGCATTCATCCCGAGCTTCCGCGAACTCTCCCACTCCTCCGCCTCGAACCGCATGACCTCGGCGAACCGGCGGGCCGCGTCACGGTATTCGGGATCGAGACGGCCGAGCACGGACTCGTAGGCGTCGGCGAGGGCGGCGGCCCGCTGGGCCGGCAGGGTCCCGATGGCGGGCACCGCGTCGCCGGGGTGGGGCAGGCGCAGCGGCGGACCGCTGAACAGGAACGTGCCGGGGAGCAGGCCGGACGGTACGCCGTGCCGGGCCAGTTCGTCGTCCATGGCGTAGAACCACGTTGGCCGCCGCCAGTCGCCGAGGTCGGTCGGGTCGGAGAAGTGCGCCGCGACGACCTGGTAGAAGGCGTAGCTGTACGAGGGGCAGAGGTCGCTGCCCGGGGTGCCCTCGACCAGCTCGTCCAGGGCCTGGGCGATGGAGACGTCGAGGTCGATGCCCTGCTCCTGGAACCGGGCGTCGGTCCGCTCGCACTCCGTGCGCACCCGGGCGAGCGTGCCCTCCTGCTGCTCGGTCCGCTCCACCGAGGTGAGCAGCCGCACCACCGCCCGCATGTCGCCGGTGCTCATCTCCAGGCAATAGCCCACGCCTGCGTTTCCCTTCACCCGTTCGCCGGACATCGGTGTCCATGATCGGGGACGCGGGAACGGCCCCTGACCGAGGGTCGGGGGCCGTTCGTCCGGAGCCGCGTGGGGTTCAGCTGACGTCGGACGGGTCCAGGCGGTAGATCGCAGACTGGTTCGACTGGTTCGACTGCGACGAGGAGTTGGAGCCGGAGGTGGAGTTCGCGGTCTTGCCGTACTCGCTCTCCTTCACGGCCGCGCCGTGCTTCTGCACCCACGCCGTCACCTCGGAGCCGACGCTGCTGCCCCCGCCTGGGCCGCCGCCCTCCCCCACGCTCGAATTCGCTCGCGCGGGGGCACCCCCATCGCCGCCGAGCTGGATGTAGTGCAGTTCGCCGTTCTTCACCAGCTCCTTGAGCTTGGCCAGTGTCATCGCCTTGTCGGAGCCGGACCAGCCCCACATGGAGATGACGGGCTCCCCGCTGCTCACGATGAGCTGCGCGGCGCCCTGCGAACTGGACACCGCCAGCAGCCACTTGGCACCGTCCTGGTGCTTCTTCAGGTACGAGATGAGCTCACTGCTCGCGCCGCCGCCCATGCCGCCACCGCCGGGGCCGCCGCCCAGGCCGCCGCGCTGGCCGCCCGTAGTGCCGCTGCCGCCGGGCTGACCGCCCGTAGTGCCGCTGCCGCCGGGGGCCTGCCCGTCCTGCCCGCCGGACGGCGTCCCACCACCGGGGGTGCCGCCACCGGCCTGGGCGTTGCCGCCACCCGCCTGCGCGTTCCCGTCCTGCTGTGCGCCGTCCCCCGGCCTGCCCTCACCGGAACCGCCCGGGAACCCCCGGCCGCCACCGCCACCGCCCCCGCCCCCGGGCCCCCCGAAGCCACCGCCCGTCGACGGCCCCGCCGTCGGGTTCGTACCGCCCATGCCCCCGCCGCCCGAACCGGACGGCACCGACCAGGCGTAGGCGGCCGGTCCGGCCACCGCCGCGACGATCGCGGCCGTCACCGACACCGCCAGCAGCCGGAGCCGGTTGCCCGAACGGGCGGAGCGGAAGACGAGCAGGCCCACGACGGCCAGGGTCATGACGACCGCGATCGCCGGCCACAGCCAGGTGTTCCAGCCGGAGGCCCGCCGCAGCAGCACCGCGGCCCAGACGGCCGTGACGCCCAGCCCGAGCGGCAGCACCCAGGCCCACCGCCGGTCGGCCCGCAAGGCCCGCAGCAGCAGCACGCCGCCGCCTCCGCACAGCGCCGCGATGCCCGGGGCGAGCGCGGTCGTGTAGTACGGGTGCATCGTGCCCTCGGCCAGGGCGAAGGTCAGGTAGTGCAGGGCCGTCCAGCCGCCCCACAGCACGAGCGCGGCCCGGGTGAGATCCGTACGCGGGGCCCGGCCGCACAGCACCAGGCCGCCGACGAGCGCGAGGACCGAAAAGGGGATCAGCCAGGAGATCTGGCCGCCGAGGATGTCGTTGAACATCCGGCCGAGGCCCGCGCTGCCGGAGAAACCGCCGCCTCCGCCCCCGCCGCCACCGCTGTTGCCCTCGCCGCCGAGGATCCGGCCGAGGCCGTTGTAGCCCATGATCAGGTTCCAGGCGGTGCCGTCCGTCGAACCGCCGATGTACGGCCGCTCGGAGGCCGGCACCAGCGACACGGCCGCCGCCCACCAGAAGCTGGACGACCGCCAGCACCACACCCGCGGCCACCAGGTTCACGATCCGCTTCACCAGCGCCGGCTTGGCCGCGTACAGATAGACCACGAAGACGGCGGGCAGCGCGATGTACCCCTGGAGCATCTTGGCGTTGAAGGCGAGTCCGAAGCAGGCCGCCGAGCCGAGCAGCGGCAGCAGCCGGCCGTTGCGCGTCGCGCGCAGGGCGAGTGCCGCGCCGCAGACCATCAGGAACACCAGCAGCGTGTCGGGGTTGTTGTCCCGGTTGATGGCGACCGTGATGGGGGTGAGGGCCAGGACGAGGGCGGCGACGGCGGCCGCGGCGTGCCCGAACACCCGCTTCACGCAGGAGTGCAGGATCCAGATCGTGGCCAGCGCCGCCACGATCATCGGCGCCATCATCTGCCAGGTGCCGTACCCGAAGACGCGGCTCGACA
Organism: uncultured Actinomycetota bacterium; assembly: GCA_963798065.1. Taxonomy (GTDB): domain Bacteria; phylum Actinomycetota; class Actinomycetes; order Streptomycetales; family Streptomycetaceae; genus Streptomyces. The sequence continues at coordinate 86,677 of CAWCSC010000008.1, read as the reverse complement.
GGCCCATGACCATCAGCGCGAGCGGCGGCTTGTCGACGGTGAGGAAGTTCCCGGCGTCCAACGAGCCGAAGAACCAGGCCTTCCAGCTCTGTGTGCCGCTCAGCACGGCCGCGCTGTAGAAGCTGTTGAGGCTCGACCCGGACAGGTTCCAGGAGTAGAGGACCGCGGCCAGGGCGAGGATCACGAGCAGCGCGGGGAGCGACCAGCGCGGAGCGGCGGTGTCCCGGGGCGGGGGCGCGGCGGGCTCGGCGGCGCGGAGCTGGGGTTCGGTGGCAGATGTCACCCGAGCATGGTGGACAGCCTTGATTGGTGGCCGCTGTGCCGAAGCTGGCCGCCGCCTTTGAAACCGCACCGCCCCCGGTAACGACTCGAACAAGTCTTCACCAACGCCTACAACCCTTGTCCCGCCTCCGCGAGTCAAGGGTGCATGACTTCTGGGATATCCCGCCGCGCGAGAGTGCTGGCGGCAGCCGTGGGTACGGGTGTGCTCGTGCCGCTCGTCGCCGCCGCCACGCCCGCCGCCGCTGCCACTCCGGCCGTGACCTGCACGTCGGCCAAGGCCGGCCTCGCCGCCAAGCTGAAGAAGGACATCACCGCCGCGCTGGCCACCCGCAAGGGCACCGTCGCCGTCGGCCTCTACGACCGCAGTACCAACACCACCTGCACGCTGCGCGCGAGTTCCGCCTACGACTCGGCCAGCGTCGTCAAGGTGACCGTTCTCGCCACCCTGCTGTGGGACGCGAAGAAGACGAACCGGTATCTCACCGACCGCGAGAACTCCCTCGCCAAGGCCATGATCACCAAGTCGGACAACGCGGCGACCTCCACCCTGTGGAAGCAGCTCGGCACGACGAAGATCAAGAACTTCCTCAAGGCCGCCGGCATGACCCAGACCAAGCCCGGCGCCAACGGCTACTGGGGCCTGACCCAGATCACCGTCACCGACGAGCAGAAGCTGCTGAAGCTCGTCACCGCCAAGAACGCGGTCCTGAGCGACAACTCCCGTGCCTACATCCTGAAGTTGATGGGCCAGGTCGTCTCGTCCCAGCGCTGGGGCACGCCGTACGGAGTGCCCTCCGGTGTCACCGTGGCGGTCAAGAACGGCTGGCTGCAACGCTCCACGAACGGCTGGCGGGTGCACAGCGTCGGCGCGTTCAAGGGCGGCGGCCACGACTACGTGATCACCGTGCTCAGCCACGGCAACAGCACGATGAACTACGGCATCGCGACCATCCAGGCCGTGGCCAAGGTCATCCACAAGGACCTCGCGGCGAGCTGACCCTTCACCACGCGTCCTACCCGGCGTCACCGGCCCGTCCTACGTGACGCCCATGCCCCTGAGAACCCGCCTCGCCCTCCTCACCGCAGGCTTGACGGCGGCCACCTGCCTGACCGCCGCCGGACCCGCCCAGGCGCGGACATCGCCTGCCTCGCACGCCTGCTCGCCGTCCGTCTCCATCGACCGCTTCTTCGACGCGCTCGACAAGACGACGTACGAGGACACCTTCGTCGGCAACATCTCCGCGCTCGCCGTGGACAGCGACGGCTCACTCGCCGCGCTGTCCGACCGCTCGTTGGGCAACACGGTCCGCCTCTATCTGGCCGACCCCGGCCACGCGCTGCGGAAGACCCTGCTCACCGACCTCGCGACCTGCCCGACCCTGGGAGCGACGGCCAAGCAGCCCCAGCCGAACCCCCTCCTCGACAACATCGAGGCCATGACGATCACGGGCCGGACGAAGAACGCCCTGAAGGTCCTCCTGGCCAGCGACGACAACCAGAACCCGACCCAGACGACCCGCTTCTATTACTTGCGGGTAAGGATCACGCCTCTCTCCTGAGGGCGCGTGGCGGGATGAAATCCGCCCCCGAACGCGTTGGTGCCTTCCGGCAGCTCAGGACGACTGGAAGGCACCGGTGTGACACCGAAACGGGGATGGGCACGACGACTGTGGGCCTACGCATGGCGCCACCCGAAGGACGTCGTACTCGCCCTCGGCTCCTCCCTGGCGGGCATGGCCGTCATGGCACTCGTCCCCCTGATCACCAAGGTGATCATCGACGACGTCATCAGCGACCACACCAGGGACATGACCACCTGGGCCGGCCTCCTCATCGCCGCCGCCCTCGTCGTCTACGTCCTCACCTACATCCGCCGCTACTACGGCGGCCGCCTCGCCCTCGACGTCCAGCACGACCTGCGGACGGAGATGTACGGCACGATCACCCGGCTCGACGGCCGCCGCCAGGACGAGCTGTCCACCGGCCAGGTCGTCGGCCGGGCCACCAGCGACCTCCAGCTGATCCAGGGCCTGCTGTTCATGCTCCCGATGACCATCGGGAACGTCCTGCTCTTCCTGATCTCCCTGGTGATCATGGCCTGGCTGTCGCTGGCCGCTGACCCTCGTCGCCCTGGCCGTCGCCCCCGCACTCGGCTACATCGCGAAGCGCAGCCGCACCCGGCTGCACCCCTCCACCTGGTACGCCCAGGCCCAGGCCGCCGCCGTCGCCGGCGTGGTCGACGGCGCCGTCAGCGGCGTACGCGTGGTGAAGGGCTTCGGACAGGAGGAGCAGGAGACCGGCAAGCTCAGGGAGGTCGGCCGCAGGCTCTTCGCGGGCCGCCTGCGCACCGTCCGCCTGAACTCGGTCTACACCCCGGCCCTCCAGGCCGTACCCGCCCTCGGCCAGGTCGCGATGCTGGCGCTCGGCGGCTGGCTGGCGGTACGCGGGCACATCACGCTCGGCACGTTCGTCGCCTTCTCCACCTACCTCGCCCAGCTGGTCGGCCCGGTCCGCATGCTCGCCGTGGTCCTCACCGTCGGGCAGCAGGCCCGCGCCGGCACCGAGCGCGTCCTGGAGCTGATCGACACCGAGCCCTCGCTCCAGGACGGCACCAAGGACCTCCCTGCCGACGCCCCCGCGACGGTCGAGTTCGACGACGTGTCCTTCGGCTATGACAGCGACCGCCCCGTCCTCGACGGGCTCTCCTTCGAGATCCGCCCCGGCGAGACCCTCGCCGTCGTCGGCTCCTCCGGCTCCGGCAAGTCCACCGTCTCCCTGCTGCTGCCGCGCTTCTACGACGTCACACGCGGTGCCGTCCTCGTCGGCGGCCACGACGTGCGCGAGCTGAGCCTTCGACTCGCTGAGGGCCGCGATCGGGCTGGTCCCGGAGGACTCGTTCCTCTTCTCCGACACCGTCCGCAACAACATCGCCTACGGCCGCCCGGACGCCACCCAGGAGGAGATCGAGAAGGCCGCCCGAGCCGCCCAGGCGGACCGGTTCATCGCCGAGCTGCCCGACGGCTACGACACCACGGTCGGCGAGCACGGCCTCACCCTCTCCGGCGGCCAGCGCCAGCGCGTCGCCCTCGCCCGCGCGATCCTCAGCGACCCGCGCCTGCTGGTCCTGGACGACGCCACCTCCGCCGTGGACGCCCGGGTCGAGCACGAGATCCACGAGGCCCTGAAGGGGGTCATGCGGGGCCGCACCACCCTGCTGATCGCCCACCGCCGCTCCACCCTGAACCTCGCCGACCGCATCGCCGTCCTGGACGGCGGCCGCCTCGCGGACATCGGCACCCACGACGAGCTCCAGCGCGCGCTCCGCCCTCTACCGGCGCCTGCTCACCGACCCCGACGAACTGGGCGCGGTCTCCCCGGGCCACAGCCAGCCGCCCTGTCCCCAGGAGGACACCTCCGTACGGGACGAGCTGGACGCCGAGTTCGACGCCGAGCGCGGGGTCACACCCCGGCTGTGGACCGGCGACCGCGAGCGCAAGGACCTGGCCCTCGCCGAGAGCCCCGCCACCCCCGAGCTCCTCGCCCAGGTCGAGGCGCTGCCCCCGGCCACCGACGTCCCCGACATCGACGAGTCGCGAGCCGTCCAGCCGGAGGAGTCCTACGGGCTGCGCCGGCTGCTGCGCGGCTTCGGGACGCCGCTGCTCGTCAGCCTCGCCCTGGTCGCCACCGACGCGGGCATGGGACTGCTGCTGCCCGTGCTGATCCGGCACGGCATCGACTCGGGCGTCACGCAGGCCGCGCTCGGCGCCGTCTGGGCGGCCGCCCTGCTCGGGCTGCTCACGGTGGTCGTGCAGTGGGCGGCCCAGATCGGCGAGACCCGGATGACCGGACGGACGGGGGAGCGGGTCCTGTACTCGCTCCGTCTGAAGATCTTCGCCCAGCTCCAGCGCCTCGGGCTCGACTACTACGAGCGGGAGCTGACCGGCCGGATCATGACCCGGATGACGACCGACGTCGACGCGCTGTCGACGTTCCTCCAGACGGGCCTGGTCACGGCCTTCGTCTCGGTCGTCACCTTCTTCGGCATCATGATCGCCCTGCTGGTGATCGACGTGGAGCTCGCGCTGGTCGTCTTCGCGACGCTGCCGCCGCTGATCATCGCCACGTTCTTCTTCCGCCGGGCGAGTGTGAAGGCGTACGAACTGGCCCGTGAGCGGGTGTCGGTGGTCAACGCCGACCTGCAGGAGTCGGTGTCCGGGCTGCGGATCGTGCAGGCGTTCCGGCGCGAGCGGGACGGCCGGCGGCGGTTCGCAGGGCGCAGTGACCGACTACCGCGAGGCGCGCATCCGGGGCCAGTGGCTGATCTCGGTGTACTTCCCGTTCGTGCAGTTCCTGTCGTCGGTGGCCGCGGCGGCCGTGCTGATCGTGGGCGGCGCCCGGGTCGACGACGGGACGCTGGCCATCGGTTCGCTGGTGGCGTACCTGCTCTACATCGACCTGTTCTTCGCGCCCGTGCAGCAGCTCTCCCAGGTCTTCGACGGCTACCAGCAGGCGACCGTCTCGCTGGGCCGTATCCAGGAGCTGCTCCAGGAGCCGACGTCGACGAAGTCCGCCGACGAACCCCTCGAAGTCCTGTCCCTGCGCGGCGAGATCGCCTTCGAGGACGTGCACTTCGCCTACGGCGATGATGAAGAGGCTCTCGGCGGAGTCGACCTGCGCATCCCCGCCGGGCAGACCGTCGCCTTCGTCGGCGAGACCGGCGCCGGGAAGTCGACCCTCGTCAAGCTCGTGGCCCGCTTCTACGACCCCACCGGCGGCCGGGTCACCGTCGACGGCACCGATCTGCGGTCCCTGGACCTCACCTCGTACCGGCATCGTCTGGGCGTCGTCCCGCAGGAGGCGTACCTCTTCCAGGGCACCGTCCGCGACGCCATCGCCTACGGCCGCCCGGACGCCACCGACGCCGAGGTCGAGGCGGCGGCCCGCGCGGTCGGCGCGCACGACATGATCGCCACGCTGGACGGCGGCTACCTCCACGAGGTCGCCGAGCGCGGCCGCAACCTGTCCGCCGGGCAGCGCCAGCTGATCGCGCTGGCCCGCGCCGAGCTGGTCGACCCGGACGTCCTGCTGCTCGACGAGGCGACGGCCGCGCTGGACCTGGCCACGGAGGCCCAGGTCAACCAGGCCACCGACCGCCTGGCAGGCCGCCGCACCACCCTTGTCGTAGCCCACCGCCTGACCACCGCCGCCCGCGCCGACCGGGTCGTCGTCATGGACCACGGCCGGGTCGCCGAGGACGGCACCCACGAGGAGCTGCTCGCGCGCGGCGGCCGGTACGCGGAGCTGTGGCGGACGTTCATCGGTGCCGCCGAGCCGGAGGAGCCGGTCGGAGCGCCCCGCTGACGGCGTCCACGCGGCGTGCCCCTGACGGTCGTGCAACCGTCCGACATACGTCATGCGTCCGTACAGCCATACGCCGATGGTCGCGCACGACGCGGTACGGGAGGACGACAGTGGACAGTGGAGCGATACGCCGGCGGCTCGCGCTCGGCCTGGCCGTGCTGACCGCCTCCGGCCTGCTCGCGGTCGCGGCGCCGGGCGAGGCGCAGGCCGCCACCGCCGCACCCTGTCCCGGCCGCAAGGTCCGCACCCTGCCGTTCTCCACCGGGGTCGTGCTCGTCTACAAGCGCGGCGGCTACGTCTGCGCCGTGACCGTGAACAAGAAGCCCGGCGTGAAGCGCAAGATGTCGGTGAGCGTGCAGGCGCGCGGCAACCGGCCGGTCGTCGACGAGGGCCGGTACGCGTACCTCGCCGGCCCGGTCACCGTGCACGCCGGGCGCCGCTGCGTATGGCTCAAGGGCAGGGTCGGCCAGGGGTCGGTCAACTCCGGCTGGATCCTGTGCTGATTCCCCGCCCGCGCACAGGGTTTTCCCTATGTCCCCTGGTGCTCCGGTGAGTTGATCCGCTAGCTTCCGGCGCACATCTGTCTCACAGGGGAGTGCGCATGCGCAAGGCGCTCAGATGGCTGCTGGCGCTCACGGTGCTCATAGGCACACTGGGCACGGCGTCAGCGGCCACCGCCGCCGAGCCGAAGGCCACCGGCACCGACAGCACCACTGACATCAAGGAGAGGCTGCTCTCCATACCGGGCATGAGCCTGGTGGAGGAGAAGCCGTACACCGGCTACCGCTTCTTCGTCCTGAACTACACGCAGCCGGTCGATCACCGCAAGCCGTCCAAGGGCACGTTCCAGCAGCGCATCACCGTGCTGCACAAGGACGTCTCCCGCCCGACGGTCTTCTTCACCAGCGGCTACAACGTCTCCACGACGCCCCGCCGCAGCGAGCCCGCCCAGATCGTGGACGGCAACCAGGTCTCCCTGGAGTACCGCTTCTTCACCCCGTCCCGCCCCGACCCGGCCGACTGGTCCAAGCTGGACATCTGGCAGGCGGCCAGCGACCAGCACCGCGTCTTCAAGGCCCTGAAGAGCGTCTACGCCAAGAACTGGATCTCCACGGGCGGTTCGAAGGGCGGCATGACCGCCACCTACTACGAGCGCTTCTACCCGCGTGACATGGACGGCGTGGTCGCCTACGTCGCCCCCAACGACGTCGTGAACAACCAGGACGCGGCCTACGACCGCTTCTTCGCGCGCGTCGGCACCGAGGAGTGCCGCGACCGGCTGAACGCCGTGCAGCGCGAGGCGCTCGTGCGCCGCGAGCCGCTGGAGAAGAAGTACGCGGCCTACGCGAAGGAGGAAGGCCTCACCTTCGAGACCATCGGCAGCCTGGACAGGGCCTACGAGGCGACCGTCCTGGACTACGTGTGGGGCTTTTGGCAGTACAGCCTGCTGAAGGACTGCGACCAGATCCCGGCCGACGCCGAGAAGGCCACCGACGACGACATCTGGACCTCCGTCGACACGATCTCCGGCTTCTCCGCCTACGCCGACCAGGGCCTTACGACCTACACGCCGTACTACTACCAGGCCGGCACGCAGCTCGGCGCGCCGACGATCCACTTCCCGCACATCGAGAAGAAGTACGTCCGCTACGGCTACCAGCCGCCCCGCAACTTCGTCCCGCGTGACATCCCCATGAAGTTCCAGCCGGGGGCGATGCGGGACGTCGACACCTGGGTCCGGCACAACGCCCGCCGGATGCTCTTCGTCTACGGCCAGAACGACCCGTGGGGCGCCGAGCCGTTCCGTGTCGGCAAGGGCGCGAAGGACTCCTACGTCATGACCGCTCCCGGCATGAACCACGGCGCCAACGTCGCGGGACTCGTGCCCGACCAGAAGGCCCTCGCGACCGCCCGCATCCTCGACTGGGGCGGCGTCGCCTCCAGCGCGGTGCAGGCCGACCCGCAGGCGGCCAAGCCGCTGGCGAAGTACGACGCCAAGCTCGACAAGCGGGACACGCAGCGTGAGATGACGCTGCGCCCGTAAAGCACGTCGCTGTCGCGCCCGGCCGCTCACAGCGGCCGGGCGCACCCCACGGGCCGATCGCCGCCGAGCCGGACGTACAGGGTGGTAGAGCCGGGGCAGTCGGCACGCTCGGCGACCGCGCGGACCACCCGGTGCTCCGGCTTGTGCTTGCCCGTCCCGTCGCAGGCGGTCTCGCGGACCTGCCCGTCGCCGGAGCTGTAGACACAGTCGCCGACGATGGTGCGGGGCCCGCCCCCGCCGCCCGGGTCGCCGGGGTGCGGCTGCTGGAGGTTGCGCATACAGGCGTACCCCTGCGGCACCGCCCCGTCGCCGTCCTCGTCGGACGCGGGCCGCTGCTCACTGATGTGCAGTACGAAGTCCGTGGTCTTCGGGCAGCGCGGCCCGTCACGCACCGCGCCGTCGTGCCGCGCCACGACCCGCGCCGCCGCCCGCTCGCCGGCGCACGGCACCTCGGTGAAGCTCGTCGTACCGAACGAACTGCACTCGTCGACCGCGAGGAACACCGCCCCGTACCCCGACGGCCGGGTCGACGACGGTGCGGACGCGGCGGTCGTCCCCGTCGCCGGCTCGCCCAGCCGGCCGTCCTCCAGCACACCCGCCGACGGGCTCTGACAGCCGGCCAGCAGCGCGCCGGCCAGGATCAGCAGCCCGCACACCACCCCCGCCGAACTTCTCTCGCGCATTGCCGTACCCCCGAGTTCCTCGCCCAGCGTGGCCCGTCACGACGGGCGCACGCCAGGCACATGGGGCGGTTTGCGCACGTTGGGGGTGGTGCGCCCGGTCCGTGGCGTACGTCTAGTACGACAGCCCGTACCCGACCGGGTACAGCACCTGCTCCGGATCATCCGCCCGCTGCACGGCGACCGGCAGTTTCCCTCGCGGCTCCACCCGCCCGGCGATCACCCGTGCGGCGGCCCGCAGTTCGACGTCCGTCCAGGAGTAGGCGGCCAGGCAGGCCGGGACGGACGGCAACCGGGCAACGTCGTACGGATTGCGGATCGCGACCGCCACGACCGGCCTCCCGGTCGCCACGAGCTGCTCGACCAGCGTCTTCTGGCTGCTGCCCGCCGTGACGTTGTACGTGGCGGCCACCACCACGTCCGCGTCCCGCGCGGCCGCGACCGCCCGGGCGATCGTGGCGGCGGAGGGGGCGGTACCGGTCGACAGGGCGGTGGCGGTGAAGCCCAGTTCCGACAGCGCGCCCGCGAGTACTCCCGTGGGCGGTCCTGTCGTCCCCGACGGCGAGGCCGGATCGCGCTCCGACCACGAGCACCTTGGGATACCGGCGCCGGGACAGCGGAAGCAGCCGCCCCTCGTTGACGAGCAGCGTGGTCGTCCGCTCGGCGATCCGGTCGGCCGCGTCCAGGTGCGTGCGGATGCCGACGGTCCGGTCGACGCCGCCCTGGCTGACGTACGGCGAACGAAACAGCCCGAGCTTCGCCTTCAGCCGCAGGACCCGCAGGATCGACTCGTCGAGCCGCGCCTCGGTCAGCTCACCCTCGTGTACGGCTGTCAGGACGGCGTTCCAGGCGAGGTCCAGATCCGGCGGGTTGAGGAGCTGGTCCACGCCCGCCTTCAGCGCGAGCACCGGCACCCGGTCGTCGCCGTACTTGCTCCGTACGCCCTCCATGCCGAGGGAGTCGGTGACCACGACCCCGTCGTAGCCGAGTTCGCTCGCGCAGGATGCCGGTGAGGATGGGGCGGGAGAGGGTGGCCGGGTCGCCGGAGTCGTCGAGGGCCGGGACCATCAGATGGGCGGTCATGATCGAGTCGATGCCCGCGGCGATCGCCGCCCGGAACGGCGGTGCGTCCAGCTTCTCCCACTGCTCCCGGCTGTGCGTGATGGCGGGGAAGCCGGTGTGGCTGTCGACGTCGGTGTCCCCGTGCCCGGGGAAGTGCTTGGCGGTCGCGGCGACCCCGGAGCCGCTGGTACCCGGCGACCTCGGCGGCCACCAGCGCGGCCACCGGCCCGCGGGTCGGCGCCGAAGGACCGGACGCCGATGACCGGGTTGGCCGGGTTGACGTTCACGTCGGCCACGGGGGAGTAGTCCTGCCGGATGCCCATCGCCCGCAGCTCGGCGCCCGCGATCCGGCCGAGCGTGCGGGCGTCGGAGCGCGACCCGCCCGCACCGACGGCCATGGCCCCCGGGAAGAGCGTCGCGGGCTCTGCCCACCCGCGCCACGATCCCGTGCTCCTGGTCGGTGGAGACGAGCACGGGCAGCCCGCGCGGCAGTCCCAGCGAGGCCCGCTGGATGCCGTTGGACAGGTCGGCGATCTGGTGCGGCTCGCGGGTGTTGTGCGCCCAGGCGAAGTAGATGATGCCGCCGACCCGGTACTTCGCGACCAGCTCGGCGGCCGTGCGGACCCCGATCTCCTTGAGGTTGGCGTCGACGTCGGCCTGGTCGGGGGCGGTGGCGGAGTGGCCGTAGACCCGCATCACGAAGAGCTGGCCGACCTTCTCCTGAAGCGTCATGCGGGAGATGAGGGCGCGCAGTCGCCTGTCGTCCGGGGCGTCGGCGGCGTACGAGGGCCGCGGCGGCCGCGAGGGCGGTCGGTGACGCCGGCCGTGGCGGCGAGGACGGTGCGTCTGGAGGGCTGTGCGGTGTTTCCCGTGCTTCCCGTGCCGGTGTCGTGCACGTGCGCTCCTTCCGGAGGTGATCCGCTCGGATCCACTGAAGGAAACTTCCAAGAGGCCACCAATAACCGGGAAGTTTCTGCCAGTCAAGGGAAGGCACAGTAACCGCACGGGGGCCGCCACCGGCGCGGTTGGAGGGGGACGCGCCGATGGCGGCGATGCCGCCGGCCGCGGTACGGCGGAGAGGGTGGTCAGCGATCGCAGCCAGCAGCGAGGGCCGACACCGCACCGTGGTGACTCTCCGGCGGGCTGCGCATTGGACGGCCCGGATCCGGACCGGGTTCCCGGCGCGGGCCCGATTTCCGGAAGTCGGTACTCATGGTGAACGGGTGGTTCAACGGGGCGTGTGAGCCGACGCCTTCGGCCACTGGTCGCCGAGTGCCCGCACGGTTTCCGCGATGGCCGGACGCCGGGCCGCCCCCTTCCGCCACAGCGCGTACAGCCGCCGCACCGGCATGGGATCGAGCGGCACCTCCACCACCCCGGCGGGCAGCGGCCCGCGGCCCAGCCGTGGGATGAGCGCGACACCGAGCCCGGCCGCGACGAGGGCGACGAGCGTCGGATTCTCCTCGGCCTGGTGGACGATGTCCGGCTCGTGCCCCGCCGTGCGCAGCGTCCGCACCAGCCAGTCGTGGCAGACCCGCCCCGGCGGCTGGCAGATCCACCGCTCCCCGCCCAGCTCCTCCCGCCGTACGGCAGCGCGCCCGGCGAAGGGATGCCCCTCGGGCACGAGCAGATCGCACAGGTCGTCCCCGATGACCGCCTGTTCCACGCCCGGCGGGGCGGGCAGCGGGGCGATGTCCCAGTCGTGCGCGACGGCGAGATCGACGGCTCCCTTCGCCACGAGGCCGACCGACAGGTGCGGGTCGACCTCGGTGAGCCGGGCGTCCAGGGCCGGGTGCCTGCGGCCCAGCTCGGCCAGCACGGCCGGCATCAGCCCACGCGCCGCCGACGCGAACGCGGCGACGGTCAGCCGCCCAGCCGGCAGGCCCCGCCGCTCCTCCAGCTCGGTCTCCGCCCGCTCCACGATGGCCAGCAACTCCGTGGCGGTCGCGGCCAGTTGCCGGGCCTCGTCGGTGAGCCGCACGCCCCGCCCCTCCCGCTCCAGCAGAACGGTCCGCGTCTCCCGCTCCAGCTTGGCGATCTGCTGGGACACCGCGGAGGGGGTGTACCCGAGCGCGAGGGCGGCGGAGCCGACGGTGCCGTGCACGGAGACGGCGTGCAGGGCGCGCAACCGCTGGAGGTCGAGCATGCGACTCCCCCTTCTTTCATTAGCGATGCTTCATCCAATGCTGCAGCAATCATCGCTGGTGCTTCATGGTCGCAGGGCGCGATGCTCATCGCATGCGCCCCTCACACCTCGCTCTCGCCGTCCTGGTCGCCGCCGTCTGGGGCGTCAACTTCACGGTCATCGAGATCGGCCTGGACCACTTCCCGCCGCTGCTCTTCTCCGCCCTGCGTTTCCTGGTGGCGGCGCTGCCCGCGGTGTTCTTCGTAGGCCGCCCGAAGGTGGCGTGGAAGTGGATCGTCGCGGTCGGCCTGGTCCTGGGAGTGGCGAAGTTCGGCCTGCTCTTCGTCGGCATGGACGCGGGCATGCCGGCGGGCCTGTCCTCCCTGGTCCTGCAGATACAGGCCGTCTTCACAGCGGCCATCGCCGCCCTGGCCCTCGGCGAACGCCCCTCCCGCATGCGGCTGCTGGGCATGCTGGTGGCCCTGGCCGGGATCGCCGTAGCGGCGGTGGACGAGGGCGCCTCGGGCCCGCTCGGAGCCTTCGCGCTGGTCGTCGCGGCGGCCGCCTGCTGGGGCGCCTCCAACGTCATCACCCGCAGGGCGGCACCCCCCGACTCCCTGAACTTCATGGTCTGGGTGAGCACGGTCCCGGTCCTGCCCCTGCTGGCCCTCTCCCTCCTCACGGAGGGCCCGTCCCGTGACCTGGCGGCCTTGCGCGCCCTGGACTGGCAGGGCGCGGGCACGGTCCTCTACGTCGCCTGGATCACGACGGTCTTCGGCTTCGGCGCGTGGGGCTTGCTCCTGCGCCACCACCCCGCCTCCACGGTGGCGCCGTTCTCGCTCCTGGTCCCGGTCTTCGGCATGTCGTCGGCGTCCTGTTCCTGGGCGAGCCGGTGAGCCCGCTGCGGTGGTGCGCGGCGGCGCTGCTGGTGGGCGGGGTGGGGCTGGCGTCCCTGACCCCGCGTCGTGGCCCGGCCGGCCAACTGCCTCCCGCCGCACGGAGTTTGCTTGCTACCGCACACGGCGATGACGCCGCGGCCGAGGTAGTCTCGAGATCGACCAGTCGTCTCGTGACGTGGAGGAAGTACCCATGACGAAGGCTCCGTTCGTCGCCATGTCCGCGGCTACCGCGGGGCTGGGGACCGTGCTCGGTGCCCTTGCGCTTCAGTTGCGTGCAAACGGATACGAGCAGTACGTCGAGTCCGTGGCCACCTTCAGCGTCCTGATGTACGTCACCGCTGCCCTGGTCGTGGTGACCTGGGTCCGGGACGGCCGGCCGCGCTCGAACTGAGCTCCGCGCGGCCTAGGACGCCTCGACCAGCATCCCCGGCGGGCTGACATGGAAGGTGCGGGCCCGCACGCCGAAGCCCGTGTCGCCGTCCAGGTGGCTGTCGTCGTCCCAGGTGATGAGCACGCTCTCCGGTCCGTTGCCGAAGGCCGTCGCGGTGCAGGTGTGGGACCGCCGCCCGGGGTCCGCCGTGCTGACCCGCACCGGGTCGCCGAGTGAACCCTGGCTCTCCGAGCAGACCTTGGCCATCACCGTCGGCACGGTGTCGTGCGTGTCCGCGCTCTCCTCGACCCAGGCCATCAGGAACCGCCCGTTGGGCAGCCGGGACAGGGACGGGGAGCTCCGGGTGACGCCCCGGGGGCTGCCGGCCGTGATGTCGAAGGTCTCGGTGCCGTCGGGCTGGAAGATGCTCGCCGCGATCGTGGTCTGCGGTTTGCCCAGGTCGCTGGGCTGGATGCCCTCGATGTGCGCGACGACGAAGCGCCCGCTGTCGAGCAGGGTGATCGCGTTGACCCCCGTGAACCCCCCGACATCGGGCTGGATCTCCCCGCCCAGCGGGTTGCCCTCGAAGTCGAAGAAGCGCAGGGTGAGCCGGCCGCCGCCGATCGCCGAGGGGTCCGTCGACCAGGCGACCACCACGTGGCCGTTGGTGAGGATCGAGGCGGCGGGCTTCTCGTGGAAGCCCTCGGTGGTGCTGACCGTGAACTCCGGTGTCGCCGCGCTGCCGTCCGCGTGGAACCGCCGCGCGCGGATGCGCCGGTCGGGCCGCAGGCTCGCCCAGGTGACCAGCACACCACCGTCGATCATGAACGCGAGGCAGGGCCGGACCTTCGGATCCGCGTCCGCCGTGACGAGCGTCTCCGGGCCGGACTTCCGGCCCTCGGTGAACCGCTGGAGCTTCACGGAGGGGCTGGGCCCGGGCGTGCCGAACGGGGTCTCCAGCCATACGGCGAACTGGCAGCTGATCCCGGCGGACAGCACGGACGGCCACCGGCCGCACCCCCGGCCCGTCCGAGGGCTGCGAACTGACCGCGAACTCGTCCCCGAGCTTGTCGCCGTCGTCCCCCAGGAACTGCCCCTTGATGACGAAGTCGCTCTCGTCCGACCACAGCTCCAGGAACTGCGTGCCGAACAGGGCGTCGACGGCGGGCTGGAACTGGTCGCCGGACTTGGTGGTGTTCACAAGGAAGTCAGCCATGGCTGCTCTCCGAATCAGGGCGAGGGGAAGCGAGAGCGGTACGACCGGCCGAGTCCTTGGGAAAAGCGTGTCACGCCCGGGGGACGGGTGCATCCGGAGCGGCAGGGGCGCCGCGGACGCCGCGGCGTTTCGAGGAAAGCACATCGACGCTGCATCTGAGTGAATGGACCGGACCGTGATGGCTACAGGCGCCGGTCGGCACGGCCCGCGCACGCCACTGCGCCGAGGCGGGGCCCACGGCCCGGCACGGCCGCTGCCCCGCCCCGCTGGCGGGCGGGCGCGGGTCAGCGGCGCGGATCACCTGGTGTGCTCGACGAACCTCGCCGCCGTCTCGGCCAGTACCTCGCGGCCGTCCCGCGCCCACAGGCCGTCGTTGAACAGCTCCACCTCGATGGCGCCGGTGTACCCGGCCGCCTCGACGTACCCCTGCCACTCCCGCATGTCGATCGCGCCGTCGCCGATCTGGCCGCGGCCGGTCAGGACGCCCTGCGGGAGGGGAGTCGTCCAGTCGGCGAGCTGGAAGGTGTGGATGCGGCCGCACGCGCCCGCGCGGGCGATCTGCGCGGGCGCCGTGTCGTCCCACCAGATGTGGTACGTGTCGACGGTGACGCCGACCTGGTGGGCCGGGAAGCGTTCGGCCAGGTCCAGGGCCTGGGCCAGCGTCGACACCACGCAGCGGTCGGAGGCGTACATCGGGTGGAGCGGCTCGATGGCCAGGCGGACGCCGTGCCGCTCGGCGTAGGGGCCGAGCTCCGCCAGCGCGTCCGCGATGCGTTCCCGGGCGCCGTGCAGGTCCTTGGAGCCCGCCGGGAGACCGCCCGAGACCAGGACCAGGGTGTCCGTGCCCAGCGCCGCCGCCTCGTCGATCGCGCGGCGGTTGTCGGCCAGGGCCTCGGCCCGCTCCCGCGGGTCGAGCGCCGTGAAGAAGCCGCCCCTGCACAGCGTCGTCACCGTCAGGCCCGCGTCACGGACCAGCTTGGCCGTGGCCTCCAGGCCGTACGCCTGGACCGGCTCGCGCCACAGGCCGACGTTGCGGATGCCCAACTGGCCGCAGCACGTCGACCAGTTCCGGCAGCGACAGCTGCTTCACCGTCATCTGGTTGATGGAGAAGCGGTCCAGCTCCGGCGGCGCTCACTGGTTCACCCCGTACACGCTCAGCAGTGTCTTCATCCGCTCCTGCGCCAGCTTCGGGTCGGGGAACAGGCCGAGACCGTCGGCGAGTTCGTACGCGCGTCGCGAAGTGCGGGAGTGAGCGGGCCGACTGCAGGCCGCCGACCATCGTGAAGTGGGACTGGTGGCCGGCCAGCCAGGCCAGGAACACCACGCCCGTCTTGTAGAAGCGGGTCGGGGTCTGGAAGAGGTGCCGGGAGAGCTCGACCGTGGGGTCGAGGAGCGCGCGGAAGCCCGCTGCGTTCCCCGTGTCCAGCACCCGGACCGCCTCGAGCCGCCAGCGGGCCCAGCGGGTCGAAGATGCCGAGCAGGGCGTGGCTGAAGCCCTGCTCGTCGCCCGCGATCAGCTCGGGGTAGTTGAAGTCGTCGCCGGTGTAGCAGCGCACGCCCGTCGGGGAGCCGGCGGCGCAGGTCGATCTCGCGCTGGGCGTCCAGCAGGGAGACCTTGATGCCGTCGACCTTGTCGGGGTGGGCGGCGATCACCTCCAGGAAGGTGTCCGTCGCCGTGTCCAGGTCGGACGACCCCCAGTAGCCCTCCAGCGCCGGGTCGAACATCGGGCCCAGCCAGTGCAGGACGACCGGCTCGGCGGACTGCCGGAGCAGATGGCCGTAGACCTCCAGGTAGTCCTCGGGGCCGGAGGCGGCCGCCGCGAGCGCCCGGGACGCCATCAGGATGGCCTGGGCGCCGGACTCCTCGACGACGGCGAGCTGCTCCTCGTAGGCCGCGCGGACCTCGGCGAGCGACGCCGGGCCGGTGAGCTGGTCGGTGCCCACGCCGCAGGCGATGCGGCCGCCGACCGCCTTGCGCCTCGGCCGCCGAGCGGCGGATCAGCTCCGCCGCGCCCGCCCAGTCCAGGCCCATGCCGCGCTGGGCGGTGTCCATGGCCTCGGCGACGCCGAGCCCGTGCGACCACAGGTGGCGGCGGAAGGCGAGGGTGGCGTCCCAGTCGACGGCGGCGGGCGAGTCGGGCGACACGTCGGCGTACGGGTCGGCGACGACGTGCGCCGCCGAGAAGACCGTGCGGGAGGTGAAGGGCGTGCCGGGGGTCACGGCGAGGGGCTCGGTGCGCGGCTCGTACGTCCGCAGACGCCCCGTCGCTGTCCGGGGAGTCGGATCGTCACAGCGAGATCTCCGGTACGTCGAGACGGCGGCCCTCGGCCGAGGACTTCGAGGCCCAGCTCGGCGAGCTGGACGCCGCGGGCGCCGGCCAGCAGGTCCCAGTGGTAGGGGGCGTCGGCGTAGACGTGCCGCAGGAACAGCTCCCACTGGGCCTTGAAGCCGTTGTCGAACTCGGCGTTGTCCGGCACCTCCTGCCACTGGTCGCGGAAGACCTCGGTGGCGGGGATGTCCGGGTTCCAGACCGGCTTGGGGGTGGCCGAGCGGTGCTGGACGCGGCAGTTGCGCAGGCCGGCGACCGCCGAGCCCTCCGTGCCGTCGACCTGGAACTCGACCAGCTCGTCGCGGTTGACGCGGACGGCCCAGGAGGAGTTGATCTGGGCGATGGCGCCGCCCTCCAGCTCGAAGATGCCGTAGGCGGCGTCGTCGGCGGTGGCGTCGTAGGGCTTGCCGTTCTCGTCCCAGCGCTGCGGGATGTGGGTGGCGGTGAGGGCCTGGACGGACTTCACCCGGCCGAACAGCTCGTGGAGTACGTACTCCCAGTGCGGGAACATGTCGACGACGATGCCGCCGCCGTCCTCGGCGCGGTAGTTCCAGGACGGGCGCTGGGCGTCCTGCCAGTCGCCCTCGAAGACCCAGTAGCCGAACTCGCCGCGCACGGACAGGATCCGGCCGAAGAAGCCGCCGTCGATGAGGCGCTTCAGCTTCAGCAGGCCGGGGAGGAAGAGCTTGTCCTGGACGACGCCGTGCTTGATGCCGGCCTCGTTCGCGAGGCGGGCGAGGTCCAGGGCGCCGTCCAGGCCGGTGGCGGTCGGCTTCTCGGTGTAGATGTGCTTGCCGGCCGCGATCGCCTTCTTCAGCGCCTCCTCGCGGGCGGAGGTGACCTGGGCGTCGAAGTAGATGTCGACCGTGTCGTCGGCGAGGACCGCGTCCAGGTCGGTCGAGACGTGCGTCCAGTCCGTGCTGCTCGGCCATCGCCTTCAGCGCGTGCTCGCGGCGGCCGACCAGGATCGGCTCGGGCCACAGCACGGTGCCGTCGCCGAGGTCGAGGCCGCCCTGCTCGCGGAGGGCCAGGATGGAGCGGACCAGGTGCTGGCGGTAGCCCATGCGCCCGGTCACGCCGTTCATGGCGATACGCACCGTCTTGCGTGTCACGTCGTTCCCTTCGTACGCGGTCGTCGCGCCGCGTACGCCCCACCCTCCACTGGTGGCTCGGTGAGCCGCCGGTGGACTGGTGAGCGTTGCAGCAAGCGCTTTCTATATACAGAGAAGCTAGCCTCTGAACCGCGGTCCGGACAAGACCGTGACCAGGACGAGTTGTTCGAGGGGGCGAACAACCGGGGGTCGGGGGCTTAAGGTCTGGTCGGAACCTTGGCCATGGGTTCGGCGCGGCCGGGGCAACTGGCCTGCTCGGAACCGTGGCTATGGGTCTGGGTGTGTACGAGGGCGACGACGAGATGCGCGACCGGAGGACGACGAGATGACGGTGACCCTGGCGGACGTGGCGGCCCGCGCGCAGGTCTCCCCCGCGACGGTGTCGCGCGTGCTGAACGGGAACTATCCCGTGGCCGCCTCCACCCGCGAGCGGGTGCTGAAGGCCGTGGACGAGCTGGACTACGTGCTCAACGGGCCCGCGAGCGCCCTGGCCGCCGCCACCTCCGACCTGGTCGGGATCCTGGTCAACGACATCGCCGACCCGTTCTTCGGGATCATGGCGAGCGCGATCCAGGCCGAGATCGGCGGGCCGGGCGGCCGTGCGGGCGGGGAGCGGCTCGCGGTGGTCTGCAACACGGGAGGCTCCCCGGAGCGCGAGCTGACGTATCTCACGCTGCTGCAGCGGCAGCGTGCGGCGGCCGTGGTGCTGACCGGCGGGGCGATCGAGGACGCGGCGCACCAGGCGGCGATGGACGGCGAAGCTGCGCAAGCTGACGGACGCCGGGACGCGGGTGGTGCTCTGCGGGCGGCCGCCGGCGCCGGAGACCGGGGCGATCGCGCTGACCTTCGACAACCGCGGGGGCGGGCAGGAGCTGACCGAGCACCTGATCGGGCTCGGCCACCGGCGGCTCGGCTATATCGCGGGGCCCGGAGGAGCGGACCACGACCCGGCACCGGCTGGAGGGCCACCGGGCCGCGCTGGCCGCGCACGGGATCGAGGAGGACCCCCGGTGGACGGTGCACGGGCGGTACGACCGGCAGGTCCGGGCTACGAGGCGACGCTGGAGCTGCTGCGGCGTGATCCGTCGCTGACGGCGGTCGTCGCCGCGAACGACTCCGTCGCGCTGGGCGCGTGCGCGGCACTGCGCGACTCCGGGCTGCGGATCCCGGACGACGTGTCCGTGGCCGGGTTCGACGATCTGCCGTTCAGCATCGATGCGGTTCCTTCCCTCACGACGGTGCGGCTGCCGTTGGCGGAGGCCGGGGCGCGGGCCGGGCGGATCGCGATGGGCCGGGAGGAGGCGCCGCCCGGGGGGATCGCCTCGGTGCGGGGGGAGTTGATGGTGCGAGGGTCCTCCGGGGTGCCGCGGGATTGCCTCAGTGCTGGGCGTTGCTGCCCGGGCCTGCTGGGGGCTACCGCCCCCAGGCCCCGCTACGGCCTGAACGGCCTCGTCCTCAAACGCCGGACGGGCTGGGGTGTGGCTGATCGGCGTGGTCTGAATGCGTGGCGGGCGGGCTGGGGGTGGCTGATGGCCGTGGTCTGAATGCGTGGCGGGCGGGCTGGGGGTGGCTGATGGCCGTGGTCCGAATGCACGCCGGGCGGGCTGGGGTGTGGCTGATCGGCGTCGTCCGAATGCGTGCCGGGCGGGCTGGGGGGTGGCTGATCGGCGTCGTCCGAATGCGTGCCGGACGGGCTGGCGGTCGCTGCGAATCCGAACAGGTCCGGCACCCCGTCCGGACCCGCCTCCACCGTCCGTTCGACGCGCAGGCCGCTGTCACCGCCTCGGTGGCGGCAAGGCGATCTTCCCCGGGGACGGGGCGAAGCGCCCGATGGAGCTGGTCTCCACGACCACGGCCAAGACCGGCGCCCAGGTGTGCGTGTACCGGCCGGCGCCGACCGAGGGGTAGCCCCGGAAGGTCCTGGACGTCTAGGCTCGACCCCGTCGGATCTCTGACTGAGTCAAGTATCGATGCCGGGGGCGAGGCCCATGACCGTCCAGGACATCCGCTCCTTCAACCGCTTCTACACGAACGTCATCGGCGCGCTCGACTACGGCCGGCACCTCTACGCCCCGTACACCCTCACCGAGTCCCGCGTGCTGTACGAGCTCGCCCACGCGCCGCGCACGGACGCCGCCGACCTGCGGGCCCAGCTGCACCTGGACGCCGGGTACCTGAGCCGCATCCTGAACAAGTTCGAGGTGGACGGGCTGGTCGAGCGCGGCCCGTCCGAGACGGACCCGCGCCGCCGCCGTATCACGCTCACCGCACCCGGCCGTGAGGCCGCCGCGCTGCTCGACGAGCGGGCACGGGAATCGGTCGGGGCGCTGCTGGACACGGTGCGCGTCCAGGACCGCCCGCGGCTGGCGGAGGCCCTGCGGACCGTCCGGGCGATTCTCGGCGACGGCCGGACCCCACGGCCCGAGGACGTCGTCCTGCGCGAGCCCGCCCCCGGCGACCTCGGCTGGATCGTGCAGCGCAACGCCGCGCTGTACGCCGCCGAGTACGGCTTCAACGCCGACTACGAGGGCCTGGTCGCCCGGATCGTCGCCGACTACGGCGAGGACCACGACCCGCACCTGGAGCGGACGTGGATCGCCGAGCTGGACGGGCGGCCGGTGGGGTGCGTGATGTGCGTACGGGACGACGCGCCGGGGGCGGCCCGGCTGCGGCTGCTGCTCGTCGAGCCGGACGCGCGCGGCCTGGGCATCGGCGACCGGCTGGTGGGGGCCGCTCGTCGACTTCGCACGCGAGGTCGGCTACCGCGAGGTGGTCCTGTGGACCAACGACATCCTCGGCGCGGCCCGCCGCATCTACCAGCGCCACGGCTTCGTACTGGTCGCGGAGAAACCGCACCGCTCCTTCGGCCAGGACCTGACCGGCCAGGACTGGCGGCTGGATCTTCACGCAACACCGGACTGACGAAGGGGAGTCGCGGGCGGGGGTGCCGGGTAGGGTCCGTCCACATGAAGCTGGCGTTCTCCACCCTCGGTGTCCCCGGCATGCCCCTGCCCGACGTCCTGCGGCTCGCGACCGCGCACGGCTACCACGGCGTGGAGCTGCGCACCCACCCCGAGGAACCGGTCCACCCCGGCCTCGGCTCCGCCGAACGGGCCGACGTCGCGGCCGAGTTCAAGGGTTCGGGCGTAGAGATCCTGGGCCTGGCGGGCTACGCGCGGGTCGCCGCGCCGGGCGACGACGAACCCGTACTGGCCGAGATCCGCACCCTCCTCGACCTGGCCCGCGACCTCGGCGCCCCGTACATCCGGGTCTTCCCCGGCGGCGACCTGGACGTCCAGACCCCCGAGGAGGCCGACGCGACGGCCGCCCGGCGGCTGGGCACGGCCGCCGAGTACGCGAACGACCTGGGCGTGCGCATCCTCCTGGAAACCCACGACTCGCACCGCACCGCCGCCGACGCGATGCGCGTCCTCGGGCTCGTCGGCCACCGCCAGGTCGGCGCGCTCTGGGACGTCATGCACACCTGGCTGGGCGGTGAACAGCCCTCGGAGACCTACGCGGCGCTCTCCCCCCACCTCGGCTACGTCCAGGTCAAGGACATCGCCTCCGCCGACGACACGACCCCCCTGCCGCTCGGCGCGGGCGTGCTGCCCCTGGCCGAGTGCGTGGAGGTCCTCTCCCGGCACGGCTGGGACGGCTGGCTGTGCTGGGAGTACGAGAAGCGGTGGTACGAGGCGGCAGCCGCCGCTGCCCGACCTGCTGGGTGCCGGGAGCGAGCATCTGAGCAGGCTGCTGAACGACTCGGCGTGACGGGGCGCTTCCGCGGAAACCGGATTGCCGCTCCGCCCCCACGTCGCTAGCGTCTCCGCTCATGCCCCCGGTACTGCGCACCCCCCGCCTCCTCCTGGACCCCTACACCCCGGAGGACGAGGAGAGCTTCGTCGCTCTGTTCCAGGACACCAGGGTGTCCCGGTGGATGGGCGACGGGCCCGCTGCCGAGGCGGACGACCGGGCCCTGTTCGGGCGGATCTTCAGCAAGGTGTACGCGCAGGAGCTGTTCGACGTATGGGCGGTCCGGCGCGGTGGGCTGCTGGTCGGGCACGCGGAGATCAAGCGGACCGACGTGGTGGACGGCCACGAGATCGTCTATGCGCTGGCTCCCGAGGCCTGGGGAAGCGGCCTCGGGACGGAACTGGCTCAGGCGGTCGTCGGGTACGGCTTCGAGACGCTCGGACTGACCGAGGTGCACGCCACCGTCGCCGCGCGGAACGAGGCCTCGCTGCGGCTGCTGGGCCGGATCGGGTTCGAGCACGTGCGGGACATCGAGGAGGACGACGGCGGTCTCACCCGGGTGCTGGCCAGCCGCCGCGGCTGATCCCGGACCTCCTCAAGAATCCGGCAAGAAAATCTTGCCCGATCGTGCAACCCTTTCCGCCCTCCGTGGGTCGTACGTGGCGTCAGGACTTCTGGGGGGAGATCTGGGGGGATCGCGGGGGTTCCTGACGGGAGGGGAAAGGCCGAGGGGGCCCGGTCGACGGACCGGGCCCCCTCGAAACCGTTCCCAGGGGTCGGTCAGAAGAAGACGCCGCACCGCAGCAGCACGTTCGCGTACGGCCGTGCCTCGCCCGTGCGGACGACCAGCCGGGCCCCGGCCGACAGCTCCTTGAGCCGCTCGTGCGACACGAGGTCCAGCGACGGGAAGCTGACCCTCCAGCAGCTCCGAAGCCGCCGCGTTCGCTTCCCGTACCTCCGTCGCCGCCGTCGCGCCCTCGACGACCAGCTCGGCCAGCAGACCGTCCAGTACCTCGGCGAACGACGGCACCCCGGCCCGGAAGGCCAGGTCCACCACCCGGGGTCCGTCGGGTATGGGCATGCCCGCGTCGCACACCAGCACCCCGTCGCCGTGGCCCAGTTCGGCCAGGGCGCCGGCGAGGTGGCGGTTCAGTATTCCGGCCTTCTTCACAGCGCCTCGACCTCCGCCGCCGTCGGGAACGACGCCTGCGCGCCCTCCTTCGTCACCGCCGCGGCCCCGACCCGCGCCGCGTACGCCGCCGCCTCGGCCAGGGACGCGCCCGCCCCCAGCCGCAAGGCCAGCGCGGCGGTGAACGCGTCGCCCGCGCCGGTCGTGTCCACCGCGTCCACCTTCACGGACGGGACCCGGGAGACGCCCTGCGCGGACGCCACCAGCGCGCCCTCCGCGCCGAGCGTCACGACCACCGAGCGGGGGCCCTTGGCGAGCAGGATCCGCGCCCAGTCCTCGGGGCTGTCCCCGACCGGCGGAGTCGCCGAGGATCACCTTCGCCTCGTGCTCGTTGACGATCAGCGGGTCGCAGGCCGCCAGCACCTCCGGCGGGCAGCGGCCGCGGCGGCGAGGGGTTCAGGACGAAGCGGCTGTCCGGCAGCCAGGCTCCGCACGACCTCCACGACCGTCTCCAGCGGGATCTCCAGCTGCGTCGACACCACCCGGGAGCGCCTGGAAGAGGCTCCCGGCGGCGCTGCACGTCCCCCGGGGTCAGCCGGCCGTTGGCGCCCGGCGAGACCACGATGCTGTTGTCCCCGGACGGGTCGACCGTGATCAGCGCGACCCCGGTCGGCGCGCCGCCGACCAGGACGCCGACCGTGTCGACGCCGGCCGCCCGCTGCGAGTCGAGCAGCAGCCGGCCGTGCGCGTCGTCGCCGACCCGGGCCAGCAGGGCCGTACGGGCCCCGAGCCGGGCGGCCGCGACCGCCTGGTTCGCGCCCTTGCCGCCCGGGTGGACGGCCAGATCGGAGCCGAGCACGGTCTCGCCGGCACCGGGCCGGCGCTCGACGCCGATCACCAGGTCGGCGTTGGCCGACCCCACGACCAGGAGGTCGTAGTCGTACATGAGTTGTCTCCCCACGTGAGTGACATGGGCGGGCGGTCCCGTGAGTGGTGTGGCACCGCCCGCCGTTCCCCGATGTCAGCCGCTGAACCCGGCCACGTTCTCCTTCGTGACCACCTTCACCGGCACCTTCACCGTCTCCTCGACCTTCTTGCCCTGAAGCGCCCGCAGGGCGTTGTGCACGGCGATCCTGCCGAGCTCGGACGGCTGCTGCGCCACGGACGCGTACAGCGTGCCGCCCTCGACCGCCTTCAGCCCGTCAGGCGTGCCGTCGAAGCCGACGACCTGAGACCGACTTGCCGGCCTTGGACCCCAGCGCCTTGATCGCGCCGAGTGCCATCTCGTCGTTCGCGGCGATGACGCCCTGGACGTCCGGGTGGGCCTGGAGCAGGTTCGACATCACGTCGAGGCCCTTGGTGCGGTCGAAGTCGGCGGGCTGCTGGGCGACGACCTGGATGCCCGGGTAGGCCTTGAGGCCGTTCGCGAAGCCCTGCGCGCGCTCGCGGGCGGCGGAGGTGCCCGCCTGGCCCTGAAGGATCACGATCTTGCCCTTGCCGCCGAGCTTCTCGGCGACCGACTTGGCGGCGAGCTCACCGCCGGCGACGTTGTCGGAGGCGACCAGCGTGGCCGTCTTGGCGTCGTTGACGACGCGGTCCACGGCGATGACCGGGATCTTCGCCTCGTCGGCGGCCTTCACCGAGTTGCTCGCCGCGTCCGAGTCCACCGGGTTGACGATGATCGCGCCGAGCCCGGAGCTGGTGAAGTTCTGCAGCTGGTTGGCCTGCTGGGAGGCGTCGTTCTGCGCGTCCGTGACGGTCAGGTCCACGCCCAGCTTCTTCGCCTCGGCCTGGGCGCCCGCCCGGATCTGCACGAAGAAGGGGTTGTTGAGGGTGGACAGCGACAGGCCCATCTTCGGGGTGCTCGCCGCGGAGGAGCCGTTGTGCAGGAACGACGTGGCGCCGACGATCGCGACGGTGACGACGGCCGCGAGCCCGTACGTCGCCGCCTGCTTGCCCTTGTCGCCGCCGCCCGTGCCGGCCGCAGGAGCGGTCGCCCCGGCCTTGCGGCGCGCGGTGTCGAGCAGTACCGCCAGCGCGATGACGACGCCGATGACGACCTGCTGCCAGAACGCCGACACGTTCAGCAGGTTGAGCCCGTTGCGCAGCACGGCCAGGATCAGCGCGCCGATCAGCGTGCCGGACGCCTTGCCCGTACCGCCGGCCAGCGACGCACCGCCGATGACGACCGCAGCGATGGCGTCCAGCTCGTAGCCGTCGGCGGCCTGCGGCTGCGCGGAGGACAGCCGGGCGGCGAGGACGACACCCGCGACGGCGGCGAAGACGCCGGACAGGGCGTAGATGGCGAGCTTCTGCCTCTTCACGCGCAGGCCGGACAGCCGCGCGGCCTCCTCGTTGCCGCCGATCGCGTACATCGAGCGGCCGATATAGGTCCGGCCGAGCACGAACGCCGCGATCAGCCCCATCACGATCATGACGAGCACCGGCACCGGCAGCCAGCCGCCGAGCGTGTCCCCGAGGTGCGAGACCGAGTCGGGCAGGGCGATCGGCGAGCCCCCGGAGATCACCAGCAACAGACCGCGGGCCACCGACAGCATGGCCAGCGTCGCGATGAACGGCGGCAGCTTGCCGTAGGAGATCAGGATGCCGTTGACCAGGCCGCACGCGACGCCGGTGGCTATGGCCAGCAGGACGGCGAGGAAGACCGGCACGCCCGCCGAGGTGGCGCTCCACGCGAGCACCGTGGCAGACAGCGCGGCGACCGAGCCGACCGACAGGTCGATGCCCGCCGAGACGATCACGAAGGTGACGCCGAAGGCGAGGATGGCGGTCACGGCCGCCTGGACGCCGACGTTGAGAAGGTTGTCCGTCGTCAGGAAGTCGCCGGACAGCGCCGACATCGCGATGACGAGGACGATCAGCGCGGTCAGCGCGCCGTTGTCGAGCAGGAGGCGGCGCAGGCCGCCCGAGGCGGCACCCGCGCCCGTCTGTGCTCTTGAGCGTGTCAGTGGCCACGGGAGGCCTCCGTTCCGGTCGTGATCGTGGTGGTGTTCGTGGGTGTGCTGACGGCGAGTGCCATCACGGTGTCCTGGGTCGCCTCGTCGGCGGAGAGTTCGCCGGCGATCCGGCCCTGGGCCATCACCAGCACCCGGTCGCTCATGCCGAGCACCTCGGGCAGATCGCTGGAGATCATCAGGACGGCGGCGCCGGCGGCGGTGAGTTCGTTGACCAGCTGGTAGATCTCGACCTTGGCGCCGACGTCGATGCCGCGCGTCGGCTCGTCGAGGATCAGCACCTTGGTGTCGGCGAGGAGCCACTTGCCGATGACGACCTTCTGCTGGTTGCCGCCGGACAGCGTGCGCACGTGCTGGCCGAGGCCCGCCATCCGCACGCCGAGCTGCTCGGCGATCCGCGCGGCGGCCTCGCGCTGGCCCTTGAGGTCGACGAGCCCCGCGCGCGTGGCCGCCCGCAGCGTCACCAGCCCGAGGTTCTCCTCGACCGACGCGTCCAGCACCAGGCCCTGGCCCTTGCGGTCCTCGGGGATCAGCCCGATGCCCGCGGTCATCGCCGCGTTGACGTCGTACTTCGGGAGCGACGGAACCGGCGACCTTCACGGCCCCCTTGTCGTACGGGTCCGCCCCGAACACGGCCCGCACGACCTCCGTACGACCGGCGCCGACCAGCCCCGCGATGCCGACGACCTCACCGGCGTGCACCTCGAAGCTGACGTCGTGGAAGACGCCGTCCCGGGTCAGCCCCTCGACGGTGAGCAACGCGGCGCCGCTGCTCGGGCTGTTCGCGCGGGTACTGCTGCTCGATCGAGCGCCCCACCATGAGCCGTACGAGTTCGTCCTCGGGCGTGGCGGCCGGGACCTGCCCGACGCTCCTGCCGTCGCGGATGACCGTCACCCGGTCGCCCAGGGCGGCGATCTCCTCCAGGTGGTGCGTGATGAAGACGATCCCGACGCCGTCCTCGCGCAGCGTGCGCACGATCGCGAAGAGCTTCTCGACCTCCTCGGAGGTGAGCACGGCGGTCGGCTCGTCCATGATCAGCACGCGCGCGTTCAGGCTCAGCGCCTTCGCGATCTCGACCATCTGCAGGCGCGCGATACCGAGTTCCCGCACACGCGCGCGTGGCGACACGTTCACGCCCACGCGCGCGAGGAGGACCTCGGCGTCGGCCTCCATCCGCTTCCGGTCGATCATCCCGAACCGGCGCGGCTGGCGCCCCAGGAAGATGTTCTCGGCGACCGTCAGATCGGGAACGAGATTGAACTCCTGGTAGATGGTGGCGATCCCGAGCCGCTCGGAGTCCTGCGCACCCTGGATGCGCGTCTCCTCGCCGTCGACGAGGATCCGCCCGGCGTCGGGCGTGTAGGCGCCGGAGAGCATCTTGATGAGGGTGCTCTTGCCCGCGCCGTTCTCACCGAGCAGCACATGCACCTCGCCCCGGCGCAGGTCGAAGTCGACGCCGTCCAGCGCGACCACACCCGGGAAGGTCTTGCGTATGCCCTCGATGCGCAGCAACTCGTCCGCGTTGCTCACGTGTGGCTCCTGTTCTCAGCGGGGTGCTGCACAGCGGGGGCCTGTGCAGAGTCCGGCTCCGGGGAGGCCGGGGCGGGCTCGCCGCACGAGCGGCGTGCGACGAGCCGGGCGGGGAGGGTGACGGACTCGCCGGCCCGCCCCTCGATCCGGTCGACCAGGGCGCGCACGGCGGCCCGCCCCAGCTCGCCCGTGGGCTGGGCGATCGCGGTGACCGGCGGATCGGTGTGCACGAACCACGGGATGTCGTCGAACGCGGCCAGCGCGATGTCGTCCGGAACGCGCAGCTCCACGCGCGCGTACGGCGTCCAGCGCGCCGAGCGCCATCAGGTTGTCGGCCGCGAACACGACCTCGGGCGGCTCGGCCAGGTCGAGGAACCCCTCGGTGACCCGGCGCCCGCTCTCGGCCTGGAAGTCGCCCTGCCCTATGTAGGCGTCGGGCAGGGCGAGGCCGTACGCGCCCAGCGCCTCCCGGAAGGCCTCGACGCGTTCCCGTCCGGTCGTGGTCGCCGCCGGTCCCGCGATGATCGCGAGCCGCCGGTGCCCCAGTCCGTACAGATGCGCCACGAGATCCCGTACGGCGGTCCGGCCGTCCGCCCGCACCACCGGCACGTCCACGCCCGGGATCCACCGGTCCACGAAGACCATGGGCGTCCCGGCCCGCGCGGCGTCCAGCATCAGCGGCGAGCCGCCGTCCGTGGGGGAGACGAGCAGCCCGTCGATGCGCCGGTCCAGCAGGTTCCGTACGTGATGGTCCTGGAGGTCGGGCCGCTCGTCGGCGTTGCCGATGATGACGCTGTAGCCGAGCGCGCGGGCCTCCTCCTCGACGGAGCGGGCCAGTTCGGTGAAGTAGGGGTTCATCACGTCGCTGATGACCAGGCCGAGGGTGTGGGTCTGGTCGGTGCGCAGGGAGCGGGCGACGGCGTTCGGGCGGTAGCCCAGGGTCTCGACGGCGGCCAGCACGCGGGTGCGTGCGTCGGCGCTGACCGACGGGTGGTCGTTCAGGACGCGCGAGACCGTGGCGACGGAGACGCCGGCCTCGGCAGCGACGTCCTTGATGCTGGCCACCGCCGCTCCACCTCCTTGTGGAATCAGTCGGGGAGCACTTCCCGAAGCGCTCGTGGAATCGATTACATCGACGGGTGGATGGAATCGATTACACGCCGGTAAATCAAGACCCTGAGGGCACCTCTTGACCGGATCGTGATGTCGCGGGGTGCTCCCCGGCGGTTCAGGGTGGAAGGACGAGGTCCGTTGTCGCGAGGCCCGGACGGGCCGGAGCGGAGGAGTCATGACGGCTGCGACCCGGAACGACGTACCCGTCGCCCTCGAAGGCGACGGCGTGGAGGTACGCACCATGCCGATCGGGGGCGACATGTCGGTGAGCTACATCAGCCTGCCGCAGGGCACGGACATGGGCCCGGCCCTCAAGGGCATGCCCGACGACGCGTGCCAGTGTCCCCACTGGGGCTACCTGCTGAAGGGCCGGATCAGGGTGCGTACGGCGGCCGGCGAGGAGGAGTACGAGGCGGGCCAGGCGTACTACTGGGCGCCCGGGCATGTCCCGATGGCCCTGGAGGACAGCGAGTTCGTGGAGTTCTCCTCGACCGAGGACTTCAAGCAGGTGATCGAGCACGTGGTGGCACAGTCGGGGTGAGCCGGAGGGGGGATTTGCCGACGACCGATGAGATGCGCCGGCCGGAGCGGTCCAACCCTCATCGACCACAGGAGGAGTCCCGTGCCTCAGCTACTGCGCGTGCAGAACTTCAACGTCTCGAGTGACGGATACGGCGCCGGCGAGCACCAGAGCCTGGAACGGCCGTTCGGTCATGCCGATCCCGGGACCATGTTCGCCTGGGCCGGCGCCACGGCGAGCTGGCCCAACCGCACCGCCCCCGGAGGCAGCCGCGGTCTCGACGACTACCTCACACGCGACTTCGCGCACAACATCGGCGCCGAGATCATGGGCCGCAACAAGTTCGGTCCCCAGCGCGGCCCCTGGCAGGACCACGAGTGGCAGGGCTGGTGGGGCGAGGAACCCCCGTTCCACACGCCGGTGTTCGTCATGACCCACCACGAGCGTCCCTCGTTCACGCTCTCCGACACCACGTTCCACTTCGTCGGCGGCGACCCGGCCGAGGTGCTGGAGCAGGCGCGGCAGGCCGCGCAGGGCAAGGACGTCCGCCTCGGCGGCGGTGCCACCACCATCCGGCAGTTCCTCGACGCCGACCTCGTCGACACCCTGCACGTGGCGGTCTCGCCGACGGTGAAGCTCGGGTCCGGTTCACGGCTCTGGGAATCCCCCGACGAGCTGCTCGACCGCTTCCACTGCGATGTGGTGCCGAGCCCCAGCGGGGTGACGCATCACCTTTTCTGGAGGAAGTGAGGCTTCTGGAAGAAGAGGCGCGTTCGCAGCCGCTGAGCCGCCGGCGGAACCACTGCGCTAAAGGATCTCGTCGGCGGCCGCGGTGAAGGGCAGCTGTTGAGCCCGTTCCAGGCCCGGTTCATCGGCGACGGTCCGCGACGGGCCCTAGTTGTGCTGTCCCGGCAGGTTGGTGCCGCGGCAGGCAACGCTTGCCCGCCAAGGAGCGGCGTCCGGTGCGGCGAGAGTGCGTGCCGGGCATCGCGACGGGGCGAACGTTGCCTGTCGCGGCGCTAGTCGCCTTCCTCGGCCGCAGCCTCCCGCACCCCGGTCAGAAAGCCCCTGATCGCGGCCAGTTCCCGCTCGTCGTACTCGCGCAACAGGCCCACCGCCCGGTCGATCAGCGGGCCGAAGTGCTGCCGGCCGAGGGCGATCGCGTGCTCGTCGACCTCGATGGTGACCTTGCGGCGGTCCCGCTGGCCGCGCACCCGCCGCACATGCCCGGCCCGCTCCAGCCGGTCGACCAGTGCCGTGGTCCCCGCCGAGTTCAGCGCGAGCGCGGCACCGAGTTGCCCCGCCGTGGTCTCCTCGCCCGCGCGGTGGGCGTCCATCAAGACGATCAGTGCGCGCACATCGGTGGGATGCATGCCGTTGCGCTGGGCGAACAAGGCGCTGTGCCGCCCCAGGTCGACGGCCACAGCACGCAGCAGGTGGACGATCTCCATCTCGGGCCCCTGCCCCGCCCTCTCGACGGACTCCTCGCCACCCTTGCCGGTCACCCGCTGCCTCCGACTATCATCTCGCTCAACAAGTATCTCACTGAGCGAGATAATAAGGGGACCTGGCTCATGAGCGCTCGCGGTACGTACGACATGGACGGCTTCCTCGCCGCCTACGACAAGGTGATGGCCAAGTGGCCGGCATCGCGTGAGGCCGCGACCGTGCCCACGCCCTTCGGCGCGACGCACGTGAACATGTGCGGCCCGGCCGACGCCCCTCCACTCCTCCTGCTGCCGGGAGGGGGAAGCGCGACCTCGGCCTCCTGGTACCGGCAGGCCGCCGAACTCTCCCACGTCCACCGGCTGTACGCCGTCGACCTGATCGGCGCCCCGGGTCGCAGCGCTCCCGCCCCCGATCGCCGCCTCCGTACGGTCGCCGACCTGACGACCTGGCTCGACGCGCTCCTCAAGGGCCTCGGCCTCGCGGAGACCGACCTGGGCGGGCACTCGTACGGCGCCTGGATCGCGTTGCGCTTCGCCCTGCACTCGCCCCACCGGGTACGCCACCTGGTCCTCCTGGACCCGACCCAGTGCTTCGCCAGGATGAAGTCGGTTTACGGGCTGCACGCGGTGCGGACGATGCTACGGCCCACACCCCGCCGGGTCCGGGCCTTCCTGGAGTGGGAGACGAGGGGAGCCCCCCTCGACCCCGACTGGCTCGCCCTCCAGGAGGCGGCCGTGGGCTTCCCCTCCGTGCGGCCGGTGGTGGGACCACGCCCGAAGCGGGGCGCTCTGCGCACCTTGGACCTGCCGGTCCTCGTGCTCCTCGCCGAGGCGACCCGGACCCATGACCCGTCCAAGGTGGCCGCCCGCGCCGAGAAACTGCTGCCACACGCCACGACGGCCACACTGCCGAACGTCTCCCACCATGCCCTGCCGCACGCCGCCCCGGCCGAATCGAGCCACCGCATCACCGAATTCCTGACCGGCCCCGCCGGTTGAGCCCCGCCCACGCCGGCTACGCACAGCTGACCAGCACAACGGCTCCCACGGTCTCGACCCAGAAGTAGAACCAGGACGGATAGAACGCCGACGGCCGCTCCACGGCACGCGCCACCAACCGCCCGAACGCCATCCCCGCCAGCGACACCGCCACCGTGAGAACCACGCCGGAGCGCAGATCGCCAGAGGCGCCTAGGGCCGTCCACGCGAGGAGGGCACCGACAGCGACACCGAAACCGCCGTAGACGGCCCGGACTTCAGCACGCGCCTCGGGAACGGGCAGTTCGATCCCGAAGGGCCGGATGAGCGCCCCCGGGGCGACAAGCCCGAAGAGGCCCATGCCCAGGAAGAACAGCGAGACGGCGCCGACGCAGAGGGAGGACATGACCACGAGCGTGCCGCAGGGGCGCGCAGGCCCTCAATTACCTCCCTGGTCATGGACTTTCGCCCCGGCAGCGGCGTGCCCCTCCGCTCTCCGACGTAACCCGTCCCATCGCCCACGAGACAGCACGGCCTGCCCTCGGGGCTCGTCCACGGCAGCAGGCGCCCAGGCGCTCCGCTGGTCATACGCCCGCCACGGGCACCTCACCGCCGCAAGCTGTAACTGACCAGCGACGCCCCCACCACCGACCCGAACGCCGGCAGCAGAAACTGCGCGAAGGCATCCCAGCCCCACACGATCCCCGCGCACGCCGCCGTGATGTTGATGGCCAGGGACATGATCCACAGGGCGACGCTCTGGGCCTGGGGTGACATCGTTCCTCGTCGTGATACGGGTTGGCGGCGAATTCGCTGCAAGGGCGGAATCAACCCGGGCCGGGGCTCGGAAGGGGGCGGAATTCCGGCTTGGGTGTTTGGTCCAAAGGAGGGGAGCCCGGGGTGTTCTCGTTCGACAGGGACGGCCCTGGAGCCACGATCGCATGGTCCCCGGAAATCCCTGGACCCAGCACGAGCAGCGTCAACGTGCTGACGGCGCACAGGCCGACGAGGAGCGCTCCCGCGGTGTACGCGCGCCGAGGGGCGGTCGGGCCTGGGGGAGGCATCGGCATCACGGTCGCTCCGGAATCGACTCCGCCCCCTTTGATGAACCCCTGGATTCTCCCACGGGAAAGAAGCCCAAAAGGGGCGACCCAGATGCTTGAACTGTAAAGCTTCGGGCTTTCATGTGAATCCGCCGTGAAAGGTGAGACCCTGTTCGCATACTGATCGGTCGCTTTATTGCGAGGGTCGTATCGGTCCGCGTCCGCCTCCGCTGTCGGACCCGGGCGGTACCGTCGGATCATGACCGATCAGGCGGGGGCCTCCCAGACGGGCGAGCGGCGACCGGCCACGCTGGAAGGCGTGCTGGAGCGCATCACGTACGCCAACGAGGAGAACGGCTACACGGTCGCCCGGGTCGACACCGGCAGAGGCGGCGGCGATCTGCTCACGGTCGTCGGCGCGCTGCTCGGCGCCCAGGTCGGCGAGTCCCTGCGCATGGAGGGCCGTTGGGGCTCGCATCAGCAGTACGGCAAACAGTTCCACGTCGAGAACTACACGACCGTCCTGCCGGCCACGGTCCAGGGCATCCGCCGCTACCTCGGCTCGGGCCTGGTCAAGGGCATCGGGCCGGTCTTCGCCGACCGGATCACCCAGCACTTCGGGCTGGACACCCTCCAGATCATCGAGGAGGAGCCCAAGCGGCTGATCGAGGTCCCGGGCCTCGGCCCCAAGCGGACGAAGAAGATCGCCGACGCCTGGGAGGAACAGAAGGCCATCAAGGAGGTCATGCTCTTCCTCCAGACCGTCGAGGTGTCCACGTCCATCGCCGTGCGCATCTACAAGAAGTACGGCGACGCCTCCATCTCCGTCGTGAAGAACCAGCCCTACCGGCTCGCGTCCGACGTCTGGGGCATCGGCTTCCTCACCGCCGACAAGATCGCCCAGTCCGTCGGCATCCCGCACGACAGCCCGGAGCGCGTCAAGGCGGGCCTGCAGTACGCGCTGTCGCAGTCCACCGACCAGGGCCACTGCTTCCTCCCGGAGGAGCAGCTGATCAAGGACGCGGTCAAGCTCCTCCAGGTCGACACGGGCCTGGTCATCGAGTGCCTCGCCGAGCTCGCCGACCCCCCGGAGGACGGCGAGGACCCCGGCGTCGTACGGGAGAAGGTTCCGGGACCCGACGGCGCTGAGCCCGTCACCGCGATCTACCTCGTGCCCTTCCACCGCGCCGAACTCTCCCTCTCCGCCCAGCTGTTGCGTCTCCTGCGCACCGAGCAGGACCGGATGCCGGGCTTTCGTACGGTGGCCTGGGACAAGGCGCTCAGCTGGCTCGAGGCGCGCACGGGTGCCGACCTCGCACCGGAGCAGGAGGCCGCCGTCAAGCTGGCGCTGACCGAGAAGGTCGCCGTCCTCACCGGCGGCCCCGGCTGCGGCAAGTCCTTCACGGTCCGCTCGATCGTGGAGCTGGCCCGCGCCAAGAAGGCGAAGGTCGTGCTGGCCGCCCCGACCGGCCGGGCCGCCAAGCGGCTGTCCGAGCTCACCGGCGCCGAGGCCTCCACCGTCCACCGCCTGCTGGAGCTGAAGCCCGGCGGCGACGCGGCCTACGACCGGGACCGCCCGCTGGACGCCGACCTGGTGGTGGTCGACGAGGCGTCCATGCTGGACCTCCTGCTCGCCAACAAGCTGGTGAAAGCCGTGCCGCCGGGGGCGCATCTGCTGTTCGTCGGCGACGTGGACCAGTTGCCCAGCGTCGGCGCGGGCGAGGTGCTCCGGGACCTGCTCGCCGACGGGGGGCCGATTCCCGCCGTCCGCCTGACCCGGGTCTTCCGGCAGGCGCAGCAGTCGGGCGTGGTGACGAACGCCCACCGGATCAACGCCGGCCAACACCCGGTCACCGACGGCATGAAGGACTTCTTCCTCTTCGTCGAGGACGACACGGAGGACGCCGGGCGGCTCACCGTGGACGTGGCGGCGCGTCGTATCCCCGCCAAGTTCGGGCTCGACCCGCGCCGGGACGTCCAGGTGCTCGCCCCCATGCATCGGGGTCCGGCCGGCGCGGGCACTCTCAACGGTCTGCTCCAGCAGGCCATCACCCCCGGCCGCCCCGACGTGACCGAGAAGCGGTTCGGCGGCCGGGTCTTCCGAGTCGGCGACAAGGTCACCCAGATTCGCAACAACTACGAGAAGGGCGAGAACGGCGTCTTCAACGGCACCGTGGGCGTGGTGACCTCGCTCGACCCGGTCGACCAGCGCCTGACCGTGCTGACGGACGAGGACGAGGAGGTTCCGTACGAGTTCGACGAGCTCGACGAGCTGGCTCACGCGTACGCCGTGACGATCCACCGCTCCCAGGGCAGCGAGTACCCGGCGGTCGTCATCCCGGTCACCACCGGCGCCTGGATGATGCTCCAGCGGAACCTGCTGTACACGGCGGTCACCCGGGCCAAGCAGCTGGTCGTCCTCGTCGGTTCGCGCAAGGCGATCGGCCAGGCGGTGCGCACGGTTTCGGCGGGCCGGCGGTGCACGGCACTCGACTTCCGGCTCGGATCGCACGGATCGCGGAAAAATGATCGATCAAATGAGTCGTGAAGGTCACAGAGACTTCCGGATGGGGAACACAGGGGGCAGGATGAGCAAGTTGGCGGCACTCAGTGCCGTCAATAGGCCCGATGGTCGACCCCGAGTGCACTCTCCTGAGCCAAGTGGGGGATGGTAGAGACAGTCAGGGCAACCTCGAAGATGAGGCACAACGTCGGTGAGGGAAGACGTGAGCGACAACTCTGTAGTACTGCGGTACGGCGACGGCGAGTACACCTACCCGGTGATCGACAGCACCGTCGGGGACAAGGGCTTCGACATCGGGAAGCTCCGTGCCCAGACCGGTCTGGTGACACTGGACAGCGGTTACGGCAACACCGCCGCGTACAAATCCGCCGTTACCTACCTGGACGGCGAAGCGGGCATCCTGCGGTACCGCGGCTACCCGATCGAGCAGCTGGCCGAGCGCTCCACCTTCCTGGAGGTCGCCTACCTGCTGATCAACGGCGAGCTGCCGACCGTCGACGAGCTCTCGACGTTCCAGAACGACATCACGCAGCACACCCTGCTGCACGAGGACGTCAAGAACTTCTACAAGGGCTTCCCGCGCGACGCCCACCCGATGGCCATGCTGTCCTCGGTCGTCTCGGCGCTGTCCACGTTCTACCAGGACAGCCACAACCCGTTCGACGAGCGCCAGCGGAACCTCTCCACGATCCGCCTGCTCGCCAAGCTTCCGACGATCGCGGCGTACGCGTACAAGAAGTCGATCGGTCACCCGTTCGTCTACCCGCGCAACGACCTCGGTTACGTCGAGAACTTCCTCCGCATGACCTTCTCGGTCCCGGCGCAGGAGTACGACCTGGACCCGACCGTGGTCTCCGCGCTCGACAAGCTGCTGATCCTGCACGCGGACCACGAGCAGAACTGTTCGACGTCCACGGTCCGCCTGGTCGGCTCCTCGCAGGCGAACATGTTCGCCTCGATCTCCGCCGGCATCAACGCCCTGTGGGGCCCGCTGCACGGCGGCGCCAACCAGTCCGTGCTGGAGATGCTGGAGGGCATCCGCGACTCCGGCGGCGACGTCGACACCTTCATCCGCAAGGTGAAGAACAAGGAGGACGGCGTCCGCCTGATGGGCTTCGGCCACCGGGTCTACAAGAACTTCGACCCGCGCGCCAAGATCATCAAGGCCGCCGCGCACGACGTGCTGTCCGCGCTCGGCAAGTCCGACGAGCTGCTGGACATCGCGCTGAAGCTGGAGGAGCACGCGCTCTCCGACGACTACTTCGTCTCGCGCAGCCTCTACCCCAACGTGGACTTCTACACCGGCCTGATCTACCGGGCCATGGGCTTCCCGACCGAGATGTTCACGGTCCTGTTCGCCCTCGGCCGGCTGCCGGGCTGGATCGCCCAGTGGCACGAGATGATCAAGGAGCCGGGCTCCCGCATCGGCCGCCCGCGCCAGATCTACACGGGCGTGGTCGAGCGCGACTTCGTTCCCGTCGAGCAGCGCTGAGGCGTAGTACCGCCCGAGCCCCCGCATCCGACTGCCGGATGCGGGGGCTCTCGCGTGATCCCTCACGTGATTTCCCACGCAATGAAGAAGGCGCCCTGCCGCCGGTCCCCCCACGGGCCGACGGTCCAGGGCGCCTTCCCATGTCCCGGTGCGGATTCCCCCCACGGGATCCGGCCGGGCGTCTGTGAGGACAGCGCCTGAATCGCTGTTGGGCACGAACGAGCAAAACTCGCCGTACCTGCTGTTGTGTGCGGTCTGCCGGGACAGCGCACGCCCGGGAGGGCCGCTCAAAGCTTCCCGGTGTACGTGCCCCGGCAACGCATCTCTGGAGAAGTCCCCCAAGACATCCCCAGATGCCAGGTGGCGCCCCCCAAGACGCTCGCCTGACATCGTCAACTTAGACCTTCGAACCCCTTCGATGGTTACGTTCACATCACTGTGATCTGCGTCTCTTGCATATGTCCGTTAGATGCGCAAGAGCCCGGATATGCCGATCCGGGACCCAAGCGTAAGGATGATGCGCGAGCCTTGTGAAGAGCTTATGTGAGCCGGGCTCCGGACTCCAGAGGGGCTCATATCAGGTTCGCCGTGAACTTAGGGCGAATTCAGGGGACTTCACCGGAATGTCCGCAGTCGCAGGCTGTTCGTGACGACGAAGACCGACGAGAAGGCCATCGCGGCCCCCGCGATCATCGGGTTCAGCAGGCCGGCGGCGGCCAGCGGCAGCGCGGCCACGTTGTACCCGAAGGCCCACACCAGATTGCCCTTGATCGTGGCCAGTGTCCGGCGCGACAGCCGGATCGCGTCCGCGGCCACCCGCAGGTCGCCGCGCACCAGCGTCAGATCGCCCGCCTCGATCGCCGCGTCCGTGCCGGTGCCCATGGCCAGGCCCAGATCGGCGGTGGCGAGCGCGGCCGCGTCGTTGACGCCGTCGCCCACCATGGCGACGACCCGCCCCTCGGCCTGCAGCCGCCGTACGGCGTCGACCTTGTCCTCGGGCAGGACCTCCGCGACCACCTGGTCGATCCCCACGGCCTTCGCCACCGCCTCGGCCACCGCCCGGTTGTCCCCGGTCAGCAGCACCGGCGTGAGCCCCAGCGCGCGCAGCTCGCGCACCGCCTCGGCGCTGGTCTCCTTGACCGCGTCCGCCACGGCCAGAACGGCCCGTGCCGTCCCGTCCCAGCCGACCACGACGGCCGTACGCCCGGCCCGCTCGGCCTCGTCCCGCGCGCGGGCCAGCTCCGGCGGCACGTCGTCGTGGAGCCGCCCCACGGCGACCTCAAGGCCCTCCACGCGCCCGCGTACGCCCCGTCCGGGGACGCTCTCGAACCTCTCGACGTCCGGGAGCCGTCCGGCCCTCTCCTCGGCGCCCCGTGCGATCGCCCGGGCGACGGGGTGCTCGGAGGCGTGCTCGACGGCGCCCGCGAGCCGCAGCACCTCCTTCTCGTCGGCGCCCTCGGCGACGTAGACCTCCTGGAGGGTCATCCGGCCCGTGGTGACGGTGCCGGTCTTGTCCAGGACGACCGTGTCGATCCGGCGCGTGGACTCCAGGACCTCCGGGCCCTTGATGAGGATGCCGAGCTGGGCGCCGCGGCCCGTGCCGACCATCAGCGCGGTCGGGGTGGCCAGGCCCAGCGCGCACGGGCAGGCGATGATCAGGACCGCGACGGCCGCGGTGAAGGCGGCGACGCCGTCACCGGTCAGCCCGAGCCACGCCCCTGCCGTGGCGACGGCGATCAGCAGGACCACCGGCACGAAGATCCCGGAGATCCGGTCGGCGAGCCGCTGCACCTCGGCCTTGCCGTTCTGCGCGTCCTCCACCAGCTTCGCCATCCGCGCGAGCTGTGTGTCGGCGCCGACCCGGGTGGCCTCGACGACGAGCCGGCCGCCGGCGTTGACTGTCGCGCCGGTGACCGTGTCCCCGGGCGTCACGTCCACCGGCACCGACTCGCCGGTCAGCATCGAGGCGTCCACCGCGGAGGCTGCCCTCGACCACGGTGCCGTCGGTGGCGATCTTCTCGCCGGGTCGTACGACGAACCGGTCGCCGACGGCCAGCCGCCGCGCCGGGATCCGGACCTCGCGCCCGTCCCGCAGGACGGCCACGTCCTTGGCGCCCAGTTCCATCAGGGCCCTGAGCGCGGCCCCCGCGCGGCGCTTGGAGCGGGCCTCCAGGTAGCGGCCCAGCAGGATGAAGGCCGTGACGCCGGAGGCGACCTCCAGGTAGATCGAGGAGGCGCCGTCGCCGCGCGAGACCGTGAGCTCGAAGGGGTGCCGCATCCCCGGCATGCCCGCGTCGCCGAGGAACAGCGCCCACAGGGACCAGGCGAACGCGGCCAGCGTGCCGAGACGAGACGAGTGTGTCCATGGTGGCGGCGCCGTGCCGGGCGTTCGTCCAGGCGGCCCGGTGGAAGGGCAGTCCGCCCCAGACGACGACCGGCGCGGCGAGGGTGAGCGAGAGCCACTGCCAGTTGTCGAACTGGAGGGCCGGGACCATCGCCAGCAGGACGACGGGCACGGCGAGAGCGGCGGAGACGACGAGGCGCCGGCGCAGGGCCGACAGCTCGGGGTCCTCCTCCGCGGCGGGTTTCTCCTCCGCGCGCGGGCGCGGGCTCCTCGGCGGTGTACCCGGTCTTCACCACGGTGGCGATCAGATCGGCGACCTCGGTGCCCTCCGGGTAGCTGACCCGGGCCTTCTCCGTCGCGTAGTTCACCGTGGCCGTGACGCCGTCCATGCGGTTGAGCTTCTTCTCGACGCGGGCGGCGCAGGAGGCGCAGGTCATCCCGCCGATGAGCAGCTCGACCTCGGCGAGAGCCGGCTCGCGGTCGGCCGGCGCCTGGGCGGTGGTGCTGGTCATGTCCTTGACTCCAGGAGGTGCGGGGCGCCCGGGAAGCGGAACGGGCCGTACGGGCCGGGGGTGGCGGTCGTACGGCCCGTACGTCGGTACGAGTGCCAGGACTGGTGCGTCTCAGACTTGCCGTCTCGGGCTCCGGGTCCGGCTCTCGGTGATGCGGAGGTCAGGCCCTGCCGGCCAGTTCGAAGCCGGCCTCGTCGACGGCGGCCCGTACGGCCTCGTCGTCGAGCGGGGTCGCGGAGACGACGGTGACCTCGCCGGTCGACGCGACGGCCGTCACCGAACTGACGCCGGAGATCCCGGAGATCTCGCCGGAGACGGCGCCCTCGCAGTGTCCGCAGCTCATGCCGCTCACCTTGTAGACGGCGGTGACGGGGCCCGTGGTGTCGGTCTGGGCGGTCATGTCGTTACTCCTCGTCGAGGCGTGTGGGGCTGTGGCGACCCATGGGGTCCGCGCACATCCCCACTGTACCCCTAGGGGGTATCACTTCACGACGTCCCCGACCAGTGGTCGCAGGTAGCGCAGGAGGGCGTCCTTCAGCTCCTGGACGTACGCTTCCCGCTCGGATCCCTCATGGGCCAGGATCAGCTCCAGGCCGGCCTTGTAGATGCCGACGCACATCTGGGCGGTGCGGGTGACGGCGGGGGCGGGCACGCCGGGTGCGAACGGGGCGAGGATCGCCTCGACCCGGGTGACCAGCGTGGTGTGCAGCGCGTCGTGCTCCTCGGCGATGCGCCCCGGGACGTCGGGGCCGTGCATCAGCACGAAGAAGGCCGGGTGGCTGCAGCTGAACTCGATGAAGCGGTCGACGGTCCCGGTGATCACCTCCTCTACCGGGGTCACCGCGGGGTCGATCGGGGTGAGGACCTCGTCGTACGACTGCCGCATCTCGTGCATGAGCCGCCCGCCCAGCTCGATCGCGATCGCTTCCTTGTTCGGGAAGAACTGGTACAGCGTGCCCGGTGAGACGCCTGCCTCGCGGGCGATGGCGTTGGTGCTGGCGGCCGTGTAGCCGGTCGTGGAGAAGACTGTGGCGGCGGCCTCGAGCAGCTGGGCGATCCGGCGCTCGCCGCGGGCCTGGCGCCGGCGCGGCCGGTCCTCGGTCGCCGCCGTCGTCTCTGCTCCGGACGTCCCGTCCGGTCCGGACTTATCGGGCTTCTCAGTCTTCTCGGGCACGCGTTATCCCCAGGTCTCATCACGCGATTGACAAACGCGAGTGACCGCTCGCATTCTGGAATCCGGAAATGCGAGCGACCTCTCGTGTTTGCCAGTCTACGGCAGCTCCGTGCTGTCAGGCTGCGCCTGGACACGGGGCACGGTGAAGGGGACACCGCACGATGACCGAAGTCAACACACCACCACGCGTCGGGCGCTGGACCCGCTTCGTGACCGCACGGCCCAGACTGTCGCTGCTGGTGGCGCTGGTGCTCACGGCGCTCGCGGTGCTGGCCGGCAGCGGCGTCGCCGACCGGCTCGGCGCCGGTGGCTGGGAGGATCCGGCCGCCGAGTCCACCTACGCGACCAAGGCCCTGGAGCGCGAGTTCCCCGGCTCCCAGCCCAACCTGCTGCTCCTGCTCGACGCGGGCGAAGCCTCGGTCGACGACCCGGCCGTCGCCGCCCAGGCCAAGCGTCTGGCCGCTCGACTGGCGAACGAGCGGGGCGTCACCGGCATCAGCTCCTACTGGCAGTCCGGCACCTCGGCCCTGCGCGCCGAGGACGGTCACGAGGCGCTGATCGCCGCCCGCGTCACGGGAGACGAGAAGACCGCCGCCGAGACCCTGGAGCGCATCGCGCCGCACTATCGCGGTGTGCACGGCCCGGCGGAAGTCGCGGTCGGCGGCCCGGTCGCCGTGCGGCACGAGATGCAGACGATCATCCAGGAGGACCTCACCCGGGCGGAGCTCATCGCCCTGCCGGTGACCCTCGTGCTGCTGGTGATGGTCTTCGGCAGCGCGGTCGCGGCCCTGCTGCCGCTCGGCATCGGCATCGTCGCCATCCTCGGGACCAACGCGATCCTGCGCGGCCTCACCGAGCTCACCGACGTGTCCGTGTTCGCGATCAACCTCACCACGGCACTCGGCCTCGGCCTCGCCGTCGACTACGCGCTGTTCATCGTCCGGCGCTTCCGCGAGGAGCTGTCCACGGGTGCCGAGCCCTTGACGGCGATCGGCACGACCCTGCGCACCGCCGGCCGCACGGTGCTGTTCTCCGCCCTCACGGTCGCGGTGTCCCTGGCCGCGATGCTGGTCTTCCCGCAGTACTTCCTGCGGTCCTTCGCCTACGCCGGGATGGCCGTGGTGCTGCTGGCCGCGGCGGCCGCGCTGATCCTGCTCCCGGCGGCGCTGATGCTGCTCGGGCACCGGGTCAACTCCTGGGACCTGCGCCGCGTGTTCCGGCGGGGCCACCGGCCGAAGCCCGCCGAGGAA
The DNA here is from genome assembly GCA_963798065.1 of uncultured Actinomycetota bacterium. GTDB lineage: Bacteria > Actinomycetota > Actinomycetes > Streptomycetales > Streptomycetaceae > Streptomyces. The sequence continues at coordinate 45,409 of CAWCSC010000008.1, read as the reverse complement.
GAGGGCAGCACCTGGGCGCGCACGGCGGCGCTCGTCATGCGCCGCGCCCCGTTCTTCGCCCTGGCCACCACAGCCGTCCTCGTCCTGCTCGGACTGCCTTTCCTGGGCGTGAAGTTCGGCACCGCCGACGACCGCCAGCTGCCCTCGACCTCCGAGTCCCATGCCGTGCAGCAGCACATCCGGGAGGGCTTCCCGGGCAGCCCCGGCGGCGGTCTCGAAGTGCTCGCCGAGGGCCGCGCGACCGAGGCACAGTACGGCGCCTACAAGGAGCGGATCGCCGAACTGCCCCATGTGCTGCGGGTCGACGGGCCGCTGGTGAAGGGCGACTCGGCGTACTTCACGGTGCTGCCGAAGGGCGAGGTGGTCGACGATCCGGCCCAGCGCCTGGTCGGTGAACTGCGCGAGGTCCGGGCCCCCTTCGACACGAAGGTGACCGGCACGGCGGCCGTCCTGGTCGACTCCAAGGACGCCATAGGGGAACGTCTGCCGCTCGCGGCCGTCTTCATCACGCTCGTCACCCTGCTCCTGGTCTTCCTCCTCACGGGCAGCGTGCTGATCCCGATCCAGGCCGTCGTGCTCAACGCGCTCAGCCTGACGGCCATGTTCGGCGCGGTCGTCTGGGTCTTCCAGGACGGCCACCTGTCCGGCCTGCTCGGCTTCACCAGCCCCGGCTCCATCGAGACGACCCTGCCGGTCCTGATGTTCTGTGTGGCCTTCGGTCTGTCCATGGACTACGGGGTGTTCCTGCTCTCCCGCATCAAGGAGGAGTACGACCACACCGGCGACCACGACCAGGCCGTCCGGCACGGCCTGGCGCGCACGGGCGGGCTGATCACGGCGGCGGCGGTCATCCTGGCCGTGGTCATGGTCGCGATCGGCACGTCCCGGGTGACCAACACCAAGATGCTGGGCCTGGGCATCGCCCTGGCCGTCCTGATGGACGCGATGATCGTCCGCAGCCTCCTGGTCCCCGCGGTCATGCGCCTCACGGGCCGCGCCACCTGGTGGGCCCCGGGCCCGCTGCGCCGCTTCCACGAGCGCTTCGGTCTGAGCGAGGGCGAACCGGCAGCGGCCGGGGAGACGGAACCGGACAGAGACAAGGTCGGAGCGTCGACGCGCTGAAACCGGCCCTCCGAGGCCCGACCCAGTGGATCGGCATGATGGAGCAGGGCCTCGGAGAGGGGCCAAGAGCGGCCCGGCCCGGCGATCGCCCGGGATCGTGCGGGCACCCCGGGATCGCCGGGCATGAACGAAAGGCGGGTGGGCCATGCGGGCCGTGGTGTTCGAGCGGTACGGGGAAGCCGCCGAGGTACGCGAGGTCGCGGACCCGGAGCCCGCGGAGCACGGGGTCGTCGTGCGGGTCGAGGCCACCGGACTGTGCCGCAGCGACTGGCACGGCTGGCAGGGCCACGACCCGGACGTCCGACTGCCGCATGTGCCCGGTCATGAACTCGCCGGTGTCGTCGAGTCGGTGGGCGCCCGGGTGACCGGATGGCGGCCAGGAGACCGGGTCACCGTGCCGTTCATCTGCGCCTGCGGCACCTGCCCGTCCTGCGCGGCGGGCGACCATCAGGTGTGCGAGCGCCAGACCCAGCCCGGCTTCACGCACTGGGGCTCCTTCGCGCAGTTCGTGGCGCTGGACCACGCCGACGTGAACCTCGTGGCGCTCCCCGGGGAACTGTCCTTCGCGACGGCGGCCTCGCTCGGCTGCCGGTTCGCCACGGCCTACCGGGCGGTGGTGCAGCAGGGCCGGGTCGCGGCGGGGGAGTGGGTCGCGGTGCACGGCTGCGGCGGGGTCGGGCTCTCGGCGGTGATGATCGCGGCGGCGTCGGGAGCGCGGGTCGTGGCCGTCGACGTGTCGCCGCAAGCGCTGGACCTGGCGCGGAAGTTCGGGGCGGCGCAGTGTCGTGGACGCGACGGCCGTGCCGGACACCGCGGCGGCGGTCCGCGACCTCGCCGGCGGCGGCGCCCACCTCTCGCTCGACGCCCTCGGCTCACCCGTCACCTGCGCCGCCTCCGTGAACGGCCTGCGCCGCCGCGGCCGGCACGTCCAGGTCGGGTTGCTGCCCTCGCCGACCGGCACGACACCCGTGCCGATGGCCCGCGCGATCGCCCTGGAGCTCGAACTCCTCGGCAGTCACGGCATGGCCGCGCACAGCTACCCGCCGATGCTGGAGCTGGTCCGCAGCGGTGTGCTGCGTCCCGACCTGCTGGTGACGTCCACGATCACGCTGGACGAGGTCCCGTCCGCGCTGGCGGTGATGGGGACGGCGCCGGGAGCGGGGGCGACGGTCATCGAGCCGTGGAGCTGACGCCCCGGCAGAAGAGAGAAGACCGTGCCCCACGCGAGGGTGGGGCACGAGGTCGGGGCAAGGAGGTCAGTCGTCTCTTCGGGCGCGGTTGCCCGGTCTGGAGGCGACCCAGGCCCGGACCGTGTCGGCGTACCAGTAGGGCTTGCCGCTCTCGACATGGTCGGGCGGAGGCAGCAGGCCGTGCTTGCGGTAGGACCGCACGGTGTCCGGCTGCACCCGGATGTGTGCCGCGATCTCCTTGTAGGACCAGAGCTTTCGTTCGGTCATGACGTGCACCTCCCCGCGCGCACCACGGCGGCGGCCGGGGACGGCCGTCCGGGGGAGCCGGGCGCTGCGCTGGCGATCAACAAGCCTGTGTCCGGTCAACGACGCCCGGTGACACAGGGCAGGGGTTGTGCGCCGGATGTGACGGAAGACCTGTGAACGCGCGACACGTGTGACAGGAAGGGGGCGTTTGTGACACAGCCGGGGCAAAAGTGCCCGCCGGAGCAGCGGCGGGGCGCCTTGACGCGGCGCGCTGCCCGGGGCGTCGGGAGGCGCGCGTCGTGCGTGGGGCGGTACCCGGCCTCGGGCGGCACCCGGGCGCCGGCTCGTCCCCCGGTGCCTCAGCTGTCGAGCAGCCGCCAGGTCGTGAGGCCGAGGTTGGCGCGCAACAGACCGGCGGGCTCGGTGAGTTCGAAGCCCAGGGTCCTTCCGATTTGTTCGAGCCGGCGGGCGACGCTGCTGTGGTGCAGATGGAGCAGATCGGCGGCCCGGCGCAGGGAGCCGGTGGCGCCAAGGGCGTCCAGGGTCTCCAGGTCTTCCGGGGCGTCGGCGACGCGGGCGATCGCGGCCACGTCGGCGTTGTCCCGCGCGGAGTCCGGGGGCACCTGGGCGAGCAGCGCCGACGCCCCCAGGCTGTCGTGGTCGACGGCCGGCCGGCGTGACTCGGAATCGCCCCGGAGCGGGTCGCGGTCGCAGGACACGGCGCCGGCGGACACCTCGCGGCGGCGCTCACGCTGCGGGCGCGCGACGAGCAAGGGCCGCGAATCCCCTTCCAACTGCTCAACCAGCCCGGCCTCGACGACCGGCAGGAGGCGTGGCGACTCCAGGTGCTGGTAGCCCTTCTGGTGGTGTGTTACCTGCCGCTGCTGCTCATGCCGGACGAGGTGCCCATGGTGGCGCTGACCGCGCTCGCCGGGGTCTTCCTCGCGCCCGCGGAACTTCACCGACACGCCCTGGATGAACCGTGACAAGGTCGCCGCGACGTGGCGGCACTACCTGGGTTCCGGGCCCGCTTCGCCCTACGCCCCCCGGCACGGGCCCTTGACCTGTCCGGCCGTGCGCGCCGAGCGGCCCGCGTTCGACCCCGAGCGGGAGGGCTGGCAGGTGATGACCTTCCATGTGGAGACCGACGCCGACGTCCACGGCGGCCACTGGGGGATCCACACCGCCGCGGACGAGGTCGTCTCCTGCCTGACCGGCGGGATACGCCTCTACTTCCGCCCGGAGCGGCCGGAGGGCGACGAGGAAGAGGTCGAGCTGGCGGCGGGCACCGCGGCCATCGTGCCGCGCGGGCGCTGGCACCCCATCGCGCCGGACACCCCCAGCGACATCATGTCCGTCACCCTGCCGCGCGGCAGCCGCCTGGAGAGGCGGACCGACACGTAGGGCCGAAGACTGCGGAGGAGGGGACGCGGACCAGGTCAGACGGAAAGCGCTGTCATGATCTGGTCCGAATGTCCGGACAAAACATTGACAGGGCTTCGCAAAGGGGGCTACAAAGCCGGGGAGAGCCGACACCGAGGGGAAGCCGATGGCGTACGACCTGATCACCATGGGGCGGATCGGGGTGGATCTGTATCCGCTCCAGACGGGCGTCCCGCTGCCGCAGGTCACGTCCTTCGGCAAGTTCCTCGGCGGCTCGGCGACGAACGTCGCGGTCGCCGCGGCCCGCCTGGGACGGCGGACGGCGGTGATCACCCGCACCGGCGACGACCCCTTCGGCACCTACCTCCACGAGGCCCTGCAAGGGCTTCGGCGTGGACGACCGCTGGGTCACCCCGGTCCCCGGCCTGCCCACCCCGGTCACCTTCTGCGAGGTCTTCCCGCCGGACGACTTCCCGCTGTACTTCTACCGGCGGCCCAAGGCCCCCGACCTGGAGATCGACGCCCACGAGCTCGACCTCGACGCCATCCGCGACGCCCGCGTCTTCTGGGTCACGGGCACGGGCCTGAGCGAGGAACCGAGCCGTACGGCGACCCTCGCGGCCCTCGCCCACCGCGCCAAGTCCGGCACGACGGTCTTCGACCTCGACTGGCGCCCGATGTTCTGGAGCGATCCGGACGCGGCCCGCCCCTTCTACAAGGAGGCCCTGCGCCACACCACCGTCGCGGTCGGCAACCTCGACGAGGTGGAGGTCGCCACGGGCGTGCGCGAACCCCACGCCGCCGCCCGCGCCCTCCTCGACGCGGGCGTCGAGCTGGCCGTCGTCAAGCAGGGCCCCAAGGGCGTCCTCGCCGTGCACCGCGACGGCGCGAGCGCCGAGGTCCCGCCGCTCCCCGTGAACGTCCTCAACGGCCTGGGCGCCGGCGACGCCTTCGGCGGCTCCCTGGTCCACGGCCTTCTCGCCGGCTGGGACCTGGAGAAGACCATGCGGCACGCCAACGCCGCCGGCGCCATCGTCGCCTCCCGCCTGGAGTGCTCCTCCGCGATGCCCACCCCGGGCGAGATCGAGGCGGCCGTCACCGCGGGGGCCGTGAAGTGACCGTCGACGTCTGCGAACTCGTCCGCCTGCGCAGCCACCGCCCGGAGGCGATCGCCGAGGCCGCCGCCCGCCGCCCCCGCCGACCCCTGCTGGGCGACAACGGCCGCCTGATGATCGTCGCCGCCGACCACCCGGCCCGCGGCGCCCTCGGTGTCGGCGGCCGCAGCCTGGCCATGGCCAACCGCGTCGACCTCCTCGAACGCCTCTGCCTCGCCCTGTCCCGCCCGGGCGTCGACGGCGTCCTCGCCACCGCCGACATCCTCGACGACCTGCTTCTGCTCGGCGCCCTCGACGGCAAGGTCGTCCTGGGCTCGATGAACCGCGGCGGCCTCCAGGGCGCGAGCTTCGAGCTCGACGACCGCTTCACCGGCCACCGCCCCGAGGACATCGAGCGCCTCGGCTTCGACGCGGGCAAGCTGCTCCTGCGCATCGACTACGACGACCCGGGCTCCCTCACCACCCTGGAGTCCACCGCCCGTGCCGTCGACGCCATGGCCGCCCGGCGGCTGCCCGTCTTCGTCGAGCCGTTCATCTCCCGCCGCGACGAGACGGGCCGGCTGCGCAACGACCTGTCCGCCGAGGCCGTGACCCGTTCGATCGCCATCGCCTCGGGCCTGGGCGGCAGTTCGGCCTACACCTGGCTGAAGGTGCCGGTCACCGCGAACCCCGACGACATGGCCGAGGTCATGGCGACCTCCACGCTGCCCGCCGTGCTGCTCGGCGGGGAGGTGGGCGGCTCCGCCGAGGAACAAGCCGGGGCGTACGAGAAGTGGCGCGGCGCCCTCCGACTGCCCACCGTGCGCGGGCTGGTGGTGGGCCGTTCGTTGCTGTACCCGGCGGACGGCGACGTGGCCGCGGCCGTGGACACCGCCGTAGGACTGCTGTGAGGGCCGCTTCATGACCAGTGAGCTGTACGTTCTGCGGATCGTGGAGCCGGCACCTGGCGGCGCCCGCACCGTCATCACCGGGGACGGCGAGCGGATCGCGCTGCCCCTGAAGGGCGCGTGCACCGTGCGCGTCGAAGACGAAGAGATCCACCTCTCGGGCAGAAGGAGCGTGTTCGCGTCGGTCACCGACATCGCGTGCGCGCCCCGTGACGCCCGGGCCCAGATCGCCTCCGGCGCGGAAGGCCGCTTTGCTTTGGCAGGAGCGAAGTGCGAGCGACAACTCCCCGCCCGCTACGGCCCCGCGCCGGAGGTCCCCCACGCGAGGCGTACGCGACCTCGTTGTGTACTGCCGTGCACCGTGACGGATCCGCTGACCGCGCGAAGTCCTCGGCGGGGCTCGTTCGAGGCGCGGTTGTCGACTCACGGTGGTGAACGCTCGTCGCGGCCGTCGCGTATCCGTGACCACTCAAGGGAGGGATACCGATGACCTCGACGACGAGGCTGACGGTCGCACAGGCGCTCGTACGCTTCCTGTCCGCCCAGTACACCGAACGCGACGGCGTACGGCAGCGGCTCATCGGCGCCACCTGGGGCATCTTCGGCCACGGCAACGTCGCCGGCATCGGCCAGGCGCTCCTGGAGCACCCCGACGCGATGCCGTACCACCAGGGCCGCAACGAACAGGCCATGGTGCACGCGGCGGTCGGCTACGCCCGGCAGTCCAACCGCCTGTCCACGCACGCGGTCACGACCTCCATCGGCCCCGGCGCCACCAACCTCGTCACCGGCGCCGCCCTCGCGACCATCAACCATCTGCCGGTGCTGCTCCTGCCCGGCGACGTCTTCGCCGGCCGCCCCGCCGACCCGGTCCTCCAGCAGCTCGAAGTGCCGTACGCGGGCGACGTCTCGGTCAACGACTGCCTGCGCCCGGTGTCGAGGTACTTCGACCGGATCACGCGGCCGGAGGCCCTGATCCCGTCGGCCCTGAACGCGATGCGCGTGCTCACCGACCCCGTCGAGACCGGCGCCGTCACCCTCGCGCTGCCGCAGGACGTGCAGGCCGAGGCCCACGACTGGCCCGACGACTTCTTCGCCGAACGCACCTGGACCGTACGGCGTCCCGGCGCCGACCCGACGGAACTCGCCGAGGCGGTACGGATCATCCGCTCGGCGACGAGGCCCCTGGTCGTCGCGGGCGGCGGCGTCCACCACAGCCGCGCCGAGGAGGCACTCGCCGAGTTCGCCGAGACCACCGGCATCCCGGTCGCCTCCACCCAGGCCGGCAAGGGCTCCCTGCGCCACGACCACCCCCAGGACGTCGGCGGCATCGGCCACACCGGCACGGCGACGGCGAACGAACTGGCACGCACCGCCGACCTGGTGATCGGCGTCGGGACCAGGTACACCGACTTCACGACCGCCTCCGGCACCCTCTTCGCCGGCGAGAACGTCCGGTTCCTCAACCTCAACATCGCGCTCCTTCGACGGCCACAAGCTCGCCGGGCAGCCCCTGATCGCGGACGCCCGCAGCGGCCTGACGGAACTCACCGACGCGCTCAGGCCGCACGCGTACCGGGTCGCCGCCTCCTACGCCACCGAGTACACCGAGGACAAGGAGCGCTGGGAGCAGCGCGTCGACGCCTGCTACGAGGTGGACGAGCCCGACATCCGCCCGACCCAGCCGCAGGTCCTCGGCGTCCTGGACGCCCTCGCCGACGAGTCGGACATCATCATCAACGCGGCCGGCTCCCTCCCCGGCGACCTGCACAAACTGTGGCGGACACGCTCGTATGACCAGTACCACCTGGAGTACGGCTACTCCTGCATGGGCTACGAGATCCCGGCCGCGATCGGCGTCAAGATGGCCGCCCCTGACCGGCCGGTATGGGCGCTGGTCGGCGACGGCACGTACCTGATGATGCCGACGGAGATCGTGACGGCCGTGCAGGAGGGCATCGCGATCAAGGTCCTGATCATCCAGAACCACGGCTACGCGTCCATCGGCGGTCTGTCCGAGTCGGTGGGCGGCGAGCGGTTCGGCACCGCCTACCGCTTCCCGTCCGAGGACGGCACGTACACGGGGCCGCCGCTGCCGGTGGACCTCGCCGCCAACGCGGCCAGCCTCGGCATGCGCGTGCTGCGCGCGAAGTCCGTACGGGACCTGCGGGAGGCGCTCGCTCAGGCCCGGGCCGCCGACACTCCCACATGTGTCTACGTGGAGACCCAAACGGCAGACACTGTGTCGGGCGCGCCTCCCGCGCAGGCCTGGTGGGATGTACCCGTGGCCGAGACCGCGACACGACCGTCCGCGGTCAAGGCACGTGAGCTGTACGAACGGCACGTCTCCACCCGACGCCGCCATCTGTGAAGGAGTTCCCGGCCATGACGAAGATCGTCAACCACTGGATCGGCGGCAAGACCGCCGAAGGCGCCTCGGGCACGTACGGGCCGGTGACCAACCCGGCGACCGGCGAGGTGACGACGAAGGTCGCGTTCGCCTCGGTCGACGAGGTGGACGCGGCGGTCGCCGCGGCCAAGGAGGCCTACGCCACCTGGGGCCAGTCCTCGCTGGCCCAGCGCACCTCGATCCTCTTCAAGTTCCGGGCGCTGCTGGACGCCAACCGGGACGCCATCGCCGAGCTGATCACCGCCGAGCACGGCAAGGTGCACTGCGACGCGCTCGGCGAGGTCGCCCGCGGCCTGGAGATCGTCGACCTGGCCTGCGGTATCAGCGTCCAGCTCAAGGGCGAGCTGTCGACGCAGGTCGCGAGCCGCGTGGACGTCTCCTCCATCCGCCAGCCGCTCGGTGTCGTCGCCGGCATCACGCCGTTCAACTTCCCGGCGATGGTGCCGATGTGGATGTTCCCGCATCGCCATCGCGTGCGGCAACACCTTCGTGCTGAAGCCGTCCGAGAAGGACCCGTCGGCGTCCCTCAAGATCGCCGAGCTGCTGGCCGAGGCCGGGCCTGCCGGACGGCGTCTTCAACGTCGTCCACGGCGACAAGGTGGCCGTCGACCGCCTCCTGGAGCACCCGGACGTCAAGGCCGTCTCCTTCGTCGGCTCGACCCCGATCGCCCGCTACATCCACACCACCGCCTCCGCCAACGGCAAGCGCGTCCAGGCACTCGGCGGCGCCAAGAACCACATGCTGGTCCTGCCCGACGCCGACCTCGACGCCGCGGCCGACGCCGCCGTCTCGGCCGCCTACGGCTCGGCGGGCGAGCGCTGCATGGCCATCTCGGCGGTCGTCGCGGTCGGCTCGATCGGCGACGAACTGGTCGAGAAGATCCGCGAGCGCGCCGAGAAGATCAAGATCGGCCCCGGCAACGACCCGACGTCCGAGATGGGCCCGCTCATCACCGCGGTCCACCGCGACAAGGTCGCGTCGTACGTCGAGGGCGCGGCGGCCGAGGGCGCCGAGGTCGTCCTGGACGGCACCGGCTACACGGTCGACGGCTACGAGGACGGCCACTGGATCGGCATCTCCCTGCTCGACAAGGTGCCGACGTCGGCGCAAGGCCTACCAGGACGAGATCTTCGGCCCGGTCCTGTGCGTGCTGCGCGCCGAGACCTACGAGGAGGGCGTGGCCCTCATCAACGCCTCGCCGTTCGGCAACGGCACCGCGATCTTCACCCGGGACGGCGGCGCGGCCCGCCGCTTCCAGCTGGAGATCGAGGCCGGCATGGTCGGCGTGAACGTCCCGATCCCGGTCCCCGTGGGCTACCACTCCTTCGGCGGCTGGAAGGACTCGCTCTTCGGCGACCACCACATCTACGGCAACGACGGCACGCACTTCTACACCCGCGGCAAGGTCGTCACCACCCGCTGGCCGGACCCGGCCGACGCCCCGGCGGGCGTGGACCTGGGCTTCCCGCGCAACCACTGAGGAAGACGGGCGGGCTTCCCAGGGCGCGGGGAACCGCGCGAACAACCACAACGCACCCGCACCCGGGCGATCACAGCACCGACCGAGCTAGAGGCCGTACACCACCCGCGGTATGCCGAAGGCCCTCGTACTCCCCAGGGAGTGCACGCCTTCGGCCTCGGGTCGACAACTGTTCGACAGGTTCGACCCCGTACCGTTGACGCATGGATCTTCGACTGCCCGGACTCCGCGGGCTGCTTCGGGGGCCGCGGCGGCTGATGGCCGCCGGGGCCGCCGTCGTCGTGCTCGCCGGTGCCGGGACGTGGACGGCCGTCGCCTCCGACGACGCGCCCCCGGTGCGCCGCGCCGACCGCGTCATGACCATGGGCGACGGGACGCGCATCGACACCTCGTACTTCACCTCCGGTGGAGACGGCCGCCGCCCCGCCGTCCTGCTCGGCCACGGCTTCGGCGGCAGCAAGAACGACGTACGGCAGCAGGCCGAGGACCTCGCCCGGGACGGCTACGCGGTGCTGACCTGGTCGGCGCGCGGCTTCGGCAAGTCGACCGGGAAGATCGGGCTGAACGACCCGAAGGGCGAGGTCGCCGACGTCTCCAAGCTCATCGACTGGCTGGCGAAGCAGCCCCAGGTCGAGCTCGACAAGCCCGGCGACCCGCGCGTGGGCATGGCGGGCGGCTCCTACGGCGGCGCCATCGCGCTGCTCGACCGCCGGGCACGACGACCGCGTGGACGCCATCGCCCCGGCGATCACGTACTGGAACCTCGCCGACGCCCTGTTCCCGAACGGCGTGTTCAAGAAGCTCTGGGCCGGCATCTTCGTCAACTCCGGCGGCGGCTGCGAGCAAGTTCGAGCCCGCCCTGTGCCGGATGTACGAGCGGGTCGCCGAGTCGGGCAAGCCCGGACGCCGAGGCGCGCGAGCTGCTGCAGGAGCGCTCACCGTCCGCCGTCGGCGACCGCATCAAGGTGCCGACCCTGCTGATGCAGGGCCAGTCCGACTCCCTCTTCCCGCTCGGCCAGGCCGACGCAGCCGCGAAGGCGATCCGCGCCAACGGCGCCCCCGTCGACGTCGACTGGATCGCGGGCGGGCACGACGGCGGCGACATGGAGACCGGCCGCGTCCAGGGGCGCGTGCAGACCTGGTTCGACCGCTACCTGAAGGACGACAAGGGCGCCGACACCGGCCCCGGCTTCCGCGTCACCCGCACCCTCGGCGCTGCGGCTCCGGCGACGGCGAGCCCCGCCTGACGCGGCGTGACCGCCGACCGCTACCCCGGCCTGGAGAGCGAGCCGCGCTCCATCGCCCTGGCCGGCCGCGAGCAGAGCTTCGACAACCCGCCCGGCGCCAGCCCGCCCGGCCGTCTCCGCCCTGCCCGGCCTCGGCGGCGCCGGCGGCCTCGCCCAGCTCTCCTCGCTCGGCGTCGGGGTCTCCCTCGACTTCCCCGGCCAGTTCGCCGCGTTCGAGTCGGCGCCCTTCCGGGACGACCTCCAGATCACCGGCTCCCCGACGGCGACCGTCCACGTGAAGTCCACCAGCGACGACGCCGTGCTCTTCGCCAAGGTCTACGACGTCGGCCCGGGCGGCGGCCCAGCCAGGTGCTGCCCTCCCAGCTCGTCACGCCCCTCAGGGTCGAGGGCGCCAAGGCCGGCAAGGACGTCACCGATCACCCTCCCGGCGATCGACCACGAGGTCGACGACGGCCACCGGCTGCGCCTGGTCCTCGCCTCCACGGACCTCGGCTACGCCTCCCCGACGGCCCCGGCGACGTACACGGTCTCCCTCAAGGGCGACCTGTCGGTCCCGTCGGCCCTCGGCGACAGCGACACTGCACGGCGTCGCTGCCCGCCTGGGTGTGGTGGCTGCCGCTCGCCGGCGCCGCGATCGCGCTGGCCCTGCTGCATCACCGGCCGCCGCCGCACCGCGGCACCCGCCCCGCCCGACCCCGCGCTGGCCGAAGTCCCCCTCCAGATCACGGACCTGACCAAGCGGTACGCGAAGTCGGCCGACCGGTACGCGGTCAAGGACCTGTCCTTCCGCGTGGAGAAGGGCCAGGTGCTCGGCCTGCTCGGCCCGAACGGCGCGGGCAAGACGACGACCCTGCGCATGCTGATGGGCCTGATCAAGCCGGACGGCGGCGAGATCCGCGTCTTCGGCCACGCCATCAGCCCGGGCGCCCCGGTCCTCTCCCGGGTCGGCGCCTTCGTCGAGGGCGCGGGCTTCCTGCCGCACCTGTCCGGCCGCGAGAACCTGGAGCTGTACTGGCGGCCACCGGCCGCCCCGCCGAGGACGCCCACCTGGACGAGGCCCTGGAGATCGCGGGCCTCGGCGACGCGCTCGCCCGCGCGGTGCGCACCTACTCCCAGGGCATGCGCCAGCGCCTGGCCATCGCCCAGGCCATGCTCGGCCTGCCTGACCTGCTCATCCTCGACGAGCCGACCAACGGCCTCGACCCGCCCCAGATCCGCGAGATGCGCGAGGTGATGATCCGCTACGCGGCCGCGGGCCGCACGGTCATCGTCTCCAGCCACCTCCTCGCGGAGGTCGAGCAGACCTGCACCCACCTGGTCGTGATGGACCACGGACGGCTCGTCCAGGCGGGCCCGGTCGCGGACATCGTCGGCTCGGGCGACACCCTGCTCGTGGGCACGGCCGACGCCGGTGGACGAGCCCGTCGTCGAGAAGGTCGCCGCCCTGCCGGGCGTCGTCTCGGCCGTGCGCACCGACGAGGGCCTCCTGGTCCGGCTCGACGCCGACGGCACCCCGCAGCGCCTGGTCGCCGAACTCGTACGGCTGGACGTGCCGGTGCGGTCGGTCGGCCCGCACCGCCGCCTGGAGGACGCCTTCCTCACCCTGATCGGAGCTCGAAGCATGAGCAGCTCGCCGAGCCGCCCGTCGAGGTCGCCGACGGCTACCGCGCGGGCCGCACCCTGCCCCTCCGGGTCGAGCTGGTCCGGCAGCTGAAGCGGCGCCGCACGCTGGTCATGGGCGGCGTCCTGTTCGCCCTGCCGATCATCCTGCTGATCGCCTTCCAGGTCGGCGGCGACCCGGGCGGCAACAACAACCGTGTGAACCTCATGGACACGGCGACGGCGTCCGGGGCGAACTTCGCCGCGGTCAACCTCTTCTCCGCCGCCGGCTTCCTGCTGGTCATCCCCGTCGCCCTGTTCTGCGGCGACACGGTCGCCTCGGAGGCGAGCTGGTCCTCCCTGCGCTATCTGCTCGCGGCGCCCGTGCCCCGGGCCCGCCTGCTGTGGTCCAAGCTCGCCGTCGGACTCACCCTCAGCCTGGCCGCGATGCGTCCTGCTCCCGATCGTCGCCCTCGCCGTCGGCACGGCCGCCTACGGCTGGGGCCCGCTCGCAGCTGCCCACCGGCGGCACGCCTGCCCACCGGCACCGCGGCCGAGCGCATGCTGATCGTCGTCGCGTACATCTTCGTGTCCCAACTGGTCACCGCCGCCCTCGCGTTCTGGCTGTCCACCCGGACGGACGCGCCGCTCGGCGCGGTCGGCGGCGCGGTCGTTCCTGACCATCATCGGCAGCGTCCTCGACGAGGTGACGGCCCTCGGCGACTGGCGCCACTTCCTGCCCGCGCACTGGCAGTACGCCTGGCTCGACGCCGTCCGACCCCAGCTCGAGTGGTCGGACATGATCCAGGGCACGTCGATCTCCGTAACGTACGCGCTCGTGCTGTTCGCCCTGGCCTTCCGCGGTTTCGCCCGCAAGGACGTCGTCTCCTAGGTCAACGGAAGATCACCCACCGGTCTCGACGGCCCGCCCCCGTGGCCGCTTCGAGACGCTTCCGCAACGCCCCGTACCGCACGTTCCGGCCCCCCGCGCCGTCACAGTCGCAAGAAGTCGACGCCAACGGACCAAGGGGGCACGGACGATGGAGCGGTACCGCACACGAGCGGCAGCGGACACGGAGCGCTGCTGGCACTCACGGCGGCGAGCGGCCTGCTGCTCACCGGCTGCAGCGGGAGCTCGGACACGCGGGAGGAGCAGCCGGGCCGCCGACCGCGACGACTACGAGCGCGGGCCTGCCCGCCCCCGCCCACGGTGACGGCACCAGCGAAGCAGCGAGGACCACCGGGACGACCGCGAGGCCGCCCCCGAGCCACTCCTCTCCACCTTCGCCCTGGACGTCGACACCGCCTCCTACGACTACGCCCGCCGCACCCTCGCCGACGGCCGGCTGCCCGACCCGTCGACGGTCCGCCCCGAGGAGTTCGTCAACAGCTTCCGCCAGGACTACGACCGCCCCGACGGCGACGGCTTCTCGGTCACCGTGGACGGCGCCCGCACCGACGACGAGGACTGGTCACTGGTCCGCGTCGGCCTGGCCACCCGGCACGCACCGAGCGCACCGGCGAACGCCCGCCCGCCGCCCTGACCTTCGTCATCGACGTCTCCGGCTCCATGGCCGAACCGGGCCGCCTGGACCTCGCCCAGGACTCCCTCGCCGTGATGACGGACCGGCTGCGCGACGACGACTCGGTCGCGATCGTCACCTTCAGCGACGAGGCCGAGACCGTCCTGCCGATGACCCGCCTCGACGGCAACCGCGACGAGATCCACGACGCCGTCTCCGGCCTGGAGACCCAGGACTCCACCAACCTCGGCGCGGGCGTCGAGACCGGCTACGAGACGGCCGTCGAGGGCCTGCGCGAGGGCGCCACCAACCGCGTCGTCCTCGTCTCCGACGCCCTCGCCAACACCGGCGACACCGACGCGGACGCCATCCTGGAGCGGATCTCCGGCGAGCGCCGCGAGCACGGCATCACCCTCTTCGGCGTCGGCGTCGGCAGCGACTACGGCGACGCCCTCATGGAGACGCCTCGCCGACAAGGGCGACGGCCACACCGTGTACGTGTCCGACCCCGCACGAGGCCCGCAAGGTCTTCTGCGAGCAGCTCCCGCGCAACATCGACCTCACCGCCCGCGACGCCAAGGCCCAGGTCGCCTTCGACCCCGAGACGGTCGAGGAGTTCCGCCTCGTCGGCTACGACAACCGCCGGGTCGCCGACGAGGACTTCCGTGACGACCGCGTCGACGGCGGCGAGGTCGGCCCCGGCCACACCGTCACCGCCCTGTACGCCGTCCGCACCGAGCCCGGCGCCGAAGGCCACCTCGCCACCGCCACCGTCCGCTGGCTCGACCCAGGACCCGCGACCCCGCACGAGAAGTCCGGCGACCTGGAGACCGACGCCCTCCACGACTCCCTGGAGCGCGCCCCCGGCCGCTTCCAGATCACCGCGATGGCCGCCTACTTCGCCGACGCCCTCCGCTCGGGAGACAACCGCTACCACCGCCTGCCGGGAGCCCCGGTCGCCTTCGCCGAACTCGCCGGCCGTGCCCGCGCGTTGTCCGACACCACGCGGGACAGGGCGGTGGACGAGCTCGCCGAGGCCATTGAACGGGCAGACCGTCGGCGGGACTGAACACCGTCCCGATCCGTTTCGGAATGGGAAGCGGGCGAAAGCGGGCCAACCGGGTGAACCTGCGGAACCAATTCTCCTGCACCGGGTTGATGAGGCAGTAGAGCATGCGGCGCCACGTTCACGGCTGCCTCGATTCTTCAAGCAGGAGGACAACTACATTGCGACAGACCCTGAGCAAGGGAGCGTTCGCGGCGGCCGCAGCCACGGGGATCCTGTCCCTGTACGGCAGCCCCGCCCTCGCCGATGCGGATGCGTCAGGAGTGGCGAAGGACTCTCCTGGTGTGGCCTCCGGTAACAGCGTGCAGGTGCCGGTCCACGTGCCGGTGAACCTGTGCGGCAACACCGTCAACGTCATCGCTGCGCTCAACAAGGCGTTCGGCAATTCCTGCAGCAACACCTCGCACAAGTCGAAGCACTCCGACGGGGGCGCGGACGCGTCAGCGGTCGTGAAGGGTTCTCCCGGTGTGCTCTCCGGCAACAACGTGCAGCTGCCGATCGATGCGCCCGTGAACGCGTGCGGCAACAACGTCGACGGAGGCGCGGCCCTCAACAAGGCGTACGGCAACGACTGCGAGAACGGCTCGTACGGCGGCGGCCACGGCGGCGGCTACGGCCACGACACCCCGTCGACGGACGAGGAGCGTACGCCTCCGGTCAAGGAGCGTCCGGCCCCGCACGACAGCGAGACGCCGCGTTCCACGCCTCCGGCGACCGAGGGCTCGTCCATCACCGAGGAAGTGGTGGAGGAGGGCGGCCCGCTGCCCCAGCTGGCCGAGACCGGCAGTGAGGCCCTGGTGGCCGCGTCGGCCGCCAGCGCCGCCCTGATCGCCGGCGGGGTGCTGATGTACCGCCGCGGCCGCCGCACCAGCTGGTCGCGGTAGCTGCTCCCGGGTGCCGGACGTAACCCGTCCGGCACCCGCACCTCACTCCGGACGGCGCCGGCGCCGCCCTGTCTCCCTCTTCATGACCCCCGGTCCGAGGCCCCTGGCCTCCCGGGACAGCATCACCCGCACCCCCCGTCGATCATGAGCCGGGGGGTGTCGGCCGTCCCGTCACCCCGCGTCCCCCGCCGCCGTTCGCGGCACAAAGGCGGGCCGCTGACGACTCTTTCGCCGTCAGCGGCCCCTGGGCTACCGCGCGGTGTGCCGTCAGCGGCGTACCGGCGACGGCGACTCGCTCCGGCTGCCGTCCACCGGTGCCGGGACGGTGCCGCCCACCGGCATCGCCCTGAGCCGGCGGCGTACTCCTGAGACGAGTGTCGACGCCGTGAAGGACGCGCCCTGGACGAAGCGCATGGCCGGGCCGAAGCCCGCCGCAGTCACCAGGCCCGCGAGGAACAGGCCGGGGTGGGAGGACTCGAAGCTGCGCCCGACCTCCGGGGAGCCGTCGGGCAGTGCCGCCAGCGTTCCGCGCAACTCGGGGGAGAGCAGTCCGAGCCGGTCGCAACGCGCCCGGAACCCCGTGGCGGCGATGACGTGTTCGGTCTCCAGGCTGCGTGGGGCGCTGGTGCGGCTCACCGTGTCCAGCCGTACCCCGCCCGGCACCGCGCAGGCCGCGGCGACCTCATGGCCCGGCAGCAGCTCCACCACACCCTCCACCCGGTCCCGCACCCACCACGCGCCCGCCGGACCCAGCGCCGTGGTCGCGATGCGTGCCCGGGTCGGCTCCGGCAGACGCCGGAAGAGGCCCGGCCGCTCCGCGTAGAACCAGTTCCGCCAGCCGGGGCCGAGGCCGCTGTGGGGGGAGCGAGCCGACTGCCACCACGGGCGCTCCCAGGGCGGCGGCACATCGTTCCACCGCAGCTCTTCCGCCCGCGCCAGCACACGGACGCGTGTGCCCTGTTCGGCGAGCAGTGCCGCCGTCTCCAGGGCCGCCTGACCGCCGCCGATCACGGTGACGTCCTTGCCGCGGAAGCGGTCGAGGTCGCTGTGGTGGCTGCTGTGCGTCACCAGCGCGGGGTGCAGTCCGCGCAGGGCCGTCGGTACCTCGACGAACGGCATCACACCGACCGCCAGGGCCACCGTCCGCGCGTGCACCTCCTCCCCGTCCTCGGTGACCGCGGTGAAACCGCCCGCCCCGGCCGTCACACGGGTCACCGTGCGCTCGTCCACCTCCGGCACGGCATGGCGGGCGAACCACAGGCCGTACTCCGCGAACGCCTCGACCGGAATCGGCTTCGCGTGACGTGCCGTCAGGCCGTGCTCCGTGCAGTAGACGTCCAGACGCCACCGCCCGGCCGGGTCGGAGAGGTTGGACGCCCAGGGTTCCGACTTCAGGAACATGCCGCGGGGCATGTTGTCCCGCCAGGACGCCATGGGCCGGCCGAACACGCGCAGGTTCAGCCCGGCGGACGCGGCGTGGGACGCGATCGACAGACCGTACGGGCCTGCGCCCACCACCAGAAGGTCGTACACCATCAACTGCTCGCTTTCTCGTTGTCGGTCAGGGAGGGCGAGGCTGCCCGGGGGATCAGCCGTGGCGCCGGCGCCGGCGTCGCGGGGCCCAGCCGCTCACGCAGCCGGCGGGACACATGCCGGCACCACAGGGCCCACATGACCCATCCGGGGGAGCGGTCGTCCGCGGCGTACCAGGCCAGTTCGCGTCCGCCCGGAGCCGCACGCAGCGCGGCCAGCGGCGCGTAGTTCTCCACCACGAACGACCGCCCGGCCAGTGGGGACCCGTCCGGCAGCGGACGGCCCGTCATGTCCAGGTGCAGGGCCCGTACGACGTCCAGCCCCGCGCTGTCGGAGAAGAGCCGGAACTGGGCGCCGGTGCGCGGGTTGAAGTCGAGCAGGTGGTAGCGGCCCGTCGTGCCGCAGCGGCGGAAGTCGAGGTCGAAGATGCCCCGGTAGCCCAGCTCGTCGGTGAGCCGCTCGGCCAGCGCCTGCACCTGTGCGTTGGGCGTCCAGCAGCCCACCGCGGTCAGCCCCGCCCCCCGCGGCCAGGCCAGCTGCTTGCGGCCGGGCCCGCCCGCGCGCACGGTGCCCGAGTGGTCGGCGTAGCCGTGGAAGAACCAGTCCCGGTCCGGCCCAGGAGCCAGATACGCCTGGAGCAGCAGCCGGCTGCCGGCTTCCTCGGTGCGCAGGAACAGCTCCCGGGCCTGCTGCACGGACCGCACCAGAGCCGTGCTGCGCAGCCCGCCGCCGGCAGGCAGCAGCCAGGGCCGGCTCCACTTCGCCACCACCGGCAGCCCGAGCCGCCGCAGGGCGTCGGCGACCTCCGCCGGACTGTCCGGGACCAGCGTCTCGGGGTGCGGGACGTCGGTTGCCGCGCACACGGCGGCCAGTTCCGCCTTGTCGGCCACGCGCTCGGCCAGGGTGCCCGGCATCGCCGGCAGAAGGTAGGAGGGCGCGAGTTCGTCCCGCATCCGGCCTACGGCGATCGCGCTCGCGTCGTCCATCGGGACCAGGACGGCGGGACGCCCGATCCGGTCGGCCACGCGGCGCAGCGCGGCGAGGATCTCGTCCGGGGATGCTCCCGGGAGCGGCGGGGGATGCAATTGGCGTACATAGCGTGACGCGCCGACGGGACTTCCCGCGGAATCCGCGACGACGTGTACTTCCACTCCCGCCCTGCCGAGCGAGCGGGCGGCCCCCAGCGTTCCGTGGTGAAACGGGTTCCGGTCGATCCGCAGTACAACAGCGGGGACGCGGATGTCGAGCAGCGACACGAATTCTCTCTTTCTCTTCGATCGGCTCACCCGCACGGGCGAGCCCAGCACTCGAAAGCCGCAACGGCAGTGGCGTCAGTGGCCTTTCTATGACTGACTTCATATGACTGCCCGTCAATAACAAAAACCAAGGCGGTAGTCCGGACGAGAGCGAAGAAAGGAGCAGGCATGGCCCCACAGCACAAGCGGGCCGGGGTCCGCCGGCTGACCTTGGGAGCGGCAGCGGTCGTGGCGTCGGCCGCCCTGGCGTCCGGCCCCGCCGCGGGGGTGGGGGTGGCGCGAGCCGCCGATCCCCGGGCTCCGGCGCCGACCCCGTCGCCGCCCGTGGCCACGCCCTCGGCCCTCACACCTGAGGCCGTCCCCGAGCCCTCGACGCCGGCCCCGGTCACCTCCCCGGAGGCGGGCGAGGAGGTCCCGGCGTTCGGTGTCTTCCTCAAGTCCGACGCCCGTGGCGTGGCCCGGATGCCGCTGTTCAGCCACTGGCTCGGCGGCACGGAGCTGCGCGCCGGCCACACCTACCTGCCGGGCAACCGCTGGCGCGACATCGAGGGTGCCCCCGGCTTCCTGGACGTGTGGGCGCACTGGCGCAACCAGAAGGCCGACCGGATGCTCGTCCTCAACGTCCCCATGCAGGAGCGCAACGAGGAGGGCATCTCCGACAGCGAGGTCCGGCGGCTGCTGCGGCAGGGCGCGGCCGGGGAGTTCGATCACCACTTCCGTGTCCTCGCCGAGCGGCTGGTGGAGTTGAAGGTGCCGGACACGATCCTCGTGCTCGGCTGGGAAATGAACGGCACCACATACACCCATCGCTGTGGGCCGGACCCGGAGGCCTGGAAGAAGTACTGGAACAGGATCGTCACCACCATGCGTTCCGTGCCGGGCCAGAAGTTTCGGTTCGATTTCACGCCGAGCCGTGGCCAGGACGCCGTTCCCTGGACGAAATGCTATCCGGGAGACGACACGGTCGACATCATTGGCATGGATTCCTATGACCAGCCGAACGGGATGTCGTTCGAGCAGCAGGTGAAAGAGCCCTTCGGGCTGCAGGACCATGTTGATTTCGCGAAGGCTCACGGCAAACCCATTTCCTATCCGGAATGGGGACTCTTCCGCAACGGTGACAATGCCGAGTACATGCGGGCCATGCTCGCCTGGATGGACGAGCACAAGCCGCTCTACAACACGCTGACCGACTACTGCCCGCACGGTGTGTGGCAGTGCGGGGCCAACCCGAAGTCGTCCCACCTCTACCGGTCCGCCCTGTTCGGCCGCACCGACCAGGCGACCCCGCCCCTCGTGCCCACCCCGGAGCCGACCCCGCCCGGCACATCGCCGCCCCCGGCGGACTGCACGCCGCTGGACCTGGGCAGTTGGGTGGAGGAGTGGCTGGGCGGGAAGCTCTGCCTGCGCTTCGACTGGTGGTAGCCCTTGGGCCGGTCCAGCCGTCGTCACCGTTGTCCGCGAACATCGGCGGCGGCGGCCGGGCTGGGCACCGAGGGGGCCGGGGCGGGGTCGTCGTCCCGGCCGGTCTTCCGCGGCCGCGCCAGCAGGGCCAGGCCGCCCAGCAGACCGCCCGCGCTCGCGCCCACCAGACCGGTCACCGCCGGTGACGCGGACGTCGGCTCGCTCGGCTCCACCGCCCGCGAGAACTGCACGAGCCGCACGTGGGTGTTGCCCCGGGTGTCGTCCGCGTGCCGGGTCAGCGCGCGGGCGACCGCGTTGGCCATGTCGACGGCCGAGGCCGGGGCGCGAGGAGGTGGCCGAGACGGCGACCATCGGCGCGTCCGGCGACGTCGCCGTGCGCACGCTGTCGCTGCAGGGTGCGCACCGGTACGCCCGCCCACACCTGCGCGTCCCCGAGCACCGCGAGCTGCGTGGCGACCCGGCCGTACGCCTGAGCGAAGCCGAGGCGCGGCGTCCGGCGTCGGACTTCCCGGTCGGCACGGCGATGACGTAGCTGGTCGCCGTGTACGTCGGGGGGCTGAGCAGGCCGTACGACGCCGCCGAGCAGGCCCGCCGACGAGGGCGCCGGCCGCGAGCCACGGACCACAGGGGAATGCCGCCCTGCGCGAGCGCAGCGGACGGGCGGCGCTGACGGACTCGGTGAGGTGTCGGTCATGAGGAGCTGACTCCCAGAGATGAGGGGGACGTCGGACTGGAGACCGCGGCCGCGTACACGTCCATGAGCCGGGCCGCGCTGTGGGTGATGCAGTAGTGGTGCGCGACCTCCGAGGCCGTGCGCGGCCGGGCGCCGGCCGCCCGGACCTCGGCGATCGCGCGGGCGTATGCCTCGGGCGCCGCCGCTGACCCGCCGGCGCCGGCGGTCGCGGGTCGGGCGGCAGGTCCTCGATCGCAGGGCAGGAGGCGTAGAGCACGGGCAGCCCGGACGCCAGCGCCTCCACGACCGCCAGGCCGAAGGCCTCCTCCGGCGGACGGGCGACGCGAGCACGTCCATCGCCGAGATCAGCGAGGGCAGGTCGGGGCCGGGCGAGCCGTCGGGCACGTAGGGGCGTTCGCCGGCGAACACGACCCGGTCGGCGACCCCGGCCTCGTGGGCGGTGCGGCGCAGGGCGTGCTCCTCGGGGCCGCCGCCCACCAGCAGCAGCCGGTGGTCGTTCGGGAGCTGGGTGAGCGCGCGGACGAGGACGTCGAACCGCTTGCCCGGCGTGAGCCGGCCGACGCCGCCGACGACGTACGCGCCCTCCGGCAGGCCGAGGCGCCGGCGGGTGCGCTGGCGCCGCACCGCATCGAAGCGGAAGCGGGCCAGGTCGATGCCGTTCGGGACGACCTCGATGCGCGGCGCGGGCACGCCCCAGCGCTTCAGCCGGTCGGCGACCGTGGGGGAGACGGCGACCGTGGCGCGGCCCGAGCCGCTCGCCGGCCAGGTACAGCGCGCGGACGCCCGCGGTCAGCGGGCGGCCCTCCATCTGGCGAGTCGCCGAGGGAGTGCTCGGTGGCGACGACGGCCCGGACCCCGGCGAGCCGGGCCGCGATCCGGCCGTACAGGCAGGCCCGGTACAGGTGGGTGTGCACCAGGTCGTAGCCGCCGGCGCGGATCAGCCGGGCCAGGCGGGGCAGCGCGGCCAGGTCGCGGTTGCCGCCCATGCCGAGGTGGGCGACGCGGACGCCGTCGGCCGCGCAGCCCGTCGGCGACCGGACCGGGGTTGGTCAGCGTCACGACGTCGCAGTCGACGGGCAGGTGCCGCAGCAGCAGCCGCAGCTGCTGCTCGGCGCCGCCGACGCCGAGGCCGGTGATGATGTGCAGCGCCCTCATCCACAGGCCCTCCACGGGACGGCGGCGCAGCCGGTGCAGCCGGTGCTTCAGGAGCAGCCGCAAGGCCGTGTCGTTCTGCCCGACGTGCACGCGCGGCAGGGCGTGCGGACCGGTCAGCGGGCCGGGGTCGATGGCGCAGGCGTAGCGGTATCCGGCCTCGCGCACGGCGTCGACGGCACGGGCGTCGACCGTGCCGTACGGGTAGCAGAAGCCGTCGACCCAGGCGCCGGTCAGCTCCGTGAGCAGGGCGCGGCTCTCGGCGACCTCGGCGCTGAGGGTGAGGTCGTCCGCCCGGGTGAGGTCGACGTGGGTCAGCCCGTGCGAGCCGATCTCCACGCCCGCGGCGGCCGCGTGCCGGATGCCGTCCGCGGTCAGCAGCGGCTTGCGCGGGCCGAGCGGGTCCCAGGCGTTGTCGCCGCCGAGTCGCCCGGGCAGCACGAACAGGGTGGCGCCGCAGTCCCAGCGGCGCAGCAGTGGAAGAGCGTCGGTGACGAAGTCGGCGTACCCGTCGTCGAAGGTCAGCCCGACCAGGCCCCGGGCCTCGCCCCGGGCGCGGGCGGCGAGCAGCTCGGCCACGGACACGCCCCGCAGCCCGCGCCGGCGCAGCCAGCGCCAGCTGCCGCGTCCAGCCGCTCGGGCGTGACCGTGATGCGGTACGGGTCGTCCGAGCAGTCGCCGACCGAGTGGTACATCGCCACCCAGGGGACCGGCCCCTTGTGCGGGGCCGAGGGTCTGCCGGTGTCGAGGGAATCAACGGAAGCGGCCATGTGCGAGCCTTCGTGTGACGGCGCGTAGGGAGCGCAGAGCGGACGCGGAGCCCTGGGCGCCGAGGGCCCAGGCGAGCAGGACGAAGACGAAGGTCACGGTCAGCACAGCCGGCGCGCGAGGCCCGCCGCCGGGGACGGCGGGCGGCTCGCGGCGAACGCCCCCACGGCCGTGGCGCCACGACCGCGGCGCCCACCGGCCGGCTCAGCTCGGCCAGGACCTGCCGGACGCGCACCGGGACGCTGTGAGGGCTGTTCAGCCGGCCCGACCGCATCCCGGCCAGCAGCAGGGCGGCCGTGACGGTGATGCCGGCGGCGTTGGCGGCGGCGATCCCGCGCCACGCCCCAGGAGCCGCACGCTTGCGGCGCCGATGCCAGGACGGTCACGGCGATGCCCGCCGGCCATCGCGCCGAGCGGGTACCAGGTGGCGCGGCCGGCCGAGAAGTAGGAACGCACGAGGGCGCCCACCAGGGTCTGGCTCGAGCAGCCCGAGGGCGTACACGCGCATGACGTCCGCCGTCGCCGCGGTGTCGCTCGCGGTGAACGCGCCCCGCTGGAAGAGCAGTTCGATCGATCTGCGGGGCGCAGGCGACCACCGCGCACATGCCCAGCAGCACCAGGCAGGCGGCGAGCGCCAGGTCCCGCTCCACCCGGCTGCGGGCCCGCTGCGATGTCGCCGTCGGCGAGTGCCCGCGCCACCACCGGGAAGGTGACGGTGCACACCATCAGTGACAGCGTCATCGGGATCTGGGCGACCTTCTGCGCGTAGTTCAGGTGCGAGATGGCGCCGGCGGGCAGGCCGGAGGCGAGGAAGCGTTCGATGAGGACCTGCGACTGGCGGCACAGGGCGAACAGCAGGACGGCGGCGACCAGGGCGAGTTGCATCGGCCGTTCCTCGACGTCGGCCCCGGACCTGGCGAACGGCTGCGTACGCGAGGCCAGCCGCCGCCACAGCGACGGCAGTTGCACCGCCACCATCAGACAGCCGCCCGCCGCGACCCCGACCGCGGCGGAGCGCACGCCCCAGCCCTCGCCGAGCAGCGAACATCGCGGCGATGATGCCGGTGTTGTAGGCGACGTAGATCGCCGCGGGCGCGAGGAAGCACCGGTGGGCCCGCAGGGCCGCACTGCAGTACCCGGCGAGCCCGAAGGCCACCACGCAGATCGCGGTGATCCGGGTGCAGTCCACGGCGAGCGGGGGTCGGGCAGGCCGGGCGCGAGAGCCTGGACCAGATAGGGAGCGCGTGCCGGCGACCAGCGCGGCCACCGCGGTGAGGGCGAGGCACAGCCGGGGCAGGGTGGCACGCGACCAGGGCGCGGACCGGATCGCCCGGGGCGCCCCGGGCGCGGCGGGCCAGTGCCATGCTGAACGCCGGGATCAGCGCGATCGCCAGCCCGTCCTCGATGAGCAGCGTGGCGGCGAACTCCGGAACGGTCCACGCCACCAGAAAGGCGTCCGTGTCGCTCCCGGCGCCGAACAGCCGCGCCAGCGACTGGTCGCGCACCAGCCCGAGCAGCGAGCCCGGCGATGGACAGGGACGCCGTGACCAGCGCGGCCCTGGCCAGGAAGCTTCCGGAGGCGGACGCCGGCGTCGAAGCCGGGTCGGTACCCTCCCCGGCCTCGGTGGCGGCACGCGCCGTGGGCACGGTCGCCGCACCGTCCGTCTCGGATCCGGGGGTTTGCGAAGGCACCACCGTCATCGCGCCGGGGCCTCCTCGGCGCGCTCCCGCACCCCACCCCGGGGCAGGTCCGCACGCGCGTCGCCGGACAGCGCCCACCACGCCACGAGCCCCATGCCCACGGCGTCAGCACGGTCGAGGGACCGCCGATGTCGGCGTACACGAAGTCGGTCAGCAGCCAGACCAGCAGTCCGCAGGCGACGAGCCCGCAGTCGAGTCCCGGCCCGCGGTCGCGGACGCGCAGCAGCCGCCGCACCCCGCACACCAGCAGCGCCAGCCAGCTCCCGGCGAGCGCGAGCAGCCCGATCAGGCCCTGCTCGGCTCAGCACCAGCAGGTACATGTTGTGCGGGGACAGCAGCGGCTGCCTCTGGTAAGCCCCGCCCGCGCCGTCGGTCTCGCTGCCCGACGACAGCGCCAGCGAGGCGTGCCCGTCGCGGTACTCGGGAAAGCCCTTCAGCCCGACGCCGGTCAGCGGGTGCTGGCGCCAGATGTCCGTGGCGGACGCCCACAGGGTGTACCGGTCGACGACGGACTGGTCGGGGGCGTCGGCGACCTGGGCGATGCTGTCGATCCGCTGCTGCAGGAGCGCCGAGCCCACGCCGAACCCGCCCACCAGGATCACGCCCGAGGCGACCGCGGCCGCGACCACCTTGAGCGCGCGCCGCCATCCGGCCAGTACCAGCTGCATGGTGCAGGTCAGGACGGTCGCGATCCAGGCTCCCCGGCTGAAGGAGAGCGCGAGCGGCAGCAGCAGCACCAGAGCGCACCCGACGGCGGTGACCCGCTGCCGTACGGACACCCGGCCCAGGGCGATCCCGATCGCGCACACCAGGCCGAGGGAGACCGCCGTCGCCATGCCCATCACGTCCTGCGGCCCGAAGGTGCCGACCGCCCGGATGTTCGCGCCCTGGTAGGAGGCGCCGGTCCGGGTGACGAACTGGTGGACGCCGACGGCCCCCTGACACAGCCCGAGCCCCACGAAGGACCAGGCCACCAGCCGGAAGCCGGCCCGGTCGCGGAGCAGGAGCAGCACGGCCGCCGGGACGAGGACGAAGGTCTGCAGATAGCGTCCGAGGCCGGTGAGCCCGGCCTGGGACGAGAACGCCCCCATGGCGGCGATCGCGAGCCCCACGACGGGCAGGCCCAGCACCACGGCCGCGGCGGGCGACAGCGGGCGCCGCCGTTCGCGCAGGAGACGGATCACGCAGTACACCACCACGAGCCCGGAGAGCACGTCGGCGGGCCCGGCGCCGTCCGGTGTGCGCGGCAGTGCCAGCAGCGCGGGTACGGCCACCACGGGCAGGGCCGGCGTCAGCGCGACGACGCGGCGCGGGAGCGGTGTCAGTGCGAGGCTCACCTCTCAGCTCCCCGTCGGACGTACCACCGTGGCCGCGGTGCGCAGCAGGATGCAGACGTCCTGCCACAGGGACCAGTCGTCGATGTAGGCGTTGTCGAACCGGCAGCGGTCCTCGATCGAGGTGTCGCCGCGCAGCCCGTGGATCTGCGCGAGGCCGGTGATGCCGGTCCGCATGCGGTGGCGTACCGAGTAGCCGGGGTAGGTCTGGCCGAACTGGGCGACGAAGTAGGGGCGTTCGGGCCGCGGCCCGACCAGGCTCATGTCGCCCCGGAGCACGTTGAACAGCTGGAGCAGTTCGTCGAGCGAGGTGCGCCGCAGCATCCGGCAGAACCAGCGCATCTCGTTCTCGTTCGCCACGCTCCAGCGGGTCGCCGACTCGTGCTCGTCGACCGGCCGGTGCGTACGGAACTTCAGCAGTGTGAACGGCTCCCCGTTCTTGCCGATGCGCTCCTGCCGGAACACCACGCCCGGCCCGTCGCTGATCCGCAGCGCCGTGGCGAAGGCCAGCAGCAGCGGGCTGATCAGCAGCAACAGCGTCCCCGACACGAGGATGTCGAGGGCGCGCTTGCCCCCTTCGCCGTGCCGGGCCGGGGACAGGTCCAGACGCCGGCAGGAGAATCCGGCCAGCCGTTCCCGCGAGGCGTACGAGGGGGACTCGGCGTCGACCTCCCAGACCACGCAGCCCGACTCGGCCAGCGCCCGCAGCAGCGGCTCCTGTTCGGCGCGTACGCAGGGATGCACGGCCAGCACCGCCCGCACCCCGTTCTGGATGACCGCACGCTCGACCTCCTCGGCGGTCGTCAGCACCGGCAGGCTCTCGGTGCCGTCCGGCTGCTCGGCGACGATCCCCACCGGCCGTACGCCGCACCGCGGTTGACGCAGTACGGCGGCGGCCACGCGCTGCGCGGTCGCGACCGGACCGAGGACCAGTGCGGTGTGCGGGTGGCGCAGCAGCGCGGCCCGCCGCCGCGCGTGCACCGCTCCGCGCAGCGCACAGCCGGCCGCCGCCTGCAGCGCGAGGCCCGTCAGCACGGTACGGAGGGACAGCGCGTGCTCCGGCCGGTACGCCGCCAGGAGCGCCGCGAGCGCCAGCCAGGCCACCGCGATGCGGCCGCACACGGCGGGCAGTTCCTCCAGCAGCGCCGGTACCGGCGGCCGCCCGTCGCGCCGGCGCAGCAGCAGCGAGGCGACGATCAGCAGGGTGACGAGCAGGGGCTGGCGCGGGGCCTCGGTGAGCGCCGGCGCGCCCGCCAGGGCGGCGACACCGTCCGCGACGAGCAGCGGGACGGGTGAGGCCGGCCGGGCCGGGGGCCGCGGGGCGGACAACCGGAAACCGGTGGCCGTGCCGCGCGGCGGCATGACCGAGACTGGTGAGGATCCGTGCTCCCGTGGCGGTACACCAGGGGAGGGCACGGTACGTTCGGCGGTCACGAGTGGATGGACTCCCTGTACTCGGTGGGCTCGACGCGCTGCGTTGTCCGGTTCGGCTCGGCGCCACGTCCGGTGTCGAGCGGCTGACCGTGCTGAGCGCTGGGGGTGGCGGTGGTCCATGGGCCGAGCAGGTCGCGATAGACGTCCGAGACGGCCTCGGCGGTGTGCCGCACGTCGTGGGTGGAGAGCACGTGCCGGCGGCCCAGGCTGCCGAGCGAATCGCGCAGCAGCGGGTCGGCCAGCAACTCGGATACGGCCCCGGCCAGCGCCGCCGGGTTCTCCGGCGGGACCAGGCACCTGGCGGAGAAGGCGGACGGCAGGCTCTCCCGGGCGCCGTCGACGTCCGTGACCACCACGGGCCGACCGCAGGCCATCGCCTCCAGCGGCGCCAGGGCCATGCCCTCCCAGCGGGACGGCAGGACGACGAGATCGGCCACCTGGTACCAGGGGGAGGCGTCGGACACGGCTCCCGTGAACACCACGGACTTCGGGGCGCCTTCGCGAAGCCGGTCCTGGTCCGGCCCGTCGCCGACCAGGACGAGGCGGGCCTCGGGCACCCTGCGCACGACGTCTTCCCACGCCCGCAGCAGGACGTCCTGCCCCTTCTGCCGGCACAGCCGCCCCACGCACACGACGAGCGGTGCCGCCGGGTGAATGCCGGCGAGCGGTGCGAGCCCGGCCCGCACGGTGCCGGCGACGGCCGGGTGGAAGCGCTCCGGATCGATGCCGTTGGGGACGACGGTCCACCGGCCGGTGATCCTCGCGCCCATGCCGGTGGCGCGCTCCGCCTCACTCACACACACCACGCGTGAGGCCCAACGCGCCCCCCAGCGTTCCCACATGAGGGCCAGGGCCGCGGTGCCACCGCCCACCGCCTCGAACGACCAGGCGTGCGGCTGGAAGACCGTCGGGATCCGCCCGCGTACCGCGAGCCGTCCGGCGAGTCCGGCCTTCGCGCTGTGCGCGTGCACCAGATCGGGACGTACCTCGTCGATCACCCGTGCCAGGTGCCGCACCTCCCGGACGAGCGACGTACCCGGCGACCGTGTCGCGTGCCAGTGCCGTACGCGCGCGCCGAGCGTCCGCAGTCTCGCGGTGAGCACGCTGTCGGGGCAGGCAACGGTGACGTCGAGGCCGTCCGACAGCTGTGCGCGGACCAGGTCCGTCACGACGCGCGCTACGCCACCGTCCACCGGTTGGGTGAGGTGCAGGACTCTGGGGTTGGGGGCGGTGGGTGACAGGTGCATGTGCGCGGATTCCTCGCTCGCGAAGGCGTTCGGGGCGGGCGGCGACGGACTCACCGCCGTGCGTCGACGGCGACGAAGAGCACGCCGGCCCACGCCGCGTCCTGCTGGGATTGGATCCGGAAGGTCGCCTGGTCACCGGCCTGCTCCAGGCCACTGCCGAGGTCGAACACGTCGGAGTCGTAGCCGAGGGTGTTCGCGTTCGCGGGCACACGGGCCACATCCGACCCGGGCTCGGTGATGGTGGAATTGAGGACGTCGTCCCGGGGGTTGGCGGCGTTGGTGAGAGCGGACCCGGACTGGCCGGTCGTCACGGTGAACGAGTCGCCGCTGGTGCCTCGGTCGCCGTTGTACGTCACCAGGCCCGCACGGCCCCACGCGCCCGCGGCGAAGCCCAGGCCGGTCACGCGGACCTCCTGTCCCCCGGGCCCGAGCGGGGTGAAGCCGTCCCACACCGCGAGGTGCCGCAGGGGCTCCGCCGGGTTCTCGTAGGCCACCACGAGTGTCCAGCCGCCCCATGCCCCGGCCGTCGATCTGCCCATGGCGATGTTGATCTGCGCCACGGTGTACAGGCCCGGGCCGCCCTCCCGCACCAGCCGTGTCACGTCCGCCGAGGCCTGGAAGGCGTCCATGCCGTCCAGCACGCGGTGGCCGACCATCGTGTCCGCGAGCAACTGCTTGTACTCCCCGCCGGGTTCGGCGATCAGCACGCGCCCGTTGTCCTCCGGCGGCTTCTGCTCGCCCACGCGCAGGTTGCCGCCCCAGTAGAGGCGCGCGTACGTCACCCGGGAGCCGCTCGGCAGGCGGACCTGGGCGCGGGAGGAGTTGTAGGTGTTGGGGTCGCGGTCGACGTCGACGTAGAACATGTCGAAGTCGCCGTTCACACCGGGACCGCCCGCCTGCGCGTCCGGGCACGAAGGCCGCTGGGCCGTGCGGCAGGTGATCGACGCGTTGGCGGCGCGTACGATGCCGCCGTGCTGGAGGGCGCGGTACCGCTCGGCGAAGGTGAGGCTCTCGGCCTCCGGTGCGGGAGCGGCGGCCGGCGCGGCGGCCGGGGAGCTGCTGGCTGCCCACATGGCGGCAAGGGCGAGGACGCCCACGGTCGCGCGGCGAAACAGCGGGCCCAGGGAATGGCGCATGACCGGTCGTTGCCCTTTCGGAACAGGTGGCCGTGGCAACAGCGCCACGAGTGCGATGTGTCCGCGCTGGGGAGTGCGTCGGGCGGTTCGCAACTCTAGTCATCAATCGGACATAGTCGATGAAATTCGGTGAAGTCTGACAAGTGTGTCGGAATCGTGAAATCGCAAGTGTTTGCTGATTCTGGCCGCCGTTCGGGTGCCAGAGTGCCCCGCCGCTGGGCGGTGGCCGGCGCATTGCTCCGTCCGTGGTTGCGGAGATGCGCTCTGACAAACCGTCTGATCAGGCTGGACGCGGCGAAAGAGGGAATTATGTATTCCCGAAAAGCCTATGAATGCTTGCGGAGAGTCCCGATTGCTTTCACGGTGGGCTCAAGATCCATCGCCGTCGAAAGGAATCTCCATGCGTGCTCTGCCCGCACGGCGCATCGCCTCCAGCGCACTGTGCGCCGCCCTTCTGGTCGGGATCACCGGCCCCGTCGCCATGGCGGCCGACTCGGCCCGCGGGCACAGCCATGTGGCGCCCGACGCCCGGCTTCCCGGCGCCGATGTGCGCCTCGTTCAGATCGACGAACTCAACTGGGGCGCGCTCACCCCCGTCGCCGACCTGCTGAACGCCGTGCTCCGGGACGACAACGGCCGACTCCCTGCGGACGAGGCCCGAAGGCTGGGAGACGCCGCGAAGGCCGCCCTCGCCGAGGCGGCCGCCAGGGGTGCGCAAACCCCGTCCCCGGCGACGGCCCTGACCCCGGCGCCGGTCGTGCTGCTGCCGGCTCCCGCCCTGCCCGCCCTGGTGCCCGAGGCGCCCGAGCGGCGCGCCGCAGACCCCGTGACCGACCTGTTGGACCTCGTACTGGGGACTGTCAACGGCCTCCTGGAGGCGATCACCGGTGGTGCCGGCGGCGGTGTCCTTCCCCTGGTCGACGATCTGCTGGGCGGGGTGGACGACCTCCTCTCCGAACTGACCGGAGGCGAACTGTCGTTCGATGACGAGGAGTCGGAGTCCGATGCGTCGATGTCGTCCAGCACGTCGTCGACGACGCCGGAAACGGAGGATGACGCCCTCGACTCGCCCCAGGTCTCGGTGCTGACGCCCCTGCTGTCGCCGACCTCTTGAGCCCGTCCAGTCGTGGTGCCGGCCTCAGGGAGCGGCGCCACGACTGTTGTTCTTTTACAGCCTGAAGCCCGGTCTTTTAATAGATCTCGTATGAGGTATTGGCAATCTTCGGCAGTTCCGGTTTCCGCCCAGGCCAGGGCTCGTTAGGCACGGCGACAGAAACCACTCCGGCGACGTGCGTTGCCGAAGAAAGGAACACGATGAAGTCTCTGAAGGCTGCCGCCGTCTTTGCCGGGTCCTTGATCGCCGCTGGTTCCGCCAGCCCGGCGTTCGCCCAGGACGCCATGGTCGCCCCGAGCGCCCCTGCCGCTCAGAGTGTTCCGGATGTGCAGAGCGCTCCGGTGGCCCAGAGTGCTCCGGTCGCCCAGGCCGCCCCGGTTGCCCAGGCCGCTCCGGTGCAGAGCGCTCCCGTCGCTCAGAGCGCTCCGGCTGTTCAGAGTGCTCCGGTTGCCCAGGCCGCTCCTCAGCCCGCTCCCGTCGCTCAGCCTGCTCCGGCTCCTCAGCCCGCTCCGGCTGTTCAGAGTGCTCCGGTTGCTCCGCCTGCTCCTCAGCCCGCTCCGGTCGCTCAGGCCGCCCCCGCCCCTCAGCCTGCTCCTGCCGCTCAGAGCGGTCGCGACCTGGCGTCCACCGACCTCACCGGCGGTGTGAGCACCAAGGTCCCCCTGGACGTGACCGCCGAAGGCAAGGAGTCGCTGGTCCACACGGTGAAGAACGCCGCGTCCGCGGTCAACGACGCCAAGCCGGTGCACGGCAACATGTGGTTCTAGGGCTGAAACCACGCTGTACGGAGGGCCGGTCCTCGGAAGGTTCGAGTACCGGCCCTCCGTATGTGTCCGGCCACTGACGCGGGCCGCTCTGCTCCCGGGACGGACATCGGTGATCACTTGTCTGGACGCGTGGCGGTGACCGCGCGGGACGTCCGGCGGTTACGGCTACGACACCGGAACCGGACGAGGAGTGGGCCATGGCCGTCAGCATCGGCGGAGGACCGGCAGGGGACGGGGTGCCGCCCACGGCGAGACCCGGACCGGCCGGCAGCACACGGCGGGAGGTGACGCGGCGTCTGCGCGCCTGTGTCCTCGCCGCAGCTCTCGCGGCCCCGGTGGCCGCCGCCTTCCGATCGCAGCGCCTCGGCCCCGGGGACGCCTCGGGCGACACCGCCTTCACCGAGACGTACCGCGGCCGCCGCATCGGCGTGGCGTGGACCCCACCGCACAGTACGGCCGAGCGGGGCCGGTGGCACGTCACCGTGGACGGCCGCCCCCTGCATCTGATGCGCCGGGCCGACGGCACCTGGCTGAGCATGGTCGACCACTACTGCTCCCACCGGTCACCGCTTGCGGCCGCCCGAGCAGCCGTCGACGCACTCGGCCCCGGCCAGCGGCTTCGCGAGCCGGCCACGGGGCCGGGAAGCGCGGGGCACACGCACACGGAGGACCGGCGTGGCGTACGTGCGTAGGGACGCCGGCACGCTCACCAAGGCCGAGCAGCGCCGGTTCGTCAAGGCGCTGCTGGAGGTCAAACGGCGGGGCGAGTACGACGAGTTCGTGCGGATGCACATCGAGTACTTCTCGGCGGACGGCGAGCACGGGCTGCGCGCCGCACACATGGCGCCCTCCTTCCTGCCCTGGCACCGCCGGTTCCTGCTCGACCTGGAGCGCGCGCTGCGTCGGGTGGACTCCTCGGTGACGGTGCCGTACTGGGACTGGACGCGCGACCGCACGACCACCTCCGCGCCCTGGACGGACCGTCTCCTCGGGGGCGACGGGCGCCGTTCCGACCACCAGGTGACGACAGGTCCGTTCGCCCACCGGCACGGCAACTGGACCATCAAGGTGAACGTGACCGACAGGGTGTTCCTCACCCGGGACCTCGGACGCCCCCGCAACCCGATCGACCTGCCCACGAAGAGCGAGCTGGAGTGGGCGCTGAAGGACCCCGTCTACGACGTGGCGCCCTGGGACTCGACGGTCACCCGGGGTTTCCGCAACAAGCTGGAGGGCTGGGGCGCCGGCCGGGACAACACGTCCTGGCGCAACCACAACCGGGTGCACGGCTGGGTCGGCGGGGACA
Organism: uncultured Actinomycetota bacterium; assembly: GCA_963798065.1. GTDB lineage: Bacteria > Actinomycetota > Actinomycetes > Streptomycetales > Streptomycetaceae > Streptomyces. Next base: position 12,389 of record CAWCSC010000008.1, on the reverse strand, counting down.
TGCTCGGCGGCGCCTCCGTCAACGACCCCGTCTTCTGGCTGCACCACGCCTTCATCGACCTGCAGTGGTCTCGCTGGCAACGCCGGCACCGCGGTGCCCGCTACCTCCCCGCGACGCCGCCGGGCCAGGGCGACCGGCAGCACGGCCGGATCGTGGCACGGCGCCAGAGCCTGCCGCCGTGGGACGTGACGCCGGAGGAACTGGAGGACGTCGGCCGGATCTACCGCTACGCGTGAGATGACACGGGTTCCGCACGGCTTCATGGGGAGAGCCCCGGCATTCGGGGGGCCGGGGCTCTCGGGTCACAACAGCAGACGTCAGTGGCGGTGGCCGTGCTTCTTGCCGTGCCGCTTGTCGTCCTTCTTGTGGCCGTCGTTGTTCTTGCACTCGTTGCCGACGGCCGGGTTGAGCAGGCCGACGATGTTGACGGTGTTGCCGCACACGTTGATCGGCACGTGGACCGGCACCTGAACCACGTTGCCGGACAGAACGCCGGGCGAGCCGATGGCCGCGCCCTTGGCACCGGCGTCCGCCGAGGCGAGACCGGCCCCACTGAGCACCACAGCGCTCGTGCCGAGAGCGACAGCGCCAACCTTCGCGATGCGAGACATCACGTTCTCCCTTACTGATTAGGAAAGTGCGGCAGCAGTACGCGCGACCGCACTGCCCCTTCAACGCGACGACCCCGGACCGGTCACGAGAAATCTTCGCGGGATCACCCGTCTTGAACAGGGGCTCCGCCAAATGGGTGCTGATTGTGGCCCTCCGCCCATTCCCGTGCCCGCGTCGGGTGCACTGGCCGGGACGGCTCTTCGCGTGTGAAGGAGTGCAGGTCCCCCCCGCTCGCCGTGAGCGGAGGCCGCTCGAACGGCAGTCGGTTCGGCGCGGCGTGCCGACACGGACCCACTCGATGGAACCGCGGCAGCGCTGTGACGTGCTCTTTCACAAGAAACTCACGCCATGGGGCGTTTCGCGTGGCAAAAGTCGCAAACGCCGCTTATCTTAGCGACTGTCAGTGACCGAACCATCACGGTTCGTGTCGACTCGAGAATCGGAGAAGTAATGCGCAAGTACCAGAAGGCCGCAGTCGTCGTGGCCATGCTCGGCAGCGTCGGCTTCCTCGGCGCTGGCGTGGGTCACGCTGCGGGCGGGGACGGGAAGTTCAAGCTCGACAACGAGCAGGCCCAGTCCTGCGAGCAGAACGACAGCACCCAGGGTCTGGTCAACGTCGACGACGTCAACGTCAACGTCGCCGCCCTGCTGGGCCTGGCCAACCAGGACAACAGCGAGCGCGAGTCGCTGAGCTGCTCGCAGGCGTTCTCGCTGCGTGGCGGCCACTGATCAGTTTGATCCAGACAGGCCCCGGGTCTCGGACATCCGAGACCCGGGGCCTGCCGCCTGGCTAAAGGAAAAAGGTAGATGTTCAACTCGAAGAAGATCGCGGCGGCAGCGGGAATTCTGGGGAGCTTCGCTCTGATCGGCGTCGGCGCCGTCCAGGCCTCCGCCCAGGGTCCCGGTACGTGCGTCGAGGACGGCAAGGGGCAGGTTCGCTGCGTGCAGACGAGCGAGTACCAGGTCGTCACCGACAAGCGGGGAAGCGTCATCGTCGTCAACGACTCGACGCAGGTCTGTCCGTCCTCGCACGGCCAGGTCAGCTGCGTCGACAGCGTCGCGGTCCCCGTCAAGAGGGGCTGACGACCTCGCCGGTCTGCGCCGTGGGTCCGCTCGCGCCGGTGTGCGGTACTACAACAGGTTTTTTCCAGAAAATTACGTGATTGGGCGTTTCGCCCGGCAAGAGATGCGTGCGCCGCCTACAGTTGGCAACTGTCGGTGACCAGTCCATCACGGTCTGTGTCGACTCGAGAATCGGAGAAGTAATGCGCAAGTACCAGAAGGCCGCAGTCGTCGTGGCCATGCTCGGCAGCGTCAGCTTCCTTGGCGCTGGCGTTGGTCACGCTGGTGACGGGGACGAGCAGTTCAAGCTCGAGAACAAGCAGGCCCAGTCGTGCGAGCAGAACGACTCGCGTGAGGGTCTCATCAACATCGACGACATCAACGTCAACCTCGCCATCCTGGGTCTCGCCAACCAGGACAACAGCGAGCGCGAGTCTGTGACCTGCGCGCAGACCTTCTCCCTGGGCAAGTAATCACCGACCAGGTGATCCAGGCAGGCCCCGGGGCTCGAACCAGGTGTCCGAGCCCCGGGGCCTGCCGCTTGGCTTCTCAGCCGGTAATGCGTCCGGAACGACTCCGTAGTCCAGTGGCGCGGAGTCGACCGTAAAGGAATAGGTAAATGCTCGATTCGAAGAAGATCGCGGCGGCAGCGGGAATTCTGGGGAGCTTCGCTCTGCTCGGTCTCGGTGCCGCCCAGGCCTCCGCAGACGGTGGCCCCGGCAAATGCGTCGACGACGGCAACGGTCAGGTTCGCTGCGTCGAACTGAGCCAGTACACGTACACGACGGACAAGGGCGGCAAGGTCACCGTCACCAACAACTCGACGCAGGACTGCCCGACTTCGCACAGCCAGGTCTCCTGTGTCAGTAGCACCGTCGTCCCCGGCAAGAAGGCCTGATTCCCGCCGAGCCCGAGGCACCTTGTTCACCTCGGCGCCCCTCGCGTGAGTCCAGCCGCGCAGCGAGCATGGCCGGGACCCGATATCGGGTCCCGGCCGTTGTCGTGTCTCCGGCCCTGCGACCGATCGCCGACCCGCGGGAAGGCGCTGCGGTCGGCGCGGGTGTCAGGGCAGCCGTCGTACGGGCGCGCCCGCGAGGAACGCGCGGATGTCCTCCACCGCCTGGCCGTAGTACGTCGTGTAGTTGGCGTGGGAGACGTAGCCGAGGTGCGGGGTGGCGAGGAGGCGGGGGGCGGTGCGCATCGGGTGGTCGGCGGGCAGGGGCTCGATGTCGAAGACGTCGATGCCGGCGCCGGCGATCCGGCCCTCGTGCAGCGCGGCGAGGAGGGCTTCCTGATCGACGATGGCCGCCCGCGAGGTGTTGATCAGGTACGCGGTCGGCTTGAGGAGCGCGAGTTCGACCGGTCCGAGCAGTCCGCGGGTGCGGTCGCTCAGCGCGAGGTGGATCGAGACGAAGTCGCTGCTCGCGAGGAGGTCCTCCCGGGAGGGGGCGAGTTCGACGCCGATCTCGTCGGTGCGCTCCTTGGTGAGGTTCTGACTCCACGCGCTGACCTGCATGCCGAAGGCTAGGCCGACCTGGGCCACGCGGCTGCCGATCTTCCCGAGGCCGAGGAGTCCGAGGCGGCGCCCGTGCAGGTCGGCGCCGACGGTGGACTGCCAGGGGCCGCCGGAGCGCAGGGCGTCGCTCTCCTCGACGAGGCCGCGGGCGAGGCCCAGCAGCAGGGCCCAGGTCAGTTCCACGGGCGGGGTGGAGGAACTGGCCGTGCCGCACACGGTGACGCCGTGCTCCTCGGCGGCCGTGTAGTCGATGACCGAGTTGCGCATGCCGGAGGCGACGATCAGTTTCAGCCGGGGCAGGCGGGCGATGAGCGAGCCGGGGAAGGACACGCGCTCGCGCAGGGTCACCACGATGTCGAAGTCGGCCAGCGCCGCCGCCAGGGCGTCCTCGCCGTCCACATGGGTGTCGAAGGAGACGACCTCCACCTCGTCCGCGATCGGCGACCAGTCGGCGACCTCGGTCGCCACCTTCTGAAAGTCGTCCAGCACAGCACAGCGCAGCCGCACGTCGCTTCCTTTCCACGGCCCATGGTCGGGAGACCGACTCTATGCGGGACGACCGTCCGTCCGGCCATGGGCCCGCACCGGAAAACCCCGCGACGGTGCGCGACGCCCGCTGTTAGCGTGCAGACATGGAGGTCATCCCTCGTACCCACACCGCAGCCGCGCGAGCGACCAGCTCGCCGGCTGCCGACGCCTGACCTCACTTCCTCCCCGGCGGCCGGAAACGGACCGCCGGATCGTCGTTGGCCCCTGTCACAGCCTGCTCCCGCGGTTCTTTCCGGTCTCCCGTGACCCGAAGGAGCACCGCCATGAACACGGACCAGACCGTCAGCACGTTCACCGACTTCTTCCGCGAGCGCGGACACCGGCTCATCACCGGGAGCACGCTCCTGCCGCCACCGTCGGACCCGGTGCTGTTCACCACCTCCGGCATGCACCCGCTCACGCCGTACCTGATGGGCCGTCCGCACCCCCAGGGGCGGCGCCTGGCCAACGTCCAGCGTTGCCTGCGCACCACCGACCTCGACGAGGTCGGCGATTCCACCCACCTGACGGTGTTCGAGATGCTCGGCTCTTGGTCGCTGGGCGACTACGGCCATGGGCAGAGCCTGCGTTGGGGGTACGAGCTGTTGCGCGACGGCTTCGGCATCCCGCCGGGCCGTATGCACGCCACGGTCTTCGGCGGGGACGACCAGGTCGGCCCCGACACCGAGTCGCTGCGCACCTGGCAGGAGCTGGGTGTGCCGGTGGAGCTGACCCGGGAGGAGAACTGGTGGGACAACGGGCCCGCCGGCCCCTGCGGCCCCGACTCGGAGATCTTCGTGTGGACCGGCGATCCCGGCACCCCGCCCCAGGGCAGCCCCACCACCGACCCGCGCTGGGTCGAGGTGTGGAACCACGTGCTCATGCGCTACGACCGTCACGAGGACGGCAGCCTCGAACTCCTCCGGCGGCCCGGCATCGACACCGGCATGGGCCTGGAACGGCTCGTGACGGTCCTCCAGGGCCACACCTCGGTCTACGAGAGCGACCTGTTCGAACCCTGGATGCGGCTGCTGCCGCCGCTGTGGGACCTGGACGAGCCGTCGCTGCGTCTCGTCAGCGACCACCTGCGCTCCGGCGTCGTCGTCCTCGGTGACGGGGTGCGGCCGTCCAGCAACGGCCGCGGCTACGTCCTGCGCAGGCTGACCCGCCGCCTCCTGACGGCCCTGTGGCGCGACGATCCGTCCCGCACGCTGTCCGACCTGCCGGTGGAACTGCTCGACCACACGCTGGACCACTTCCGTCAGTCCTGCGGCACCGGCCCGGTCCGCGACGTACTCCTCGACGAGGAGCGGCGGTTTCGCACGCTCCTGGAACGAGGGCGCCGCGTGCTCTCCCGACCGGAGTTCCACGGCCCGCTGAGCGAGGAGGACTACGACCGCCTCCACGACACCCACGGCCTGCCCCGCGACCTCGTCACCGGTCTGCTCGCCGGATCCAGCAAGAACGCCCTCCGCTGAGGGAGGGCGAGGGGGCATCCCCCGGGCAAGACTCGAATCTGCGGCTGAGCGCTCAGCAGGCGCTCAGCAGGCGCTCATCAGGCGCTCATCAGGCGCTCGGTGGGTCGAGTCGTGATCGACTGCTCTTCCGTGACGAGTCTTCCGTGAGGAGTCGTCCCTGACGAGCGTGCAACTGGCAGGTGTGCAGGGGGAGTCGGTGCTTGGCCGACTGTCCGTGACCTCCGGCAGTGCCATCGCAAGGCATGTAGTCTCGACATTGATCAATCGTCTCGTGGCTTGGAGGAAAACCAATGACGAAGGGCCCGTTCGTCGCCATGTCCGCCGCTACCGCGGCGCTCGGTACTGCGCTTGGTTCCCTCGCGCTTCAACTGCGCGCGGGCGGCTACGAGCCGTACGTCGAATCCGTAGCCACCTTCAGCGTCCTGATGTACGTCACCGCAGCTCTGGTCGTGGTGGCATGGGTCCGAGACGGCCGGCCGCACTCGAACTGAGCTCTTAGCACTACGCGTACAAGCGCCGGCCTGATGCGCCGGGCTGTCCACCTCGGGGAGTACCCGAGGAGGGCGGCCTCAGCCGGAGTTTGCGTGGCTGTCGGCCATTGGGTGGAGCCTGCGCGGCCTCGGCTTTCAGCCGGAGTCTGCGCGGCCGTCGGCCTTCAGTCGGAACACCCCCCCGGCGCTCGGCCCTCCTTCGGGGAGGACGACGAGCGGGCCCTCGCACAAGTCGCCCTCATGCCGCCCACCCAGGTGGGCTGGGGACAGCGTTGCCGTGCTCCTGGCGACGTACGCCCGCGTCGAGGGCCGGCTGCCCACCTGAAGAGGCGGCTCGAAGCGGCCAGAGATCTCCCCGAGCGGTCGTCCCTCGGTTGACCCCTCGGCCCGGAAGCTTCGACACGTGTTCGACACGGCCACCCGCGAACCCGATGCCAGCCGGACAGCCCCGGAAGCCGCCCTTGATCACCAAGAGGGCGTCCGGGGCTTCACCATGCCGACTGGTATGTGCCCTGACCAGCAAAAAGCCCTCCCCAAAGGGAGGGCGGAGACTTGCGCCCCCGGCAGGACTCGAACCTGCGGCCAAGCGCTTAGAAGGCGCCTGCTCTATCCACTGAGCTACGGGGGCCGGTGGTGGCCTCTGTCGTGGTGCCCTGGTGTGGGCTGATCCGTGACGTTGCCGGGGACAAGGATAGGGCTCCCGCGTCCTTGTCCCTGTTGCTTCGCCTCCGTGGCTCGATGTGGAGGTTCGGTGAAGCGGTCCTGATAATCGCAGGCAGGTACGAATCGTGCACCGCTTTTGGCGTCAGAGGCATCGGGTGTTGTGCACTCGTTATGCCTGGAGTGGACCTGTGTCCCAGTCGCCCCTTCCGTCCCTTGTGTCCTATCGGCGCGCAGACATGCTCATATGCTTCAGAATTCCCCTAAAATTGGGCATTCTTCACATGTGGTGACCTTGGACGTAAGGCCTCAGCTGCTCGACGCACTCTCCGCCCTGCGCGACCGTGTCGCCGCCGCACGCTTCCCGCTGCCCCTGACGGGGGCCCCGCGCGCGCGTGCCAACCGCGACGAACTGCTCGCGCAGCTCGACGACTACTTGGTGCCCCGGCTGCGGGAGCCCGAAGCGCCGCTTCTGGCCGTCGTGGGCGGCTCGACCGGAGCCGGGAAGTCGACGTTGGTCAACTCCCTCGTGGGTCGGCGGGTCAGCGAGGCGGGCGTGCTCCGGCCGACGACACGGACCCCCGTGCTGGTCTGCCATCCGGAGGACCATCACTGGTTCGGCGGGATGAGGGTGCTGCCCGATCTCACGCGCGTGTGGGCGCCCCAGGACGACACGGACGACCTGCTGCTCCCGGGCGAGGACCCCGCGCGCGTGCTGCGCGTCGAGAGCACCGACACGCTGCCGCCCGGCCTCGCCCTGCTCGACGCGCCCGACATCGACTCCCTGGTCTCCGACAACCGCGTCCTGGCCGCCGAGCTCATCTGCGCGGCCGACATCTGGGTGATGGTCACCACGGCCGCCCGATACGCCGACGCCGTGCCCTGGCACATGCTGCGTACCGCCAAGGAGTACGACGTGACCCTCGTCACTGTGCTCGACCGAGTGCCCCACCAGGTGGTCAACGAGGTGTCGCGGCAGTACGGGGCCCTGCTCACCAAAGCCGGCCTCGGGCACGTGCCGCGGTTCACCGTGCCCGAACTGCCCGAGTCGGCCTTCGGCGGCGGCCTCCTGCCGACCACCGCCGTGGCCCAGCTGCGCACCTGGCTGATCCACCAGGCACAGGACCCGGCGGCCCGGCAGCAGGTCCTGGCCCGCACGGCGTACGGCGTCCTCGACTCGCTCAAGTCCCGGATGCCCGAGCTGGCCGGTGCCGCCGCGGCGCAGTACTCGGCCGCGCTGCGGCTCACCAGCGCCGTCGAGGGGGCGTACGACAGCGAGCACAAGCGCGTGCGGGGCCGGCTGCAGGCCGGGGCGGTGCTCGCCGGGGACGCGCTCAAGCGGTGGCGCGCCTTCCCCCTTGACTGCACCGCCGGTGAACTCCTCGACGCGCTCGTGGAGAGCCTGAGCGCACTGCTGCTGTGTTCCGTCACCGCCGCCGACGAGCGCGTCGACGACGCCTGGCGGCGCGAACCGGCGGCGGCCGCTCCGGAGCTCGCGGCACGCGACAGCGCGGCGGAGAGCGCCGAGCACCGGATCGGGCTCGCCGTACGGCGGTGGCGACGGGAGCTCGAGGAGTACGCCGAGGACGAGGTGAGCGAGCTCGACCGGAACCTCGCGCCCGACCCCGAGCTGATCGCCGCCCTGGTCGCCACCGGCCTGCTGGGCGGCCGGCGGGGGCGGATGGCAGGGGAGGGGCTCGCCGAGCGGATCGGCGCCCACGGCGCACTGCGGCTGCGCGACCGGGCCGGACGGCTGCTCACCCAGCACGTCGACCGGGTCCTGTACGCCGAACGCGAGCGCCGGCTCGCCCCGCTCGACGCGCTCGACGTCCACCCCGAACACCAGGCCGAACTCATCGCCGCGCTGTCCGTACTGCAGAAGGAGAGGTGACCGGTGACCGCCGTCACTGACCAGGACCACACCGAGCACGCCGATCGGCCGGGCGACGGGGACAAGGCAGGATCCGCCGGGAGTTCCGCCGGGAGTCCCTCTGCACGGGCCTCCCGGGACGCCAAGCAGGAGCGCGCAGACGGCGCCTCCCACGCGCGCGTGCAGGACAGTCGTACGGATTCCACGGGTGCCTGGGACGACGGGCTCATCGCACGCCGTGTCAACGAGACCGCCGACGGATCCCAGTTCGCCGTCCGGGACAGCCGGCCCGCCGCCCCGCCCGCGATGAGACCGCTGGTGTACGACGGGGCGTTGCGCTCCCGGCTCGAGGCGCTGCGCGAACTGGTGGGGCTCTCCCGTACCCGGCTCGACAGCAGGACGCTTGCGGAGGCGGGCCGGGTGCTCGACGAGGCGTCCGCGCGGCGCAGGCTCTCCGGGCAGCACACCGTCGTCGCCATCGCGGGCGCCACCGGCAGCGGCAAGTCACAGCTGTTCAACGCGCTCGCCGGCGTGGCCATCTCGGAGACCGGAGTGCGCCGTCCCACCACCGCGGCGCCCATCGCGTGCAGTTGGAGCGACGGGGCGGCGAGCCTCATCGAACGGCTCGGCATCCCGCCCCGGCTGCGCCGCCGGCCGCTGCCGACCGGGGACGGGGAGTCCCCGCTGCACGGGCTCGTCCTCATCGACCTGCCCGACCACGACTCGGCGGCCGTACAGCACCGCGAGCACGTGGACCGCATCCTGGCGCTCGTCGACGCGGTCATCTGGGTCGTCGACCCGGAGAAGTACGCCGACGCCGTCCTCCACGAGCGCTATCTGCGGCCGATGGCGGCTCACGCGGAGGTCATGTTCGTGGTCCTCAACCAGGTCGACAGGCTTCCCGGGGAGGCCGCCGAGCAGGTCCTCGACGATCTGCGGCGGCTCCTCGACGAGGACGGCATCGCCCTCGGGGAGTACGGCGAACCGGGTACGACCGTGCTCCCGCTGTCCGCGCTCACCGGGGACGGCGTCGGCGAACTGCGCGAGGCACTCGGCCAGTTCGTCGCGGAGCGCGGGGCGCCGGCCCGCCGTGTCTCGGCCGACGTGGACAACGCCGCGGCACGGCTGTGGCCCGTCTACGCCACCCGGCGGCGGACCGGGCTCAGCGAACAGGCCCGTGAGGAGTTCGCGGACCGGCTCGCCGACGCGGTGGGCGCCACGGCGGCGGGGGAGGCGGCCGAACGGGCGTGGCTGCGCAACGCCAACCGCGCGTGCGGGACGCCCTGGCTGAGGTTGTGGCGCTGGTACCAGGACCGCGGCGAACCCACCACGGGGCGGGTCCCCTCGCGCACGCAGGCCGACGAGGAGGCGACCGCCAGACAGCGGGTCGAGCAGGCGGTCCGTACGGTGGCCGACCGGGCCTCGGCCGGGCTGCCCGCGCCCTGGGCGCAGGCGGTGCGCGAGGCGGCCGTCCGCGGCTCCCAGGGGCTGCCCGAGGCACTGGACGAGCTGACCGTACGCGCGGGGGTGCCCACGGGGCGGCCGCCGCGGCCGGGGTGGTGGCCGGTGGCTGTGCTGTCCCAGGCCTCCATGACGATCCTTCAGTTCCTCGGCGGTCTGTGGCTGCTGGGCCAGATCATCGGGATCATGTCGCCGAACTTGGGCGTGCCGGTGCTGCTGATGGTGATCGGCATCGTCGGCGGTCCGCTCGTCGAGTGGAGCTGCCGGATGGCGGCCCGTGGCCCGGCCCGGCGCTACGGCCTGGAGGCGGAACGCCGGCTACGGAAGGCGTCGGCCGGGTGCGGAAGGGCCCGGGTGCTGGATCCGGTGGCGGCGGAGCTGCTGCGGTACCTGGAGGTGCGGGAGCAGTACGGGAGGGTGGTGGGAGCGGGGCGGTGACGCCGGGGGCGTGGCGGCTGTGACGGGCCCCACGCGTACACGCGGCGAGGGCGGCGTCCGGTCGGGCGCCGCCCTCGCCGCGTTCGCTTGTGACTCGGCGTCACCCGCCCGGGTGGCGGCGTTGTCCACAGGCACGTGGTGGTCCACAGCGCTCAGCGGGCTGGGCCCGGCGGCGGCATTGGCGGACACGGCCCTAGGGACGGGTCCGTACGGGTCTCGGCCCGGTGTCGCAGTCCGGGCGAGGGAGGGGTTCGCGATGAACGAGACGATGGTCTGCGCGGTCGGCAGGGTGGCGACGCAGCCGGTGTACCGGGAGATGGCGTCCGGTCCGTCGGCGAGGTTCCGGATGGCGGTGACCGCGCGCTACTGGGACCGCGAGAAGAACGCGTCGACGGGCGGGCACACCAACTTCTTCACGTTGTGGGCCAAGCGGCAGCTCGCCACGAACAGGCGGCGTCGCTGACGGTGGGCGAGCCCGTGATCGTGCAGGGCAGGCTGAAGGTGCGGACCGACGTTCGCGAGGGCCAGAGCTGGACCTCGGCGGACATCGACGCGGTCGCGATCGGCCACGATCTCGCCTGGGGCACCTCGGCCTTCCGGCGCGCAGGCAAGCCGGAGACGGCGGCCTCGCCGACTCAACCGGAGCCCAACTGGGAAACACCGCCGGAAGGTTCAGCGGATTTCTCGGACGCATCCGCTCAACGGCACTCGGAGAGCGCCGTGCTGACGTGACATCAATCGCTGTCGCTCTGCCCGAACTGTGGCTTATCGACGAGTGCGCGCCGTTCGACCGGGGGTGGATTTGTCGATAAGCCCTGCTCGCAAGGGATCTTGGCGATAACGATTCCGAGTCGGATCGCTCATCCGACCGTCTGACTGGCGGGCGGGGTCCGCGGTCTCCCTAGGATGCCGGACATGGCTCTCGGGGCTCTTGGGGCCTGTGAGGTCTGATTTCTGCTGGTGGGACCGTACCCCCCACGTCAACGGGTCCTGCTCGAAAGGGAATTTGGTGTTTGCTTCGTTCTCGGCCGTGTTCGTACGCAGGCGAGGGGCGGCCCGCCTCGTCGCCACGACGCTGGTGTCCGGGCTCGTCGCCGCGGGTGTGCTGGCCGGTGCCGGCCAGGCGGCCGCCGACGAGACGACGCGGAGTGAGGGCGGGGCGACCGCGACGATAGCCGGACTCAAGACGTACGGCTGCCGTGGTCGATACACGGCGACACCGGGGACCAGCAGGTGCCGGCGGGCCTGTTCGAGATGTCCGTCGAGGGCGGCGGCATGCTGCAGACGTACTGCGTCGACCTTCACAACCCCACGCAGCGGGACGCCAAGTACCACGAGACGCCCTGGAGCGGCACCTCCCTCGGGGCCAACAAGGACGCAGGCCGGATCCGCTGGATCCTGCAGAACTCCTACCCGCAGGTGAACGACCTCGCGGCGCTCGCCCGGCAAGGCGGGCGTGCGCGGCGGCACTGACCGAGCAGGACGCGGCGGCCGGTACCCAGGTGGCCATCTGGCGCTACTCGGACGACGCGGCCGTCGACGCACTCGACCCGCAGGCCGAGCAGCTCGCGGACTACCTGGAGAAGAACGCCCGGAACCTGCCGGAGCCCCGGGCCTCGCTCACCCTCGACCCGCCCGCCGTCTCCGGCCGCCCCGGCGAGCGGCTCGGCCCGGTGACGGTGCACACCAACGCGGGCAGCGTGACGGTGACGCCGCCCGCGGACGCCGCCACCAGCGGGGTGCGGATCGTCGACGAGCAGGGCGAGGCCCTCACGTCCGCGGCCGACGGCGGCCAGGTGTTCTTCGACGTGCCCGAGGACGCGGTGGCCGGCACGGCCGAGCTGACCGTGCAGGCCTCGACCACCGTGCCGGTCGGACGGGCCTTCGCCTCCGAGAGCCGCAGCCAGACGCAGATCCTGGCCGGCTCCAGCGAGTCGACGGTCTCCGCGACGGCCGGGCGCGACCTGGGCGAAGCAGGGTGCGATACCGGCGCTGTCGGCGGCGAAGAACTGCGCCGAGGGCGGCGTGGACATCATCGCGTCCAACAAGGGCGGCGAGCCGTTCACCTTCGAACTGGCTCGGCCTCGAGCACACCATCGCAGCGGGCGAGACCAGGACGGTGACGGTCCCGCTCCAGGAGGACCAGGCCTACGACTTCACGATCCACGGCCCGGGCGGCTTCGACCAAGCGCTTCACCGGCGTGCTGGACTGCCAGACCCAGGTGGCAGCGACGAGCGGGCACCGCCACACAGACCCTCAGCGAGCCGAGCCC
>CAWCSC010000007.1:0-133586 GCA_963798065.1 uncultured Actinomycetota bacterium | reverse complement strand
CTTTCAGGACGGCATTGGCGGCGACCGCGTCGTGCCCCTCCCGGAACACGGTCGCCGAGATGTCGAAGGTCTCGCCGGTCACGGCCTTGGCAGGCCGGCGTCCCTGCTGGACGACCGGGCGGACATCGAGCACGGGTATGCGCCCGACGGCGGTCGCGTCGCCCACGGGGGGTGGCTGCGGGACCGGCTGACCGGCGTCGTCCGGGCGCACGGGACGTGCGTCGCCGCCGGGCGCGCGCGCCCCGGTGCGGCGGTTCGGGGGTGGTGACGAATGGTGCTTGGCGGGCATGACCGCTCCTGTCCGCGTCAACGTGGGTAGGCGGATGTCTATGGGGAGGTGGGTCCTGCGTGGTGCTCCTGAGAGGGGTACCCGCAGGAGCCTTCCCACCCTATTCGGGTGAGCAATCCGGCACTTTGTTAACTACTCACGCGTATGTCGACACACAAGACCGGCCTCGTCCGCGACGGACGAGGCCGGCCCTTGCGCGTGGCTGCTCCTTCGCCCTAGGTATGCGGCACCCGCAGTAACTTGTCCGGAGAACCAGGACCCCGGCCGGAGATCTTCCCGGTCGCCGCATCCGCGGTCAGAACCCTCCCGACCTGGGCCGGAGCCGCCCTCGGGTGGTCGGCCAGATACAGCGCGGCCGCGCCCGCGGCGTGCGGAGACGCCATCGAGGTGCCCGAGAACGTGGCCCGTGCGGTGTCGCTCGCGGCGGACGCGGAGGTGATTGCGACGCCCGGGGCGAAGAGGTCGAGGGCCGGGCCGTGGTTGGAGAAGGCCGGTTTCTTGTCCCTCCGGTCGGTCGCGCCGACCGTGATCGCCTCCTTGACGCTCCCGGGGGAGTACAGCCCGGCCGGCCTGCCGTCGTTGCCCGAGGCGACCGTGTAGGTGACGCCGGAGGAGATGGAGGCGCGGACGGCGGCGTCCAGCCGGTCGTTGCGCGGGCCGCCCAGGCTGAGGTTGGCGACCGCGGGCTTCTTCGCGTGCCGGGTCACCCAGTCGATCCCGGCGATCACCCGGGCCGTGGTGCCCGAGCCCGCGGCGTCGAGGACGCGCACGGCGACGACCCTGGCCTTCTTGGCGACGCCGTGGGTCTTCCCGGCGGCCGTGCCGGCGACGTGCGTGCCGTGGCCGTTGGCGTCGGCCGCGACCCTGTCGTTGCCGACGAAGTCCCAGCCGTGGCTCGCCCGGCCCCCGAAGTCCTGGTGGGTGGTCCGCACGCCGGTGTCGATCACGTACACCGTCACCCCGGCGCCGGCGGACTCGGGCCAGGTGTAGCTCCGGTCCAGCGGCGGACTCGGCTGGTCGACGCGGTCCAGCCCCCAGGACGGCGGGTTGCGCTGTGTGCGCTCCAGTCTCACGCGGGTGTCCTGGACGACCGAGGCGATCCGTGGGTCGGCGGCGAGCCGCGCGGCCTGTCTCGCGCTCGCCCTGATCGCGTAGCCGTTCAGGACCGTGCCGTAGGTGTGGCTGATGTCCACCCCGTACTCCTCGGCGAGGCCCTTCCCGGCCGCCGACGGTGCCCGCGTGCCCTCCTTCAGCGTCACGAGGAAACTTCCGTGTACGGAGCCGGGTCCTCCGGCGCCGAGTATCCGCCCCTCCGGTACGGCGTGCGCGGGCAGGGTGATGGCCGAGAACGCCGCGGCACAGATCGCCGCGGCCAGCCCCCCCGTCCAGCGCAGACGCCGTGTGCGCGTCCGTGCCATGGTCCGAGTTCCCCTCCTCCTGTCGGCGTACGGCTGCCGCGCAGCACCGCGTGCGGCCGGCGCGGGCCGGTACGCCAGGGGCAGCCTCTCGTGGCGTGTGAAGCACCACAAGAACGCCTATGGGGGCGGAATCGGCCATATCCGTGGATGGTGCTGTTCAGGCCGATCGGGGGTCCGGTGGCGGAGCCTCAGCGGCGGCGGCACCGACGCCGGTACTGTCGTAGGAGACGTCGATGAAGCCCTGTGTCAAAGCCCTGCGTCAACCAGCGAACGCGCCGAGGTGGAACCCGTGAAGGCGATCCGTCGATTCACCGTCCGACCCGTTCTCCCCGAACCCCTCCGGCCGCTCAGCGATCTGGCCCGCAATCTGCGCTGGTCGTGGCATGCGGAGACCCGTGACCTGTTCCAGTCCGTCGACCCCGAGCGCTGGGCCGCCTCGGGCGGCGACCCGGTCCGGCTGCTGGGCGGCGTGCCGCCCGCCCGGCTCGCGGGCCTGGCCGAGGACCGCCGTTTCCTGCGCCGCCTCGCCGCGGTCGCGGGCGATCTGAACGACTACATGACCGGCGACCGCTGGTACCAGGCCCAGCCCGAGGAACTTCCCGCCGCGGTCGCCTACTTCTCACCCGAGTTCGGCGTCACGGCCGCTCTGCCGCAGTACTCCGGCGGCCTCGGCATCCTGGCCGGCGACCATCTGAAGGCGGCCAGCGACCTCGGCGTCCCGCTGATCGGTGTCGGGCTGCTCTACCGGCACGGCTACTTCCGCCAGACCCTCTCCCGGGACGGCTGGCAGCAGGAGCACTACCCCGTCCTCGACCCGAACGAGCTGCCCCTGGTCCTCCTGGAGGAGCCCGACGGCACCCCCGCCCAGGTCGCCCTCGCCCTGCCCGGCGGCAAGCAGCTGCACGCCCGGATCTGGCTGGCGCAGGTCGGCCGGGTCCCGCTGCTGATGCTGGACTCGGACGTCGAGGAGAACGACCTCGGCGAGCGCGGCGTGACCGACCGGCTCTACGGCGGCGGCAGCGAGCACCGCCTGCTGCAGGAGATGCTGCTGGGGATAGGAGGTGTGCGGGCGGTCCGGACGTACTGCCGGCTGACCGGGCACCCCGGGCCGGAGGTGTTCCACACCAACGAGGGACACGCCGGGTTCCTCGGCCTGGAGCGGATCGCCGAACTCTGCGCGGCGGGCTCGGACTTCGAATCGGCGCTGGAGGCGGTCCGCTCCGGGACCGTCTTCACCACCCACACCCCTGTCCCGGCCGGCATCGACCGCTTCGACCGCGAACTGGTCGCCCGCCACTTCGGCCCCGACGCCGAGCTGCCCCGCATCGACGTCGAGCGCGTCCTCAGGCTCGGCATGGAGACCTATCCCGGCGGGGAACCCAATCTGTTCAACATGGCCGTGATGGGCCTGCGCCTGGCCCAGCGCGCCAACGGGGTGTCCCTGCTGCACGGCAACGTCAGCCGCGGGATGTTCTCGGGCCTGTGGCCCGGCTTCGACGCCGACGAGGTGCCGATCACCTCCGTGACCAACGGGGTGCACGCACCCACCTGGGTCGCCCCGGAGGTGTTCCGGCTCGGCGCCCGGCAGATCGGCGTCCAGCGCGCCGAGGACGCGCTGACCGTCGGCGGCTCGGACCGCTGGGACGCGGTGGCGGACATCCCCGACCAGGAGATCTGGGAGCTGCGGCGGGTGCTGCGCGAGCAGCTCGTGACCGAGGTGCGGGAGCGGCTGCGGGCCTCCTGGCGGCAGCGCGGGGCCGGTACGGCCGAGCTGGGCTGGGTCGACGGCGTGCTCGACCCGGACGTCCTGACCATCGGCTTCGCCCGGCGCGTCCCGTCGTACAAGCGTCTGACGCTGATGCTGCGCGACCGCGACCGGCTGATGGACCTGCTGCTGCACCCCGAGCGGCCGATCCAGATCGTCGTGGCGGGCAAGGCGCATCCCGCGGACGACGGCGGGAAGCGGCTGGTGCAGGAGCTGGTGCGGTTCGCGGACGATGCGCGGGTACGGCACCGGCTCGTGTTCCTGCCCGACTACGGCATGGCGATGGCGCAGAAGCTCTACCCCGGCTGCGACATCTGGCTGAACAACCCTCTGCGCCCGCTGGAGGCCTGCGGCACCTCCGGGATGAAGGCGGCGCTCAACGGCTGTCTGAATCTCTCCGTGCTCGACGGCTGGTGGGACGAGTGGTTCCAGCCCGATTTCGGCTGGGCCGTTCCCACGGCCGACGGTGTGGGGACGGACCCGGACCGCCGCGACGACATAGAGGCCGCCGCCCTCTACGACCTGCTGGAGCAGCGGGTGACGCCCCGCTTCTACGAGCGCGGCGGCCAGAGCGGGCTGCCCGACCGCTGGATCGAGATGGTCCGCCAGACCCTGAGCCTGCTCGGGCCGAAGGTGCTGGCCGGGCGCATGGTCCGCGAGTACGTCGAGCGTCTCTACGCGCCCGCGGCGCTCGCCCACCGCTCGATGGCACCGGACGCGGCGCGGGAGCTCGCCGAGTGGAAGGCGCGGGTGCGGGCGGCCTGGCCGGGCGTCACCGTCGACCATGTGGAGACGTCGGTGTCCGCGGCCCTGGCGGAGCTCGGTACGACGCTGGGGTTGCGGGTGCGGGTCGGTCTCGGGGAACTCGGGCCCGATGATGTCGAGGTTCAGGTGGTCTCGGGGCGGGTGGACGAGGAGGACCGGATCGGTGACGCGGCGGTCGTTCCGTTGAAGCCGGTCGGGTCCCCCGGGGAGGACGGGCGCTGGGTGTACGAAGGGGCCTTGTCCCTGGATCGCACCGGGCCCTTCGGGTATACGGTGCGGATCCTTCCCGCGCATCGGCTGTTGGCCTCGAGCGCGGAGTTGGGGCTGGTGGCCGGGCCGTCCGAGGAGTTGGTGGAGGCGGCGGGGTTGCTCATGCGGTGAGTCGTCGCCTGCGGGGGCGTGGGGGCTGCCCCGCGCGCCTAAGCCGTATCCAGCTCGGCGACCAGTTGTCGCAGTACGCTGCCGCACCTGCGTGCGTACGCGTGCTGGAAGCCCCGGGTCGCCGGGCCTCCGGCCCGTGCGTACCACTTGGCGGCGCGGCTGAAGGCATTCACGGTCAGCCAGACCGTGCCGTCTCCCGTGCGGTCCACGACGAAGGACTCCTCGCCGCATTCAGGGTGGCCGGTCAGGGTGCCGTAGGCCCAGCCGACGCGACGGGGCTCCTCCACCGTCCACACCACCCGGCAGGGGGCCTTGATCATGCCGGCGAGGGTGACGGTGACGTCGACGCCGGGGGCGGCTCGTTCCGCGCTCGCGTCGACGCCGACGCCCATGGCGCGGTGCATCTCCCAGGTGAGCACCGCCTCCGAGGCCCGGCGGAAGACCTCCTCACCCTCCCCGAGGCGGGTGCGCACGTTCATGGGGCGGAAGCCCGGCGGGCAGAAGTGCTCCTCGCGGGTGGCACCGACATCGGCGTAGGTGAAGTCTTCCGAAGGCATGGTCACCAAGAGTAGGGCGGTACCCGGACCTGCCTTCGCTCCGGGTACCGCCCGCGGGTCGTGCTTCGGTCAGCCGACGTTGACGGCGGACCAGGCGGCGGCGACCGCCTTGTACTCGGTGCTGCTCGCGCCGTACAGCGCCGAGGCCGCGTTCAGGGTCGCCGTACGGGCGGCCGCGTACTTGGTCGTCGACGTCATGTACGTCGTCAGCGCCTTGTACCAGATCTGCAGCGCCTTGGTGCGGCCGATGCCGGTGACCGTGGAGTTGTTGGAGGTGGGCGAGTTGTAGGTCACGCCGTTGATGGTCTTCGAGCCGCTGCCCTCGGACAGCAGGTAGAAGAAGTGGTTGGCGGGACCGGAGGAGTAGTGGACGTCCACGCCGCCGAGGCTGGAGGACCAGGCGTCCTTGGACGAGCCGTCCTTGCTGGGCTTGTCCATGTAGCGCAGCGGGCTGCCGTCGCCGTTGATGTCGATCTCCTCGCCGATGAGGTAGTCACCGACATCGGAGGAGTTGTTCGCGAAGAACTCCGCGCCAGCGCCGAAGATGTCGCTGGTCGCCTCGTTCAGGCCGCCGGACTCGCCGCTGTAGTTGAGGCCCGCCGTGGCCGAGGTCAGACCGTGGCTCATCTCGTGGGCGGCCACGTCGAGCGAGGTCAGCGGATGGGTGTTGCCCTCGCCGTCGCCGTAGGTCATGCAGAAGCAGCTGTCCGACCAGAAGGCGTTGACGTAGGCGTTGCCGTAGTGGACGCGCGAGTAGGCGCCCTTGCCGTCGTTGCGGATGCCGTTGCGGCCGAAGGCGCTCTTGTAGAAGTCCCAGGTCACCTGGGCGCCGTAGTGCGCGTCGGCGGCGGCGGTCTCCGCGTTGGAGGGGTTGCCGGTGCCCCAGACGTCGTCCGAGCCGGAGAAGAGGGTGCCGGTGCCGGAGGTGCCGCGGTTGAGGTTGTACGTCTTGTGGCCGCCGCGCGTGCCGTCGGTGAGGTTGTACGACGACCCGGACTTGGTGGTGCTGAGGTCGACCTTGCCGCTGTACGTGG
Organism: uncultured Actinomycetota bacterium; assembly: GCA_963798065.1. GTDB lineage: Bacteria > Actinomycetota > Actinomycetes > Streptomycetales > Streptomycetaceae > Streptomyces. The sequence continues at coordinate 127,377 of CAWCSC010000007.1, read as the reverse complement.
TGGTGCCGGTGCCGGTCTCGATGGCCTGGTACTCGTAGAGCTTCTTGCCCGTGGCGGCGTCGGTGACGACGTGCAGCTCGTTCGGCGTGCCGTCCTCCTGGAGGCCGCCGACGACCGTCTCGTAGGCGAGGGTGGGCTTGCCGTCGGCCGCCCAGATCACCTTGCGGGGAGCGGAGTTCGCCTCGGTCTTGTTCGAGCCGGCCGCCTTGGCGAGCGTCACGGCCTGCTTCTCGGCCTTGGCGGCGGCGACCGCCGGCTTGAGGGAGGCGACCTTGAGAGCGGCCTTCGTCGCTCTGGTCACACCCAAGGCCCCGCCGGACTTCGACTCGTGCACGACGAGGTCGCCGCCGAGGACCGGCAGGCCCGCGTAGGTGCGCTCGTAGCGCGTGTGGACCGTGCCGTCGGCGTCCTTCACGACGTCCTTGACGACCAGCTTCTCCTGTTCGCCGAGACCTATCTCGTCGGCGGTCTTCGGGGCGTCCGCCTGCTGCTCCTTGACGAGAGCCGTGCGGGCGGGCGCGGAGAGCAGGACGGGGGCGGCGGCGAGGGCCGGCTTCGAGGAGGAGTCGGCGGCGACGCTGCTGCCGGAGGTCAGACCGGTGGTGAGCAGGGCGCCGGCGGCGACGGCGGTGGCGATGGCCAGCGTGGTGCGCTTGTGACGCGCGTAGAGGGGGGTCACACGAGCTCCTTGATGTGGGGGAACTGCTGGGGTGCTGTGCGGCGGGTGGGGGAAGAGTGGCACCAAGGGCGCGTACATGTCAGGAGTAACGTGTGATGTTGGCCGGAAATCGACGGCAGGCTGACGGTTCCGGGCATGTGAAGCGGGCGCCGTCCCGGGGGAGTCGAACCCACCGGGGCGGCGCCCTGACTTGGGGACCGTGGCCTGCGAACTACGGCTACGGCCTACGGCTTACGGGGAAGGTGAGCTTCCAGCTGTTGATGTAGCCGGTGTCGACGGCCGCGTTGTCCTGGACCCGCAGCTGCCAGACGCCGTTGGCGGCCTCGGAGGAGGCGTTCACCGTGTAGGTCTCGTTGATGTTGTCCGCGCTGCCGCCGGTGCCGTAGCCCTTCAGCGTGTACGCCGTGCCGTCGGGGGCGACCAGATCCACCTTGAGGTCACCGATGTAGGTGTGGACGATGTCCACGGCGACCTGGAGGTTGGACGGCGCGTTGCCCGTCCGGCCGGAGACGGTGACCGACGACGTGACCGCCGCGCCCCTGTCCGGAATCGCCACGTCGGCGGCGTTCTCGAAGGACGTGCCACCGCCGCCTCCGCCGCCGGAGCGGGTGCCGACGTTGATGCCCGCCCACGCGTCCTGGACCGCCTTGTACTCGGCACTGTCGGCGCCGTAGAGCTCACCGGTCGCGGCGAGGGTGCCGGTGCGGGCGGCCGCGTAGTTGGTGGTCGAGGTGAACTTGGTGGTCAGCGCGCGGAACCAGATCTTCTCCGCCTTGTCCCGGCCGATGCCGGTGACCGGAAGGCCGTCCGAGGTGGCCGAGTTGTAGGTGACACCGTTGATGGTCTTGGTGCCGCTGCCCTCCGACAGGAGGTAGAAGAAGTGGTTCGCGGGGCCCGAGGAGTAGTGCACGTCGATCGAGCCGATGCCGGAGTACCAGCTGTCCTTGGACGAGCCGTCCTTGCTGGGCTTGTCCATGTAGCGCAGCGGGGTGCCGTCGCCGTTGATGTCGATCTCCTCGCCGATGAGGTAGTCACCGACGTCGGAGGAGTTGTTCGCGTAGAACTCGACGGTCGAGCCGAAGATGTCGCTGGTCGCCTCGTTCAGGCCGCCGGACTCGCCGCTGTAGTTGAGGCCCGCGGTGTTGGAGGTGACGCCGTGGGTCATCTCGTGGCCGGCCACGTCGATGGACGTCAGCGGGTGGGTGTTGCCCGAGCCGTCGCCGTAGGTCATGCAGAAGCAGCTGTCGGACCAGAAGGCGTTGACGTAGTTGTTGCCGTAGTGGACGCGGGAGTACGCGCCCGTGCCGTCGCCGCGGATGCCGCTGCGGCCGTGCACGTTCTTGTAGTAGTCCCATGTCAGCGCGGCGCCGTAGTGCGCGTCCGCGCCGGCGGTCTCCGCGTTGGACGGGTTGCCGTTGCCCCACGCGTCGTCGGGGCCGGAGAAGAGGGTGCCGGTGCCGGAGGTGCCGCGGTTGAGGTTGTACGTCTTGTGGTTGCCGCGTGCCCCGTCGGTCAGGTTGTACGTCGACCCGGACTGCGTGGTGCCGAGCGTGACCGTGCCGCTGTACATCGTGTTGCCGGTGCCGGTCTCGATGCCCTGGTGCTCGTAGAGCTTCTCGCCGGTGGCCGCGTCGGTGACGACGTGCAGCTCGTTGGGGGTGCCGTCCTTCTGGAGGCCGCCCACGACCGTCTCGTAGGCGAGGGTCGGCTTGCCGTTCGCGGCCCAGATCACCTTGCGCGGCGCCTTGTCGACGTCGGCGCTCCGGGCCTTGTCGGCCTTCGCGGCGGCCAGGGCCTGCTTCTCGGCCTTGGCGGCGGGCAGGGCGGCCGCGGTGGTGGCCGGCTTGATGGCGGCGCGGGTCGCCTTGACGACGTCCTTGGTCTCACCGGACTTGGCGGTCTCGACGACGAGGTCGCCGCCGAGGACGGGCAGCCCGTCGTACGTCCGCTCGTAGCGGGTGTGGACCGTGCCGTTGCCGTCCTTGACGACGTCACGGACGACCAGCTTCTCCATGGCGCCCAGGCCCAGGTCCTTCGCGGTGTCCGCCTTGGTGGCGTTGGCCGTGCGTATCAGCTCGGCGCGCTGGGCGGGGGACAGGTCGACGGACTCGGCGCCCGGTGCGACCTTGCCCGCAGCCGACGGCGCCTTGTCAGGGGCCGCGGTGGCGGTGCCGGTCTGCACGGCGGCGGCGATCAGCGCGGCGACGCCGGCGAGGGCCACGGCCGCGGTGCGGCGAGGGGTGTGGGGAGTGCGTCTGTGGGAGGTGCCTCTTCGCGAGGAACTGCTTCTCAACACTGACTCCTTCTGCATGGCCGAGGGTCGCCCGGCCCGGGGAGGTGGAGGTGTTGCTGTGAGGTTTCTGTGGAGCAGTCGTGGGAAGCGTGGCAGGGGAGTGCGCTTTCTGTCAGGACCGCGTCAAGAGTATGGCCGGAAATGGTTCGTTGACCGGAAGTTCATGTTCGCTATACGGACTCTTGGTGGTCCTCGGGCAGGTCCCCGTGCCAGGAGTGCCACAGCGCCGCGTAGGCCCCGCCGACCGCCACCAGCTCGTCGTGCGTGCCGAGTTCGGTCAGCCGGCCGTCCTCCATCACGGCGACGCGGTCGGCGTCGTGCGCGGTGTGCAGCCGGTGGGCCACGGCGATGACGGTGCGCCCTGCGAGGACGGCGGCCAGGGCACGCTCGGTGTGCCGGGCGGTCGTCGGGTCGAGCAGGGCGGTCGCCTCGTCCAGGATCAGCGTGTGCGGGTCCGCCAGCACCACCCGGGCGAGGGCGAGTTGCTGGGCCCGTGAGCCGTCGGTACGGCAACCGCCCTGGCCCAGCCGGGTGTCCAGGCCCTCCGGCAGCTCCCGCACCCAGGTGTCGGCGCCCACCACGGCCAGCGCCTTCCACAACTCCTCGTCACCGGCGTCCGGTTCGGCGATCCGCAGGTTGTCACGGACCGAACCGAGGAACACGTGGTGCTCCTGGGTGACCAGGACGACCTGGCGGCGCAGCCGCTCCGGTCCGAGCGCCACCACGGGCACGCCGCCGACCGTCACCGAGCCGGCGCTCGGCGCGTCGATGCCCGCCATCAGCCGGCTCAGCGTGGTCTTGCCGGCTCCGGAGGGCCCGACCATGGCCAGCCGTTCCCCGGGGGTCACCGTCAGATCGACGCCGTGCAGCACCTCGACGCCCCCGTCGTAGGCGTAGCGCACGCCGGTGACGTCGATGCGGTCGCCGTCCGGGTCCGGACAGTCGCCCTCCCCGGCGGCCCGTGGGGCCCGGGCCAGTCCCTCCACCCGGGCGAAGGAGGCGCCGCTGCTCTGCAGTTGCTCGACCCGGACCAGGATCTCGTCCAATGGCCCGCTCAGCTGGTGCAGATACAGGGCCGCCGCCACCACCGCCCCGAGACTCATCGAGCCCGACGCGTGCAACGCCCCGCCGATCACCAGTACCCCGGCCACCGGAAGGACGTACGACACCTCCACCGCCGGGAAGAACACCGTGCGCAGGAACAGCGTGTAGAAGCGTGTACGGCGGGAGGTCTCCAGGGCATCCCGGCTCGCGGCCGTGCGCCGCTCCTGGAGCCGGAACGCCTCCACCGTGCGCGCCCCGGACGCGGTCGCCGCGAGGATCTCCGCCACGTCCGAGGTCGCCGCACCCTCGGCCAGATACCCGTCCCGGGCCCGGCGCAGGTACCAGCGCAGCGCCAGCCAGATCGGCGTCAGCCCCAGCACCCCGAGGGCGCCGAGCAGCGGGTCCAGCAGGAACACGGCGCCGACCAGGAACAGCGACTGCACCAGGTTGATGAGCAGGATCGGCCCGGCGTCCCGCAGGGTGTTGCCGACGGTCGTCACGTCCGAGGTGCCGCGGGCCGTCAGGTCACCGGTGCCGGCGCGCTCCACCACCGAGGCGGGCAGGGCGAGTGCGCGGTCCACGAACCGCTCCCGTACCCGGGCGAGGGTGCGTTCTCCGAAGCGGTGGCCCACGTAGCGGGCCCAGCGGGCGAGGAGCAACTGTGCGAGTGCGCAGAGCAGGAGGACCAACGCCAGCCGGTCCACGGCGGCGACTCCGTTTCCGGCCCGGACGTCGTCGATCATCCGGCCCAGCAGCCAGGGGCCTGCGAGACCGGCCACGGCGGCGAGGGCGTACAGGACCAGGACGGTGGTGAAGGCTTGTTTGTCGGCCCGGATGAGATCGAGCAGGGCGCGTCGGACATCGGTCCGCTCGGCGACGGGGAGGTGACCGCGGGTCATCCCAGGACCTCCTCGGTGTCCCTCGCCACAAGGGCCCGGTAGCCGGGGGCGGTGTCGAGGAGTTCGTGGTGCGTGCCGGAGGCTGCGACCTTGCCGTCTTTCAGGTAGTGGACGGTGTCCGTGTGGTCCAGGACCAGGGGGGAGGTGGTGGTGACGACCGTGGTGTGGCCTTGGCGGGCCTCTTTGAGCCGGGCGGCGACCTTTGCTTCCGTGTGGGCGTCGAGGGCGGAGGTGGGCTCGACAGCGAGGAGGATGTGCGGGTTTGCGAGGAGGGCCCTGGCAAGGCGGATGCGTTGGCGCTGGCCGCCGCTGAGGTTGCGGGCCTGGGCGTCCATGGGGGTGTCGAGGCCGTGGGGGAGGGACTGGATGATGTCTTCGGCTGCGGCTGTGTGGAGCGCCTTCTGAAGTGCCGGGTTGTGTTGTGTGGCGTGTGCGGGTGGGGTGTGGCTTGTCGCGCCCCGCGGCGGAGCCGCATATCGACACTGCCCCGCGCCCCTGGAAGCAGGCCTGATCATGTCCTGCAGCGTGCCCGCGAACAGGTCGGCTTCGTGATCGGCCGACAGGATGTGTTCTCGGATCTGGGGGAGCGCGATGTCGTCCAGGCGTACTCCGCCCCACGTCGCGTTCGAGGGAACGTATCGGGCGAGGCGGTCCAGGATCGTCGTGGCGTCCGCGGGGTGTTCGGCCACCAGGGCGGTGAGGCGTCCCGGCAGGATGCGTACGCCCGACTCGGGGTCGTGCAGTACGGACGGCTCAGCGGGGGCGTCTCGCGTTCCCGTGTCCGGCATGGGCTCCAGGCGCAGGAACCCCACCACTCGCCGCGCGCACACCACGCCTCGGCTGAGCTGGTAGCCGCACTCGACCCAGAAGGACACCGGGCCGACCAGGACCGCCACATAGCCGTAGACCGACACCAGCTCGCCCACGGTGATGTCCCCCTGTGCGGCCAGGCGGGCCGCGAGCCATGTCACCACCGCGAGGAACAGGGTTGGCAGCCCCGTCCCCAGTGCCTGCACCCAGCTGGTCACCGCGCCGACCCGGTACCCCTGCTCGCGCAGCCGCTGCGAGTCCCCGCGAAAGGCGCCCGCCACCAGCCCCTTGCCGCCGAGCCCGGCGAGGACCCGCAGCCCGCCCGCCAGGTCGCCGATCCGCGCGGTCAGGACGCCCTGCCGCTCGCGGTACTCCGTCTCGGAGCCCTGCAACCGGCCGAGCAGCGGCCCGACGAGCAGGACGATCACCGGGATGCCGAGCAGGACGACCACGGCGATGAGCTCGGAGACCGACACCAGCAGGACGGCGACCACGAGGTAGGCCACGACCGCGCCGACGCCGGGGCCGACGACCGTCAGCGACTGGCTGATCGTCTGTACGTCGCCCACGCCGATCGTGACGACCTCCCCGGCCCCCATCTGCCGCGACAGGGAGGAGCCGAGCCGTACCGCCTGACCGACGACGACCTTCACCGTGCGGAAGTTGGCGTCCATCCGCACCCGGGTCATCGTGCGGTGCCGCATGATGCTCAGCCAGGAGTTGAACGCCCCCACCGCGAACAGCGCCCCGCTCCAGACGGCCAGCGCACCCATGTCGCCGGGCTCGAGACCGTCGTCGATCGCCCGGGACATCAGGTACGGCGTGGCCGCCAGCAGCACCATCCACACGCTGCCGAACGTCGCCCCGGCCGCACACCGCCAGGGCTGCCGGGTGACCAGCCACCACAGGTAACGTGCGCCGCCACGGCGGTCGGGTGTGCCGGGGTCCTCGTACGCGTCGATCATCCGCCCGCCCTCCGCCGCCGTCCCAAGGGGTCCTAAGCCACGCTGTCCCGCCAAGCCCGGTGCAGATCCGCGAACCTGCCCGTGCCCGCGACGAGTTCGGCCGGTCCGCCGTCCTCGACGATCTTCCCGTGCTCCATCACCAGGACGCGGTCCGCGATCTCGACGGTCGACAGCCGGTGCGCGATGACCACCGCCGTGCGTCCCTTCAGCACCGTCGCCATCGCCCGCTGGACCGCACGCTCGCCCGGGATGTCCAGCGAGCTGGTCGCCTCGTCGAGGATCAGCACCGCCGGATCGGCCAGCAACGCCCGGGCGAAGGCCACCAGTTGGCGCTGACCGGCTGAGATGCGGCCGCCCCGCTTGCGTACGTCGGTGTCGTAGCCGTCGGGCAGGGCGCTGATGAAGTCGTGCGCGCCGATCTCCTTCGCCGCCTGCTCCATCTCCTCACGGGTGGCGTCCGGGCGGCCGATCGCGATGTTCTCGGCGACCGTGCCGGAGAACAGGAACGACTCCTGCGTCACCATGACCACCCCGCGCCGCAGTTCGGGCATGGCGAGATCGCGCAGGTCGACCCCGTCCAGCAGCACCCGGCCCTGGGACGCGTCGTAGAACCGGGCCAGCAGCTTGGCCAGCGTCGACTTTCCGGCGCCCGTGGAGCCGACGACCGCGACCGTCTGCCCGGCCGGGATCGTGAGGTCGAAGCGGGGCAGCACCTCGCCGCCGGTGCGGTAGCCGAAGCTGACACCGTCGAAGACGACCTCGCGGCCCGGGTACGCGCTCGCCAGGGGCGGGAGTGGCCGGGGGTCCGCCGGCTCGGGGACGGACGGGGTCTGGGCGAGCAGCCCGGCGATCTTCTCCAGCGAGGCCGCCGCCGACTGGTACGAGTTGAGGAACATCCCGAGCCGGTCGATCGGGTCGTACAGCCGCCGCAGGTACAGCACGGCCGCAGCCAGCACACCGAGGGCCAGCGTGCCGCCCGCGACCCGGTAGGCACCCCACAGCACGATCGCCGCGACCGCCGTGTTGGCGACCAGCCGCGAGCCGGTGACGTACCGGGCCATCTCCAGGATCGCGTCGCCGTTGACCTTCTCGTGCCGCCGGTTGAGCGCGCCGAAGTCCGCGTCGTTGACGGCCTCACGGCGGAAGGCGCGCACCGGCCGGATGCCGTTCATCGTCTCGACGAACTTCACGATGACGGCCGCGATGGCGGTGGACCGCGCCCGGTACACCCGCCCGGCACGCCGCTGGTACAGCCGCACCAGGGCGAAGAGCGGCACCAGGGACGCCACCGCCACGCTTCCGAGGCCCAGGTCGAGCCAGAGCAGCATCGCCGAGATGTAGACGAAGGACAGGATGACCGTCACGAGCTCCTGCAGGCCCTCGTCCAGCAGTTCGCGCAGCGACTCCACGTCCGCCGTGGAGCGGGAGATGAGCCGGCCCGAGGTGTAGCGCTCGTGGAAGTCGACGCTCAGCGCCTGCGCGTGGCGGAAGATCCGGCCGCGCAGGTCGAGCAGCACGTCCTGGCTGACCCGGGCCGCGGCGGAGACGAACGCGAACTGCAGCCCGCCCGCGGCCAGCGCGCACGCCAGATAGCCGGCGCCCACTACGATCAGCGGCCCGTGGTCCCCGGCCCGGAACGCCGGTACGGCACGGTCGATGGCGTACGCCACGAGCAGCGGGCCCGCCTGCACGACCGCCTGCTGGAGCAGCAGCAGAACCGTCGTGACCGTGACCCGGGCCTTCAGGGGCGCGAGCAGGGAGCGCAGCAGGGCGGCGGTGGCGCCCGGGGGAGTGGGCAGGACGTCCTGGTCGAAGGGGTCGCCGGTGGCGGGGGGTCGGTCGTCGGGTTCGTCGTCTGGTTTCCTGTCGGCCGGTGCGCCGGTGGCGGCCGTCATCGTGCGCCCTCCTGTTCCCCTGACCGTTCTCCTGACATCAGGTGCGCGTACTCGGCGTTCGTACGCAGCAGTTCGTGGTGGGTGCCGACCGCGGTGATCCGGCCGCCGGACAGCAGCGCGACCCGGTCGGCGAGCAGCACGGTGGACGGGCGGTGCGCCACGATCAGCGCGGTCGTGTCCGCGAGGACGTGCCGCAGGGCGGCCTCCACGGCGGCCTCGGTGTGCACGTCCAGGGCCGACAGCGGGTCGTCCAGGACGAGGAACGCCGGCTGTCCGACGACAGCTCTGGCCAGCGCGAGACGCTGCCGCTGCCCGCCGGAGAGGCTGAGGCCCTGCTCACCGACCTGAGTGTCCGTCCCCTGCGGCAGAGCGTGCACGAAGCCGGCCTGGGCGACGGCGAGGGCGCGCTCCAGCTCTGCCTCGCCGGCCGTGTCGCCGGCCCCCATGAGAACGTTGTCGCCGACCGCGGCCGAGAAGAGCGTGGGCTCCTCGAAGGCGACGGCGACCTTGGCGCGCAGCGCTTGTCTCGACAGGTCGGTGATGTCGACGCCGTCGAGCGTGATGCGGCCCGAGGTCACCTCGTAGAGACGGGGGACGAGTGCGGTGAGGGTCGTCTTGCCGCTGCCGGTGGAGCCGACCAAAGCCATGGACTCGCCAGGGCGGATGTGGAGGTCGATGTGCCGGAGGACGGGTGGGGAATCGGCTGCGGCGTCGGGGTAACGGAACTGGACGTCGTGAAAGCGAAGCCCCTTGTCCCCCTGGTCCGTCGAGCGACCGACCGCAGCGCCAGCCCTCCGCTCCCCGGCCTCCCCGGCCTCCTCGATCTCCTCGTCCATCACCTCGAAGTACCGTTCGGTCGCCGTCGCCGCCTCCTGGCTCATCGCCAGCAGGAACCCGATCGACTCCACCGGCCACCGCAGGGCGAGCGCCGTCGACAGGAACGCCACCAACGTTCCCGCCGACAAAGCGCCGTCGGCCACCTGCACGACACCCACCACCAGCGCCGCCCCGATCGCCACCTCCGGCAGCGTCACGATGACGCCCCAGATCGTCGCGAGCAGCCGCGCCTTGCGCAGCTCCGTGCCGCGCAACGTCCGGGCCAGCTCGCGAAACGCCTGCGCCTGGCTCCGGTGGCGCCCGAACCCCTTGATGATGCGGATGCCGAGCACGCTCTCCTCGACGACCGTCGTCAGGTCGCCGACCTGGTCCTGCGCGCGCCGCGCCACCGCGGCGTACCGCTTCTCGAAGATCACGCACGTCACCAGCACGGGCACGGCGGGCCCGAGGACCACCAGCCCCAGAGTCCAGTCCTGGAGCAGCATGATGCTCACGCCGATGACTATCGTCACCCCGTTGACCAGCAGGAACGTCAGCGGGAAGGCGAGGAACATCCGCAGCAGCATCAGGTCCGTCATCCCCCGGGACAGCAACTGCCCGGACGACCACCTGTCGTGGAAGGACACCGGCAGCCGCTGGAGACGCCGGTACAGATCAGCCCGCATCGACGCCTCGACGTGCGCCAGGGGCCGCGCCACCAGCCAGCGCCGCAGCCCGAACAGCAGGGCCTCGGCGAAGCCGAGCAGCAACAGGTACAGCGCGCCGAGCCACACCCCGGCCGGGTCCCGGTCGGCGACGGGCCCGTCCACCATCCACTTCAGGACGAGCGGGACCACCAGGCCCACGCTGGAGGCGAGTATCGCCACGAACGCGGCGGTGGACAGCCGCGCCCGCGCGGGCCGTACGTACGGCCACAGGCGCAGCAGCGTGCGCACGGCAGAACGGTCCTGGGCGGGGGCGGGTGTCGTGGCCATCAGCAGTGAGCCTACGGATCGCCACTGACACTGCCCACCGAGTTTCCGCCGAGCCCGGGTCCGCCCTTGGTCCTACGACCTGGGTGTTCGGGGGGTCGTACGGCAGACATCAGCCGATCGGCTGATGCCCGTTCGAGCGCGACGGGCGATGTGCGCGGACCCGTCGCACCGGGACCCTCGGTCCATGTCCGTCATCGAAGTCACCGACCTGCGCAAGGCCTATGCCGGCCGCCCGGCCGTGGACGGCGTCTCCTTCGCCGTCGAGGAGGGCGAGATCTTCGGCGTCCTCGGCCCGAACGGCGCCGGCAAGACCACCACCGTCGAGTGTGTCGAGGGGCTGCGCGCCCCCGACTCCGGCCGTGTCCGCGTCACGGGCCTCGACCCCGTCGCCGACCACGAGCGGGTCGCCCAGGTCCTGGGCGCCCAGCTCCAGGAGAGCAGGCTCCAGCCCAAACTCACCGTCCGTGAGGCGCTGGAGCTGTACGCCGCGTTCTATCCGCGCCCCGTCGACTGGCGTCCGCTGGCCGAACGGCTCGGCCTTCAGGAGAAGCTGACCACCCGGTTCGCCAAGCTGTCCGGTGGCCAGAAGCAGCGCCTGTTCATCGCGCTCGCCCTGATCGGCGACCCCCGGGTCGTCGTCCTGGACGAGCTCACCACCGGCCTCGACCCGCGTGCCCGCCGCGACACCTGGGAGCTGATCGAGGACATCCGCGCGAACGGCGTCACCGTCCTGCTCGTCACGCACTTCATGGAGGAGGCGCAGCGGCTCTGCGACCGGATCGCGGTGATCGACAAGGGCCGGGTCGCGGCCCTGGACACCCCGTCCGGGCTGATCCGCCGCTCGGCGGGCGCCACCGTCATCGGCTTCACCCCGTCCACGCCCCTGGACGACCGTGAGCTGAACACGCTCCCCGCCCTGGTCGCCGTCGAGAACAAGGACGGCCGGATCACGCTGTCCGGCACGGACGACACGGTCAACGCCGTGCTGTCGCTGCTCGCCCGCCATCACATCACCGCCCATCAACTCCGCGTCACCGACGCCACGCTGGACGACGCGTTCCTGGACCTCACGGAGGCCTCGGCATGAGCACGGCACTGATCAACCCGGCGGTTCTGCGGAGCGAGTTCCGGCTCTTCCGGCGCGAGCCGGGCAGTCTCTTCTGGGTCCTGCTGTTCCCGGCCCTGCTGCTGGGCATCCTCGGTTCCGTGCCGTCCTTCCGCGAGGCGCAGGACGGGCTCGGCGGGCTGCGGATCGTCGACGTCTACGTGCCGGTGTGCGTGCTGGTCGCCCTCATCATGGCCGGGGTGCAGGCGATGCCGCCGACCCTCACCGGCTACCGCGAGAACGGCATCCTGCGCCGGCTGTCCACCACTCCCGTCCGGCCCTCGGCCCTGCTGGCCGCCCAGATGCTGGTGAACGGCGTGGCGGCCCTGGCCTCCGCGCTGCTCACGCTCGTCGTCGGACGGCTCGCCTACTACGTACGGCTGCCCGAACAGCCCGTCGGGTACCTGCTCGCGCTGTTCCTCGCCGTGCTCGCCGCCATCTCGCTGGGCGCGGTGATCTCGGCGCGGGCCCGCACGACGAAGATCGCGACCGCGATCGGGACCGCCGTGTTCTTCCCGATGATGTTCTGCGCCGGGGTGTGGGTGCCCGTGCAGGCCATGCCGGACCTGCTGGGCCGCATCGTCCAGTGCACCCCGTTCGGCGCCGCCGCACGGGCCCTGGACCAGGCCGCCGCGGGCGACTGGCCGAGCGGGGGCCACCTGGCCGTCCTCGCCGCGTGGACCGCGGTGCTCTCGGCGTCGGCCGCGCGCTGGTTCCGCTGGGAATGACCGGCGCCCGGGGAGGGGACGGGGCCGTGGCCGACACTGTGGGCATGACGGACGTGGCGGGGGTGGAGCAGCGGTGGGCGGCGTACTTCCGCTGGGGGACGTACGGGATGCTGGCGACAGGCGCCGTGCTCTCCGCGGCCACGGTCGACGAAGTCGGCATGAGCACGGCGGAGCGGTACACCACGGTCGCCCTGGTCGGCGCCGCGGTGGTGCTGCAGCTGTGGTGGGGGCGCTGGTCCCGCGGACGGCCTTTGGCCCCGTCGATACCGGGCGCCTGGTACTACTTCCTGCGCTGGGCGCTGGCCTTCGCGCTCTGCTGGTGCAACCCGTTCTTCGCGTTCTACGGCTCCGCCGGGTTCGTCGGCCCCGAGCGGCTGCTGCGGGGCCGCCCGCTCATGGTCGGGCTGGTGGCCACCGCGGTGATCCTCGCGAGTTCCCAGGCCGGCGGCATGCCCCTGCACGGGCCGCTGGACTGGGCGTTGTTCGGCGGGCTGATGTGCTTCTACATCGTGCTGCTGATCGTCTTCGGCCAGCTGGCCGGGCGGGAGGAGGAACGCACCCGGATCCAGACCGCGACCATCTCCGAACTGGAGCGCACCAACGCGGCCCTGCAGCAGGCCCTCGACGAGAACGCCGCCCTGCACGCCCAGCTCCTGGTCCAGGCCCGGGAGGCCGGAGTCGCCGACGAGCGCCGGCGGCTGGCCGCCGAGATCCACGACACCATCGCCCAGGGGCTGACCGGCATCATCGCCCAGCTCCAGGTCGTGGTGAACACCCCGGACGCGGACCTGGCCCGTGCCCACGTGGCCCGGGCGACGGACCTGGCCCGGCGCAGCCTCGGCGAGGCCCGCCGCTCCGTGCACAACCTCGCCCCCGTGGCCCTGGCCGACGCAGGACTGCCGGAAGCGCTGAAGAAGACGGTCGCCGAATGGGGCGAACGGACCGGTGTGCGCGCCGAGTTCACGGTCACCGGTACCGACGAACAGCTCCACGAGGAGATCGCGGCCACGCTCCTGCGGATCGTCCAGGAGGCCCTCTCCAACACCGCCCGGCACGCCGCCGCCGGCCGGGTCGGTGTCACCCTGTCCTTCCTCGGCGACGAGGTCATCCTCGACATCCGCGACGACGGCCGCGGCTTCGACCCGCTCGCCGTCCCCGAACGCACCCGAGCCGGGGGCTTCGGCCTCGACGGCATGCGCGCCCGCGCCGAACGCGTCGCCGGGTCCCTCACCGTCGAGTCAGAGCCGGGCCACGGTACGGCGGTCTCCGCTCGCGTACCGTTGGTCCGCCATGACTGACGACGCCGCGATCACCCTGCTCATCGTCGACGACCACCCTGTCGTACGGGACGGCCTGCGCGGCATGTTCGAGTCCGCGCCGGGCTTCCGCGTGCTGGGGGAGGCGTCGAACGGAGTCGAGGCGGTCGCGCTCGCCGCCGCCCTGGACCCGGACGTGATCCTGATGGACCTGCGCATGCCGGGCGGCGGGGGCGTGGACGCCATCCGCGAGCTGACCCGCACCGGCGCCCGCGCCAAGGTCCTCGTCCTGACCACGTACGACACCGACTCGGACACCCTTCCCGCGATCGAGGCGGGCGCGACGGGCTACCTCCTGAAGGACGCCCCGAGGGACGAACTGTTCGCGGCGGTCCGCGCGGCGGCGGAAGGCCGGACCGTCCTCTCCCCGGCCGTGGCCTCCCGCCTGGTCTCGGCGGTCCGCACTCCCCGGGCCCCCGGCAACGACCCTCTCTCCGCCCGCGAACGTGAGGTCCTGGCCCTGGTCGCCAAGGGCACCTCCAACCGCGAGATAGCCCGTGAACTCTTCATCAGCGAGGCCACGGTCAAGACGCACCTCACGCACCTCTACGCGAAACTGGGCGTGAAGGACCGGGCGGCGGCGGTGGCCACGGCGTACGAGCGCAGAATCCTGGGCTAGCCCGGGTACGGCAGCAGACCTGCCGCGGTCTTCTCCCAGGAGGTCTTCAGCTCGGTGAGCAACTCCGGCTCGTCGGGAGCGAGGTCGGCCTGCTCGCGTGCGTCGGCGGCCAGGTCGTACAGATGGTCCTTGCCCTCGGCGTCCCGGTAGTACTTCCAGTTCGCCGCGCCTCAGCGCCCGGTTGCCGCGCACCCGCCAGAACAGGTCCCGCTCGGGCAGCCGTTCGCCCCGCAGCAGGTACCCGGCGAGGCTCGTGCCGTCCAGCGGATACGCCGGGTCGGGCCGGGCACCCGCCAGCTCCAGCAGGGTCGCGGTCCAGTCGGGGGAGAAGTTCGGCTCGTGGCTGACCTGATGGCCGTCGACCCGGGCGGGCCAGCGCAGTATCGCGGGCACCCGGATGCCGCCCTCCTGGAGAGAGAACTTCTCGCCGCTGAGAGGCCACAGGTACGACCAGCGCTCGCCGCCGTTGTCGCTGGCGAACAGCACGACGGTGTTCTCCTCCTGCCCGGAGCGGCGCAGGGCGGCGAGCACCTCGCCGACGGCCGCGTCCAGGCTCTCCACCATCTGCGTGTACTTCGCGACCGAGCCGCCGTCGTAGTGGTTCAGGGCCTTGCTGACCTCGGCCTGTGACTTCGCCGCCCTGATCTTCGCCGCGATCCCGGCGCCGGTCTCCTCGTCGCCCTCGGCGAGCCAGGGCCAGTGCGGGGTGGTGAAGTTGAGGTTCAGCAGCCAGGGCCGGTCGTGGTCCCGGCCGACGTACTCGACGGCCCGCTCGGTGAGCACGGTCGTGTAGTACCGCAGGTCCTTGTACTCGGCGTCCCCCTCGTAGAGGTCGTAGTCACCGAGCTGGCCGAGCTTGGAGAAGTACTCCAGCACGCCCCCGTGATTGCCGAAGAACTCGTCCCAGCCGGACTTGGTGGGGCTGTAGTCGGGCAGCCAGCCGCAGTGCCACTTGCCGATGAGCGCGGTGGCGTAGCCCGCCTTCTTCAGCAGCGAGGCGAGGGTGGGGTGGGTCGGGTCCAGGCCCTGCGACCGGTCGGCGATCGGCTCGGCGAGCCCGCCCTTCGTACGGCCGGGATAGCGCCCGGTGTAGAGGCTGAACCGCGTCGGGGAGCAGGTCGAGGAGCCGGAGTAGGCGTCGGTGAAGCGCACGCCCTGGCGGGCCAGCCGGTCCAGGTTCGGCGTCCTGATGTGCGGGGCGCCGTAGGAGGACAGGTCGGCCCAGCCGAGGTCGTCGCCCAGGATCACCAGGAAGTTGGGACGCCGTCCGGAAGCGGAGCCGGGGCGGGCCCGGAAGGGGCGTTCGACGGGGGCCGCCTCGGCGGCACCGGCCGTACCGGCGACGGCGCCCACGGCACCACCGCCGACGAGGGCACCGAGGGCACGACGGGATATTTCGGGCATGCGGAGGTCCTGGAGATTCGGAGAGGAGGAGGTCAAGAGGGCACGGCTCGGCATGGACGCTGCCAGCGGTCCGACGACGGGGTCAAGAAGATCCCCACCGAGTTCACGGACCCGCAACGCGCCGCAACAATGCGGCAGCCCTGGCCGGCGAAACGATGCCTCAGCCCGCCACCCGCAGCAGCAGCACCGCCCGCGCCGGCATCGTGATCTGCGCCCCGGCCCGGTGCTCCACGCCCGGCGCCTCCCCCTGCTCCTCCAGGCTCGTGTCGACGACGACCTCGTACCGCTCCGCCCAGGGCGGCCCCGGCAGTTCGAAACTCCACCGGCCCCTCGCCCGCGTGCAGCACGGCGAGAAAGCTGTCGTCGAGGATCTGCTCCCCGCGCTCGTCCCGGCCCGGGATGTCCCGGCCGGACAGGTACATCCCGAGCGTGGCGGCGGGCGCGTACCAGTCCTGCTCCGTCATCTCGGTGCCCCGGGACGTGAACCAGGCCAGGTCGCGCAGCCCGTCCGCGGTCTGGGCCCGGCCCGAGAAGAACGCCCGGCGCCTTAGCACCGGGTGCCGGTGGCGCAGCTCGATCAGCCGCGAGGTCAGCTCGAACAGGGCGTGCCACCCGGGGTCCTCCAGCAGCCCCCAGTCCACCCAGCTGATCTCGTTGTCCTGGCAGTACGCGTTGTTGTTGCCGCGCTGGGTGCGGCCCAGTTCGTCGCCGGCGACCAGCATGGGTACGCCCGTCGACAGCAGCAGCGTGGTCAACAGGTTCCGCAGCTGCCGGCGCCGCAGGGCCCTGATCTCCTCGTCGTCCGTCTCGCCCTCGGCACCGCAGTTCCAGGCCCGGTTGTCGTTCGTGCCGTCGCGATTGCCCTCGCCGTTGGCCTCGTTGTGCTTGCGCTCGTACGACACCAGGTCGCGCAGCGTGAAACCGTCGTGCGCGGTGACGAAGTTGACGGACGCGTACGGCCTGCGCCCGCCCCAGGCGTACAGATCGCTGGAGCCCGACAGGCGGTAGCCCATCTCCCGTACGTCCGGCAGCGCGTGCCGCCAGAAGTCCCGTACGGCGTTGCGGTACCGGTCGTTCCACTCCGTCCACAAAGGCGGGAACGCCCCCACCTGGTAGCCCCCCGACCCCACGTCCCACGGCTCGGCGATCAGCTTCACCCGGCGCAGCACCGGGTCCTGGGCGATGACCGCCAGGAACGGGGAGAGCATGTCGACGTCGTGCATGGAACGGGCCAGCGCCGCCGCGAGGTCGAAGCGGAAGCCGTCCACGCCCATCTCCGTCACCCAGTACCGCAGTGAGTCCGTGATCAGGCGCAGCACCTGCGGCTGGACCACGTGCAGGGTGTTGCCGCAGCCGGTGTAGTCGGCGTAGCGGCGGGCGTCGGCCTGGAGGCGGTAGTAGCCGCGGTTGTCGATGCCCTTCAGGGAGAGCGTCGGGCCGAGTTCGCCCGCCTCCGCCGTGTGGTTGTAGACCACGTCGAGGATGACCTCGATCCCGGCCGCGTGCAGGGCGCGCACCATCCGTTTGAACTCGCCGACCTGCTGGCCTCTCGTCCCGGAGGCCGCGTAGGCCGCGTGCGGGGCGAAGTAGCCGACGGAGTTGTAGCCCCAGTAGTTCCCGAGGCTCCTGCGCAGCAGGTGGTCCTCGTGCGCGAACTGGTGCACCGGAAGCAGCTCCACCGCCGTCACGCCCAGCTTCACCAGGTGCGCGATCGCGGCCGGGTGCGCGAGGCCGGCGTAGGTGCCGCGCAGTTCCTCCGGGATGCCCGGGTGCAGCTGGGTGAAGCCCTTGACGTGCACCTCGTAGATCACCGAGTCCGCCCACGGCGTCTTCGGACGGCGGTCGTCGGCCCAGTCGTCGTCATCGTGGACGACGACGCCCTTGGGGACGTACGGCGCCGAGTCCCGGTCGTCGCGCACCGTGTCGGCGACGTGCTGCTGCGGCCAGTCGCGCACGTGCCCGTACACCTCCGGCGGCAGACGGCTGTAGTCGTTCCCCTTGGCGCCGTCCACGGCACGGGCGTACGGGTCGAGGAGCAGCTTCGCCGGGTTCCAGCGGGCGCCGGTCCACGGGTCCCAGCGGCCGTGCACCCGGTAGCCGTAGCGCTGTCCGGGCAGCACGCCCGGGACGAAGCCGTGCCAGATCTCGTGGGTCAGTTCGCTGAGCCGGACCCGCGACTCCTTGCCCGCCTCGTCGAAGAGGCACAGCTCGACGCCCTCCGCCCCGCCCGCCCACAACGCGAAGTTGGTCCCCGCCACCCCGTCCGGGCCGACCCGGAACCGGGCGCCCAGCGGCGTCGGCGCGCCCGGCCATGCGGGCACCGTGGGCGGCGGTGCGGCCCGCCGTACGCCGTT
This sequence comes from uncultured Actinomycetota bacterium, assembly GCA_963798065.1. Taxonomy (GTDB): domain Bacteria; phylum Actinomycetota; class Actinomycetes; order Streptomycetales; family Streptomycetaceae; genus Streptomyces. The sequence continues at coordinate 109,455 of CAWCSC010000007.1, read as the reverse complement.
CGCGGCGGCGGCCTGGCGCCCGTTCTCAGTGGCCTGACGACCGGCCACCGCCTCCTGCTCGGCTGCGCTGGACACCTGTCAGCCTCCCGCGGCTCGTGGAACGACGGGGGACAGAGGGGTGCGGCCCTGTGCTGCGGCCCGGGTCGCGGCTCCCCTGCGCGTCGTCCTCCCCACTGTTCTGCCCAGAGCGTAGGTCGCACTCACGTTTCCCCGGGGGCGGGCATGGTCGTTTCCCGGGGACGCGGCCGGTCGTTGGGTACCCCGTGAGGCACGTACAAGGGCGCGCGCGGCGCGCGAGGGCCGCGCTGGCCGCCGTAGTGACATGGGCAGGGCTCCTGACCGGGGCCACGGGCTGTACCTCGGACGACGCGGGCGGGATCGCCGGGGCGTTCGGCGCGCCCCCGGCGCCCGAGGACGTCATCCGGGTCTCGCCCGACGACGGCAGCAGGGGTGTGCGCCCCGGCCGGAAGCTGCGGGTGCGCGTGCCCGACGGCCGGCTGGAGTCGGTGAAGGTCGTCAGGTCCCAGGACGCGCAGGAGTCCCCGGTGCCCGGGCACGTCTCCGCCGACGGCCTTGCCTGGGAGCCCGACGAGAAGCGGCTGGCGCTCGCCGCCAAGTACACGATCGACGCGGTGGCCGTGGACGACGACGGCCGCCGCTCGGCCCGGCACACCACCTTCACGACGTACGTCCCCGAGGAACGCTTCATCGGCTACGTCGCCCCGGAGAACCGTTCCACGGTCGGCACCGGCATGATCGTCTCGTTGGAGTTCAACCGCGAGATCGCCGACCGGGCCGCCGTCGAACGCGCGGTGCGGGTGACCGCCAGCCCGGCCGTCGAGATCCGCCCGCACTGGTTCGGCCGGGCCCGTCTGGACTTCCGCCCCGAGGACTACTGGAACCCCGGTACCCAGGTCACCGTCACCCTGCGCCTGCGTGACGTCGAGGGGGCGCCCGGGGTCTACGGTCTGCAGCACAAGACGTTCTCCTTCACCGTCGGCCGCAGCCAGGTCTCCGTGATCGATGCCGCCCGGCACACCATGGAGGTGCGGCGCGACGGCGAGACGCTCGCCACCGTGCCGGTCACGGCCGGCGCCCCCAAGATGACCACGTACAACGGGAAGATGGTGGTGACCGAGATGCTCGAGGTCACCCGGATGAACGGCGCCACGGTCGGCTTCAAGAAGCGCGACGGCAAGGGTGAGTACGACATCCCGGACGTCCCGCACGCCATGCGCCTGACCGACTCCGGCACGTTCCTGCACGGCAACTACTGGGCGGATCAGACCGTCTTCGGACGCACCAACGTCAGCCACGGCTGCGTCGGACTGCGTGATGTGAAGGGCGGCGGCTCGGACACCCCGGCCGGCTGGTTCTTCGACCGGAGCCTCATCGGGGATGTCGTCGAGGTCGTCCACAGCAATGACAAAGAGGTCGCTCCCGACAACGGGCTCGGAGGGTGGAATATGGGCTGGAATGCATGGAAGGCGGGCAGTGCGGTGAAGTAGTCCGACAGGGGGGCGCATCGACGCGGCGTTCCGTTGGGACGGAACAGTGACAATCGCGGGCCGCCGGTGCCCGGCGCCTTGTGGTTAATATGCGCCGGTGCGCGGGGGACGCGCAGGGGTGCGGGCCTGACCAGGCCCGGGGAGGGGAGAACAACTTGAACGGGCGACCGATATCGGGGGCGTCGGTTGGGGGCAGGAACGGACTGCTCGCGCTGATACTCGGCGTGCTGCTCCTCGCCGTCACGGCGTGTGGCGGCGGGAAGACCGGATCCGGTGGGGGTGACGGCGCCGGCGACGGCTCGGACGCCGCGCAGAGCAAGCAGTCCGAGGCCGTCGTCAGCATCACCCCCAAGGACGGCGCCAAGTCCGTCGAAACCAGCGGGGCGCTGAAGGTGACCGCGGCCAAGGGCAAGCTGACCGAGGTCGAGGTCAAGGACGCCAAGGGCAAGAAGATCGACGGCAAGATATCCGGCGACGGCGCCACCTGGACGCCGTCGACCCACCTGGCCGCCGCCACCAAGTACAAGGTGCACGCGGTCGCCAAGGACTCCGAGGACCGCACGGCCGCGGAGGACGCCGGCTTCACCACGCTGACGCCGAAGAACACCTTCGTCGGCAGCTTCACTCCCGAGGACGGCTCGAAGGTCGGCGTCGGGATGCCGTTCTCCATCCGCTTCGACCGGGGCATCACCAACCCGGCCGACGTGGAGAAGGCCATCCGCATCAAGACGGAACCGGCTGTGGAGGTCGAGGGCCACTGGTTCGGCAACGACCGTCTCGACTTCCGCCCCGAGAAGTACTGGAAGCCCGGCACCAAGGTGAGCGTCGACCTCGACCTCGACGGCGTGGAGGGGCGTTCCGGCGTCTACGGCGAGCAGGACAAGACGGTCTCCTTCACCATCGGCCGCAACCAGGTCTCCGTCGTGGACGCCAAGAAGCTCACGATGAAGGTCATGCGCGACGGCAAGCTGTTCAAGACCATCCCGGTCACCACCGGCAAGCCCGGCATGGAGACCTGGAACGGCCAGATGGTCATCAGCGAGATGCTCACCGTGACCCGGATGAACGGCGAGACGGTCGGCTACGGCGGCGAGTACGACATCAAGGACGTCCCGCACGCCGTCCGCCTCACCACCTCCGGCACCTTCCTGCACGGCAACTACTGGGCGGGCGGTGCCTTCGGCGAATACAACGCCAGCCACGGCTGCATCGGCCTGCGCGACGTGCGCGGCGGCTGGGACAAGAAGGTGCCGGCCGCCTGGTTCTTCAACCACTCGATGGTCGGCGACGTGGTGGTCGTCAAGAACTCCGAGGACCGTGTCGTCGACCCGGACAACGGGCTCAACGGCTGGAACATGTCGTGGGAGAAGTGGAAGAAGTGACTCTGAGCTGACGGCGAAGCCCCGGTGTGACGGCCCTGGTGTGACGGACCGCACCGGGGCTTCGTCGTTAGCCCCCGTTAACCTGCTCCATATGACCGTCTCTCTCGAAGTCGCTGAAGGCGTCGGCACGCTTCGTCTCGACCGCCCGCCCATGAACGCGCTGGACATCGCCACGCAGGACCGGCTGAAGGAACTCGCCGAGGAGGCCGCGCGGCGCGAGGACGTGCGGGCCGTGGTCGTCTACGGCGGCGAGAAGGTGTTCGCGGCCGGCGCGGACATCAAGGAGATGCAGGCGATGGACCACGCCGCGATGGTCCTGCGCGCCCGCGCCCTGCAGGACTCGTTCACGGCGGTGGCCCGCATCCCCAAGCCGGTCGTCGCGGCGGTCACGGGCTACGCACTGGGCGGCGGCTGCGAACTCGCGCTGTGCGCGGACTACCGCATCGCCGGCGAGAACGCCAAGCTCGGCCAGCCGGAGATCCTGCTCGGCCTGATCCCCGGCGCGGGCGGCACCCAGCGCCTGGCCCGCCTGGTCGGCCCCTCCAAGGCCAAGGACCTGATCTTCACCGGCCGGATGGTGAAGGCGGCCGAGGCGCGGGAGATCGGCCTGGTGGACCGGGTCGTGCCCGCCGACGAGGTGTACACGCAGGCACACACCTGGGCCGCGAAGCTGGCGCAGGGCCCGGCGCTCGCGCTGCGCGCCGCGAAGGAGGCGATCGACGCCGGCCTGGAGACGGACATCGAGACGGGCCTGACGATCGAACGCAACTGGTTCGCGGGCCTGTTCGCCACCGAGGACCGTGAGCGCGGCATGCGCAGCTTCGTGGAGGAGGGGCCGGGCAAGGCGAAGTTCCTCTGAACACTCCTCTCGGGGCTTGCAATTGACGCGACGTCTGATCCGGGTCCCTCGATGGGGCGGTTTACGGCAGCGGTAAGGCAGCCTTGAGCGTGTCTGGTCGGGGGAGTCCGTCGATTGCCGCGAAACAGTCCGTCCGTGCAGGTCAGGCGGGCTGTGGAGGGCTCCGAAGCGCCCTCGGCATATGCTGTTCGACCGCCGGTTCAGGGCCCGTTCCCGGGGGCCTAATCCCCGGGAACGGCCCCGTCGTGCGCTCCGGGCGGCCATGATGGGGGCATGTCGGGGCTGGAGGGTACGGGACAGCCGCGGGGACACGCACATGCGGCCGCGGCGCGCTGGTCGCCGACCGTCGAGGACGAACACGCGCTGAAGGCGCTGGAGTTGTACGGCAACCCGGCGGAGGCCGAGGTTGCACTGCCGTCCCGCCCCGAGTCCGCCGCCACCGCCAGACGGCTCACCCAGGTCGTGGTCCTGCGGCACTGGGGACTCACCCCCAAGACCACCGAGGACGCGGTCCTCCTCGTCTCCGAACTGGTCGGCAACGCCGTACGCCACACCGGCGCCCGCGTCTTCGGGCTGCGTCTGCACCGTCGCCGCGGCTGGATCCGCGTCGAGGTCCGCGACCCCTCCCGGGGGCTGCCGTGTCTGATGCCGGTCCAGGAGATGGACGTCAGCGGCCGGGGCCTCTTCCTCGTCGACAAGCTGGCCGACCGCTGGGGGGCCGATCTGCTGCCCCGGGGGAAGACGACGTGGTTCGAGATGCGGGTCGTCGACCGCTGACGCGCGACGGCGACCGGGCTCGACCGGGGGTGTGACCTGCGACGACTCACCTGGCCGTCGATCGGGCAATCACTGATTTCCCCGCGAAGCGCACCTTAAATGGTGCAATGCACCGCCACCTTGTCAAAAGCACCCTCGTCGCGGGCGCCGCCCTCGCCGTCCTCGCCGCCTGCGGCACCCAGGGCGGGGAGCGGACCTCCGAGGCACGCGCCACCAAGGCCGCCGTGCCCGCCCCGCCCGAGAAGAAGAGCGTCCAGGGCCTGCCGGGCATGCCGCCCGTCCTCGACCCCGAGGACGTGTACGCGGCCGACCGCCCGAACAAGCTGTCGCCCGTGGTCAAGGGCTTCCCGTCCCGGGTCTACGTCCCCAACACCGAGTCCGACTCCGTCTCCGTCATCGACCCGAAGACGTACGAGATCATCGAGACGATCCAGGTGGGCCGGCAGCCCCAGCACGTCGTGCCCTCCTGGGACCTGAAGACGCTCTGGGTCAACAACAACCGCGGCCACACCCTCACCCCGATCGACCCGAAGACCGGCAAGGCGGGCAAGGAGGTCGAGGTCCACGACCCGTACAACCTCTACTTCACGCCCAACGGCAAGTACGCCGTCGTGATGGCCTCCCTCGACCGCGAGCTGGTCTTCCGCGACCCGCACACCATGGCCCCGAAGAAGACGGTCCCGGTCTCCTGCTACGGCGTCAACCACGCCGACTTCTCCCTCGACGGCCGCTACTTCATCGTCTCCTGCGAGTTCAGCGGCGAGCTGCTCAAGGTCGACACCGAGAAGATGAAGGTCGTCGGGCAGCAGAGGCTGCCGTTCGAGGGTGCGATGCCGCAGGACGTGAAGGTCTCGCCGGACGGCAAGAGGTTCTACATCGCCGACATGATGGCCCACGGGATGTGGGTCCTGGACGGCGACAAGTTCACCGAGCCCACCCTGCTGCCCACCGGCAAGGGCTGCCACGGCCTCTACGTCAGCCGCGACTCCCGCGAGATGTACGTCTCCAACCGCGGCGAAGGCACCGTCTCCGTCTTCGACTTCCCCCGGAACAAGCTCACCAAGAAGTGGGACCTGCCCGACGGCGGCAGCCCCGACATGGGCGGCGTCTCCGCCGACGGCAAGGTCCTGTGGCTCTCCGGCCGCTACGACGCCGAGGTGTACGCCATCGACACCCGCACCGGCGCCCAGCTCGCCCGCATCCCCGTCGGCAGCGGCCCGCACGGCCTCGCGGTCTACCCGCAGCCCGGCCGCTACTCCCTCGGTCACACCGGCATCTTCCGGTGAGCCCCATCTGCCGTCCACCCAAGGGCAGTTGACACGCCCCTGATCGAGTGAGGGTCCAAGGACCGGCGCCTCGGGCCCGCCATCGTGCCCTTGTGACCACTATGACCCTGCGGCGGCGGATCGCTGCCGCCGCCTTCTCCCTCGCTGCCGTCCTCACGACCACGGCCGCCACGCCCGCCCAGGCATCCGCCCCGCCGGCCGCCATGGCCGCCGCACCCGCGCCGGCCGCCTGTCCCGTCCGGTTCGCCGACAAGATCAAGGCTGCCGCCGACCGCCGTGTCGACGTCGACCGCATCACCCCCGAGCCGTCCTGGCGCACCAGCTGCGGCACCCTCTACCGCGCCGACGGCCGCGGCCCGTCCGTCGTCTTCGAGCAGGGCTTCCATCCCAAGGACGTCATCACCGGCCAGTACGACCTGGAGAAGTACGTCCTGGTCAACCAGCCGTCCCCGTATGTGTCGACGTCGTACGACCACGACCTGTACAAGAAGTGGCGGCCCGGCTTCAACTACTACGTCGACGCCCCCGGCGGCATCGACGTCAACGAGACCATCGGCGACACCCACAAGTGGGCAGACCAGCAGGAGGTCGCCTTCCCGGGCGGCATCGCACGGCAGTACGTCATCGGCGTCTGCCCGGTCGACAAGCAGACCAAGACCGAGATCATGAGCGAGTGCGAGAGCAACCCGCACTACGAGCCCTGGCACTGAGCAGCACCTCCGAGCCCACGGGACGGTAGCCGGCCGCCTGGAACGCCCGCAGACTACGGGCGTTCCCTGCCGACACCTGGGCCCACACCGGCGCGCCCCCGGCCAGGTGCCGCGCCGCCGCCACCAGCCGACGCCCCAGCCCTCGCTGCCGCGCCTCCTCGTCCACCTCGACCGCGACCTCCCACCGTCCGGCCACCCCATGTCCCATCACGAGCACCCCGCCCTCCGCCGCCCACACCCGCACGTCGTCACGCCGTCGGCGTGCGGAGACCACCCGCGGATGGCCGGGATCGTCGATCTCCGTCAGCGCGAGGGGAGGCTCACCGGGCAGCGCGGCACCGGTCAGCAGCACGTCGACCGTGTCGGAGGTGCGCGCGGTCCGGTCCATGAGGGCCGCCAGGAAGCGGGCGTTCATCGTGGCGGCCGGCCTGTCGCAGTCGGTGCCGGCCAGCGTCCGGCGTATCCACCCGGGATCCTGGTCCGTGAAGACGACCGAGTGGGCCGTGAAGGCGATGACCCCCGCGTCCCTGGGCGAGGGCTGGTCCACGATCGTCGTACCGCCGTCCGCCGGCGGAAGACGCCCCGCGCCGCCGCGTCCAGAATGTCCCGCAGAGTGTCCGTCACCGACGCGCTCCTTGAGTCTCCACCCACTGGAAGGTCCAGACTCGCAGACATGATCGATGACGGCACCGGACTGCTCACCATCGGCGAACTGGCCCGGGCCACCGGACTGACCGTGCGCACCATCCGGTACTGGTCCGACGAGGGCGCACTGCCCCCGGTGGCCCGGTCCGCGGGCGGTTACCGGCTGTACGACGCCGCGTCCGTGGCCCGCCTGGAGCTGATCCGCACCCTGCGCGAACTCGGCCTCGGCCTGGCGGACGTCCACCGGGTCCTGGCCGGTGAGACGACGGTCGCGCAGGTCGCCGCCGCGCACGTGGTCGCGCTGGACGCGCAGATCCGGTCGCTCAAGGTGACCCGTGCGGTGCTGTCGACGGTGGCGAAACGTGATTCCGGCGCGGAGGAGATGACACTCATGAACAGACTGGCACGGCTCTCGGCGGCCGAGCGGCGTCGGATCGTCGAGGACTTCATGGCGGAGATCTTCGAGGGGATCGACACGGCCGACCCGGACATCCGGCGCAGGCTGCGCTTCACGGCGGCCAAGCTGCCCGACGACCCCACACCCGAGCAGGTGGACGCCTGGGTGGAACTCGCCGAGCTGATCCAGGACCCCGGCTTCCGCGCGCAGATGCGGCAGATGATCGAGTTCAACGCGGCGGACCGGGGGCCGGACGTCCCGGCCGGTTCGTCCCTGTGGTTCATGAGCCGGCTCGTTCAGCTCGCTGCGCAGGCACGGCAGCGCGGCATCGCCCCCGAGGCGCCGGAGGCCGACGACGTCCTGAGGGACCTGCTCGGCGACACCGACCGGGCCGCCGTACTCGAACGCCTCACGGCCGCCTCCAACGTACGGGTCGCCCGCTACCGCGAACTGCAGGCCATCGTCAACGGCCTCGGCCCCCAGCCGGCCTATGACGAGGAGTTCGCCTGGGTGGTCGCCGCGCTGGAGGCGCGCACGGCCAGTTAATCTGACCTGCGTCAGCACGACGCAGAACACGAGAGCACGAGAGTAGGGGCGGACCGGTGGCGGACATCGAGGAAGCACGCAAGCAGTTCGAGCGGATCGATACGGACGGCGACGGATTCATCACCGCAGCCGAGTTCAAGGCCGCCCTGGCCCGGTCGGGTGACTGGAACGTCACCGAGTCGGTCGCCGAGGTCGTCATCAAGACCCGCGACCTCGACGGCGACAAGCAGCTGAGCTTCGACGAGTTCTGGGCCTACCTGAACAAGTAGTCGCCCGCTGCTGGAGGCACTCCGCTTCCTGAACGAAGGGGCCCGGTCCGATCTCGGTCGGACCGGGCCCCTCGTCATGCCCGGCGAGCCGTGCGCACGCTCCAGCGGCAGTCGTGCCGTTCGAGCGCCAGCGGCAGACCGAAGCACTTGCCGAGCCGGCCGGCGGTCAGCACCTCGGCCATCGGTCCGCCGGCGAGCGGGCGCCCCTCGCGCTTCGTTCGATTGGACTCGGGCACGCTCTCGAATCGCCTCGGCGGTAGGCAAGTTGAAAGACGGAAATATCAGTCGGTCACCCCTTGGTGCGCCGTCTGGGCCCATATGATGTGGCGGTTTCCACGCCGTGCGACGAGGGGGAGCCATGTTCGAGACGGTCGAGGCCACGGACGCCGTGAAGGACGACATCGTTGACGGGGTCGATGTGCTGGTGGCCATCGATGACACCGAACCGACCTCGGGCTCGGGGGACAAGGGCATCTTCAAGCGCCGGACCGAGGACCCTTCGGTACGGCGGATCCCTGCCGCTGTCCTGCGGGAGAACCTGCGACGCACGGTGGACGTACTGCAGCAGGCGCTCGCCGATGTCCAGGTCCCCGACGGCGGCCTGCCGCTGCGGCAGGCGCAGGTGTCCTTCGAGATCACCGCGACCGGGGGCATCACCATCGTGGGGACCTCGGCCCAAGTGGGCGCAAAGGGAGCCATCACGCTGACCTTCGGCTCCTGAGCCGCGGGAGGGGGCGATGAACGGCTCGTACCGTGCCCTGCTGATCGGCGTGCCGGCCTACCGCGACCCGCACGTCGACGATCTGCCGTTCGTCACGGACGACATGGCCGAATTATCGGAGGCCCTGTCACACGTCGGGTACGACGTGCGCATCCACGACGTGGAGGAGACCGACCGCGAGAGCGTCGACTACGCCGTCGAGACCTTCTTCCAGGACGCTGCCCGTGGCGAGACGCTGCTCCTGTACCTCAGCGGCCACGGGGTCCACCACGGCGGCAAGGACTACCTCGTCCCCAAGGGCGCTCGGACAACCTCCCACGACTTCCGCGGCAAATGCCTCTCACTCGACTTCAGCAGCTACGTCGAGCGCAGCGAAGCCGGTGACGTGGTGGTGTTCGTGGATGCCTGCCGTGAGGGCATCGACCTCAGGGAGATGTCCGTCGGCAATGCCGTCGGCTGGTCCGACATGCGGGTGGAGCGGGTCGGCGAGCGACATTACTGCCACGTGTACGCCTGCTCGCCCGGAGAGCGCGCCCGCTACACCCGAGCGGGAAACAGCACCTTCAGCATCTTCTCCCGGGCGCTCAGCACGGTCGTGGCGGACGAGGCGGGACCGAGCACGCTGCGCGAGCTCAAGGAACAGTTGCAGAGCGCCACGGACGCGCTGACCGCCGAGCACAAGCTGTTCCGGCAGCAGATCAGGGTGCGTACCGAGACGGAGACGGACGATTTCGTCGTCTTCGAACGACCCGACCGTACCGCGTTCGGCGCCGCGGGCGAGCACGCCTGGGCGTCGGCTGCCCGCAACCACCCGGCGTGGAAGCAGATCGGTGACGTCGATGGCGCCGAGGCCATGCGCGCGGCCGCCGTGGCTCTCGTCGCTCAGATCGCCCCTCAGGCCGACCGGGACGAGGCCCTGCTGGCCGACGACCCCTGGCGGCCGGTCGAATTCGCCGAGCGGATGACCGCCGGAGTGGGCTGGCTGCTGTCGAAGGTCCTCAACCCCGAGAAACTGGCCCTGTCCCCGGCCGAGGCCGCACTGCTGGTCTCCGTGCCGTACCTGTACGTCTCGTGCGCGAACCGCGCGGCGGTGCAGTCGCTGGAGGTCGGGCCCACGAACCTCGGCCACGTGAGGTGCCCGAGCCCCGCCCGTGCGAACTACGAGCAGTTCTTCAGCAACCGGCAGCGGCTGGTGCGCCGAGCGGAGCTCGCCGCCCAGTCGCCGGGCGGGGACGAGCGAGCGGCCGGTATCGCCTGGTGGCTGTTCCGCCGCTGGCTGTCCAGAAAGCCCGGTGGGTTCCAGGAGAAGGTCCTGGACAGCCTGCTCGTCCCGGTCGAGAGCCTCGTCGAGGACGTTCCTGACAGCGCCGACCGCAAGCTGGTCGCCGAACTGTTCGAGCTGAACACCCTGCCGATGCTGCTGCGCTCGCTGCGCACCTCGTTCGACTCGACCACCATCCGTCCCAGGCGCCAGCTGGCGGGCGGCGCCGAGGCCGAGCAGCACATCCGGGAGCAACTCCTGGTGGTCCTGCTGACCGTGGCGCACCATCTGGCGATCGACCCGGCCCTGCTGTCGGACGTGGTGGCGGAGCACCTCGGTATCAGCTACTCCGTGGACATGGGACAGCTTCGCCGGACCATCCAGACGGCCCGCTGGGACCAGCACGGCCGGACCCGCGTTCTCAACGCCGCCTGCCACCACCCGGCAATGGGTCTGGCCCTGCGGCATCAGGCGGCCGCCCTGGACGCCCTGTTCGGTGCCGTCGATGTCCAGGCCGGCAGCGAACCCCAGCTGGAACCGCTGCAGGACCTGCCGGTCCATGCCACCGCCGACCAGGTGCGTCCGGCTGCCGACGCCGCGGGCAAGCCCGCGTACGAATCCTCGGACCTGCGCTTCCGTCTCGCCGACGACCGTATCCAGGAACTCCTCATGGGCGAGCAGTTGTACGGGGATCCGGCTCTGGCGATTCGGGAGCTGTACCAGAACGCGCTGGACGCCTGCCGCTACCGAGGGGCCCGCACCGAGTACCTCAGGCGCCGGCATCCCGGACTCGCCCCCTGGTCAGGGCATATCACCTTCAATCAAGACATCGATGAGCGGGGCCGGGCCTACATCGAGTGCACCGACAACGGCATCGGCATGGGGGAACGCGAACTCCGCGAGGTCTTCTCCCACGCCGGAATGCGTTTCGCCGACCTTCCCGAGTACCTCGACGAACAGGCCGAGTGGCGGGCGGAGAACATCGAACTCCATCCCAACAGCCGGTTCGGAATCGGTGTGCTCAGCTATTTCATGATCGCGGACGATGTCTCGGTGACCACGTGCCGCCTCGACCGCGAGGGTCACCCCGGACAGCGCCTGCAGGTCGACATCGCCGGACCGGGATCCCTCTTCTACATCAGGGACCTGGGACGGGGACACGACGCGGGTACGACGGTGCGCCTGTATCTCCGCCCGTCCACCAGGCTGCCGTCGTGTACCGATCTACTGCGGCGGCTGCTGTGGATCTCGGAGTACTCGGTGGTCGCTCAGGATGCGGCCACGCGGCTGGAGTGGGATCCGGACGTGTTGTCGCTCGTAGCGCCTCTCGGAACCAGGGACCCGTATGCCAGGAACACCAAACGCCTGGACGGCGTCGCGGTCGATGCCACGTCCCGTCCGGATGTGTGGTGGAGCAGCACCAGCGGCGGGGTTCTCGCGGACGGTGTGTGGATCGGCGTCCCGCTGTACGGCGCCGTCGTCAACCTCACCGGGGCGCACATGCCGCAGCTGACCGTCGACCGCAGGCGCGCCCTGGCGCACGACTCGGACCATGTCCTGGACCGGCTGCGTCAGGAAATCCCGGCGCTGCTGCGGGAGGGGGCCGAGGTTTTCAGCCACAACTGGCTCTCGGTGCTGGTGGGGCACCACCCGGCGCTGGCGGATGAGATTGCCGAGGCTGCGGTGGCCTGCGAGTACGGCCCGTGGGTGGTGGGCGATCAAGAGCTGGACATCGTCGCGGCGGGCTCCTACGCGGCGGACGCGCAGATCATGAATGGCGACGCCTGGTCCGATCGCCCGACCGGTGAGAGCCTCTCGGGCCATGTGGCCGAATGGCGTGTCAGGGCCTGGGCGGCCGCGGGCGCGTTTCCCGGCGTGACGATCACCGCCCCCGAGACCGTGGCACGGGCGCGGCCCACGGATATCGGTCTGCTCAGTGGTTCGTCAGCCCCCGGCGACCCGGTGGACAAGTTCAAGTTCGACGCCCAGTATCCGCACGACTGGCTTGACCCCGAGCTGCCGGTGCCCCTGGGGCACGTGCTGCAGTTCGCGGAGGTGGTGGGCTGCCGCGCGCAGGAGGCGGCGGACAGGCTCGAAGAGCTTGGATTCCGGCTGCAGGCCGGCATGGTGCTGCCCGAGACCGCCGCGCCTGACGATCTGCTCATCCTCAGCCGTGATCTCGATGGGATCCCGCCGTGGCTGGACGGGTCCGACCCGGTGCCGTTGGGGCACGTGCTGTCGGCGGCCGAGCGGACCAAGCGTCGGCCCGCTCAGGTGGCGGCCAGGCTCACGGAGCTTGGACTGCACCCCGCCGAAGGAGTGGTGTTGCCAGAGACGGCCGAACCTGACGACCATCGCTTTCTGAGCAGTGGAGGGCTCAGGGTCCCACGGAAGTGGCCGTGGCTGGACGGGTCCGACCCGGTGCCGTTGGGGCACGTGCTGTCGGCGGCCGAGCGGACGAAGCGTCGGCCCGCTCAGGTGGCGGCCAAGCTCACGCAGCTCGGTCTGCGACTTCCGGAAGGAGCTGTACCGCCGGAGGCCGTGGAGCCCGGCGACCTGACCATCCTGAGTCGGGGCCTCCAGGGGAGCACACCGTGGTGGGATGCCGCGAGTCCGGTGCCGCTGGCGCATGTGCTGGTGGCCGCCCATGTCCTGAAGCGGTCTCCCGAGAGGGTGGCCGCCAGGCTCGTGCAGCTCGGCCTGCGCCTTTCGGAGGGAGCGGTACCGCCAAGGGCTGTGGCGCCCGAAGATCTCGCCTTGCTCGACGAGGGCACCGACCGGAAAAAGGAGTGGTTGAACGTCACGCGGCCGGTGCCGATGGGGCATGTGCTGGCTGTGGCCGCGCGGACGAAGCGTCGTCCCGAGGAGGTGGCGGCGCGGCTCGCGGAGCTCGGATTGAGTCTGACGGAGGCAACAGAGCCGCCCGAGGTCGTCGAATTCGACGATCTGGTCATCCTCAGCCGGGGATTCGACCGGGAGCCGCCGTGGCTGGACGGGTCCGACCCGGTGTCGTTGGGGCATGTGCTGGCTGTGGCCGAGCGAACGAAGCGTCGTCCGGTAGAGGTGGGGGCCAGGCTTGCGGAGCTCGGGCTGCGCTTGGCGGAGGGGACGGTGCTACCCGACGCCGTCGGCGTGGACGACCCGGCCATCCTCAGCCGCGATGTCGATCGGGTGGCGCCGTGGCTGGACGAGACCGAGCCGGTGCGGTTCAGCCATGTGCTGATGGCGGCCGATCGGTTGGGGCGTCGTCCCGAGACGGTCGCGGCCCGGCTCGCGGAACTCGGCTTGCGCATGGCAGAGGGAGCGACGCAGCTGGAAAAGATCGAACTCGAGGATCTCCGGTTGTTCAGTCAGGGGAGCCAGGAGGGGTACGAGTGGCTCGACAAGAAGACACCGGTCAAGCTGTGGCACGTGTTCCAGGGGGCCGTTCTCAGCGGACGCTCCCTGGTGGACGTCGCCCGTCGCTTTCGTGAATGCGGGTTCGTCCTGGACGATGCCGTGACCTATGCATACGACTAGGGCCGACAGGCCCCGGGCGCGCTTCGCCGAACACCGGCGACGGAATAGCCCACCCGCCCCGGAGGTTGAGCCTGGTCCCGAAGGCTTCGCGAGGAGGCCCAGGCGCTACCGACCCCCGGAAGGGCGAGGCGAGGACATGAAGATCGGCATCATCGGAGCGGGCAACATCGGCGGCAACCTGACCCGGCGGCTGACCGCCCTCGGCCACGACGTGTCCGTCGCCAACTCCCGAGGCCCGCACACCCTCACGGCCCTGGCGGAGGAGACCGGCGCGACGCCGGTGACGGTCGAGGAGGCGCCGCGGGGCGCCGAGATCGTCGTGATCACCATCCCGTTGAAGGCGGTCCCCGACCTGCCGGCCGGCGTGCTCGACGGGGCGGCGGACGGCGTCGCCGTCATCGACACCGGCAACTACTACCCCCGGCAGCGGGACGGCAGGATCGCCGCGATCGAGGACGACGGCCTCACCGAGAGCCGCTGGACGCAACGCCAGATCGGCCACCCCGTCGTCAAGGCCTTCAACGGCACATACGCCCAGGACATCCTGGAACGCCCGCTCCCGGCCGGCGCCCCCGACCGCATGGCCCTCCCGGTGGCCGGCGACGACGAGGCGGCCAAGCGCAAGGTACGGGACCTGATCGACGCCCTCGGCTTCGACACCGTCGACGCGGGCGGCATCGACGACTCCTGGCGCCAGCAGCCCGGCACCCCCGTCTACGGCCTGCGCGCCGGCGCCGAGGCGGTCACCAAGGCCCTGACGGAGGCGTCCCAGGAGCGCACGCCGGAGTTCAGCGGGTAGGTCAGGCGTCCTCGGCCCATCTCCGCAACGCCGCCTTGCTCTCGAAGTGGGCCACGTTCTTGTCCAGCGGGTCGTCGGTGTACTGGTGGAAGCGCCACTTGGCCTTGATGCGGGGCTTGCCCGCCGAGACGTAGTCCGCGATCCACAGACCGTCGCCCGCATAGGAGGTCGTGTCGATGTTGAGCCAGAAGTTGCGGTTGGCGTAGAGAACGACCTGGTTGTTGGGCCGGAGATCCTTCACCTTGCGGATGAAGAGGTCCTTCTCCGCGTTGCTCGCGTGTGTCCCGCTGCTGGTCGTCTCCCAGTCGACGGCGAGGATGTCGCCCGCCCGGTCCGGGGCCTTGCCGACGAAGTACTCGGCCTGCGCGGTGAGGTTGCCGGGCCACAGGAAGTGATAGAACCCGACGACCAGCCCGGCGTCCCGGGCCCGTTTCGTCTGGGCGGCCAGTTTGGGGTTGACGTAGGACCGCCCCTCGGTCGCCTTGACGAAGACGAAGGAGAGGCCGTCGGTGTCGTAGGAGGAGGACTGGTAGGCGCTCACGTCGATGCCGCGCAGCATGGGGCTCCCTCTGGTGCGGGTGGGGCGGAAGTTCCTTTGGTTCAGGGGTTGTTGTTATGCCCCGCGACGGCAGACGTACGCCGGGCGCGAGGAGGCCCGCGACCCGGCGGTGGTGAACGCCGGTGGGTTTGACGGTGGTTTCAGGAAGCGGGGGAGTCGGCCGGGACGCGGGCCGCGTCGCCGTCGGCTGCCTCCCGGTCGTCCAGGGAGACGTCCTTGGTCTCCTTGCCGAGGAGGAGCGCGATCAGGGTCAGCAGGGCCATCGCCGAGAGATAGACGCCGACCAGCCACGGCGAGCCGTCCCCGGCCTCCCACAGCGCCACGGCGATGAACGGGGCGACCGCCGCCCCGAGGATCGAGCTGACGTTGTACGAGATGCCGGAGCCGGTGTAGCGCACGCTGGTCGGGAAGAGCTCGGGCAGCAGTGCGCCCATCGGGCCGAACGTCATGCCCATCAGGCTGAAGCCGAGCACGAGCCACAGCACCACGCCGAGGGTGCCCAGATCGATCAGCGGTACCCAGACCAGTCCGAAGACCATGATCGCGGTGGTGATCCAGATCAGGGTGGCGCGCCGCCCGTGCCGGTCCGCGAGCGGACCGGAGACCAGGGTGAACGCGGCGAAGAACAGCACGCCGAAGATCAGCATGAGCACGAACGTGGTGTAGCCGTACCCCAGTCCGGGCACGGCGGCGTCCTTCGCGGCGCGTCCGTAGCTCAGCGAGAAGGTGGTCATCAGGTAGAAGAGCACATAGGTCGCCAGCATGATGAAGGTGCCCAGGACCAGCTGCTTCCCGTGGCTGCGCACCACTGTGACGAGCGGCAGCCGCCGCACCCCGCCGGACTCGCGGGTCCTGGCGAAGACCGCCGACTCGACGAGCCGGGAGCGCACCCACAGGCCGATCGCGACCATCACGGCGGAGAACAGGAACGGGACGCGCCAGCCCCAGCTGACGAAGGCCTCCGAGGGCTGCGAGGGGTCGGCGCCGGCCGCGGACGGCAGCAGTGCGCCCATGGCCAGGAACAGGCCGTTGCCGATGATGAACCCGAGCGGGGCGCCCAGTTGCGGGAAGGTGCCGTACAGGGCGCGCTTGCCGCTGGGGGCGTTCTCGGTCGCGACCAGGGCGGCGCCGCTCCACTCGCCGCCGAGCGCGAAGCCCTGCGCGAGACGCATCAGAACGAGCAGCGCGGTGGCCAGCCAGCCGGCTTGCGCGTAGGTGGGCAGGACACCGATGAGGAACGTGGCGATGCCCATGGTCAGCAGCGAGACGACGAGTGTCTTCTTGCGGCCGAGCCGGTCACCGAGGTGCCCGAAGACCACGGCGCCGACCGGACGCGCCACCATCGCGGCGCCGAAGACCGCGAAGGACGACAGCAGCGCGGTGGTCGGGTCGCTGCTCGGGAAGAAGAGCTGAGGGAAGACGAGCACCGCGGCGGTGGCGTAGATGTAGAAGTCGTAGAACTCGATCGTCGTGCCCATGAGGCTGGCTACGAGGACGCGGGACCGTGGGTTGACGGGCGTCGGGGCTGAACCGGTGGCTGGTGCGGACATCGCTCGTCTTTCACGCGTGAAACATGGGTACTGCAACGATGTCAGCCATCTTGTTTTTCGGTATCAACTTCTCGCATCGTGAGACAGCCCTGTCGGGCACGCCCTAGCACTCGATGATGTTCACCGCCAGCCCGCCCCGGGCCGTCTCCTTGTACTTCACCGACATGTCCGCCCCGGTGTCCTTCATCGTCTTGATGACCTTGTCCAGGGACACCTTGTGGGAGCCGTCGCCGCGCATGGCCATGCGGGCGGCGGTGACGGCCTTGACCGCGGCCATGCCGTTGCGTTCGATGCACGGGATCTGGACCAGGCCGCCGACCGGGTCGCACGTGAGGCCGAGGTTGTGCTCCATGCCGATCTCGGCGGCGTTCTCGACCTGCTCCGGGGAACCGCCGAGCACCTCGGCCAGGGCGCCCGCGGCCATCGAGCAGGCGGAGCCGACCTCGCCCTGGCAGCCGACCTCGGCGCCGGAGATGGAGGCGTTCTCCTTGAACAGCATGCCGATCGCACCGGCGGCGAGCAGGAAGCGGACCACACCCTCCTCGTCGGCGCCGGGCACGAAGTTGACGTAGTAGTGCAGGACCGCGGGGATGATGCCGGCCGCGCCGTTGGTGGGGGCGGTGACGACCCGGCCGCCGGCCGCGTTCTCCTCGTTGACCGCCATCGCGTAGAGGGTGATCCACTCCATGGCGAGGGCCTTCGGGTCGCCCTCCGAGCGGAGCTTGCGCGCGGTGTTCGCGGCGCGGCGGCGCACCTTCAGTCCGCCCGGCAGGATGCCCTCGCGGGACATGCCGCGCGCCACGCACGCCTCGCATCACCCGCCAGATCTCCAGCAGGCCGGCCCGGATCTCGTCCTCGGTGCGCCAGGCGCGCTCGTTCTCCAGCATCAGCGCCGAGATGGACAGACCCGTCTCCTCGGCCAGGCGCAACAGCTCGTCGCCTGTGCGGAAGGGGTACTTCAGGGCGGTGTCGTCGAGTTTGATGCGGTCCGCGCCGACCGCGTCCTCGTCGACGACGAAGCCACCGCCGACCGAGTAGTACGTCTTCGACAGCAGCTCCGCGCCCGAGGCGTCGTACGCCCACAGGGTCATGCCGTTCGCGTGGTACGGCAGGGCCTTGCGGCGGTGCAGGACCATGTCGTCGTCGAAGGAGAACGCGATCTCGTGCTCGCCCAGCAGATTCAGCCGGCCGTCGGTCTTGATCGCGTCCACCCGGTCGTCGGCCTTCTCCACGTCGACCGTGCGAGGCGAATCGCCCTCCAGGCCGAGCAGGACCGCCTTGGGCGTGCCGTGGCCGTGGCCGGTGGCGCCGAGCGAGCCGTACAGCTCGGCACGGACCGATCCGACCGACTCCAGCAGCTCCTCGTTGCGCAGCCGCCGGGCGAACAGGCCGGCCGCGCGCATCGGGCCGACCGTGTGGGAGCTGGACGGGCCGATGCCGATCGAGAACAGGTCGAAGACCGAGATGGCCACGGGAACTCCTGACTACGGGGTGGTACGGGGTGGTACGGAGTGGTGCAAGGGGGTGGGCGCCGCGCTCGCCGGTGCCGCCACCGGCGGGCACGGCGCCCTGAAAGGTTTCTTCGTTACTTGTTCAGGCCCGGGTACAGCGGGTGCTTGTCGGCCAGGGCCTTCACCCGGGCCTTGAGCGCGTCCGCGTCGGCGGCCCCGAAGGGAGAGGACGCCTTCAGCGTCTCGGCGATGACGTCCGCGACCTCCGCGAAGTCCTCGGCGTCGAAGCCCCGGGTCGCCAGGGCCGGCGTGCCGATCCGCAGACCGGACGTCACCATCGGCGGGCGCGGGTCGTTCGGGATCGCGTTGCGGTTGACCGTGATGCCCACCTCGTGGAGGCGGTCCTCGGCCTGCTGTCCGTCCAGCTCCGAGTGGCGCAGGTCGACCAGGACCAGATGCACGTCCGTGCCGCCGGACAGGACGTCCACGCCCACGGCCCGGACGTCGTCCTTCACCAGACGCTCGGCCAGGATGCGGGCACCCTCCAGCGTACGGCGCTGGCGCTCCTTGAAGTCCTCGGAGGCCGCGACCTTGAACGAGACCGCCTTGGCCGCGATCACGTGCTCCAGCGGACCGCCCTGCTGACCGGGGAAGACAGCGGAGTTGACCTTCTTGGCGAGCTCGGCCGTGGAGAGGATCACACCGCCGCGCGGGCCGCCCAGCGTCTTGTGGGTGGTCGTGGTCACCACGTGCGCGTGCGGAACGGGGTTCGGGTGCAGCCCCGCCGCCACCAGCCCCGCGAAGTGCGCCATGTCGACCATCAGGTACGCGCCGACCTCGTCCGCGATCCGGCGGAACCCGGCGAAGTCCAGCTGCCGCGGGTAGGCGGACCAGCCCGCGACGATCAGCTTCGGCCTGGACTCCTTCGCCAGCCGCTCCACCTCGGCCATGTCGACCCGGCCGTCGTCGCCGACGTGGTAGGCGACGACGTCGTACAGCTTGCCGGAGAAGTTGATCTTCATGCCGTGGGTCAGGTGCCCGCCGTGCGCGAGGTTCAGACCCATGATGGTGTCGCCCGGCTTGAGCAGCGCGAACATCGCGGCGGCGTTGGCCTGGGCGCCCGAGTGCGGCTGCACGTTGGCGTGTTCGGCGCCGAACAGCTCCTTGACGCGGTCGATCGCGATCTGCTCGACCACGTCGACGTGCTCGCAGCCGCCGTAGTAGCGGCGGCCCGGGTAGCCCTCGGCGTACTTGTTGGTGAGGACCGAGCCCTGCGCCTCCATGACCGCGACCGGCGCGAAGTTCTCCGAGGCGATCATCTCGAGCGTGGACTGCTGCCGGTGCAGCTCGGCGTCGACCGCGGCGGCGACGGCCGGGTCGAGCTCGTGCAGGGGTGTGTTCAGGACGGACATACGGATACGACTCCTCAGCCTGCGGAGAACGCGGTGTACTCGTCGGCGGAGAGCAGGTCGCCCGGCTCGTCCGTGACGCGCACCTTGAACAGCCAGCCGCCCTCGAAGGGGGCCGAGTTCACCAGCGACGGGTCGTTCACGACGTCCTCGTTGACCTCGGTGACCTCACCGGAGACCGGGGAGTAGAGGTCGGACACCGACTTGGTCGACTCCAGCTCGCCGCAGGTCTCGCCCGCGGACAGGGCGGCACCGACCTCCGGGAGCTGGACGAACACGACGTCGCCGAGCGCGTTGGCCGCGTGCTCCGTGATGCCGATCGTCGAGACGCCGTCCTCGGCGCCCGACAGCCACTCGTGCTCCTTGCTGTAACGCAGCTCTTTGGGGTTGCTCATGGGCTGGATTCTCCTGTACGCGCGGGAGTGCTGATGAGGGGGACCGCTGGTGAGCGGCGACGATGTGCCCGCGGCCGCCGGTGCGGCCCGCGGCCAGTGTCTACTTCTGGCGCTTGTAGAACGGCAGCGCCACGACCTCGTACGGCTCGTGACTGCCCCGGATGTCCACGGCCACACCGGGCGTGCCGGGCGCACTGTGCGCGGGGTCGACGTACGCCATCGCGATCGGCTTGCCGAGCGTGGGGGAGGGGGCGCCGGAGGTGACCTCGCCGATCACCTCGCCGCCGGTGACGACCCGGTACCCGGCGCGCGGGACCCGGCGGCCCTCGGCGACCAGGCCGACCAGGACGCGGGGCGGGTTCTGCTCGGCGCGGGCGGCGGCCTCCGTCAGGGCTTCGCGCCCCACGAAGTCGCTCTCCTTCTCGAACTTCACCACCCGTCCGAGCCCGGCGTCGAAGGGCGTCAGCGACGTGCTCAGCTCGTGCCCGTACAGCGGCATGCCCGCCTCCAGGCGCAGCGTGTCGCGGCAGGACAGCCCGCACGGGACCAGGCCGGCGCCCTCGCCCGCCTTGGTCAGGGCCTGCCACACCTCGACGGCGTGCTCCGGCCGCACGAACAGCTCGAAGCCGTCCTCGCCGGTGTATCCGGTGCGGGCGATGAGGGCCGGGACGCCGGCGACCGTGCCGGGCAGACCGGCGTAGTACTTCAGGCCGTCGAGGTCGGCGTCGGTCAGGGACGTGAGGATCCCCGGGGATTCCGGGCCCTGTACGGCGATCAGCGCGTAGGCGTCGCGGTCGTCGCGCACCTCGGCGTCGAAACCGGCGGAACGTTCCACCAGTGCGTCCAGGACCACCTGGGCGTTGGAGGCGTTCGCGACGACCATGTACTCCTGCTCGGCCAGCCGGTACACGATCAGGTCGTCGAGGATGCCGCCGTCGGCCTGGCAGATCATGGTGTAGCGGGCGCGGCCGGGCTTGACCCCGCCGATGTTGCCGACCAGCGCGTGGTCGAGGAGGGCGGCGGCCTGAGGCCCGGTGACGGTGATCTCCCCCATGTGGGAGAGGTCGAACAGCCCGGCCTTCGTGCGCACGGCGTTGTGCTCGTCGCGCTCGGAGCCGTAGCGCAGGGGCATGTCCCAGCCGGCGAAGTCGGTCATCGTCGCGCCGAGCGAACGATGCAGGGCATCGAGCGCGGTGTGACGGAGTTCTCCTGTACTGCTCACGGTCGGTCGTCTCCCAGGGCGATGGGGGTACCTCCCGCGTGAGCTCATTCGAGCGTGGGGGAGGGCGAGGTCGTTCCTCCCCATCTGTCATCGGAACCTGAGAGGTTCGCCATGACCACACGGGACACGGCTTGCACCTTGGGTGGAGCCACCGGTGGTCGGCGGCCCGCTTTTCAGATGTGCCTCGCCCGCGCGGTAACGGGGCCTGAGAGATTCAAGGGAGGGACTTGCTCCTTCGGCGCCCCAGCGTCAGACGGTGCTGGGGACTCTCCCGCGCGGATTCAAACGGCCGGTATGCAGTTGGCGGGCACATCATTGCACGCATCCTCGCGGGGTGGCAGGGGGACCACCCTGTAGCAGGGCTGTTGCAGGAAGAGGACTAAAACCAGAGACATCGGGCATTACCTTCTCTTTACACTCGGCGGGCAGGGACTCCGTACCTGGCCCCAGGGGAGGACGATCACGGTGAACAGGACCACCGCGTACGCCACGACGTCGGGCATCGCGCTGCCCGAGCAGCCGGCCGCACCGGCACGCGCGGCCTGCGGCCCGCTGCCCGTGCCGGTCGTCCGCGATCTGCGCGAGCGCGCCGGCCGCGGCCCGCACGCACTGCTGTTCGGCCCCCGCGACCTCGTCGTGGTCACGGGCCTGCCCGGCAGTGGCAAGTCCACGCTGATGCGGCGCACCGTGCCGGGCAGGCGCATCGACTCCCAGGACACCCGCGACCACTGGGGCCGCCGCATGCCGCGCGCCCTGCCGTACGCGCTCTACCGCCCGCTCGTCCGCCTCGCCCACTACGTCGGGCTGCGCCGCGCCCTGCGCACCGGCGAGGGCATCGTCGTGCACGACTGCGGTACGCAGGCCTGGGTCCGCCGCTGGCTGGCCCGCGAGGCCCGCCGCCGGGGCGGCACCCTGCACCTGCTGCTGCTCGACGTCACCCCCGAGCAGGCCCTGGCCGGCCAGCGCGACCGCGGCCGCGGCGTCTCGCGGTACGCGTTCGTGCGCCACCGCGCGGCCACCACCCGTCTGCTGCGAGAGGTGGAGCGGGGCGAACTGCCCACCGGCTGCGGCTCGGCGATCCTCGCCGACCGGGACGCGGCGAACACCCTGCACCGGATCGGGTTCGTGGGCTGACCGTCCACTTTTCGTGAGCCGTGGGTCGCGGGCAGACCACCCGCGTTCCGTGAGCCGCGGGCTGTCTGCCGGCGTTCCGTGAGTCGTGGGTCGCGGGCTGTCGCCGGTGTCTCTGAGTGGCCGTTCACGGGCGCCCCCATGAGCGGTCGTTCGGCGGCTGACCGTCGGCGTTGCGTGAGCTGTGGGTCGCGGGCCGTCGCCAGCGGTCCCTGAGTGGTCGTTCACCGGTGACCGCCGCCCCCCCCATGAGCCGCGGACCGACGGGCCGCCGTTGCGGCCCATGAGCGGTCGCTCATGGGCGTCCGCCCGTGTTTCGTGAGCCGTGGTCACGGGCTGCCCGTCCGCGATCTGAGTCGTGGGTCGCGGGCCGACCGCCGACGATCCGTGAGCCGTGGTTCGTGGGCGTCCGCCGTGCGATCCGTGAGCCGTGGTTCGTGGGCGTCCGCCGTGCGATCCGTGAGCCGTGGTTCATGGGCTGACCGCCCGCCGTCCCCGAGCCGCTAGCCTTTCGAGTCACAGCAGTGGTTCCAGGCAGGCGGTAGGCAGATGGACTTCCCGGCGGACTTCTCCGCGGACTTCCCGGCGCAGACGCAGACCCACCCGCACGGCGGATGGCCCGGCAACGAGCTGGAGGAGGTGCTCTCGGCCTCCCTCGGCGCCGGGCCGTCGGCCGGCGGGCGGATCGTCGAGGTGCTCGGCCGGAGCTTCGTGTGGATCCCGCTGCCCAGTGGCGGCGGCCCGCAGAGCGGCCCCCTCGACCTCCCCGGCATCGAGATCGAGGGCCAGGCGTACGTGCCGGTGTTCAGCTCCGAGGAGCAGTTCCGCCAGGTCGTCGGCTCGCACATGTCGTACACCATCGCGCCGGCCGTGGAGTTCGCCCGCGGTCTGCCCCCGCACGCGGGGATAGCCATCAACCCGGGCGGCGTGGTCGGCATCCCGCTCCCGCCGCCGGCCGTGGCCGAGCTGTGCCGGGCCGGCCGGACCCCGCTGGACGGTCCCGCGAGCGGCGGCCGGGTCCGCCTCTTCGAGCCCGACTGGCAGGACGACCCGGTGGACTTCCTCACCGCCGCCTCCGCCGAGTTCGAGGCGATCGGCGTCGTCGTCACCGCCCGCCGCTGCCTCGCCGCGATCGAGACCGCCGATCCGGTGATGTTCGTCGGAGTGGAACTCTCCCAGTGGGAAGGCGACCTGCGCGCCCTCCCTCTGGACGCCCTGGCCCGGGCTCTGACCACGGCCCCGGCCCCCTGGCCGGTCAATCTGGTCCTCCTGGACGTGGCGGAGGATCCGGTGGGCGAGTGGATGAGGAACCGGGTCAGGCCCTTCTACCAGCGGTAGGGCGGCGAGCCCAGGGGGCGGGGCTGGGCCGATGCGCGGCTGTGCCGCGTGGGCGCGACGAGCCACAGACGGACCCGCACCCACCGGACGAGGGCAAGTCCCGAGTCGGTGGGCGGGCTTAAGCTAGGTCACGGTCGAGGCGTTGTACGAAGGGGCGGTAAAGGTGAGCGCGAGCGGCACGGCCGCGGCCGGACAGGTCGAGCACATGCTGCGCCAGGTCACGCCCGGGCGTTACGACGCCTATGAGGCACTCCTGCGCGCGCTCGCGACCCCGCACAGCGGCCAGATCTGGATGCTCCTGTGGCACGGACAGGCCGGATCCCCCGACGCCCAGTACGGAAACATGGAGGTCGACGGCTGCGGCTACGCCCCCTGTGTCACCTCCGCCCAGGAGCTCTCGGCCAGCGGCTGGAACCGCTCGTACGAGGTGGCCGACGGAGTCGACGTGGCCCGCGCCCTCTACCCGGACCACTACGGCCTCTGGCTCAACCCGCACGCCCAGGGCGGCGGCGTCGGCATCCCCTGGCTCGACCTGCGCCGGATCGCCACCGGCCTGGACCGCCAGCCCGCCGGCCCGCTGCGGCTGTCCGAACCGGCCATCGAGATCCCGCAGTTCTACGCCCTGCTGGCGCAGAACGCCCACCGCACCCCGGCCGTCCGCTCGCTGCGCCGCGCCTGGGTGCAGCCCGCGCTCGGGGCGCCGTATCTCGCCGTCGGACTCGATGTGTACGACACCTCGCCGCCGGCCGTGGATTCGGTGCGCGCGATGATGCAGCAGTCCCTCGGTGCCGTACCGGACGGGCTGCCCGTGTCGACCGTCGCGATGTCCGACGAGCACGACCCGGTCGCCATGTGGCTGCGCGCGAGCGCCCGCCCCTTCTACGACCGTGAGGCCCACGCCACCTCCCCCGTCCAGGCCCCGGCCTCGGGCTACGGCTACCCGCCGGCCCAGGGCAGGTACTGACCCGCCCCACAGGTCGCCCTGGAGGCCGCCCACCAGCCTCCCGAAGGCGGCTTCGGGGCCCTCCCCGCACTGTCCCCGCACCGTCCCCGAACGTGACTCCCGCACCACCGTCGAACGCGACGACCACTCAACTCTCCGCGCGTAGATAAGGACGAAAAGCGCGGAGATGTCCTAAAATGCCCCTGTCGGAGCGCGTCCGACCCCCGTTACCCGTTGTCCGGATAACGGAACCCCGCAGACAGCATCACGTTTACGCATCCTTTCACCGCCAAGTCTGGCAACAGATCGCCAAAGCGTTGAAGACTCCCCGCAAGACACGGGCCGGGTCGGTCGCGTGTACGAGACAAACAAAACCGCTACAGCGGCAGCCAGGGGCTCGGCGATCGCCGGGTCGAGAGGGGTCAATCGCACCGTGACCGCACCGATCGAGACCACCGGGGCGGAAGCCGGAGCACAGCCCGAGGCCGTGCTCGCCGGGGTCAAGAAGAGCCAGATCGAAGGGCGCTCGCTCACCCAGATCGCCTGGATGCGCTTCAAGCGGGACAAGGTGGCGATGGCGGGAGGCGTCGTCGTCATCCTGCTCGTGCTGGTGGCGGTGTTCTCCAAGCCGATCCAGTGGATCTTCAACCTCGATCCCAACAAGTTCAACCAGGACCTCATCGATCCCGCGCTGCTCGCCCCCAAGGGCGGCTGGGGAGGCATGAGTTGGGACCACCCGCTCGGCGTGGACCCCCAGTACGGCCGGGACATGCTCGCCCGCATCATCGACGGCTCCTGGGTCTCCCTCCTGGTCGCGGGCGGCGCCACGGTGCTGTCCGTGTGCATCGGCACCGTGCTCGGTGTCGTCGCCGGGTACTACGGCGGCTGGATCGACAGCGTCATCAGCAGGCTGATGGACACCTTCCTCGCGTTCCCGCTGCTGCTGTTCGCCATCTCGATCTCGGCCTCGGTGCAGGACGGGTTCTTCGGCCTCGAAGGGCTGTCCCTGCGCATCAGCGTGCTGATCTTCGTGATCGGCTTCTTCAGCTGGCCGTACATCGGCCGCATCGTGCGCGCGCAGACCATGACCCTGCGCAAGCGTGAGTTCATCGAGGCCGCCACGAGCCTAGGGGCACGCGGCCCGTACGTCCTGTTCCGGGAACTGCTCCCCAACCTCGTCGCTCCGATCCTCGTCTACTCGACGCTGATCATCCCGACGAACATCCTGTTCGAGGCCGCACTGAGCTTCCTCGGTGTCGGTATCGCTCCGCCGCAGGCCTCCTGGGGCGGCATGCTCAGCAACGCTGTGGATCTCTACACGGCTGATCCGCAGTACATGTTCGTGCCCGGACTGGCGATCTTCATCACCGTCCTGGCCTTCAACCTGCTGGGTGACGGGCTGCGTGACGCCCTCGACCCTCGCAGCAAGTGATCTATCGAATGAGGGGGCTTCCTCAGGTGAAGACGAGAAGGGTGACCGCCGGCGTTGCGTCGGTCCTGGCACTGTCGCTGGGAGCTGCCGCGTGCGGCGGCGGAGGTGACGACAACGACGGGGGAGGCAACGGCAAGAAGGACGCCGCGCTGAACTCGATCGTCAACGCGTCGGACAAGAAGGGAGGGACGGTCGCGTACGAGCACTCGGACGTGCCGGACTCCCTCGACCCGGGCAACACGTACTACGGCTGGGTGCAGAACTTCTCCCGCCTCTACGGCAGAACGCTCACCACGTTCAAACCGGCGGCGGGCAAGGAAGGCCTGGAAGTCGTGCCGGACCTCGCCGAGGGCCTCGGCAAGTCCAGCCCGGACGCCAAGACCTGGACGTACAAGCTGCGTGCGGGTGTGAAGTTCCAGGACGGCACCCCGGTGACGTCCAAGGACGTGAAGTACGCCGTCGAGCGTTCCAACTTCGCGCCCGAGGCGCTGTCCAACGGCCCGACGTACTTCAAGGCGTACCTTGAGGGCGGCGACAAGTACAAGGGCCCGTACAAGGACAAGTCCGCCGAGGGCATCAAGTCCATCGAGACGCCGGACGACCGGACGATCGTCTTCAAGCTGAAGCAGCCGTTCGCCGACTTCGACTACCTGGCGACGTTCTCGCAGACGGCCCCGGTGCCGCAGTCGAAGGACACCGGTGCGAAGTACGTGCAGGCCATCCAGTCCACCGGCCCGTACCAGTTCCAGTCCTACGAGGAGGGCCGCGGCGCGACCCTCGTGCGCAACCCGCAGTGGGACGCGAAGACGGACCCGGTCCGCAAGGCACTGCCGGACAAGGTCACGATCAAGTTCAAGGTCAACCCGGTCACGGTCGACAACAACCTGCTCTCCGACAAGATCACGGCTGACGCGGCCGGCACGGGTGTGCAGCCGCAGACCCAGCCGAAGGTGCTGCAAGGCAAGTACGCCAACCAGACGGACAGCTCGTACGCCGGTGCGACGCAGTACATCGCGCTGAACGTGAACGTGAAGCCGTTCGACAACGCCGACTGCCGCAAGGCCGTGCAGTGGGGCCTCGACAAGCAGTCGGTGCTCGACGCCATGGGCGGCACGCCGAAGGGCGACGTGGCGACCACGCTGCTGCCGCCGTCGGTGAACGGCTACACCAAGTTCGACACCTACGCGACCGAGGGCCACAAGGGTGACGTGGCCAAGGCCAAGGCGGCGCTGAAGGCGTGCGGCAAGCCGAACGGCTTCAACACGATCCTGACGGCCCGCTCCGACCGGCCCGCCGAGATCGCGCAGGCCACGGCCGTCCAGGAGTCGCTGAAGAAGATCGGCATCAACATCGAGATCAAGCAGTTCCCCTCCGGCAAGTACTTCTCCAACTTCGCCGGTGTCCCGAGCTACGTCCACGACAACAAGCTCGGCATGCTCTCGATGGCGTGGGGCGCCGACTGGCCGACCGGCTACGGCTTCCTCGACCAGGTCGTCAACGGCGCTGCCATCAAGCCCTCGGGCGGCAACAACCTGATGGAGCTGGACGACCCGAAGATCAACAAGGCCCTGACGGACGCGATCGCCAACACCGACGACGCGGCCCGCACCAAGGCCTGGGGCGACATCGACAAGATGGTGCTCGACAACGCCTCGGTCGTCCCTGTCATCTACCGCAAGAACCTGCTGCTCAGGCCGGCGTCCGCGGCCAACGTCACGGTCACGCAGGCCTACCTCGGCATGTACGACTACCTGCTGATGAGCTCCTCGAAGTAATTCAGCAGGCCGGATCCTTTCGAAAGGCAGGTGAAGGCACCGGGTGGCCGCGGCGGACGACCCCGCCGCGGCCACCCGGGGCCGTACAGCTGTGGCTGCGTACATCCTCCGACGCGTCATGGGCGCGGTGCTGTTGCTGCTGGTGGTCAGCGCAGTCACCTTCGCCATCTTCTTCCTGGTGCCCCGCCTCGGGGGCCAGACGGCCGACCAGTTGGCCACCCAGTACGTCGGCAAGGACGCGAACCCCGAGTCCGTCGCCGCGATCAAGCAGAACCTCGGGCTGGACCAGCCGGTCTACGTCCAGTACTGGGACTTCATCAAGGGCCTCGTGGTGGGCGCCGACTACAAGTTCGGTCCCGACGCGACGCACTGCGGCGCACCCTGCTTCGGCTACTCCTTCAAGAGCCACATCGAGGTGTGGCCCCAGTTGGAGCAACGGATCCCGGTCTCCTTCTCGCTGGCCGTCGGTGCGGCGGTGATCTGGGTGGTCACCGGTGTGACGACCGGTGTGATCTCGGCGCTGCGCAAGGGCAAGCCGATCGACCGCTTCTCCATGTTCATCGCGCTCGCCGGTGTCTCGCTCCCGATCTTCTTCACCGGCCAGATCCTGCTCGCGCTCTTCGTCTACGAGATCCCCGTCTGGGAGAGCATCGACTACGTCCCGTTCACCGAGAACCCCGCCGAATGGGCCTGGCACCTGATGCTGCCCTGGGTCAGCCTCGCCTTCCTCTTCTCGGCGCTCTACGCCCGGCTCACCCGGGCGGGCATGCTGGAGACGATGAGCGAGGACTACATCAGAACGGCCAGAGCCAAGGGTCTGAAGGAGACCACGGTCGTGGCCAAGCACGGCCTGCGCTCCGCGCTCACCCCGATCGTCACCATCTTCGGCATGGACTTCGGCACCCTCGTCGGCACCGCGGTGCTCACCGAGACCGTGTTCTCCCTGCAGGGCATCGGTGCCTACTCGGTCCAGGCCATCAAGGACAACGACTTGCCCATCGTGATGGGCGTGACCCTGGTCGCCGCGTTCTTCATCGTCTTCTGCAATCTGATCGTCGACCTGGTGTACGCAGCCATCGACCCCCGGGTGAGGTACTCGTGAGCAAGCTCGACAAAGCCGCGCTCGGCGAACCGGACTCCGTCGCCCCGTCCGCCGCGGACGACGCGTTCCTGTCCGTACGCGATCTGCGCATCCATTTCGACACGGACGACGGTCTGGTCAAGTCGGTGGACGGTGTCAGCTTCGACGTCCGCAAGGGCAAGACCCTGGGCATCGTGGGCGAGTCCGGCTCCGGCAAGTCCGTCACCTCGCTCGGCGTGATGGGCCTGCACCGCTCCTCGCGCGCCAAGGTCTCGGGCGAGGTGTGGCTGGACGGCCAGGAGCTGATCGCGGCCGACCCCGACGACGTACGGCGGCTGCGCGGCCGGAAGATGGCCATGATCTTCCAGGACCCGCTGTCGGCGATGCACCCCTACTACACGGTGGGGCAGCAGATCGTCGAGGCGTACCGGGTCCACCACGACGTCAGCAAGAAGGTCGCCAAGCAGCGGGCGATAGAGATGCTCGACCGCGTCGGCATCCCCGAGCCCGCCAAGCGCGTGGACGGCTACCCGCACGAGTTCTCCGGCGGTATGCGCCAGCGTGCCATGATCGCCATGGCGCTGGTGAACAACCCCGAGCTGCTCATCGCCGACGAGCCGACCACCGCCCTGGACGTCACCGTGCAGGCGCAGATCCTGGACCTGATCCATGATCTGCAGAAGGAGTTCGGCTCGGCGGTCATCATGATCACCCACGACCTGGGCGTGGTCGCCGAGATGGCCGACGACCTGCTGGTCATGTACGGCGGCCGGTGCGTGGAGCGAGGCCCCGCCGAGGACGTGTTCTCCGAGCCCCGGCACCCCTACACCTGGGGTCTGCTCGGCTCGATGCCGCGTATGGACCGGGAGGAGACGGACCGGCTCATCCCGATCAAGGGCGCGCCGCCCTCCCTCATCAACCTCCCGTCCGGCTGCGCCTTCAACCCGCGCTGCCCGTACGCGGACATCCCGAAGGACAACGTCACCCGCACGGTCCGCCCCGAGCTGACCGAGGTCGGCGGCGGGCACTGGGCCGCCTGCCACATGACCCAGGAGCAGCGGGAGCGTATCTGGACCGAAGAGATTGCGCCGAAGCTGTGAGCGACGAGAAACCGGTGAGCAAACCGGACACGAGCGGGAGCACCCTCACCAAGGACTCCGCCGCCGACGGCGACATCCTGCTGAAGGTGACCGGCCTGCAGAAGCACTTCCCGATCCGCAAGGGCCTGCTCCAGCGGCAGACCGGCGCGGTGCGTGCCGTGGACGGCATCGACTTCGAGGTCCGCAAGGGCGAGACGCTGGGCGTCGTGGGCGAGTCGGGCTGCGGCAAGTCCACCATGGGCCGGCTGATCACCCGGCTGCTCGAACCGACCGGCGGCTCGGTGGAGTTCCAGGGCAAGGACATCACGCACCTGGCGACCGGCGACCTGCGTCCGATGCGCCGCGACGTGCAGATGATCTTCCAGGACCCGTACTCCTCGCTGAACCCCCGGCACACGATCGGCACGATCGTCGGCGCCCCCTTCCGGCTCCAGGGCGTCGAGCCCGAGGGCGGCGTGAAAAAGGAGGTCCAGCGGCTGCTGTCGGTGGTCGGCCTCAACCCCGAGCACTACAACCGCTATCCGCACGAGTTCTCCGGCGGCCAGCGCCAGCGCATCGGCATCGCCCGCGCGCTCGCGCTCAACCCCAAGCTGGTCGTGGCGGACGAGCCGGTCTCCGCGCTGGACGTGTCGATCCAGGCGCAGGTGGTGAACCTGCTGGACGACCTCCAGGACGAGCTGGGCCTGACGTACGTGATCATCGCGCACGACCTGTCGGTCGTCCGGCACGTCTCGGACCGGATCGCGGTGATGTACCTCGGCAAGATCGTCGAGCTGGCCGAACGCGACCAGCTGTACAAGTCGCCGATGCACCCGTATTCCAAGGCCCTGCTGTCGGCCGTGCCGATACCGGATCCGAAGCGCCGGGGCGTCAAGAGCGAGCGCATCCTGCTCAAGGGCGACGTGCCCTCGCCGATCGCCCCGCCGAGCGGCTGCCGCTTCCACACCCGGTGCTGGAAGGCGACGGAGATCTGCAAGACGACAGAGCCGCCGCTGGTGGAGCTGCGGGCCGGGCAGCGCGTCGCCTGCCACCACCCGGAGAACTTCGAGGACCAGCAGCCGCAGGACACCAAGCTGCTGTCCACGGCCCACGAGGCGGCCGCGGAGAACAACACATCCTCCGTGCAGAAGTGAGTCCGACCGAGCCCCCGCCCCCGCACCTGGGGGCGGGGGCTCGGGCATGGGTAAAAATGTTCGGGTGCTCCAGCAACTCTTCACCCCGTCCGTCCAGCACTCGCTCGAGCTGATCGGCATCTTCGTCTTCGCGATCTCCGGCGCCCTGCTGGCCGTCCGCAAGAACTTCGACGTCTTCGGCATCGCCGTCCTCGCCGAGGTCACCGCCCTGGGCGGCGGCCTCTTCCGCGACCTGGTCATCGGAGCCGTACCGCCCGCGGCCTTCACGGACCTGGGGTACTTCCTCACCCCGCTGCTCGCCACCCTCCTCGTCTTCTTCCTCCACCCCCACGTGGAGCGCATCCAGGTCGCCGTGAACGTCTTCGACGCGGCCGGCCTCGGCCTGTTCTGCGTAGCCGGGACGACGAAGGCGTACGAGTACGGGCTCGGCCTGACCGCCTCCGCCTGCCTGGGGCTGGCCACCGCGGTGGGCGGGGGCGTGCTGCGGGACGTGCTCGCCAACGAGGTGCCCTCGCTGCTGCGCTGGGACCGCGACCTGTACGCGGTTCCGGCGATCGTCGGCTCCACGATGGTCGTGCTGTGCATCCGCTACGACGCCCTGTCCCCGCTCACCAGCGCCCTCGCGGTGATCACCGGCTTCGTGCTGCGCCTGCTCGCGATGCGGTACCACTGGCGAGCTCCGCGGGCGTGGCACCGGCGCTCGACGGTGAGCGAGGACGAACAGCCCCTCCTGCCGTGACGGGGCGGCAGCCCGTCACCTCCGTCAGCCAGCGGAACGCCGGGACGACCTGCGGCCGCCACAGCGCCGTGGTGTGACCCCTCGCGCTCCTCGGGACGAACACCACGTACACGCGGTCGTCGGGGCCTTCCCGGTCTCTTCCAGCGCCACGGCCGCCTTGTGGCCGTCGTACGGCTGGCCGGAGAAGTACAACGCGATCCGCGGCGGGACGCGGTGACCGGCGCAGCATCAGGTAGGGGTTGTTCGCGGCGCGCAGAGCGGGACTCTGCGCGGTGAGGGAGTCGCGTTCGCCGATCGGGTCGTTGTAGCCGGACATGGCTGACGGCGGCCCGGTAGCGGTCGGGGTGGGCGACGGCCAGCCTGGCCGCGCAGTGCGCCCCGGCGGAGTAGCCGGCGACGGCCCAGCCGCCGCGGCGCGGTCTCGGTGCGGAAGGTGTCCGTGACCATCTTCGGCACGTCGACGCTCAGCCAGGTGTCGGCGTTGACCGGTGCCCGGGATGTTGGCGCAGCCGGTGTCCACGCCGGCCAGCAGGTTGGTGCGGGGTGCGACCAGGATGAACGGGGCGACCTGCCCGCTCCGCATCAGCGGCAGCAGTTGCCCGTGCGCGTGCAGCGAGCCGAACCACGCCTTCGCCGAGCCGGGGTAGCCGGGCAGCAGTTCCACCACCGGGAACCTGTGGTGCCGGTAGGCCGGTTCGCCGTACTGCGGCGGCAGCCAGACGTAGACCTCGGCGTTCACTCCGTGAGACCCGGCCCCTGAGCTGGGTCACCCGCACCCCGCCGGCCGCGCCCATCCCGGGCCCGGTGGCCGGCTCGAAGAGCCTGCCGCACCTTGGGCAGCCGCTTGAGCGCGATCCCGCCGGTGCCGTCGGCGCCCAGATCGGCCGCCTGCTGCACGTGGTCGCCGGTGCCGAGCAGGTCGGCCCAGTTGTCGTAGAGGTTGTTGGCGTTGTTGACCAGCGTGAAGATCAGGGCCACGGCCGTCCCCTGGGCGAACAGCAGCATCAGCGCCCGGGCCGCGGCACGCAGGGCCCGGGGACCGCGGAGGCGCGACCAGAGGACCAGTGGCAGGACGAGGGCGGCGACGGACAGTACGACCAGCGTGCAGAGGAACCGTGTCCCGGTGAGACTCATGCCCCGGTAGAGGACGCATCGAGCCCCTGGGTTTACGGACGAGTCGGACATTTACTGGGAAATCGCCCGTGTCTCACCAAGGCGGGGCGCTGGGCCGGCAAGGAAAGCTACCGCTTAGTAGTTAGTTCTTGTACTGTTCAGCCATGCCAGAAGCAGCCTCCGCCCCGGCCGCCGGGCCACGATCGGCGACAGTGAGTTCGACCGCGACACCGCGCGTCACGCGCCGCGCGCCGGGCGTCTACGACATCGACCTCTCCGCCGGCTGGACGATCATCAGCGCCGTCAACGGCGGCTACCTGCTGGCCGTCCTGGGCCGCGCCCTCGCGGACGCCCTGCCGCATCCGGACCCCTTCACCATCTCGGCGCACTACCTGACCGCGTCCCAGCCCGGGCCCGGCGGTCGTCCGCACGGAGATCGTCCGCACCGGCCGCACCCTGTCGACCGGCCAGGCTTCCCTCTTCCAGTACGACGACGAGGGCCGCGAGGTCGAACGCATCCGCGTCCTCGCCTCCTACGGCGACCTGGACGCCCTGCCCGACGACGTCCGTACGACGGCCGTGCCGCCCGCGATCCCGCCGATGGAGCACTGCTTCGGCCCCGAGGACGGCCCGGCCCCCGTCGACGGCAGCTCGGCCATCGCCGACCGGCTGATGCTCAAGCTCGACCCGTCGACCGCTGGGCTGGGCCCTCGGGCGGCCCTCCGGCAAGGGCGAGATGCGCGCCTGGTTCGGGCTCGCGGACGGCCGCGACCCCGACCCGCTCTCCCTGCTGCTCGCGGTGGACGCCCTGCCGCCGACCGCCTTCGAGATCGGGCTGAAGGGCTGGGTCCCCACCGTCGAGCTGACCGTGCACGTACGCTGCCGCCCGGCGCCGGGTCCGCTGCGGGTGTCGATCACCACGCGCAACCTCGCCGGCGGCTTCCTGGAGGAGGACGCCGAGGTGTGGGACAGCGCCGACCGGCTGGTCGCCCAGTCCCGGCAGCTCGCCCGGGCCCGGCTGCGGCTGAGCTTTGCCCCGCTCACAGGCAGGTCACAGGGCGGCCTCAACGAAGACCTAACAACTGTTGGTTGAGTACCCGCCTCAGGACTTCCTCGTCATCCCTGGAGTGGTTGCTCATGAAGCGCGCACGTCTCCTTCCCGCCGTGGCCCTGCTGGCCCTGTCGCCCCTGGCCCTGGTGGCCTGCGGCTCTGGTGGCTCCTCGTCGTCCTCGAACAGTGGTGGCGGTTCCGGGCAGCGGCAGGCCTGCCAGGCTCCGTCGGGGGGGGTCTCGGGCGCTCCTTCCGGGCGCCCCTTCCGACGCTCCCTCCGGCGCTCCCTCGGGTGCCGCCTCCGCGGGGGCCAAGCCCTCGGGCGCGCAGTCCGGGGCGCCTTCGGGCATGCCCGGTGGGGCGCCGGGCGGCGGGCAGGGCGGCCAGGGCGGGCCCGGTGGTGGTCAGGGCGGCGGCTGCGGTGCTCCGGGTGGCGGCGGTCAGGCCTCGGACGGGCAGGTGCAGGGGCAGCAGCCCCAACAGCGCAGAAGGAGCGGTAGGGGCGGCGCAGGCCTGGGACTCGTCAGGGCACGGCAGGGGCGGCCCGCCCGGCGAACGGGCGCGCCGCCCCTGTGCGTTCACGAGGGTGGATCCGGCGTACGCGGGTGCCGATCCAGCCAGTGATGCCGTATGCGGGTGTCCATTCAGCCAGTGATGCCGATCTGGCGTGGTCGATTCAGCCAGTGCGGCGCCGCGGTGTCAATCCAGCCAGTGCTGGCGGCCGAGGCTGATCAGCCGCATCTGGCGGGTCGCCAGCTGTGCGACCTGCCGGCGCTCCTGCGCTCCTCCTCCGGGCCTCCAGGGCCTCCAGGAACAGCGACGCCGTGCTCAGCATCTGGTCGACGTAGAGGTGCGCGAGCATCAGCAGGTCGTCCTCGCTCCAGCCCGCAGACACCGGGTCCTTGGCCAGCTCGTCCTTCACCTCCTCGGCGAACCGGGCCAGTTGGTCCCGTATCGCCTCCCGCACCGGCTGCACTCCGCCATGTCGCTCACGGGCGATGAACCGGACGTGCGCGGGGTACCCGCGACGTGACGGGCGATCAGCTCGATGGCGCGGTCGATGCGTTCCTCGCTGTCCCCCGTCGGGACACCGTCGTCCGGATCATCGGGTGCAGGCTGCCCAGCGCCTCCTCGACCAGGGCCACGCCCAGATCCGCCGTGGAGCGGAAGTGGCGGTAGAAGGCGGTCGGGGCGACACCGACGGCGCGGGTGACCTCGCGCAGTCCCAGGCTGCTCAGGCTCTGCTCCTCCAGCAGCCCCAGCGCCGCGTCCAGGAGCGCCTGCCGGGTCTTCTGCTTCTGGGCCTGCCGGATGCCGAGGGTGTGACTCATACCATGCAGTTAACAACTGTTCTCTGGAATTGGAAAGTCGATGGGAGGCGTTAGACTGGGAAGTCAGTGAACAACTGTAACCACAACCGTTCACCGAAACCTTGGGGGGATGCCACCCATGCTGTTCCTCGTCGCCGCACTCCTGCTGCTGGGTGTCGTGCTGGGCACCGTCGCCCACGCGCCGCTCACCTTCTCCGTCGCCGTCGGCCGCCGTCATCGCCGTCTGGCTCGGCATCTTCGCGATCCGCGAGCGCCACGGCCGCCGC
Source organism: uncultured Actinomycetota bacterium (assembly GCA_963798065.1). Lineage (GTDB taxonomy): Bacteria > Actinomycetota > Actinomycetes > Streptomycetales > Streptomycetaceae > Streptomyces. Next base: position 73,757 of record CAWCSC010000007.1, on the reverse strand, counting down.
GCGACACACCACGGCCCACTGACGCCGGCACCGTCCACCGTCACTCGACCGACTCGGGAGTCGATCATCATGCAGCTCACCGCACCGGCCTCGCGCCGCACCGGTATCCGCGACACCGACGGCATGGCCGTCGCGTCCTTCATCCTCGGCCTGCTCGGCCTGCTCGTCCTCAACGTCTTCCTCGGCCCGATCGCCATCGTGCTGGCGAGCGTCGCCCTGTGGCGCGGCACCGCCCGCCGCGGCCGCGCCTCCTGGGCCTGGGCCTGGGCGTCGCCGACCTGCTGGTCCTGGCGGCGTTCATGGAGTTCGACAGCACGATCTCGTGGAGCTTCTGAGCCGCGTCGGACACTCGTCCGCCGGTACGCCGCGGCCGGGCCCGGGGACGACGGGCCGCCGCCGCGCCGCACAGCGTTTCACGTTCGGCCAGCCTTGCTCTCAGGCCGGTCGAAGGGGAGCCGTAGAATCGGCGCTCACCATGGCTTACCTCGACCACGCCGCGACCACCCCGATGCTTCCCGGAGGCGGTCGAGGCACTCACCGCCCACCTGGGCGTCACCGGCAACGCCTCCTCCCTCCACGCATCCGGCCGCCAGGCCCGCCGCACCGTCGAGGAGGCCCGCGAGACCCTCGCCGAAGCCCTCGGCGCCCGCCCCAGCGAGGTCGTCTTCACCTCGGGCGGCACCGAGGCCGACAACCTCGCCGTCAAGGGCCTGTACTGGTCCCGCCGCGACGCCGACCCGGCCCGCACCCGGGTCCTCGCCAGCCCCGTCGAGCACCACGCGGTCCTCGACGCCGTGCACTGGCTCGGCGAACACGAGGGCGCCACCGTCGAGTACCTGCCCGTCGACGCCCACGGCCGCGTCCACCCGGACGCGCTGCGCGAGGCGATCGCCCGCAACCCCGACGACGTCGCCCTCGCCACCGTCATGTGGGCCAACAACGAGATCGGCACGATCCTGCCGGTCCGTGAACTCGCCGACGTGGCCGCCGAGTTCGGCGTCCCGCTGCACGCCGACGCGGTCCAGGCCTTCGGCCAGCTCCCGGTCGACTTCGCCGCCTCCGGGCTCGCCGCGATGACCGTGTCCGGCCACAAGATCGGCGGCCCCTACGGCATCGGCGCGCTGCTCCTCGGCCGCGAGCACACCCCCGTACCCGTCCTGCACGGCGGCGGCCAGGAACGCCACGTGCGCTCCGGCACCCTCGACGTGCCCGCCATCGCCTCCTTCGCGGTCGCCGGGCGCCTCGCCGCCGAGCAGCGCGAGTGGTTCGCCCGCGAGATCGGCGCCCTGCGCGACGCCCTGGTCGACGCCGTCCGCACGGCGGTCCCGGACGCGATCCTCGGCGGCGACCCGGCACCGGAGGGCCGCCTGCCGGCCAACGCGCACTTCACCTTCCCCGGCTGCGAGGGCGACTCCCTGCTGCTCCTGCTCGACGCCCAGGGCATCGAGTGCTCCACCGGCTCCGCCTGCACCGCGGGCGTCGCCCAGCCCAGCCATGTCCTGCTCGCCACCGGCACCGACCCCGACCTGGCCCGCGGCACCCTGCGCTTCTCCCTCGGCCACACCTCCACCGAGGCCGACGTGGAGGCGCTCGGCAAGGCCATCGGCCCGGCGGTGGAGCGGGCGCGGGCGGCGGGGCTGACCTGAGCCGCCGGGGCGGGGTGCGGCGGCCGGGTCGGGGCGCGTCGCGATCGGGCCCGTGCCGTCGGCGTGTCGTGCACCGCGGATCGGCGGCGCCGTACGCGCGTCGATCAGGCCGTCGTACGCGCCGTCGCACCAGACGCATGTACCGCTCCCAGTCCCAGTGCGGCCCCGGGTCCGTGTGGTCCGTGCCCGGCACCTCCACGTGGCCGATGATGTGCTCGCGGTCCACGGGTATGTCGTACCGCGCGCAGATGCCGGCCGTCAGCCGGGCCGAGGCCGCGTACATCGCGTCCGTGAAGTCCTGCGGGCGGTCCACGAAGCCCTCGTGCTCGATGCCGACGCTGCGTTCGTTGTAGTCGCGGTTGCCCGCGTGGTACGCCACGTCCAGCTCGCGGATCATCTGGGTGACGTGCCCGTCCTGGCCGGACGATGTAGTGCGCGGCCGCCTGGTGCCCCGGGTCCTGGAACGCCTTCACCGCGCTGTCGAAGCTGCCCTGGGTGACATGCACGACCACCATGTCGACGCCGTAGTCGTCCGGGCGGTCCGCGCGCCGCCAGTTCGCGTCCGACGCCGCCACCCAGCGCGCGCCCGCGTAGTCCACCTCGCCCTCCTCGCGCGGCCTCTCCACGCCCGGCACCCGCCACCACAGCCGGGCCAGCTCGTCACGGGCCAGCACGGCGGTGCCCGCGGCGGCCGCCGGCGCCGCCGACGATCAGCGCGCGCCGGCCGCGCCGATGCTGCCGGTCGCGCGTCCTTCGGACGCTCGTTCTCGCTCCCCCATGTGATCGTCAACGGATACCCGGCGGCCCCGGTTCCCGCGCTCCCCGTACCCTGGAAGGGTTATGACTGACACCCCGCAGCGCACCCGTCCCCTCCGCGTCCTCGCCGCCATGTCCGGCGGAGTCGACTCCGCCGTCGCCGCCGCCCGCGCGGCCGAAGCGGGCCACGACGTGACCGGCGTCCACCTCGCGCTCTCCGCGAACCCCCAATCCTTCCGGACGGGCGCGCGGGGCTGCTGCACCATCGAGGACTCCCGCGACGCCCGCCGCGCCGCGGACGTCATCGGCATCCCGTTCTACGTGTGGGACCTCGCCGACCGCTTCCGCGAGGACGTGGTCGAGGACTTCGTCGCCGAGTACGAGGCCGGCCGCACCCCGAACCCGTGCCTGCGCTGCAACGAGAAGATCAAGTTCGCCGCGCTGCTCGACAAGGCGCTCGCGCTCGGCTTCGACGCCGTCTGCACCGGCCACTACGCCAAGGTGATCGTCGCGCGAGGACGGCACCCGCGAGCTGCACCGCGCCTCCGACATGGCCAAGGACCAGTCGCTACGTCCTCGGCGTGCTGGACGACCGGCAGCTCGCCCACGCGATGTTCCCGCTCGGCGACACGCTCACCACCAAGGACGAGATCCGCGCGGAGGCCGAGCGCAGGGGCCTGGCCGTGGCCAAGAAGCCCGACTCGCACGACATCTGCTTCATCGCCGACGGCGACACCCAGGGCTTCCTGGCGGACCGGCTCGGCAAGGCCGAGGGCGACATCGTCGACGAGGCCGGCAACCGGCTCGGCACCCACGAGGGCGCGTACGGCTTCACCATCGGCCAGCGCAAGGGCCTGCGCATCGGCACCCCGGCCCCCGACGGCAAGCCGCGCTACGTCCTGGACATCTCGCCCGGTGGACAACACCGTCACGGTCGGCCCGGCCGCCGCGCTGGACGTCGCCGCCCTGACCGCCGATCAAGCCCCGCTGGTGCGGCGCCGCCCCCGCCGGCCCCGGCACCTACACGGCCCAGCTGCGCGCCCACGGCGGCGAGACCGAGGTGAGCGCCGAGCTGGTCGACGGCGCCCTGGAGGTCACCTTCGCCGAGCCGGTCCGCGGCGTCGCCCCCGGCCAGGCGATCGTGCTGTACGACGGCACGCGCGTGGTGGGCTCGGCGACGATCGCGCTCGACCACCCGCGCGACGGCGGGCGCGGCCTGACCCGCCCGGCCCGGAGCGGGACCAACCGGACGTCGGCCCCGGCTCAGCCCGGCTGAAGAACTCCGTCAGCACCGGCGCCAGTACGTCCGGCTCGACCATGTGCGTCTGGCCCTCCAGCGTGCGGTACGTGCCCCGGGGGACCGCGTCCGCGATCGCCCGGGCCGCCTCGCGCAGCCAGGCGGGGCTCGCGCCGCCCGCGACCGCCAGCACGGGAACGGCGACCGAGGCCAGCCGGGCGCCGGGCACCCGGCCGTCGCCCATCACGGCGTCGTCGTAGGCCAGGCTCGGCGCCATCGCCTCCATGCCGGCCCACATGGGGGACTGGCGGGCGCCCTGGATCATCGCCCTCGGCCAGGCCGGTCAGCCGCAGGAACAGCTCCACCGCGTCCCCGCGCCGCCCCTCGCCGAGCGCCTCCGTCAGCCGCTCGGTGTACTCCGCGCCGCTCCTCGGCGCCCTCCTCGGACATCGCGAACGGCACCTCGTACACCGCGACGCGCCGCACCGGCAGCCCGCTCGCCGCCGCCTCCAGGGCCAGCGCGCCGCCCGACGAGATGCCGTACAGGCGCGCCTCGCCGCCCACCGCCTCGATCAGCGCGGCCAGGTCCTCGACCTCGCGCTCCACCGCGTACGGCGCGGTGTCCGCCGCTCGCGCCGCGGCCCCGGCGGTCGTACACGACGGCCTGGAAGCGCTCCGAGAGCGCCACGGCCAGCGGCGCCAGGGTGCCGCCCGTCGACATCGCGCCGCTCACCAGGATCACCGCGGGACCCCGTCCGGTGCTCTCGTAGGCGATGCGGGTGCCGTCGCGCGAAAGGGTCTTCTTGTCCATGCTCATGCAGACTGCCGCACGGCGCGGTGTTCATCGGTGAGGCGGGCCGTGCGTCAGTCATCAGAACACTTCCACCTCGTAGAAGCACAGGTGGTCCTTGATCTCCGCGACGTCCGGCTTGGGTCCGGATACGCCCAGACCAGGTCCGCCGCCTCCGGCAGCGACCAGTAGGACGCCGTGCCCTTGAACGGGCAGTACGTCTGCGTGCCGGACGGCGTCAGCAGGTCCAGGCGTACGTCCTCGGCCGGGATGTAGTACCGCTCCGGACAGCCCGTCTCGCGCAGGACCAGCGCCCGGTCGCTCTCCGCCAGCACCTGGCCGCCGTGCACCACGCGCACGTGCCGGCCGCCGCGCTCGATGGTGATGCGATGTCCTTGTCACGATCGCCCCTCCTTGGGTAGCCGAGTCCTTCGCTACAGCGCACGCTGTAGCGGAGTTCTTCCCTCGCCGCAGGAGGCCCCCATGCGAGCCACGGAACCGGCCGGAAACCGCAGCCGTCTGGCTCCACCAGGTCCGGTACGCCCTGCGCCACCCGGAGCGGGTGCCCGCGCACGCCCGGCGCGCGGTGCGGGACGCCTGGTTGCGGCTGCGCTACCGCGACCACATCGCGTACTACCGCGCCGTCATGGCCTCCGACGCGGCCCGCAGCGCGCGAGGCGGCGGTGGGACACAACCCCTCGCGCGAGGCGTGGACGCGGATCGGGCGCATGCAGTTCGACTACCTGGTGGGGCACGGCCTCAAGCCGCAGCACCGGATGCTGGAGATCGGCTGCGGCAACCTGCGCGCCGGGCGCCTGTTCATCGACCACCTCGACGCCGGGCACTACTACGGCATCGACATCTCGCCGCACATCCTGCTCGCCGCCCAGGACACCCTCGTGACCGAGGGCCTCCAGCCCAAACTGCCCTACCTGGCGCTCGCCGACGACCTCACCTTCGCCTTCCTGCCCGACGCGCACTTCGACGTCGTGCACGCGCACAGTGTCTTCTCGCACTCGCCGCTGCACGTCATCGAGGAGTGCTTCGCCCACGTCGGCCGGATCCTCGCCCCCGGCGGCTTCTTCGACTTCACCTTCGACCGCACCGAGGGCGTGGAGCACCAGGTGCTCCACGAGGACTTCTACTACCGGACCCGGACCCTGACCGAACTCGCCGCGCGAGCACGGCCTGGACGCCCGGTTCATGGACGACTGGGAGCAACTGCCCGCACCGGCAGTCCAAAATGCGGGTCACCGCGGCGGCGGACCGGGCCCGTACGGTGGGCTCATGAACATCTGTGTCTTCCTCTCCGCCGCCGACCTCGACGAGCGCTACACCCGCCCCGCGCGGGAGTTCGCCAAGCTGCTGGGCAAGGGCGGCCACACGCTCGTATGGGGCGGCTCCGACGTCGGCCTGATGAAGGTGGTCGCCGACGGCGTGCAGGAGGCGGGCGGCCGGCTGGCCGGCGTCTCCGTGGAGTTCCTGGCCGCCAAGGCCCGCCCGGGCGTCGACGAGATGGTGATCGCCAAGGACCTCGCCGAGCGCAAGAGGCTGCTGCTGGAGAAGGCCGACGCCGTGGTGATCATGGTCGGCGGCACCGGCACGCTCGACGAGGCGACCGAGATCCTGGAGCTGAAGAAGCACGGGCACACCGACAAGCCGGTGGTCCTGCTCAACACCGCGGGCTTCTACGACGGCCTGAAGGAGCAGTTCCGCCGCATGGAGGCCGAGGGCTTCCTGCCCCGGCCGCTGACCGACCTGGTGTTCTTCGCCGAGGAGCCGGTGGGCGCGCTGGCGTACCTGGAGGAGAGCCGGGGCATCGAGTGACCTCGCCGCTGATGCGAGCATGGCGGGCATGGCTACTCATGTGATCACCGGAGCCGGCTCCGGCATCGGCGCGGCCGTCGCCCGCCGTCTGCACGCGCGCGGGGACGATCTCGTGCTGCACGCGCGCGACGCGGGCCGCGCGAAGGAGCTGGCGGCCGAGTTCCCCGGCGCGAAGACCCTGGTCGGCGACCTGGCCGACCCCGACAAGCTCTCCTGGGCCTTCTCCCACCAGTCGCTGCCCGACCGCGTGGACTCGCTGCTGCACATCGCCGGGGTCGTCGACCTCGGCCCGGTCGGCGACCTCACCCCGAAGTCCTGGCGCCACCAGCTCAACGTCAACCTGATCGCCCCGGCCGAGCTGACCCGCCACTTCCTGCCCCAGCTGCGCGCCGCCCGCGGCCACGTGCTCTTCGTCAACTCCGGCGCCGGCCTCAACGCCCACGCCGACTGGTCCGCGTACGCCGCCTCCAAGCACGGCCTGAAGGCCCTCGCCGACTCCCTGCGCCACGAGGAGCACGGCGAACGGCGTCCGCGTCACCTCCGTCTACCCCGGCCGCACGGCCAGCCCCATGCAGGCCAAGGTCCACCAGCAGGAGGGCAAGGAGTACGACGCCTCGAAGTGGATCGACCCGGAGTCGGTCGCCACGACGATCGTGATGGCCCTGGACCTGCCGAGGGACGCCGAGGTCAACGACCTGACGGTGCGCCCGGGCAGCTGACGGTCCGGTCGGCGCCGGTGCCTGTCCATCAGCCCGTCCGGCGCTCGAGGACGAGGCCCTCCAGGCCGAAGCGACAGTCCGGGGCGGCAGCCCCCGGATACGGGACGAGCCCCGGCTTACGTAGGCTTCGGGGGTGAGCAACAACACCCAGTTCAGCTTCGGCGCAGCCACCGGCGTCGGCTCCATGCCCGGCGGCGACGCCCGCGAGGCCGCCAAGACCGTCACCGGCACCTTCGAGGACTTCCCCTTCCTCGCCCGAACTGCCCGCCCGCGGCCCCGGCGCGGACATGATCGGGCGGACCGCCGGCATGCTCGTCGAGCTGTACGCGCGCGTGGAGCCCAGCGGCTGGCGGCTCGGCGACCGGCCCGGGCGGGACACCAAGCGGGCCCGCTCCTGGCTCGGCGAGGACCTCGACGCGCTGGAGGAGTTCACGCAGGGGTACGAGGGGCCGCTGAAGGTCCAGGCCGTCGGCCCCTGGACCCTCGCCGCCGCCCTGGAGCTGCGGAACGGCGAGGCGGCCCTCTCCGACCCCGGCGCCTGCCGCGACCTCGCCGCCTCGCTCGCCGAGGGACTGCGCCTGCACCTGGCCGAGGTCCGGCGGCGCATCCCCGGCGCCCAGCTCGTCCTCCAGCTCGACGAGCCCTCCCTCACCGCCGTCCTGCGCGGCCAGGTGAAGACCGCCAGCGGCTACCGCACCCACCGCGCCGTCGACCGGCAGGTCGTCGAGGCCGACGCTGCGCGACGTCGTCGGGGTGCACGCCGACGGCCCCGTCGTGGTCCACTCCTGCGCACCGGACGTCCCGTTCGCCCTGCTGCGCCGGGCGGGCGCGGCGGCCGTCTCCTTCGACTTCTCGCTGCTCACCGAGCGTGACGACGACGCGATCGGCGAGGCGGTGGAGGCCGGCACCCGGCTCTTCACCGGTGTCGTCCCGGGCACGGACGGCCCATTGTCAGACCCTGCCGGTAGCGTCATGGGTGTCAGGACGCTGTGGCGCAGGCTGGGGCTGTCACCGGGGCTTCTCGCGGAGGCGGTCACGGTCACGCCGTCGTGCGGACTCGCGGGGGCCTCCCCGGAGTACGCGCGCACGGCTCTCGCCCACTGCGCCCGGGCGGCGAGATCCCTCGCGGACAACCCAGAGTAACGGGAGGACGACACGGTGGCCGGCGACAAGCAAGCGGAGACGACGACGGTGCCCGCCGAGGCACGGGAGAAGCACGCGCGCCTCGCTGAGCAGATCGAGGAGCACCGCTTCCGGTACTACGTGAAGGACGCTCCCGTCGTCAGCGACGCGGAGTTCGACCAGCTGCTGCGCTCCCTGGAGGCGCTGGAGGAGGAGTATCCGGAGCTGCGCACCCCGGACTCGCCGACCCAGAAGGTCGCCGGGTCCTACGAGACGGAGTTCACGGCGGTCGAGCACCGCCAGCGCATGCTCTCCCTCGACAACGCCTTCAACGACGAGGAGCTGGCCGCCTGGGCGGAGCGCATCGCCAGGGAACTGGGCGAGCAGGACTACCACTTCCTGTGCGAGCTGAAGGTCGACGGCCTCGCCGTCAACCTCACCTACGAGCACGGCCGTCTCACCCGCGCGGCCACCCGCGGCGACGGCCGCACCGGCGAGGACATCACGCCCAACGTCCGCACCATCGCCGAGATCCCCGACCGCCTCAAGGGCGACCGCGTCCCCGACCTCGTGGAGATCCGCGGCGAGGTCTACTTCCCGATGGAGAAGTTCCAGGAGCTCAACGCCCGCCTGGTCGAGGCCGGCGACAAGCCCTTCGCCAACCCGCGCAACGCGGCGGCCGGTTCACTGCGCCAGAAGGACCCGCGCGTCACCGCCACCCGCCCCCTGCACATGGTCGTCCACGGCATCGGCGCCCTGGAGGGCTTCACCGGCCTGACCCGCCTCTCCGAGGCCTACGACCTGCTGAAGACCTGGGGCCTGCCCACCTCCGGCCACAACCGGGTGGTCGACGGCCTCGACGGCGTCCGGGAGTTCATCGCGTACTTCGGCGAGAACCGCCACTCCGTGGAGCACGAGATCGACGGCGTCGTCGTCAAGCTCGACGAGATCCCGCTCCAGGGCCGCCTCGGCTCCACCTCGCGCGCGCCGCGCTGGGCCATCGCGTACAAGTACGCGCCGGAGGAGGTCAACACCAAGCTCGTCAACATCCGCGTGGGCGTGGGCCGCACGGGCCGGGTCACGCCGTACGCGCAGGTCGAGCCGGTCACGGTCGCGGGCTCCGAGGTCGAGTTCGCCACGCTGCACAACCAGGACGTGGTCAAGGCCAAGGGCGTCCTCATCGGCGACACCGTGGTGCTGCGCAAGGCCGGTGACGTCATCCCGGAGATCCTCGGGCCCGTCGCCGACCTGCGCGACGGCAGCGAGCGCGAGTTCGTGATGCCGAGCGAGTGCCCCGAGTGCGGTACGGCGCTGCGGCCGATGAAGGAGGGCGACGTCGACCTGCGCTGCCCGAACGCCCGCACCTGCCCGGCCCAGTTGCGCGAGCGCCTGTTCTATCTCGCGGGCCGCAAGGCGCTGGACATCGAGCACTTCGGCTATGTGGCAGCGGCCGCCCTCACCGCGCCGCTGGAGCCGAAGGACCCGCCGCTGGTCGACGAGGGCGACCTGTTCGACCTCACCATCGAGCAGCTGCTGCCCATCAAGGCGTACGTCCTCGACCCGGACAGCGGTCTGCCCAAGCGCGACCCGAAGACCGGCGAGGAGAAGGTCGCCACGATCTTCGCCAACCAGCAGGGCGAGCCCCGGAAGAACGCGCTCGCCATGCTGGAGAACATCGCGGCGGCCAAGCAGCGCCCGCTCGCCCGCATCCTCACCAGCCTGTCGATCCGTCACGTCGGACCGGTCGCGGCCGAGGCGCTGGCCCGCGAGTTCCGCTCGATCGAGCGCATCGACCAGGCCACGGAGGAGGAGCTGGCGGCCACCGAGGGCGTCGGCCCGACCATCGCCGCCTCCCTCAAGCAGTGGTTCGCCGAGGACTGGCACCGCGAGATCATCCGCAAGTGGAAGGCCGCCGGCGTCCGCATGGAGGAGGAGAGCACCGGCGAGGACGAAGGGCCGCGTCCGCTCGAAGGGCTCACCGTCGTCGTCACCGGCACCCTCGAACACTTCACGCGGGACGGCGCCAAGGAGGCGCTGCAGAGCCGCGGAGCGAAGGTGACCGGCTCGGTTTCGAAGAAGACGTCGTTCGTCGTGGTGGGTGACAGCCCCGGATCGAAGTACGACAAGGCGATGCAGCTGAAGGTTCCGGTCCTGAACGAGGAGGGTTTCGGCGTCCTGCTGGAACAGGGGCCGGATGCGGCTGCCGAAGTCGCCCTTTCGGCCGAGGAGTAGCGGTTGAAGGCCACCCGTTCGGCGCATACCAGATGCATACGGGTGGCCGGGGCGCATTCGGGCAACCGATCCGCGACCGCTGCCCGTGGAAGCCTTCTGCGGCCTACTGTTGAGATGTGCGCCTGCCGTGCCCAGCTGCGGTCGGGGCATCTTCGTGCTCGCACAGAGCGCGGGGAAGGGTTTTCCAACGCGGGCCGCCCAAGGGTTGTCGGGCACCGGGCCGCGGGGCGTGGGCACCGCCGGCTGTGAGAGGGACGGGAATGGAACCGACCGAGAGCGCAGTGCCGGGCTCACGGCTGCGCCTGCGCCGCATCGCGGTCGCATGGCGTGCAGTGCGTGGGGCCGGACGGCCGGCGGGGCGTCCGGGCGTGGCGGTGCGCGCCGTCGGACAGTACACCGCGGACGGGCGCGCCGCCGGGGGACGCGCCACGGCGGACTGCCGCGGCACCGCACAGCCGGCCACCGAGCACACCCCCGGACTGACCGGCGAGGACGCGGACACCGAACAGCACCAGTCCTGGCCCGCGCTGCCCGCCGCGGTCGTCGCGGCGGCCGGGTTCGTCCTGGGCGCCGGTTTCTACCGCGCCTTCACCGGCGGCCACGCGCTCTTCCCGTCCGGCACGGCCGGCTGGGCGCTGGCCGTGCTGACCGGCATCATCGTCGGCCACCTCGTCATGCTCGGCCGCTCCCGCTGGTGGGGCGGCACCGGCTCGGGCGCCGCCCTCACCCTCGCCGTGCTGCTGCTGTACGGCTGGGTCCCGGCCGGCATGGTCAGCCTCACGGTCGTCGTGCTGGTCGGCGTGGCCCGCCGCAACCGCTGGCGCCAAGGCGTGCTGCACGGGGCGGTCGACCTCCTCGGCATCGGCGCCGGCGCCCTCGTGCTCGCCGCCTTCGGCAACCGTGCCGTCCGTCGAGTCTCCCTGCGGACCCCGAGGCCTGGACGCTCGCCACCGCACCCCAGGTGGCCCTGGTCGCCGCCGCCTACCTGGTGGTCACCCGCGTCCTGCTCTGGTACCTGCACGCCCCGCGCCCCGGGCTGCCCACCGTCGCCCGCACCGCCCTGGTCAGGCAAGGCCTGGTCGCGGTCGCGCTGCTGGGGATCGCGCCGCTCGTCTGCGTGGTCGCCGCGGCCAAGCCGATCCTGCTGCCCCTGTTCGCCATCCCCCTCATCGCCCTGGACTCCACCCTGTGGATAGCCCGGGCCCGTGCGGAGGAGCAGCTGCGCGACCCGCTGACCGGGCTGCCCAACCGCCAGTGGCTGCTGGAGCGCATCTGGACCGCGCTGGACGACGCCGAGCGGATCAACGCCCGCGCCGCCCTGATGCTGATCGACCTCGACCGGTTCCGATCGGTCAACGACACGCTCGGTCATCTGGCCGGTGACAGGCTGCTGCTGCAGATCGCCGACCGGCTGCGGGTGGCGCTGCCGCGCGGGGCGGAGGCCGCCCGGCTCGGCGGGGACGAATTCGCCGTCTTACTCCCGGTCGCCGACTCCACGACCTCCGCGACCCGGGTCGCCCGCAACCTGGTCGCCGCTCTCAGCTCCCCCCTCGACCTCGACGGCCTCACCCTCGTTCTGGAGGCCAGCGCCGGAGTCGCCGTCTTCCCCGACCACGCCCTGGACGCCGAAGGGCTGCTGCGGCGGGCGGATGTGGCGATGTACCAGGCGAAGCGGGACCGTACGGGCGTGGAGGTCTACGAGTCCAAGCGCGACTCGAACACCCCCGACCGACTCGGTCTGCTGGGCGATCTGCGCCGCGCCCTCGAAGCCCACGAGGTGCATCTGCACTACCAGCCGAAGGTCCGCTTCGACGGACAGGTCGTCGGCCTGGAGGCCCTGGTCCGCTGGGTGCACCCCGAGCGGGGCAAGGTGCCGCCGGACGAGTTCATAGCGATCGCCGAGTCCTCGGGCCTGATGCCCCACCTCACCGAGTACGTCCTGGAGGCCGCGCTCGGCCAGGTCGCGCGCTGGCGGGCCCAGGGCCTGTTCGTACCGGTCGCGGTGAACGTCTCCCCGCGTGACGTGCACACTCCCGGTTTCGCGGGCTCCGTCGCCGCCCGGCTGGCCCGGCACGGCGTCCCGGCGGGAGCGCTCCAACTGGAGATCACGGAACACGTCCTCCTGGAGGACCCGCAGCGCGCCGCCGACACCCTCAACGCGCTGACCGGGCACGGCGTGAAGATGTCCCTGGACGATTTCGGCACGGGTTACTCCTCGCTCGTGCACCTGCGCCGGCTCCCGGTCAGCGAGCTGAAGATCGACCGCTCGTTCGTGGCCCGGCTCGCGGTCGACACCGAGGACGCGGAGATCGTGCGCTGCACGGTCGACCTCGCGCACTCCCTCGGCCTGCTCGTCGTCGCCGAGGGCGTCGAGGACGACGAGACCTGGGAACGCCTGCGCGACCTCGGCTGCGACGCCGTACAGGGCTGGCTGGTCGCCGCGGCGATGCCCCCCGAGGAGACCACGGCCTGGCTTCGGGCACGGGGCTCCCGCGGCTGGCAGCGGCCCCGGGCCGCCCTGCCGGCGGCGACGGCGGACGACTCGGGCCGGGTCGGCTAGGTTCCGTACCTGAAGCGCCCTGGCGGGGCCGGGGCGCGGGTACCCGCGAAACCGTTTCACGGGCATGGCCTCCTGCCCCATAGGATTGGGCCAAACCACACTCACTCACCACCCCAGAGGATCGCTGCATGCCTGGCATCACGCGCGAGGAGGTCGCCCACCTCGCCCGGCTGGCGCGTCTGGAGCTGAAGCCCGAAGAGCTCGACCACTTCGCGGGACAGCTGGACGACATCATCGGCGCGGTCGCCCGCGTCAGCGAGGTCGCCGACCAAGACGTACCGCCGACCTCGCACCCGCTCCCGCTGACGAACGTCATGCGGGCGGACGAGGTCCGTCCGTCGCTCACCCCCGAGCAGGCGCTCTCCGGCGCCCCGGCCCAGGAGCAGCAGCGTTTCAAGGTGCCGCAGATCCTGGGGGAGGACTAAGAAGTCATGACGGACATCATCAAGCTCACGGCCGCCGAGACCGCCGCGAAGATCGCCTCCGGCGAACTCACGGCCGTCGAGGTCACCGAGGCCCACCTGGCCCGAATCGAGGCCGTCGACGAGAAGGTGCACGCCTTCCTGCACGTGGACCGCGAGGGCGCTCTCGCCCAGGCCCGTGCCGTCGACGAGAAGCGGGCCAAGGGGCGAGAAGCTCGGTCCGCTGGCCGGCGTTCCCCTCGCGCTGAAGGACATCTTCACCACCGAGGGCATGCCCGACGACCGTCGGTTCGAAGATCCTCGAGGGCTGGATCCCGCCGTACGACGCGACCGTCACCCAGCGCCTGAAGGCCGCCGACGTCGTCATCCTCGGCAAGACCAACATGGACGAGTTCGCCATGGGGTCCACCACGGAGAACAGCGCCTACGGCCCGACCGGCAACCCCTGGGACCTCACCAAGATCCCCGGCGGCTCCGGTGGCGGTTCGTCCGCCGCGCTCGCCTCCTTCCAGGCCCCGCTCGCCATCGGCACCGACACCGGCGGCTCCATCCGCCAGCCCGCCTCCGTCACCGGCACGGTCGGCGTGAAGCCGACGTACGGCGCGGTCTCCCGCTACGGCATGGTCGCCTTCTCCTCCTCCCTCGACCAGGGCGGTCCCTGCGCCCGCACGGTCCTGGACGCCGCCCTGCTGCACGAGGTCATCGCCGGGCACGACCCGCTCGACTCGACCTCCATCGACGAGCCCGTCCCGGCGGTCGTCGAAGCCGCCCGCAACGGCAGCGTCGAGGGCATGCGCGTCGGCGTCGTCAAGCAGTTCCGCGGCGAGGGCTACCAGGCCGGCGTCATCCAGCGCTTCGACGAGTCCGTCGCGCTGCTGAAGGAGCTGGGCGCCGAGATCGTCGAGCTGGACTGCCCGTCCTTCGACCTCGCGCTGTCGGCGTACTACCTGATCGCGCCGTCCGAGTGCTCCTCCAACCTCGCCCGCTTCGACGGCCTGCGCTACGGCCTGCGGACCGGCGACGACGGCACGCACTCCGCCGAGGAGGTCACCTCCCTCACCCGTGAGGCCGGCTTCGGCCCCGAGGTCAAGCGCCGCATCATGCTCGGCACGTACGCCCTGTCGAGCGGCTACTACGACGCGTACTACGGCAGCGCCCAGAAGGTCCGCACGCTCATCAAGCAGGACTTCGACAAGGCGTTCGAGCAGGTCGACGTCATCGTCTCGCCGACGACCCCGACCACCGCCTTCGCGATCGGCGAGCGCGCCGACGACCCGATGGCGATGTACCTCGCCGACCTGTGCACCATCCCGACCAACCTGGCGGGCAACGCGGCCATGTCGCTGCCGTGCGGTCTCGCCCCGGAGGACAACCTCCCGGTCGGCCTGCAGATCATCGCCCCGGTCATGAAGGACGACCGCCTCTACAAGGTGGGCGCCGCCGTCGAGGCCGCCTTCGTGGAAAAGTGGGGCCACCCGCTGATCGAGGAGGCTCCGTCGCTGTGAGCGCACTGACCAAGGCCAAGGGCTTCAAGAAGTCCAAGTCCGGCACGTACCTGTCCATCGCCGGGACCGCGTTCGGCGCGATCGGCGTCGCCAAGCGGCTGAAGAAGGCCCGCGCCGAGCAGGACACGCTGGTCCTGATCGACGCCACCGTGTCCGCCGTCGCCATCGTCACCGGCCTCGCCATCCTCTACCGCGAGCTGAAGCGGCTGGGCGACGACGACGTCCTGCTGGGCTGAGAGGGAAGTTTCACCGTGACCACCACGACCGACCTGGTGTCGTACGAGGACGCGCTGGCGTCGTACGACCCCGTCATGGGCCTCGAGGTTCATGTCGAACTCGGCACCAAGACCAAGATGTTCTGCGGCTGTTCGACCACGCTCGGCCAGGACGCCAACGCGCAGACCTGTCCCGTCTGCCTCGGCCTGCCCGGCGCGCTCCCGGTCGTCAACGCGACCGGCGTCGAGTCCGCGATCAAGATCGGCCTCGCGCTGAACTGCGAGATCGCCGAGTGGTGCCGCTTCGCCCGGAAGAACTACTTCTATCCGGACATGCCGAAGAACTTCCAGACCTCCCAGTACGACGAGCCGATCGCCTTCAACGGCTACCTCGACGTGCAGCTGGAGGACGGCGAGACCTTCCGCGTGGAGATCGAGCGCGCCCACATGGAGGAGGACACCGGCAAGTCGACGCACGTCGGCGGCGCCACCGGCCGTATCCACGGCGCGTCCCACTCCCTGCTCGACTACAACCGCGCGGGCATCCCGCTCATCGAGATCGTCACCAAGCCGATCGAGGGCGCGGGCGAGCGTGCCCCCGAGGTCGCGCGGGCCTACGTCCGTGAGCTGCGCGAGCTCATCAAGGCGCTCGGCGTCTCCGAGGCCCGTATGGAGATGGGCCAGATGCGCTGCGACGTGAACCTGTCGCTGCGTCCGAACGGCACCGAGAAGTTCGGCACGCGTTCCGAGACGAAGAACGTGAACTCGCTCAGGTCCGTGGAGCGCGCGGCCCGCTACGAGATCCAGCGGCACGCCGCCGTGCTGGGCAGCGGCGGCACGATCATCCAGGAGACCCGGCACTTCCACGAGGACACGGGGTCGACGACCTCGGGCCGGGTGAAGGAGGAGGCCGAGGACTACCGGTACTTCCCGGAGCCCGACCTCGTGCCGGTGGCCCCGTCGCGCGAGTGGGTCGAGGAGCTGCGGGCCGGGCTGCCCGAGCTGCCGCTGGTCCGCCGCAGCCGGCTCCGTGAGGAGTGGGGCATCTCGGCCGTCGACATGCAGGCGATCCTCAACGCCGGTGCGCTGGAGCCCATCGTCGCCACCATCGAGGCCGGGGCCGACGCGGCCTCCGCCCGCAAGTGGTGGATGGGCGAGCTGGCCCGCAGCGCCAACGAGTCGGGCAAGGCGCTCGACGAGGTGGCGATCACGCCGGAGCAGGTCGCCCGGGTCACCGAGCTGGTCGCGAAGGGCGACCTGAACGACAAGCTGGCCCGGCAGGTCATCGAAGGCGTCCTCGCGGGCGAAGGCACCCCGGACGAGGTCGTCGACAAGCGCGGTCTGAAGGTCGTCTCCGACGAGGGCGCGCTGGGCACGGCCGTCGACGAGGCCATCGCCGGCAACCCGGGCGTCGCGGACAAGATCCGCGGCGGCAAGGTGGCCGCGGCCGGCGCCCTGGTCGGCGCGGTCATGAAGGCCACGCGCGGCCAGGCCGACGCGGCCCGCGTGAAGGAGCTGATCCTTCAGAAGCTGGGCGTCAGCGAGGGCTGACATCCGCGGACCCGACAGGGGGGATGCACCGAACCCGGTGCATCCCCCCTGCGCGTGTGTTCTACGGGCGGCGTCCCACGACCCGGACGAAGCCCAGCGTGCCGCCCTGGTCGAGACGCAGCATCTCGGCGCACTGGCCGGCCATCCGGATGTGCCACTCGTCCGTGTGCTCGTCGGCGACGACCTCGCACCAGCGCAGCCAGTCGCGCCAGCCGTCCTCGAGCCAGTCGGCCGTCTCGACCTCCACGGCCCCGCTGCGGGTCCAGTGGCGCCGCCACCAGGCGGCGGTGTGGAAGCACCAGAATCCGGGGTCCCAGAACGGCTTGAGGTGCTCCGGCGGCTCGACGCCGTCGATCTCCTCGCGCAGCGCCGGTACGACGACACCGATCCGCCCGCCGGGCTTCAGCAGCCGCGTCACCTCGGGCAGGTACAGGTCGTTCGTGCCGAAGTACTGGTAGGCGTCGATGGAGACGATCGCGTCGAAGCCGCCCTCGCCGAACGGCAGGTCGTGCGCTTCGGCGTGCACGGGCAGGACACGGTCGGCCACGCCCGCCTCGGCGATGCGCGGGGCGTTCTCGCCGGGCTTGACCCACAGGTCGGCGGCGGTGACCTGAACGTCGTACTCCTTGGCGAGGAAGACCGACGTCATGGCGCGTCCGCAGCCCAGGTCGAGCACGCGGGAGCCGGGGCTCAGGGTGTCGAGCCCCAGAGCGGGGGCCAGCCACTCCAGCAGCCACAGCGCGTGCGGGCCCATCTGGTTGTCGATGGTCCAGCGGGCGTCGTAGCGGTTGCTGCGGGGGTAGCGGGGGTGGCGGGTGCGGTCAGAGAGGGGGTCGTTCGGGGTCCGGGAAGTGATGTCCGACATCGGTGAACGGGCTCCTTGAGTCCTTGAGGAAGGAAGGGGATGCGTCGGAGCTCGGGCGGACCGTCAAACAATGCACCTGCTTCGGCCGGGCGGTGGGGGGTGCCGCGGGCGTTTCCTCGGACCGGCGGAGGCTAACAGGTGGCCCGGCGGCCCCGCACCCGGATTCTTCCGGCCGACGCGCTACCGTCTCGGCCATGAGTGGACGCGCTGATTCCGACACCGATCCAGAGATAGCGGACTCGGGGACGACGGACTCGGAGACGACGGACTCAGAGACGACGGAATCAGAGACAACGGACGCGCCGGACGCGGAGGCGGCCGAAGAGCAGGATGACGACGATCCGGCCGAGGACGCGCGGCGGGCCCGCTGGACCGCCGCCGGGACCGGGGCCCTGCTGACTTTCGCGGGACTGGCCGCGTCGCTGCTCCGCCTCACCCGCCCCGTGACCGCGCTCGTCCCCGCCGCCTACGCGAGCGGGGCCGCCGTGTGCGCCCTCGCCGCCGTACTGGGCTCCCGGGGACGCACCCGGCGGGCGCTGTGGCTGCTGATCGCGGGGACGATGGTGATGGCGCTGGGGGACCAGTTCGACTGATCGCGCCCGCTGTGAATAAGCCCACGAAAGCGACAAATGATCTCGTGTGCCTGTAAGAGTGATTCCGCATTGCTCATGCGTTCTTTGCGGGCTGTTCAGTTCATGGACGACTGCTCCCGGTCAAAGATCCAAAAAAAGTAACCCTGGGAGCACGTTTCGTGGCAGCCCTCGCACGCTGGTGTGTCCAACGCCGTCTGGTCACCGTTCTGCTGTGGCTCCTCGCCTGCGCAGGGGTCGCCGCGGGCGCCGCCGTCGCGGGCTCCGCGTACTCCAACGACTACCAGGTCCCCGGCACCGAGTCGGGCCGCGCCACCCAGCTGCTGCACGAGGGCTTCCCGCAGCTCGGCGGTGACAGCGACACCGTCGTCTGGCACACCACGTCCGGCACCGTCCGCGCCGCCGACGTCGAGCAGGCGATGACCCGCACCCTGGACCGCGTCGAGAACCTGCCCGGCGTGGCCTCCGTGACCAGCCCCTACGACGGGCCGGGCACCGGCCGGATCAGCGCGGACGCCCGTACGGCGTACGCCACGGTCACCTTCGACGACCAGGCCGAGGACATCGGCCAGGGCGAGGCCCAGGCCGTCGTCGACACCGCGAAGAGCGCGCAGACCGACGGGCTCCAGGTGGAGCTGGGCGGCAGTGCCGTCGCGCTCACCCAGTCCTCCGGCGGGCACGTCGCCGAGATCGTCGGCGTGGTCGTCGCCGCGGTCGTGCTGTTCCTCGCCTTCGGCTCGCTCGCCGCCTCCCTGCTGCCCATCGCCACCGCACTGGTCGGCGTCGGCACCGCCTACGCCGGGATCGTGCTGCTCGGGCACGCGATGACCGTCGCCGACTTCGCGCCCATGCTCGGCATGCTGATCGGGCTCGGCGTCGGCATCGACTACGCGCTGTTCATCGTGACGCGACACCGGCGCGGGCTGAAACGCGGGCTGTCGGTCACCGAGGCGGCCAAGAACGCCGTCGCGACCACGGGACGCGCGGTCGTATTCGCGGGTGCCACCGTTTGCATCGCCCTGCTGGGCATGCTGATCCTCCGGCTGAGCTTCCTCAACGGCGTCGCCATCGCGGCCAGTCTGACCGTGGTCCTGACCGTCGCGGCCTCCGTGACTCTGCTGCCCGCCCTGCTCTCCTTCATCGGCATGCGCGCGCTCAGCCGCCGCGAACGCCGCCGCCTGGCGGAGCACGGGCCCGAACCGGAACTGCCCACCGGCTTCGCCGCCCGCTGGTCGGCGTTCGTGGAGCGCCACCCCAAGGTGCTCGGCGCCATCGCCCTGGTCGTCATGGCCGTCCTCGCGCTGCCCACGTTCTCCCTGCACCTGGGCACCTCCGACCAGGGCAACGACCCGAAGACGGCCACCACCCGCCAGGCCTACGACCTCCTGGCCGGGGGCACCTCCCGCTCGAGCGCGGCCGAGAGTGGGGGAGGTTCGGGCCCGGCGTGAACGGCCCGCTCACCCTCGTCACGAAGGTCGACGGAGCCGAGGACAAGCTCGCCCTGGACAACCTCGACGGCACGCTCCGCGCCACCGACGGCGTCGCCTCCGTCACCCCGGTGACCTTCGACTCCGGCGGTCACACGGCGTACCTGACCGTCGTACCGGAGTCCTCGCCGCAGTCGCAGCAGACCAGCGACCTCGTCGACCGGCTGCGCGACGAGGTGCTGCCGCGCGCCGAGGCGGGTACCTCGCTCGACGTGCAGGTCGGCGGTATGACGGCCGGCTACGACGACTTCGCCGACGTCATCGTCTCCAAGCTGCCCGTCTTCGTCGGGGTCGTCATCGGCCTGGGCTGTCTGCTGCTCCTGCTCGCCTTCCGGTCGATCGGCATCCCGCTGAAGGCCGCCGCGATGAACGTCGCCGCCGTGGCCTCCGCCTTCGGGGTGGTGGTCGCGATGTTCCAGTGGGGCTGGGGCAGCGAACTGCTCGGCCTCGGCAGTGCGGGCCCCATCGAGCCCTTCCTGCCCGTGATCATGGTGTCGGTGCTCTTCGGCCTCTCCATGGACTACCAGGTGTTCCTGGTCAGCCGGATGTACGAGGAGTGGCTGGAGACCGGCGACAACCGGCGTGCCGTGCGGGTCGGCCTCGCCGAGACCAGCCGGGTGATCAACTCGGCGGCGGTCATCATGATCTCCGTCTTCCTGGCCTTCGTCCTCAGCGGCGACCGCGTGATCGCCATGTTCGGCATCGCCCTGGCCGCAGCCGTCGCCCTGGACGCCTTCGTGCTGCGGACGCTCCTCGTCCCCGCCCTGATGCACATGCTCGGCGGCGCCAACTGGTGGCTGCCCCGCTGGCTCGACAAGCGCCTGCCGCGGATCAGCATCGAACCGCCCGAGGCCCGGGCCGCCCATGAGAGGCTGGCCGCCGCGACGGACGCCGAGGTGGCGGACGTCCTGGCGGAGGAGGAGCGGCAGCGGGATGTACGCGATATCCCTGGGTGACGACGCCGAGCTGAGGCCCCTCGAGCCCTGGCACGCCGAGGAGTTCTTCGCGCATCTGGAGCGGGGCAGGGACTTCATCGGACAGTTCATCAACTTCGGGTCGCAGGAGACGGACGTGGAGTCCGCCCGGGTCATGCTCCAGCGGTACGCCGACATGCGCGCCGCCGACACCCGCTCGCTGCACGGCCTGTGGCTGAACGGCAAGCTCGTGGGCGGCGTGCTGTTCCTGAACTTCGACGCCGCCACCGGCAACTGCGAGGTCGGCTGCTGGCTGGAGCCCGCCGGGACCGGACGTGGTCTGGTCACCCGGGCGATGCGCATCCTCATCGACTGGGCGGTCGAAGAGCGCGGCATTCACCGGATCGAGTGGGTCGCCGCCTCGGGCAACCAGCCGAGCCTCAAGGTGGCCCAGCGCCTCGGTATGACCCGCGACGGTGTGCGGCGCGAGGCCCACCCCTATCGTGGCGTACGGCACGATCTCGAAGTCTGGTCGGTGCTGGCGCCCGAGTGGCGTGCCGCACGCGCGCGTGCCGCTCACAACGATCATTAAGAGACTTCTCAGACAGCGACCTTACGGTGCGAAACATGGCAACGAACGCAGTGGACGAGACCAAGGCCACCGAGGCCACGACCGAAGAGAAGGCGGTGGACACCACCGAGTCCGACGAGGCGACCAAGACCGAGGTCCCGGCCAAGACCGAGGTCCCGGCCGAGGCCGAGGTCACCGAGACCAAGGAGGAGGGGGCCCCCGGCGTCGGTCAGGGCGCCGCCGCCGTGGTCTCCGCCGCGCTGGGCGTCGTCTCGCTCACCGGCAGCTGGGTCGGCACGATCGCCGCAGCGCGCCAGAACCTGGTCGGCCAGCTGGAGACCGCGCAGAACGCGGGCGTGGCCCAGCAGATCCAGGCCGTCTACGGCGACGCCTGGCAGGCCACCGCCCTGTGGGGCGGACTGTTCGCGCCGCTCGCGCTGGTCGTCGGCGTCGTGACGCTGGCCCGGCCCGCGTTCGGCACACCCGGCAGGATCCAGGCCCCCTGGATCAAGTCCGTCGCCTGGGCGGGCGTCTCGCTCGGTGTCATCGGCCTGTTCCTGGCCGTCCTCAAGTACACCGGCATCCTGCTCGGACTGCCGTCCGCGAGCTGAGTCGTCGCAGGTCCTGAGGGGTCTTAGGAGTTCCGTAAGCACCTTACGGAGCCCCTGGGGCCCCTCAGCCGTGTCTAAGGCCCCGACCGCCGCCGAAGATGCGGAACTCTCCCGATGTGGCCGCCCCGCCTGGGAGACGAAGGTGAAGGCATCGCAGAAAGCGAAGTCCCTCTCGCCCGACCTCTCACCAAGGACACGCCATGTACGAGTACGAGCTCCAGCAGATGCGCACCGCCGACCTCATCCGCCGGGCCGACCACGAACGCCTGGTCCGCGAGGCAGCCAGGGCCCGCCGCGCCGCCCGCCGCGAAGCGGCCGACGGCTCCGCCGAGCACGAAAGCCATAGCCGCGGCTTGCGCCGAACCCGGTCCACCCGGGCCGCGTGAACACCGGGGCGGGACCGTCCAGAGCCGTGGCCGTCCGTACGGAGGCCGAGGCCGCGGCCGGTCCCGTGGCCGTCCGTCCGGAGGCGGGGGTGGAGGCGGCGGCAGCCGGTGTCCTGGCCGGACGTCGGAAAACCGGTGCCGCGGTGTCAGACCCGCATGCGATGCTCGGGGCCGTGGAGACCAGGTCCGTCAGTCCCGTGTTCGTAGGCCGGGCTGCCGAGTTGGGCACGCTGGACGAGGTGCTCGCAGGTGCCGGCGGCGGCGAGCCGCAGGCGTTGCTCATCGGCGGCGAGGCCGGAGTCGGCAAGACCCGGCTCGTCGAGGAGTTCGCCGGCGCCGCCCGCCGCCGGGGCGCCGTCGTCGCGCTCGGCGGCTGCGTCGAGATCGGCGCCGACGGGCTGCCGTTCGCGCCGTTCTCCACCGCGCTGCGTGCGCTGCGCCGAGAGCTGCCCGGGCAACTCGCCGCCGCGGCGGCCGGGCAGGAGGAGGAACTTGCCCGGCTGCTCCCCGAGATCGGCACGTCGGCCGCGCGCGAGGCCCGGCACGACGAGGACGGCATGGCCCGCCTCTTCGAACTCACCGCACGCCTGCTGGAGCGCGTCACCGCCGACCACACGGTCGTCCTCGCCCTGGAGGACCTGCACTGGGCCGACGCCTCCACCCGCCACCTGCTCTCCTACCTCTTCCGCACCCTGCGCACCGGCCGCCTCGTCGTCCTCGCCACCTACCGCTCCGACGACATCCACCGCCGCCATCCGCTGCGGCCCCTGCTCGCCGAACTCGACCGGCTCCGCACCGTCCGCCGCCTCGAACTCGCCCGGTTCAACCGCGAGGAGGTGTGCCGCCAGGTCGCCGGCATCCTCGCGTACGAACCCGACCCGGACCGGATCGACGCGATCTTCGAACGCTCCGACGGCAACGCCTTCTTCGTCGAGGAACTCGCCGTCGCCGCCCACGAGGGCTGCCGCACGGGCCTGACCGACTCCCTGCGCGACCTGCTGCTCGTCCGCGTGGAGGGGCTGCCGGAGGCCGCCCAGCAGGTCGCCCGGGTCGTCGCCGAGGGCGGCTCCACGGTCGAGTACCGGCTGCTGGCCGCCGTCGCCCGGCTCGCCGAGGACGACCTCATCGAGGCGCTGCGGGCCGCCGTGAACGCCAGCATCCTCGCCCCCGCACCCGGCGGCGACGGCTACCGCTTCCGCCACTCCCTGGTCCGCGAGGCCGTCAGCGACGACCTGCTCCCGGGCGAGCGCTCCCGCCTCAACCGCCGCTACGCCGAATCCCTGGAGACCGACCCGACCCTGGTCCCCGCCGATCAGCGCGCGGCCCGCCTGGCCAGCTACTGGTACCACGCCCACGACCCCGCCAAGGCGCTGCCCGCCGTCCTCGACGTCGCCGTCGAAGCCCGCCACCGCCACGCCTACTCCGAGCAACTGCGGCTGCTGGAAAGGGCGATGGAGCTCTGGGACACCGCCCCCGACGCCGTGCGCCGGACCCTGCGCCCCGTCGACTACGCCGAGGTCTACCCTCCCTGCGGCTGCGACCCTGCCACCACCGCGCTGCGCCATCTCGACCTGCTGGCCGAGGCGGCCGTGGCCGGACGGCTCTGCGGGGAGCGCGAGCGCGCCCTGATGATCACCAAACGGGCGCTGCGCCTGCTGGACGACGAGGACGACCCCCTGCGCGCCGCCTGGTTCTGGATCCAGCGCTCCCGGCTGGTGCAGGGGCTCGCCCGGGGCGACGGCTGGAAGGAGATCGCCACCGCGCAGGAGCTGGTCCGGGGCCTGCCGCCGTCCGAGGTGCACGCCGAGGTGCTCGCCATGGCCGCCCACTGGTCGATGCTCCATGAGCCCGGCCCCGAGGCCCTGACGGCCGCCGAGCGGGCCGTCGAGTACGCGCGCATGGTGAGCGCCGACGACATCGAGTCCAACGCCCGGCTCACCCTCGGCGGACTCATGGTCGACGCCGGGCAGATCGAGGCCGGGCTCGCGCACATGTACGAGGTCAGGGACGAGGTGGTCGCCCGGGGCCTCGCGTCGATCGTGGGCCGCAGCCATGTGAACCTGCCCTCCGCCCTCGAAGGCGTCGGCCGCTCCGAGGAGTCCGTCGGCATCCTGCGCGAGGGCCTGCGGCTCACCGGGGCGATGGGCCTGCGGGACGCCGAGGCCTGGATCTGGAGCAACCTCGCGGAGTCGCTCATCTCATTGGGCCGCTGGGACGAGGCCGCCGAGGCCGCCGGCAACGCCCAGCGGCGTGGGCAGACGGCAGGGCCGCACGGGTCGGGAGCCAACAGCCTGGCGTTCCTCGCACTCGCCCGCGGCCAGGTGCCCGAGGCCGCCCGCCACCTCGCCGAGGGCCGCGCCGCCTACGGCCCGCACGACCCCATGCCACAGCACGACCTCCCGGTCTCCTGTCTCACCATCGCCGTCGCCGTCGCCGAGGGCCGCCTCCCCGACGCCCGCGCCGAACTGGCCCGCGCCCTGGATTCCGGCTTCCCGCCCGGCACCCAGCGCTACGCCTGGCCGCTGCTGCTCGAAGCGGCCACCGCGGAGGCCGACGCCCGGGCGCTGCCCGCCGCGCGGGACGGCCGCGAGGAGGCCCTGGACGGCATCTTGAGGACCGCGAAGCGCCTCACCACCAATGCCCCCGTCTGGCTCGCCCACGAACTGTGGGTCCGCGCCGAACTCCACCGCGCCGAGGGCCGGAGCACCCCGGACACCTGGTCGGAGGTGGTCACCGCCTTCGAACCCCTGGAGCGGCCCTACGACCTCGCCCGCGTCCGGTACCGCCTGGCCGAGTCCCTGCTGGCGGGCGGCGCCGAGGACGAGCGCGACCGTGCCACGGAGCTGCTGCGCCTCGCCCACGCCGCCGCCCGCCACCTCGCCGCCGGGCCCCTCGCCGACGCCTCCACCGCGCTCGCCCAGCGAGCCCGCCTCCCGCTCACGCCCGCCTCGGAAGCGGCCCTCGCGCCCGCCGACCCCGCCGAGGCCCTCGGCCTCACCAGCCGGGAACGGGACGTGCTGCGCCTGGTCGCCGTCGGTCACACCAACCGCCGGATAGCGGAGGAACTGTTCATCTCCCCGAAGACCGCGAGCGTCCACGTCTCCAACATCCTGGCGAAGCTCGGCGTCTCCGGGCGCGGCGAGGCGGCGGCGGTGGCGCACCGGCTGGGGCTGTTTCCGGCCGAATCACTCATACCCGGGTCGGCGGGCTGAGGCATACGCTGTAAGGGACGTCGCTGATGTCGTGGCCGAGGGAGGCACCGTGTTCAACGCGTTCGAGGAACTGTTCTCGCCCGGCCGCAAGCACACCCGAGACGAGCAGAACCGCCTGGAACTGACCCGCGAGGACGCCGGGGACGGCGATCCCGGACGCGGGCCGATAGACCTGACGTCCGGGAAGGTCGTCGTACGCCCGCCGCAGCCGGAAGACCACGAGGACTAGGCCCGCCACCCGGAGGCGGCTACTGCACCCGCACCTCGAGGATCCGGTCGTCGCCGTCCTTCGCACTGCCCCGGCCGTCCGTGTTGCTGGTCACGAGCCACAGCCGGTCGCCGCCCGCCGGGACGACGGTGCGCAGCCGGCCGTACTCGTCCTCCAGGAAGGCCTGCGGGTCGGCCGAGGCCTGCGTGCCGTTCAGCGGGATGCGCCACAGCCGCTTGCCGCGCAGGCCCGCCATCCAGATCGAGCCCTCGGCGTAGGCGATGCCGCTGGGGGAGGCCTCGGCGGTGCTCCACTGGTCGACCGGGTTGTGGAACTGCCCGTCGCCGGACTTGCCCTCGGCCCGAGGCCAGCCGTAGTTGTCGCCCGGCTTGATCGCGTTGAGCTCGTCCCAGGTGTCCTGGCCGAACTCCGAGGCGAAGAGCCGCTGCTTGGTGTCCCAGGCGAGGCCCTGCACATTGCGGTGACCGTACGAGTACACCGGCGAGTCGGGGAACGGGTTGCCCGGCGCCGGCTCGCCCTCCGGGGTCAGGCGCAGGATCTTGCCGCCCACGGAGTCCTTGTCCTGGGACAGCCCGGTGTCGCCGCTCTCGCCGGTGCCGACGTAGAGCATCTTGTCGGGGCCGAACTCGATCCGGCCGCCGTTGTGGATGAAGCCCTTGGGGATGCCCTTGAAGATCGTGTCGGGAGCGCCGAGCTGCTCGCCGGCGGGCTTCTTCTCGTCGTACAGCACGCGGACGATGCGGTTGTCCGAGGCCGAGGTGAAGTACGCGTAGATCATGTGGTCCGAGGCGTGGTCGGGCGACAGGGCGATGCCGAGCAGGCCGCCCTCGCCGGCGGCCGATACGCCCGGCACCTCGCCCAGCTCGGTCTTCTTGCCGGTCTTCTCGTCCACCCGGACGATCGTCCCGTCGTCCCGGGAGGAGACGAGCAGGCCGCCGCCCGGCAGCGGAGCGAGGCCCCAGGGGGAGTCCAGGCCCTCGGCGACGGTGCGCAGCACCTTCACCGAGCCCTTGGCGGGAGGTGTCTCTTCGGCGGCCTGCCGCGTCGGTGCGGAGGACTGCGGTGTCGTACGGCTGGGGGAGGCACCCTCGTCCGAGCCGGACGATCCTCCGCCGTCGGAGGAGCAGCCGGCCGTCAGCAGAAGCGCGGCGGCGGCCAACACGGCCGGCACGGCTCGACGTTGCACGATCATGGTCCCTTCGACGCGGCGGGTTCTACCTGTCATACACCGCTCGCGCCTCCCGAGTTCCCGATCAACGAACCCCGAAGCGCCAACAGGGGGGCCCTGAGCGGATTTGCCCCGAACGCCCCAGGGGCCGGACCCCGCTCAGTCCCACGACCCCTGTGCCCGGGGCAGCAGTGCCACTTCCCGCAGGTCTTCCGGAGTCAGCCGCAGATTCGTCGCGGACGCGTTCTCCGCGACCCAGCGCTCCTGCTTCGTGCCCGGGACCGGGACCACGTGCGGACCCTGGGCAAGGACCCAGGCCAGGGCGACCTGGGCGGGCCTGATGTGCTCGCCGTGGCGGCGGGCCACGCGGCGCAGGCCCGCGACGATCGGCTGGTTCGCTGCCATCATCTCGGCCGTGAAGCGGGGGTGCCGGGCCCGCAGGTCGTCCGCCTCGAAGCCCGCGCCGGGCCGCAGCCTGCCGGTCAGGAAGCCGTTGCCGAGCGGCATCGCGGCGAGGAAGCCGACGCCCCGCGTCTCGCACCACGGCAGCAGGATCTCCAGCGCCTCCGGCGACCACACCGACAGCTCCGCCTCCACCGCGCTCACCGGGAAGACCTGCTGCACCCGCTCCAGCTGCCGGATCGTCGCGTCGTGCAGCCGGGCACCGGTGCGGCGGCCGGCCCGCGCGCCGACCGCGCACAGGCCCAACGACCGCACCTTCCCGGCCCGGACGAGCTCCGCCATCGCGCCCCACGTCTCCTCGACGGGCACCTCCGGGTCGGCCCGGTGC
The DNA here is from genome assembly GCA_963798065.1 of uncultured Actinomycetota bacterium. GTDB lineage: Bacteria > Actinomycetota > Actinomycetes > Streptomycetales > Streptomycetaceae > Streptomyces. Next base: position 46,352 of record CAWCSC010000007.1, on the reverse strand, counting down.
AGCTGGTAGAGGTCTATGACGTCCGTCTGGAGGCGCCGCAGCGAGGCGTCGCAGGCACGTTTCACATACCCCGGGCGGCCGTTGGCGACGATGTGCTGGTCGCCCACGAGCAGCCCGACCTTCGTCGACACGAACGCATCGGACCGCCGCTCCTTCAACGCGCGCCCCACCAGCAGTTCGTTGGTGAAGGGGCCGTACATGTCGGCCGTGTCCAGCAGGGACGCGCCGAGGTCGAGCGCCCGGTGCACCGCCCTGAGCGACTCGTCACCACGCTGTCGCGACGTGCTGTAAGCCCAGCTCATCGGCATGCACCCGAGTCCGACGGCCCCCACCGCGAGCGCCGCCGCGCCGATCGTCCTGCGCTCCACCTGGTCGTGACCCTCCCTGTTCCGGCCACCCCAACCTAACCTCTGCCGTCGCAGGCGACTGACATAGCCTCCAGAGCATGACTGCTGACGTGTGGCTGCCCATCCCGCCGGACGAGATCGAGGGGCTCCCCGAGGGGCCCGGCTACCGCTTCTGGAACGGCGAGGAGAACTTCCCCGCGGACCCGGCGGACTGCGCCTTCTACGTCGTCCCCTACATGAAGCCCAGCCCGCTGTGCGTGCGCCCCATGCCGGAGATGAGCCACGTACAGGTCGTGCAGACCCTCTCCGCCGGGATCGACCACGTGGAGCCCGGGCTGCGGCACCTGCGTCCGGGCGTGCGGCTGTGCAACGCGCGCGGGGTGCACGAGGCCAGCACCGCAGAGCTCACCCTCACGCTGATCCTGGCCTCGCTGCGCGGGATCCCCGACTTCGTCCGCGCGCAGGACCGGGGGGAGTGGCTCGGCGGGTTCCGGCCCGCGCTCGCCGACAAGAACGTCCTCATCGTGGGATACGGATCGATCGGCGCGGCCATCGAGGACCGGCTCGTGCCGTTCGAGCTGGCGCGGGTGGCGCGCGTCGCGCGCTCCGAGCGCACCACGGCGCGCGGTCCGGTGCATCCGCTCACCGAACTCCCCGCGCTGCTCAGGGAAGCGGACATCGTCATCCTGTCCACGCCGCTCAGCGAGACCACCCGTGGCCTGGCCGGGGCCGACTTCCTGTCCCGCATGAAGTCCGGCGCGCTCCTCGTCAACGTGGCCCGTGGCCCCGTCGTCGACACCAAGGCCCTGCTCGCCGAGCTGGAGAGCGGCCGCATCACCGCCGCCCTCGACGTCACCGATCCCGAGCCCTTGCCGCGCGAACACCCCTTGTGGCGTGCGCCGGGGGTACTCATCAGCCCCCACGTCGGCGGACCCACCTCCGCGTTCCTTCCGCGCGCCAAGCGGCTCCTGGTGGACCAGTTGAACCGTTATGTGAACCGGGAGCCGCTGCGCAACGTGATCCTTACGACGGGTGCATCAACCGACTGACCCGACTTCGGGTACCGTCCGCAATCCTTCGGGTGCGGTGGGTACTCATATATCTGTTGATCGTCACGGAGAGTAGAGAAGCTATGTCCCTGAGTGACGAGACTGGTGTATCGTCCCGACAGGGGCTGCGCCGCTGACCGTTCGGCGCCGGGGATGGACTTTTCAGAGTGTGAGGGGGGCGACAGGCGATGCACGGCCTATGGACGAGCACTCCGACGGGCGGGGCTGCCGGCGGCGACCCTGGCGGACGGCCGCGTTCAGACGCGGTCACCACGCCGATCACGGCGGCCACCGCATCCACCACCGCGACCACCACACCGACCACGGCCATCACCACCGACGGCCGGACAGGCACGGAAGGCCTGCCCAGCCGGCGCACGCGAGCCCGCGGGACCCGGGAGCGGCACGGACCTGGAGGACCCGGTGAGCGCGCCCCCGACCTCCACGCTGGACGGAGCGCTGCGGGCACAGCCTCCGTCGCCGGAGGCGCTGCTGCCCCGTACGCCGGCTCCCGGCCACCGGCCGGGCCTGGCCCTCCAACTCGTCCTCGCCCTGGTCTGCGCGGGATACGCCGTCGGTTCCGCGCTCGGCTGGGGTTCGTACGAAGTGGCTCTGATCATGGGCGACTTCGGGCTGAGCGCCGCGGCGGGCACCGCCGCCGTCTCGTGCTTCCTCTACGCCCGCGACCGCCGCATCCGCTTTCGACCCGCCTGGCTGCTGTTCGGCCTCTCCTCGGCCATGGCGTCCCTCGGCAACCTGGTCTGGGGGTGGTACGAGGTGGTCCTGGGACTGCCCGTGCCCAGTCCCAGCTACGCCGACCTGTTCTTCCTGTGCTTCGCTCCGCCCGCGATCGTGGGGCTGCTCGTGCTCGCCAAGCGGCCGGTGACCAAGGCCGGCTGGGTCTGCCTCGGGCTGGACGCCTGGCTGATCGGCGGCTCGCTGCTCACCCTGGCGTGGAGCCTCGCCCTCGCGCAGGCCGCGAAGTCGGAAGGGCCCGAGCGTGGCGCACGCAGCGCTGTCGCTGGCCTACCCGCTGCTCGACATCGCGCTGGTCAGCATGGTGCTCGCGCTGCACTTCAGGCGGTCGGCGGTGAACCGCTCCGCGGTCAACACCGCCATCGGGGCGCTCGCGCTGACCGTGATGTGCGACGCCCTGTTCACCTCGCCGCTGATGCACCACCACTACCGCTCCGGCCAGCTGCTCGACGCGGGCTGGTTCGCGGGCTCGCTGCTTCTGGCGTACGCCCCGTGGGCCGGGTCCCGCACGCCGGACACCGACCGGCACGGCCTGGACCGGCAGAGCACGGTGGGGCACACGCGCGTGGTGCACGAGCATGTGCCCGGGCAGCGCAGCGGCCCGCACCAGCCATCCGCCCGCGCCCGGAGGCGAGCTCGGCCGGTACCCGGCCACCCGGCCCATCGCCGGATCCCTCGCCGCCCTCACGCCGTATCTCGCGGCCGCCGTCTGCACGCTGGGGATCCTCTACAACGTGCTCAACGGCCGCAGCGTCGACCGCGTGGTCCTGCTGACCGGGGGCACGGTCGTGCTCGCGCTCGTCGTGCGCCAGGGCATCATGCTGCTCGACAACATCACCCTCACCCAGGAGCTGGCGCAGAAGGAGAACCACTTCCGCTCCCTGGTGCAGGGCTCCAGCGACGTCATCATGATCGCCGCGCCCAGCGGCGTCCTGCGCTACGTCTCCCCGGCCGCCGCCGGTGTCTACGGCCGCTCGGCGGAGGATCTGGTGGGTACGGAACTGGCCAGTCTCATCCACCCGGAGGACCTGGGCTGCGTCGTGCACGAGGTGCGCAGATTCCTCGCCGCCAACCCGGTCGAGGAACCCACTACGCGCATCGAGTGCCGCTTCCGGTCGGGTGACGCGGGCTGGCTGAATGTCGAGTCGACCGTCAACCGTCACCACGGCGGCCTCATCTTCAACAGCAGGGACGTGACCGAAAGGGTCCGGCTCCAGGCTCAGTTGCAGCACAACGCCGAGCACGATCCGCTCACCGACCTGCCCAACCGCGCCCTGTTCACCAAGCGCGTCCAGCACGCGCTCTCCGGTCGCCGGGCCTCCGACCGGGGCGTCGCCCTGCGGAACACGGCCGTGCTGTTCATCGATCTCGACGGCTTCAAGGCCGTCAACGACACGATCGGGCACCAGGCCGGGGACGAGCTGCTGGTCCAGGCCGCCCGCAGACTCCAGGACTCGGTCCGGCAGGGCGACACCGCCTCCCGGCTGGGAGGCGACGAGTTCGCGGCCCTGATCGCCGGGGACAACACCCGCGACCGGGCCGCCCGGGAGCGGCACATCGTGGAGCTCGCCGACCGCCTCAGGACGACGCTGTCGCAGCCCTACCTCATCGACGGCAACGATGTCCGTGTCAACGCCTCCATCGGCGTCGCCTTCGCGGAACCGGGTCTCGGCGCGGGCGAGCTGCTGCGCAACGCCGACCTGGCCATGTACCGCGCCAAGGCCGGCGGCAAGGGCCGCGTCGAGCTGTACAAGCCGCAGATGCAGCAGGACGTCGTACGGAAGGCGGAGCTGGCCACGCGACTGCGGGCCGCGCTGCACGACGGCGAGTTCGCCCTGCTGCACCAGCCGGTGGTGTGCCTGGAGGACGGCCGGATCACGTCGGTGTCCGCGCAGGCGCGCTGGCGCTCCTCACAGGGGGTGCTCTTCACCCCGGCGGAGTTCCTGCGCGTGGCCGAGGACGGTGACAAGACCGCCGAGCTGGGCCGCTGGATGATCGAGGAGGCCGTCGAGCAGGCCGCCGAGCGGCAGGCGACCGGGCTGTCCGTGCCGGTCGTCGTCCGGATGGGCGCCCGCCGGCTGCTTGACCGGTCGATGCCGCTCGGCTCGATCGAGGCGCTGCTCACGCGGTACGGGCTGCCGTCCGGGTCGCTGATCATCGAGCTGTCCGACGCCGACCCGAGGGCCTCGCTGGACGAGCTGGAGCGGCGTCTCGGCGCCCTGCGGCGGGTCGGCGTCCGGATCGCCCTCGACGGGTTCGGCAGCGGCTGCGCGGCGATCACGGCCCTGCAGGCGCCTCCCCGTCGACGTACTGAAAGCTCGACCGCGATCTGGTCGAGGGCGTCGTCGAGTCCGCCCGGCTGCACAAGATCACCAGCGGGCTGCTGCGCATCGCCGGCGATCTCGGGCTGAAGTCCGTCGCCGAGGGGGTGGACCTGCCCGAGCAGGTCGTCGCCCTGCGCGCGATGGGCTGCACGCACGGGCAGGGCATGGCGTTCTCCGGGCCGCTCGACGAGTACCGGCTGCGCCGGGCGCTCGCTTGCCGGCCGCTATCCGGTGCCGCACGGACCGGCCGAGCCGGCGTTCGCGGGCGGTGCCCCGCGGTTGTACAGCTCGGGTGTGTCCGCCGTCATCGGGGGCGGCGCTGTCCTCCGCTCACATAATGAGACTCCCGTCCCACCCACTTGACAGTGAGTGCGTGCCGGGGGGAGGGTCAGTGCCATGCGCACCCGAATTCTCGTACTTGGAAAGCGCGTCGGCTGACGCTGAGCCTCGACCGCTCCAGCGACCCCACCCGGCGCGCTCCCCTCGCTTGCCTTATGGCACGAGGGGTTTTTTGTTGCACAGGCGCCTGTCGTGCAGCAGCCGAAGACCGCACAAACCTCGCAAAAACCCTCAGCATCTGAGAAGAGAATGCCGATGACCGAGCAGGCCACCGGGGCCCACCACCCGCAGCCCCGGCCCCGATCCGGAGGACACCACTCCGCCCCCGAGCACGTGACGGGCGCGCAGTCCCTCATCCGCTCTCTCGAGGAGGTCGGCGCCGACACGGTATTCGGCATTCCCGGCGGTGCGATCCTCCCGGCCTACGACCCGCTGATGGACTCCACCAGGGTGCGCCACGTCCTGGTCCGGCACGAGCAGGGCGCCGGTCACGCCGCCACCGGCTACGCGCAGGCCACCGGCAAGGTCGGCGTCTGCATGGCCACCTCGGGCCCCGGCGCCACCAACCTGGTCACCCCGATCGCCGACGCGCACATGGACTCCGTGCCGCTGGTCGCGATCACCGGCCAGGTGGCGTCCAAGGCGATCGGCACGGACGCCTTCCAGGAGGCGGACATCGTCGGCATCACCATGCCGATCACCAAGCACAACTTCCTCGTCACCAAGGCCGAGGACATCCCGCGGGTCATCGCGCAGGCGTTCCACATCGCCTCCACCGGCCGCCCCGGCCCGGTCCTGGTCGACATCGCCAAGGACGCCCTCCAGGCGAAGACCACCTTCTCCTGGCCGCCCGTCATGGACCTGCCCGGCTACCGCCCGGTGACCAAGCCGCACGCCAAGCAGATCCGCGAGGCCGCCAAGCTGATCACCCAGGCCAAGCGGCCCGTCCTCTACGTCGGCGGCGGCGTGCTCAAGGCCAAGCGCCACCGCCGAGCTGAAGGTCCTCGCCGAGCTCACCGGCGCGCCCGTCACCACCACCCTGATGGCGCTCGGCGCATTCCCCGACAGCCACCCGCTGCACGTGGGCATGCCCGGCATGCACGGCTCGGTCACCGCCGTCACCGCGCTGCAGAAGGCCGACCTGATCGTCGCCCTCGGCGCCCGCTTCGACGACCGCGTCACCGGCAAGCTGGACAGCTTCGCTCCGTTCGCCAAGATCGTCCACGCCGACATCGACCCGGCCGAGATCGGCAAGAACCGCGACGCCGACGTGCCGATCGTCGGTGACGCCCGCGAGGTCATCGCCGACCTGATCCAGGCCGTCCAGAAGGAGCACAGCGAGGGCCACCAGGGCGACTACAGCGCCTGGTGGAAGGACCTGAGCCGCTGGCGCGACACCTACCCGCTCGGCTACGACCAGCCCGAGGACGGCTCGCTGTCCCCGCAGCAGGTCATCGAGCGCATCGGACAGCTCGCCCCCGAGGGCACGATCTTCGCGGCGGGCGTCGGCCAGCACCAGATGTGGGCCGCGCACTTCATCGAGTACGACAAGCCGGCGCACCTGGCTGAACTCCGGCGGCGCCGGAACCATGGGCTACGCGGTCCCGGCCGCGATGGGCGCCAAGGCCGGCGCACCGGACAAGGCGGTCTGGGCGATCGACGGCGACGGCTGCTTCCAGATGACCAACCAGGAGCTCACCACCTGCGCCCTGAACAACATCCCGATCAAGGTCGCCGTCATCAACAACGGCGCCCTCGGGATGGTCCGCCAGTGGCAGACCCTCTTCTACAACCAGCGGTACTCCAACACCGTGCTGCACTCCGGCCCGGACGACGTCAACCCCCAGGCCCGCGGCACCCGCGTCCCCGACTTCGTGAAGCTGTCGGAGGCCATGGGCTGCTACGCCATCCGCTGCGAGTCCCCGGACGACCTCGACAAGGTCATCGAAGAGGCGAACTCGATCAACGACCGCCCGGTCGTCGTCGACTTCATCGTCCACCAGGACGCGATGGTGTGGCCGATGGTCGCCGCCGGCACCTCCAACGACGAGATCATGGCCGCCCGGGACGTCCGCCCCGACTTCGGCGACAACGAAGACGACTGAGCGAGAGAGACCCAGAGATCATGTCCAAGCACACGCTCTCCGTCCTGGTGGAGAACACGCCCGGTATCCTCGCCCGGATCGCCGCCCTGTTCTCCCGCCGCGGCTTCAACATCGACTCGCTCGCCGTCGGTGTCACCGAGCACCCCGACATCTCCCGCATCACCATCGTCGTGGGCGTGGAGGACCTGCCGCTCGAGCAGGTGACCAAGCAGCTCAACAAGCTCGTCAACGTGCTGAAGATCGTCGAGCTGGAGCCGTCACAGGCGGTGCAGCGCGAACTCGTTCTGGTGAAGGTGCGCGCCGACAACGAGACGCGCTCCCAGATCGTCGAGATCGTCCAGCTGTTCCGCGCCAAGACCGTCGACGTCTCCCCGGAGGCCGTCACCATCGAGGCCACCGGCTCCGGCGAGAAGCTGTCCGCCATGCTCAAGATGCTGGAGCCGTACGGCATCAAGGAACTCGTCCAGTCCGGCACGATCGCGATCGGCCGCGGCGCCCGTTCCATCACGGACCGGTCGCTGCGAGCCCTGGACCGGTCGGCGTAAGACCTGGAGCGGGCGGTCGGCGCGCCGTCGGCCGCCCGTATTCCGAGACCCCGAGACTTCCCTTCCGCCCCCCGTCATACGGTGGGACGCAACACCTGCACTCCCGAGGAGAGAACCCAAAGTGGCCGAGCTGTTCTACGACGCCGACGCCGACCTGTCCATCATCCAGGGCCGCAAGGTCGCGGTCATCGGTTACGGCAGCCAGGGCCACGCCCACGCGCTGTCGCTCCGTGACTCGGGTGTCGACGTGCGCGTCGGCCTGCACGAGGGCTCCAAGTCCAAGGCCAAGGCCGAGGAGCAGGGCCTGCGCGTGGTGAGCCCGTCCGAGGCCGCCGCCGAGGCCGACGTCATCATGATCCTCGTCCCGGACCCGATCCAGGCCCAGGTCTACGAGGAGCACATCAAGGACAACCTGAAGGACGGCGACGCGCTGTTCTTCGGCCACGGCCTGAACATCCGCTTCGGCTTCATCAAGCCCCCGGCCGGCGTGGACGTCTGCATGGTCGCCCCCAAGGGCCCGGGCCACCTGGTCCGCCGCCAGTACGAGGAGGGCCGCGGCGTTCCGTGCATCGCCGCCGTCGAGCAGGACGCCACGGGCAACGGCTTCGCGCTGGCCCTGTCGTACGCCAAGGGCATCGGCGGCACCCGCGCCGGCGTCATCAAGACGACCTTCACCGAGGAGACCGAGACCGACCTGTTCGGCGAGCAGGCCGTTCTCTGTGGTGGTACGGCCGCGCTGGTCAAGGCGGGCTTCGAGACCCTGACCGAGGCCGGCTACCAGCCGGAGATCGCCTACTTCGAGTGCCTGCACGAGCTGAAGCTGATCGTGGACCTCATGTACGAGGGCGGCCTGGAGAAGATGCGCTGGTCGATCTCCGAGACCGCCGAGTGGGGCGACTACGTCACCGGCCCGCGGATCATCACGGACGCCACCAAGGCCGAGATGAAGAAGGTCCTCGCCGAGATCCAGGACGGCACCTTCGCCCAGGAGTGGATGGACGAGTACCACGGCGGTCTGAAGAAGTACAACGAGTACAAGACCCAGGACTCCGAGCACCTGCTGGAGACCACCGGCAAGGAGCTGCGCAAGCTCATGAGCTGGGTCGACGAGGAGGCGTAAGCCTCACGGCCCGCGGGCCGGAGCGAGCTGCTCCGGCCCGCGCGGCTGACCCGGGGTAACGTCGGTGGTACGGCGTTGTCCACCCCGTCCGGCCACGGACGGGTGATCCTTCCGCAGCGGCGTAAGACGACGCTCTCGGCGCCACTAGACTGCTGCACTACATACGCGTCAGGCCCACAGCGTCGTGCGTCTTCCACGCGGCCAAGCGACACCGGAGAAGTGCAGGCACGCCCCCGCGCCGCCCGGCACGCACTCTCGCCAGAACGACGCGGGAACGCACCCGCACTCCTCCGGCGCCGCTCCACCCCTCCACCGCCTGCGGCCGTCGGGACGGCCGTCCGCAGCACTGGACTTGTGAGGACTCACGTGAGCTCGAAACCCGTCGTACTCATCGCTGAAGAGCTGTCGCCCGCCACCGTCGACGCGCTTGGCCCGGACTTCGAGATCCGGCAGTGCAACGGCGCGGACCGGGCCGAGCTGCTCCCGGCCATCGCCGACGTGGACGCGATCCTGATCCGCTCGGCCACCAAGGTCGACGCCGAGGCGATCGCCGCCGCGAAGAAGCTCAAGGTCGTCGCGCGAGCCGGCGTCGGCCTCGACAACGTGGACGTCTCCGCCGCCACCAAGGCCGGCGTGATGGTCGTCAACGCCCCCACCTCGAACATCGTGACCGCGGCCGAACTCGCCTGTGGTCTGCTCGCTCGCCACCGCCCGCAACATCCCGCAGGCCAACGCCGCGCTGAAGAACGGCGAGTGGAAGCGCAGCAAGTACACGGGCGTCGAGCTGGCCGAGAAGACCCTCGGTGTCGTGGGCCTCGGCCGTATCGGTGCCCTCGTCGCCCAGCGCATGTCCGCCTTCGGCATGAAGGTCGTCGCCTACGACCCCTACGTGCAGCCCGCCCGCGCCGCGCAGATGGGCGTCAAGGTGCTGTCGCTGGACGAGCTGCTCGAGGTCTCCGACTTCATCACCGTCCACCTCCCCAAGACGCCCGAGACCCTCGGCCTGATCGGCGACGAGGCGCTGCGCAAGGTCAAGCCGAGCGTGCGCATCGTCAACGCGGCGCGCGGCGGGATCGTCGACGAGGAGGCGCTGTACTCCGCCCTCAAGGAGGGCCGGGTCGCCGGTGCCGGTCTCGACGTGTACGCCAAGGAGCCGTGCACCGACTCGCCGCTCTTCGAGTTCGACCAGGTCGTCGCCACCCCGCACCTCGGTGCCTCCACCGACGAGGCGCAGGAGAAGGCCGGTATCGCCGTCGCCCGCTCGGTGCGCCTCGCCCTCGCCGGTGAGCTCGTGCCGGACGCGGTGAACGTGCAGGGCGGTGTCATCGCCGAGGACGTCAAGCCGGGCCTGCCGCTCGCCGAGCGCCTCGGCCGGATCTTCACCGCGCTCGCCGGTGAGGTCGCGGTCCGCCTCGACGTCGAGGTGTACGGCGAGATCACCCAGCACGACGTGAAGGTGCTGGAGCTGTCCGCCCTCAAGGGTGTCTTCGAGGACGTCGTCGACGAGACGGTGTCCTACGTCAACGCCCCGCTGTTCGCGCAGGAGCGCGGCGTCGAGGTGCGGCTGACCACCAGCTCCGAGTCGACGCGAGCACCGCAACGTCGTCACCGTGCGCGGCACCCTCGCCGACGGCGAGGAGGTGTCGGTCTCCGGCACGCTGGCCGGCCCGAAGCACCTCCAGAAGATCGTCGCGGTCGGGGAGTACGACGTCGACCTCGCGCTCGCCGACCACATGCTGGTCCTGCGGTACGAGGACCGGCCCGGTGTCGTCGGCACGGTCGGCCGCATCCTCGGCGAGGCGGGCATCAACATCGCCGGCATGCAGGTCGTCGCGGGCCGTGGCCGGCGGCGAGGCGCTGGCCGTGCTGACCGTCGACGACACGGTGATCCGCCGGCGTGCTGGCCGAGGTCGCTGCGGAGATCGGTGCGACGTCGGCCCGGTCGGTGAACCTGGTCTGACGGTCCTCCAGGGGCTGCCGCCCCCGGAGACCCGCCTTGGCCTGAAGGGCCTCGTCCTCAAACGCCGGACGGGCTGAGTTGATCAGCCTCGTCCGGCGTTTTCGCGTCGTGACCCGGTTCGACCCGCCGCAGAGTCACCGCCGCCAGCGCCGCCGCCTCCGGCCAGCAGCACCGCGCCCGCGATCGCCGCCGCGTGCATCCCGCTGGTGAACGCCTCGCGTGCCGCCGTCGCCAGGGCGTCCCCCGCGCGCCCCGGAAGCCGGTCGGCGACGGCCAGGGCGCCGCCCAGCGTCTCGCGGGCCGCGGCGGGCGCCGAGGCCGGCATCTCGTGGCGGTAGACGGCCGTGCCGATGGAGCCGAGGAACGCCATGCCCAGCGCGCCGCCGAACTCCGTGCCGGTCTCCAGCAGCGAGGAGGCGGCGCCCGCCTTCTCCACCGGGGCCGAGCTCAGGGCCAGGTCGGTGACCTGGGACATCACGGCGACGACGCCGCAGGCCAGGACGCCGCACGCGGCCAGCACCAGCCAGAGGGAGTCCGTGCCGGCCAGGGCCAGCAGCACGTAGCCGGCACGCGGTGACCGCGAAGCCTGCGCGTGACGACGTACGCGCGGTCGACGCCCCGCTGCACGAGCAGGGCGGCTGACCGGGGCCGCCGACCCGATGGGCACCGACGGCAGCAGGCTCCACAGGGCCGCCTCCAGCGCGCTCTTGTCCAGGACCGACTGGAGGTACTGGGTGGTGAAGTAGGCCGAGCCCATCATGCCGAAGGCGGCGACGAGGTTGAGGACCGACGGCCGGGCGCGAAGCCGCGGCCGCGGAACAGCGCCGGCGAGATCATCGGCGACGCGGCCGTGCGCTGGCGGTGGACGAACAGCGCCGCGAACAGCAGGCCGACGGTGACCGAGACGACGTAGCGGACGTTCCAGCCCTCGGAGGGGAGTCTCCTTCAGGCCGTAGACCACGGGGAGCACCGCCGCCATCGACAGCGGGAACGCTCAGCCAGTCGAAGCGGCCGGGGCGCGGGTCGCTTCGACTCGGGGAGCAGGAGCGGGCCGAGGACCAGCAGCAGGGCCATCGCGGGCAGGTTGACCAGGAAGACCGAGCCCCACCAGAAGTGCTCGACGAGCACGCCGCTCATCACCGAGCCGAGCGCGATGCCGGCCGTCATCACGCCGGACCACATGTCCGATCGCCTTCGCGCGCTGCGCGGGGTCGGTGAACATCGTGCGCACCAGCGCCATCGTCGACGGCATCAGGGTCGCGCCGCCGATGCCGAGGACCGCGCGGGCCGCGATCAGGGTCTCGGCGCTGTTCGCGTAGGCCGCCACCAGGGAGGCGGTGCCGAAGGCGGCGGCGCCGATCAGCAGGAGCCTGCGGCGGCCGATGCGGTCGCCGAGCGAGCCCATCGTCATCAGCAGGCCGGCCAGGACGAAGCCGTAGATGTCGAAGATCCACAGCTGCTGGGTGCCGCTCGGCTCCAGGTCGGCGCTGATCGCGGGGATCGCGAAGTAGAGGACGGAGACGTCCATCGAGACCAGCAGCAGCGGCAGCATCAGCACGCCGAGGGCCGTCCATTCGCGGCGGCCGGCGCGGGCGGGCGAGCGGGTGTCGTCGGGTTCGTCGTCATGGGCAGGACTGTACGGGCGTCTTAAACGCTTGTCTAGTACGCTTGTGTAATACGTTCGTATGGGACGGATGTATGGACCCGGAGGTAGGGTGGCGTGCCATGGGACACCGTGAGGATCTGCTCGAAGGCGCCAAGCGCTGCCTGCTGGCGAAGGGCTTCCTGCGCACGACCGCGCGCGACATCGTCAAGGAGTCGGGGACGAACCTGGCGTCGATCGGCTACCACTACGGCTCGAAGGACGCGCTGCTGGCGCAGGCGTACGTCGGGATGGTGGAGGGGATGTCCGACGCCTTCGAGGGGGGCGGTGAGCTGGACGGGGAGCCGGGCTCGCTGGAGCGCTTCGCCGAGGTGTGGTCGAACATCATCGCCACCATGCGGGAGCCCGGCTCGATGTGGCGGCTCAGCATGGAGATCGTGGCCATGGGCGACCAGCTGCCGGAGGTGCGGGAGCATCTGGCGCGGGCCCAGCGGGAGGGGGCGCGCGGCATCGTGCCGCTCTTCCACGGGCGGCCGCGAGGAGGACGTCCCCGAGGAGACGGCGTGGACACCCTCGGCTACTTCTACCTGACCCTGATGATGGGCCTCATGGCGCAGTGGACCTTCGACCCGAAGACCGCGCCCGAGGGCCGCGCAGCTCGCCGAGGGGCTGCGCCAGGTGATCGAGGGCGCTACCCCGAAGTGACGCCGAGGTGCCCCTCGCGCATCTCGATCACCCGGTCCGCGAAATGCCGTACGACCGCCCGGTCGTGGCAGATGAACAGGTAGCCGAGGCCCAGGTCGTCCTGGAGGTCGGCGAGCAGATTCAGCACGCCCGCGCGCACCGACGGGTCGAGCGACGACACCGGTTCGTCCAGGACCAGCAGGCGTGGCTCGCAGGCCAGGGCGCGGGCGATTCCGGCGCGCTGGCACTGGCCGCCGGAGAGTTCGTGCGGGAGGCGGTCGCCGTAGGCGGGGTCGAGGCCGACCCGGTCGAGGAGTTCGGCTACGCGGGCGGGACCGTCGGCGGCGATCCAGCGGCCCTGGACCTTCAGCGGTTCCGCGACCGCGTCCCGGATCCGGTGGCGGGGACTCAGCGAGCCGTACGGGTCCTGGAAGACGGGCTGCATGCGCGGGCGCAGGGGTCGCAGTTCGCGTTCCGGCGAGGGTCGTCAACTCCCGTCCTTCGAAATGGACTTCACCGCCGGCGGGGCGGCGCAGCTGGAGGACCGCCAGGGCCGTGGAGGACTTGCCGCAGCCGGACGGGCCGCCCAGGGCGAGGGTTTCGCCGGCGGCCAGGGTGAAGGAGACGCGGTCCACGGCGGTGACGGCGCCGTAGCGGACGACGAGGTCGCGGACGTCGAGCAGCGGATGGCTCATGCGGCTGCCCCTCCTTCAGGAACAACTCCGTTGCGTGGTGCGGGAGTTCGCGCCCAGCGGTGGCAGGCCACCAGGCGCCCGGCCACCTCCTGCGGCTCCGGTTCCTCCGTGCGGCAGGCGTCCGCCGCGAGCGGGCAGCGCGGGGCGAAGGCGCAGCCCGGCGGGAGCGCGCCCGGGGCGGGCGGGGTGCCGCGCAGGGCGGGGAGGCGGCGGCCCGGGGGCGCGTGCTGGGGGAGGGACGCCAGCAGGCCGGCCGTGTAGGGGGCGCGGGGACGGGCCAGCACCTCGTCCGCCGCGGCCGAGTTCGGTGAGGCGCCCGGCGTACATGACCAGCACCCGGTCCGCGTGGCCCGCTACGACGTCCATGTCGTGGGTGACCAGGACCAGCGCGGCGCCCGACCGCCTCCCGCTGCTCGGCGAGCAGCCGCAGCACCTGGTCGCGGCGCTCCTCGTCGAGGGCGGTGGTGGGTTCGTCGGCGACCACGAGGTCGGGCTCGTTGATCGTCGCCATGGCGATCACCGCGCGCTGCCGCATGCCGCCGGAGTACTCGTGCGGATACGCCCGCGCCTTGCGTGCGGCGTCCGGGATGCCGACCCGGTCGAGCGCCGCGACCGCGCGGGCCCGGGCCTCCTTGCGGGAGACGCCGGCCACCGACCGTACGGCGGCGGCGAGTTGGTCGCCCACCGGGTGCACCGGGGAGAGGGCGGACAGGGCGTCCTGCGGGACGAGGGAGATCGCGGCGGCCGCGGTGGGCCGACAGGTCCGGGCTCGATCGCGCCGCTCGTCGATCGCGCCCCGGCGGCAGCATGCCGAGCAGCGCCCGGGCCGTGAGGGACTTGCCCGCGCCCGACTCGCCGACGATCGCGAGCATCTTCGCGCGGCCGGATGTCGAAGGACAGGCCGCGCACGACCTCGACCGCCGTCGAAGGCGATCCGCAGGTCGCGCACCGACAGCAGCGGCTCGAGCCATCAGACGGCAACGGGGGCCTCCTTCTTGGTCTTCGTCGCGCGCCGGGGCGGCTCGCCGTACCCTCCGGCCCTGGGCGGCGCAGCGCCCGACACCGCCAGCCCCGCCAGCAGGGCGAGCGCGACGGCCGGGGCCAGGGCCGCCCACGGGGCGCGTTCGACATAGGCGCGGGACTCGTCGAGCAGCAGGCCCCACTCGGGCGCGGGCGGCTGGGCGCCCAGGCCCAGGAAGCCCAGGGAGGCCAGGGCGAGGGCGATGCCGGGCAGGCGCAGCAGGGCGTGGCGGGCGACCGGGGCGGCGACGGACGGCAGGACGTGCCGGGTGAGGATCCAGAACGGGGTCGCGCCCATGGCCCGTTGGGCGGTCAGGAACGCCGACGCCCGCACCTCCTGCACCAGCGCCGCCGCGTGCGCGGACAGCGCCGGCCACGAGATCAGTGCGACCGCGAGGGCCGCGCCGCCGGTGCCGGGACCGACCGCCGCGGCGACCAGGATGCCGACGATCACCGGGGGCAGGGCGTTGGCGATGTCCGCCGCGCCCGCCGCGATGCCGGGCAGGAAGCCCAGGGCGAGCGCGACGAGCAGGCTCAGCACGCAGATGGCGGCGGCCGTGCCGACGGTCGAGGCGGCGCCGTGGCCGAGCCGGGCCAGCACATCGCGGCCGAGGGCGTCGGTGCCGAGCGGGTGGGCCCCGGTGGGCGCGGCGAGGCGGGCGCTGATGTTCACGGTGTACGGGTCGCGCAGCAGGCCCCAGCCGATGGGCACGGCCAGGAAGGTGAACAGAGTCAACGGGATCGCCGGGTGTGTACGGACCGGACGGGCCGGGGGCAGCGTCAGGCCGGCGTCACGCAGGGCGGGGCCCAGCAGCCGTCGCCGGGTGAGCGCCGCGAACGCGCCCGCGACCAGGCCGAGCAGCAGCAGCGCCAGCACCGACCCCTGGAGCAGCGGCAGATCCTGCGACTTGGCCGCGCCGAGCGCCGTACGGCCGATGCCGGGCACCGCGAACACCATCTCCACCGCGACCGCGCCGCCGGTCAGTCCGACGGCGACCATCCCGAACTGCGGTACCAGCGGCGGCAGTACGCGCTTGAGGGCGGCCGCCGAGATCGTCGTACGACTCACTCCCGCGCCCCGCCACAGCTCCACCCACCGTTCGCCGAGGACGGCGGGCAGCGCGTCCGCGACCAGCCGGCCGAGCAGGCCGCCCGCCGGGACGCCCAGAGCGATCGCGGGCAGCACCAGATACTCGGGGCCCGCCCAGCCGGCCGTCGGCAGCCAGCCCAGCCACACCCCGCACACCAGCAGCGCGACGGTGGCCAGCAGGAACTCGGGGAGCGCGGCCAGCATGGCGGCGAAGGCGCCGGCCGATCCGCGTCCCCGCACCAGCACCGGTGTCACCAGTGCGGCGGCCAGTGCGACCGCCACGCCGAGTGCCGCGCCCATCAGGCCGAGCGACACCTGGAGCCCGGCGACGACGGACGGCAGGACGTCGGTCCCGGACACCCACGAGGTGCCGAGGTCGCCGCGCACCAGGTCCGAGGCCCAATTCCCCAGCAGGGAAAGGGGACCGGCGTCCAGCCCGAGGTCCTCGCGGATCGCGGAAAGGGCCTCCGCGGTCGCCTCCTGCTCGGCCGACCGGGCGCGCAGCACGGTGAGCGCCGGGTCCCTGCGCGAGAGCCAGGGCAGCAGACCGACGGTGGCCAGGACGGCGACGAGACAGACGACGCGGGTCAGCCCGGCAGGGCCGGCCAACTTCCTCGCCCTGGACTTCACTTGACGCAAGCGGCCTTTCACTTGACGTAGGTGGCCGCCGTGACGAGCTCACGCTCGCGCGGGTCGTGGGCCGCGTCGATCGACACCGGCCGCGTCGCCCTGGATCACCCGCTCGTGGAGCATCGGCACCGCCGCGTCCGTCGGCGAGCACGGCGGCCTCGGCCTCGATGACCGCCTTGCGGCGGGCGTCGCCCGCCTTGGTGTCGCGCGGCCTTCCGCAGTGCCTTGTCGACGTCCTTGTCGCCGAGCTGCGCGATGTTGAACGTGCCGTCGGAGGCGAAGTCGCTGTAGAGGTAGGCGGCGGGGTCACCCGAGTCCAGGACGGTGGCGCGGGAGAGGATGAACGCGTCGAACTTGCCGGAGAGCGCGTCGGACTCGATGTTCGCGTACTCGCGGATGTCCAGCTTCACCTTGAAGCCGGCCTTCTGGAGCTGCTGCTGCAGGGCGGCGGCGACCTCGGGCAGTTCGGCCCGGTCGGTGAAGGTGCCGATGGTGATGGACTTGCCGGTCGGGTCACCGGCCCTGTGCGCGCTTCACCGGCCCGCAGCTCGGCCGCCCAGGGGAGAGCGGGCCCGAGCAGCCCCTCCGCGACGTCGGCCCGGCCCTCGTACACCCCCTTGACGATCGACTTCGCGTCGACGGCCTCGCGGGCCGCCGCCCGCAGCGATGCGTCCTTGAAGACGCCCTTCTCGGTGTTCAGGTACAGGGTGTTCGTGCGCGGCATCGGGACCTCGGTGATCAGGTCCTGGTCCAGCACCGCGGCCTGGGAGACCGGTATGGCCTCGACGATGTCGGCCTCGCCGCTGCGCAGGGCCGCGGCGCGGGCGGTGCCGTCCGGCACGAACTTCACGTCGATGCCGGGGGCCTTGGCCTTCTTGCCCCAGTAGCCCTCGTAGCGGTCGAGGGCGGCGGAGGCGGTGCCGTTGACCTTCGTCAGCTCGAAGGGGCCGGTGCCCGCGCCGACGGGATCGACGGTCTTCCCCTTGTACGCCTTGGCCGCGAGGATCGACAGCTGCGGCGAGCTGAGCCGCTGCGGGACCAGCGGGTCCTCGGTGGCGGTGGTGACGGTCACCTTGTTGCCGTCGGCCTTCGCGGTCAGGTCCACGCCGTCGAGGATGCGGGGCTTGGGGGAGGCGGTGGCGGCCCGGGTCAGGGAGTTGACCACGGCCTTGGCGGTGAGTTTCGTACCGTCGTGGAAGCTGACGCCGTCGCGGATGGTGAAGGTCCAATCTGTCGCCGGACTGCTTCCACTCGGTCGCCAGCGCGGGCTTCGCGTTGCCCTCCGCGTCCAGTTCACGAGCGTCTCGGCGGTCGACCAGCGGGAGAGCTTGAACGCGTCGTCGGAGAGCGGGGACAGCGCGGAGCGCGGCGGCAGCATCATCGCCACGCGGATGCGCTTGCCCTCGCCGGTGGCGGCGTCGCCGTCGGGCCGGCCGCGGAGAAACACCCGGTGAGCAGGGCGGAGGCCGCGGCGACAGCGGCGAGGGGGACAAGGCGGGCGGGGACGCGCACGGGACACTCCGTCAAGGCCTGGTCAATAGTTGAACGCGCCATGACCGTAGCATGATGATAATCGTTTTCAGAAGTGGTCCCGCTCTCAGGGGACGGGACGGAAGTATTTCCGCAGCGCCCAGGCCGCGAGTCGGCGGCCGGTGGCGTTGCCCACCTCGTCGGCCGTCCGGGTGTGGATCCCGCCCCAGACCCGGGCGTCGACGACGTCCCGGTCGTACTCGTGGGCGTAGCGGTAGTGGCGTGACGTACCGGTGGTGGTCGACCGCATGTGCAGGTCGACGCGCGAGGTGCCGAGGACTCCGGTCAGCGCGCGCATCAGCGCACCGCCCATGGTGGCGTGGCCGCTGAGGTAGTCGGGATGCGCCGGGGTGACGAGCAGCGGCTCCCAGTGCGGGTCCGCCCGGGTCGCCGGGTTGCCGTCGGTGTCCGCCTCCCGGATGGCGGTGACGGGCCGCCAGGTGCCGTAGTGGAGTTTGGCGTCCCATGCGGTGATGACGGCGTCCGTCTGGGCCGTGTTGGCCGCCGCGTACAGACGTGCCGTCTCGGCGATGCCGAACCCGTGCCGTGGCGTGGTCACCCAGGGCCCCTTCGGTCCAGGTTGGTGAGATACCGCGCGGTGTCCGTCTGTTCGGGGGTCCGGTGCGAGCCGGTCCGGCCTCCGTAGGCCGCCACTTCGGCGAGGTCCTTCGCGTACCGGGCGGAGCGGAGCGCCGGCGGCGGGCCGGGGCGGAACTGGTGCGGGGAGTCCATCAGCAGCGGCCGGAGCCTGCCGATCCAGGCATTGGCGAAGGGCTCGTGACCGGGCGGGGTGGGACGCCAGACGCCGGGGTGCGGGCGGGCGGGAAAGGGCACCGACGCGCCGCGGCCGTCATCGCGGCGCAGGCCGATGATGTGGTCGGCGGCGAGCTTCCCGAAGGCGACGCCCGCGTCCTCGGCCGCGCCGTCGGGAATCTTCGCGAGGGAGCCGGTCAGGGCGGCGTCCAGCCGGGGCGCGGCCCCGGGGAAGTGGTGGCGCAGTACCTGGTGCGCCGCCGAGGCGGCAGCCGCCGCGGACGAGGCCGTACCAGGCGCCCGCTGGTCCCACTTGTACGGGGCGAAGCGGCCCTCGATGCCGACGACGGCGTTGTAGACGGCGGTGGAGACGTACGCCTCCCAGATGAACGACTCGGGCGGCACGGGGCGCGCTTCGGCGTCGATGGTGGCATCCGCCGTGCGCATCCACTCGATGACGGCCGACGCGCTCCGTTCGCCCTGCTCGGCCCCGTACGCCGCTCCCGCGGTACGGCCGGCCCGGGCATCGCGTGGGCGCCCGGCAGCGCGAGCGCGAGTACCCCGCAGGCCAGCCCCGCCACCACGGTTCGCGTCGCAGACCAGGCCCTTGGTTCCGCACGGAACTCCTCTCGGCTGATGGCGCACCGGGAGAACTGTGACCACGCGCGGCGCCCGGCGGTGTGGGTCCGGCCCGACACCGCCCTTTCGGGCGACGTTGTCATCCGGACGGCCCGATGTCCTGACCGCGCGCGAGCCGCGCCCCCTTCAACGCCATGTGCAGCAGCAGACGGTCCTCGCCGTCGTCCAGGTCCAGGCCGGTGAGCTTCTCGATCCGGGACAGGCGGTAGTACAGGGTCTGGCGGTGGATGCCCAGCTCGGCGGCGGCCCGGGCGGCCTGGCCCGCGCAGTCGAGGTAGATCTCGGCGGTGCGGGCGAGCTCCTGGTGGGTGGGGGAGAGGAGGGCGTGCACGGCGGGGTCGTGGGCCAGGTCCGGCGGCAATGCGGTGAGCAGCCGGAACGGCCCGATCGCCGCCCACTGCGCGACCGGCCCCAGCCGGGCCTCGGCCAGCGCCGCCCGAGCCGCCGCCGACGCCTCCCACCAGGCGGCGCCCAGCTCTGCGAGGCCGGAGCGGGGGGTGGCGAGGCCGGCGGCGGGGCCGCCCCCTTCGCGCGAGGCGCTGCCGGCCGGGCCGTGTGGGGCGGCTGCCGGCCGGCCCGTGCGAGGCCGGGCCGCCCGTTCCGCCCGACGTGCCGGCGGAGGGTCCGCCCGAGGCACCGGCAGCCGCAGCGCCCGAAGCGCTGCCGGCCGCTTTGCGCGAGCCGGTGCCCGTGGCGGCGCGTGGGGCGCCACTCGCCTGTGCCCCTGGTCCACTTCCCCCACGCGCCCGCTCCAGCAGCCTCGCCGCCGCCGTCGTCGCCGGAGTCAGCACGTCCGCCGAGCGCAGGCGGATCAGCAGGGCCACGCACTGGGCCGAGCGCCCCACGGCAGTGTGCACAGCGCCGTCGCGCCCGGCACCGTGCGGACCGACGGGGCGTCGTCGGGGTCGGCCGACGGCCAGGGGGCCACGCACACCACCGCGTGCAGGCCGTCGGCGCGGGGGCCGAGGGCGGTGCGGAGTTCCGCGACGGCCATGTCGCGCTGCCAGTCGCGCTCCGCGGTGAGGACGGCTCGCAGTTCCCGGCTCAGGTCGGCACCGTGCTGCGCCTCGTCCGCGAGCAGCGCGCCGATCCGGGCCGTGACCTCCATGGCGGCGGAGAGCTGGCGTTCGCTCGGGCCGGGGTCGTCGTCCAGGAGCCAGATATAGCCGTGGACCACGCCCCGGTGGCGGACGGGGAGACAGATCCGCCCCCGGTACACCCCGGCCTCCGGCGTCGGCGGGATACGCACCGGGCCGGTCGCGCGCGTGATGCCGAAGCCCTCGAACCACGCCCGGACGGCCGCCGTCGAGCGGCGGGTCAGGATCGAGCGGGTGCGCACCGGGTCCAGCGCCGACGGATCGAGGTCGCCCTCACTGTCGTACGCACCGAAGGCGATCAGCTCGAAGTCCCGGTTCTCCAGCGTCGCGGGCGCGCCGAGCAGCTCCGAGATCTCGTCGACCAGCTCCTCGTAGTCGCCCCTGTGTTCCGACGTCATTCGGGCATTCTCCCGCATTTCCGAGCCCCTTCATACATCTGTCTGAGATCTGCGGCACGAATGCGTGACAGCTGTCGATGGCCGACGATCGGAGGGATCCTTAGGTTTCACGGTGGTTCTCCGCGCCGTACCCGAAGCGTCATCCGCCCGGGGTCGGCCATCCGTTTGGTTGTGCTCTGGAGGTGCCCCGTGCTGGGTCCCGTGATTCTCGCCGCGTCTCGCAGCGACCGGATGCGACGCCTGATCTCGGCGGCCCCGGTGACCAAGCAGGTCGTCGACCGCTTCATCCCCGGCGAGGGCGTCGACGACATCGTCCCGGTCATCCGGGAGCCTCGCCGACCAGGGTCTGGAGCTGACGATGGACGTCGTCGGCGAGGACATCACCAACCCCGCGCAGGCCGCCGCCGCCCGGGACGCCTACCTGGAGCTCGTCGACCGCCTCAAGCCGCTGGAGCTCGGCACCCGCGCCGAGATGTCGGTGAAGCTGTCGATGTTCGGGCAGGCCCTCCCGTCGCCCACCACCGCCCTGTTCGAAGGGCCCTCCGGGCCCACCCCCACATTCCAGGACGGCCACGAGCTGGCCCTGAAGAACGTCCGCCCGGTCGTCGAGGCCGCCGCCGAGATCGGCACCACGGTCACTCTCGACGCCGAGGACCACACCACCCTCGACTCGATGTTCGCCATCCACGAGGAGCTGCGGAAGGACTTCCCGCAGACCGGCTGCGTCATCCAGGCGTACCTCTTCCGCACCGAGGCCGACGCCCGCCGCCTCGCCGCGAACGGCAGCCGGGTACGCCTGGTCAAAGGCGCCTACAAGGAGCCCGCCTCGGTCGCTTACCAGGACAAACACGAGATCGACAAGGCATACGTCCGCATCCTCGGGACGTTGATGGAGGGGAAGGGGTACCCGATGATCGGGTCCCACGACCCGCGCCTGATCTCCATCGGCCAGGAGCTCGCCCACCGCGCCGGGCGCAAGCTCGACGAGTACGAGTTCCAGATGCTGTACGGCATCCGGACCGAGGAGCACCTGCGGCTGGCCGCCGAGGGCCACCGGATGCGCGTCTACACCGCCTACGGCACCGACTGGTACGGCTACTTCATGAGCCGCCTCGCGGAGAAGCCGGCGAACCTGCGCTTCTTCGCCCGCTCGATGCTCACCAAGAGCTGAGAGTCATCAAGGGCCGAGACCGAACCACCGCTCAGTAAGGAGTTACGGAAAACATGGACGCTGTGACCCAGGTCCCCACCCCCGTCAACGAGCCGGTGCACGGCTACGCCCCCGGCTCGCCCGAGCGCGCCCGGCTGGAGGCCAAGCTGAAGGAGCTGGCCGACAACCCCGTCGACCTGCCCTGCACCATCGGCGGCGAGAAGCGGATGGGCGGCGGCGAGGCCTTCCAGGTCGTGCAGCCGCACAACCACCAGGCCGTGCTCGGCACGTACCGCAACGCCACGCAGGCGGACGCCCAGGACGCCATCGACGCGGCCCTGGCCGCCGCGCCCGCCTGGCGTGCCATGTCCTTCGACGACCGCGCGGCGATCATCCTGCGCGCCGCCGAGCTGCTGTCCGGCCCGTGGCGCGAGACGCTCGCCGCCTCCACCATGCTCGGCCAGTCCAAGACCGCCCAGCAGGCCGAGATCGACACGCCCTGCGAGCTGATCGACTTCTGGCGCTTCAACGTCGCCTACGCCCGCAACCTGCTGGCCGAGCAGCCCCCGGCGAACTCCCCGGGCGTGTGGAACCGCCTGGACCACCGCCCGCTGGAGGGCTTCGTCTACGCGATCACGCCCTTCAACTTCACCGCCATCGCGGGCAACCTCCCGACGGCCCCGGCCCTGATGGGCAACGTCGTCGTCTGGAAGCCGTCCCCGACGCAGACCCACGCCGCCGTGCTGCTCATGCAGCTGCTGGAGGAGGCCGGTCTGCCCAAGGGCGTCATCAACCTCGTCACCGGTGACGGCATCGAGGTCTCCAAGGTCGCCCTGGAGCACCGCGACCTCGCGGGCATCCACTTCACCGGCTCGACCCCCACCTTCCAGTACCTGTGGAAGACGGTCGGCAACAACATCGAGAAGTACCGCACCTACCCGCGTCTCGTCGGCGAGACCGGCGGCAAGGACTTCCTCGTCGCCCACCCGTCGGCCGACCCGGCGATCCTGAAGACGGCGTTCACCCGGGGTGCCTTCGAGTTCCAGGGCCAGAAGTGCAGCGCCACCTCCCGGGCGTACATCCCCGCCTCGATCTGGAACTCCGGCTTCAAGGAGGAGCTCGCCGCCGAGGTCGACGGCATCAAGATGGGTGACGTCACCGACCTGTCGAACTTCATCGGCGCCGTCATCGACGAGCGTGCCTTCGCCAAGAACAAGGCCGCCATCGACCGCGCCAAGGAGGACGCCTCCTGCACGATCGTCGCGGGCGGCTCCTACGACGACTCCGAGGGCTACTTCGTCCGCCCGACCGTCATCGAGTGCACCGACCCGGAGAACGAGGTCTTCCGCACCGAGTACTTCGGTCCGATCATCGCCGTGCACGTCTACGAGGACGACCGGTACGACGAGATGCTGACCCAGATGGAGTCCGTCTCCGACTACGCCCTGACCGGCTCGGTCATCGCGAACGACCGTGCGGCGGCGGCCTACACGGCGAACAAGCTCCGCTACGCGGCCGGCAACTTCTACATCAACGACAAGTCGACCGGCGCCGTGGTCGGCCAGCAGCCCTTCGGCGGCGGCCGTGCCTCCGGCACCAACGACAAGGCCGGCGCCCCGCAGAACCTGATGCGCTGGACCCTGACCCGCGCCATCAAGGAGACGCTGGTCCCGCCGACCGACTACACGTACCCGCACATGGGCTGAGACCCCGCGGTGCACCGACGGGCCAGGTCGAAAAGGACCTGGCCCGTCGGCATGTCCGGCGGAAACACTGGCGCCATGACGAAGACGGAGACCGTGACCACCGAGGACGGCGTACGGCTGTGGGCCCAGCGCTCGGGCCGGGGCGCCACGCCCCTGGTGCTGTGCCACGGCGGGCCCGGACTGTGGGACATGTTCGACGATGTCGCCGCACTGCTCGGCGACCTGGCCACGGTGATCCGCTGGGATCAGCGCGGCTGCGGGCGCTCAGAGCCCTGCGACGGGCCGTGGACCGTAGAGCGCTTCGTGGCCGATCTCGACGCCGTAAGACGGCACTTCGGGTGGGACCGGACGGCGCTGCTCGGCCACTCCTGGGGCGCGCAACTGGCGCTCCACCACGCACTGGCCCACCCCGACAAGGTCGGCACGCTGGTCTACGTCAGCGGTACGGGCATCGGTCCGGACACCGCCTGGCACGGCGCGTACAAGGAGAACCAGCTGGCCCGGCTCGCGGAGCGGCCCGAACGTCTGGCCCGCTGGCGGGAGCTGACCGACACGCCGGGGCGCGACCAGGCCCAGGAGCGGGAATGGGCGGTCCTCCACTGGTCGGCCGAGTTCCCGGACGCCGACCGGTCGACGGAGCACGCCGAACGGATGGCCGACCCCTGGCTCGGTATCAACGCCGCCTGCAACAAGCAGCTGAACGCCGCGGCGAGGACGGTCTGCGGCACCCCCGGCCTGCACGCCGCCTGCGAGGCCCTCGACGTGCCCGCGCTCATCGTCGACGGTGCCCGGGACATCCGCCCGCGCTCGGCGGTGGACTCGCTGGAGCGGGCCCTGCCGCAGGTGACCCGGGTGGTACTGCCGGAGGCCGGCCATCTGCCGTGGGTGGAGGACCCGAGGGGCTTTCGGGAGGCGGTGGCGGTGAGCCTCGGCCACGGGCTGTGACGTGCCGCGCAGGCGTGGGGCCACCGTGCGCCGACAACCGGTCGAGAGCCACCCGGCCCGTTCGCATACTGGGCCGATGACCATCCGAGTACGCACCGCCCACACCGCGGACCTCGCCCCCGGCGAACTCGACGCCGTACGGGCCCTCCTGGACACCGCCTTCGACGGCGACTTCTGCGACGAGGACTGGGACCACGGCCTCGGCGGCATGCACACCCTCGTGCACGACGCCTTGGGCCTCGCCGCGCACGGGGCGGTCGTGATGCGCCGCGTGCGGCACCGCGGGCGGTGGCTGCGCGCCGGGTACGTCGAGAACGTCGCCGTCCGCGCCGACGCCCGCCGCACCGGCCTCGGCGGGCGGGTCATGGGCGAGCTCGAACGCGTCGTCGACCGGGCCTACGATTTCGGCGCCCTGTCCGCGAGCGAAGACGGCGCCCGGCTCTACACCGCCCGCGGCTGGCGGCTGTGGGCGTGGTGAGGTGCACGCCCTCAGCCCGCGGGACGGCGTCGTCCGCCTGCCGGAGGAAGAGGACAGCACCTACGTCCGGCCCGCCCTCGCAGGCCCCCTCGACCCCGCGCACGAGTTGCTCTTCGACTGGCGCGACGGCGACGTGCTCTAGGAATCACCGCAGGTCAGCGTGGTGTGACGTAGTCCACCGTCTCAGATAGTAGGAAGTCCGAGTAATTGTGGAGACAGACGCTCCGGCCTCCCTTACTTTTGTAGGAGCCGAACGTCTCGCTCGACCAAGCGAATGGCGGTCGTGAGCCGGGCCCCGTGCAGGCAACCCCTGCGGCCCCGCTCCCCGGCCCATCTGGGGGCACCTCCCACGCCCTTGAGGCAGTGGGGGAGTCTCGCATCCCTCATCTGCGCTCCATGCTGTCGAAGGAGTCGATTTCCCATGGCCGAGACGACCGTCCGCCGCCGAGTCCGTCACGTGACCCGCACGAGCGAGTCCGACCGCAAGAACGCCGCCGCCGCGCTCCAGCGCGCCCTCGACCGCAGGGACAACGGCGGATCCACCGGCCACTGAGCCGTACCGGGACCGGGAGCCGCCCGACGAGGCGCGGTGCGGGGCCTCATGCCCCGCGCCGCACCTCGAAGTGGTCGATCCGCTCGCCGCTCGACGCCAGCGCCGACACCTTCAGCCTCGGCGCGGCGCCGCTCACGGCCTCCACCGAGAGGAACGAGAACCCGCGGTAGCGCACGCGTGACCACTGCGCCGACTCCGCCTTCGTGC
Source organism: uncultured Actinomycetota bacterium (assembly GCA_963798065.1). Classification (GTDB taxonomy): domain Bacteria; phylum Actinomycetota; class Actinomycetes; order Streptomycetales; family Streptomycetaceae; genus Streptomyces. The sequence continues at coordinate 20,629 of CAWCSC010000007.1, read as the reverse complement.
CCTGGGACTTCGTCCACCGGAACGTGGCGACCGACTCGCGGTCGGCGGTGTTCCCCTCGTAGCTCTCCTTCACGCCGTCCGGGAAGCCGTACAGCTCCTTGCCGCCGCCGCCCGCGGTGACGTACACGATCCCGTCCCGCCTGGGATCCGTCGTCCCGCCGACGGGCACCGGCCTGCCCACCTCGCCGTTCTTGACGGCGTCGGTCCGCTCGTACACGTGGTTGTGCCCGTTGACCACCAGGTCCACCTCGTGCTGCGCGAACAGCGGCAGCCACTCGGCGCGCACTCCGCCGTCGGAGGCGTGCGTGGACGTCGAGTACGCGCAGTGGTGGAAGAAGACGACGATGAAGTCGACCTCCGTCGCGGCCCTCAGTTCGCCGAGCTTCTTGTCCAGCCACTTCGTCTGCCGCCCCTGCGTATAACCGAAGTTGGCGGGGATCTCGTACGACACGTCGTTCGCGTCCAGCGCCACCACGCCGACGTTGCCGTATGTGAAGGCGTACACGCCCGGTGCCGTACGCGCGTCGAAGCCGCTGTCCGGCAGGGAGAAACGGGCGAGCTGGCCGCCGTAGCCGTCCGGCGAGTACCAGGCCTCCATGTCGTGGTTGCCGGTCGTCACCATCCACGGCACCGACTTGGCGACCGGCTCGGTCTGCTTGAGGAACCGGTCCCACTGCCCGGCGTCGAAGACGTCCGACTCCTTGCCCTTGCCGGTCGGGTCGGCGTAGCAGATGTCTCCGGCGTGCAGGTGGAATGCGGGGCTCTGGCGCAGCAGCAGACGGTCGTTGAGGGCCGCCTCGTCGCCGACGCCCTGGTCGCCGAACGCGGTGAACACGAACCTTTCCGGCGGGCTCGCGGGTGCCGTGCGGAAGGACGCGATGGTCGAGCGGTGCCGGGGGGACGCCGGGTCGAAGCCCTCGTGGCCGACGCCGTAGTAGTACGTCGTGCCCGGGCGCAGGCCGTCCAGCGCCGCGTGCAGGTAGTACTGATCGACCGCCGCCCGTACGCCCTTCAGCTCCGGGGTGTGCAGGTCGCGCAGCTCCGCCTCGACCTTGCGGCCGAGGTCGTCGGGGCGCAGGCCCACCCGGACGTACGGCTTCTTCACCGCGAGCGGCACCTGCCAGGAGATCCGCATCCGTGTCTTCGGGTCGGAGCCGAAGGCGAGATGGCGGCCGAAGGGGGTGATGAAGGAGCCCGGCGCCCTCGACGTGCTGGGCGAGGCGCTGCTGGTCGCCGTGGCACCGCCCGCTCCGGAGCCGGAACAGCCGGTCAGCAGGCCACCCGCCACCGCGCCCGCCGTCACCAGCGTGCGCCGCCGCGACAGTCGCGTCCGCAGGTACTCGTGCTGTTCCGCCATGCTCATCCGGCGCGCGAGCTCGGGCGGGATGCCGAAGTGGGGGATCTCCATGTCGAGTGAACTTCCCAGCGGAGGCCAACAGTCGCACCACGTACGGGTGAACGGAGGTCGACGGACGCGTGCCGTCCCCCGGCGGGTGTCAGGCCCTGTCCGCATCACGGACACCTCGTGTCATCCCATGGGACGAGGAGTAGGGTGCCCGCATGTCTCGCAGCATCAATCTCGCAGTGATCCCCGGTGACGGTATCGGCCAGGAGGTCGTGACCGAAGGGCTGAAGGTCCTCTCCGCCGTCCTTCCGCAGGATGTGAAGCTGGAGACCAAGGAGTACGACTTCGGCGCCCGGCGCTACCACGCCACCGGTGAGACCCTCACCGACGCCGACCTCGACGCCCTGAAGAAGCACGACGCCATCCTGCTCGGCGCGATCGGCGACCCGAGTGTGCCGTCCGGCGTCCTGGAGCGCGGCTTCCTGCTCAAGCTCCGCTTCGCCTTCGACCACCACGTCAACCTGCGCCCGTCGAAGCTGCTCCCGGGCGTCGCCACGCCGCTGGCCGGCGAGCCGGAGATCGACTTCGTCGTGGTCCGCGAGGGCACCGAGGGTCCGTACACCGGCAACGGCGGCACGATCCGCAAGGGCACCGAGCACGAGGTCGCCACCGAGGTCTCCGTGAACACGGCCTTCGGTGTCGAGCGCGTCGTCCGTGACGCCTTCGCGCGTGCCCAGGCCCGCCCGCGCAAGAAGCTGGCGCTGATCCACAAGAACAACGTGCTGACCTTCGCGGGTCACCTGTGGACCAACATCTTCAACAAGGTGGCCGCGGAGTTCCCCGATGTCACCACCGAGTACATGCACGTGGACGCGGCGACGATCTACCTCGTCACGCAGCCCGAGCGCTTCGACGTGATCGTCACCGACAATCTCTTCGGCGACATCGTCACCGACCTCGCCGCGGCCGTCTCCGGCGGCATCGGCGTGGCGGCCTCCGGCAACATCAACCCGTCCGGAGAGTTCCCGTCCATGTTCGAGCCCGTGCACGGCTCGGCCCCGGACATCGCCGGCCAGGGCAAGGCCGACCCGACCGCCACGGTGCTGTCCGTCGCCCTGCTCCTGCGCCACCTCGGCCACGAGGCCGAGGCCGACCGCATCGACGAGGCGGTCACCGCCGACCTGTCGGAGCGCACCGGCAAGCCCGCCCGCTCCACCACGGAGATCGGCGACGCGCTCGCCGTACGAGTAGCCGGCTGACCCGCCGCTGCTTTTCGCAAGCCGCCGGGTCGCATCCGCACCCGGCGGCTTTCGCATGTTCCCCGCCGGGTGCCACCATCGACCACCGGGTCGCATTCACCCCGTTCCTTCCGCCGCCGCCCCCGGGCGATAATCGAACGCGAGGCCGCGGAATGAGGGAATGCTCGGACGTCCTAGCACTGGTCACCATCAGAGCAGTACCGAGCGCGGCCCGTCACTACAACCGGTGAAGGACATCAACCCATGACGACGCCCACGATCGAGCTCAAGCCCTCCGCCAACCCGCTCTCCGCCGCAGAACGCGAGGCGATCCTGGCCAACCCCGGGTTCGGCCGCCACTTCACCGACCACATGGTGACGATCAAGTGGACGGAGGGCCGCGGCTGGCACGACGGCCAGCTCGTGCCGTACGCGCCGATCTCCCTCGACCCCGCCACCACGGTCCTGCACTACGCGCAGGAGATCTTCGAGGGGCTGAAGGCCTACCGCCGCCCCGACGGGTCGGTCGCCACGTTCCGCCCGGAGAAGAACGCCGAGCGCTTCCAGCGTTCCGCGCGCCGGCTCGCGATGCCCGAGCTGCCGGTCGAGACGTTCATCGAGGCGTGCGACGCGCTGGTGAGGCAGGACAAGGGGTGGGTCCCGGCGCACGGCGGCGAGGAGTCCCTCTACCTGCGCCCGTTCATGATCGCGACCGAGGTCGGCCTGGGCGTGAAGCCGGCCAACGAGTACCTGTTCCTGGTGATCGCCTCCCCGGCCGGCGCCTACTTCCCCGGCGGCGTCAAGCCGGTCTCGATCTGGGTCTCCGAGGACCGCGTCCGCGCCGTCCCCGGCGGCATGGGCGACGCCAAGACGGGCGGCAACTACGCGGCCTCCCTGCTCGCCCAGGCCGAGGCCGCCACCAAGGGCTGCGACCAGGTCTGCTACCTCGACGCCGTCGAGCACACGTGGGTCGAGGAGCTGGGCGGCATGAACCTGTACTTCGTGTACGGGAACAAGATCGTCACGCCGTCCCTCACCGGGTCCATCCTGGAGGGCGTCACCCGGGACTCTCTGCTGGCCGTCGCCCGTGACCTCGGTTACGAGGCCGAGGAGGGCCGGGTCTCGGTCGACCAGTGGCAGCGGGACTCGGAGAACGGATCTCTGACCGAGGTGTTCGCCTGCGGCACGGCCGCGGTGATCACGCCGGTCGGTACGGTGAAGCGGGCCGCGGTGGAGTGGAAGCAGAGCGGGGGCGAGCCGGGCGAGGTCACGCTCCGGCTCCGCCAGGCCCTGCTCGACATCCAGCGCGGTACGGCCGAGGACAAGCACGGCTGGATGCACCAGCTGGGCTGAGTGCCCCTGCCCGCCCCGGGCAGGAAGCAGGGGTTGCCACGTCGGCCCCGGGCGCCGGTGAGACCGAGGCCGGGGCCGACGGCACGCCCGCGACCGGGTCGCCGCCGCAAGTCCCCCAGTACGTGCGGGAGTTCCTCGCCGGCAGCCCCCTCGCGGATACCTGAACGCACGCCCGGCTTGTACCCGATTCGGCGGATTGACCGGGTGGCCCGCGGTGCTGTTGGCTCTGGGGAGCCCTCGGCGCGGGGCCGGGGGAGAAGCGTCCACGGGGACACAGGGGGAACAGCACATGACCAGCACCAGGAGGGCCACGTCCGTCGCGCTCGGCGTGGCCCTGGCCGTCACGCTCGGCGGCGCCGCCGCGCTGCCCGCGACCGCCGCACCGGCGCCTGCGCCGCGGACCGAGAAGGCGAGCGTCGCCCCGGACGGCACCGACGGCAACGGCGCCTCCGGCGGGCCGAGCCTGAGCGCCGACGGCAGCCGGCTGGCCTTCGTCTCCAGCGCCGACAACCTCGTCGCCGGTGACACCGACGGCGCGGCCGACGCCTTCGTGCGCGACCTGAACACCGGCACGACCCGCCTGGCGAGCACCGCGGCGGACGGCGGCTCCGTCGACGACGTCGCCCTGAGCGGCGACGGCCGGTACCTGGCGTTCGCCGCCACCGCCGCCGGCGACGGCCGCAGCCACATCTGGGTCAAGGACCTGAGGAGCGGCTCCCTCCAGCGCATCGAGGACACCGTCGACACGGGATACGACACCGGCAGGCAGCCCGCCATCAGCGCCGACGGCCGCTACGTCGCCTTCGTCGCCCAGCGCTCCGAGTTCACACAGGCCGAGGACGGCTGGGGACGCGTCTACCGCGTCGACCGCACCAGCGGCCAGGCCGTCCGCATCAGCCAGATGCCCGCCCCGGACGACCGGAAGAGCGCCGCCACCAACCCGTCCATCAGCGCCGACGGCAGCCGGGTCGGCTACCAGTTCTTCGTCCCCCACCCCTCCTCGGGCGACTGGAGCGACGCCTACGTCCGCGACGTGCGAAGCGGCGAGCTGTTCCACGCCGACCGGGCTCCGGACGGTCAGAAGTCCGATGGGCAGACCGAGTTCCCGCAGATCAGCGCCGACGGCCGGTACGCGGTCTTCAACTCGCTCGACTCTCGGCTGACCCCGGGCGACACCAACGAGGGCCACAACGTTTTCGTCCGTGACCTGAAGACGGGGGACCTGCGGCGGATCGACGCCGCCGACCCGGCCGCCTTCACCGCCTACCCGCGGCTCAGCGCCGACAGCCGGTACCTCGCCTTCGTCTCGGCCGACCCCGGCGACACCGACCGTACGACGCGCGCGTACGTACGCGACCTGCGCACCGGGCGCACGGTCCTGGCCAGCCCGGACGCCGAGGGCGGTCCGAACGACCAGAGCGTGTCCGCCCCGGTGATCGACAGGAACGGCCGCCAGGTCGCCTTCAGCAGCTCCTCACCCGACCTCGTGCCCGGCGACACGTACGACACTTCGCACGTCTATGTCCGCCACATGAGGTGACCGACCGCATCCTGAGACAACCGTGAGCGAGGCGCGGGGGCTGTGCCAGACTGCCCCCGTGCTCTCGTTCGCCATGATTATTGGCAGCAGGCGCGCCGGTCCGCAGTGACCGCCACGTACGACCAGGTACGGGCGGACACCGTCGTCCTCGACCCGCGCGCAGACCTCTCGCACCCGCGAGAGGTTTTTCGCTTTTCTGGCCCACCCGCAGCCAGGAGCGAGAGCGCGAGGGAGTATGTGGGGGCGGTGGAGCCGGTCATTCCGGTACGACCGAGATCCAATCCTCAGGAGCCTTGAGAAATGACCGCAACCAGCGAGCTCGACGATTCCTTCCACGTCTTCGACACCACCCTGCGCGACGGCGCCCAGCGGGAGGGCATCAACCTCACCGTCGCCGACAAGCTGGCCATCGCACGGCACCTGGACGACTTCGGCGTGGGCTTCATCGAGGGCGGCTGGCCGGGCGCGAACCCGCGGGACACCGAGTTCTTCGCCCGCGCCCAGCAGGAGATCGACTTCCGGCACGCCCAGCTGGTCGCGTTCGGCTCCACCCGCCGCGCCGGCACCAGCGCCGCTCAGGACCCGCAGGTCAGGGCGCTCCTGGAGTCCGGCGCCCCGGTGATCACGCTGGTCGCCAAGTCGCACGACCGCCATGTCGAGCTCGCCCTGCGCACCACCCTGGACGAGAACCTGGCGATGGTCCGCGACACGGTGTCGTTCCTGAAGGAGCAGGGCCGCCGGGTCTTCGTCGACTGCGAGCACTTCTTCGACGGCTACCGGGCGAACCCGGAGTACGCGAAGTCGGTGGTCCGTACGGCGTCGGAGGCGGGCGCCGACGTGGTGATCCTCTGCGACACCAACGGCGGCATGCTCCCGGCGCAGATCCAGGCGGTCGTCTCCACGGTCCTGGCCGACACGGGAGCCCGGCTCGGCATCCACGCCCAGGACGACACGGGCTGCGCGGTGGCGAACACGCTGGCCGCCGTGGACGCGGGTGCCACGCATGTGCAGTGCACGGCCAACGGCTACGGCGAGCGCGTGGGCAACGCGAACCTCTTCCCGGTCGTGGCGGCCCTCGAGCTGAAGTACGGCAAGAAGGTCCTGCCCGAGGGCCACCTGCACGAGATGACGCGCATCTCGCACGCGATCGCGGAGGTGGTGAATCTGACCCCCTCCACGCATCAGCCCTACGTCGGCGTCTCCGCCTTCGCCCACAAGGCGGGCCTGCACGCCTCGGCCATCAAGGTCGACCCGGACCTGTACCAGCACATCGACCCCGAGCTCGTCGGCAACACCATGCGGATGCTGGTCTCCGACATGGCGGGCCGCGCGTCCATCGAGCTCAAGGGCAAGGAACTCGGCATCGACCTCGGCGGGGACCGGGAGCTGGTCGGCCGGGTGGTCGAGCGGGTGAAGGAGCGCGAGCTCAAGGGCTACACGTACGAGGCGGCCGACGCGAGCTTCGAACTCCTCCTGCGCACCGAGGTCCAGGGCAAGCCGCTGCGCTACTTCGAGGTCGAGTCCTGGCGTGCCATCGTCGAGGACCGGCCCGACGGCTCCCATGCCAACGAGGCCACGGTCAAGCTGTGGGCCAAGGGCGAGCGCATCGTCGCCACGGCCGAGGGCAACGGCCCGGTCAACGCCCTCGACCGCGCCCTGCGCGTGGGCCTGGAAAAGATCTACCCCCAGCTCGCCCAGTTCGAGCTCGTCGACTACAAGGTCCGCATCCTCGAAGGCAAGCACGGCACCAACTCCACGACCCGCGTGCTGATCTCCACGTCCGACGGTACGGGGGAGTGGTCCACGGTGGGCGTCGCCGAGAACGTCATCGCGGCGAGCTGGCAGGCCCTGGAAGACGCGTACACGTACGGCTTGCTGCGTGCGGGGGTGGCTCCGGCCGAGTAGGGGTGCGGGACGAGACCGAGGCCGCCGCGCGGGCGCGCGGCGGCCGGGGTGCGCCTCACATCGCAGTCTCCCGCGAGCGCGGGGGCGGGACGTCGCCGTGGCGGTCGCGGGTCGGGGTGCGGTCGAGGCGGAAGAGGCCTGCGGTGTGGGGGCGCTGGCCGGGGGCGTGGGCTGTGGAGCGGGTCAGTTCCTCCACTCCGTCGGCCAGGTAGCCGACCCAGGCCGTGCCCTCGTCCTCGATGATCCGCTGGGCGTCCGTCCGCAGCCGGTCGATCACCCCGAGCAGTGCGGCCTGTTCCTTGTCGCTCGGGGAGTCGGTGGTCCGCAGGTACGCCTGCGCCCACTCGGACTGCGCCCTCTTGAGGATCTGCTGCAGAGCCTGCTGCGTACGGATGTAACGGGTCCAGGACGCCGAGAAGCCGAAGATCCGGTCGAACAGGACGCAGCCCGCCCCGCCGGCCAGGAACACGAAGCCCCACTCGGGCTGCACGGTCGTGGGCGCGGCCGCGTGCACCAGCGGAGTGAGCGTTCCGACGATGCCCAGCAGCGCCGCCAGCGCCCGCAGCGACCGCGACCACAGCGACGGCCCCCGGCGCCGCGCCAGGTACCAGCCGATCGCCGACGTCACCTCCGCCTCGGCATGCCGGAACAGCTCCCACAACAGGTCCGCCCGGGTACGCGACCGGTCCAGCTCGGTGAGTGCGGACACCGTCATGTCCGCGGCCCTGCGTCTTCCGAACATGCCTCAGTTCCGCCTTTCTGCTGTGACCGGTGGACCGGCCCGGCCCACGGCAGTAAGCCAGAAGGCATCGTAGGCGCAGCCGCCTCCCGAAATCCCCACTCCCTCCGATATCCCTTTCTGTACCGATTCAGGTAGCTTCGAACATATGAAGGCCGCGCTGGTGCGTTCCGTCGTACGTCTGTTGATAGCGCCGGTCGCCGCCGTACTGGCGGTGCTGGTGGTGCTGACGGCCGGTGCGTCGGGTGCGCACGCGGCCACCGACCTCTCGAAGGTCGCCCAGGAGCTGCGCGAGAACCCCGTGTACGTCGATCCGGCCGCCTCCGGCCAGCTGGCAGCCTCGGACGCCGAGGCGCTCGCCGACAAGATCAAGGACGCGGCTAAGCCCGTCTTCGTGGCGGTTCTCCCGGCTGGCTTCCCCACGCAGGACCTCTTCCGCAACCTCCGCACCGAGACCGGCGTCACCGGCCTGTACGGCATCCGCCTCGGCGATCAGTTCGACGCCCGTGCCGACAGCGCGGTGATGAGCCGCCAGGCGGTGTCCAACCTGGTCACGGCCGTACAGGACGCGGGCGACACCAAGGCCCAGCTGAACGACTTCGTCGACGACGCCCTGCGCGACGTGGGCGGTTCGGCGCCGAGCAGCTGGAGCGACGGCTCGGGCACCGACGTGCCGGTCGGCGGCCTGATCACGTTCGGCGCCCTGGTCGCGGCCGGCGGCGCGGGTGCCTACGCAGTGGTCCGGCGCAACCGGCGCCGCCACGAGGAGGAGCAGCGGGTCGCGCTGGAGAAGCTGCGGGTGGTGGTCGACGAGGACATCACCGCCTTCGGCGAGGAGCTCGACCGCCTTGACTTCCACCCCGGGGAACCCGGCGCCGACGACGCGATGCGCGCCGACTACGAGCGTGCCCTGGACTCCTACGAGCAGGCGAAGTCCCTGATGGCGGCCGCGACGCAAACCGGAGGACGTCCGGGCCGTCACGCAGGCCGTGGAGGACGGCCGGTTCTCCCTGGCGCGACTCGCGGCCCGTCGCGAGGGCGGCCTGCTGCCGGAACGCCGACCGCCCTGCTTCTTCGACCCGCGCCACGGCCCCTCGGTCGCCGACGAGAGCTGGACGCCCGCGGGCGGCACCACACGTGACGTCCCCGTCTGCGCGGCCGACCGGACCCGGCTCGCCGAGGGCCGCGACCCGGTGATCCGCGAGGTCGACACCGAGCACGGCCGCCGCCCGTACTGGGAGGCCGGCCCGGCGTACGGCCCCTGGGCCGGTGGCTACTTCGGCGGCGGCCTCCTGCCCGGCCTCCTCATCGGCACCATGCTCGGCAGCATGATGGCCGGCCCCGCCTACGCGGCCGACTACGGCTCCGGCTACGGCGACTTCGGCGGTTACGAGGGCGGTGACGTCTCCGGCGCGAACTTCGACACCGGTGACTTCGGGGGCGGGTTCGGCGGAGGGGACTTCGGCGGCGGCGGCGGCTTCGGCGGTGGCGGAGACTTCGGGGGCGGGTTCTGAGCCCGGAGGATTCTGAGCCCGGAGGATTCTGAGCCCGGAAGATTCTGCACCCCACCCCCCACCCCACCCCACCCCACCCCATCCCATCCCGCCCGAGTTCAGCGCTGTGGCGCCTCCTGGCCCACGACCCGCTCCCGCTGCCGCCACACCGCCCCGGCCACGACGAACGCCGACGCGACCAGCGCCGCACTCACCCAGACCGGCGACCGGTATCCGAACCCGGCGCCGATCGCCGCGCCACCGGCCCAAGGGCCCAGCGCGGCGCCCACGTTGAACGCCGCGGTGGCGAAACCCCCGGCCAGCGTGGGCGCCCCCGGTGCCGCGTACAGCACCTGGGAGATCAGCGTGGAGCCGACGCCGAAGGACAGCGCACCCTGGACGAGGACGAGCCCGAGAGCCAGGACCGGATGTCCCGCCCCGAGAGCCAGCAGGCACCAGCCCACGCACACCGCGACACCCCCGCCGGCGAGCACCGGCACGGGACTGCGGTCGGCGAACCGCCCCGCGGCGGTCACCCCCACGAACGAACCGGCCCCGAACAGCGCGAGCACCCCGGGCACCCAGGCGCTGCCCAGCCCGGTCACCTCGGTGACCAGCGGCGCGAGATAGGTGAACGTGCAGAACGTCGCACCGTTCACGAGGGCGCCCAGCAGCAGGGTGACGATCAGCCGAGGGCTGCGCAGCGACCGCAGCTCGCCGCGCAGCGCGGGCGGCGCACCCTCGGCCGCTGAGCCCGGCACGGACCACGCCACCGCCACCAGGGCCGGCAGCGACACCAGCGCCACGGCCCAGAACGCGGCACGCCAGCCCCACAGCCCGCCCAGCACGGCCCCGGCGGGCACCCCGACCACACACGCCAGCGTCACCCCGCCCAGCAGCATGGACGTCGCCCGGCCCTTCGCATCCGCCGGGACCATGCCCACGGCGGCCATGAGGGCGACGGCGAGGAACCCGGCGTTCGCGAGCGCCCCCACGACCCGCGTGGCGAGCAGCACCTCGAAACTGCCGGTGAGAGCACCGACGACGTGGACGGCGAGAAAGACGACGAGGAACGCCAGCAGCGCACCCCGCCGTGACCAGCGCCGCGCGAGCCCCGCCACGAGCGGCGCCCCTACGACCATCCCCGCGGCGAAGGCGGAGGTCAGCGCCCCCGCCGCGGGAACGGACACCCCCAGATCCCGCGCGATGTCCGGCACCAGCCCGGACAGCATGAACTCGGACGTTCCCTGCGCGAACACGGCAAGGCACAGCAGAAACAGAGCGAACGGCATGAAGAAACTCCGCACCCGGAAGTCGACGACGAACACGACACGTCGGACGGCGAACCGGCAGCGGAGCGAAGGGGCCTCAGTGGCCCGGCATCACGAGCAGCCACCGGAGAGCCGGTGGCCACACTCTGGACGCCTCGGGGCTGGACACGACAGGCACCTTAGGCGGGTTCGGAGGACCGGGTCCACCGGTTTTCCTCCCGCTCTCCCCGGGCGGCGGTCGAGGCCGCGTTCCCCCGGCCCCCACCGCGGTGGACGATGACGACGGCCGCGAGGCAGACGGCCAGCCCGAGGGCGGTCTGGACGCCGAACGGCTCACCGAACATGAGCGCGCCCCAGACGGCCGTGACCGGGGCCATGAGGAACATCAGGGTGTTGACCTTGGTGACGCCGGAGCGCTTCAGGATGAGCCAGTACAGCCCGTACCCGCCGAACGTGGACAGGCCCACGAGCCAGGCGACCGCCACCCAGAAGGCGCCCTCGGCCGGCGGCGCGGCGGCACCGGCGCCCAGGGCAAGTGCGGTGAAGAGGACGGCGCTGGAGGCGCAGTGGACGGTGAGCGACACCGAGGGAGCGACCGGTGTGCGGGACCGGCTCTCCAGGAACGTCGCCGCGACCAGAGAGAACATGCCGAGCAGCGGAATGGCGTACGCCCACCAGAGCACGTCGGCCCCGGCCGCGGCGTCGGCCAGGGTGACCACGGCGACGCCGCTCAGCCCCAGGCCCAGGCCGATCCACTGCCGGCCCGAGACGTAGCTCCCCAGCAGCGGTCCCGCGAGGGCTCCGGCGACGAGGGGCTGGACACCGTCGATCAGGGCCGTCGTACCGCTGGAGACACCGAGCTGGATGGCGTAGTAGACGCTGAGCAGATAGCCGCTCTGCGACAGCACGCCGATCACGGCCTGCCGGGTCACGTCCCGGGCGGTGAGCCCCCGCCACGCCGACCGCGTGAGGACGGCGGCGGCGACGAGGACGACGGCCAGCGGAAGGAACCGCCACATCAGGATCGTGAGTGCGGACGCGCTGCCCGCACCGAGTTTGGCTCCGATGAACCCGGAGCTCCAGCACAGGACGAAGGCGAGGGAGAGCAGGATGTTCACGACATCACAACCAGTAGACAGATCGGTTTACTCGTTCTCCGCTCACTATACAGATCGGTATACTCGGATGCCATGGGTACCACTGCCGAGAACCCCCGCCGGATCACGATGACCCCCGCCGCCCGCCGCGCCCTGGAGGCCGCCGCGCGGCTGTTCTACGAGCGAGGCATCCACGCTGTCGGAGTCGACCTCATCGCCGCGGAGGCCGGGGTGACGAAGAAGACCCTCTACGACCGGTTCGGCTCCAAGGAGCAGATCGTCGTGGAGTACCTCGCCGACCGTGACGAGCGCTGGCGGGCCTTCCTCGCCGAGCGCCTCGACGCGGCGGGGCCGGACCCGCGGGAGCGCGTCCTGACGATCTTCGACGCCTCACGCGCATGGATGCGGGACACCAGCCCCAAGGGGTGCAGCATGGTCAACGCCCACGCGGAGATCAGCGACCCCGCCCACCCGGCCCACGCGATCATCACCGGCCAGAAACGGTGGATGCTCGCCCTGTTCACCGGCCTCGCCGCGGACATCGCTCCGGACGAACCGGCCTCTTTGGCCCGGACGTTGATGCTGCTGCACGAGGGTGCCCTCGTCGCCCACGGCCTGCACATCTTCCCGGACGCCATCGGCGACGCCCGCGAACAGGCACGCGCACTGCTCGCGTAGCGGACAGAAGCAGTCCTGCTCGGTCCCTACGGTGGTGCCATGACGACCTCCGACGGTACGGCCCCGCTCACCTTCGAGACCGTGGCCGACCTGGACTCCTGGCTGACCGCCCACCCCGCCCCGCATCCCGGCCTCTGGGTCAAGGTCGCCAAGAAGGGTTCGGGCATCCCCTCCGTCAGTGCCGCCGACGTCAACGACGCGGCGCTGTGCCACGGGTGGATCACCGGGCAGCGCAAGGGCCTTGACCGGTCGTACTACCTCCAGAGGATCACCCCGCGGCGCCCCGGCAGCCTCTGGTCCATGGTCAACGTCCGGCGGATCGAGGAGCTGACCGCCGCCAAGAGGATGCGCCCCGGCGGGCGCGCGGAGGTGGCGGCCGCGCAGGCGGACGGGCGGTGGGAGGCGGCGTACGCGTCACAGCAGGAGGCCGAGCTCCCGGAGGACCTCGCCGCGGCGCTGGAACGGAGCCCACGGGCCGCGGCGGCCTTCGAGGCGCTCGGGCGGACGGACCGTTACCTCGTGATGCTCGGCGTGCTCCGTGCGCGGACTGCGCGGAGCCGGGCGGCGCGGGTGGCGGCGGCGGTCGCGAAGCTGGAGGCCGGCGGGCCGGACCGATGACCACCGCGGGTCGCGGGCCCGGCACCGAACGGCACCGGACCCGCAGGCTGTTGCTTTGCTGCTCTGTTGCTGAGGGGGCGGGTCAGAGTGTGGACGCCGCCGAGGCTATGGCGGAGGCGAACGTGGAGACCTCCGTGTAGACGCCGGGGGCATCGGGCCGGGCGCAGCCCTCACCCCAGCTGACTATGCCGACCTGGATCCAGCTCCCCGCGTTGTCCTTGCGGAACATCGGGCCGCCGGAGTCGCCCTGGCAGGTGTCGACACCGCCCGCGTCGAAGCCGGCGCAGATCTCCTCGTTCGCGACGAGGCCGCTGTACAGGCCGCCGTAGGCGCGGCAGGCGGCGTCGCCGACGAACGGCACGGTCGCCTTCAGGAGGTAGCGCTGCTGGGAGCCGCCCTCACGGTTCGCGCCCCAGCCGGCGATGGTGAAGTCGCCGGTGTTGTACTGCGCGGTCGTGGCGATCTTCAGGGTCGGCAGATTGATGGGCTGGGCGAGCTTGACGAGCGCCCAGTCCTTGCCGGTGCCGTTGTAGCCGGGCGCGCGGAGCACCTTGGTGGAGCGGACCTGGACCCGGCCGCTGGTGGACTGGAGGTCGACGACCCCAGCGGTGGCCGTGATGCTGGTGTTGGTGCCGGAACTGCCCACGCAGTGCGCCGCCGTGAGCACGATCTGCTGGGTGTAGAGCGCGCCGCCGCACCCCATGGACAACCTGACCATGAACGGGAACTCGCCCTGCGCGGCCCGCGTACCGCCGACGACGGGCGACGGCGCGGCCTGCGCGGCGGAGACGGGCTGAAGACTGGCGATCGCGAGCGCGGCGGCGCCGAGTGCCGCGCATCTCTTGAGGGCCGTGAGGAGTCTCTTCAACGTGATGCCTTCCGTGGGGGGTTGACCGGGGAGATGTGCAACCGAAGCATCCGTTTGACGAGCTCATGTCAGCAGCAGGGGCAAAAAGAACGTCCATGTGCTGGCATGGACCGGTCAAAATTCTGCTGCTGGATTATGGGAACGCCGGGAGTCCTCACACAAGAGGCCCGATTCGGCCACGCCGTACGGAGTTGCCCCGTACGGCGTGGCCGGGGGTTCAGGCGTTCCTGATGGCCGAGATGTCGAAGTTGAGCTTGATCTTGTCGGAGACGAGGACGCCGCCGGTCTCCAGGGCGGCGTTCCAGGTCAGGCCCCACTCGGAGCGCAGGATCTCCGCCTTGCCCTCGAAGCCGACGCGCTCGTTGCCGAAGGGATCCTTCGCGGCGCCGTTGAACTCCAGGTCGATGGCGAGCGGGCGGGTCGTGCCGAGGATCGTCAGGTCGCCGGTGATGCGGTAGTCGTCGCCGCCGAGGGACTCCGCCTGCGTGGAGCGGAACGTCATGGCCGGGAACTCGTCCGCCTTGAAGAAGTCCGAGCTCTTCAGGTGGCCGTCGCGGTCGGCGTTGCCCGTCTCGATGCTGTCCATCACGACGTCGAGGGAGGCAGTGGACTGCGGGGGTCGGTGCCGTCGAGGTGGAGCGTGCCCGTGAAGTCCTGGAAGCTGCCCTTGACGTTGGTGACCATGGCGTGCCGGGCGACGAAGCCGATCGTCGAGTGGGCGGGGTCGATCGTGTAGTCGCCGGTCAGGGCGGCCAGCTCCGGCCGGACGGCGGCGGACGTGGCGGCGGCGGTCTCGGTGTCCTTGCGGCTGAAGATGCTCATGGAGTACCCCTCCTGCGAGTGATGTCGAATCTTGATGTTGAATCTTTAACTACATCAACGCGCACCACCGTAGACCTATTCCTGTTCAATGTTCAACATCATCGGGTGGTGTGGCGGCAGGCCTCGGTGCCCCCTGGTTCAGGCCGTGTCGCCATACCGCCGCCTGGCGGCACCGCGCGGCACGCAGGGGTGGTCCTGCCGCAGCCGTTTCCAAGGGGCCCGGTCGGCAGGCCGCCCACGGAAAACGGGCACGTCGGGCCGGGTGAGCCGGGCCCGCGACGAGGGTTCCAGCGCTGGCGCGGAGCACCGGGATGGCGGTGTCCTGGAAGTCGAGACTCCGTGTGGTGGGACCCGCATGGAGACAGACGAGACCACGGCGGACGTACAGCGCAGGGAGACCGACCGATGACACTCACCGGCTCCGGCTCGGCCTACGACCCACCGGCGGGCAGCCCACGCCGTCCCACCGCCCCGTCCAAGGTGCGCGAGCACGGGCCGCCGCGGCGCCTGGACCGGCGCGTGGCCCTCGTCACGGGGGCCTCCTCGGGCATCGGGGCGGCCACGGCACGGCGTTTCGCCCTGGACGGCTGGCAACTGCTCCTCAACGGACGCGACCGGCGTTGCCTGGAGCGGACGGCGTCCGGCACCTCGGCCATGGTGCTGCCCGCCGACCTCTCCGCCCCGGACGGTCCGCGCCTGCTGGCCCAGTCCGCGCTGCACGCGACCGGCCGGATCGACGTCCTGGTCGCCGGGGCGGGCATCGGCTGGACGGGCCCGTTCGCCGGTATGCCGCACACCGACATCGACCGGGTGCTGGCCCTGGACCTCAACGCCACGCTCCACCTCGTGCGCGAAGTGCTGCCCTCCATGATCGCGGCCGGCCGGGGCCGGGTGGTGCTGCTCGGTTCGGTCGCGGGCTGCGTGGGTGTACGGGAGGAAGCGGTGTACTCCGCCGCCAAGGCGGGCCTCGCCGCCTTCGCCGAGGCGCTGCGCCAGGAACTGCGCGGGACGGGCGTGGGCGTGACCTTCGTCGTGCCCGGCCGTGTCGCCACGGCCGCCGTCGCCCCCCGGGGCAGGCCCCACGACCGCTCCAGCCCCCAACCCGTCTCGCCCGGCTGCGTCGCCCGCGCCGTCTGGGACGCCGTACGCCAGGACCGCGACGAGGCCTGCGTCCCCGCCTGGCTGACCCTCCAGGGCCGCATCCGGGCCCTGGCCCCGGGGTGTACCGCCGCCTGCTGAACCGCTTCGGGTGACTGGCGGGCCAGGGCGTCATCCAGTTCTGGCCGGCGCCCGGGGCCGCTCTCCTGGACAACGGCGCCGGTCCGTGCCCCGTTCCCGGCCTGTGCCCGAGTCCTCGCTCAGCGCCCGAGCTCGCATGGATCCCGGACCGCGCGTGGTTCTTGGTCTGTGTCCGTTTCCCCGCTCGCACGTGGTTCTTGGCTTGTGCCCGTTGCCCGGCCCGCGCGTGGTTCCCGGCCCGTGCCTGTTCCTCGCTCGCGCATGGTTCCCCGCCCGCGCACGGTTCCCCGATCCGCACCCGGCCTCCGCCCCGTTCGCTTCCACCACCCCGCCCCGTTCACCCGCCCACCACCGCCGACCCCCACCCCACCCCACCCCACCCCACCCCACCCCACCCCACCCCACCCTGTCCCGCTCCCCTCCGCGTCCCTCGTTCCCCCATCCCGGTCACTCCGGCCGAATCCTCCGTTCAGGTGACCGCCTCCCCGTGGTAGGGCATGGGCATGACTCCCCAGCGTCGCGTCCTCTCCCGCCGCACGGCCAAGGCCGCCGCCCTGATCCGCCCCAGCCGCCGCGCCCTGCTGCTGGCGGCCGCGGCCCTGGCGGCGACCGGCGGCGCGACGCCCCCGCCCGGCGGAACGGACGCTCCCGAAGCCGAGGATCCCTACGAAACCCTCCGCCGGCGCTGGCTCGGCATCGCCCTCGGTGCCGGCTACGACCCGGCGGCGGAGCCGTACGCCTCCCGTCTCACCGAGACCGGCGAACTCGCCCGCGGCCTGCGTGCCACGATGGCCCCGGCGGCGAACTCCCTCTGGCCCGGCCACCCCTTCGACCCGCCGGCCGGTATCACCCTCAGCTACGGCCGCCTGTGGACCATGACCCAGGCCTACGTCCAGCAGGGCACCGGCTCCACCGCCGACCCGGACCTCCTCGCCGACGTCCTGCGGGGCCTCGACCACCTCTCCGCCACCGTCTACAACCCCGCCACCACCCGCTACGGCAACTGGTGGGAATGGCAGATCGGCAGCCCGCGCCTGCTCACCGACATCACGACCGCCCTGTACGACCAGCTGGGCGACACCCGCGTCCAGGCCGCCTGCGCCGCCGTCGACCACTTCGTCCCCGACTCGGCCCTCGGCGACTACACCGGCACCTCCACCGGCGCCAACCGCGTCGACCTGTGCCGCTCCGTCGCCCTGCGCGGCATCCTCGGCCGCGACCCGGCCAAGATCGCCCTCGCCCGTGACGCGCTCTCCCCGGTCTTCCCGTACGTGACCCGGGGCGACGGCCTCTACGTCGACGGCTCCTTCGTCCAGCACACCTGGGTCGCCTACTCGGGCACGTACGGACAGGTCATGCTCGACGGCCTCGGCCGGCTCTTCGCCCTGCTCGCCGGATCCGACTGGGCGGTCACCGACCCGAACCGGCAGATCATCCTCGACAGCGTCGAGCACGCCTACGCGCCGCTCATCCACGACGGACTGGTCATGGACAGCGTCAACGGCCGGGCCATCAGCCGCGGTTACCTCACCACCGACGACCGCAAGGTCATGCGCAGCGACCACTTCCACGGCCAGCAGCTCATCGCGGCCATCGCCCTCCTCGCGGCCGGCGCGAGCGAGGCGGAACGCGACCGCTGGCACGCCCGCGTCAAGGGCTGGATCGAACGGGACACGGTGACCCCGATCCTGACGGCACCCCAGTTCGGCGTCGCCGACCTGGCTCGACTGCACGCCATCGCCGCCTCGCCCGCCCCGGCCGCCCCCGAACCCACCGGCCACCACCTCTTCGCCGCCATGGACCGTGCCGTCCACCGCCGCCCCGGCTTCACCGCGAACATCGCCATGGCCAGCGACCGCATCGCCCACTACGAGTGCGGCAACGGCGAGAACCCGCGGGGCTGGCACACCGGCGCGGGGATGGTCCCTGGTGGGCCGCGGGCGCGGGCGACCAGTACACGGACTGGTTCTGGCCGACCGTCGACTGGTACCGCCTGCCCGGCACCACCGTCTCCACCAAGCGGCTCGCCGACAAGGAAGGCGGCGAGTGGGGCGAGCCCGCCCGGACGCGCGCTGGGTCGGCGGCACGACCGACGGCGAGTACGCGGCGCTCGGCCAGCACCTCAAGGGCCTCGGCTCCACCCTCCAAGCCCGCAAGTCCTGGTTCTGCGTCGCGGACGCGGTGATCTGCCTCGGCGCCGGGATCAGCTGCGCCGACGGCGTCCCGGTCGAGACCGTCGTCGACAACCGCAACCTCGGCGAGTCCGGCACCCAGCGCTTCGTCAAGCGGCCCGAGCTGGGCCCACCTGGAGGACCACGGCGGCTGGGTGGTTGCTCGGCCGTGAGCCGACGGCACCCTGCGCGAGGACCGCACCGGCGCCTGGGCCGACATCAACACCAGCAGCACCACCGGAGCCCCGCACCCGCCGCTGGCAGACCCTCTGGCTCGACCACGGCACCGACCCCGAGGACGCCACGTACATCTACGTGCTCATGCCCGGGGCGTCCCGCCACGCGGTCGCGCGCCGCGCCGCCGACCGCCGCTGGCTGTCGGTCCTCGCCAACGACGCCGTACCGCCAGGCGGTCCGCGTGCCCTCCCTCGGCCTGACGGCCGCCAACTTCTGGCAGGCCGGGCACGGCGGGCCCGCTCACCGCCTCCGCCGGTGCGAGCGTGCTGCTCCGCCGCCGGGGCCGTACCGCTACGCTCTGCGTGAGCGAGCCGCCCCGCACGGGCGAGCCGCTGGAGATCACCTGGGACCACCCGGTACGCCGGGTCGTCCGCGCGGACGAGACGGTCGAGATCCTCTCGACGGGCAGCCGACTGCGCCTCCGTGTCACCTCGGGGGATGGTATGTGCCACCCACCGATGTGAGGTGACTCTCGCCTGACTCCTTTGTGCGACCCCTACAAGCGCGCACGCCCTCTGAGCAGTCGGAATGGCTGCATGCCGCCATGGTTCTGTTCAGTGGTACCAGGAAAACGCTCCGGAGACTGTACGGAGTCGACGGCCCGCTTTCCTCGGTCGCCTTCGTAAGGTCGCTACATGACCGTTTTGGATGAGGCGCCGGGTGAGCCGACCGACGCGCGCGGGCGGGTGGCCGAACTGCACGAGATCCGTGCGCAGGCGCTGGCCGGACCGAGCGAGAAGGCGACCAAGGCGCAGCACGCCAAGGGCAAGCTGACCGCCCGGGAGCGCATCGAGCTGCTCCTGGACCCGGGTTCCTTCCGGGAGGTCGAGCAGCTGCGCCGGCACCGGGCCACCGGGCTTCGGCCTGGAGGCCAAGAAGCCGTACACCGACGGTGTGATCACCGGCTGGGGCACGGTGGAGGGCCGGACGGTCTTCGTCTACGCCCACGACTTCCGGATCTTCGGCGGCGCGCTGGGCGAGGCCCACGCCACGAAGATCCACAAGATCATGGACATGGCCATCGCGGCCGGTGCCCCGCTGGTCTCCCTGAACGACGGCGCGGGCGCCCGTATCCAGGAGGGCGTCTCGGCGCTCGCCGGCTACGGCGGCATCTTCCAGCGCAACACCAAGGCCTCCGGCGTCATCCCGCAGATCTGCGTGATGCTCGGCCCGTGCGCGGGCGGCGCGGCCTACAGCCCCGCCCTGACCGACTTCGTGTTCATGGTCCGCGAGACCTCGCAGATGTTCATCACCGGCCCGGACGTGGTCAAGGCGGTGACCGGCGAGGAGATCACCCAGAACGGCCTGGGCGGCGCGGACGTGCACGCCGAGACCTCCGGCGTCTGCCACTTCGCCTACGACGACGAGGAGACCTGCCTCGCCGAGGTGCGCTACCTGCTGTCGATGCTGCCGCAGAACAACCGCGAGAACCCGCCCCGCGCGGAGTCCACGGACGCCGCCGACCGCCGCGTCGGACGTCCTGCTGGACCTGGTCCCGGCGGACGGCAACCGGCCGTACGACATGGCCAAGGTCATCGAGGAGATCGTCGACGACGGCGACTACCTGGAGGTCCACGAGCGCTGGGCGCGCAACATCATCTGCGCGCTGGCCCGGATGGACGGCCAGGTCGTGGGCATCGTCGCCAACCAGCCGCAGGCCCTCGCCGGTGTCCTGGACATCGAGGCATCGGAGAAGGCGGCGCGCTTTGTCCAGATGTGCGACGCTTTCAACATCCCGATCGTCACTTTCCTGGACGTCCCCGGGTTCCTGCCCGGCGTCGACCAGGAGCACGGCGGAATCATCCGGCACGGCGCGAAGCTGCTGTACGCCTACTGCAACGCGACCGTGCCGAGGATCTCGCTGATCCTGCGCAAGGCCTACGGAGGTGCCTACATCGTCATGGACAGCCAGTCCATCGGTGCCGACCTCACCTACGCCTGGCCGACGAACGAGATCGCCGTGATGGGCGCGGAGGGTGCGGCCAACGTCATCTTCCGCCGGCAGATCGCCGACG
>CAWCSC010000006.1:0-451807 GCA_963798065.1 uncultured Actinomycetota bacterium | reverse complement strand
CGTTGGTTTGTCGGGTTCGTGACCAACGCGGCGGGACCGAACTCCAGCCCGATCGCCGACGCGCGGCTGTTCCGCCTCAGCGCCCTGATCCGCCGTTGCGCGCTCGGGACCGCCTAGAGGTGGACTGAGCAGCCGCGGCCGGTCGCGTCCTTGACCGCCTGGTCGCGCTCGGTCTCGACGGCGTCCAGGCCGTCCAGGTCGTCCTCGTCCAGCGCGGACTCGATGGCCGTGCCGAGGTCGTTGATCATGCTCTGCCAGGCCTTGCACTCCTGCTGGCTGGCCTTGAAGGACGTGCGCGTGTGCTTGGTCTGCACCTTGGCCGGACTCGCGGCGCGCTTCGGCGCGGCGTCGGCGACAGGGGCGGCGGCGACAGCCAGGACGGCGGCCGCGGCGAGGGTGGAGAGGAGCTTTTTCTTCATGCCCCGAAGCTACGTCCGCTTGCGGGCCCGCGTCCGTCACCGCCACCACCTCCGGCGGGTCGGTCATCCGACAGGAAGGATTCGCCGATTCCGGTGTCCGCGCCGGGCTCTAGAGCGCCGCGAGGAGCGCTTCGAGCTCGGCGACGACGTCGCCGTCGAGCTTGACCGCCGCGCCGGCGTCGAGCGGCGTCGGGCCCTGGGTGACGATCGCGACCTCGCCGCCGGCCTGCAGCGTCAGCTCGGGCAGCCCGGCGACCGGGTAGACCTCCAGCGAGGAGCCGACGCAGAGCATCAGGTCGGCGCCGCGCGGCCAGCGCGAGCGCGCGCTGCATCGCGTCCTCGGGCAGCAGTCTCGCCGAACAGGACGACGTCGGGCTTCAGCGGCTCGCCGCATGCAGTCGCGGCACGCGGCGACGCCGTCGCCGTCGAGCAGCGCTGCGACCTCGTCGAGCGGTAGCGGCCGCCGCAGACCAGGCACGACGAGCGTCGCGATCGAGCCGTGGACCTCGATCAGCTCGCTCGCGTGCCCGCGCTTGCGGTGCAGGCGGTCGATGTTCTGGGTGATCACGCGCGTCGAGCTGGCCGCGGCGCTCGAGCTCGACGAGCGCGGCGTGGGCGCGCGTTGGGCTCGCTTGTCGCGCCAGCGTCGCGAAGCGGTCGCCGTAGAAGTGCCAGAAGCGCTCGGGGTCGCGCCGGAAGGCGTCGATGTGGGCGACCTCCATCGGGTCGACCTTCTCCCACAGCCCGGTCCCGGGCGAGCGGAAGTCGGGGATCCCGGACGGCACCGAGATCCCCGCGCCCGTCAGCGCGACGACCGAGCCGCGCCTCGCGGATCGAGCTCGGCGAGGCGGTCGACCGGCGACTGCGGTCGCGCTCACTTGCCCTGCCACTTCGGCGTCGCGCTTGCCGAGGAAGGCGGAGATGCCCTCCTTG
Organism: uncultured Actinomycetota bacterium; assembly: GCA_963798065.1. Classification (GTDB taxonomy): domain Bacteria; phylum Actinomycetota; class Actinomycetes; order Streptomycetales; family Streptomycetaceae; genus Streptomyces. The sequence goes on along the minus strand of CAWCSC010000006.1, from coordinate 450,455 downwards.
GCGTCCTCGGTCGCGAACGCGGCGGCGAAGCCGCTGCCTTCTCGGCCTCGATGCCGTCGTCGAGGTCGCCCTTGTCGGAGCCTGCTTGATCTGCTCGACGCGCGACCGGCGCCTGGCCGGCGAGCTTGCGCGCCCACGGCAGCGCGGTGTCGAACAGCTCGTGGTCGGGGACGACCCGGTTGACGAGCCCGTACTCGAAGCGCCTCGTCGGCGGTGATCGCGTCGCCGGTCAGGTTCATCTCGAGCGCCTTGTTCTCGCCGACCAGCCGCGGCAGCCGCTGGGTGCCGCCGAAGCCGGGGATGATCCCGAGCTTGATCTCGGGCTGGCCGAAGATCGCCGACTCGGCCGCGATCCGGACGTCGCAGGCCATCGCCAGCTCGCAGCCGCCGCCGAAGGCGAGCGAGTTGACCGCGGCGATCGTCGACGATGCCGGCTCGTGCCGAGCTCGCGCAGCAGCCCGTGGGCCGGTGTCGATCAGCTCCGCGCCGCTCGGCTCGTCCATCTGTCGTGAACGCCTTGATGTCGGCGCCCGCCGAGAACACGACCGGGATCGACGAGGCGATGACCAGCGCGCGGACCTCGCCCTCGTCGTCGACCTTCTTCCAGACCGTGCCCGAGGTCCTGCGATGACCTGCGGCGAGATCGCGTTCATCGGCGCGTTGGCCAGCCAGGCGATCGCGACGTCGCCGCGCGGTCTCGAGCTTGACCGTCTCGGTCTGCTCGCCCTCGTCGGGCTGCGGGTCAGGCGTAGAAGCCCTGCCCGGCCTTGAGTGCCGAGCCGGCCCTGGGCGACCAGGCGCCTGAGGATCGTCGGCGCGCGCGAAGCGCTCGCCGTACTCCTCCTCGGCCTGCTCCATCTTCTCGAGCACGATGTCGAGGCCCGTCGACGTCGGCCTTCATGAACGGCGGGAACAGGCCGCGGCGCGGGTCGAGGCCGGCGCCGGCCATCAGGCCGAGGTCGATCTCGCGCGACGCGTGCAGACGCCCTCCTCGAGCACGCAGGCAGGCCTCGCGCAGCGCCTTCAGCGCCACAGCTCGGCGAGCCGCTCGCCGTCGGGCTCGCCGTCGCCCTCGATGTTCGGCTCGCCGTTGGTGTAGAAGCCCTCGCCGCCGGTCTTGGCGCCGAGCTTGCCCTCGCCGACGAGCTTGCTGCATGCCCTCGTGGACGTAGAAGCGGTCGCCGTAGGACTCGTTGCAGGTGCTCGGCGACGTGCAGCACGGTGTCGAGCCCGAGCAGGTCGATGAGCAAGAACGGGCCCATCGGCGCGACGTTCGCCGCGGCGACGCCCTCGTCGATCTTCTTGATCGACAGGCCCTGCTCCTCCTGGGCGCGCCAGATCTCGGCACACCGCCGAGTTGAGGATGCGGTTGACGACGAAGCCCGGGACCTCGGCGCAGACGATCGGCTGCTTCTTGATCGTCTGGGCGAAGTTGAGCGCGGCCTCGACCGTCTCGGGCGAGGTGTCGTCGCCCTCGACGATCTCGATCAGCGGCATGACCGACGCCGGGTAGAAGTAGTGGAAGCCGACGACCTTCTCGGGCCGCAGCGTCGCCTCGCCGATCTCGGTGATCGACAGCGAGGAGGTGTTGGAGGCGAGGATCGCGTGGCCGGGCGTGACGGCGTCGAGCTCGGCGAAGACCGCCTGCTTGATCTCCATGCTGCTCCGGCACGGCCTCGATCACGAAGTCGACGTCGCCGAAGCCCTCGTAGGTGGTGGTGCCGGTGATGCGGCCCGACGATCTCGTCGACCTGCGGCGTCGGCCTGCTCCTCGGTGATCTTCTCCTTCTTGACCAGGCTGGCCGACCTGGCCCTCGGTGACGTTGCGGGCCTCGGTCGAGGCCGGCGTCGACGAGCTCCTGCTTGATGTCCTTGAGGACGACGGGGATGCCGGAGGCGGCGATGGTCTGGGCGATCTGGCCGCCCATGGTCCCCGCGCCCACGACGGCGGCTTTGAAGACGAACAACCGGTCGTCTCCTTGATCTGTTCCAGCGCGGAAAAGCGGGCGCGAACCCTAGCGGCCCTCGGGCAACCAGAGCTCGCCCTCTTCGAGCACGCTGCCGAGCCCCGTCCAGGTCAGGTTCATCAGCCGCAGGGCCTGCAGGTCGGCGCTCTCCTCCGGATGAGTCGCCGCCCACGAGGCCAGCCCGATGACTGCGGCGTTGAACGCGCGGGCCAGCGGGGCGACGTGTACGAGCATGGCGTCGTCGAGCGCGCGCTCGCGCGCCGCGGCCGTGAACAGCTCGGTGATCAGCTCGGCCATGGCCTCGCGCGCCCGGACCCCGGCGCGGCGGTCGGCCCGCTCTCCAAGGGGCCGTCGGGGTAGAGCACCTGCCACTCGCGCCGGTGCTCGGCGACGAAGGCGAAGAAGGCGCGCAGGCCGAGCCACAGGCGCATGTCGGGCTCGTCGTGCGCGGAGGCGGCCTCGCGCACGCGTTCGCGCAGGTGCGCGGCGGCGGCGTCGGAGCAGGCCGCGAACAGCCCCGCCTTGGAGCCCGAGCAGCTTTCGGGCTGGGGTACGGGCCCGTGCACGAGTCGCTGCCGTTCGCGGCGGCGGTGTTGGCGGCGGTGCGGACGTCCAGTCCGGTGGCGGCCGTGTCGGCGGTCCCGGCGGCGTGGACCCCGCCGGGACCCTGCGGATATCGCCGAGCGGATTCGGCACCTCGGGGAGCTGCATCAGGCCGGACTGGTGACGGATGAGGAGTTTTCGGTCAAGAAGGCCGAGTTGCTGGCGGAGCTTTAGCGACTGCCGGGTTCGGTGAGCCGGTGCGGGCGCGGGTTGTCGCGTGGCTCGTTCGCGCAGTTCCCCGCGCCCCTTGGGGCTGCTTCACTCCCGGCCGGCCGAGGTGAAGGTCATGTCCGCGTACCTGTCGCCCGCCACCTGGGCCGCGATCGGGTCCAGCAGGGCCAGCTCCTCCTCGGTGAGCACGATCCTGCGTGGCCGCCGCGTTCTCCTCCACCCGGTCGGCTTGCGGGTGCCCGGGATCGGGATGACCGGGAGGCCGTGGACCGCTGCCTGCTGGTGGACCCAGGCCAGCGCGATCTGGCCGAGGGTGGCCCCGTGCGCCTCGGCGACCGTGCGGATCGGGCTCCAGCAGGGCCGCGTTGGCCGTCGCGTTGTCGCCCGTGAAGCGGGGCTGCTGGCGGCGGAAGTCGTCGGCCGTCAGGTCCTCGGCCTTGGCGAAGGAGCCCGTGAGGAAGCCTCGGCCCAGCGGCGAGTACGGCGACCAGGGCCACGCCCAGTTCGCGGGCCGCGGGGACCACGTTCGCCTCGATGTCGCGGCTGAAGAGCGACCACTCCGACTGCACGGCGGCGATGGGGTGCACGGCGTGCGCGGCGCGCAGTTCGTCGGCCGTGACCTCGCTCAGCCCCAGGTGCTTGACCTTGCCCTCGCGGACCAGGTCGGCCATGGCGCCGACGGTCTCCTCGATCGGCACGTTCACGTCGCGCCGGTGCATGTAGTAGAGGTCGATCGACGTCGACGTCGAGGCGCTTCAGGCTCGCCTCGACGGCCTGGCGGATGTAGGGCGGGTCGTTGCGGATGATCCGCTTCGTCGGGTCGTCCGGCGGGGATCGACAGGGCGAACTTGGTGGCGATGACGACCTCGTCGCGGTGGGCCTTGAAGAACGGCGACAGGAACCGCTCGTTCTCGCCGGCGCCGTACGCGTCCGCCGTGTCGTACAGCGTGACGCCCAGTTCGAGGGCGCGCTCCAGGGTCGCCCGGGACGCGTCCGCGTCGGACGGGCCGTAACCGAAGCTCATGCCCATGCAGCCGAGGCCCTGGACGCCCACCTCGGGACCGTCGTCGCCCAGCTTCGCCGTCGTGATCCTGCTGTCCGTCATCGGGACCTCTCCGACGCGTCAGGGCACGCCCCGCGTCCGCGTAGAAACTGATCTTCCGGTCGAGCACGGCGAGCGTGTCCCGGAGTTCGTCGATCCGGGCCAGGACGTCCCGGCGGGTCGTCTCCAGCAGCTCGAAGCGCTCGCCGTAGGTGTGGTCGCCCTCGCGCACCAGCTCCGCGTACCGGACCATGTCGGCGACCGGCATGCCGGTGAGCCGCAGCTTGCCGACGAGGTCGAGCCAGTCCAGATCGCGGTTGGTGTAGCGGCGCTGGCCGGTGTGCGAGCGGTCGATGTGCGGCATCAGGCCGATGCGCTCGTACCAGCGCAGGGTGTGCGCCGTCAGGCCGGTGAAGGCGACGACCTCGCTGATCGTGTAGCTGTCCTGGCCGTCGGGCGCCGGTGTGCGCGTGCGGCGGAGCCGGCGCAGGCTGTCGGTCCTGGTCCCCGTGGTCTCCATCACCGTCATGCGCCCCAACGCTATGACCTTGGAGTGCACTCCAAGCAAGCGGAAACGGTAAGAAATGGGCAGGACGTGGCGTGATCCGGCTGGCTAGCGTGCGGGCATGAGTCTCGTACGCCGTGCCCTGCCCGAGGACGCGCGAGGAAGTCCTGCGTCTGCGCCAGGTGATGATCGACTCGTTGTCCGCGTCCGACGCCGTCCACCGACTGGCACGGGGAGTCCCTGCCCGCCCTGCGGGCCAAGCTGGGCGAGCCGGACGGGGACTTCGCGGCGTTCGTCGTGGACCACCCGGACCGGCCCGGGGCGCTGGCGGCGCTGGTGGCCGGGACGATCGACTACCGGATCGGGAAGTCGGGCGATCCGCACGGGCATGGTCGGGCTTCGTCTTCAGCGTCGCCACCGACCCGGACGCCCGGCGCCGGGGGTACGCGCGTGCGTGCATGGACGAGCTGCTGGCGTGGTTCCGCGAGCGGGGCGCCCGGCAGCGTCATGCTCACCGCCTCCGCGGAGGCCGAGCCGCTGTACGTCGTCGCTGGGCTTCCGGCCCAAGCCCGACCCCTTGATGGAGCTGACGCTCTGAGCGCTTAGGCTCGTGGCATGTCGCTTGAAGAGCCTCGCGCTGATCGAGAACTGGCCGGTCCCCACCGCTGCGGCGGGTGTCGTACGGGCGGACGGCACGGTCCTCGGCACCCACGGCCCGGCCGGGCAGCCGCTTCCCGCTCGCCTCGGTGACCAAGCCGCTCGCCGCCTACGCGGTGCTCGTCGCGTACGAGGAGGGGGCCGTCGAGCTCGACGAGCCCGCCGGGTCCGGCCGGGTCGACGGTCCGGCATCTGCTCGCGCACACCTCGGGGCTGGCCTTCGACGAGCACCGGGTCACGGCGCCGCCCGGGGAGCGACGGCTGTACTCCAACGCCGGTTTCGAGCAGCTCGGGCGACCACATCGCGAAGGCCACCGACATTCCCGTTCGCGGAGTACCTGCGCCAGGCGGTGCTGGAGCCGCTGGGCATGACCTCGACGTCCCTGGAGGGCTCCCCGGCCAAGGACGGGGTGTCCACGGTCGAGGACCTGCTGCGGTTCGCGGCCGAGGTGCAGGCGCCGCGCCTGCTGGACCCCCGCACGGTCGCCGAGGCGATGACCGTGCAGTACCCGGGCACGAAGGGCGTGCTGCCGGGGTACGGCCACCAGAACCCCAACGACTGGGGGCTCGGCTTCGAGATCCGCGACGCCAAGTCGCCGCACTGGACGGGCGTCCTCGTCCTCCCCGCGCACCTTCGGGCACTTCGGGCAGTCGGGCACGTTCCTGTGGATCGACCCGGACGCGCGGCGCCGCCTGCGTCGCGCTGACCGACCGGGCGTTCGGGCCCTGGGCGGTCGAGGCGTGGCCGGCGTTCACGGACGCGGTGCTGGCGGGCGTAGCGGCTGCGCTAGGACATCTCCCAGACCAGCAGCTCGGCCGCCGGTCACGCCCTCCGCCTCCAGGCCCTTGGCGTCCGTGATCCGCGCGGCGTCACCCGGCGCCCAGCTCCTCGCCGTCCAGCCGCACCTCGCCGCGCACGACGTGCACGTACGCGTACGCCCCGTCCGGCACCGCCGTCCGCTCCCCCGCCGCCAGGCGCCGTACGTGCAGCATCGCGCCGGCCTCCGGGACGGCGTACGGCGTCGAGTCGGCGATGCCGTGGACGACCTCGTAGGACGGGTCGCCGCCGGGCCGAAGCGGCGCCAGCCACATCTGGACGAAGGTCAGCGGGGCGGGGCCGTCGTTGCGCTCCACGTGCCGCACCCCGCCCGCCGAGCTGAGCCGCTGCACGTCCCCGGGGCGCACCACCGTCTCGTGGCCGGCGGAGTCCCGGTGGGTCAGCTCGCCCTCGACCACCCACGTCACGATCTCGGTGTGGCTGTGCGGGTGCTCGTCGAAGCCGGCGCCGGGCGCCAGGCGCTCCTCGTTGCAGGCGATCACCGCGCCGAAGCGGAGGTTGTCCGGGTCGTAGTGGGGCCCGAAGGAGAAGGCGTGCCACGACTCGATGCCTGCGGCCGGATCCCCTCCGGGGTAGCGCTCGTGCGCGCGCCGTACGTCCATCACGAGCTCCACCGTAGGCCCTGCGACGCACCCTCCCGTCCGGATAAGGCAGTCTTGTCCCCGTGCCCGAACCCGAAACCAGCAAGAACGCAGCCCCAGCACACGACGTCCATCCGCACGCCGCGACGCTGAAGCGGCTGGAGAAGTCCTCCGGATCACTCGCCGCGCAGGCCATCGCGCGGATGGACGAGACGCTGCCGTGGTACCGGGCCATGCCACCGGAGAACCGTTCCTGGATCGGTCTGGTCGCGCAGGCGGGTATCGCCGCCTTCACCGAGTGGTTCCGGCATCCGGACGCCCCGCAGGCCATCTCCACCGACGTCTTCGGCACCGCGCCGCGCGAGCTGACCCGCGCGATCACGCTGCGGCAGACCGTGGAGATGGTGCGCACCACCATCGAGGTCATGGAGAGCGCGATCGACGAGGTCGCCGCCCCCGGCGACGAGAGGGTGCTGCGCGAGGCGCTGCTCGTCTACGCCCGGGAGATCGCCTTCGCCACCGCCCAGGTGTACGCCCAGGCCGCCGAGGCACGCGGCGCCTGGGACGCCCGGCTGGAGTCCCTGGTCGTGAACGCCGTGCTCAGCGGCGAGGCCGACGAGGGCGCCGTGTCGCGGGCCGCCGCCCTCGGCTGGAACTCGCCCGAGCACGTGTGCGTGGTGCTCGGCACCGCGCCCGACGGCGACAGCGAGCTGACCGTCGAGGCGATCCGGCGGGCCGCCCGGCACGCCAAGCTCCAGGTGCTGACCGGGGTGCTCGGGGACCGGCTCGTCGTCATCGCGGGCGGCAGCGACAACCCGCTGGCCGTCGCCAAGTCGCTGATCGGCCCGTATGCGGCCGGGCCGGTCGTGGCGGGCCCGGTGGTGCCGGACCTGCTGGCCGCGACCCGGTCCGCGCAGGCCGCCGCGGCGGGGCTGAAGGCGTGTTCCGCCTGGCAGGACGCCCCGCGGCCGGTCCTGGCGGACGACCTGCTCCCGGAGCGCGCGATCGCCGGTGATCCCTCGGCGCGTGAGCAGTTGGTGGAGGAGATCTACAGACCGCTGGAGGAGGCCGGGGCCGCGCTCCTGGAGACGCTCAGCGTCTATCTCGAGCAGGCGAGCAGTCTGGAAGGCGCCGCCCGGATGCTCTTCGTCCATCCCAACACCGTCCGCTACCGGCTTCGACGTGTGACTGACGTCACCGGCTGGTCACCCTCCGATGTACGCTCTGCCTTCACGCTGCGGATCGCGCTGATCCTGGGGCGTCTGGTCGACGGAGATCTCCAGCCCTAAGGTTTTGTCGGGGCTCCACAAAACCCCCCCGTGTTCTTCGTCCCTGTCCCCACGGGCGGCCGTGCCCGTCCCCAAGAGAGAGTGTGAGAGTGCTCGTACTCGTCGCTCCCGGCCAGGGCGCCCAGACGCCCGGCTTCCTGACCCCCTGGCTCGAACTTCCCCGGTGCCGCGGTGCCGCGTCGCCGCGTGGTCCGACGCCATCGGACTCGACCTCGCTCCACTACGGCACCCAGGCCGACGCGGACGCGATCCGCGACACCGCCGTGGCGCAGCCGCTGCTGGTCGCCGCCGGACTGCTGTCCGCCGCGGCACTGCTGTTCGACGACCTCGGCCGAGCTGCCGCGGAAGGTCGGCGCCGTCGCGGGGCACAGCGTCGGCGAGTTCACCGCGGCCGCGCTTCGCCGGTGTACTCCCGACGACGACCGCCGCGCTGACCCTCGTCCGCACGCGCGGCCTGGCCATGGCCGACGCCGCCGCGATCACCGAGACCGGCATGGCGGCGCTGCTCGGCGGCGACCCCGAGGTCTCCGTCGCGCACCTGGAGAAGCTGGGCCTGACCCCGGCGAACATCAACGGCGCGGGCCAGATCGTCGCGGCGGGCACGATGGAGCAGCTCGCCGCGCTGCAGGAGGACAAGCCCGAGGGCGTGCGCAAGGTCGTCCCGCTGAAGGTCGCCGGCGCCTTCCACACCCACCACATGGCCCCCGCCGTCGAGACGCTGGCCAAGGCCGCCGAGGCCCTGCGCCCGGCGACCCGAAGCTCACCTACGTCTCCAACAAGGACGGCCAGGCCGTCGGCGCCGGCGCCGAGGTGCTGGAGCGTCTGGTCGGTCAGGTCGCCAACCCGGTCCGCTGGGACCTGTGCATGGAGACCTTCAAGGAACTCGGCGTCACCGCCCTGATCGAGGTGTGCCCCGGCGGCACGCTGACCGGCCTCGCCAAGCGCGCGCTGCCCGGCGTGAAGACGCTGGCCCTGAAGACCCCCGACGACCTCGACGCGGCTCGCGAGCTCATCGCCGAGACGACGACCCTGCCGCTGACGCGGCGGCGCCTGACAAGGAGCCCGACAGCATGGCGAAGATCAAGCCCAGCAAGGGCGCCCCGTACGCGCGCATCCTCGGCGTCGGCGGCTACCGCCCGATCCGGGTCGTGCCCAACGAGGTGATCCTGGAGACGATCGACTCGTCCGACGAGTGGATCCGCTCGCGCTCCGGCATCGAGACCCGGCACTGGGCGAACGACGAGGAGACCGTCGCCGCGATGTCGATCGAGGCGTCCGGCAAGGCGATCGCCGACGCCGGGATCTCCGCCGAGCAGATCGGCGGCGTGATCGTCTCGACCGTCTCGCACTTCAAGCAGACCCCGGCCGTCGCCACCGAGATCGCCGACAAGCTCGGCACGGACAAGGCCGCGGCCTTCGACATCTCGGCCGGCTGCGCGGGCTTCGGCTACGGCCTCACCCTCGCCAAGGGCATGATCGTCGAGGGCTCCGCCGAGTACGTCCTCGTGATCGGCGTGGAGCGGCTGAGCGACCTGACCGACCTGGAGGACCGGGCGACGGCCTTCCTGTTCGGCGACGGCGCGGGCGCGGTCGTGGTCGGCCCCTCCCAGGAGCCCGCCATCGGCCCCACCGTGTGGGGCTCCGAGGGCGACAAGTCCGAGACGATCAAGCAGACGGTGCCGTGGGACGCGTCCGATCGGCGACCTCTCCAAGCTCCCGCTGGACAGCGAGGGCAACGTCAAGTTCCCCGCGATCACGCAGGAGGGCCAGGCGGTGTTCCGCTGGGCCGTGTTCGAGATGGCGAAGGTCGCCCAGCAGGCGCTGGACGCGGCCGGGATCACCGCGGACGACCTGGACGTCTTCATTCCGCACCAGGCCAACGAGCGGATCATCGACTCGATGGTGAAGACACTCAAGCTGCCGGAGCACGTCACGGTCGCCCGTGACGTGCGCACCACCGGCAACACCTCGGCCGCCTCGATCCCGCTCGCGATGGAGCGGCTTCTGGCGACCGGCGAGGCGAAGAGCGGCGACACCGCGCTCGTCATCGGATTCGGGGCGGGTCTCGTCTACGCCGCGACGGTCGTTACCCTCCCCTAGGCACTCCGTGCCGGACCATGCGGTCCGACACGGGAGCAAACACCTGCCGCAGCGCAAACCCTCTGGATATCTACGAAGGAGCGCCAACATGGCCGCCACTCAGGAAGAGATCGTCGCCGGTCTCGCCGAGATCGTGAACGAGATCGCCGGCATCCCGGTTGAGGACGTCCAGCTGGACAAGTCCTTCACCGACGACCTGGACGTCGACTCGCTGTCCATGGTCGAGGTCGTCGTCGCCGCCGAAGAGCGCTTCGACGTCAAGATCCCGGACGAGGACGTCAAGAACCTCAAGACCGTCGGCGACGCGACCGACTACATCCTCAAGCACCAGGGCTGATCCACCGATCAGGCCCCTGGGCTGACTGCCCCGCCACCCGGCGGTGGCGCCGCTGAATCCCCATTCCGTTGGAGAAAGAATTCCCGTGAGCCCGACCAATCGCACCGTGGTCGTCACCGGTATCGGCGCAACCACACCGCTGGGTGGCGACGCAGCCTCGACCTGGGAGGGCCTGGTCGCCGGCAAGTCCGGCGTCAAGCCCCTGGAGCAGGAGTGGGCGGCCGAGCAGGCCGGTCAATATCGCCGCGCCGATCGCCGTGGAGCCGACCGAGGTCATCCCTCGGCCGCAGGCCCGCCGCCTGGACCGCTCGGCGCAGTTCGCGCTGATCGCGGCCAAGGAGGCCTGGGCCGACGCCGGTTTCGAGGCCAAGGCCGGTGAGGACCCGACCGTCGACCCCGACCGCCTCGGCGCGGTCATCGCCTCCGGCATCGGCGGCGTGACGACCCTGCTCGACCAGTACGACGTGCTGAAGGAGAAGGGCGTCCGCCGCGTCTCCCCGCACACCGTCCCCATGCTGATGCCCAACGGCCCGTCGGCCAACGTGGGTCTGGCCGTGGGCGCGCGCGCCGGCGTGCACACGCCGGTCTCCGCCTGCGCCTCGGGCGCCGAGGCCATCGGCTACGCCATCGAGATGATCCGCACGGGCCGCGCCGACGTCGTCGTCGCGGGTGGCACGGAGGCGGCGATCCACCCGCTGCCGATCGCCGCGTTCGGCAACATGATGGCGATGTCCAAGAACAACGACGACCCGCAGGGCGCGTCGCGTCCCTACGACGTCGGCCCGCGACGGCTTCGTCCTCGGTGAGGGCGCCGGCGTCGATCGTCCTGGAGTCCGCCGAGCACGCCGCCAAGCGCGTGGTGCCCGGGTGTACGCCGAGGCGGTCGGCCAGGGCATCTCCGCCGACGCCACGACATCGTGCAGCCGGAGCCGGAGGGGCGCGGCATCGCGCAGGCCCTGCAGAACCTGCTGGACCGCGACGGACCTGAACCCGGCGGAGATCGTGCACGTCAACGCGCACGCGACGTCGACGCCGGCCGGTGACATCGCCGAGCTCAAGGCGCTGCGGAAGGTGTTCGGCGACGACGCCGACCACATGGCCGTGTCCGCGACCAAGTCGATGACGGGTCATCTGCTGGGTGGTGCGGGCGGTGTCGAGACGGTCGCGACCGTGCTCGCGCTGTACCACCGGGTGGCTCCGCCGACCATCAACGTCGAGAACCTGGACCCGGAGGCCGAGGCGAATGCCGACGTCGTCCGTGGTGAGGCGCGCAAGCTGCCCGTCGAGGGCCGCATCGCCGCGCTGAACGACTCGTTCGGGTTCGGCGGGCACAACGTCGTGCTGGCGTTCCGGTCGGTCTGATTCGCCGTGAACGGTGATTGGCCCGGACTCCCTGGTGGAGGTCCGGGCCACTCGCCGTTTGTGGCGTCTGTTGTCGGCCGGGTGCGGGTCGTGGGCTTGTCGCGCGCACGCGGCGGAGCCGCAGATCGAAACAGCCCCGCGCCCCTGAAGACCCGCACCTGGCTCGCTCAGACCACCTGGTGGAGCCAGCGGACCGGGGCGCCCTCGCCCGCGTAGCGGAAGGGCTCCAACTCGTCGTCCCAGGGCTTGCCCAGGAGTTTGGCGATCTCGGCCTCCAGGTCGGTCTCGCCGCGCTGGCTGCGCGGCAGGGCGGCGCGCAGGCGGTCCTCGGGGATGAGGATGTCGCCGTGGATGCCGGTGACGGCGTGGAAGATGCCCAGGTCGGGGGTGCAGCTGTAGCGCTCGCCCTCGGCGGTGGGGCAGGGCTCGGCCGTCACCTCGAAGCGGAGCAGGTGCCAGCCGCGCAGGGCGGACGCCAGCTTGGAGGCGGTGCCCGCCTCGCCCTGCCAGGAGAACTCCGAGCGCCAGGTGCCGGGCGCGGCGGGCTGCCGGATCCAGTCGAGGCTGACGCGTGTGCCGAGCACCCCGGCGACGGCCCACTCGACATGCGGGCACAGCGCGCGCGGCGCGGAGTGCACGTACAGAACTCCACGTGTCGTCACCGGAACCTCCGGGCAGAGCGGGACATCTTGCGAACTGGCGGACGGCAGTGACCGGGCGGGCCACGTTGATGGCGAGGCTACCGTGCGGCGGCGCAAGGAGTGTGACGTACCGTCGGTCCCGGTGCCGGGAAACGCCCGCCATTCACCCAGGGGGACGCTTGTACGGGTGTGAGCCGTTGCACCTGAGCCGGTCGGGAACCCTCGTGCGTTGTTATGGGTTGGGAGGACCAGCGACGGGCGCCGAGCGAGGGGATGGACCACGGATGCGGAAGCGAAGGCCACCGTTCGCGTGCCGTCTTCGCCGTGCGTGACGGCGGCCGTGCTGGGCGTCGCGGGCTGTGACGCCGTCGGCGGCGACTCCCCGGCCCGTCCGGCTCCGGCGCGCAGAGCGCGCGGCCGTCGCCGAAGCCGACGCCGGTGTGGGACCGCAGCCCGGGCTCGATCGCGGCCGTCGGCGACTCCATCACGACGCGGCTTCGACGCCTGTACGGTGCTGTCGGACTGCCCCGAGGTGTCCTGGGCGACCGGCAGCCAGCCCCGAGGTCGGCAGCCTCGCCGTACGGCTGCTGGGGAAGGCGAAGCGCGGCCGAGCGCAGCTGGAACTACGCCGTGACCGGGGCCCGGATGGCCGACCTGCCCGGGCAGATGGCCCAGGCGGTGCGCGCACAAGCCGGAGCTGGTGGCGGTGATGGCGGGGGCGAACGACGCCTGCCGGGCCTCGACCGCGGCGATGACCCCGGTGGCCGACTTCCGCACGCGACTTCGAGGACGCGCATGGGCACGCTGCGCGAGGCGCTGCCGAAGGCGCAGGTGTACGTGGCGAGCGTGCCGAACCTGAAGCGGCTGTGGTCGCAGGGCCGCACCAGCCCGCTGGGCAAGCAGGTGTGGAAGCTGGGCATCTGCCCGTCGATGCTGGGCGACGCGGACGCCCTGGACGCGGCGGCGACCCAGCGGCGGGAGCACGGTGCAGGCAGCGGGTGGAGGACGTACAACGAGGTGCTGGAGGAGGTCTGCGCGAAGGACCAGCGGTGCCGCTACGACGACGGCGCGGTCTACGACTACCGCTTCGGCACCGCGCAGTTGAGCCAGCTGGGACTGGTTCCACCCGAGCGTGAACGGTCAGGCCCGGCTGGCCGAGATCGCGTACCGGACGGTCACGGCGCAGCGACCGTGACCTAGGGTTCCGCACATGAGCGAACTCTTCGGCACACTTTCCGACGGCACGCCGGTGCACCGCTGGACCCTGGAGCGCGGCGGGCGTTCGGGTGCGGGTGCTGTCGTACGGCGGGATCGTGCAGTCGCGTGGAGGTGCCGGACCGGGACGGGCACGCCGGCGGACGTGGTGCTGGGGTTCGCCGGACCTCGACGGCTATCTCGCCCACCCGGGGCCCTATCTCGGCGCCCTGGTCGGGCGGTACGCCAACCGGATCGCGGGCGGCCGCTTCCCGCTGGACGGGCGGACGTACGCCCTGGCGCCGAACAACGGGCCCAACTCCCTGCACGGCGGCGAGCGCGGCTTCGACAAGCGGGTGTGGGACGCGGAGCCGGTCGAGCACGGTGTGCGGCTCAGCCGGGTCAGCCCGCACGGCGAGGAGGGCTTCCCGGGGCGGCTGGAGGTCTCGGCGACGTACACGCTGGACGAGCCGCGGCGCGCTGCGGATCGCCTACGAGGCGGTGACGGACGCGCCGACCGTCGTGAACCTGACCAACCACAGCTACTTCAACCTCGGGCGGCTCCGGCGACGCGGGCGGTCACGAGCTGCGGCTGGCCGCCTCCCGGTTCACGCCGGTCGACGCGGATCTGATCCCGACCGGCGAGCCCTGGACGAGGTCGACGGGCACGCGCTTCGACTTCCGCGAGGCCCGGAAGGTCGGCGCCGGGCTACGACCACAACTTCGTGCTGGACAAGGGGGTGACGGGGACGTGCGGAGGAGGTCGCCGAGCTGTACGACCCGGCGTCCGGGCGGGTGCTGACGGTGGCGACCACCGAGCCCGGACTCCAGCTGTACACCGCCGACCACCTGGGCGAGCCCTTCGCGCCGGGCGACGGCATCGCGCTGGAGACCCAGCACTTCCCGGACTCCCCGAACCGGCCGGAGTTCCCGAGCACGGTGCTGCGGCCGGGCGAGGTGTTCCGCTCGGAGACGGTGTACGGCTTCGGCACGCGCTGAGCCGCTGGCTGCGCCGGGCCCGGACGCGACCACAGAGCCCCGGTCCGGGCGTCAGGACCCGGACCGGGGCTGTTCCGTGGGGAACTTGCTCCCGGCTCAGACGTTAATCGTCGCGGTGATCCGGCGGTCGGCGATCGAGCGGCTCACCTGGATCTCGTACGAACCCTTCACAAACGCCCACGCAGTCGGTCGTCCTCGTCCCAGATCTCGAAGGCGCGGCGCGGCAGTGTCGACGCTCGCCTCGGCGCGTCTCGCCGGGCCCGGCCTCGACGCCCGCGAAGCCGGCCAGCCAGCGCGCCGGGCGGGCGGTGTCGGGCTCGGTCGGGGCGAGGTAGACCTGGACGACCTCGCGGCCGGGGCGGTCGCCGGTGTTGCGGAGGCGGACCGTGACCGTGGTGCCCGTCGACCTTGGCCGACTCGTAGGTCCACTCGGTGTAGCCGAGGCCGTGGCCGAAGGGGTACGACGGGGCCGCGGCCCTGCTTCTCCCAGGCGCGGTAGCCGATGAAGACGCCCTCGTGTAGGGGAGTTCGCCGTCCGCCGGGGACGACCTGGGTGACCGGGGCGTCGGTCAGGGAGCCCCAGGTGGTGGGCAGCCGGCCGCCGGGCTCGTGCGGCGCCGGTGAGGACGTCGGCGAGGGCGGCGCCGCCCTCCTGGCCGGGGAACCAGCTGAGCAGCACGGCGGCGACGTCCTCGCGCCAGGGCAGTTCCACCGGGGAGCCGGAGTTGACGACCACGACGGTGTGCGGGTTGGCGGCGGCGACGGCGCGGACCAGGTCGTCCTGGCGGCCGGGCAGGCGCAGGTCCGTGCGGTCGAAGCCCTCGGACTCGACGCGGTCGGTGGTGGCGACCACGACGACGGCCGTGTCGGCGGCGCCGGGCGGCCGCGACGGCCTCGGCGATCAGCTCGTCGGGGTCGCGCTGCGGGTCCTGGTGGGCGAGGGTGAAGGCGACG
This sequence comes from uncultured Actinomycetota bacterium, assembly GCA_963798065.1. Lineage (GTDB taxonomy): Bacteria > Actinomycetota > Actinomycetes > Streptomycetales > Streptomycetaceae > Streptomyces. Next base: position 435,215 of record CAWCSC010000006.1, on the reverse strand, counting down.
ACCTGCATCGGGATGGCCGTCCGGCGAGCGGGACGACGTAGCGTGCAGGGAGACCTCGACCGGTTCGCCGGCGGTGAGTTCGGGCCGGCGCGGGCGCGACCGGGGCGCCGAAGAAGGCGTCGAAGGGGTCGCCGTCCTCGGCGGGGCGCTGGACGTCGTCGAAGTACGTGGTGCCCGTCGACGGTGAGCGTGAAGGCGCCGAGGCCCTTGATGCCGAAGGTGTGCGCGCCGGTCTCGCGCGGGGTGAAGGTGCCGGTCAGCTCGACGGTGTGCAGCGTGTCGTGGGTGACGCCCTCGGGGAGGTCGTCGCCCATCCACTGGATGTGGCCGCTGGGGGCCGAGCCGGTGCCGATGACGTCGCCCGTCGGCGTCCCGGCAGACGGCGCGCAGCTCGAAGCCCTGGTCGGCGACGGCGAGTTCGGTGTTCGGGTCGGCGCCGACGGCGTAGGTGAGGGCTGCCGTCGGGGAGGGCGGCGGTGAGGCCGTCGAGCGGGGAGACGATCTGGGCGGGGAAGACGGTGGCGGAGCCGCCGCCGAGGACGCGGGCGTCGCGGGCGGCGGCGCCGATCAGCGCGACCGTGCCGGCCGGGCTGCAGCGGCAGCGCGCCGCTGCTCGTTGCGGACCAGGACGAAGGAGCGGCGGGCGATCTCGCGGGCCAGTGCCGTCGCCGTCGACGGTCGCGGGCGGGTCGGTGACGGCCGGTTCGGCGCCGTCGAGGATGCCGACGCGGGCGGCGAGGCGCAGCACGTTGCGCACGGCCTCGTCGACCTCGGCCTCGTCGACCTCGCCGTCCCGTACGGCCTGCGGCGAGGGCCTCGCCGTAGACGGTCCGCGGGCCGGGCATGGCGACGTCGAGGCCGCCCGTCGAGGGCGCCGGTGGTGGAGCGGGCGGCCATCCAGTCGGAGACGTTGAAGCCGTCGAAGCCCCATTCGCCGCGCAGGACCTCGTTGACCAGGTGGTGGTGCTCGGTCATCGTCGGGCCGTTGACCGAGTTGTAGGCGGTCATGATGCCCCAGGGGTGGGCGTTCTCGACGATGGCCTCGAAGGGGGCCAGGTACAGCTCGCGCAGGGCGCGTTCGCTCACGAGGTTGTTCACGGTGAAGCGGTCGGTCTCGGCGTCGTTGGCGACGAAGTGCTTGACGGTGGTGCCGACGCCGCCGGACTGGACGCCGCGGACGTAGCCGGTGCCGATCCGGCCCGGTCAGGTACGGGTCCTCGCTGTAGGCCTCGAAGTGGCGGCCGCCGAGCGGGGAGCGGTGCAGGTTGACGGTGGGGGCGAGCAGGACGTGGACGCCCTTGCGGCGGGCCTCCTGGGCGAGCAGCACGCCGGCCCGGCGGGCGAGTTCGGGGTCCCAGGTGGCGGCGAGGGCGGTCGGCGAGGGCAGGGCGACGGACGGGTCGTCGGCGGTCCAGCGCACGCCGCGGACGCCGATCGGGCCGTCGGACATGACCAGCGACGCCAGGCCGATCTCGGGCAGCGCGGGCAGGCTCCACATGTCCTGGCCGGCCAGCAGCCGCGCCTTGGCGTCCAGGTCGAGCTTGCCGAGGGCCGCCTCGACCGCCGCCTCGCGCCGTACTTCCGCTGTCTCCGCCACGTCGGCACCTCCACGTCGAAAGCCGCTGGATGCCGACATCGTGCCCGCGTTACCTGTAATGCGGTAGGTTTCGTTATCTTCTCGCAACAATAAGCTGTTCGTCATGTCGTACGGTGACGCCATGACGGCCAGGGCGAGAAGCGAGGCACGGCGCGCGGAGATCGTGCGGGCCGCTCTGGAGGTGATCGCCGAGCGCGGCTACCGGGGGGCGAGCCTGGCCGCGGTCGCCGAGCGGGTCGGGCTCACCCAGCAGGGGCTGCTGCACCACTTCCCGACGAAGGAGGCGCTGCTGGTCGCGGTGCTCCAGGAGCGGGACCGCTGGGACGCGATGCCCGCCGGCCGGCTGCGGCTGGACCTGCTGGCCTCGCTGGTCGAGTACAACGCGATGCGGCCCGGCATCATCCAGACCTTCTCGGCGCTGCTCGGCGAGAGCGTCACGGAGGGCCATCCGGCCCGCGCGTACTTCACGGAGCGCTACGTCGAGGTGCGCGCCGGCATGGCCGGGGTCCTGCGCGCCGAGTTCGGCGACCGCCTGCCGAGCGGCCTCACCCCCGAGCGGGCCGCGCCCCTTCTGGTGGCGATCCTGGACGGCCTGCAGTACCAGTGGCTGCTGGACCCGGAGTCGGTGGACATGGCGTCGGCGTTCCGGGACTTCCTGACGCTGCTGGGCGAGAACACCGGCGAGTCCGCTCCGGTGTCGCCACCCCTGCCCCGCCCATGGCGTGGGTCACTCCCGTCACGCGATACTTCCGCCGTCCGGCACCGCGCCAGCGCACCCCCACCGCGACGGAAGGCCTGAACCCCCTTGAACTCCATACGCGTTCGGCTCGGCGTCCTCGGTCTCGCCCTGCTGACCGGCCTCACCACCCCGACGACCGCAAGCGCCGCCGAGCGCCGCCACCGCCCCCTCGCCCACCGTCGAGGAGCAGCGGCTCGACAGGGCCGTACCGCAGGAGATCCTGCGCCGCTCCGGGTTCGACGCCGTGGCCCCGCGGCTCGCCCGGGCGCTGGACGCGGCCCGCTCCTACGGGCAGGCCCGCCGGGCCGTCGCGCGCGAGGGGGTCGGCGCTGTGGCGGCGGGCCGTCGACCGGGCGCAGGGGCGCGGTCCGGCCGGACGGTGACCTCAGCCGGGACGACGACCGGCCGCTGTACTGGGCGCGGCTCGGCGATGACGCGGGAAGTGCGCACCTGGGAGCCGGAGTTCGGCCTGACGGACGGGCAGCGGGCCGCGCTGCTGGACGCGCTGGAGCGCACCTCGCGCGGCCAGACCGACCATCGGCTACCCGCACGGCAAGGGCATGAAGCGGATCCTGCTCACCGGCTTCGACCCGTTCACCCTGGACCGGGACATCCGCATCTCCAACCCGTCCGGCGCCACCGCGCTCGCCCTCGACGGCACGGTGATCGAGACGGCGGACGGCCCGGCCCGGGTCGAGACGGCCGTGTTCCCGGTGCGCTGGCAGGACTTCACTGGGGCACCTCCCAGCTTTCGGCACTGGGAGGACGGTGGAGCGGACGCTGCGGCCGTATCTGCCGAAGGTCGACCTGTTCACCACGGTGAGCCAGGGCCGGGTCGGGCGGTTCGACATCGAGCGGACCAACGGGGCCTGGCGGGGCGGCTTCGGGGACAACGACAACATCGGCCGCACCGAGACCGTCCCCGTCACCGACCCGGCCTCGCAGCCGCAGTGGACGACGACCACGCTGCCGTACGCGGGCGATCGTCGCCGCGGACACCGGCCGTTTCCCGGTGTACGACAACACGAGCGTCACCGAGATCCCGGCGGGCGGCACCGAGCCCGTCGTACGGCCGGACGGGCCGACGCCCGGCTCCACCGCGCGCGCGGGCGGCGGCGGGGACTACCTCTCCAACGAGATCGCCTACCGGGCGACGCTGCTGCGGGACCGGCTGGGGCTGCACGGCACGCTGCCGGGCGGGCATGTGCACACGCCGGTGCTGCAGTTCGGCGCCGGGAACACCACGCGAGGTCACCGACCCGGAGTTCGTGCGGAACCGGCTGGACATCATCGCCCAGGTGCGGGCGATCCTGAAGGTGGCTGCGGAACAGCGCCGGACGCCCGCCGTCGGCCCTCCGTCGGGCGGCGCCGCTCCTCCCGGATCTCCTCGCCCAGCAGTTCACGCGCCATGAGGGTGGCGCCCGCGACCGCGCCCGGCATCAGGAACACCGCGACGAACGGCACCAGGAAGGCCACGGCCAGGGGCGTGCCGAAGCCCCAGACCAGGGTCTTGCGGGAGCGCAGCAGGGTCGAGGCGGTGCGCAGTTCGACGCCGCGGCGCTGGAGGGCGACGGCGGTGAGCTCCTCGGTGAGGAAGAACCCGGTGACGAAGAACCCGATCACCGGTACGGCCGTCTGGCCGACGACCGGGATGAAGCCGACGCGAAGAGCAGCACGCCCCACAGGGCGGCGCGCACGATGATCCGCAGGCTGTCGCGGGCGGAGATCCACAGCTCGCGCCAGAGCGGCAGGCCCGACTCGGGGGCGGGCCGTCCGGGGAGACGTCCCGGTCGACCTTCTCGGAGAGGTTCTCGTAGAAGGGCTGCCCGACCAGCAGTGTCACCGCGGTGAAGGTCACGACGGCGAGGAGCAGGGCGAGGGCGAACAGCACGGCGGTCAGGAAGCCGCGGAAGAGCCCGAGCCACGGGCTCGACCAGTCGTCGGCGAACGGCGTCGCCCAGGTGACGGCGTCCTCGCCCCACAGCGCCAGCCCGACCAGCGCCGCCGCGTACAGGACGAGGGTGATCAGGCCCGGGAGCAGCCCGAAGCCGTACTGCTTGCCGTGCCGGGCCACCCATCGCTGGCCCTTCAGGAGGTACCGGAACCCCGCCCCGAGATCGCGCATGGGGAAAGCCTATCGGTGCAGGCAGAACCAGGCCGCTACGGGGCCATCCGGGTCACCGGTGACACCAACGCGCCCTTGTTGCCGTTGAGTCGAACCGGTACACCTCGCCGTACCGATCTCAGGAAGCCCCGGAGGAGGTACGCGTGCGCACCACCAGAACCGTTCATGCGAGACCTGTACTGATCGTCACCCTCAGCCTCGCGACGTCAGGCTTACTCCTGCTCACCCCCCACACGGCCGGCGCGGACCCGAAGCCCGTCACCCGGGAGGGCGCCGCCGTCGACGACCGCGCGGCCCGGGCCCCCGCGAGCGCGGCCAGGCGCGCCCTGACCGCCGAGACCTCCACCGGCACCACCACCCGCGGCTACCCCCGCCGCCAGATCCTCTCCCCCGAGCCGGAGAACCCCGGCGACAAGTCCCTGAAGCTGGGTCTCACGCCGTACCACGCGATCGCCCCGAAGCTGAACGCCCTGCAACGCCTCGGCGAGCGCGTCAGCGTGGAGGTGACCGGCCGCTCGGCCGGCGGCCACCGCCTCTACCTGGTCACCGTCACCGCCCCGGAGACCACCCGCCAGGCCCGCGCCCAGGAGCGGATGCGCGAACTGATCGAGAACGCGCCCGCGTCCGCCGCGAAGTCCCGCGAGATCAAGCGCACGTACAAGGCCCCGGTCTTCGTCAACAACAACATCCACGGCAACGAGTGGGAGGGCACGGACGCCTCCCTGAAGGTCATCGAGCAGCTCGCGAAGGCCAAGGACGCCAAGACCAAGGACCTCCTCGCGCACAGCCGCCTGTACTTCAACATCACGGCCAACCCGGACGGCCGTATCGCCGGCACCCGCGCCAACGCGAACGGCTTCGACCTGAACCGCGACTTCGTCACCGCCTCCCAGCCCGAGACGCGGGCGATGCGGCAGATCGAGCTCGACAAGCAGCCGGCCGTCCTGCTCGACCTGCACGGCTACGTCAACGGCACCCTCATCGAGCCCACCACTCCACCGCACGGCGAGAACTACGAGTACGACCTCTTCCTGAAGAACTCCTACGCCAACGCCCTCGGCATGGAGTCCGCGGTCAACGCCCTGGGCTACACGCCCGCGAAGGACGGTGTGGAGCCGGCGCAGATCCCGTTCCGCGACCAGGAGGAGGGCTGGGACGACTGGCCGCCGATCTTCACCCCGCAGTACGCGGCCTTCCACGGCACGGTGGCCGCACACACGGTGGAGATCCCGCTGGCGGTGAACAACGAGGAGTACGACGAACTCGCCGTCCCGGAGCTGCGCCGCCGCTCGGCGATCAACACGGCGGTGGCGGGCGCGGCCATCCGCGCGACGCTGAACCACGTCCGAGAGCACCGCGCGTCCCTCGTCACCGACCAGATCGAGGTCTTCCGCCGCGGCTCGGCCGGGGCCCCGCAGGTACCGGTGTCGCCTCAGACGGTCCCCGGCGTCCCCGGCATCGGCCCGGAGGACGTCTACACGACCCGCTTCCCGCGCGCCTACGTCATCCCGCCCGGCGGCTCGCACGCCCAGCGCTCGGCCCCGGCAGCCGCCCGCCTCGTCGACCACCTCCTCGCCAACGACGTCCGCGTCACCCGCGCCACCCGCCCGTTCCGCCTCGCCGGACGGACGTATCCCGGGGGCTCGTACGTAGTCGACCTGCACCAGCCCAAGCGCGGCATGGCGAACGTGCTGCTGGCCGACGGCCGGGACATCAGCGCCAAGGTGTCGGTGATGTACGACATCTCGGGCTGGAGCCTGGGCCGCCTGTGGGGCGCCACGGTGGAGCGGGTGTCGTCGGGCAGCCTGCGGGGCGCGCCCCTGCGCCCGGTCACCGAGGCCGCACCCGTCGCCCACGTGGCCGCTCACGGCAACCTCCGCCTGCGTCTGACCGACCCGCGCGAGATCGCGGCCCTCAACTCCCTTCTCCGGCGGGGCGTCTCGGTACGGCAGGCACCGGACGGCAGCGCGATCGTGCCGGCGTCGGCACGCCGCTGGGCACTCACAGCCGCCCGCACGCACGACGTCTCCTTCACGGCCACGCGGCTCACAGGCGACACGCCCCTGCACAGGCTCCGCGTCACCGCCGCCGTCACCCCGGGTGAGCTGTTCGCCCTGCGGGAGATGGACTTCGACGTCACGCCGGTCTCGACGGCCCTGCTGAACGCGGGCTTCGACTGGTCCGGCACGGACGTGCTGTTCGTCTCCGCCGGTCTGGACCACGCTTCCCTCAACGCCCCCGCCCGCAAGGCCCTGGACGCCTTCCTCGACGGCCACGGCCTGGTCGGCCGGGGCGCGACCGGAGCGGCCCTGAACGCGGCGGCGGACCTGCTGGCCGTCAAGCCGGTCGAGGGCAACACGGACGCCAACGGCGTCGTACGAACCGAGAACACGGGCCGCATCACGCACGACGCCCCCGCGCACGCCTTCGTCTACGCCCCCCTCTGGTTCACCGGTCTCGGCCCCGGTGTGCGCGAGGAGCAGTCGTACGCGACCGGGAACCCGCTCGTCTCCGGACACTGGCGCCCGCTGGGCGACGGCACCGGCGGTCCCGCGGCGGCGGCGGGAAAGGCCTCGGTGGTCAGCGGCGGCCGGACGGTCCTGTTCGGCACCGAGCCCCTCTTCCGGGACCACCCGAAGGGGGAATTCCCGCAGGTGGCGAGGGCATTGTTCACAGTGGCACACAGCGGTTCAGATGAGGAGAGCGGATGACGCAGCAGATCCACGGCACCGTAGCCGACGGCTTCGAGGGGGTGCGCGAGGAGTTCGCCGCGTTCGTGGCCGGGGAACGGCCCGACTACGAGGGCCAGCTGTGCGCCTACGTGCATGGCCGGAGGGTCGTGGACCTGTGGGCGGGGACCGACGCGGACGCCCTCTACGGCGTGTTCTCGTCCACGAAGGGCGCCGCCTACCTGGTCGTGGCTCTGCTCGTCCAGGACGGCACGCTCGAACTGGACCGCAAAGTGACGTACTACTGGCCGGAGTTCGCGGCCGAGGGCAAGGGCGCCCTGACCCTGCGCGACCTGCTCGCGCACCGGGCGGGCGTGGTCGGCACGGACACCGGCTTCACCCTCGCGGAGCTGGCCGACGACCGCCAGCTCGCCGAACGCCTCGCCGACCAGCGGCCGTTCTGGCGCCCCGGCACGGCGTTCGGCTATCACGCGCTGGTCGGCGGCGCCCTGACCGGCGAGGTCGTACGCCGCGCCACGGGCCGCACGCTCCAGGAGGTCTACCAGGAGCGGATCAGGGCGCCCTACGGCCTGGACTTCCACCTCGGCCTGCCCGCTCCCCAGGAACCCCGCTTCCGCAGCACCCAGCCGATGACCCCGACCCCGGACCAGCAAGCCCTCCTCGACGCCACGCCCACGGGCCCGCACACGCTCGCCTCGATCGCCTTCAACCGCAACGCGACGGAGCCGACCGACCTGGCCTCGCTCCCCAACATGCCGCTGGTCCGCGCGAAGGGCCCGGCGTCGGTGGGCGCAGTGGCGTCCGCGCGGGGTCTGGCCGGGATGTACGCGGCGGCGATCAGCGAGACGGGCGAGCAGGCACCGCTGCTGAAGCCGGACACGGTGGCGGAGTTCGGCCAGTTCCACTCGGTCGGCTACGACCTGGTGGCACGTGCCCACAAGTCGTTCGGCCTCGGCTTCCAGACGACGGCTGACACGTGGCACCCGTTCCTCGGCGCCGGGACGATCGGGCACAGCGGAGCGGGCGGTTCGCAGGCCTTCGCGGACCCGTGGAGCGGCCTCGCGTACGGCTACACGCGCCGCCGGTTCGCCTTCCCGGGCGGGGCCGCCCCGGAGAACAACCGCCTGGCGCAGACGATCCACAGGGCCGCGCTCGCCCTCTGAGCCCGGGCACGGCAAAGGCCGCACCCCACGTCCAAGGGTGCGGCCTCCGCGTACGCAACGAGCGTGGTCAGACCAGCGTCACGGTGATGTTCCCGCGAGTCGCCTTCGAGTACGGGCACACCTCGTGGGCCTTCTCGATCAGCGCCCGCGCGGTGCCCCGGTCCACCTTGGGAATGTCGGCGGACATCTCGACGATGATCCCGAACCCGTCCCCGTTCTTCCCGAGGCCGACCTTCGCGGTGACGGTCGCCCCGGTGAGGTCGGCCCCTGTCTCACGGGCGACGACACCGAGAGCCCCCTGGAAGCAGGCGCTGTAGCCCGCGGCGAACAACTGCTCGGGATTGGTGCCTGCGCCACTGCCACCCATGACCTGCGGCGGATTGACGACGACGTCGAGCCGGCCGTCATCGGTGGCCACCCGCCCGTCGCGCCCGCCCTCGGCGGTGGCGACGGCGGTGTACAGGACATCGGACTGCTGGATCGGCATGCGGTTGGTTCCTTCGGTCGTCCGCCGCGGCTCGCGCCCGGACCGAGCGGATTCGGAAAAAACTTACCGCATACCGAAAACCAACAGAAGGCGTCAGAGCTTGACGATCATCTTCCCGGTGTTGTCGCCGCGCAGCACGCCCAGGAACGCCTCCAGGTTGTTCTCGATGCCCTCGACGACCGTCTCCCGGTACCTCAGCTCACCGGAGGCGACCCAGGGGGCGACCTCCTGCACGAACTGCGGCTGCAGGTCGTAGTGGTCGCTCACGAGGAAGCCCTCCATGCGGCCACGGGTCGCGATCAGCCGGGGGAGGTTCTTCGGGCCGGGAGCGGGCTCGGTGTTGTTGTAGACGGAGATCATCCCGCAGATGGCGATCCGCCCGCCCTCGTTGAGGGACCCGAGGGCGGCCTCCAGGTGATCACCGCCGACGTTGTCGAAGTACACGTCGATGCCATCGGGAGCGGCAGCCTGCAGCTGCTCGCTCACGGGCCCGTCGTTGTAGTTGAAGGCGGCGTCGAAGCCGTACTCCTCGACGAGCAGCTTCACCTTCTCCTCGGACCCGGCGGACCCGATGACCCGGGAGGCACCCTTGAGCCGGGCGATCTGACCGACCTGGCCGCCCACGGCGCCGGCGGCACCGGACACGAACACGGTGTCGCCCTCCTTGAAGGAGGCCACGCGCAGCAGACCCGAGTAGGCGGTGAGCCCGGTCATGCCCAGCACACCGAGGTACGTGGACAGCGGCGCGGCGTCCGGGTCCACCTTGACGGCGCTCTTGGCGGCCACGACGGCGTACTCACGCCACCCGAGGAAGTGCACTACGTGATCCCCGACGGCCAGCCCCTCGGCGTTGGAGGCCACGACCTCGCCGACGGCACCGCCCTGCATGGCCTTGCCGAGCTCGAACGGGGCGATGTAGGACTTCGCGGAGCTCATACGGCCGCGCATGTACGGGTCCACGGAGAGGTACTTGTTCCGGACGAGGACCTGCCCCTCACCCGGCTGCGGAACCTCCGCCTCGACGAAGGCGAAGTCCTCGGGCTTCGGCCAGCCGACGGGGCGGCTCGCCAGATGCCACTCGCGGCTGACGGCGGGGAGGGTGGGGGTGTCGGTCATGATGCGCCTGTCCTCACTTACTGATTCAAAATGTTTCAGTACCTGAAACAACCATGCGCCTGGAAATTTCAGGTTGTCAAATAACCGGGTACCCTCGATGCCATGGTTTCCACCACACCGACCCCGGACTCCCGCCGCCCCGATCCGCTGACCCTCGAGGTCGTCGAGCTCATCGGCGAGGTCGTGGCCCGGTTCTACGAGGACTACGAGGAAGCCGCGGCGGAGCATGCCCTGACCGGGGCGCAGGCGCGGCTGCTGAGCCTGCTCTGCGTAGAGGCGTTGCCCATGCGCAGGCTTGCCCAGCGACTGAAGTGCGAGCCGTCCAATGTCACGGGGATCGTGGATCGGCTGGAGGCGCGGGGGCTGGTGGAGCGGCAGCCGGATCCTGCCGACCGGCGGGTGAAGGTGGCGGCGGCGACGGATGAGGGGCGGCGGGTGGCCCGGAGTCTGCGGGAGTCCCTGCGGTTCGCCCGGGAGCCGTTGGCCGGACTTTCGGAGAGGGAGAGGCTGGCCCTGCGGGATGCACTCAGGGGGATGCTGGAGGCCGCGTGACAAGCTGATCCGGATAGGCGCTCGGCGTTTCCGCTGAGGCCGGGCGGGTCCGCGACCGGGCGGAGCGGGGTGCCGCTCTCCGTGGGACGGGTGCCACCCTTAGCGGCACGATTGCCCGCACCCAAGCCGAGACCCGCCCGCACTCAAGCGGAGACCCGCCCGCAGCCGCCGGCTCACGGAAGGGGCCGCGTCGGGGGGTGCCCGCCCGCAGCGGTTGGCGCGTCAACGCCAGTCAGTCGGTGTGACACACCATCGCGCCGATTCCGAGGACGGGTCCCCGGCGCGGCCCCGACCCACCACCGGCGGGCGGGCGCTACGCGCACCACCACAGGAAGCGGTTGCACGTCTTCGTGGGGGACGGTTCCGGGGTCGGGGCCGGGGTGGTCGGGTCCGGGTCCGGGTCGGGACCGGAGGGGCGGCCGTGGGGGCCGATGGGGGACGGCTCGGGGAATCACCCGCCGTGGCCGACTCGGAGTCCTGCGCCGGCTCGTCGCCCTTCGGCTTCTCGCCCTTCGGGGACTTCGAAGCCGACGGCGAGTCAGACACCCCCGGGGAAGGGGACCTTGACGCTCCCTCAACCCCAGCCCCTTTCACCCGAAGGGCGGCCCGCCTCGCCCGCCTCCGCCGACGCGTCGCCGTCCGCCGACTCACCCCCGGCCTCCGCCGGCTTCGACGTCGACTCGGCGCGTCCATGCCCAGCTCCGCGAGGCTCAGCCCACCCGCCGCCAGCACGAACCCCGCCGCGACGAACAGGGTCCGGCGCCGCCGGCGCCGATGAGCCGCGGCCTTCCGGTCCCGCCGGCTGGCCCCACCCGGACCATCGGCGACCGGCCCGTGCCCACGCCCGCGTCCACGCCGACGGGCAGCACGTCCAGGCGGCTCGTCGTCTTCGTGGTCGCCGGGTTCACCGTCGGACCTGTCCGACCCGCCCGAGTCGTCGTGATCGCCGTAGTCGCGATCGCCGTACTCGCGCTCACGCCAGCGCAGCGCATCGGCTGAGGTGCCGCACCCGGGGCAGGCGAGCGCGCCGTTGAGGTGCCGTCGGCACGGGTCGCAGAAGTCCATGACGCGGGAAGATTAAGTTCCGCGTCGGTCACGTTCCTAGAGCCAGCTGTGAAGGTTCTGTAGGGACACGGACCTTCCCCCTGGTTTCGAAACTCTCGAAACCGTTATGCGCGCGACCCATTGACACCCCCACCGCCCCGTCCTTACTGTCACGCCAGCATTTCGAACGTGTGACGAAATCTCGAACACGTCGAACTGAACCGAATGACTGACGGAACTGAGCCGACGAAGCAGCGAGGGACAACCGCCGTGCGCATCACCGGAATCAGCACACACGTGGTCGGGACGCCGTGGCGCAACCTGACCTACGTCCAGGTGCACACCGACGAGGGGATCACCGGAGTCGGCGAGACCCGGATGCTGGGACACACCGACGCCCTGCTCGGCTATCTGCGGGAGGCCGAGGCCAACCACATTCTCGGCTCCGACCCGTTCGCCGTCGAGGACCTCGTCCGGCGGATGAAGTACGGCGACTACGGCCGCGCCGGCGAGATCGTGATGTCCGGTATCGCCGTCGTCGAGATGGCCTGCTGGGACATCAAGGGCAAGGCCCTCGGCGTCCCGGTCTGGCAGCTGCTCGGCGGCAAGGTCACCGACAAGGTCAAGGCGTACGCCAACGGCTGGTACACCACCGAGCGGACGCCGGAGGCGTACCACAAGGCCGCCCAGGGCGTCATGGAGCGCGGCTACCGGGCGCTCAAGATCGACCCGTTCGGCACCGGCCACTTCGAGCTCGACCACCAGCAGACGCCTGTACGCCGTCTCCCTGATCGAGGCCGTGCGGGACGCCATCGGCCCCGACGCCGAGCTGATGCTGGAGATGCACGGCCGGTTCTCCCCCGCCACGGCCGTCCGCCTGGCCAAGGAGCTGGCGCCGTTCAAGCCGGCGTGGCTGGAGGAGCCGGTCCCGCCGGAGAACCTCAAGGCGCTGGAGAAGGTCGCCGCCAAGGTCGACATGCCGGTCGCCACCGGTGAGCGCATCCACGACCGGATCGAGTTCCGCGAGCTGTTCGAGAGCCAGGCCGTCGACATCATCCAGCCGGACGTCGGCCACATCGGCGGCATCTGGGAGACCCGCAAGCTCGCCGCGACCGCCGAGACCCACTACATGCTGGTCGCGCCCGCACAACGTCGGCGGCCCGGTCCTGACCGCCGCCTCCCTCCAGGTCGGCTTCACCTCCCCGAACTTCAAGATCCTGGAGCACTTCAACGACTTCGCGGACGCGGAGATCAAGAAGGTGGTCAAGGGCGCCCCGCAGGTGAACCCGGAGGACGGCTGCTTCCACCTCTCCGACGCCCCCGGCCTCGGTGTCGAGCTGGACGTCGACGCGGCGGCGGAGTTCCCGCAGCAGCAGGCCCGGTTCGACCTGTGGGCCGAGGGCTGGGAGCAGCGCAAGCCCAAGGGCACGCGAGTGAGCGCCCGCGCGTCGTGATCGAGGCGCCCCGGGCGAGCCACCGGCTCGTCCCGCACGAGCCCCGGCAGCCCGAGGCCGGCGAGGCGCTGGTCGCGGGTGCACGCCTCGGGGATCTGCGGCAGCGACCGCGAGGTCTACCAGGGCAACCGGCCCGAGGGGTACGTGCGCTACCCGCTCACGCCGGGCCACGAGTGGTCCGGGACGGTGCGAGGCGGTGGGCGCCGGCGTGCCCGCGTCGCCTGGTCGGCCGCAAGGTCGTCGGCGAGGGCTTCCGCAACTGCCAGGTCTGCGACCGCTGCCACGCGGGCGAGACGACGCTGTGCACGGCGGGGTACGAGGAGACCGGGTTCACCCAGCCGGGCGCGATGGCCGCCACGCTGACGCTCCCGGCCCGGCTGCTGCACGTGCTGCCCGGACGACGCGCGACCTCACGGCGGCGGCGCTGCTGGAGCCCGCCGCCGTGCATCGCGGCCGCCGCGCTGAAGGCGAACGCGCAGCCCGGGCGAGCGGGTCGCCGTGGTCGGCACGGGCACGCTCGGCATGTTCGCCGTGCAGTTCCTGAAGGCGGGCTCGCCGGCCGAGCTGCTGGTCGTCGGCACGCGCCGGACCGGGAGGCGCTGTCGCGGCGGTTCGGCGCGACGGACTTCCGGACCAAGGACCGAGGAACTCCCGGACGACTTCGACGTCGTGATCGAGACCGCCGGGTCCGCGGACGCCGCCCGGACCGCCGCCGCGCCTGCTGCGGCGCGGCGGACGGCTGGTCCTGACCGGCATCCCGGCGCCGGGCGCCGACGGCCTCGACCCGACCGACCTCGTCGTACGGCAGCTGGAGGTGCACACCGTCTTCGGCGCGCCGCCGGACGCCTGGGCGCACACGGTGCGGGTGTTCGCGGCCGGTCTGCTCGATCCGCTGCCGCTGGTCACGCACGAGCTGCCGCTGGACGAGTTCGCGCAGGCCATCGAGCTGGTGGGGTCCGGCGATCCGAAGGTCGGCAAGGTGCTGCTGCGGCCATGACACACCCCTAGCCGTACGCCGGTACGGGGGCACCTGACGGCTTCCGTACCGGCGTACACCCAAGCCCCGCCCTGCCCAGAGCCGCGAACCTCGTCCGAAATATCGAACACGAAGGACAGCCTGTGACCGACGCTTCCGCTCCGGCGCCCGCAGGCCCGGTGAGCAGGCGCTCACCGCGCTCGGCCTGGGCGCGCCCGCCCTCGACCCCGCCGACGCCTCCCCGCACTCCTTCCCCGGCGGCGGCCGCTGGCGCACCGAGGTCCCCTCCGTGCGAGGGCCCCGAGGCGCTCGGCGTGGTCCTCAAGGAGTCCTCGCGGCTCGACGTGCCGATCCACCGGATCAGCCAGGGCAGCGGCGTCTGGATGCTGACCGACGCCGAGATCACCGAGATGGTCGAGGCGACCGCCGAACGCGACATCGAGCTCTGCCTGTTCACCGGCCCGCGCGGCACCTGGGACATCGGCGGCTCCACGCGCACCGACTCGCGGCGGCGGCGGGCCTGCGCGCCCGCGGCCACGACGCCGTCGCCGGCTGCGTCGAAGACGCCGTACGGGCCACGGAGTTGGGCGTCAAGTGCCTGCTCGTCGCCGACGAGGGCGTGCTGTGGACGCTGCACCGGGCGCGGGCCGCCGGGATCATCCCGGCCGACACCACGCTCAAGGTCTCGCGCGCTCGATCGGCCCGGTCAACCCGGCCGCGTACGCGGTGCTACGAGAGCCTGGGCGCCGACTCGATCAACGTGCCCAGCGATCTGACGCTCGACCATCTCACCGAGATCCGCCGGGTCTCCGGCCGCCCCGATGGACATGTACATCGAGGCCCCCGACGACCTCGGCGGCTACGTCCGGATGTACGAGGTCGCCGAGCTGATCCGGCGCGGCGCCCCGCTCTACCTGAAGTTCGGGCTCTCCAAGGCGCCCGGGATCTACCCGTACGGGCACCACATGCGGGAGCTGACGCTGGCCACCGCCAAGGAGCGCGTGCGGCGCGGCCGGCTCGCGCTGGACCTGCTCGCACGGCACGGAGCGGACGGCGACATGGCGCCGCTCGGCTCGCGGCTGCCCGGGCACGCTGCAACGGTTCGAAATCTCGTCATAACGTTCCGGAAACTCCCTTCACAAAAGAAGACACAGCCGAGCACAATCCGACACACCTCTCGGTCGACCCGCACGACCCTCGAAGCGTCTTCGCACCGCCCGACCGAGCCCTGCACCACACATCAAGGATGATGACCATGCGCAACTCGCAGAGCCGCACTCGCCGCCATAGCCGGAGCCGCCTCCCTCGCCCTCACCCTGTCCGCCTGCGGCCAGAGCAGCGAGGGCGGCAGCAAGGAGGACGAAGGGCGGCGCCAAGGGCGGCACCATCGGCATCGCGATGCCGACCAAGTCCTCCGAGCGCTGGATCGCCGACGGCAAGAACGTCGTGACGGACCTGGAGTCCAAGGGCTACAAGACCAAGCTGGTCTACGGCGAGGACGACCCGGACCAGCAGGTCTCGCAGATCGAGAACCTGATCACGCAGGGCGTGAAGGCGCTGATCATCGCCGCGATCGACAACAAGTCGATGAACAACGTGCTCCAGCAGGCCAAGGACGCCAACATCCCGGTCATCTCCTACGACCGCCTGATCCTCGGCACGAAGAACGTCGACTACTACGCGTCGTTCGACAACGAGAAGGTCGGCGAGCTCCAGGGCACCTACATCGTCGAGAAGCTCGGCCTGAAGGACGGCTGCAAGAAGGGCCCCTTCAACATCGAGCTGTTCGCCGGCTCCAACGACGACAACAACACCCGCTACTTCTTCGGCGGCGCGATGAAGGTCCTGCAGCCCTACATCGACAAGAAGCAGCTGGTCGTCGGTCCAAGCAGACCGAGCTCAACCAGGTCACCACCCTGCGCTGGGACGGCGGCACCGCCCAGAAGCGCATGGACGACATCCTGACCTCGGCCTACAGGAGCGAGCGGGTCGACGCGGTCCTCTCGCCCTACGACGGCATCTCCATCGGCATCCTGTCGGCGCTGAAGTCGGACGACTACGGCTCCAAGGCCAAGCCGCTGCCGGTCGTCACCGGCCAGGACGCCGAGGTCGCCTCGGTGAAGTCGATCATCGCCGGCGAGCAGTCGATGACCGTCTTCAAGGACCTCCGCAAGCTCGCCAAGGTGGCCTCGAACATGGTCGACGCGCTGCTGAACGGACAAGAAGCCCGAGGTCAACGACACCAAGACCTACGACAACGGCGCCAAGGTCGTCCCGGCCTACCTGCTGGAGCCGGTCAGCGTCGACAAGAGCCAACTACCAGAAGGACGCTCGTCGACTCCGGCTACCTCAAGGAGAGCGACCTCAAGTAATCCCCGCCACCGACCGACGATTCACCACTGATTGGAAGGCACGACCATGGCGGGACCCGTCCTGGAAATGCGCTCGATCGTCAAGACCTTTCCCGGCGTCAAGGCGCTTTCGGACGTCACGCTGACCGTCCGGCAGGGCGAGGTCCACGCCATCTGCGGGGAGAACGGCGCCGGCAAGTCGACCCTGATGAAGGTCCTCTCCGGCGTCCATCCGCACGGCACGCTACGAAGGCGACATCCTCTTCGAGGGTGAGGTCTGCCGAGTTCAAGGACATCCGGGCGAGCGAGCAGCGCGGCATCGTCATCATCCACCAGGAGCTGGCGCTGTCGCCGTACCTCTCCCTCGCGGAGAACATCTTCCTCGGCAACGAGCACGCCAAGGGCGGGTTCATCGACTGGAGCGAGACCCTGCGGCACGCCACCGAGCTGCTGCGCCGGGTCGGGCTCGACGACCACCCGGACACCCGCGTCGCCGACATCGGCGTGGGCAAGCAGCAGCTCGTGGAGATCGCGAAGGCGCTGTCGAAGAAGGTGAAGCTGCTCATCCTGGATGAGCCGACCGCGGCGCTGAACGACGAGGACAGCGGCAAACTCCTCGATCTGCATCCTGGAGTTGAAGAAGCAGGGCATCACCTCGATCATCATCTCCCACAAGCTCAACGAGATCCGCAAGGTCGCCGACTCGGTGACGATCCTCCGCGACGGCCAGACCATCGAGACCCTCGACGTGAAGGCCGCGGAGACCACCGAGGACCGGATCATCAGCGGCATGGTCGGCCGCGACCTGGAGAACCGCTTCCCGGAGCGGACGCCGCACGAGCCCGAGGAGGGCGCGGCGCCCGCCCTGGAGATCCGCGGCTGGACCGTGCACCACCCGATCGACCAGCAGCGCAAGGTCGTCGACGACGTGTCGCTTCAGGTGCGGCGCGGCGAGATCGTCGGCATCGCGGGCCTGATGGGCGCCGGCCGCACCGAGCTCGCGATGAGCGTCTTCGGGCGGACGTACGGCCGGTACGCGGGCGGCACGGTCCTCAAGGACGGCACCGAGATCCGTACGAAGTCCGTCCCCGAGGCGGTCAAGCACGGCATCGCGTACGTCACCGAGGACCGCAAGCACTACGGCCTCAACCTCATCGACACCATCAACCGCAACATCTCGCTCAGCGCCCTGGGCAAGGTCGCCAAGCGGGGTGTGGTCGACGAGCACGGGGAGCGGCAGGTCGCCGAGGGCTTCCGCAAGTCCATGAACATCAAGGCGCCGACCGTCTTCGAGCCGGTGGGCAAGCTGTCCGGCGGCAACCAGCAGAAGGTCGTCCTCAGCAAGTGGATCTTCGCGGGTCCCGATGTGCTGATCCTGGACGAGCCGACGCGCGGCATCGACGTCGGTGCCAAGTACGAGATCTACACGGTCATCGACCAGCTGGCCGCCGAGGGCAAGGCGGTCGTCTTCATCTCCTCCGAGCTGCCCGAGCTGCTCGGCATGTGCGACCGCATCTACACGATGGCCGCGGGGCGGCTGACCGGTGAGTTCTCGCGGGCCGAGGCCTCGCAGGAATCGCTGATGCGTCAGATGACGAAGGACAAAGAGGTATCCCGATGAGCACGGACGTGACCGCCAAGACCCCGGCCCCCGCGCCGCCCGGCAAGGGCGGGGAGGCCGCCGGCGACGGCCTGCTGCAGCTGATGCTGGACGGCATGCGCCGCAACATGCGGCAGTACGGCATGCTGATCGCCCTCGGCCTGATCGTGGTGCTGTTCGCCGTGTGGACCGACGGCGACCTGCTGCTGCCGCGCAACGTCTCCAACCTGGTGCTGCAGAACAGCTACATCCTGATCCTCGCGATCGGCATGATGCTGGTCATCATCGCGGGCCACATCGACCTGTCGGTCGGCTCGCTGACGGCGTTCATCGGCTCGATGGCCGCCGTGTTCATGGTCAAGACACGATCTCCCGTGGCCGCTCGCCGTGGTGCTGTGCCTGGCCATGGGCGCCGTCGCGGGTGCCGTCCAGGGGTTCTTCATCGCGTACGGCGGCATACCGTCGTTCATCGTGACCCTCGCGGGCATGCTGATCTTCCGCGGTCTGACGGAGATCTTCCTGGAGGGCCAGACCCTCGGCCCCTTCCCGGACGGGCCTGCAGAAGGTCGCCAACGGGTTCCTGCCCGAGGTCGGCCCGAACACCAACTACCACAACCTCACCCTGCTGCTGGGCTTCGCGATGATCGCCTTCGTGGTCTTCCAGGAGGTCCGTGACCGCAAGCGGCAGCAGGAGTTCGCCCTGGACGTCCCGCCCGCCAAGCTGTTCCTGCTGAAGCTGGTCGCGCTCGGCGCCGCCGTCCTCGACGCTGACGATGCTGCTGGCCAGCTACAAGGGCGCCCCGATCGTGCTGCTCATCCTGGGCGTGCTGCTCGTCGGCTTCGGCTACGTGATGCGCAACGCGATCATCGGCCGCCACATCTACGCGATCGGCGGCAACCTGCCCGCGGCCAAGCTGTCGGGCGTGAAGGACAAGAAGGTCACCTTCCTGGTCTTCCTGAACATGGGCATGCTCGCGGCCCTGGCGGGTCTGGTCTTCGCCGCCCGCTTCAACGCGGCCTCTCCCAAGGCCGGCCTCAACTTCGAGCTGGAGGCGATCGCGGCCTCGTTCATCGGCGGCGCGTCGATGAGCGGCGGTGTCGGCACCGTCCTCGGCGCGATCATCGGTGGCCTGGTCCTGGGCGTGCTGAACAACGGCATGAACCTCGTCGGCATCGGCACCGACTGGCAGCAGGTCATCAAGGGCATGGTGCTGCTGGCGGCGGTCGGGTTCGACGTGTGGAACAAGCGCAAGGTCGGTTCGTAAGTCAGATCGGGGCCCCGCCACCAGGCGGGGCCCTTCCTTATCGGGAGCCGCACACATGGAACTGAACAGACGCACGGTCATCGCGGGAGCGGCGGCGGCGGGCATAGCCGCCACCACGCTCGGCGGCACGGCGCACGCCACGGGAGGCAGGAAGCCGGTGAAGACGCTCTTCGGCAAGCTCGCCGACGGCACCAAGGTCTACAGCTGGTCGCTGGAGAACGGCGGCACGCGGCTGAAGGTCCTTTCCTAGGGCGGTGTCGTCCAGTCCCTGGAGATCCCCGACCGCCGCGGCCGGTACGCCAACGTCTCCGCTGGGCTTCGACAACCTCGAGGACTACGTCGCGAAGACCCCGTACTTCGGCGCGCTGATCGGCCGGTACGGCAACCGCATCGGCAAGGGCCGGTTCACCCTCGACGGCAAGAACTACCAGCTGTCCGTCAACGACGGCGAGCACAGCCTGCACGGCGGCGACCCAGGGCTTCGACAAGCGCGTGTGGGACGTCGAGCCGTTCACCAAGGGATCCGACGTCGGCCTGCACCTGCACTACACGAGCGTCGACGGCGAGATGGGCTACCCGGGCACGCTCAAGACGAAGGTGACGTACACGCTCACCCGGCACGGCGACTGGCGCATCGACTACGAGGCCACCACCGACAAGGCCACCGTCGTCAACCTCACCAGCCACGTCTACTGGAACCTCGCGGGCGAGGGCAGCGGCACGATCGAGGACCACGAGCTGCAGATCGCCGCCTCCCGCTACACGCCCACCGACGCGGGCCTGATCCCCACCGGCGAGCTGGCCAAGGTCGCGGGCACCCCCTTCGACTTCCGCCGCGCCAAGCCGATCGGCCGGGACATCCGCACCTCGCACCCGCAGCTGGTGACCGCCAAGGGCTTCGACCACAACTGGGTGCTGGACAAGGGCCTCACCGCCCGCCCCGAGCACGTCGCCACCCTGCGCGACCCCGCCTCCGGCCGCACCCTGAAGATCGCCACGACCGAGCCGGGCCTGCAGTTCTACTCCGGCAACTTCCTCGACGGCACGCTGACCGGCCCGTCCGGCCGCATCTACCGGCAGGGCGACGCGCTCTGCCTGGAGACGCAGCACTTCCCGGACTCGCCGAACCAGCCGTCGTTCCCGTCGACGGTGCTGCGGCCCGGGCAGACGTACCGGACGACGACGGTGCACTCGTTCGGCTGCTGATCGGCGTCTGACCGGCGCCTGTTCGGCGTCTGATCGTGGGCCGCTGACAAACCTTCACAGGTACAACACAAGTTCTGACCGGTTTCAAGACGGTTGAACGGTGTCACCGCGGCCTCCGTATCTAAGGGCGGCCCGCGCTCCCCCGCGCGGGCCGCCCTTAAACGTCGGGTCCGGCCGCCCCCAACGGACCCGCCTCATACGGAGGTTCCATGGCCGACAACGTCACCTCGCTGTTCCGCGCCACCGCGGCTCACAGCCCGTCGATGGCGGCGCTGACGCGTGAGGGCGGCGAAGGTGCCGGGCCGGTGGACTTCTGTATCCCCTGCAACCCGTACTTCCCGACCCCGGCCATGTTCGACGACATGTCGGCCAAGCTGCGCGACATCATCACGTACTACCCGAGCAGCGCCGACACCATCACGGCCGAACTGTGCAGCCTGCTCCAGCTGCCGCCGCAGTGCGTGGCCATGGGCAACGGCTCCACCGAGCTCATCACCTGGATCGACCACCTGCTGGTCCGCGAGTCCCTCGCCATCCCCGTCCCCACCTTCGGCCGCTGGACCGACCAGCCCATGGAGACCGGCAAGCGGGTCGACATGTTCCCGCTCCAGGAGTCCAGCGGCTTCGCCCTCGACCTCGCGCAGTACGCCGAGTTCATCCGCGCCCGGGGCACGCGCGTCGCGGTGATCTGCAACCCGAACAACCCCGACGGCGGATTCCTGCACAAGCACGCCATCGTGCAGTTCATGGACGCCATGGCCGACCTCGACCTGGTCGTCATCGACGAGTCGTTCCTGGAGTTCGCGGACGCCGAAGCCGAACCGTCCGTCGTCCAGGAGGCCATGCTGCGGCCCAACGTCATCGTGCTGCGCAGCCTCGGCAAGAACTTCGGCCTGCACGGCATCCGCTTCGGCTACCTCGTCGCCAACCCGGCGCTCGCGGGCCGCGTCCGGTCGATGCTGCCGAAGTGGAACCTCAACTCCTTCGCCGAGCACGTGGTGTTCATGCTCAAGGAGCACGGCTCCGAGTACGCGCAGAGCCTCCAGCAGGTGCGCCGCGACCGCCTCGACATGGCCAGCCAGCTTTCCTCCCTGCCCGGACTGACGGTCTACCCGTCGCAGGGCAACTTCCTCTTCGTGCGCCTCCCCGTGGGCGCCGAGGGCACGGTGGTCCGGGACCGGATGCTCACCGAGCACCGGATCCTGGTCCGCGAGTGCGGCAACAAGATCGGTTCGTCCAGCCGCTTCCTGCGTCTCGTGGTGCGCCCCCAGGTGGACGTGCGTCGCCTGGTGTCCGGCCTGGAACAGGTGCTCTACGGGACGTCCAGGAGGGGAGCCGCCGTACCGGAGCTGGGCAACGGGACCAGCTACAGCTCGGGTACGGCGGCCGTGGACCGTCTGGTGAGCGAGACCAACGGGTCGGGCATGCGGGGGCTCGCCGCTCAGGCCACCGGATTCGGTGGTCCGGGGCCCACCGCCGCCCCGGCTGCCGCCGGCACCGGCATGCCGCTCCCCGCCGCCGCGTCCGCCGTGCCGGCGGGCGCGGGTGCCGTGCCCGCCGGGCCAGGCGGTGGGATGCCGATGCCGGCGGCAGCGCAGATGTCACAGATGGGGCATATTGGGCAGATGGGGCAGCAGCAGATGCCGCAAGCTGTGCCGCAGGGCATGCCGCAGCAGATGCCGCAGGCCGTGCCCCAGCCGGTGCCGCAGCCCATGGCTGCGCCGGCGCAGCAGCCGCTGGCGCCCGTGGCCCAGGCGCCGTTCCCCACCCCAGCCCCGGCGCCGGTCCCTGCTCCGGCACCGGCTCCCATGCCCACGCCTGCCCCGGTGCCGGCCGCGACCGGGCCCACCCCGCCGGGTGTTCCCGCCCGGGGTGGGCTGACCGCGGCGCAGGTCAGGGGGACGAATGGGCTTTCGCCTGCGCCGGCTACGGGGTGGCCGGGGGCGCAGGCGGCCTGGCCCAACGCGGCGGGGATGGGGCAGGCCGGGTAGTGCGCCCTCACGGCAGCGTCAGTAGGCGACGGGCCATCCGCTGCTCCAGTTCAGGAGGTTGATGCCCAGCTTGGGCGTGCCGTTGTCGTTGCCGTCGTAGTAGTGGTAGACGATCAGGTCGCCGTCGGCGTCGTTCATGATCGACTGTCCGCCGGGGCCGATGACGCTGCCGTGCGACTCCAGGACGGGCGTGCCGCCGTTGTTCATCAGGTCGACGCCGTTCTTGTCGCGGTACGGCCCGGTGACGGCGGAGGCGCGCCCGACCTTGACCTTGTACGTCGAACTGGTGCCGGCACAGCAGGTGTCGTAGGAGGCGAAGAGGTAGTAGTACCCGCCCCGCTTCACGATGAAGGGCGCCTCGACGGCCTTGGTCCCGGTGGGGCGGGAGGCGAGCGAGTAGCGGGTGGTGTTGGAGGAGAGCTGCTTCCCGGTGGACGGGTTGATCTGGATCATCTTGATCCCGGTCCACCAACTGCCGAAGGACAGCCACCACTTGCCGTCGTCGTTGACGAAGAGGTTCGGGTCGATGGCGTTGAAGTCGCTTGCGGAGTTCGACGTGTAGACGGTGCCCTGGTCGGTCCAGGTGCCCGGCTGGCCGGTGCTGGAGGTCGCGAGGCCGAGGGCGGAGGTGTTCGAGCCGAACTTCGAGACGGAGTAGTACATCAGGTACTTGCCGCCGTGGTACGAGATGTCCGGCGCCCAGGCCTCCGGCACGGAGGAGTAGTTCCGCCACCAGCTCGGCCTGTTGGCGAAGGCGTCGCCGCCGTTCCTGAAGGCGGTGCGGTCGCCGGACGTCTTGTTGCTGATGCCGCCGCCGGTGGCGTAGAGCAGGTACTGGCCGGACGAGGTGCGGATCATCGACGGGTCGTGGGTGACGATGTCGCCGGTGACGCGGCCGGGGTTGGGGTACGCGGACGCCGTGCTCGGGATGAGGGCGAGCAGGAAGGCGGTGGGGAGGGCGAGCAGGGCGGTTCTCTTGCGCAGGGTGGAGCGGCTCATGCGGATCCTCCTTGCGGTGGGGGCTTGCGGTGGGGGTGACAACACTGGCCGATATCTCGAACAGCGATCGCAAGTTCGAACGGACCGTAGAATCGAACCCCTTGCGCGTCAATGGTCCGCGCGGCAACGGCTGTGACCGGCCTGGGAGATCCGTCGAAGAACTGGGCGTCGGCCCTGAGGAAATGTTGGACGGCTACGGGGCTGCCGGCAGGTCGACCTCGGCACGGACGGTCTTGCCGGGCTCCCGGCGGAGCACTTCCCAGCGGTCGGCGAGCGCGTCGACGAGGAGCAGGCCGCGACCGTGTTCGTCGAGGGGCTTCGGCGCGCGTACGCCCCTCGGGCCGGGCGGGTGCAACTCTGCGCGCGTATCGCTGACTTCGATACGTACGCCACCCGTGACGAGAGTGAGCCGCAACTCGAAGTCCCGTCCCGGTACGCGGCCGTGCGTCACGGCGTTGGTCGCCAGCTCGGCGACGATCAGGGCGACGGCCTCGGAGGCGTCCGTGCCGTGGGGGATGCCCCAGCCGTGCAGCTGGTTGGCGGCCAAGCGCCGAGGCGAGGCGGGCGCCGCGCGGGGTGGCGCTGAGACGCTGACTGAACACACGTACGGTGACCGGTCGCTGGGGGGTGGTCGGTGCTGTCATGCGCCCAATGTGGCGGGTGGGAGACGGAGTTCTCCAGGTCGGCGCCGCGTACGCTGCCGGAGCGTACGCGGTGACGGACTGGACAGTACTGGTGACGGCCCGTAACCATGCCTCCGGGAGGTGATCGACAGTGGTCGATGGCGAGCCGGAGTCGTCGGACAGTCTGCGGACGTTCGGGGCGGTGGTCCAGGGTTTGCGCGAGCACGCCGGGCTGAGCAGGGAGGAGTTCGGCGAGCTGGTGCGGTTCTCCAAGCACACTGTGGCGTTGGTGGAGTTGGGGAGGCGGATGCCGGATCCGGAGTTCGTGACGCGGGCGGAGGAGGTGTTCGGGAGGACGGGGGCGCTGCGGAAGGCGGCGGGGTGTCTGGAGCGGCAGCCGGGGTTGGCGGCTTGGTTTCGGCGGTGGGCTCAGCTGGAGAAGACGGCGATCACGTTGTGCACCTACGAGTGCCGCATGGTCCCGGGCCTGTTGCAGACGCAGGCGTACGTACGGGCACTGGCGGCCGATAATCTGCCGCCGCTCACCGACCAGCAGATCGAGCAACGGTGGGCGGCGCGGGCCGAACGACAGAAACTCCTGTCGGAGCGGCCGAACACCGCGTTCAGCTTCATCGTCGAAGAGCACTCGTTCCTGCGGCATACAGGCGGCGTCGAGGTGACGCGTGAACTCATCGATCACGTGCTGGAGATCGCCAAGCTGCGCAACGTCGAGATCCAGATCATGCCGCTCGTGCGCGAGTCCCACTCGGGACTCCAAGGACCTTTCCACCTGCTGGAATCACCGGAGAACCAGTGGTTCGCCTATCTCGAAGGGCAGGAGAGCGGCCAGCTCATCACCGACCGGAAAGTGGTCAGCGTGCTCCAGAGGAGGTATGCCAGGATGCGTGCACAGGCTCTCTCCCTCGAAGACTCCGTGAGCCTGCTGCAGCGCATGCGAGGAGACCTATGAGCACCAGCGAACTGGCCTGGTTCAAGTCCAGCTACAGCAGCAGCGCTTCTGGCGACTGCGTGGAGGTCGCCACCCGCCCCGAGGCCGTCCACGTCCGCGACTCCAAGAACAAGCAGGGCCCCCGGCTCACCCTCTCCCCCACCACCTGGGCTGCCTTCCTCACGCACGCCACCAAGTAGTAACTGTCGGGGCAGTACCGCGTAAATCGTCTGGCTCACAAGGAACTTGACGATCCATCACTTTGCCAAACACACAGCTGTCCAACAGCAAGCATCCTTATGGTGTCGTGTTCATGACAGACACACCGAAGGAATACGCACCCAACTCCGTCGGCCGCCGCACCGTACTGCTGGCCACGGGTGCCACCGCAGCTGCCCTGGCCGTAGGCGCAGCTGCACGACAGGACACCCCGACCGCCACCGGCCCGAGCACGGCCCCCGTGGCCGCCGCAGCCGTCTGCACCCTCACGAAGGAGTTGACCGAAGGCCCGTACTACCTCGACGGGCAGTACGTCCGCTCCGACATCAGCGAGGACAAGACGGGCATCCCCCTGAACCTGACGCTCACGGTCGTGGACGACGACACCTGCGCCCCGCTGAACAAAGCCCTGGTGGAGATCTGGCACTGCGACGCCCTCGGCGAGTACTCCGGCTTCGTAGGCGAAAACGGCCACGACGAGCCGGACAACGGCACGTTCCTGCGCGGCGGCGTCCTCACCGGCTCCAACGGCGTCGCGAAGATCACCACGGTCTACCCCGGCTGGTACCGGGGCCGCTGCGTGCACATCCACATCAAGGTCCACACGGACGTGACCCTCACCCCCGACGGCTCCTTCACCGGCGGCGAGGAACTCCACACCGGCCAGCTCTTCTTCAGCGAGACCATCACGGCCAAGGTCGCGCGCCTCTCCCAGTACGCGGTCAACACGGTCCCCCGCACCACCCTGGCGCAGGACTCCATCTACGACGAGGGAGGCGCAGCCTCGGGCCTCCTCACCCTGACGCCCCTCGGCAGCACGGCATCGTCCGGTTACGCAGGCACGCTGACATTGGGCGTGGAACAGGGCTGACGCCGAACAGGCACGACAGGGGCCGCTCGCGCAGCGGGCGGCCCCCATGGGCGCTTACGGCAAGCTCGGAGCGATCCGGCGCGCCAGGACTGCATCAACGAAGTCATCTGGCGGGCTATAGGAGTGAGCGGCAACGTAGTGGAGAACCAGATCAGGCGCGATGAGCCATTCCCCGGTCCTCGAAACGACACGGATCTCAGCTCCGCCCAGCCATATCTCACTGCCCGAGATGTCATAAATGGCAGGGGATTCAATTGTTTCGCCGCCGTGAGACAGTAGGCAGTCGTGCCACCCTCTCGTCCTGACCTGCGTGGCATCACGAGCCAAGAGGGACCGACCATGGATCAGTGGGCATCCGCGGCAACTCAGTCAGTTCCGGCGAGATCTTTCCCGTGAAAGATCAGGCGCAAGACCAGCGAGGATTACGTCGAGACAATCTCAGCCAGTCTTGCGCGTGCCTGGCGCCGCGCCCGCTCCCTCATGAAGTAAACGAGGTCGCAATCACCAGAATCGTCAGTCCCGCGCACGGAGGCGATGCCTGCTCGTTGACTTGCGAACTCGACTTCATACCTGTCCACCCCGTCAGCCAGCTCTTCGGAGACGTATTCTGCGGAGTTGAGTGCATGGTTTGAGCAGCTGGCCGCATCCAACAGGCTTCCAGTCTGCCTGTACCTTGCCGCGTAGTACAACGTAGCCGCTGCGTCATACGCGTACGCGAGCAGCCCTGGCGGCTCCTCCTCACCCGTCAACTCCGGTAAATTACCGAGCCTTTCAACAATCTCCCCCCAAGAGAACTGACGCTGCGATTGCCAGAGCAGGTCCAAGCAGGAAATCGCAGAGTCGACGTCTTGCGATCGTGTCGCATCCGTGCCGACAACGCCGGTAAAGAGTTGAGCCATCCGCTCCGCGCACGATGCAGCGAAGGCCCGGATCTGACCTGAAGTCGCGCTCTGGATGAACTCACTGATGGCCGACTGGGGGCTCATCACGCCTCCTGAAAACAGAGAGCGCGAAATTTAACGCCCGGACAGAACGAGAACGGGCCCCCGAGTGTACCGCCAGCCCGTTCCCCGGGCAGGTTGGCCCGACAAAATTGCTGGGCCTCGCAACGAGCCGTGACGAGGCAGCTTAACCTTCCTCTTCCTTCAGTCTACGGCCAGCCTCGACCCGCGCGTTGAGTAACTGCACCCATTCATTGTCGGTTCTTTCCGTGTACTGGGCTCCCCTGGCACCAGGAGCGGTTTCAATGAGATGCAGCAAAGTCCATGCCAGGCCGAAACAGTTGTCGGTCCCGAAGAGAGTGGCTAGTGTCTGCGCCTCACCGTCCGTCACCGGCTTCGAAATACGCTCGATCAGCCTCTGCGCTTCCGAAATCTCCTCGACCTCAGCATCCTCATCCAGAAGCGGTCCGGCCTCGACCAGGTCCGCCACCTCGCGCCGCAATGCCACTTGTTTCTCCTAAATCTTCCCGATGCGACGGTAGTGCGCCAGCACTTCACGAATCCCCGTATTGAAGTATCCGGGATTGTTGTGGAGGGCATACTAGGCCACCCGCCTTTCTCGGCTCCAAGAACTCCTCGCGGAATACTTCAAGGGAAGCCCTGAGAAGAGGAATCTCGATTTCCGGACGGATAAGACTCAGCCGAGCCGAAATGTCGTCCATGCGGAACTCCAGGAGGAGTTCCCCCGTTATCTTTTTCGCGGTCCTGCAAGAGGGCCGTTGGCCTCCGGGCCCGGCATGACTGTTGCCCCCTGTCGATGGGATGACCTGGGGGGTGGTGTCACCGGGTCCGAGGGGTGCCGTCACAGACGCTGATCAGAGGTCCGACCACCGCCCGGCCGGGCGCAATGCCAGGCCGCTCGCGGGCGGCAGGTCTGCATAACGTGGATGCGCGAGAACGGCTCCCAACCTTGAGGCCGGCACGCATCGACGCATGTGGGGGCACGGTGATCAGCATCGACGGGGTGGGCGTCTTCCTGGGCCTGGACGTCGGCAAGCAGACACATCACGGGCACGGCCTGACCGCGGCCGGGAAGACGGTGTTCGACAAGCAACTGCCGAACAGCGAACCGAAGCTGCGGGCTGTCTTCGACAAGCTCACGGCCAAGTTCGGCACCGTCCTGGTGGTCGTGGACCAGCCCGCCTCCATCGGCGCCCTCCCACTGACCGTCGCCCGGGACGCCGGCTGCCAGGTCGCCTACCTGCCCGGACTGGCGATGCGCCGGATCGCCGACCTCTACCCCGGCGAGGCCAAGACCGACGCGAAGGACGCCGTGGTCATTGCGGACGCTGCCCGCACCATGCCCCACACCCTGCGCACCCTCGACCTGACCGATGAGGTCACCGCGGAGCTGACCATGCTGGTCGGCTTCGACCAGGACCTCGCCGGCGAGGCCAACCGCACCTCCAACCGCATCCGCGGCCTGCTCACCCAGTTCCACCCCAGCCTGGAACGCGTCCTCGGCCCGCGCCTGGACCACCCGGCAGTGACCTGGCTCCTCGAGCGCTACGGATCCCCGCAAGCACTCCGCAAAGCGGGCCGCCGCAAGCTGGTCGACGTCGTCCGGCCCCGGGCGCCACGCATGGCCGAGCGGCTGGTCAACGACATCTTCACTGCACTCGACGAGCAGACCGTCGTCGTCCCGGGCACCGGCACCCTCGACGTAATCGTCCCGTCGCTGGCGAAGTCGCTGGCCGCCGTTCACGAACAACGCCGGGCCCTGGAAACCCGGATCGAGGCACTGCTGGAGGCCCACCCTCTTTCCCAGGCCTGACCTCGATGCCCGGCATCGGCGTCAGGACCGCCGCAGTCCTCCTGACCACCGTCGGCGACGGCAGCAGCTTTCCCACCGCCGCCCACCTGGCCTCCTACGCCGGCCTCGCCCCGGCAACCCGGCAGTCCGGCACGTCGATCCACGGCGAGCACGCCCCCCGAGGCGGCAACCGGCAGCTGAAACGAGCGATGTTCCTCTCCGCGTTCGCAGCCCTCCACGACCCCGCCTCCCGCACCTACTACGACCGCTGCCGAGCCCGCGGCAAAACCCACACCCAGGCCCTCCTCCGCCTCGCCCGCCACCGCATCAGCGTCCTGTTCGCCATGCTCCGCGACGGAACCTACTACGAACCGAGGAGCCCTCGACTCGCTTGACGAAGGACATAGAGGCACGTTATCTCCATCGTCACGGCCCCCAGCCAGGCAGCAAGCATGAGCGTCCGGGACGGCGCGAGCCCGCCGGGCGGCCTCTCAGGTGCCCGGCCAGCCTGCTGCTGAGGGGTCGGACCGGGGCTTCCGATTGGTGGTCCGGCTACGCTCCCGGGCTCTGCGCGCCGAGTGGTCGGCGGCCGTCGCCAGCGGGGCGGCAGACAGGAGCGGGCGGCGGTCGCCGACCGCCGGTGCGCGGCGGCCCGCGTCAGCGGGATACGTCCTCGCCCCCGGCAACACCCGCAAGCGCGTCCGCGTCTACGGCACCACCCGCAAGGAAGCCCTGGCCAAGCTCACCGAGAAGATCGCCGCCAGCAATCGCGGCCTGCCCACCGCCGCAGCCGACAGCACCGTCGGCGACTACGTGACGTACTGGCTGGGCACCGTCGCCGTCCATCACCTCCGCGAGAACACCCACACCCGCTACGCCGCCTGCATTCGCCTCCACCTCATCCCCAGCCTGGGTACCAAGAAGATCGCCCGGCTCACAGCCCGGGACGTGCGTACCTTCCTCGATCGGCTCCGTACCACCTGCCAGTGCTGTGCCCAGGAACGGGACACTGGCCGACGGCGATGCTGCGCCATCGGCCAGTGTTGCGGCAAGACACTGTCACCGCTGACCGTGACGTACGTTCACTCAGTCCTCAAGTCCGCTCTGGAGCATGCCGTTCGCGAGGACGAACTGCCGCGCAACGTCGCCCGGAACGTCAAGACCGCGACACCTCGCCCCAGACGCTTCCGACCCCTCACCGCGGCCGAGGCCAGGCAGCTCCTCCAGACGGCCAGCGGCGACCGGCTGCACGCCCTGTACGAACTCGCCCTGCGCACCGGACTCCGCAAAGGCGAACTCCTCGGCCTCCACTGGGAAGACCTCGACCTCGACGCCGGTACCGCCAGCATCCACCGCTCCCTCCAGCGCACCCGCACCGGCGGCCTGACCACCCTGCACACCAAGACCCGCGCATCCGAACGCCGCATCGCCCTCCCCACCGAATGCGTCCACTCCCTCAAGAATCACCGGGAGCGCCAGCAGGAGGAACGTCGAGCCGTCGGGGCGCGCTGGTCGGACAGCGGGCTCGTCTTCACCACCCCGACCGGTGGCCCTCTCGACCCCGCCAACCTCACCCGCCGCTTCGGTCGACTCCTCCGCCATGCCGGGCTCCGCCGCATCCGGTTCCACGACCTGCGCCACTCGACCGCAACTCTGCTTCTGGAGCAGGGCATAGACCTCGTCGTCATCAAGGAACTCCTCGGCCACGCCCATATCGGCGTCACCGCAGGCGTCTACGCCCACGTCCGGCTCCGCCTCCAGCGCCAAGCCATCGACACCCTGGGGGATGCTCTCGGCACCGGGGACGATGACCCTGACGACCCACCCGCCGCAGTCGTAGTCCGCTGACGTTGCCGTCACCGTTGCCGTCAAGACACCCAAAAGCCCCACCGGCGCAATTGCCGGTGGGGCTTTTGAATTCACACTTCTAGGCTATGCCCGTGGAATCAGAAGGACGTTCTGGGCGCTGCCTTCTGAGAGCCACTCCTCGGATTCGTGGAACTCCACAAGTTCACGAACCGAGACCCGAACGTCCGGATCGGCAGCCTGAATAGCTTCATTGAAGGCATTCACTGCCGCAGGACCAGCATGGGTCAGGATTAGCAGGACGTTCCCACTCTGATCCTGGGGGATGGAAAGAAGTTCCCTGGATGCATCGGCCACTCCCTGACCGAGGTCCGAATGAGGGAAGCGACCCAAAGCCGCATGCGCCGCCTGGTAAGCCCCGTAATCCTCCTCAGCCTTCAGGGAAGAAACGATTGCAGCGACACCAGAGGGCCCTTCACTTCCAGTCACTGAATCGGCCAGCTCGACGTACCGATTCCAGCGGCGCTCAGCCTCGCCGGGCGGGGTGACCTCGTCATCGTCTTGCACGAGGTCACCGCACTCCACAATCTCTACTTTCCAGTCTGACGACACGCGAATCCCATTTCGTTCCGTGCGATTTCCTAGCTAGGGATTTTATCCTGACGCCCACTTCCGAAGGGCCTTGTTCTGACTAAGGCTCATCCACATTTCCGTGATCGCCTCATCATACTTATTGCCGAACCGGGAGCGAATATCATCCACGTCCATCTGCATAGCGCCCCGGAAGTCGCCGCCATCTATCAGCTCCTTCTGCCTCATGCGCCACGCCTTCGACTCAAGAGAGGATCCGGTGCTGTAAACGGCACGATGGTCGGCATAATCCATCCGAATCGACGGCCCGCTGTACTTACTGAGGGGGCTGGAAGAATTGGCAGGAATGTGATTGATCTCGTTTCCCGCCCCCGCAGGTTGCAGGTCTCCGTATTTCCCACCGTTCGCGCCACCACAGTTATGGACGAGGACCGGCGTAGCCCCCGCCAGCACATAGTACGTATGCGCATCCGTGACGGTCAGGTTGTGCACCGTCGCCCTCGCGGCAGTCCAAGCCTCCACCGCCCCGACCTGCACCCACGTCCCCGAGGACGTCTGGAGCCACTGCCCCGGCTTCAGTTCGCCGGCGTCGATCCACTCCCGCAGGGACGGAACCCAGAAGGGGTGGCCGGCGGTGGCTGTGACCGTGGTCGTCTTCGTGGAGGACTTCGACGAGCCGTCGTGGATCGACAGCGTCACCTTCACCAACCGCTTCGTGCCCTTGCCGAGGATCGTCGCCGTAGCCGTCTGGACCGACGTACGGCCCGTCTTCGGGTCCGTGGCGATGACCTTGTCACCGACCTCGACCTTCTCGATCGGCTTGGTCGAGCCGTCGGCCATCAGGACCCGCGTGCCGGGCACGAAGCTGTTCGCCGACTCGCAGCCGATGTTCTGCGCCTCGTCCTTGGCGGTTTCCTTGGCCTCGTCGCGTACTTCCCGTGCGACCTTCTTCACCGCCCGCTTCACCTGCGACGGCTTCGGACGCGCCTTCGGCTGTGAACGCGGTTTGGCGCGCGGCTTCGGGCGGGCCGCCGCCTTGCGGGCCGCAGCTCGGCGAGCTGCCGCCTTGCGGGCCGCCGCACGTGCCGCGCGGGCACGAGCCTGCGCCGCCGCGCGACGGGCAGCCGCGCGTTTCGCAGCAGCACGGGCCGCCGCTCTCTTCGCCGCCGCCCGCTTGGCTGCGGCAGCCTTCCTCGCCGCTTCCCTGCGGGCCTTCGCCGCCGCGCGCTTGGCGGCCTCGAGCGCCCGCTTGCGTGCGAGTGCCGCCGCACGCCGGGCCGCCGCCTGGGCCGCCTTGCGTGCCGCGATGATCGCCGCCCGTCGAGCGGCAGCACGGATCGCCGCCTGGATGGCGATACGGGCCGCGATGCCGATCAGGACCGGGAAGAACTCGCCCGTCGGGTCGGAGAAGGTCGCCGGTGCGTTGTTGCTGTAGGCGTACGGGTTCATCGTGGCCGGCTGGCCGTAGTCGACCATCGGGTCGACCGAGATGAACCGGCCCGTCACCGGGTCGTAGTCACGGGCTCCCAGACGGGTCAGCCCCGTGTCCGGGTCGACCGTGCCACCGACGAAGCCCCGTAGTCCCGGCCAGTCGGTGGGCTGTTGCCCCCGTGCCTCACCGAACGGCATCGACTTGCGGCGCGTGACACCCATGGCCGGGTCCACCATGTCCACGACCGTGTGGGACGTGCCGTGGTGGTCGGAGATCATGAGCTCGCGTACGCCGCCGGTCGCCCGGACCGTGGTCATGCCGTCCGGGTGGGCGTAGAAGCGTTCCGCCTTCGCCGTCATGTTGTCGGCGCTGACCGTCAGCTCCGCCTCGCCGAGGTACAGCGTGCGGCTGCCGTCCGCGCCGGTGCGGATGAGGCGTTCGCCGTCCGCGCCGTACAGGTACGACGTGGTCTTCGTGCCGCCGCCCTCGACCGGCTCGGTCACCTTGCGCAGCTGGCCCTCGACGTCCCATTCGAGGGACTGTTCGGTGCCACCGTGCTGGCGCTTGGTGGTGTTGCCGGCCTTGTCGTAGGAGAACGTGTTCAGGCGTTCGCCCTGCGGGCCCGCCGACTTGATCTCCGCCAGCGCGTTGGGGCCACCGACGCCCGGCTTGCCGTAGGTGTAGGTGCGCTTGACGTCCTTCGACGTGTCTCCGGTCGGGTCGTGCTCGACGAGTTCCTTGCGGTTGCCCGCCTCGTCGTAGGTGTACGACTGCCAGTACGCCTCCGGGCCGCCGACCGTGCTCTTGGACGGGCCGGCCGCGCAGTCGTCCGCCTTCGCGGACCAGGCCGAGGTCATCTGCCGGAGCTGGTCGTAGACGAAGCACTGGGTGTCCGTCCCGCCCGCGTCCCCCACCGCAGCGCCGGGCGCGTCGGTGATCTTGGTGACGTTGCCGGCGTCGTCGTAGCCGTACCGGGTCTCGCTGATCCGGACGGGAGCGAGGGAGCGGTCGAAGGTCGCTGTCTGGAGACGGCGGGTGAACTCGTCGTAGGTGTAGGTGCCGTGGACTCGCTTGGCGGCCGGGCCCGCGTCGGTCCTCAGGATCTCGCCGAATGCCGAGTACTCGACGTCGGCGAGGTAGGTGGACGCGCCGCCGATGGCGATGGGCAGGTCGTCGGAGTTGTAGCGGAAGACGACCTTCTCGGTCACCAGGCCGCCCATGCCCGGGACTTCGGCCCAGAAGAGGTTGCCGGTGGGTGTGTAGTCGTAGCGGTAGGTGTACGTACCGGCCAGGCCAGTCTCCTCGGTCGGGATCACCGTCTTCGACGACTTGACGCGATAGGCGTTGTCGTAGGCGGTGACCTCCTCCCGGTACTCGCGTTCGCCGTCGTAGCGGATCGCGGCCGTGGGCAGGCCCTTGGCGAGCGTGTCGTACGTCCACTCGACGCGCTTGGGACCGGTTTCACTGTCCTCGCGCAGAGAGGTCGGACGGCCGCCCTCGTCGTAGGTGGTGACCAGCGTCCGCTTGAACGGGTCGATGGTCGCGACCACGTTGTCAGTGGCGTCGTACCGCATCTCGGTGCGGCCGCCGTCGGGGTCGGTGACCGCGGTCTGACGTCCCCGCTTGTCGTACTCGAAGGCGGTGACGGCACCGCCCGGGGCGGTGACCTTCCTCAGGTTGTCGAGGTCGTCGTACTCGTAGACCGTGTCGCGCCACTTGGTGCGCTCAGTGTTCGCGTACTCGCGCAGCTTCTCGGTGCGACCCTCGGCGTCCTCGAAGACGGTCGTGACCGTGTCGCCCTTGGGCGGGATCGTCGTGGTGGCGTCGCCGTCCCGTTCGGTGGTGGTGCGGACCTTCTCGGTGCCGCGGTAGTAGGTGATCTCGGCGGTGGGCTGGCCCAGGCCGTCGAAGGTGGTGCGGTTCTGCGACGGTACGTCGTTGTCGGCGACCGGCAGCAGCTCGGCCTCGGGTTCCTCCTTGTTGTAGTAGCCGTCGTTCTCCTTCCACTTGCGGCCCGCGGAGTCGTAGAAGGAGTCGTTGACGATCCGGCCCGCGCCAACCGCCTCGTCCTGCGTCTGCCGCTCGCGCAGCAGGCCGTCGAGGATCTCGTAGGAGACGGCGTAGCCGCCGTTGTCCTTCAGCGTGCGGGTGGTGACGATCGTCGGTCCCGCGCTGCCGCGCATGGTGTAGTCGTAGGTCGCCGTGGGCGTCTGTTTGTCGGGGTCACGGTCGATCTCCCACACCTTCAGCAGCCGACCCAGCGGGTCGTACTCCATGGTGGCCCGCTTGCCGTTGGCGTCCTCCTCGGTGAGCGGCATGCCGCGTGCGTCGTCGAACACGGTGGTCTCGGTGTGGCCCAGCGGGTCGGTGGAGACCTGCTTGAGCGGGCGCGCCACTGTCTTGGGGGTGAACTCGACGGACGTCTTGCGGTCGTCCGCATCCCAGGTGGCCGTCTCGCGGCCGTGGATGTCGTACTCGGTGCGGTCGATGGTGAGGTAGCCGTCGCCGGAGCCGTTGAGCTCCTGCACCTCGGTCGGCAGTCCCTTGGTGGGAGCCGCGCCGAAGGCCCGGCCGTCGTACAGCGTCCGGGTGTCCTCGACGACCTCGCCGCCGGTGCTTCCGCAGGCGCCGAGCACGGTCCGCTCGCGGGACTCCGACTCCATCAGGTGGGCGTCGGTGTTGCGGGTGTACGTGACCGTGGAGCAGCGAAGTTTGCCGCCCATGGTCTTCTCCTCCACCTGGTACGGCAGGCCGTAGCTGTCGTACTTGGTGGTCTCGGTGGAGGTGCGCCAGGTATCGCCCTTGACCCGCTCGCGGCTCCGGACGGTGTCGGGGCGGGTCATCCACGCCTCGAGCGCCGTGTTGCCGGGCCGGGTCCTGGTGGCCGTCTTCACAGCCCAGGGGGTGGTCACGGTCGCCGAGTCGACAGGGCCGCCGTCGGACTCGTAGGTGATCTGTTCGAGCAACTGGCCCTGGTACTGGGGCAGGTCGTCGTACGTCTTGCCCTCGCTGTCGGTGACCTGCGTGGTGCGCGTGCCGGAGGGCAGTTTGTCGCCGTGCAGGCCGCGGAAATAGCGGTGCTCGGTGAGCTGTTTGACGTCCTTGCCTGTGCCGAGCCGGGTACGGACCCGTTCGTAGCCCCGATACTGCGACCAGGTGCGGTGCTTGTTCTCGGTGAACTCGCTGTCGTCGTGGGCCCAGCCGGGCTTGCCGACGAACTCGTAGCTCGTCACCTTGGCGGGGCTGTCGGTGACGAGGTCCTCTTCGCTGACCTCGGTGACGACGTACTTGTGGAACCAGTCCTTGACCGGCTTGAGTGCGCCCTTCGGCGTCCAGAACTGCGGGAAGCAGCGCATGGTGTTGGACTCGGGAGCCGTCGGCATCTTCCTCGGCTCCAGAGCCTGGCACTCGCGCGGCGAGTAGCTGATGCCGATGCGTCCGCCGCTCTCGGTGTCGATGGCGTGGACGCGCAGGCGGGAGAAGGGCGGCAGGCCCTCCACGCCGTCGACGCGGTTGTCCATCTGGGTGCCGGCGAAGGTGACCTTCGGCATGGCGGCGGTGCCGTCGGCACCGTGTCCGGTGCGGGTGATGGAGTTCAGCCACAGCGCCGGGGAGGTGGCGTCACCGGTGGGCGGGTAGGACTGCTCCAGCGTCCAGGAGTCGACGGTCTCCAGAGCGCTGCCGGAAAGCACCTGGGCGGTGATCTTCTCCAGCCGCTTGGTGGTCCAGAACGTCGGGGAGTACTTGTCGGTGCACTTGGCGCCGGAGGCGCAGGCCTGGTCCAGCGGGACGTCCGGCCAGTGCTTGGCGTTGGCGGTGGTGCGCTTGGCCTCGGCGCAGTCGAAGGTGCTGGTGGGTACGCAGCGCTCGGTCGTCTTGAAGGCGACGCGTCCTGCGGGCTGGACGCCGAAGAGTTTGTCGGAGCGCAGTCCGTAGTCGATGCGGTCGAGCTGGGCGGAGCGGTCGTAGGAGATCTGCTGGTCGGCCTTCATGTTCTGGCCGTAGTAGTTCTTCCACTTGGTCCACCACAGAGTCATGGCGTCGCCGAGCGGGTCGACGACGTAGTCCAGGTTCCAGCGATAGCCCTGGGCGCAGTCCGAGTCCATGAAAGCGGTGGCGTGGCACGGCTCGGTCGGATGGTTGCCGAACACCGGAACGGTGAGCGCCGAGTTCGTGACTGTGCCGTCGGGGGCGCCGGGCAGCTTGTTCAGACCGAAGTGGTACTTAGTTCCGTCGGTCGTGGTCAGGACCCAGTACTCGCCGCCCTTGGTGCCGTTCGTGGCGCCGCTCTTGTGCTCCAGGCGTGAGCCGTCGTCGTCGGCCGGGCGCCACTCGTCCGTGCCGTCTTTCCTGACGAGCTCGGTGGTGTTGCCGCCGAGCGACATCACGACATGGTCGGACCCCCAGCAGAGGTCGCCGCTGTCACCGGTGTTGTTGGGCTTGTGTTCCTTGCCGTCTTCGTCTTTGATCGCCCCCTTGTCGTCGGAGCAGGAGCGGTAGCGGCGCTCGATGAAGCCGGGCTCGTAGTCCCAGCCCTCGGCGATCCAGGAGGACTGCCCGTTGGTGGAGGCGGTGCGCCCGTCGACGGACTGCGAGGAGTAGGAGAGTTCCACCTCCGGCTGCGGGCCGCCCGGCACTTCGGGTGCCTCGATCGGGTACGTCCAGGAGAAGCCGCCGGAAGAGGAGCCCGCCATCCACGAACCGGACGGGGACAACGAGGTGGCCTCGTGGCTGCCGCCAGGCCCAGAGGCATCGGCGGTCGCGGCGAGGACGGTGGGTGCCGCGCTCGCGGCGGCGAGGTCGACCTGGGCGGTCACCTTCTGCGCGGCCGGGTCGTTGGCTCCGGTCAGTTCGGTACGGTCACGGCAGTCGGCCTTCTCCGGCGTGGTCAGCGCACAGGAGGGGAGCTGCACGAGGCGGAGCCGGGAGCCCCAGTCACCGCCGTAGGTGTCCTTGAACGACGAGTAGTCCAGCTCGATCTCGACCGAGCCGGAGGCGGCGCGAGCGAGGCCGTCGCGCGCGGGGGCCGCAGTGAGGAGCAGGCCCTGGACTCCGGCCTTGTGGGCGGCGGCCGTGTCCTTGACCTGAACCTGGACGGCGGTGCCGATGTCGGCGGTCTGCCGCTTCGGGGCCCGGCCGCTGGTGCGGACACCCTTGCGCTGCGCCTCGGGAACCTGACGAGCCTTCACCACGCCGGTCTGTACGGCGGTCGGCTTCCGCAGTCCGGAGTCGCCGGTCGCGAGCGGTGCCTGCTTCGGGAGGCGGTCGCGGGTGTCGGTGACGAGGGTGGTGAAGGTGCGGGCCGGAACCTTGCCGGCGGTGGGCCGCCAGTCGGCGGCGGCGTCGTTGCGAATCGTGGTGCGCTTCTTGCTGAACTCCTGCCCCGGAACGGACGGGTCGCGCTTCACCTCGGAGATCCGGGTACTCCCGGAGGCGGCACCCGCGTCGTCGGGTATGAGCCCGACGAACATCACGAGCCCCACGAACACGGACACGGATCTGTGCCAATGTCCGAAGTAGCGTAACTGTCTTATCAATTCGTCCATTGAAGGACTTTCCCCCCCTTACTCTGCGTGATCGACTGATCAACGGTCAGACCGTAAGCGCTCTCGATCAACCTGACAAGTAAAGGAGACGTAATGCGACCATCACCACTTCTCCCAGAAATCGGCAAAGACTTCACCCATGCCGCGGGTACTGTTCGGGCGACCCTGCCCGCGTGATCGGGCTCACTGCTGCCCTCGCAGAAGGGGCGGCACGGCAACGAATCGGGGGGATTCGGCCATGCCAGAAAGATCCCGAAGACACCGTCCGACCGGGCGCTCGGCGCGATGTGCTCTCGTGGCGGTGCTCGTCGGCGGCACACTCGGGCTGACACCACTGACAACCGCCTCGGCCGAGCCGGTGCCCGCGCCTACGTCCGCGAACGCCGAGGAACAAGCGCTCCAGCGAGCCACCCGCACCGGCGAGGCCGTGGAGGTGGCGACGGCCCGCACCGAGACCAGCGAGACCCACGCATTACCCAACGGCAATCTGCGCCACACCCAGCACACGCTGCCCGTGCGTGTGAAGCGCGAGGGTGTCTGGACACCGGTGGACACGACGCTCGCCGAGGCGGCCGGCCGTATCTCGCCCAAGGCGACACCGGGCCGGGTCACCTTCTCCGCCGGAGGTGACAACCAGCTCGTGACCCTGTCCGACCAGGGAGGCACGCTCTCTCTGACCTGGCCCGGCACGCTGCCCGAGCCCACCGTCGAGGAGTCGACGGCCACCTACAGCGAGGTCTTCCCCGGGGTGGATTTGGCCGTGCGGGCGAGCTTGGACGGTTTCAGCCAGGCGCTGATCGTCAAGACCCCCGAGGCGGCCGGCCGGCCGGAGCTGGCGGAGATTGGCTTCGGACTGCGGACCGAGGGCCTGGAGTTGCGTAAGGACGCCGCGTCACGCACGCTCAGCGCCGTCAACGCCGCCGGGCAGACCGTGTTCGCCTCGTCGACGGCCCGCATGTGGGACTCCTCCGGCAGCGAGCCGGAGTCGAGTGCCGGTGCGGCTGCGGGAGCGCGCACCGTGCGCGCGGCGAGCGTGAACGTCGCCGACGGCGAGCCGAGTTCGCCCTCGCCCCTGACGCCGGGCACGAAGAGCAGCGAGGTCGGCGTAGAGGTGACGAACACGCAGGTCGTCCTGCGGCCGGACCAGAAACTGCTCGACGCTCCGGACACGACGTTCCCCGTCTACATCGACCCGCGCATGACCGGTACCCGCGAGGCGTGGACGATCGCCTACAAGCCGCACCCGACCGACAGCTACTGGAACGGGACCGGCTGGAACGGGAAGACCACGGACGAGGCGCGCGTCGGCTACGAACACTCCACCAACGGCACGGCCCGCTCCTTCTTCCGGGTCGGCTCGAAGTTCCTGGCGGGCGTGAAGGTCGTCGACGCCCAGTTCCAGATCACCGAGACGCACTCGTGGTCCTGCACGCCGAAGCCGGTCGAGCTGTATCTGACCGGCCCCATCAGCTCGAAGACCACGTGGAAGGAACAGCCTTCCTGGTCCACCCTCCAGGACAGCCGTAACTACGCCCACGGCAACGAGGACCACGGCTGCCCCAACAAGCCGGTCGACTTCACCGCCAAGGACGCAGCGGTCAAGGCGGCCGCCAGCAAGTGGGCGAACATCACCTTCGGGCTGCGTGCCCCGCGCGCCGCGGAGGAGGGCAAGGACGAGTACAGCTGGAAGAAGTTCAAGCCCGACGCCAAGCTGATCGTGGAGTTCAACCGGCCACCGAAGGCACCGTGGGCCCTCGACACCATCCCCAGCACCAAGGTCGGCACCACGCAGTGCGGCAACGGGTCGTCTTACGTGACCGTGGGCAACACGGACGTGAGGCTGACCGCGCAGGTGTGGGATCCGGACGGCGGCGGCGTCAACGTCCAGTTCCACCTGTGGCCGACCGGCAAGCACGACGCTTCACCGGGCATCGTCTTCGACGAACGGGTGAAGGTCACGGTCAAGGCGAACAACTCCAAGGGCGCTCAGGCGCGGGTCGTCGTTCCCAAGGCCCTGCTCGACAAGTACAAGGGCGTGAGCAACGGACAGTTCTCCTGGAAGGCACAGGCAGAAGACACCACCGACGCTTCGCTGGCCTCGGACTGGACCCCGACCATGGGCGCGGCCGGGTGCCGCTTCGGTTTTGACCCGCAGGCTCCGACGGTGATGCCGAAGGTGACCTCGGCGGACGGCCTGTACCCCGAGACGCCGCCCGGCGACGAGCCGGTGGAGGGCGCTCTGGCCCGCACGGAAGCCGTGTTCGAGTTCGGCGCCAACGGCGTGTCCGACACCGTCAAGTACACCTGGGGCCTGGACCGAACCCCGCCGAGCGAGCCGACGGACGACACCCCGGTCAAGGGCGGCTCAGTGAAGCAGAGGATCACACCGCTCACACCCGGACCCCACACGCTCTACGTGCGGGCCTACGACGTGGGCGGCAACCCCGGGCCGGTCTACCCCTACCGCTTCTACGTCAAGAGCCCCGGAGTCACCGACAAGCCTGGCGATGTGAACGGGGACGGCCAGCCTGACATGCTCGCCGTCGACGGCGCCGACAACCTGCGCCTGTACGGCGGGACCGGCAGCGGTGCGGTGGCGACGATGGTGCCTCTGTCCTCCGGCGGCGGATGGAACGGCGCGCGGCTGACCCACCGGGGCGACTGGGACGAGGACCTGTACGAGGATCTGGTGGCCCTGCGTGACGGCAAGCTGTGGTTCTACCCGAACAACGGCCAGGGCGAGTTCACCGACGACACCCGGCAAGAGGTGGCGGTTCTCGGCGATGCCGAGGCGGGTGGCGTCACCAACACCACGGAGATCGACCAGATCGTCTCGGTCGGGGACATCACGAACGACTCCGAGGCGAGCTACCCAGACTTCGTCGCGGTCATCGGGGATCAACTCTGGTTCCTGCCCGGGTACTTCGGCCAGACCCTCGAATCGGGCTATCTGATCGGCACAGCAGGGTGGAGCAAGATGCACCTCGCCTCCCCCGGCGACGTCGACGGCGACGGCTTCACCGACCTGATCGCCCGTGACAGCAGCACCGGTCAGGTCTGGCTGTATCACGGCCGCAGCGCCGGTGACGCGGACGCCGACGGGATCCCGG
This sequence comes from uncultured Actinomycetota bacterium, assembly GCA_963798065.1. Lineage (GTDB taxonomy): Bacteria > Actinomycetota > Actinomycetes > Streptomycetales > Streptomycetaceae > Streptomyces. Next base: position 393,959 of record CAWCSC010000006.1, on the reverse strand, counting down.
ACGGCGGCACCGACCCGGCGTCGCTGGCATCGCCCGCCAACCGCACGGCGTACGCCACCGGCTGGACCCCGGCCGCTCGCCCGCTGCTCACCGCGTCCGGCGACTCCAACGGCGACGGCGTCCCCGACCTGTGGACCACTACGTCGAACACCACGGCAGGCCTGGAGTTCGTGCCGGGCCGCAAGACCGGCCTGCACGGTCCGCCCATCGTGGTCGGGAAGGGGGGCTGGCAGGCGATCAGGACGATCGCCTGAGGGAGCCGACGACTTCCCTCACCACCGCATCCCCGCTCCACGGCAAATGCCGCCGGGCGGGGATGCGCCGTGACGGCTCCCATCGGAGCCGCGGGTCACCTCCGTCCGCCGAACTCCCACGCATGCACCTCGATGTCCGCGTACCGTCCCTCCGTCAGAACCCCACGAGCCGCCTCCACATCCGGCCTCCGCACCAGCGCCGCCGTGCCCAGCCAGACGTTGCCGTCGTCGGACAGCAGAGGTCCGTACGCGATCAGTTCGTCCAGGTCAGTGGGGACCTGAAGATCCGGCTCCGGGCCCGAGCCCAGGCCAATGACGAGGTAACGGTTGCCGCCCGTCCGCCCGCCGGGAAACTCCCACATGGTCCGCCCCAGCAGATTCCGCCACCGCCGCAACAGCACATCCCGGTAGACCCCGGCCTGGTAGTTGGGCTCGTCGAAGGCGAAGGCCCGAGCGGCGGCGGAATCGGGGAGGTCGACGATGTGCACGCTGCCGGTGGGTGTCTCCCCGTCATCCGCGAAGGTCGGCCCACGGGCGATCAACTCGGCCTCGTACTGGTCCATATAGGCCCAGTGCGCCTCCCCCAGCTCCTCACGCAGCGGCAGGGAGCCGACCCGATCACGGTGATAACAGAAGAACTCCATGACCCCGGACTCTTCCATCCCGACCGCTGGCTACTCTCGTGTCTCCACCGATTCGTGACCGCAGGAGAACACACCGTGCGCAGCGTCGCCGTAACGCCCGAGGGCGATCACATCCGCTGGGTCGAGCTGCCGGGGCAGGAGCCGCCGCGTGTCTACGTGCACGGGCTGGGCGCCACATCGCCCGCCTACTTCACGCGGGTCGCGGTCGATCCGCTGCTGGCCGGACGCCGGTCACTGCTGGTCGATCTGCTGGGTCACGGCATCAGCGACCGCCCGACGGACTTCGACTACACGCTGGAGTCACACGCCGACGCACTCGCCGCCGCCCTGACCCACGCCGGTGCCGAGGGCGCCGAACTGATCGCGCACAGCATGGGCGGCTCCGTGGCGATCGTCCTGGCCGCCCGCCACCCCCGCCTGGTCTCCCGGCTGGTGCTGATCGACGCCAACCTCGACCCGATCCCGCGCACGCCCGGCTCGTCGGGCAGCAGCGGCATCGCCTCCTACTCCGAGCGGGAGTTCCTGGCGGGCGGATGGGAGGAGGTCCGCGACCGGGTCGGCCCGCACTGGTGGTCCACGATGCGCCTGGCCGGCCGGGAGGCCCTGTACCGCAGCGCGTTCCACCTCATCCGCGGCACGACCCCCACCATGCGCGAACTCCTCCTGAACCTGGAGGTCCCCCGCACGTTCCTGCTCCCCGAGTCCGACGGCCCCCTCCCGGGCACCGACGCCCTCACGCAGTCAGGCGTATCCGTCGTCGGGATCCCCGACTGCGGCCACAACATCATGCTGGACAACCCGGAGGCCTTCGTGAAAGCCACAGCCGCGGCACTCGCACCGCAGGACTGACCGCCCCTCACCGACCGTGACTGTGACCAAGAAGGAGTGCTGCGCCCGCATGATGCGGGCGCGACTCACCGGCCTGCGAAGAGCGAGGATTCCCGCCATGCGGTACCTACGACATGTCAAAGGCGCCGTCACCGTCGCCGCCTCCACCGCGGCCTGCCACTCCCTCATGTACGCCGGCTTCGCGGGGGCACGCGAAAGCGCGGCCGCGAGCGAAGACGATATGTGGGCCGGCGCCTTCGAGTTCCTGTTCACCACGGCCGCTTCCTGGGCGCTCATGCCCCTCCTGCTGTGGGCCGGCATGCGGGTGATGGGGGAGACCGGCAACACCGTGCTCGTGCTCGTCGGCGGGCTGGTCTGGGCAGTGCTCTCCGGGTACTTCACCGACGACATCGACCGGGCGGGCGGGCACATACCGGTCCTGGCCCTCGCCGCGTACGTGCTTCTCGGTACGGCGCTGGCCGGGGCCGGCCCCGGCCACCACCGGCCGGACGACGCGTAGGACCACGAAGGGGCGGCCCACCGGACCACCAGCCCGGTGAGGCCGCCCCTCTTCACACCGTCAGGACTTCCCCGGGCACTCCTTCCACGCCAGGTGGTACACCGTGCTGATGTCCCCGTCCGTCGAGTCCATCGTCATGAAGCTGACCCTGTCGGCCGACTGGGTGCCGGCGCTGACCCGGAGTTCGGTGTTGATGTTGAAGTTGCGCTGGACTCCGCAGGGTGCGTAGACCAGTTGGGCCCAGTCCGTCTCGTCGGTGGCCTGCCAGTTGTCGTCGTAGGGGCCGCTGAAGGGGTGGTTCTTGTACACCGTGCTCGGCGAGCCCTGGAAGTAGTACGAGGCTCGCTGGGAGGCGCTGGCGCCGCGCTGGAGGGAGGCGAAGCCGCGGTAGTCGGCGCTCGCGATGGCGTAGGTGAACCCGCCGGGGACGTGGACGATCAGACTGAGCTGGCAGTTCCTGCGGGACGCCGTCGGGTCGGAGCCCCCGCCTGCCTTGGCGAGGTAGTCGCTGTAGGTCACCGTGAAGGCCGTGTTGTCCTCGGAGACGGCGACCGCTGCCGTGCCCTGCGGGCAACCGGAGCCGTTCACCGTGGCCACCTTGATGACGATCTTGTCCGGGGGCGGGTCCTCGAACCCGGTGGACGGGGATTGTGCGGGGAGTGCGCTGGTGAGGAGCGCGGCTATCGCGCCGCTCAGGAGCAGGCCACCGGCCATGGTTCTCCCATCCGTTCGTGGGGGGTGGAACACGATGTGATCATGGGCATGTCAAGACGACAGCGCATGCGCCCCCGACCTGTGACCATTCCATGAAGGAACTGTGAAGGACGGGAGCGGTCGCATCGTACGCACGGCGATAGGGGTCGGCCAGGGCGGACTCCGGCCATTCACAGTGGCGGGATTTCGCATGAGGCGTCGGCAGCCGCATAAGGTGCGTTACGAATTCGTCAGACCCAGGACTCCCCGAGGACGCGATGACGATCAGCCACCGGCTCCCCCGCGGACGCGGACCGTCAGGGGTTCTCCCAGGCCGCCGGTTCCGCCGCCAGCCGCTCCACCGGCTCGGGCAGCGCGCCGGCCGCGAGGTCGGAGATCGTCACGCCCTCCAGAATCCTGCGCACGTTGGCCCGCAGGGCGATCCACAGCGGCAGCAGCGGCTCGGCGGTGCCGGTGTAGGCGAGGCCGGTCGGCCGCTCGCCGCGCACCGAGACGATCGGTCCGTCCACGGCCCGGATGACGTCCGCGACCGTGATCTCCGCGGCCTCCCGGGCCAGCCGGTAGCCGCCGCCCCCGCCGCGCCGGCTGTCGACGACACCCCCGCGCCGCAGATCGCCGAGGATCCCCTCCAGGAACTTGTGGGGGATGTCCTGCGCGGTGGCGACGGCCTCCGCCTTGACGGGCCCTTCGCCCTGCCGGACGGCCAGCTCCACGACCGCTCGTACCGCGTAGTCCGCACGTGCCGAGATCCTCATACGACCATTGTCGCGGTCGGCCTGTGGACAATGACGCACCAGCACCACGTAAGCACCACGTACGGCATGGCAGCACAACAGGAGGCGCTCCCTTGGAGCTCAGCAGGCGTACCTTCCACGCTCTCGCCGGCACGGCGGCGCTCGGCTTCGCGCTGACCGGCAGCGGATCGCCGACCTCCGCCCATACGACACGGACCGCGCCCACGGGCCCGCCGCCACCGGTGCCGAGCGCGGACGGCAAGCGGCATCAGATCGGCTTCGACCGGTACTCGCTGCTGGTCGACGGCCGCCGCCTGGTGCTCTGGTCGGGCGAGATGCACCCCTTCCGGCTGCCGAGCCCCTCCCTGTGGCGGGACGTGCTGGAGAAGATGCGTGCTCATGGCTACAACGCCGTCAGCGTGTACGTCGCCTGGAACTACCATTCCCCCGCTCCCGGCCGGTACGACTTCACCGGCGTGCGCGATCTGGACCTGTTCCTGCGGATCGCCGCCGAGACCGGGTTGTACGTGATCCTGCGGCCCGGCCCGTACATCAATGCGGAGGTCGACGCCGGCGGCTTCCCCGGCTGGCTGACCGCCACCGAGGGCACGGCCAGGACCTCCGACCCGACGTATCTGAAGTATGTCGACGAGTGGCTGACCGCCGTCAACGCCATCGTCGCGAAGCGCCTGTTCACGCGGGGCACGGGCACGGTCCTGCTGTACCAGATCGAGAACGAGTACGACGCGCACGTCGACGAGCCGACCGGGCGCGCCTACATGTCGTACCTGTACGAGAAGGTCCGCGCCGACGGCATCGACGTACCGCTGTTCCACAACGACAAGGGCCGCAACGGCCACTGGGCGCCCGGGTCGTTCGGCACCGGGGGCGAGAAGGGGCGCTGGCTGTACGGGTTCGACGGGTATCCGGAGCCGGAGCAGGTGCCGCCCGACTGGGGGCACTTCGGGACCGGCGGGACGAAGGGCGGGGCCACGGCCAGTGTGCGAACGCCCGGGTTCGTGCCCGAGTTCGGCGGGGGCTGGTTCGACCCGTGGGGCGGGTCCTGGTTCGACGGGAAGGGGTACGCCGAGTCGCGCCGGACCAGGGACGCGGCGTACGAGCGGCGCTTCTACCTGACCAACCTCGCCAACGGCATCACGCTGCACAACGTCTACATGACGTTCGGCGGCACCTCCTGGGGCTGGCTGCCCGCGCCGGTCGTCTACACGTCGTACGACTACGGCGCGGCCTTCGACGAGGCCCGCAACGCCACCCCGAAGCTCGCGTCGATGCACCAGATCGGGCAGTCGCTGCGCCACCTGCCGGACCTCGCCAAGCTGAACCGGGCGAAGGCGGTACGCGCCACCGACGAGCGGGTCAAGGTGTACCACCTGACCAACCCCGACACCGGCGCCCACTTCTACGTCCTGCGCAACGACTCTGCCGAGGCGGTCTCCGTGACGCTGCCGGACGCCGGGATCGACGTGCCGGTCACCGTCCCGGCGCGGGACGCCAAGCTGATCGCCGCCGGGCTGAAGCTCGGACAGCGGACGCTGGTGCACTCCACCGTGCAGCCGATGCTGAGCCTGACCGCCGGGCGGCAGGAGATCGCCGTGTTCGCGGGCCGGCGGGGCGATCTCGCGCAGGTCGTACTGGACTGCCCCGACGAGCCGACGCCCATGCGGCTGGACGCGGAGCCCGCATGGTCCTGGAACCTCAACAAGCTGAACATCACCGCTCCGCTCGGCGCCGGCGGGCTGAGCCGGGTGCGGGTCGAGGGCGACGGCGTGGACACGCCGATGCTGGTGCTGTTCGCGGACGACGCGACCTCCCTGCGGCTGTGGCCGTACGAGACGCCGTCCGGCGCGCTCCTCGTCTACGGCCCGGCCCTGCTGCGGTCGGCCACGCTGCGCGGCTCCACGGTCCACCTCACCGGCGACACCACCGGTGCGACCGGCCTCGAGGTGTGGGGGCCGCGCGGGATCACCCATGTCACCTGGAACGGGCGCCCGGTGCCCGTCCGGCTCAGCGCCTCCGGCAGCCTGCTGGCGCTGCGGCCGCTCCCCGGGGTGACCCGGCCGGCCCTGCCCGCCCTCGACGGCTGGCGGCGCCGGACCGAGAACCCGGAGGCCGAGCCCGGTTTCGACGACTCGGGCTGGACCGCGGCCGACAAGAAGACGTCGTTCAGCACGACGCCCGTGCCCGACGGGCAGCCCGCCCTGTTCGCCGACGACTACGGCTTCCACTACGGCGACGTCTGGTACCGGGGCGAATGGACGGACGCGAGCGGCCTGGAGTCCGTGTCCCTGGCCTACAGCACGGGCACGCAGGGCCTGCTGATGGCCTGGCTGGACGGCGAGCCGCTGGGCACGCACCGGATGCCCGTACCGGACAAGAGCCGGGCTCGGCAGGGGACGTGGACGGCGAAGGCCGGCTTCGCGTGGCCGGAGAAACTGCGGAAGAAGTTCCGTGAGGAGCAGGAGGAGGCGCGGGAGAGGGAGCGGCGCGGCGAGACTCCCAGGCGGGACCGGCACGTCCTGTCCGTGCTCGTCCGGCGGATGCAGCACGACATGGACGGTAAGGCGCTCGACACGCACAAGGCGGCGCGCGGGCTCACGGCCGTCACCTTCGAGGGCGCGTCCCCGCAGGTGAAGTGGCGGATCCAGGGCGCGTCCACGCTCGATCCGGTGCGCGGGCCGATGAACACCGGCGGGCTGTACGGGGAGCGCGAGGGCTGGCATCTGCCGGAGCACGACGACGGGGACTGGCAGGACACCGAGCTTCCCCGGGCCGACCGGCGGCAGGGCGTCACCTGGTACCGGACGGGCTTCCGGCTGGACGTCGACCCGGGCGTCGACGCCTCGATCGGGCTCGTCCTCGACGACGACCGGGACCGGGCCTACCGCGTCCAGATCTTCCTCAACGGCTGGAACCTGGGCCAGTACATCAACGACGTCGGGCCGCAGCACACCTTCGTGCTGCCGAACGGGATCCTTCGCACACGTGGTGCCAACACACTGGCGCTGGCGGTGTTGTCCGACGGGACCACACCGTCCGGGCCGAAGGATGTGCGGCTGACCCTGCTGGGCGCGGCTGCCGGAGGGGTGCCGGTCACACCGGTGTGACCGGATCGAGGCGTCCGCGCGCATTGCCTTCTCCGGCGGGCTGGGTCACCGTGTTGCCCCGCATCCGCCGAAGAGGGAGGGGAACCTCGTGCGAAGACGGCGTTTCATCAGCGGATTAGTAGGTGCCGGGGCGGGTCTCGGACTCGCCTCGTCGGGCGCCGGGCCGGCTGCGGCGGCCGGCCGGGACAGCGGCGCACCACGCGAGTGGCAGGCCGTCACCGCCCCGGAGGCCACCCCGGCCGCGCAGTTGATCGACGTTGCGGCCGCGGGGCCCGGCCTCGCCTGGGCCGTGGGCGAGGAGGGCCGCAGCGGCAGCGTGCGGGGGACGGCGCTGGCCCTGGTGTGGGACGGTACGGCCTGGCGGCGCACCGGCCCCGGCTTCGCCGGCCATCTCAACTCCGTCGCCGCCACGCCCGACGGCTCCGCCTGGACCGTCGGCACCGACGGCTCCGGCACCGCCCGGCTCCTCGCCTGGGACGGACGGGCCTGGCGGGAGGCCGAATTCCCCGGGCGCGGGGCGGCCGGGACCGCCCTCACCGGGGTCACGACCGGTCCTGGGGACCACGTCTGGGTCTGCGGCCGGAACAGCGACGGCTCGGTGCTGCTGCACGGCCACCAGGACCGCTGGACCTGGCTGGCGGCGCCCCCGGCCACGACCACGGTCGCCCCGTCCGGCGTCCACCGCGCGCCCTGCGGTGACATCCATGTCTACGGCCACGAGCTCGTCGCCCGCTGGGACGGTGCCGCCTGGACCGTGCTGCCGGCGCCCGGCGGCATCCGTGCCTCCTTCACCGGGCTGCTCCCGGTCGCCCCCGACGACATCTGGCTGACGGGCTACGACTACGGGATCGGCGGCCCGCCCGGAAAGCCTCCGGGCGTCCGGCTGCTGCACGGGGACGGCAGCACCTGGGAGAGCGTCACCGCACCGTTCGGCGTGGGCATGCTGACCGGCATCGTGGGCGACGCGCGAGGCCGCCCCGACCGCATCGCGGGCTGGGACTTCTGGGACCAGACCCGGGCCCACTACCTGCGGTGGGACGGCACGGCCTGGGTGAGCGAGCGGGGGCCGGCGGCCACGACCCCCGTCGCCATGAACTCCCTGACAAGCGTGCCGGGTTCGGACGGCTACTGGGCGGTCGGCACGACATCCACCTCGCCGTCCTCGTCCGCCCTGCCCCGCATCGAACGCTGACCCGTCCCGCCTTTCACGCCAGCCGGATCACGTTCCACGACAGCGGCTCCAGGACGGTGCTCAGCGTGCCGTCCTGGAGAGCCGTGCCGTCGGCCGTGTGCGGGGTGACCCGCTCGGGGTCGTCGAGGGTGTTGCGGGCGTCGGGGTCGGCGTCCGCGAGGACGCTGTGCTCGACGACCGACGACAGGCCGAGGCCGCTCAGGGCCACCTCGAGCGGCAGCGCCTCGGTGCGGCTGCGGTTGACCGCGAAGACGGTGACCGTGCCGTCCTCGGCGCGTACGGCGGTGGCGTGCAGCAGGTCGGCCTCGCCGTACTTCTTCGTCTCGTACGTCGGCGAGTCGACGCGCACGTCGAGGACCTGGCCGCGGCCGTACCGGCTCGCCTGCGCGAACGGGAAGAACGTGGTCTGGCGCCAGGCCGGGCCGCCCGGCTCGGTCATGATCGGCGCGATGACGTTGACGAGCTGGGCGAGGCAGGCGACCGTGACGCGGTCGGCGTGCCGGAGCAGGGCGATGAGGAGCGAGCCGAAGACGACCGCGTCCATGACGCTGTAGTTGTCCTCCAGCAGGCGGGGGGCCTCCGCCCAGTCCCGCGCGCCGGAGTTCTCGATCTCGTGCCACTCCGAGATGTACCAGACGTTCCACTCGTCGAAGGAGAGGTTGATCTTCTTCTTCGACTTCAGCTTCGCGCCGATGTGGTCGGCGGTGGCGACCACGTTCTCGATGAAGGACTCCATGTCGACGGCGGAGGCCAGGAAGGAGTCGACGTCGCCGTCCTCGGGCTGGTAGTAGGCGTGCAGGGAGATGTGGTCGACGAGGTCGTACGTCTCCTCCAGGACCGTCGCCTCCCACGCGGCGAAGGTCGGCATGGACTGGCTGGAGGAGCCGCAGGCGACGAGTTCGACGCCCGGATCGATCTGGCGCATGGCGCGGGCGGTCTCGGCGGCGATCCGGCCGTACTCCTGGGCGGTCTTGTGGCCGGTCTGCCAGGGGCCGTCCATCTCGTTGCCCAGGCACCACAGCTTGATGCCGAAGGGGTCCTTGTCGCCGTGCGCGGCACGCAGGTCGGACAGGGCCGTGCCGGCGGGGTGGTTGGCGTACTCCTGGAGTTCGAGAGCCTCGGCGACACCCCGGGTGCCGAGGTTGAGGGCCATCATGGGCTCCGCCTGGGGGCCGACCTTCTTCAGGAAGGCGATGTACTCGGAGAGGCCGAAGCGGTTGGTCTCGGTGGAGCGCCAGGCGAGGTCGAGGCGGCGGGGGCGGTCCTCGACGGGGCCGACCGAGTCCTCCCACTTGTAGCCGGAGACGAAGTTGCCGCCGGGGTAGCGGACGGCGGTGACGCCGAGTTCTCGGACGAGGTCCAGGACGTCCTGGCGGAGGCCGGCTTCGTCGGCTGTGGGGTGGCCGGGTTCGAAGATGCCGGTGTAGACGCAGCGGCCGAGGTGTTCCACGAAGCTGCCGAAGAGGCGGGGGTTGACCTCGCCGACGGTGAAGGCGGGGTCGAGGGTGAAGCGGGCGGTGTGCATGCTTGCCTTTCGAGGTTCAGTTTCGTCTGCGGGTGCGTGGGGGTTGATCGCGCAGTTCCCCGCGCCCTCAAGCAAAAAGAAGGGCGCTATTGCCCTGCCAGGCCTGTGTGCGCGACGCCCGTCACTATCTGGCGTTGGAAGAAGACGAAGACGATGATCAGGGGCAGGCCCGCCATCAGGCCGCCGGCCATGAGCTGGGCCCATTGGATGCCGTAGGAGTTCATGACGGTCGCGATGCCGTTCGGCATGGTCATCAGGTCCGGGTTGTTGGTCACCATGTAGGGCCAGAGGAAGTTGTTCCACGAGGCGATGAAGGTGAAGATGCCGACCGCCGCGAGGGACGGACGGGAGAGCGGGAGGACGATGGTGAAGAAGACCCGCCAGCGGCCCGCGCCGTCGATGAACGCGGCCTCCTCCAGTTCGCGCGGGATGCCCTGGAAGAACTTGTAGAGGATGTAGACCATCGCGGCGGGGGCGCACTGCGGCAGGATCATGCCCCAGTAGGTGTCCACCATGCCCATCTGCTGGACGGTGGTGAACAGCGGCACGCCGAGGACCGCCGGGGAGATCATCAGGCCCGCCATGACCAGGCCCATCAGGGCGTTCTTGCCGCGGAACTCGGTGCGGGCGAAGCCGTATCCGGCGAGTGCGCTCACCAGCAGGACGACGGACGTCACGCAGACCGAGACGACCAGGGAGTTCACGAACCAGTTGGTGATGTTGCCGGTCTCGAAGAGGGCCTTCCAGGCCTGGCCCGTCCAGTCCTTGGGGAGCCAGTGCGGGGGGACCTCCACCGCCTCGGTCTCCGACTTGAGCGAGGTGAACAGGCCCCAGGCGAAGGGGGCCAGGAAGACGGCGGAGACCGCGGTGCCGAGGAGGGTGAGCACGATCTGGCTGGGCGTCCACGGCTTGCGGGGGTGCGCGGCTGTGGTCATCGGGCGGCCTCCTCACGGCCTCGCAGCAGCCACATCCGGGCGACGGCGACGGCGGCGATGATCACGAAGAAGATGACGGAGATCGCGGAGGCGTACCCCACGCGGTAGCTGGTGAAGCCCTCTTCGAGGGTGTACTGCACGAAGGTGCGCGTCGATCCCTCGGGGCCGGGGAGGAAGTCCATCATCACGACGGCCTGGTCGAAGACCTGGAGCGAGGCCAGGATCTGGAGCGCGATGACGAGCCCCGTGATGTTGCGCAGCATCGGCAGGGTGATGTGGACCATGCGGTGCCAGGCGTTCGCTCCGTCCAGCTTGGCGGCCTCGTAGAGGTGGCCCGGGATGCCCTGGAGCGCGGCGAGGTAGAGCAGGAAGCTGAAGCCGACCGTCCACCACAGGGTCTGGATGACGATGGCGAGCATCGCGTACGACTTGTCGGTCAGCCACGGCGTCTCGATGCCGAGGATGTGGTTGATCATTCCGGTGCCGGGGTTGAACAGCCACTGCCACAGGTTGGCCGCGACGGTGGACGGCAGCAGGAACGGGGCGAAGAAGCACAGCCGCCACAGCCACTTGCCGCGCTCGATGTGGTGGGCGAGCATCGCGAGGAGGAAGGCGAGGACCGTGATGCAGGGGACGACCAGGAGCGTGAAGTACGCGCTGTGGCCGAGGGAGTCCCACATCAGCGGGTCCTTGAGGGCCTCGCGGTAGTTGTCGAGGCCGACGAAGCTCGCGCCCTCGCCCGAGATGTTGGCGTCGGTGAAGCTGAGGTAGACGCCGCGCAGCAGCGGCCAGATCACGAACAGGGCGAAGAGCGCCAGGAACGGGGCGACGAACCAGCCGCCGTGCTGGAAGCCCTGCCCGCGGCGGAGGCCGGCGACTGGCGGCGGCGGTCTTCGCGCGTGCGGGTGCGGCGATGGTCTGGGCGCTGGTCGCCGTCATGCGGCCGCACCTCCTTGTGCGGCGGTCCGGCCGTCCATGGGGTTCTTCATGGCGAGCAGCTGGGTGAGCGCGCTCTTCATCCGGCGGGCGGCGGTCTCGGGCTTGCTGGAGCCCATCGTCGAGGAGACGACGACCGGGCCGACGCGCTGGGCGAGGACGCCGGTGGAGCCCGCGAACCACACCTTCGGCTCGGTGGCCTGGTGGTCCATGGCCGACACGTACTCGCTCTGCGGGTTCAGCTCCTTGTACGCGGCGGTGGACAGGGTCGGCGTGTACGCGGGGATGTGACCGCCGGCCGCCCACTGCCGGGCGTGCTGGACGACGTAGGCGGCGAGGCGGTGCGCCGCCTCGTTCGTGGCGCCGCCGCGGTCGGACTGGTGCGGCAGGACGAAGGCGTGCGACTCGGCGTGGGTGGCCTGCTTGCCGAAGACGGGGGGCAGCGGGGTCGCGCCGTAGTCGAGCTTCGCTCCGGAGTAGACCGGGACGGACCAGTTGCCCTCCCAGACGAAGGGTGCGCCGTTGACGAACTGTTCGGCGCCCGCCGCACCCGCGAAGCCCGGGTCGGCGTACCCGTCGGCGATGTGGCGGCGCAGGAACTCCAGGACCTCGGTGGCCTTGCCGGTGTCGAAGGTGACCTCGGTGTTCGCGCCGTTGAACCAGGTGCCGCCGAGCTGGGTGTAGAAGGCGACGAAGAACCACCACTGGAAGTTCTGGTCGCTGGACCACATACCGATGGTCTGCAGGCCCTTCTTCGTGGCCTTCCTGGCCTCCTTCAGTACGTCGAACCACTCGTCGGTGGAGGTGACCGGCACGATGTGGCCGTCGGCGCCGAGCAGGCCCGCCTTCTTCAGCACGTCCTTGCGGTAGAAGCAGAGCTGGACGTGGATGTCGAGCGGGAGGGCGTAGAGCTTGCCGTCGATGACGGCGCGCTTCCACAGCGCGGGGTTGAAGTCCTCCTCCCGTACGCCGTACTCGGCGAGCAGTCCGACGTCCCAGGGGTCCAGGAAGCGGCCGGGCGAGAAGCCGGTGACCCGGCCCAGGTGCATGACTGCGAGGTCGGGTGCGCGGTTGCCCGCGGCCGCCATGGCGAGCTTGGTGTAGAAGGGGCTGCCCCACTGGAGGGTGGAGTCCTTCACCGCGATGTCCGGGCTGGCCTCACGGAAGGCGTCCAGCATCGCGATCATGTTGGAGCCGTCGCCGCCGCTGAAGAGGTTCCAGTACCGCACGCGCGTGCTCGCGCCGGAGGCGAGGGCGTCGGCTCCGGTGCCGAGTGCGGCGAAGCCGAAGCTGCCCGCGACGGAGAGTCCTCCGATGCCGCCCAGAAGCTGCCTGCGATTCAGGCCAGGTCGTCCCATGCCCTGCCCTTACTGTCGAGTCCAGCGTTCGAGATGTCGAATTGCGCTCGTTACTTCGAACGGGACCGTAAAATCGAAGCGCTTTCGCGTCAATGGTCGCGGCCGGACTGTCGGACAGCGACTTTCCAGGCAGGAACGGTCGTTCCCGCGTTGAACAACGGCCGTCGGATCGCATGACGCGGACACTTTCGGGCGGCTAGTCTCGGACCGCGCCCGCCGTGCGGCGGCGGGAGAAGGGGGAGCGATGGACATCGCGGGCGCGCGGACGAGGGCCGCCCGAGTCACCGCGTGCGCTCGGGCGCTCTCGCAGCGGCTCCGCCATGCGCGGCCTGGCCGCCGAGCTCGCCGCCGCGGTCCGGGCGAGACCGCCGCCCCCGACCGACGTACGGTCGCTGTGCCGGGCGCTGTGCGAGGAGATGAGCGCGCGGCGCGGCGGGCGTCCCGTCGAGCTGCGTTTCGAGCGCTTCCCCGACGAGATCGAAGTGACCGGCCTGTGGGTCGAGTTCCAGGACTTCGACCTCGTCATCGTCGAGGAACGGGCCGAGGCGGTGCAGCAACTGGTCATCCTCGGGCACGAGTTGTGGCATCTGCACGCGGGGCACGGGCATCACCACGGGGGCGGTACGGCGGCGGCCGCACGCGCTCGCCGACCGGCCCGGCTGGAAGGACGTGCGCGCTGACGGTGGCCGCCCGCAACGGCTCCCGGGAACGGGACGAGGCCGAGGCCGACGACTTCGGACACCGGCTGGCGGCCGCGTTCCGGCGCCTGCTGCCGGGCGGGGCGCGGTGCCCGCTCGAGCCGGTGCAGCCTCGAGAGCGGCCGTGGCAGCGGTACGCTCGGCGCTGATCCGGGCGGCGCGCGATGGGCGGTGCCGGCGACCGGTGGCAGGCAGCGCGGCGCTGGACCCCGGCCGGGCGTCGCTCGACGAGCTTCTATCCGATCTCCTTCTGGATCCCGACCGGGGCCCTGACCGCCGCCCTGGCGATCAAGCTGCCCAGCATCATCCGGATGTGGCGGGACCCGCTGCTGCGCGCCGTCGGCGGGCTGCTGCTGTTCGCCTGCGCCGTGTTCGTCTTCGCCGCCCCGTCGACCATCGCCTGGACCAACCGCGTCACCGGGGTGCCGAACTTCTCGGCGCCCTGGGTGTACTCGCTGCTCACCGCGCTCTGCGCCTCCTGGCTGCTGCTGATCATCGCCTGGCGCAACGGCCTGTCCGACCGCTCGGCCGCACCCGCCGCGCGATGCGCGGGGTCGTCTCGGTCTACGCGGGTGTGATCGTCGCCCTGTGGGTGCTGTTCGCGCTCGCGGACGTCCCGGTGGAGCGGCTGCGGGACCTCGACACGTATTACGCGAACACCCCGTTCATGCGCGAGTAGATCCTGCTCTACCTGCTCGCGCACACCGTGGCCTGCACGGTCACCGCCCGGCTGATCTGGAACTGGGTCCGCACCGACGGCCTCGACGCGCTGGCTGCGCTGGGGGCTGAGGTTCCTCGGCGTCGGCTACGCGACGAACCTGCTCTTCGACGCCGCCAAGCTCACCGCCGTGGTCGCCCGCTGGTCCGGGCCGCGACCTGGACTGGCTGAGCACCGACCGTCGCCCCGCCGGCCGCCTGCCTGTCCGCCGTCGCTGGTCGCGGTCGGCTTCATCCTCCCGCACGCCGGGCCAGTACCTGCACGACCGCTGGCGCGTCCGGCTCGCCCACCGGCGAACTGCGCCCCCTCTACCTGCTGATGCGGACGGTCAACGGCGGCAGGGGTCCCGTTCCTCCTGCGCGCGACCGCCGGAGCTGCGGCTGATTCGCCGGGAGACGTTCATCCGCGACGTGCTGCTGCAGCTCGCCCGGCACCTCGACGAGGACCTGCGCGAACGGTCCTACGACGCCGCCCTCGCCCTCGGCCACCCGCCCGGCCGGGCGAGGGCCCTCGCCGCCACCGTGGTGATCCTGGACGCCGCCGACGCCAGGAGCCGGACCCGGGAGGACGACGGCAGCGGCGCCCGGACACCACGTACCTGCTGCGGGAGATCCGGGCCGTCTCCCGAGCCCTGCGCCGCCCGGAGGACCTCCGGGCGGTCCGCGCCCTGGCACGTGACCACGCGGACGGCAGGTCGCTCACCGGCTGACCACGCCCCGGGGTTGCCCCCGGCGGCCACGGGTGCCGTGCCCGGCCGCGGCCCGTGCCCGTCGTGCCCGGCCGATTCGCGGACGAGACCCGCGCAGGGGGCCGCGGGCACGGTACGTGAAGGTACGGTGAGAGCCGTCCGGAACGAGGCCTGCTGGCTCGAAACCGGTGCCTGCGGACGGGTGTTGCGCGCTGCGGCTGGGGCCGGACGTCGGGGAATGCCCTCAGGGCGGAGGAGCCTTCATGGCTGAGTGCGGGGAGTCGCATGTCGCGTAGAGCTGTCGTCATCGGTGCGGGTCTGGCCGGCATGCTGGCCGCGGCGGCCCTGTCCGCCGTCGCGGACCGAGGTGGTCGTGCTCGACCGCGACGATCTGCCCGAGGGGCCGGAGCCCCGCAAGGGCCTGCCGCAGGGACGTCACGCGCACCTGCTCTGGCCGGCGGCCTGGCCCGCCATGGAGGAGCTGGTGCCGGGCGTGAGCATGCGCAAGCTCTGCTCGCCGCCGGTGCGCACGAGATTCCGCTCAGCTCGGGCATGGTCGCCCT
Organism: uncultured Actinomycetota bacterium; assembly: GCA_963798065.1. GTDB lineage: Bacteria > Actinomycetota > Actinomycetes > Streptomycetales > Streptomycetaceae > Streptomyces. The sequence goes on along the minus strand of CAWCSC010000006.1, from coordinate 378,527 downwards.
CACGCCCGAGGCTGGTTCCGGCGCTGGCGTCACCCCGGACCGCGGATGCTGACCTGCACCCGGGCCCTGCTGGACTGGGCGGTGCGGGGCGCTGTGCTGGACGACACCGGGGTGGTGATCCGCAAGGCGCGGGTGCTGGAGCTGGCGGGGTCGCGGCAGCGTGTGACCGGGGTCCGGCTCTCGACCGCCGCCGGGGAGGAGGAACTCGCCGCCGACTTCGTCGTGGACGCGAGCGGACGCGGCTCGCGGATCGCGACCTGGCTGGCGCGGCTGGGCGTCGACGGCGTGCGCGAGAAGACGGTGGACGCCGGCCTGGTGAACGCCACCCGTCTCTACCGCGCTCCCGAGGGCGCCGGGCGGTTTCCCCTGACCATGGTGCAGGCCGATCCGTATCAGGGACGGCCCGGCCGCAGCGGCATGGTGCTGCCGATCGAGGGCGACCGCTGGATGGTCAGCCTCGCCGGCACGCGGGGCGGCGTGAACCGCCGTCCGACCCGGACGCGTTCCTCCGGTACACCCTGGACCTGCCCGACCCCATCGTGGGCCGGCTGATCTCCGGCGCGGAACCGCTCACGGAGGTCCATGTCAGCCGCAGCACCAGCAATCACCGCCGGTACCTGGAGAAGGTCCGTTCCTGGCCCGACCGCTTCGTCGTCCTCGGTGACGCGCTGGCCACGTTCAACCCCGCCTACGGGCAAGGCATGTCGGTGGCCGCGCTGGGCGCCCGGGTCCTGGACCGGGAGCTGCGGACGTCCGGCCTCGGCGAGCCCGGCCTCGCCCGGCGTGTGCAGCGGCGGGCGGCCCGCCCGGTGGAGGCCGCGTGGACGATGGCGGTGAGCCAGGACGTCTTCTACCCCGGGACACGTGGGGGCTCGCCCGGGGTCGCCGACCGGCTGGTCACCGCCTACACCCGCCGCATGATCCGCACGGCCACCGGCTCGTACACGGCGGCGATCGGCGCTCTGGGACGTGATGAGCATGACGACGGGGCCGGCGCGGCTGCTACGGCCCTCAACGGTACTGGCGACGCTGAGCGGGCCCCCTTTGCCGGCGGCCGTGGGGGCGCCGCTGACGGAGGACGAGCGGACGGTCCTGCGGCGGCTGGACCGGACGGGACGCTGAGCCAGGGGCGACCGGATCCGGTCCGCGCCCCGTCGGCGAACTCACGTGCGGGCATCTCGGGGCCCCGGCCGCCCTCGCCCCGCCTCGCCCCGTCCGCCGCCCGTTTCTGCCTCTCGTCAGCCCGCGAACGCGGGCTGGGCCAGCCCCTTCCCCGCGCCCGGCACCACGAACACCGACCCCGCCAGCGGAGGCGGCGCGGTCGAGCCCCACGCGGGCCGTCGTGATGTACAGGTCGGTCAGGCCGGGCCCGCCGAACGCGCACGCCGTCACCAGCGGCACCGGCAGCTCGATCACGCGGTCCAGCTCACCGTCGGGCGTGTAGCGCCGTACCGCGGCGCCCTCCCACAGCGCCACCCACACACACCCCTCGGCGTCGACGGTCAGCCCGTCCGGGAAGCCCGCGCCGTCCTCGATCTCGGCGAGGGTGCGCCGGTTCACGGCGCCGGCCGTCCGCGTAGTCGAAGACGTCGACCCGCCGGGTCGGGGAGTCGATGTAGTACATGAGCCGCCCGTCCGGGCTCCAGCCCGTGCCGTTGCTCACGGCCACGTCGTCGAGGACCACCTCGACCGTGCCGTCACCGGTGACCGGGACAGCGTGCCGCCGCCCGGTGCCTCGTCGTAGCGCATGGTGCCCGCCCACAGCGAGCCGTCGGGGGCGACGGCGGCGTCGTTGGCGCGGCGGCCGGGGACGGGCTCGTGGTGCAGCCAGCGGAAGGCGTCGTCCGGGTCGAGGAGGCCGACCCCGTCGCGCAGGTTCAGCACCAGGCCGCCGCCGGCGCGCGGCTTGACGGCGCCGACGTGCTGTTCGGTGCGTGCGGACCGTGCGACGGCCGGTGGCCGGGTCGTAGGTGTGCACCCGGGAGCCGAGGATGTCGATCCAGAGGAGACGGCCGGCCGCCGCGTCCCAGGTCGGCCCCTCGCCGAGCTCGGCCTCGGCACGTACCGCCACCTCGTACGGCGCCGTCATGCCACGCTCCGGTGGCCGAGGCGCTCCGACAGCTCGGCGGCGCCCTTGGCGGCGAGCTGCTCCAGCTCGGCGCGGCGCTCCTCGCTCCAGCGGATCATGGGCACGGAGATCGACAGGGCGGCGACGACCTGCCCGGTGCGGTCGCGGACCGGCGCGGCCACGCAGCGCACGTCCGGGTTGGACTCGCGGCTCTCCACGGCGAGGCCCCGCTCGCCGGATCTCGGCCAGGGCCTCGCGCAGGGCGGCCGGGTCGGTGATGCTGTTGGGGGTCATCGCGACCAGCTCGGCGTCGTCGGGGATGCGCGCGGCGAGCTCCGGCTCGGGAAGGGAGGCCAGCAGCATCTTGCCGACGGAGGTGCAGTGGGCGGGCAGCCGCCGCCCGGCCGCCGACACCATGCGCACGGCGTGCGTGGAGTCGACCTTGGCGATGTAGATGACGTCGGTGTCCTCGAGGATCGCCACGTGCACGGTCTCGTCGCAGGTCTCGGCGACGGACCGGGCGACCTGCTGCCCCTCGGCGGCGAGGTCGAGCTGCTCGGCAGTAGCCGGCTGCCGAGCTGGTACGGCCGTACGCCGAGCCGGTAGCGTCCCGGCTGGCCGGGCACCGGGACGATGTACTACCGGGCGGCGAGCGTGGTCACCAGCTCGTGCACGGTGGTGCGCGGCAGCTGGAGCTTGCGCACGATGTCGGGGGCGGAGAGCGTGCCGTCCCCGTCGAGGAAGAGCTCGAGAATGTCGAGAGCCCGGGTCACGGCTGGTACGAGGCGTCCCACGATCCGGCACCCTCCCTTGGATGTCTCAGGCGCCTGTGTTCGAAATTTCAACAGGCGATCGGCATGACGAACACAGGCTAGCCATATTGGTTTGCCCCGGCAATGGGCAGACCCACTGCGAGCGGAAACCCACGAGCACACCACAGGCACGTTGCGTGCACATTAAAGTGCCGTATGTGCGGCACGTCACATGTGCCGCAGGGGTGGGGGGATTTCTGTGCGCGACATGACCAAGGGCTCGAACGTGTCTCTGACGGCCCTGAGCGAGAACGTCGGCTCCGCGATCGTCAGCCTGGGCTGGTCCAGCCCGAGTGGCGAGGGCGACGCCGACGTGTCCGTCCTGCTGCTGGGCGGCGACGGCAAGGTACGCAGCGACGCCGACTTCTACTTCTACAACAACCCGGTGGCCGCCGACGGCAGCGTGCAGCTCCTCGGCAAGGAGCCGACGGGGGACGGCAGCGAGGACCGGATCAGCTTCGACCTGACCGCGGTACCGGCCGACGTGGAGCGGATCGTCGTGGCCGCGAGCCGTTACGAGGGGGCGCGCTTCGCAGAGCTGGACGACCTGAAGGTGACGCTGGCCGACGCGGTGGGCGAGAGCCTCCTCCGGTTCGTCATCGAGGACGCCGGCCAGGTGAGCGCGATCATCTTCGGTGAGCTGTACCGGCGGGCGCAGGAGTGGAAGTTCCGGGCCGTCGGACAGGGGTACGAGAGCGGGCTGGCGGGGCTGGCCACCGACTTCGGTGTGGACATCGACGACGACGAGACGGATGCCGCCACGGCGGTTGCGGAGACTCCCGTCGTCCCGGCCGCCGCGCCCGCCCGCGAACCCGAATCGCGGGGGATGCTGGAAGCGGTCCTGGCGCCGCGCGGGCCGGCCGACGAAGAGGAGGAGGCCGGGCCGAGGAAGCGGACGGCCCGGCCCCGGACCGCGAAGAAGAAGGCCGCGCCGCCCAGGGCGACCGTGAAGAGCCTGGCGGAGAACGAGTCCTGGAAGCAGGCTCGGCTCTTTCCGGTGTCGGCGCTCAAGAACGACCGGGACCGGGAGACGCGGGCCACCTCGGTGCTGTTGTCGGTGATGGCCCAGGTCCCCCGGTTCGGCAGGCGTATCACCGCTCCCTTCGGCGCACCGTCCGGCCGCATGGAGACCTTCACCGAGGTCTCCCTGCCGCACGGTGACACGCCCCGGCGCCCCGACGGGGTGATCCGCGTCGAGCGGGCCGGCAAGCTGTGGACGGCACTCGTCGAGACCAAGACCAACGGCAACGCCCTCCGGTCCGACCAGGTGCAGGCCTACATGGACATCGCGGCCCGGCGGGGCTACGAGGCCGTGATCACGCTGTCGAACGACGTCGCGCTCGAGGGCAGCCCGCTGGTCGACGTCAAGATCGACCGGCGGCGCAAGCACCAGGTGGCGCTCTGGCATCTCTCCTGGGCCGAAGTGGCCCACCAGGCACAGATGCTGATCCGGCACGAGGGCGTCGGCAACGCGGCCCGCACCTGGCTGCTCCAGGACCTGCTGCACTACCTCCAGCACGAGAACTCCGGTTGCCACGGCTTCCAGAACATGGGCTCGGCGTGGGTGCCCGTGCGCAACGGAATCAACGACGAGACCCTCTGTCAGGGCGACCCGCGCGCCCTGGAGGTGGTGGAGAGCTGGGAGCGGCTCATCCGCCAGGTGTGTCTGCGGCTCGGCGGCGAACTCGGGCAGAAGGTGCTGCCCGCCCAGCGCACCAGGCGCGGCACCGACCCCGGGGCCCGCCGCGCCCGCCTCGCCGACGAACTGTGCCTGGAGGGCAGGCTGCAGGCGGAACTGCGCGTCGAGGGGGCACCCGGCCTGCTCACCCTCAGCGCCGATCTGCGCACCGCCAGACTGCGCACGTCCGTGGAGGTCCCGGCACCCGAGCAGGGCTACCCCCTGACCTGGGCCAAGCGTCTGATCCGCCGTCTCGCCGAGGCACCTGCGGACCTGCACGTCGAGACCCTGGTGGAGGGCGAGACGGGTGGTCCCCGGGGCACGCTGGAGCGTCTGCGTCCCGAGCCGGCGGACCTGCTCCCCAAGGACAACGCCATCCGGATCACCGGTTTCCGCCTGTCCCTGTTCAAGGGCATGGGCAGCGGCCGTGGCAATGCCGAGTCCGGATTCATCCGCAGCGTCGATGAGGCCGTGCACCGGTTCCACACCTCGGTGGTGGCCCACCTGGACGCTCCGGCATCCGGGCGGACGGCGGCGAGGGAGCGGGCCAGGGTGTGACGCCCGGGTGGCGGTGATCAGGCGGTACGACGCCCCGGCTCACCGCCGCCCCCGCACCGCCCCCAGCTCCCCCCGCAGCCGCTGCGCGCGCAGCACCAGCTCCAGTTCGAAACGGCGGTCGGGGTCGTCGATCTCGTCGCCCCACAGTTCCCGGATCTGGCGCAGGCGGTAGCGGACCGTCTGGGGGTGGACGCCCAGGCGGGTCGCGACCTCCGGTGCTCCGCCCCTGGTTTCCAGCCAGGCCAGGAGGGTTTCCGCGAGGCGGCGGCCGTGGGTGGGGCCGCAGTGGGTGAGGGGGGCCAGGCATCTCAGGGCCAGGTCGTCGATCAGTTCCTCGGGCTGGAGCAGGACCAGCGCCTCGGTGTGTTCGGTGCAGTGGAGGACCTCGCCCGAGGGGAGCAGCTCCCGTTCCACCAGGCGTACCGCCGCCTCGGCCCAGCGCAGCGACTTCGCCGCGTCGGCGAGCGGTACGGGCGGGCCGATCGCGCCGGACCAGCCGGTCAGGGCCCGGTGCAGAAGCTCGGGGCGGCCTGCCGCGTCCGGCTCGGGCACGACCATGCGGGGCTGCTCGTACTCCATGTCGAGCAGGACACCCTGGCCCACCGCGGGCGCCATGGCCTCCCGGGCGGGCCGCAGCAGGACACCGACCGCGACCTTCGCCGGCAGGGGCCAGCCGATCCTGGCGGCCCGTTCGGTGAGGGCCTCGGCGGGGTCGCCGCGGTGGTGCTCGGCGAGGAGCAGTTCCATCAGACGGCGCTGGAGGCGCAGGCGTTCGCCGGCCTGACGGGCCGCCGCCTCGGCGTAGCCGCGTACGGACTGGTCGACCAGGCCGTCCAGGTACTCGTAGCCCGCGTCGACGAGTTCGTACATCGCCGGGGGCGGGATCTCCACGCGCTGGCCGATGTCGGCGAAGCGGCGCCAGGCCAGGCGTACGCCCATGCGGTAGATGGCCTGGAGGGAGTCGAGCGAGCGGCCGTTCAGGCCCTCGCCGCGGCCGAAGTCCTGGAAGACGCCGGGCGGGACGGTCGGGCCGCCCCTCCGAGTGTCTCCAGGTGCTGCACGAAGACCTCGATGGCGCGGCGGATGCCGACCAGGGCCATCGGCTCGCCGGAGTCGTCGAGGACTACGGGCAGATGCGGGTACTCGCGCTGGATCTCGCAGAGGATCTCCTCGGCGAGCGCGGGTGCCTCGGCCATGGCGATCGCCGCGAACCGACGCACCTGGAAGCGCGGTACGTCGTGCCAGGCCGAGCGCGTGGTGACGGTTCCGGTGCGGGCGGCCGTCACCGTCAACTCCCCTGGCGCTCTTGCTCGTACGTGATCAGGGGCGTGTTCGGCTGGTCGGGTGTGGCCTCGAGCAGCGCGACCACGCCCAGCGCGGCGCCCACGGCAAGGGCGGCGGCGAGCGCGACGGTCATCGCGGCAGCGAGCAGTCTGGACATCGCAGGGTCAGCCTCTCTGTCCGGATTCGTCCGGAGATCGTCCGGAGGTTGTCCCCACCCCGGCACCCCGTCCCTGCCTGTCGCGCCCAGTCTCGACAAGCATTGACACTCCGTCAAGAGCGGCCTACGGTTCCCGGCCCAACCGCACGAGCACGTTTCTTCGCCGTGCCGGCCCTCTCGTACGTCGAGCCGTCCCAAGTCACTGGAGTGCCCGGATGCGCCGTACAACCTCTCCGTTTCTCCCTGGTCCTGCTGGGTCTCGGCACGTTCCTGCTGGTGCTGGCGCCCCTGCTCGCCTGGTACGTGCAGCCGCGTGCCGCGGTGAATCCGATCGACATCGACACGACCGCCGTCTACACCGGGCGGGGCAGCGTCTTCGACACTGACCGGATCGAGACGGTGCCCGACCAGAAGATCACCGTGACCCAGCGGGTGCGGGGCAACGTCGAGGACAGCGAACGCAGCGGCAACGCCGTCTGGGACGTGACGACCACGGTCGACACCGACAAGTCGCTGCCGGCCGCCGACCCGCACGACGCACTGGACTTCACGCCGCACCGCTGGGTGATGGACCGCAAGACCACCCGGCCGGTGCACTGCTGCGGGGAGAAGCCGTACATCGAGGGCGAGGCCTATCTGAAGTTCCCCTTCGACGTGCAGAAACGCTCCTACCAGTGGTGGGACAACACGCTCGGCGACACCGTCGTACTGCGCTACCGGGGCACCGAGAAGATCCAGGGCCACACGGGCTACAGGTTCACCGGTTCGGTGCCGCCGGCCAGGACCGGCACACGGATGGTGCCCGGCAGCATCGTCGACCAGCCGGACCGGCCGCAGGTGCTGGCCGAGGAGTGGTACTCCAACCACGGGTTCGAGCTGGTCGTCGACCAGGCCACCGGCCGGGTGATCTACGCCCAGACCGGGCCGAAGCGGACCCTGCGGGCGCCGGGCGGCGAAGAAGGACGCGGCGGTGCTGCTGGACAGCCGGAAGGTCTCGTTCACGACCGCCTCGCAGAAGGAGGCGGTGCGGCAGGCGAAGCGGGACAGCGGCCAACTACGGATGGTGGGCGTGACGTTGCCGATCGGGGCGGCGGTGACGGGGCTGGTGCTCGCGGTGGTGGGTGGCGTTCTCGTGGCGCGCGGACGGAAGGAGCCGGAGCAGCCTGTTCCATCCGAAACGTCCGGTACACCCCAGCCCACCCTCACGATGTGATGTGACGTCAGCTCTAATAAAGCCCGAAATTGTCACGCCGGTGAGTAGCCGTGGCGAACGTCCGGGCGAAAACTGTCCAACCCCACCCGAGCACAGCCCGTCCACACTCCCCTCCCAGGAAGGGCTCAGGCCCCTCACAGGCCGACTTCCCCAAGACTCCCCTTCGAACAGACCCCCCACGTTTCCCCACGCTGAGTTCCGCACCCCGAGACGAGTTGGAGCACCCATGCCCCAGCACGTACCGTCCCAGCTGCGCGCCGCGCCCTTCAGCGCGCCGCAGCGCCCTCCGGCGCTCCCCCCACATCCGTGCCGGATCGTCTTCCTCGCCCATCGTGATCTGGACAACCCCTCCGCCGGCGGCTCCGAGCTGCTGGTCGACAAGCTCGCCGACGGACTGACCCGGCTGGGCCACCAGGTGACCCTGCTGTGCGGAGGGCCCGCGGCCTTCCGTGACTACCGGGTCGTGTCGGCGGGCGGCCCTTACGGCCACTACCTGCGCGCCCGTTCCGCCTTCACCCGCCAGATCGGCGACTGCGACCTGCTGGTCGAGGTGTGCAACGGCATGCCGTACCTGGCCCCCCTGTGGCATCGCGGGCCCACGCTGTGCCTGGTCAACCATGTCCATACGGATCTGTGGAAGATGCGCTTCGGCGGGCCGCTGGCCCCGGCGGCGCGGATCGGCCGAAGACTCGAACACTGGGCGCTGACCGGTGCGCAGCAGCGGAGCCTGATGGTCGCCGTGTCCTCCTCGACGGCCCACGCGCTGCGCGGCGATCGGGGTCGAGCGGGACCGTATCCGGGTCGTGCACAACGGAGTCGAGGAGCCGGGGCCGCGGGCCGACCGCTCGGCCGAGCCGCTGTTCGTCGCCGTCGGGCGGCTTGTCGAGTACAAGCGGATCGATCTGCTGCTGCGGTTGTGGGAGCGGGTGCGGCCGGTGACCGGCGGGCGGCTGGTGATCGTCGGGGACGGGCCCGAGCGCGAGCGGCTGGAGCGGCTTGCCGGGCCCGGTGTGGAGTTCACCGGGTATGTCTCCGAGGCCGAGAAGCACCGGCTGCTGTGTGCGGCCTGGCTGTTGCTGCATCCCTCCGCCGTGGAGGGATGGGGGCTGGTCGTGACGGAGGCCGCGGCCCGGGAGACGCCGGCTGTCGCCTTTGACGTGCCGGGGCTCAAGGACTCCGTGGTGGACGGTGAGACCGGGGTTCTCGCCGCGCGGTGAGTCGTCGTTCGCCGCGGCCTGGTGTGCGCTTGCCCTGGCCGGGCGGGAGCGGGAGTTGATGGGCAAGGCGGCGCGGGAGCGGGCGGCACGGTTTCGGTGGGATCGGACCGTGCGGCAGTTTCGGGTGGTTGCCGCGGAGGCGGTGGAGGGGCTGGGGACCGTGATGGCGGCGTACGCGGGTGCCGGTTCGCGACTTGTCGCGCCCACGCGGCGGAGCCTCACCTGTCACAGCCCCGCGCCCCTATCAGCACGACCCCTCGTTTCGAAGATCTCCTTCGGCGCTCTGCCCTCTTCCGTGCCTTCCTCCACGAGCAGGACGATCCCGAGTTCTGCTACTCGCTGCTCGCCCGCGACGCCGCCGACCAGGTCGAGGCCTACGACGGTCCCGTCGCCGGGCGTACCGTCCTGGACATAGGCGGCGGCAGCGGTTACTTCACCGAGGAGTTCCGGCGGCGCGGCGCCCATGCCTATCTGTTCGAGCCGGACATGGCCGAGTTGGGCGAGAAGCCGCCCGAGAGCGCGGTCGTCGCCGACGGGTACCTGCTGCCTCTGCGCGACGGCGTCGCGGATGTCACCTTCTCCTCCAACGTGCTGGAGCACGTGGCCGATCCGGAGACCTTCCTCAGTGAGCTGGCCCGGGTGACACGGCCCGGCGGGCTGATCTACGTGTCGTTCACCAACTGGCTGTCGCCGTGGGGCGGGCACGAGTGGGCCCCCTGGCACTACTTCGGCGCCGAGCGGGCCCGCGCCCGCTATCTGCGGCCGGACCGGCCGGCCCGCCAAGCACACGCTCGGCGAGAACCTGTTCGCGGTGCACATCGGCTCCACCCTGCGGCAGGTGCGCGCCCGCGACGACGTCACGGTCGTCTCGGCGCGCTCCCGCTACTGGCCGTTCCTCGCGGAGACCGTCGTCAAGGCGCCCGGGATCCGCGAGTTCGCCACCTGGAACCTCCTCCTCATCCTGCGGCGGTGTCCACCATGACGACACCACGGTCCAGGCTCCTCCCCCGGCAGCCGTCCCCACCACCGCGACCGCCTCGGGCCCGCCGGAGGGCCCGCGCTCGCGGCGCTGGCTGCTGGGTTTCTGGGCCGTGGTGTTCGTGCTGTTCCTGGCGGTGCAGCCGGGGCGGCAGACCTTCGACACCAAGCTCGGTGTGACGGTCGACCCGGGGCAGTTCCTCGCCGATCTGGGGCAGTTGTGGCACGACCGGGCCGGGTTCGGCGGGATCCAGGACCAGTACGTCGGCTATCTGTGGCCGATGCTGCCGTTCTACTGGCTGTGCGACCTCGTACGGCTGCCGGTGTGGCTGGCGGAGCGGCTGTGGCTGTCGCTGATCGTGTCCGTCGCCTTCTGGGGTGCGTTGCGGCTGGCGGAGCGGCTGCGGGTGGGCGAGCGGCGCGTCCCGGCTGCTGGTCGCGGCCGTGGCGTACGCGCTGTGGCCGGTCTTCACCGTCGTCGTCGGGTCCACGTCGGCTGCCGCGCTGCCCGGCGCGTTCCTGCCGTGGGTGCTGCTGCCGCTGACGAACGAGCGGTACGCCGCCCGGGTCGCCGCCCTGCGGTCGGCGCTGATCGTCCCGTTCATGGGCGGCGTCAATGCCGCCTCGCGACCCTGGCCTCGCTGCTGCCCGTCGGGCTGTATCTGCTCTCCCGGCCGCCCGGGCCACGGCAGCGCAAGCTGATCGCCTGGTGGGCGCCGGGTGCATCCTGGCGACCGCCTGGTGGTGGGTCCCACTCCTGCTGCTCGGGCGTCTACGGCGAGAACTTCCTGCCCTACGTGGAGACCGCGCAGACCACGACCGACACCATGTCGGCGACGGAGGCACTGCGCGGCGGCGGGAACTGGGTCGCCTATCTGCACTTCGGCGAGGCCTGGCTGCCGGCCGGGTGGGCCGTCGCCTCGTCCGTCGTCGTGATCGTGTGCTCGGCCCTCGCGGCCGGGCTGGGGCTCGCCGGACTCGCCCGGCGGGACATGCCCGAGCGGCGGTGGCTGGTGCTGACCGTGCTGGCGGTCGCGCTGGTCCTGCTCGCCGGGTACGGCGGGGCGTTCGGGGCGCCGTTCCACGGGGTCGTGCAGGGCTGGCTGGACGGCGTGGCTCGTCGCCCTTCCGGAACATCTACAAGTTCCAGACGGGGCTTGCGCTGGCGCTGGTGCTGGGCCTCGCCCATCTGGTGGGTGTGGCCGCCGAGCCGCGCGGGGCCCGGCGGGTGCGCGGCCGGCGCTTCGCCCCGCTGATCGCGGCCGTGCTGATCCTGCCGGGGCTGATGTGGCCGTATCTCAACGGCTCGATCCTCAACCCGGGTTCCTTCAAGAAGCTCCCCAAGTACTGGCAGGCCACGGCCGACTGGATGGAGAAGTACTCCCCCGACGCCCGCGCCCTGGTCGTCCCGGCGACCGCGCACGGCATCTACACCTGGGGCTCCCCCATCGACCAGCCGCTCGACGTGCTCGCCGACTCGCGCTGGGCGCAGCGCGACTACGTCCCCTTCGGCACGCCCGGCAACCGGCGCGCGATGGACGCCGTCGAGCAGGCGCTGCTGTCCGGCGGCCGAAGTGCCGGGCCTGGCCGACTACTTGAGCCGGGCCGGGCTGTACTACGTCGTCGTCCGCAACGACCTCGATCCCGACCAGATCGGCGCAGGTGCCCACCACGACGGTGAAGCGGACCCTGGAGCAGTCCGGGTACGAGCGGGTGACGGGGCTCGGGCCCGATCATGACCGGCGGGCCGATCGCCGCCGGACGCCCCGCTCCAGGTGGAGGGGCTGTATCGCGCGGCAGCGGGCGGTGGAGATCTACCGGCCGGCCGGGGCGGACGTGCTCCGCGCCCGCACCAGGCCGGGCTGCACCCCGGTCGCCGACACGGCCGTGGTGTCCGGCGGCCCGGAGGCGCTGCTGCCGCTGGCGTCCCGGCTGCGCGGCCGGGCGACCGTCCTGACCGGCGACAACCATCCCGGGCTCGGCATCACCGCCGCTGCAGGTGGTCGGCGACGGGCTGCGGCGCGCGGACACCCGGTTCGGGCTGGTCAACGCCAATACGTCGTACACGTACACGCGCGACGAGCGCAACGCGCCCGACGCCGCGCAGGACGCCGGCGAGAAGCCGCACCAGATCCTGCCCGCCGACCGGCACCGACCACCAGACGGTGGCCGAGCTGCGCGGCGCCCGCTCGGTGACGGCGTCCTCGTACGGCAACTGGCTCTTCCACCTCCCGCAGTACGACCCGGTGAACGCCTTCGACGGCAACCCGGACACGGCGTGGGCGGAGGGCGCGCCGGACACGCCGGACGGGCAGTGGCTGCGGATCGGCTTCGCCGGCGGCCCTACGACATGCCGTCGTCCTTCAAGGTCACGCCGCTGCCGCAGGAGAGCGTGCGGGAGGCGGCGACGAGGGTGCGGGTGGAGACGGAGAAGGGGGCGGCGAGCTCTTCCTCCGGCCGAACGGCATGACGCAGCGGATCAAGGCGCCCGCGGGCGCGACGAGTTGGATGAAGCTGACGATCATGGACTCCGTGGCGCGGCGGGCCGGTCTGACCGGGCGCGGGCTTCTCCGAGATCGACCTGCCGGACGTACAGGTGACCCGGCTGCTGCGGCTGCCCGACGGACGCCGAGAACGCCACGGCGGCCGCCGCCGAGTCGTCTCCCTGCACCGCGCCGCCGACCCGACCGGGCTGTCCTCGACGGGCACCGAGGCCGGCCTGCACCGCCGCTTCACGACGTCCGACCGCCGGGACGTACGAGGTGAGGGCGAGCGCGGTGCCGGTGGCGGGCGAGGAGCTCGACAAGCTGCTCTACGAGGTGGCGCCGGAGCAGCAGAACCGGATCGTCGCCACCGCCGACTCCACGGCGCAGCCTCGGGGCGGGCCTGTCGCCGCGCAACCTCACCGACGGCGACCTGACGACGGCGTGGATCGCGGGCGACCGGCCCACGATCCACCTCCGCTGGCACGGCAAGCAGCCGGTCGGCGAGATCGTGCTGGCCCCCGCGGGCGGCCTGTCCACGCGCGCCGACCGAGGTGCACATCAGCTCGCCGGACGGCGCGATGATCGCCGGGGTCGACGAGAACGGCTGGGTCCGCTTCCCGCCGATCACCACGGACCGGCTCGACATCACGGTCACCGAGACGGCCCCGCTGACCCTCTACAACCCGATCGCCGACGAGGACCTGCGACTGCCGGTGGGCCTGACGGAGGCCTACCTCCCGGCCCTCGACCAGTACCGCACCCCGCAGCCGAGGCGGCACCCGGCCGTTCTCGCTGCCGTGCGGGAAGGGGCCGGTCGTCGCGGTGGACGGGGAGCTGTACCAGACGAGCGTGCGCGGGAACCGTGCGGGACCTGATGGAGCGGCGGCAGGTCGAGGTGACGCTCTGCCAGCAGGGGCGGGGCGACACCGAAGTGCAGCTGCCGTCGGGCGACCACCGGCTGGAGGGCGGGGACGCGCGGCCCGCTCGCGCTGACCGACGTGACCCTGACCCGCGGCACGGTCGCCGAGGCCGCCGCGGCCGGGCGTGACCTGCGGATACGGGACTGGCTGGGCGACCGGCGCGCGGTGACGGTCGGCTCGGGCGCGGCCGCGCTACCTCACGACGTACGAGAACTTCAACGACGGCTGGAAGGCCACCCTGAACGGCAAGGAGCTCACCCCGGTACGGCTGGACGGCTGGCAGCAGGGCTGGCGGATCCCGGCGGGCGCGGGCGGCACGGTCGAGCTGTCGTACGAGCCGGCGACGCACGTACGACGCCGGGCTGATCGGCAGCGGCGCCGGCGATCGCCGTGCTGCTGGGCCTGGCCCTGTGGCGCCGCCGCGCCCCCAACCCCGACGACCCCAGCCGGTCCCGCCGCTGCCCGGGCTGTGGCTCGGCACGGTGGCGCTGACGCTGGTCGGCCGTCGGTGATCGCGGGCTGGTTCGCGCTGCTGGTCCCGGCGCTGGCGCTGCTGGCCTCGCGGCGGCACGCGCTGCTGGTGCCGATCGCGTTCGTCGCCCTGGCCGGGGCGGGGGTCGCTGCGGCGATCGGGGCCGGGGAGCCGGTGGGCGCTGGGCGCGGGAGCGTTCGGGCCGTGGCCCAACTGCTGGCGTTGATCGGCCTGTTCGCCGGGCTCGTGAGTCTGCGCGAGCGGCCTTCCTCACAGGCACCGACCCAGCACCTGCCGAGGACGGACACGGGGAAGGGCGAGCCCGCATGACGACACCGGTACGCATCCCGTTCCCGGTCGTGGACGAGGTCTCCCGGCACTGCCTCCAGGAGGAGGAACCGGAGACGGTCCACATCGAGGTCCACCTGCCGGGCCCGCTGGACGCGGCGCCGCCTGCGCAAGGCCTTCGCGGAGGCCCTGCGCCGGCATCCGCGCATCCTCATGCGGGAGGCGCCGGGGCGGCTGGTACCGGCGCCGGTACGAGTGGGAGCTGACGGCGGAGCCGGACGTGGAGGTGGTGGGCTTTCCGGCACCGGGGCGGGACGCGTTGCGGGATGCACGGACCCGGGCCCTGACGGAGGCGCCGGCGCTGTCGCTGTCGCCGCCGATTCGGCTTGAGGTGGTGGAGGGGCGGGGCCGGGGCGGGCGGATCGAGGGGAGCGAGGCCACCGACGCCGCTGGGGTACGGCTGCCGCCGACGGTCCACCGCCACGTCAGGCGCAGGGGACTCGGTCCTCTTCCTCACCATCAACCACACCGCCCTCGACGGCCCGGCCTGCCTCCGCGTCCTGGCCACCGCCGCCGAGCTCTACGGCGGCCGGGGCAACGCCCCCGCCGCGCCCCCCACTCGCACGCGCCGAGCCCCCGCAGGAAGTCGGACACCCCGTCCAACTGGTCCCCCCCGCGCGGGTGGCGCACGGCACCCCCGAACCCTCCCCCGGCAACGGCATGCTCGTCACCGAACTCCCCCTCCCCCACCGCCCCAAGGGCTCCCCCTACACGGTCAACGACCAGCTCATGGTCACCACCGCCCTGACCATCGCCCACTGGAACCGGGAACACGGCGCCCGCCCCCGCCCCCTGCGCATCACCATGCCCGTGGACGACCGCCCCCGCGACACCACGATGCCCATCGGCAACGGCACCCGGCTGGTCGAAGTCCCCTTCGCTGCCAGGGGAGTTGGCAGCCACGACCCCATGCCCGCCCTGCTGCGCCGCACCGCCGACCCGCACCCGCGCCCTGAAGTCCCTCCCCCGCCCCCAACTCGGGCCACGGCGCCACCCTCCTCACCGCCCCCTGGGCCCCCGTCGCCGTCCGCGCCGCCCTCACCCGCGCCCTGCGCAGAGCCGCCGCGCCCTGGACGTCGACGACCCTGCTCAGCAACATCGGCCGCATCCCCTACCCCCTGGACTTCGGCGAGGAGGCGGGCCGCGCGCACGCGGTCTGGTTCTCGGCGCCCGCCCGGATGCCGCGCGGCCTGACCGTCACCACCGCCTCCACCGCGGGCCGCCTCCACCTGGCCCTGCGCTGGTCGCGCGCCCTGCTCAGCCACGGCGACGGCGCCCATCTCCGCGACCTCTTCGAGCACTACCTGCACACCACGGAGGTGACCCCGTGACGCCTACGACCACCACCGCGTCCGAACCCCGCGACCTGCGCGACTTCTACGAGAACCCCGCCGTCCCCGTCGCCTCCGGCACCCCGCGCAGCCTCCGCCAGGCCCGCATGCTGGCCCGGGCCCTCGGGCCGGCCACCGCGACCGCACCCGCACGATCCTCGACATCGGCTGCGGCGACGGCACCGCCGCAGTCACCGCCGCCCCCTACCTCCCCGGCCACCGCATCGTCGGCATCGACTGGTCCCAGGACGCGCTACGACGGGCGCGCACCCGGATCCCGTACGCCGTGCGCGGTGAACTCACCGGCGGCGGGCTGCCGCTGCGGACCGGTTCCGCCGACGCCGTGCTGTTCAGCGAGGTGATCGAGCACCTCGTCGACCCGGACGCCGCGCTGGACGAGATCCGCCGCGTGCTGCGCCCCGGCGGCCATCTGATGCTCTCCACCCCGAACCTGGCCGCCTGGTACAACCGCGGCCCTGCTGCTGGCCGGGGTGCAGCCGGTCTTCTCGGAGGTCAGCCTGCGCGGCATCCACGGACGGCCGGGCAGGAGGTCGTGGGGCATCTGCGGCTCTACACCGCCCGTGCGCTGCGGGAGTTCGTCGACCGCGTCCGGGTTCGAGGTCGTACGGCTGGCGGGGGCGCCCTTCCACGGCGTACCGCGCCCGCTCCGCCCGCTCGACCGGCTGGCCTGCGTCCGGCCGCCGCTCGCGTCGATCCTGCTGCTGCACGCACGACGGACGTAGGGGGCGTGGACCATGTGGTGGGGAGTGGCCGCGGCCTTGCTGGCGAACACCCTGTACAGCCTCGGTTTCGTGCTGGAGAAGCGGGCGCTCACCTCACTCCCGCAGGTGAGCATCCGGCAGCCCGCCCGGCTGCTGCGGCTGGTGCTCGGCAGCCCGCTGTGGATCGGCGGTTCGCTCGCCCTCGCCGCCGGCTTCGGGGCGCAGCTCGTCGTCTACCGCACCCTGCCGATCGCCGCCGCGCAGGGCATCTTCGTCTCCGGGCTCGTGCTCCTCGTCCTGCTCTCCGCACGGCTGCTGGGCGAGGAGACGTCAGCGGGCGGGAGCGGTACGCGCTCGGCGCGATCCTCGCCGCGCTGCTGATGGTGGTCCTGTCGCTGCGCGAGGGGCCCGATGGCGGGGAGACCGTCGGCCGGGCCGCGCCCGTATCCGCTGATCCTGCTGGTGTGCGTGCCGTCGCTGGCGGCGGGCGTGTGGCTGTACAACTCCGCCGAGCGGCAGCGCCCGGCACCGGCACCGGCTGCCGACGACCGGCGTCGAGTACGGCGTGGCGGTGGGGCTGCTGTACGGGGTCAGCTCGCTGGCCATCAAGGGCGTGTCGAGCCAGTCTGACGGCCGGCGGGATCGGCGACGCCGTGCTGGACCTGCTGCGCTCCCCGTACCCGTATCTCCTGCTCTTCACCGGCGCGTTCGGGCTGGTGATGTCGCAGGCGGCGCTGCAGCGCTGCCGGGCCTCGCTGATCGTGCCGGTGTGCACGACGGTGACCAGCCTGTACACGGCCGTGCTCGGCACGCTGTCGTTCGGCGAGACGCTGCCCGAGGACCCGCTGCGGCTGGCGCTGCGGGTCGCGGGCACGGCGCTGGCGGTGACCGTACTGCTGTCGATGCCGCAAGCACGACCCGCCCGCACCACCACCGTCTGCTCAACCCCCCATCGGCGCCAAGGAGTTGGCATCCCGCCATGAAGCCCGACGACCCGCTGCTGCAGATCCTGGCGTGCCCGCTGGACAAGGGCCCGCTGCACCTCGTCGTACCGGACGGGCCGGACGATGCGGAGGCGGCGGCCGAGGCCCTGTACAACCCGCGCCTGCACCGCCGTTACCCGATCGTGGACGGCATCCCCCAGCTGCTGCCGGCCTCGGGGAGCAGGTCTCCGACGACGAACACGAGGAACTCCTCCACCGGATGGCCCCATGACCCTGGCTGCGAGCATCGCCCCTTTGCTGCCCACCCGCCTGGTCGCCGCCGCGGCCCGGGCCGTGTACCCGCGCTTCGAGCCGGAGCTGGCCCGGCTGGCGGAGCTGTGCCCCGCCGGGTGCGGGACGGCCGTGGACGTCGGCGGCTGGTACGGCCCGTGGACGCGGCGGCTGTCGCGGCGGGCCCGCCGGGTGGTGACCGTGGAACCGGTCCCGCACCTCGCACGGCTGCTCGCGGCGACGGCCCCGCCCAACGTGCGGGTCGTGCAGGCCGCGGCGGCCGAGCGCCCCGGCGCGGCCCGGCTCTGGCTGCCGCCGCACGACGCGGGCGACCGGGGCGTGTCCTCCCTGGTCCGCCGGAACATCCACGCCACGGCACTGCCGGTCAGCTGTGTCACCCTCGACGAACTCGGCCTCAAGGATGTCGGGTTCGTCAAGGTCGACGTGGACGGCAGCGAGCTCGCGGTCCTGCGCGGGGCGACCGCCATCCTGGCGCGCGACCGGCCGGCCCTGTTCGTCGAGCTGGAGTCCCGCATCCAGCCGATCGCCCCGGTGGTGACGTACCTGTCGCTGCTCGGCTACGACGGCTGGGTCCTGCCCGGCCGCGACTGGGTGCCCCTGAGCCGCTTCCCGCTGGAGACCCACCAGGCGGAGACCTCGTACGTCGTCACCCAGGGCCTGCTGCGCCGGGTGCTGCCGTTCCGCGGCCCGCGGTACGTCAATTCGGTCCTCTTTCTCCCCGACGGCCGCCGCCCGGTCGGCGCGACGATGGATCGCATGCCCTCCGGAAAGCACCCCGCTAGCCCCTTCACCCCGCTCGACTTCCAGCTGGTGCTGCTGCGCCGCATGGCCGACCACAACCCGGACCTCGTCGAGGACGCCCGCCACCGACTGGGCGTCTCCCTCGCCGACATGCGCGAGGCGAACAAACGCTGGCAGGCCATGGTCCGCTCGCCCGCGCGCCCGCGGGGCCGCCTCCCGCTACCGCTCGGTGCTGGGCGCCCCCGAGTCCGTCGTCACCCGCAAGGTCGGCGACCTCGACTGCGAGGCCTGGCTGTGGCCGGTCCCCCTCTGGCCCGGCCTGCGCTTCGAGGTCCTGCTCGCCCCGAACGGCGACGGTGTGGAACGAGTGGCTCGTCCGC
This sequence comes from uncultured Actinomycetota bacterium, assembly GCA_963798065.1. Lineage (GTDB taxonomy): Bacteria > Actinomycetota > Actinomycetes > Streptomycetales > Streptomycetaceae > Streptomyces. Next base: position 359,927 of record CAWCSC010000006.1, on the reverse strand, counting down.
GCCCCGGGCGCCGAGGGCCCCGCCCTGCGCACCCTTCCGATCTCACCCCCTGGTCCTGCACGGTCGACGAGGCGGCCCGCGCCTTCGCCCCCGCCCGGCCGCTGGAGGGCACGGCCCCGACCCGATGGGGGCTGGCGTTCACCGCGCCGGACGGGGACGGGCATGCGGCGGGAGGTGGTCGCCGAGTTCACGTGGGGGCTGTTGCAGCGGGTGGCGGTCACCGGCCGTCAGGACTGAGGGGCTCCGGCCCGGTGGAAGGCCGGGCGGCGCCTTTCGCGGGCACGCACCGCCACGCGAGGCCCGCGGCGGCCAGATAGGCGAGCGCGCCGATGAGCATGCTGGTTCGGATCCCGGTGCTGTAGTCGGCGGCCGAGGCGAGCAGGCTGCCGCCGAGGGCCACGCCGGTGGCGCTGCCGACCTGGCGGGCGGTGTTGAAGAGGGCGGAGGCGGCCCCCGAGTACGCCTCGGGGGCGGCGCCCATCACGGTGGCGGTCGAGCCGGTCAGGGCGAAGGACGTACCGAATCCGGCGGCCATCATCGGGACCACCAGCAGCGCGTAGGCGGGTTCTGCGCCCGCCGCGGCCCAGCCGGCCAGCCCCAGTGCGGCCAGGAGCATGCCAAAGATCACCAGCGGACGGTCGCCGGTGCGGCGGCTCAGCCGGCCGGACAGGACGGAGGCGAACATGGTCATCGCCACCGCCGGGAACAGCGCGAGTCCGGTGCCGAGGGCGCTGAAGCCGCGCTGGTGCTGGAACTCCAGGCTGGCGGTGAACACCATGCCGTAGAAACCGAAGTTGAACAGCAGGCCGATGACCGCTCCGCCGCTCATGGCACGCGAACGCAACAGGGCCGGCGGAAGGACCGGGGACCGGGCCAGCCGCTCGCGCAGCGCGAACGCGGCGGCGGCCGGCGCGGCCAGGCCCACACCGGCGAGCACGGCCGGGTCGGACCAGCCCCGCCGTCCGGCCTCGTTGAGCGCCGCCGTCAGCAGGGCCACCGCCGCCACGACCGCGCACTGCGCCGGCCAGTCCAGGGCCCGGTCGGCGCGCCGGGGCGAGCGGCCGACGTGCCGCAACGTCAGCGCCAGGCAGGCCGCGCCGACGGGCAGGTTGATGAGGAACACCCAGCGCCAGCCCACGGTGGAGACGAGCAGCCCGCCCAGCAGCGGCCCGGCGGAGGCCGCGATGCCCGCCATCGAGCCCCACAGCCCGAAGGCCCGCGAGCGTACGGCCTTCTCGGGATAGGCCTGCTGGAGCAGAGCCAGGGAGCCGGGCACGATCAGCGCCGCCCCGAGCCCCTCCACCAGCCGGGCCACCACCAGGAAAGGGGCGCTCGGCGCGAGCGCGCACGCGGCGGAGGACACGGTGAACACCGCCACGCCCGAGCAGAACACCCGGCGGTTGCCCAGCCGGTCCCCCAGCGCACCGCCCGTCAGCAGGAACCCGGCGAAGACCAGGGTGTACCCGTCGGTGATCCACTGGATGCCGGTCAGCGAGGCCGACAGCTCCCGCCCGATCACCGGCACTGCGACGTTGATGACCGTCACATCCAGGATCACCATGAAGTACCCGGCACACACCGCCAGCAGCGGTGCCCAGGACCGTCGCGCGGAGGGCATGGCCCTACCACTACACCAAAAGCCACATCAGGGGACGTACGCCCCACGCGCCATGATCAGACGGCGGCGGCCAGGACCGCCTCCACCACCCTCGGCACGGAATCCGGGTGCAGCCACAGGAACAGGTTCGGCTCGATCAGCTCCAGCTCCATCACGCAGCGGCTCCCCGTCCGTCCCGGTGACGAGGTCCACGCGTGCGTACAGCAGCTCCTGATCAGCCGGGTACGGCGGCCAGTGCCCGCTCGGCGACGGCGAGTTCGGCGGCGGTCGGCTCCCAGGGCCCAGATCCGGGTGGGCGATCTTGTCGGCGTCGTACGGCGTGCCCGGCGCGAGGACGGCGCCCTTGCGGCTGGCGTGCAGCAGGCGTCCGCCGTAGAACTGCAGGGCCCGCTCGCCGTGCGTGTCGATGCTGGTCAGGTAGGGCTGCACCATGCGGTGAACCCCTCGGCGTGCATCCGCTCGACCTGCCGTACGGCGGCGTCCCGCTCCCCGGCCGGGTAGCGGGCGGCGTAGCGGGCGCCGGCGCCGGAGGTGGGCTTCACGACGTACTCGTGGTCGGCGGGCAGGTCGACGGGGTCGCCGGGGTCGAAGTAGCGGGTGGGCACGGCGGGCACCCCGGCCTCCGCGAGCTCGGCCCAGATACCGCTTGTCGGCGTTCCACCGCACGATGTCGACCGGGTTGGCCAGCCGCGTCGCCTTCCCGCACCGCTCGGCCCACGCCGTGAACTCCTCGGCCCGCCAGCTGTAGTCCCAGGTGGAGCGTATCACGGCGAGGTCGAACCCGGCCCAGTCGACTTCGGGGTCGTCCCAGTGCACGGCGGCGGCGTCGGCCCCGGCCTCCCGCAGCGCGTCCGACCAGCACCGGCAGATCCCGGTCCTTGCTCACCTCGCCACCGGGGTCGTAGGTGACGAGCGCGATGCGCGGGATGCCGGCCACGGCGACTCCATTTTCGTACGGACGATCGAAACCCGGTCCGGCGCAGGCTAACAATCCCCGACGGAACCGCGACACCCCGTTTGACCTTCACCTTCGGTGAAGCCCCAGCATCGGTGGCGGAACCGAGGAGCGTGACGAGCGCGAGGAGTGCGGAGGGACGCATGGACATGCTGACGATCGGCGCGTTCGCGAAGGCGTGCCGGCTCTCACCGAAGGCACTGCGCCTGTACGACGAGCTGGACCTGCTGCGGCCCGCCCGGGTGGACCCGGACACCGGATACCGGTACTACGCGGTGGCCCAGCTGGAGCAGGCCCGGCTGGTGGCGTGGCTGCGGCGGCTGGGCATGCCGCTGGCCGAGATCCGCCAGGTGTGCCGGCTGTGCACGCTCGACTCGACAGCCGCCGCCAGGGAGATCCGCGCCTACTGGGCGCGCGTGGAGGCGGAGACGGCCGTACGGCGGGACCTCGCCGCGTTCCTGGTCGATCACCTGACGACGGACACGCAGGAGCCCGGAAGGACACCATCATGCTGGAGCTGCGTTATTCCGCCCACTCGGACCCGGCCGCGTCCGCCCCGCCAACCAGGACACCGCGTACGCGGGCACCCGGCTGCTCGCCGTCGCCGACGGCTGCGGACCGGCGGGCGCGCCCGCGAGCAGCGCCGCCGTGGAGGCACTGCGTTTCCTGGACACGGAGGAGATCCCGGCCGGCAAGGTCCTCAACCTCCTGGAGGACGCGGTGCGGGGCGCGACCCAGGCCGTCCAGGACGTGGCCGACGGCGCCGACGACATCGGCACGACCCTGACCGCCCTGCTCTGGACGGGCTCCCGGCCGGCCCTGGTGCACATCGGCGACTCCCGCGCCTATCTGCTCCGCGACGGCGACCTGTTCCGCATCACCCACGACCACACGGTCGTCCAGTCGATGATCGACGAGGGCCGCCTGACCGCCGACGAAGCCGCGACCCACCCGCAGCGAGCCCTGCTCCTGAAGGCCCTGACGGGCGGCGCGACCACCGTGGCCCCGGACCTCCGCCTGCACGACGCCCACCCCGGCGACCGCTATCTGCTGTGCTCCGACGGCCTGACCAGTGTCGTCCCCGAGGACCGCATCCACGACCTCCTCACCTCGCGGACCGACCCCGGACGAGACGGTCCAGGCCCTGGTCGGCGCGGCGAACGAGGCCGGCGGGCCGGACAACGTCAGCTGTGTCGTGGCGGACGTGGTGGCGGCGTGACCCGGACGGCGTATCGCGCCGGCCCGGGGCGGCGCCCAGGTGTCCACTTCGCCCCGGCACACCGGCGCTTCGTGCCGCCCGGTACCGGCGGGGCCGCCTGACGCCTACTCCTCCTCGCCCGGCTCCCAGTCCAGCAGCCGTACCTTCGCCACCGTGCGGACATGGCGGCGCATGGCCGAGGCCGCCTGGCGGGGCTGCTCCGCGGCGATCGCGTCGAGGATGGCCTGGTGCTGGGAGAGGGAGCGGGACGGGCGGCCGGGCTGGCGGAGGGACTCGGTACGGCTCTCGGCGATCTGCTCGGCGATGGAGCGCATGAACTCCGCGAGCAGACTGCTGTGGGCCGCCGCCGTCACGGCCGCGTGGAACAGGCGGTCGCCTTCCACGCCGTGACCGTCCGCCTCGATCTCCTCCGCCATGTGCGCGAGCGCCGAGCGCATCGCCGCCAGGTCGTCCTCCGTGCGCCGCTCGGCGGCCAGTTCGGCGAGCTTCGTCTCCAGCGCCTCCCGGGCCTCCAGTACGTCGGGCAGGCGCCGGCGGCGTTCGACCATCCGCTCGACGGGCTCGGTGTCGAGGCTGTCCCGCACGAGGTACGTACCGCCGCCGTGCCGGGCCTCCACCAGGCCCTGGACCTCCAGCACCACGATCGCCTGCTTCACCGAGGCCCGGCTGACCCCGAGCCGCTGGGCGAGATCGCGCTCGGGCGGCAGCCGGTCACCGGCCCGCAGCCCGCCCTCGGCGACGTACTGGCGCAGCCGCTCCAGCACCTGTTCGTAGAGGCGCTGTTTCGTCATGGGGCGCAGGGCGTCGGTCACGGAGTCCCCCTCTCGCCGGGAGCGTAACACCGGCCTTCCCCGTGGCCGAGTGGCTGAACCAATTCTCGCCCGACCCCTTGACGGGCGCCCGGGCCGCACCCACGCTGTTCAGCCAACGCACCTCAAGTGGCTCAGCCACTCGGCCACTCCCAGGTGCTCCCAGCCGCTCCGGGGCCCAACGACGGGAGCCCGTATGTCCCCCGAACTCATCTCGATCCTCGTCCTTGTCGTGGTGTTCGTCATCGCCACCACCCGTTCCGTCAACATGGGCGCACTCGCCTTCGCCGCCGCCTTCGGGGTCGGCGGGCTCGTCGCCGACCTCGACGCGGACGGCATCTTCGCCGGCTTCCCCGGTGACCTGTTCGTCGTCCTGGTGGGCGTCACGTATCTCTTCGCGATCGCCCGCGCCAACGGCACCACCGACTGGCTGGTGCACGCCGCCGTCCGGCTCGTGCGGGGGCGGGTGGCGCTCATCCCCTGGGTGATGTTCGCGCTGACCGGCGCGCTCACGGCGATCGGCGCGGTCAGCCCGGCCGCGGTCGCGATCGTCGCGCCGATCGCGCTGAGCTTCGCGACGCGATACGCGATCAGCCCGCTCCTGATGGGCGCGATGGTCGTACACGGCGCCCAGGCCGGCGGCTTCTCCCCGATCAGCATCTACGGCTCGATCGTCAACGGCATCGTCGAGCGCGAGCACCTTCCCGGCAACGCGCTCGTCCTCTTCCTGGCCTCCCTGGCCGCCAACCTGGTCATCGCCGCGGTGGTGTTCGTCCTCTTCGGGGGGCTGAAGCTGTGGGCGCAGGGGGCGGTGGACGAGCGCGGCAAGGACGGCGCGGAGGACGCCGGGGGCACCGCCGCGGGAGGCACCGGCAAGCCGGAGCCGTCCCCCGGCGGCACCGCCACCGCCACCACCGTGACCACCCGCCCCGGCACCGAAGCGGTCGCCGACACCACCCGCCTCACCCCGGCCCGCATCGCCACCCTCACCGCCCTCCTCGCCCTGGTCGTCGCCGTCCTCGTCTTCGACCTGGACGCAGGTCTCACGGCCATCACCCTCGCCGTCATCCTGAGCACCGCCTGGCCGGACGACAGCCGCAAGGCCACGGGCCAGATCGCATGGCCCACCGTCCTGCTGATCTGCGGCGTCCTCACCTACGTAGGCGTCCTCGACGAGATGGGCACCATCACCTGGGCAGGCGAGGGCGTCGGCGGCATCGGCGTACCGCTGCTCGCCGCGGTCCTGCTCTGCTACATCGGCGCGCTCGTCTCGGCGTTCGCCTCGTCCGTGGGGATCATGGGCGCGCTGATCCCGCTGGCGGTGCCGTTCCTGGAGCGGGGCGAGATCGGGGCCATCGGCATGGTCGCCGCGCTCGCCGTGTCGGCGACCGTCGTGGACGTGAGTCCGTTCTCCACGAACGGTGCGCTGGTCCTGGCCGCCGCACCGGACGTGGACCGCGAGCGTTTCTTCCGGCAGCTGATGGTGTACGGAGGGATCGTGGTGGCGGTCGTACCGGCGGCGGCGTGGCTGGTGATGGTCGTGCCCGGCTGGGGATAGCCGGCCGACACCCCGTGGACGTGCAAACAGCTAAGGAGATGTGACGCGTGACCTCTCTCTTCCCGGCCCTGACCAACGGCCCTGCCGACGGGCCCGCCCTGCGGTTCGGCGAGCGCTCACTGACGTACGGCAGAACTCGCGCGCCGCGGCCGGTGCGCACGGCCGGCACGATCCACGGTGCCCGCCGGGTCGCCGTCTGGGCGACGCCCGACGCTGGAGACCGCCGTCGCCGTCGTCGCGGCGCTGCTGGCCGGGGTGCCCGCCGTACCGCTCAACCCGAAGTCCGGGCGAGAAGGAGCTCGGGCACATCCTGGCCGACAGCGCCCCGTCGCTGGTGCTGGCCGACCCCGGACGACCGAACTCCCGCTCGCCCTAGGGGACTTGGCCCGCCTCGACGTCGACGTGCACGGCACCGGCCGGTCCCGCCCCGAGGACCACGCCGACGACGCCGACCCGGCCCTGGTCGTCTACACCTCCGGCACCACCGGCCCGCCCAAGGGCGCCGTCATCCCGCGCCGGGCGATCGCCGCGACGCTGGACGCGCTGGCCGACGCCTGGCAGTGGACCGGCGACGACGTCCTCGTCCACGGACTGCCGCTGTTCCATGTGCACGGCCTGGTCCTGGGCATCCTCGGCCCGCTGCGGCGCGGCGGTTCGGTGCGCCACCTGGGCCGGTTCAGCACCGAGGGCGTCGCCCGCGAGCTGAACGGCGGCGCGACCATGCTGTTCGGCGTGCCGACGATGTACCACCGGATCGCCGAGGCGCTGCCCGGTGACCCGGAGCTGGCGAAGGCGCTGGCCGGGGCCCGGCTGCTGGTCTCCGGTTCCGCCGCGCTGCCCGTGCACGACCACGAGCGGATCGCGGCCGCGACCGGGCGGCGGGTGATCGAGCGGTACGGCATGACGGAGACGCTGATGAACACCAGCGTCCGCGCCGACGGCGAGCCGCGCGCCGGCACGGTCGGCGTGCCGCTGCCGGGCGTGGAGCTGCGGCTGGTCGAGGAGGACGGCACGGCGGTCTCCGGCGTACGACGGGGAGACCGTCGGCGAGATCCAGGTGCGCGGCCCGAACCTGTTCACCGAGTACCTCAACCGGCCCGACGCCACCGCCGCCGCCTTCACCGACGACGGCTGGTTCCGCACCGGCGACATGGCGGTGCGCGACCCCGACGGCTATGTCCGGATCGTCGGCCGCAAGGCCACCGACCTGATCAAGAGCGGCGGTTACAAGATCGGGGCCGGCGAGATCGAGAACGCGCTCCTCGAACACCCCGGGGTGCGGGAGGCGGCCGTCACCGGGGAGCCTGACCCGGACCTGGGCGAGCGGATCGTGGCGTGGATCGTGCCCGCGGACCCCCAGTCACCGCCCGCCGCTGGCGGAGTTGGCCGACCACGTGGCCGCCGCGCCTCGCCCCGCACAAGCGCCCGCGCGGTCGTCCACTACCTCGACGCGCTGCCCCGCAACGACATGGGGAAGATCATGAAGCGGGCGCTGACCCATGACTGACCGGCGCTGTCGGCCCGCGAGATCGTCGCCCTGGTCGCCGACGACTCCACCTTCGCCGAACTCCCCGCGTCCGGAACGGCAGTCGAGGCCGGACGGCCCGCTCGCGCTGGCCGGGCTACGACGCGTCCCGCGCCCGTGCCGCCGAGCGCACCGGCGAGGAGGAGTCCGTCGTCTGCGGCACCGCGCGCGTCGGCGGCACGCGGGCCGTGCTGATCGCGTTCGAGTTCGGCTTCCTCGGCGGCTCGCTCGGCGAGCGCACCGGCGACCGGCTGGAGGCGGCGTACACGTACGCCCGCGAGCACCGCCTCCCGGTCGTCCCCCTGGTCGCCACCGGCGGCAGCCGGATGCAGGAGGGCATGCTCGCGCTGACCCAGCTCCAGCGGGTGGCACGCCAGTCGGCGCTCACCCGGGAGGCCGGGCTGCGCCCAGATCGCGGTGCTGCGCGACCCGACGACCGGCGGCGGCTGGGCCACCCTGGGCGCGGGCGCCGACGTGGTCCTCGCGCTGCCCGGCGCCCAGATCGGCTTCGCCGGTTCCCGGGTGCGCCCGCCGGACGCGGACCCGGCGGCGTACACGGCGGAGGCGCAGGTGGCGGCGGGGGCGGCGGACGCGGTCGTCCGGCCGGAGGAGCTGCGCGGCGACGCTGGGGCGGTGGCTGCGGCTGCTGACGGCCCCGTCCGACCACGCCGGCCCCGGTGCCCGACGCCGCTCGGCGACAGCGCGGACCTGCCCGGCACCGGCTGGGACGCGGTCCGGCGTGCCCGCTCGCCCCGGCGCCCGCGCGCCGAGGCCTACCTGGACGCCTACTTCACCCACCGGGTCGCGATCAGCGGCGACCGCTGCGGCGGCACCGACCCGGACGGCATGCTGTGCGGCTTCGGCGCGCACGCAGGGCCGTACGGTCGCCTACGCCGCGCAGACCGGCACCGCGACCCGCCCCGCCGGCTACCGCACCGCCGCCCGGCTGATCCGCCTCGCGGACCGGCTCGGCATCCCGGTGCTGACCCTGGTCGACACCCCGGGCGCCGCCAACGACGCGGAGGCGGAGCGGCAGGGCGCGGGCGCCGCGATCGCCGACGCTGTTCGGGGCGGTCGCCGGGCGCCCGCGTCCCGGTGACCACGCTGGTGATCGGCGAGGGCGGCTCCGGCGGCGCGCTGGCCCTGGCGGCGCCCGGCAACACCTGGGCCACCGCCGGACAGTTACTTCTCGGTCATCGCCCCGGAACTCGCGGCGGCGATTCTGAAGCGGCCGCCGCGAGGAGGTGGAGCCGACGGCGGACCAGCTCCGGCATCCGGCCGCAGGACCTGGTGGAGCTGGGGGTGATCCGGGGGACGGTCGGTCCATAAGCCCGGTAGGCCCGTGAGTCCGTGAGTCCGGTGGATGCCCCACGCAGACATCAAGCACCTTCCGTAACAATGGAATTGCTCAGTCACAGTCACGGGAGACGGGGGTGCCGTGGACGGGTTGGTCGAGTTCAGGACCGTCGAGCGGCGCCGCGGTCGCGGTCGAGGGGGTCGAGGAGCGCGTCCGGCTCCCGCCTGGTCTCCCGCGGCGACGGCACGGCCCGGGCGACCCGCACCTTCGAGGGCGCCCTGGACGGAGTGCGCGCGGCGGCGGAGTCCGCGCTGCGCGTCTTCCGGGACGGCTCGCTCAGGCCCGACGGCGTGGAGATCGAGTTCGGGGTGAAACTGTCCGCCGAGACGGGCGCGTTCATCGCCAAGGGCACCGCCGAGGGCCACCTGGTGGTCAAACTGTCCTGGTCCCCGTCCGCGCCGGAAGCCCCGTCCGCTCCCGAGGCCGGTGCTCAGGGGGCCGGCGCCGCCTCATGAACAGCGCCGCGGACAGCGCACTGGAGACCACCCTGAACAGCGCCGAGTGGCACGCCCGGATCGAATTACGGGGCCAGGTCGCCGGAGCGGGTTTCCTGGTCACCTCCAGCACGGTGCCGACCTGCGCCCATGTCGTGCGGGACGGCGAGGGCCCGACGGTGACCTTCCCGCTGGTCGTCACCGACCACGCCCGGCGCAAGGCCAGCACCCGGCACGTCGGACTCGCCCGGAACGCCACCACCGGCCGGCAGCTCCGTGAGGCCGGCTGCGAGACCACCGTCACCTCCCTCGCGCCCCTGCTGGATGCCGCGCGCTCCCTGTGACCGGGCGTCGCCCCCCGTTCGGCGGCACCCCGCCCGGCCCCCTCCACATGGCGGCCGCGCCCCCTCCCGCGCACCATGCGAAGGAGGGCCGCCGCCCGGCGGCTCCACGCTTGCGAGGCCCGCCACCTGGCGGCCTCCCACGGTCTGTGCTCTCGGGAGGACCTGCCATGACCGCCAGTCTGGAGCAGTTGCGCCGCTGCCACTTCGCCGTCGACCTGGGGGCGGCCCGCACACGCGTCTTCGTCAAGGGCGCCGGGCTCGTCGTCGACCAGCCGTCCGCCGCAGCCGTGAACACCCGCACCGGCGCGCTGATCGCGGTCGGCGAACTCGCCGAGAAGATGACGGGCCGTACGCCGCACTACATCCGGGTGGTACGGCCGGTCTCCGGCGGCACCGTCGTCGACATCGAGATGGCGCAGCGCATGCTGCGGCACCTGCTCGGCGACAAGATGCGCCGCAGCCTGCGCCGCAAGCCGATCCTGCGCGCCGCCGCCTGCACCCCGCACGACGCAGACCCGCTGGCCCAGCGCGCCGCGATCGAGACGCTGGTCGGTCTCGGGGCCCGCCGCGTGGAGCTGGTCGACACGCTGATCGCCGCCGCCGTGGGCTGCGGGCTGCCCGTGGAGCAGCCCGAGGCCACGATGATCATGGTGTGCGGGGCGGCGGCCACGCAGGTGGCCGTGCTGTCCCTCGGCGCGATCGTCACCGCCGAGCGCATCCCGGTGGGCGGTGAGGCCGTCGACCACGCGATCGTGCAGCACCTGCGCCACCAGCACGAGCTGATGCTGCCGAGCCAGTCGGTACGGCCGCTGCAGCTCGCCCTGTCCGGCAACGGCCTCACCCCGCACGGCCCGGCCTCCACGGAGATCCACGGCCGGGACGTCGCCACCGGCCTGGCGCGTTCCGTCCAGGTCGACACCGCCGCCGTACGGGACGCCATCCAGACGCCGCTCACCGCCATCCTCGACGGCATCGGCAAGGTACTGCGGGACTGCCCGCCCGACCTGGTCGCCGACCTCGCCGACCGGGGGATCATGATGGTCGGCGGCAGCGCCCTGCTGCCGGGCCTGGATGAGATGCTGCGCGAGGCGACCGGCATGCCCGTGCGCATCGCCGAGCGCCCGGACGTGTGCGCCGTACAGGGCCTCGGCGCCATGCTGGAGGGCAGGATCGAACCGCTGGCGCTGGATCCGCTGGGGGCCTGAGCGCCACGGGGGATGCGGGGCCTTCAGCGGGCGAACCAGCAGCGCACCGTCGTCCCGTCGTCGCCCCGGTGTACCCGCACCAGGTCGGCGATCAGGTTGACCAGCAGGATCCCGCGCCCACCGCGCTGGTCACGGGGCACGGGCCGGCGCCCGGCCAGGACGTCCGAGAGCCGCCCCTGGTCGCGGACCTCGCACACCACGTACCCGTCCTCCGTCCACATCCGCAGCACACCCGAACCCCCGCCGTGCACCACGCTGTTCGTGGTGAGCTCGGCCGTGGCCAGGGCCAGGTCGTCCAGCTTGACGCCGGTGAGACCGAGCCGCGCGCCCTCGCCGACGGCCACGTGCCGGGCCTGGGAGAGCGAGTCGGAGACGAAGGGGAACGTCAGCGCGTCCGGCACGGGCGGCAGCGGCTCGTTGTAGCGGTCGACGACGTCCCAGGGGGCGTACGCGTCGCTGTCCTGCTCCGCCCGGGAGCCGGAGGGGATGACGGTGGGATGGGTGGCGTACGCGTCGGCGAGGACGTGCTCGGGAAGCTGCTCGACGTCGTACGGACACAGGATGGTCGCCGTACGGCCCCGGAAGGCCGCGTTGATAAGCGCCTCGTGCTGGACGCAGGCGGGGTACTCGGTGTCGGAGCGCCCGGCCCAGATGGGCTCGCCGATGATCCGCACCCGGCGCCCGGACGGCTGGGCGTCCGCGAACGCGCGTAGTACGCCGGGGATGATCCGCCCGGGGTTGCGCCCGGCCTCCCGCATGTCCAGGAGCTTCACACCGCCCGCGGCGTCGCCCAGGGCGTCCCGGATCAGCGCGAGGTTCTTGCCCGGCACCGCGACCGCCACGGGTTCGCCGGCCGCCAGGCCGTCGCGCACGAAGGGCACGGTGACGTCGAGGTACTCCTGCTCGTCGCGGTAGAAGAGCGCGGGATGGACGAAGGGCTCCAGGGGCCCGAAGGGCTCGGTCACGGCAGCGGTCATGACGTCGACACCTCGATCCCCGCCTGGTCGGGCCACAACAGATCCAGCGTCCGTCGCAGGGCCGGCGGCGGCCGGCGCACCACGAACCGCCGGCCGTCCCGGAGCTGCCCGGCCGCGGCCGCGAGCGCACCGGCGCCCGCGACGTCGACGAACGTCACGTCGGACAGCTCCAGGTAATACACGTCCTCATCCTCGCGAACGGCCTGTTCCAGTACGCCTTCCCAGATCGCACGTGTCGTCAGGCCGACTTCTCCCGCCGCCCGGACACCCTGCCGACCGGCCAGTGGGAACACCGTCAGGCCCGGCACGGGGCCGCGTGGCCCGGCGGCCGGCACCTGATATGGAGTGTTCAAGCCCTCTCCCCACGCTCATGGACCACAGCGCTCGTACCCCTCCGGGAAAAGCTCATTCCCTCGAACCGTGTGTAGTACGCCGTATGGCGGGCAGGCGCACCTCACACCGACGTCCACGGGGGTGAGTGACGTCGCGCAGTCCGGCGAGGGCGAACGACGACCGACGAGGACCGACAAGGCGGTGACATGACGTCAGCGGCATCACCACATAGCGCAGGAGGCCTGAACACCCTGGTCATCAGTGGCCGCGTCGACGCGGACCGTGCCGAGTTCACCCCGCGTGGTGAGCTCGTTCACGGCTGCGCGGAAATCCTGGCCAGAACACTGGCCGAGCTGCCGGCCACGATCACCCGGGTCGAGCTGGACATGGGGGGCGTGCATTTCATGGACACGGCCGGACTCCAGTTCCTGGACGTCCTGTGCGACTACGGCCGGCAGCGGTCGACGACGGTCACGACCACGAACTGGAACGGCCAGCCGCGACGGATCCTGGAGCTGGCGGGCCTGGACACCACCGACCCGCTGCGTTCCACGGCCCACGACCCCGCCCCGGACCCCGTACCGCCGCCGGCCCCCGCCTCCTCGGCGGTCGCCGTGGAACGCGCGGAGCGCCTGCACGTCCTGCAGTCGGAGGTCGAGCAGCTGCGCCAGGCCATCGCCTCCCGCCCGGTCATCGACCAGGCCCGCGGCATCCTCATGGCCACCCACGGCTGCACGTCCGACGAGGCCTGGCAGATCCTCCGGGAAACCTCCCAGCTCTCCAACACCAAGCTCCGCGACGTGGCCGCCGCGGTGGCAGCCAGCGCGGAATCCCACGGCCCCCCTCCGCCCCTCGAACTGCGCACGGCGCTGAACAAGGCCCTCGCCCGCCGCCGCCACCCCAGCTGACCCGACGGTCTGGGGCGGCACCGGCACGGCAACCCACTTGATCAGCGCAATACCTGGACGTACCGCTCTCGTTGTCAGCGATGTGCCTCCCGCGACCCCAGCCCCGGCAGACCGACGCACGACCACCGCACGGACGGTGATCGGCGACGACCCGGCACTACGGGCGGCCTACCGACTGTGCCGGCGCCGGACCAGGCACCAGGACCCGGCCGAGTACGCGCTGATCCAGCTGGTGCCCGCACCACTGCGTCCGGCGCTCCACGCCCTGTGGGCGGCCGCCAACGCCCTCGACGACCTGGGCGACGACCGCACCGCCCCCGCGGCGGCGCGGGCCGCCCGGGTCGAGGAGTGGATCACCGCCCTGTACCGCGAACTGCCCGCCGGCACCAGCCCGGACCCCATCCGCCACGCCCTCCTGCACACCGCGGCACGCTGGCGTCTGGACCTGTCCGAACTGCACGCCGCCATGACCCAGGTCCAGGACGACACCCACGGCAGGCACTTCGACGACTGGACCGCGTGGCGCACCTGGGGCCGGGACAACCTGCTGCCCTGGTTCGGCCAGGTCCGCGCCCTCTTCGACCGGGCCGGCGTACCCGTGGCACTTCGCCTGGACACCCGGGAGACCTACGAGGAGTTCCTCGACGGCGTCCGGCTCACGGACATCCTCACCGACCTGTCCGCCGACCTCGCCCAGGGCGACCTCCTGGTGCCCGACGAGGCCCTGGACAACCACCCCGGGTCCGCGGACGACTTGGCGCACCGCCGTTGGAGCCCCGCCGTGTCCGCCCTGATCACGCAGCTGACCGGCCTGGCCCGCCAGTGGGTGACCCAGGAGAGTCTCAGCCGCGGCATGCACCCCGGCCCCGCCACCGTCCTGCACACGATGGCGGCCCTGCTGCGCGCCCAGCTCGACGCCATCGACACCGCCGGCCCGGCCCTTCTGCGAACCCCGCCCCGGCCCACACCCTTCACCCGCGCCCGCATCCTCGCCCCCGCCCGGGCCCGCGCCACCCTGGCCTGGGGCCTGACCCCACTGACGGTGCCGCCCGCACCCAGGGCCGCCCGCGACAGGCCCCCCGCCACCCGACCGGCACCCACCGCCACCTTCCGCCCCCCGCCACCCCACCCCAGCGGCCGGCGACCACCGCTGATCCCGCCCGGCCAGCTGCCCACCCACGTCGCCGTGATCATGGACGGCAACGGCCGCTGGGCCCAGCAGCGGGGCCTGCCCCGGCACGAAGGGCACCGTGCCGGCGCCACCGCCGTCCGTGAGGTGGTCCACGGCGCGCTGGACATCGGCCTGCGGCACCTGACCCTCTACACCTTCTCCACCGAGAACTGGAACCGCGACGCGGAAGAGGTCGACGCGATCCTCGGCCTCCTGCACCGTGAACTGGTCGACAACCCCTTCCGGGACCTCGACGTCCGGCTGCGCTGGCACGGCCGCGCCCGCCGTCTGCCGCCCGACCTGGTCGATCTCCTCCACCTGCGGGAGCGCACCACCCGCACCCGCACCGCCCTGACCCTGACGATGTGCATCGACTACGGCGGCCGGGACGAGATCACCCGCGGCGCCGCCGCCCTGGTCCGCCGGGCCCGAGCCGGCCACCTGGACCCGGATCTGATCACCGAGGACGACTTCGCACGGCACCTGCCCCGTCCGGACATGCCGGACGTGGACCTGCTCTGGCGCACGGGCGGCGAACAACGCGTCTCCAACTTCCTGCCCTGGCACACGGCCTACGCCGAACTGCACTTCACCCCCGGCCTCTGGCCCGACACCGACCGCCGCGACCTCTGGCAGGCCGTCTCCGCCTACACCCGCCGCCAACGCCGCCACGGCACGACGGTGGCCACCGCGGGGCCGCAGCCCACACGATCACCCCAAGGCGGATGACCCAGCCCGCTCACGCGGCCGCACGCGTGCGCAGCTCGTCCACATCGAGCCCCAGCCAGTCGCGCAGCCCGCGCACGCCCTCCTCCGGCACACGGATCACCCGGCTCTCGGATGCCCTGACGACCCACCCGAGTTCCAGGAGCCGTTCGAGCAGCGAAGCCCCGACCGCACCGGCCAGGTGGTGGCGCTGCTCGGTCCAGTCGACGCAGTAGCGCACGGCCGGGCGGTTCGTGCGCGGCGCCGTCACGCCCACCTCGCCCAGCGTCCGCCAGCCGTCCCGCGTGACGTCGTAGGCGAGATCCCGTCCCGCCGTGGACAGCCGGTCGCGGACCGATCGGTCGGGATCGTGCACGCCGTCACCTCCGACGAGCACCTTGCGCTCGATCAGCGCCCCCATGAGGCCGACGCCCAGGTGCCCCGCGAGATGGTCGTAACAGGTGCGGGCCAGGCGCAGGGCTGCGGCGCGGGTCGCGGAGCGCAGCGAGCGCGGGGTGAAGGGCGGGGCCAGGCCGGCCAGCGACTCCAGGGCGTGGGCGACCTCCGCCGAGGCGAGGCTGTAGTAGCGGTGGCGTCCCTGCCGACGGACCGTCAGCAGCCCGCCGTCCACCAGCTGGGCCAGGTGGCTGCTGACCGTGGACGGCGCCACTCCCGCCTCCGTCGCGAGCATGGTCATCGCGAGAGCCCGCCGGTCCAGCAGGGCTAGCAGGATCCGGGCCCGGGTCCGGTCTCCGATGAGGGCGGCCGGACTGAGGAAATTCGCGTCTCCCGCCCATTCACGCATGGCTCTCCCGGCACATCGATGTAGCGGCCATCGTACGCCGCCGTGCTTTTGCGCCGCTTCTTATGCCGATTTCCGCGGCCTTTTACCCGACTGTCGACCGCGGCATATTTCGACCGGGCTCGAAGCTTTCCGGGGCTACGTTGGAAAACGGCCGACGCCCTTGATCCGCGGAGGTGTTGATGGGCCCCCTGGTCGCACTGTGCCTGGGGTACTTCATGGTCATCCTGGACGCGACCATCGTGACCGTGGCCCTGCCTCCGATGGGCGCGGACCTCGCCACCGGCGGCGGCCTGACCGGCGCCCAGTGGGTCGCGGACGGCTACACCGTCGTGTTCGCCGGGCTCCTGCTGCCGGCGGGCGCGATCGGCGACCGGCTGGGCAGCAAGCCCGTGTTCCAGACCGGCCTCGGGCTGTTCGTGGCCACGTCCGTCGGCTGCGGACTGGCGCCGTCACTGGGGTTCCTGGTGGTGATGCGACTGCTGCAGGGCCTGTCCGCCGCTCTGGTGGTGCCCACCTCGCTGGCGCTGATCCACTCCTCCTGCGCCCGCCAGGAGGACCGGGCTCGGGCCATCGGCCTGTGGGGAGCCATCGGAGGCATCGCCGCCGCGTCGGGCCCGGTGCTGGGCGGCCTGCTCGTCGCCGCGTTCGGCTGGCGCTCGGTGTTCTACGTGAATCTGCCCTTCGGCCTGCTGGGCATGGTGCTGACGGCCCGTTGTGTACGCGCGCCGCAGCCACGGCGGGTCAAGGGGCTGGACCTGCCCGCCCAGTTCCTCGGCGTCCTGGCCCTCGGCGCCGTGACCCTGGCCGTCATCGAGGGCGGCCACCGCGGCTGGTCCGCACCGGCCGTCCTGGCCGCCTTCGCCCTGTTCGCCGTGTGCGGGGCGGCCTTCCTGCTCGTAGAGCGGCGCACCACGAACCCCATGCTCCCGCTGTCGCTGTTCCGGCACCCCGCCTTCTCGGGCGCCACGGCCGTCGGACTGCTGCTCAACACCGGCTTCTACGGGCAACTGTTCGTCGTCACCTTCTACTTCCAGCAGTACCGCCACTACGCGGTGCTGTGGGCCGGGCTCGCCATGCTGCCGCAGACCGCCATGGCCGGCCTCGCCTCAGCGCTGGGCGGCCGGCTCACCGCCCGCACCGGCCCCCGCCCGCCCATGGTGCTGGGCCTGTTGACCGGTGCCGCCGGATTCCTCGCCCTGCTCGTCGCCGGGCGGTCGACGCCGTACTGGGCGCTGGTGCCGCCCCTGGTCGCCATCGGTTTCGGCACGGCGTTCACCATGCCCGCGGCAGTGGCGGCGGTCGTGGAGTCGGCTCCCCCGAGCGGTCAGGGAATCGCCTCTGGCGTACTCAACGCCGGCCGTCAGGTGGGCAGCGCGATCGGCGTGGCGCTGCTCGGCTCTCTGATCGGCGGAACAGCGCATTTCGAGAAGGGAATGCGCGCGGGTTCCGTGATCAGCGCGGGCTGCTTCCTCACGGCCGCGCTGATCGCCTCCTTTTCCACCCGCCGGCCTCGATAACCCGGCCTGTGCACCTGGGCAGGGCGGCCGAAGCGGAGCCGGGTGAGTGAACCGAGGACGCCACCCGGGAGCGGCGCCCCCGTTCTCGCGCCTGTGCGAGTAGAAACGGTTCTGCGCGTGTAGCGAGTGGTGGGGCGGGTGGGACTCGAACCCACGGCCGACGGATTTGAGTCCTTTGAGGATCTTGGCGACCCTTGTCGATCTATGCTCATCTTGGCCGTTTTCCCAGGTCAGACGCGGTTTGGCGCCTCAGTCCTTCCCGGCCCTTGTCAGTCTTTTCCGATCCTTGTGTCCAACCTGCGTCCAGAACGCGTCCCGGATGAGCACGCTCACCCGGTTCACGGACCCTCTCCCCAGCTGAGGAGAGGGTCTCGAACCATGCGCAGCGGATTCCCTTTCCAACGCGCAGCGACTCAAGGGCAGGTGGATCGCCCCCCCAAGTGCATGGGCCAACGTCTGGTAGCCCGACGCCTCCGTGATCATGTGGGAACGTCCCTGCGGGCGCGGGGCCAGGGCGGAGCTTGGTCCAGGCCGGGAACGAAGACCAGCGCCCCAGCTCGGGAGGGGATCTCGAGCCCACCCGCAGCGGACTCCCCTTCCAACCGCGCGGAGGCTCTCCCCCGGGTGCTGAGGCAGAGCCTCCTCCATGGCAGTGGTCACAGGCCAAACGTCTACGCGCGGCCTGGCCGAGTTCCAGTGTGGCCAACCGTGTGGCTGGAGCGGTCGATTCGGGGAGCAGGGCAGTACGGCGACCAGGCTCGCCGCAAAAACGACAGCGGGGCACCGCCGTGGATCCGGCTCCCCGCCTTGCTTGCGGTGTCGTCCGCCGAGCTGCAGGTCGCGTACGGCACAGGTTTCAGCCCCTGAAGGCACACGTCCAGGAGTACGTCATGTCGGACAACAAGTTCCTCGTGGCGTCGCCTGCGGCGCGGCCACGGTGCTCGGCCTGGGCACGCACCCTGGCCTCCGGCACCACCTCGACTCCCTCGCTCAACCTGTCCGACTGGCTTAAAGGCGGTCGCCGGAACCGTTCTCACCTGTGACGACCCTCCCGCCTCACCTGGAAGTTCGAACGCTGAAAGACATCTCACGTGCCTAAGAAGTCAAGCCGCTACGGCCAGATCCGCCGGGAGGGAGGTGAAGGCGTGTTGTTCGTCGAAGTGCTGGCGGGTCTTGCAGGCAGTGGTAGAGCTGGCCGAGCAAGCGGTTGAACAGGTGCCGTTGGGCCTGGGCATGCCAGTCTCCGTGTTCGCGCCGTCGCCGGTAGTGGGCGCCGGCTCCGGGTGAGGCCGTGAGGGCGGCGAAGGCCCAGAGGTAGCCGGCGTTGGTCGAGGCGGTTGTTCTTGACGAACCGGCGTGCCGACGAAGCGCTTCTTGCCGGAGGCCCGGGTGATGGGGGCCGATCCGGCGTATGCCTTCAGTGCCCGGGCGTCGGCGAACCGTGCCCGGTCGTCGCCGATCTCGGCGAGCACCCGGGCAGCCGAGCTGGCGCCCAGGCCGGGGAAGCTGAGCAGGACCTCGGCGTCCGGGTGCTGGCGAAAACGCCTCCGACGGCCTCGGCGAGGTCGTCAACGGCCTGGCAGGCGGCGTCCAGCTGCGTGAGCAGAGCGAGCAGTTGCTGCCCCATGGCGTCCTCGACGAGCGCGGGCTGGTGGGCCTGCTCGGCGCGCAGGACGGTCTGGAGGCGTTCGGCTTCGGCGTCGATGCCGCGGCTGCGGCCGGCGCGTTTGAGCGCGGCCCGCAGCTGCGGCAGGGTCAGCCGGGCTGCCGCGCCGGGGTCGGGGCCAGGGCGAGCACCGCGCGGGCCTCGGGGCGGGTCAGGCCGCCCTGCTTGCCGGGAAGGCGTCCAGGGCCGCGGGGTAGTACTCGCGCAGCAGCGAGCGGACCTGGTTGGCGATCTGCTGGCGGGCCCAGACGGCGTCCTGCTGGGCGCGGGCCAGGACGGTGATGGCGCGGGCGAGTTCGCTGTCGGCAGGCAGCGGCCGGTGGGCGTGCATGTCGGTGCGCAGGATGTTGGCCAGCACCAGAGCGTCGCCGGGGTCGGACTTCTTGCGGGAGACGCCGTGCCGATCCCGGTAGCGGGCAGCGGCGAGCGGGTTTATGGCGAAGATCTTCCGCTTGCCGGTGCGCAAGGCGGCCACGAGCAAGCCGCGGGAGGTCTCGATGGCCACCGGTATCGGCGTCTCGGACTGTCGCCGTGCTCGGCGAGCAGGTCCAGCAGCAGCCGGTAACCGGCGAGGTCGTCGCTGATGCGGCGCTTGGCGAGCAACTGGCCGTCCTCGATCGACCAGGGCCACGTCATGGTGCGACTCGGCCCAGTCGATCCCGCAGAACACGCTCAAGCCCTTCTCCTCTCCTCGTGCGTTTGCGCAGGTGACAAGCCTGTGCGGGCCACGCGGCGACCTAATCCCAGGACTCGACGGTCCGCCATCTCACCAGCCGTTCGTGGCACCAGCGCACCACACGGGCCCCGGTCTCGATCAGAGCTCGGACGGCTCGCGGAGTTGGCGGGGGTCACCGTGCGGTGGGCTTGCACCACGACGATCAACGTTCGGCCCAGGCCGGTGAGTTTCGCAGCGGCCCGAAGACACCGGGCGCCACCGGTCTTTCAGAAGGTCTCAGAGGACCAGGAACCCAGAGGGGTCAGCCCGGTGCCCACGAGGCCGCTGCGAACCGCACCACATCGACAGTCCGGACCGCCCCTGACGGAGCCAACCGGAACCGCTTACTCAAGGATTAGGAGCCCCCGGGAAGTCCCTTGCGCACACCCCTCTTCTGACGCACTCGCTGCAAGGCCACAGATCTGAGAAACAGACCACCGAGGGGTGCGCCAACCCATCGATATACAATCGATCATGTATATTGATATACACCGCAGTGTGCATGAGGAGGCCATCTTGAGTCGCACCGTGATCGACCTCGACGACGAGGCACTGGAAGAAGCCGCCAAGGAACTCGGCACCACCACCAAGCGCGACACCATCAACACCGCCCTGCGCGAGGTCACCGCCCGCTACCGGCGCCTGCGCGCACTCGAAGACGCCCGGCAACTGGTGACCGACGGAGCCCTGGACATCGACATTCTCCTGAACAAGAACCAGTACCGGCCGTGACCGTCGCCGACTACCTCATCGACACCTCCGCCCTCGCCCGCGTCCTGCTCCGCCAGACCACAACTGAGTGGGACGACAGGATCGGCGCCGGCCTCGTCGCGATCTGCGACATCACCGAACTCGAGGTCCTCTACTCGGCCCGCTCAGCCGCGGACCGCGCGCGACTGAAGGCTGCACTCGACGCCCACTACGTGTGGTGCCCCATGCCTGACGGCATCTACCGCCGCTCCCGCATCGTCCAGGAACAACTGACCACCAAAGGGGAACACCGCAGCGCGGGCCCCGTCGATCTCCTGGTGGCCGCCGCCGCGGAAGAAGCAGGCCTCACCCTGCTCCACTTCGACCGCGACTTCGAAACCATTGCTCGCACGACGGGGCAGCCGGTCCGCATGATCGACCTCAGGCAGTAGAGTCCGCGCGGTCGCACGGACGGGCGTCAAGCCTCTCGCCGACCGCCTACCCGAGGCGGTATGGCCTCGGCCTCGATGAGTTCCTGCAGGACCGCTGGGCCAGGACCCTGATCAACTCGATTCCGTCCGCCGTACGCAGTGACTCCATCAGGCGGAGTAAGTCATGCTGGGACAAGGCCATCGTGTCACCTCTCACTCAACGAGCTTCGCTACTCGGAGAGTTGCGCGATGGCCGCCCCATGACCAGGGGCTATGCAGAGATCGCTGCTACACCACTCGGCGGGACACCATCGAAAAGTCTGCTGCTGTCCGGCCTGCCATCTGTTCTCTCCTTCGGAAAGGACATCGCGGGCGGCGGCCGGTCAGCCGCGTTGCCGGCGGGCACGCAGAGCGGCCCAGTGGCGCAGGCGCTCGGTGATCTGGGCTTCGTAGCCGTTGCGGGTGGGCTGGTAGTACGTCTCGCGGTCCATGTCGTCGGGGAAGTAGTCGTCACCGGAGAAGCCGTCGGCTGTGTCCGGGTCGTACTGGTAGTCCTTGCCGTAGCCGAGGTCTTTCATCAGCCGGGTCGGGGCGTTGAGGATGTGGGCGGGCGGCATGAGTGAGCCGGTGTGCCGGGCTGATCGGTGTGCTGCGTTGAAGCCGCGGTAGACGGCGATGGACTTGGGGGCGGTGGCGAGGTAGACGACGGCCTGGGCGATCGCCAACTCACCCTCGGGGGAGCCCAGTCGCTCGTACACGTCCCAGGCGGCGAGGGCCTGCTGGACGGCGTGCGGGTCGGCCATGCCGATGTCCTCGTTCGCGAAGCGGACCAGGCGGCGGGCGACGAACAGCGGGTCCTCGCCGCCGTCGAGCATGCGGGCGAGCCAGTAGAGGGCTGCGTCCGGGTCGGAGCCGCGCATCGACTTGTGCAGCGCGGAGATCAGGTTGTAGTGGCCCTCCTGCGCCTTGTCGTACAAGGGGGCGCGCTGCTGGATGTGATGGGCGAGCCCGGCGGTGTCCAGGGTGGTTTCGGTGTCCGGGAGGGCTTGAATCTGTTCGGCCATGTTGAGGAGGTAGCGGCCGTCGCCGTCGGCCATGGCGATCAGTGCGCGGCGGGCGTCGTCGTCCAGGGGCAGATGGTGGCCGGTGAGCTGCTCGGCGCGGTCGAGGAGCGTGGACAGTGCGGCTTCGTCGAGGCGTTTGAGGACGAGGACCTGGGTGCGGGAGAGAAGGGCGCCGTTGAGTTCGAAGCTCGGGTTCTCCGTGGTGGCGCCGATCAGGGTGACTGTGCCGTCCTCGACGTAGGGCAGGAAGCTGTCCTGCTGGGCACGGTTGAAGCGGTGGATCTCGTCGACGAACAGCAGGGTGCCCTGGCCGATGCCGCGTCGGCTTCGTGCGGTGGCGAAGACCTTGCGCAGATCGGCCACGCCGGAGAAGGTGGCCGACACCGGCTCGAAGGCCAGGTTGCCGGCGTCCGCGAGGAGCCGGGCGATAGTCGTCTTCCCGACGCCGGGCGGGCCCCACAGGACGGCGGAGCCGAGGCGCTGCTGGGCGACCATGCGGCCCAGCGGGGCGTCCGGGGCAAGGAGGTGGTCCTGCCCGACGACGTCGTCCAGCCGGGTGGGGCGCAGGCGGTCGGCGAGGGGCCGGGCGGGCTCCTCGCCGAAGAGCGGCAGGGTCGCTTCGGTCGGTTCCATTGGTCTCTCGGGTCGGAGGCGGACGTGTGCGGACAGTGGCGAGCCTTGCACGGGACACTGACAGACGTCGGCTCAGCCGCTCGTGGGGAAGCTCGCGGAACTCATCGAGCCCCGGGGCGGTCGCGTCGCGGCAGCCGCTCGGCGACCAGGTCGTAGGAATTTTCGACCGTGTCGGTGACCAGTCGCTCGGTGATGCCGGGTCCTGGCCCGAGCGAGATCCAGTGGCGTTTGTCGAGGTAGCGGCCCGGTGTGATCGAGGCGTAGTCGCGTACGTGCGCGCGGGCGTGTTCGGGTTCGCACTTGACCGTGATGATCTGCTCGTCCGGGTCGTCGGTGACGATCAGGAAGACCTTGCCCGCGACCTTGTACACGTCGAGTCCCGGGGTGAAGGGGTATCCGTGGCTGACGTCGGGGAGGGTCAGGGCCACCTTGCGGGCGGTGTCCTGGAGCCGGTCACCGGCCGCGCTCATCGGGCCGCCCGTGCGCCGGTGCCGTAGGTGTGGGGGTCGACGGGCCGCTCAGCCTTGGGCAGGTGGGCGACGACGAGCCGGTAGGAGTCGGTGACGAGTTCCTTGATGAGCTCCTTGTCGACGCCTTCTCCGCTCTCCAGGGTGATCCAGTGCTTTTTGTTCATGTGGTAGCCGGGGGTGATGTGGCTGTACTGCTGCCGCAGGGCTTGGGCCTCGCCGGGGTCCGCCTTGAGGATCACGACGGGACGCCCCGGGACTTCGGTCATCAGCATGAACACCTTGCCTCGTACTTTGAAGACCTCCCAGTCGTCACCGAAGGGATGCTCGAGCTGGGCTCCGGGAAGCTCATCGGCGCAGGCGGCGGCGGTCTTGTGCAGGGCCGTTCCGTTCATGAACGTTTCCTTCATCGGGTGAGCGCGGGCTGGGCACCCCATGACGCGAGTGGCGCGCCGCACGGTCGTGGCGGCACCTCCCACTCTCTCCCCGAAACCGGTATAAGGCGCAGTAAACTGCGGACACATGATGGTCGACAAGCGACACCCCAGCCCAAGCGGACGGGCTGAACCGGCCACGGTTCCGCTGTACGGTTTCCAGCCCCCGGTCGGTACTCCGTACGGCCTCGAGGTGAACACCATCGAGGACTTCTTCGCCCAGCACGACGACTGGCCATGGAGCCCGCCCCGTCCGGTCCGCGCCACCTTCCACTACCTCATCGCGGTCACCGAGGGCGAGCTGCTGCACGACGTCGACCACGTCACGCGGACCGTCGCCCCCGGCCAGTGGCTCTGGGTGCGTCCCGGACACACGCTGTGCTTTCATCCGCCCGGCTCCGCCCGCGGCCCGTTCGTCCTGTTCGAACCGGATGTACTGCGGCCCGACATCGCCCCTCTGCTGGCCCCGCTCACCGCGCACGACGCCCCGGCCGTGCTGAGCCCGCAAGCCGATGACGCCGCCTGGCTCCAGCAGACGGCGCTCCAGCTCCTGGACGAACACCGCGCACTGGGGCGCCGCCCCCTCGACATCCACCACGCCCTGCGGCGCAGCCTGCTCGAATCGCTGCTGCTGCGCCTGACCAACTCCCCGGGCATCACCCCCATCGCCACAGCCACGGCCGACACGGGCCGCATCGACCGGTACGTGCGCTTCCTGGACGCCCTGGAACTGCACTTCCGGGAGCTGCACCAAGCCGCGGACTACGCCGAGCTGCTCGACTGCTCGGTCCGCACCCTCAGCCGCGCCGCCCGGGACGCCACCGGCAAGGGGGTACGTGAACTCATCGACGAACGCCGCCTCCTCGAAGCCCGGCGCCTGCTGGGAGGTGCCCGATGGGACGCCCGGACGGTGGCCGCCCACCTCGGCTTCACCGACCCCGCGAACTTCGGCCGCTTCTTCCGCGACCGCACCGGTCTCACCCCGGCCGCCTTCGCCACCCGCGAGGCGAGGACCGACGCGTGACGCAACGCGGCGGAGGCGCCTTGCCCGTCAGGAGGAGACGGCCGCCTTCGCGGTCTGCGTGAACGCCCAGTGGGAGTGCCCGACGTGCCACTCGCCGTCGATCAGCCGGTACGCCTCGCGCCGGCCGTGCGGAGGTCGCGTTCACAGACGGCAAGAACGTTGCCGGAGGGGTCGGTGAACCAGGCGAACCAGGGGCCGTTGGCGCGGTAGATCCCGTCCGAGTCGATCTGCACTCCCTCATAGTGCTCGAAATCCACGCCGCGCCGGGTGAGGTCCGCGACAGTACTGGGGAGGTCAGGGACGACGATGTTGAGGATGGTGAATCGTGCTGGCTGGTGGTTGCGGGAGGCGTACGCGACGGTGCTCGCACCGCCGGGGAGGCGGATGGTGAGCATGGCGTCCCGGTCTTCGACGTGCAGCCCGAGTACGTCGTGGTAGAAGGTGCCGGTCGATTCCAGGTCGGTCACGGTGAAGGAGCTGTAGGCGTCGGTTGCGGTGTCGGTGATCATGGGATCCTGACGTTCGGTCATTCGGGTGCGCTGGTGTCGCGGGGCGTGTCTCGGAGCTGATCGGTGCGGCTGGGACGACCACTGGCCGGATGCCGGCGGCACAGGCGGGGCCCTGCTCGCCATGCCGGAGGAACCCGGTCAGGCTGGGGCTCGCAGGCTGCGCCGCGGTCAGGAGGCGATCCTTTCGGTCACGGTCTGGGAGAACGCCCAGTTGGAGTGCACGATGAGCCACTGGCCGTCGACGAGCCGGTAGCCGTGCGTGGCGTTCCAGGCGCGCCGCTGCTTCTCGTTGCCGTCCTCGTCGAGCACGTAGGTCTTCAGGTTGTAAGCCAGGACGGCGAAGTCGCCGCTGTCGCCGACGTGGACCGTCGGGTTGAGGTACTCGCTGCGCACGATGTGCGGGTGGGAGTAGATGGACGACAGCCACGCGACGGTCTTCTCCTTGCCGACGACGATGTTCTCGAGGATCGGGTCGAAGTAGCTCACCTCGTCCGCGAAGCCGTCCAGGTAGCCGCCCGGGTCGCCGGCGCTGAAGCGTTCGTTGTACGACTTCTCCAGCTCGATGAGGGTCTTGCTGACTTCTTCCTTGTTGACGCCCACGGCGTCCTCCCTCTCTTTGTGCATGCCCCAGCCGGTGCCTGTCGGCGAACCAGGGGATGTGTTTCTTTCAGTCGTCCAGGACGACGACGTGCTTGCCCGGCGTGGTGCCGGATTCGAGGTCGGCCTGGGCGTCTCGGACTTGTTCCAGGCCGTGGTAGACCTTCGCGACCGGGACGTTGAGGCGTCCGGCGGCGATGGCCTGGAGCTGGTGGGCGAAGACGTCGGCCGGCAGGTCGGCGGCCTGACCGCCGTAGGAGGTCAGGCGTACCCCGAAGGGGATCATGAACGGGGTGAAGTCCGGGATGGACCACTGGCCTGCCAGCGCTCCGGTGAAGCAGACGGTGCCGTGCCGGCGGACGGTGCGGAGGGTGTCGGGGAGGACTGAGCAGCCGACCAGTTCCAGGGCGGCGTCGACGCCGTCTGGGATCAGCTCGCGCACCTGGTCGGCGAGGGTGCCGTTGTCGACGAGGGGATGGTCGACGCCCGCGGCCCGCAGTTCCCCGGCCCGGCCGGGGCTGCGGGTGGTGGAGATGACGGTGGCGCCGAGGTCCTTCGCGATGGTGGCCGCGCTCAGCCCGACCGTGGAGGTGCCGCCGCGGATCAGCAGCGTCTGCCCGGCCGTGAGGTCCAGGCCGCGGGTCAGGGATCCGTAGGCGGTCTGGAACATCTCGGGCAGCGCGCCGACGACGTCCCACGGCAGGCTGGTCTCGAACGGGATGACCTGCCCGGCGGGGACGGTGACGTACTGGGCGTACGCGCCGTCGTACGAGCGACCCATGCCGCCCATCATCGTGGCCACTTGCTGTCCTGGCCGCAGCCCGCTTTCCTCGTCGGCCTCGTCGACCACGCCGACGCCCTCGATGCCGGGCACGCGCGGGTAGGTGACCACCGCGTCCGACTCGCCCTTGCGGGTGGTGACCTCGGACTCGTTGACGCCGAACGCCTTCACCTTGATCCGCACCCAGCCGGGCTTGCGGACGGGCAACGGCACATTTTTGATCTCCAGTGCGTCGAGGCCGCCGGGCCGGGTGACGACGACGGCCCGCATTGTCGCCGGCGCGGCGCCGCCGGTTGCTGTCGATTGGCTCATGCCGAGCTCCTTGTTCTGTTCGTCCCCCGGGAATGTGAAGGCGGAGCCGGGGCTCCAGGCACAGTTGCCCGGGTGATCATTCAGTGGTGACCCTGCGCCGTTCTGCATCTGGGGACCGCGTGGTGACCGTCAGGGGCGGTCGATGCCCTCCCACAGGCTGAGGGCCTGCTGGTAGTGGGCGGTGGCCTCGAAGGGAGGGTTGCCGACGCTTCCCGAGATGGGCCGGTCCGTGACGGCGGGCCACAGGCGGGCATGCTCACCGGTTGCGAAGTCGAGCACGATGTCGCGGATCCGCGTGTCACGCTCGGCCTGTTCGGGGCTGCGGCCTGGCTTTTCCTGGCCGACCAGGGCGTACATCTCGCTGCCGTGCACCGCGGGCGCACCCTCGGCGGGCCCGATCATCAGCAGATGGGCGTTGCCGCCCGCGGCGGCGTGGGTCAGAGCGCCGCGGGCCGCGGGGAGCGCGAAGAGGTAGTCCGCCATAACCGCGGCGCGAACCTCGGCCGGGGCACGGCCGCCCCGGTCGTAGGCATCGACGATCTTCTTCGCGCGGGAGCGGGAAATACGCCACCCCGCGACCTCGTCGACGACGCGGTCGACGGTGCCCGGGTCGAACCGGTCGAGGTCGTTCGCCACCCACCAACCCATGTCGTCACTCGCCATGCTCAGCAGCACGTCGACATTGCGGTGCGCGCCCGAGGCCAGGACGTCCATGGGATGGGCGTGCACCACCGCGCCCGGCTGCCCGATGTCCAGGACGACGCCGGTGGCCTTGTTGTCCACCCCGCCGCGGACTCCGAGGTCCGTCGGGGCGACCTTGCGCAGGGCGTCCCTCAGGGAGACCGCGTCGAGGTCGAGCAGCTTCTCCGGGTTGTCCGCCACGCCGAGTTCGGTGACGAACAGGTGCGCGAGCTCCTCGGCCCACCAGGCCGGGACGCTACGAGCGGGCCCGCCGGAGAACCCGGCCAGTCGCCGGTACAGGCCGTCGGCGGAGGAGGCTCCGAGCAGCCCGAGGGTGGAGTAGGCGCCGGCGCTGTGGCCGTAGACGGTGACGTTGCCGGGGTCGCCGCCGAAGTGGGCGATGTTCCGCTGGATCCAGGTGAGCGCCGCGATGACGTCCTGGAGGAAAAGGTTGCTGGCCTCAGCCAGGGCGCCGCCGTACTGGGAGAGCGAGAGCGCGCCCAGGGCGCCGAGCCGGTAGTTGACCGACACGCTCACCACGCGCCCCGTCGCGGCAAGACCGGAGGCGTTGGAGGTGATCTGGGTGTTCGCGCCGTACTCGAATCCACCGCCGTGGATGTACACGGTCACCGGGAGCGCCTTGTCGGCCGGCTGCTCAGGGGCCCACACGTTCAGGTTCAGACAGTCCTCGCCCATCCCACTGTCCGCTTCGAGCCAGTCGCCGCTGTCGGGCTGGACAGCGACAACACCCTTGCGGTCATAGGGTCGGTCTGGATCGAAGTCCGCGACCACGGGTCGGCGGTACCGCTCGGCGGTGGCGTATGGGATCCCCCACCAGGAGCGCACCCCTGTTGCAGTCGGGGCCTTGGGAGCGGTAGCGGTCATGACATGTCCTTCCAGCGCGGTTCGGGCGTTCGCGCGGTGCTTCGGCGGCTGGTTGCTCGCGGTGACGTCTCCCATCGTTTCCTTGGCTCCGACAAAACACCCGGCGGGTGGCGGTCACCCGGTGGTCATCAGGTGACACTTCGGCGACAAGATCTCGGTGCAGGCCATGAACTCCTCCTACATGACCGACGGCCGGATCGTCGGCGAACGGCGCCAGCCTGACCTCGCGCAAGAGGTCGGCCTCCTCTTCTTCATCCGGCGTCTTCGTGCGAACAGCGCCCGCTGCGGTGAGAGCTGTACTCCCTGTCACCGAGACTCGTAGGGGTGCGGTGTTGCGGCTGCTGAGACGGTCGAGGGAGATGCGCAGGAGGCGGCGCCCCTGGCCCGGATGGCTGTCGCCGGTCGTCAGGGCGTCCTGGCTCAGGAAGCCGCTGAACAGAACCAGATCCTCGGCGGTGAGATCGGGGCGCAGCAGGCCGTCGTTCGTCACGAACCTCGCCCGGCTCGCGATCACGGTCGGCCGATGTCCTACTGTCCAAATCCCGCGGTCCCCAGACCCTGGCAGAGACAGTGGCCTAGCTCGGCCAGCAAGCCCGCGCCGCGACACCCGAGGAGGCGGCCCGCGCCGGTGACCGGGTCGTGGTGAGCATCCCGCCGGCTGCCTACCGGGAGCTTTCCCGCCGCCGCGCTGTCGGGCAAGGCCGTGCTCGACATCGGAGCGTCCGCGACGCGCCGTACGACGAACCCGACGACGGCCACGTCGGCCTTGTCGAACCACGTCACGTCGTCGGCGATCACCAGCAGCACGCGCTCGGCGGCCGTGGGCAGCGGACCACGTCTCGCCTCAGCGGTAGGCGTCGCTGCCCCGGGAGAAACGGGATGAGCAGAAAGACCGGCGGCTGTATGTGCGGGAGCCACCCAGCCCGGCCGCTCCCGCCCCGCCTGTCGGTCCTCTCTGGGCCGTTTCCAGTACGGGCTGTTTCGCGTCCCAACTCGGACCGCACGCCATTCGGACTGCGTCCGTGCCCCGTCGGCCCGGCAGGCCCGCCCACTCGAAAGTCCCTGGGCAGCACTTCCGGATCCTCGCGTCCAGCCAGCGTCCAGAATTCGACGTCCAGACGCTCGCACAACCCACCCACGACGCCACCCTCCAGCCGTGGGCTGACACGTCTGCGCAGGTCAAAATGGCCGCAACTAACGCTGATGGCAACGAAGTCGAACTCACGAGCAGCGGATTCAGCCCCGTGGACCAACGCCCTGAATCCGCACCCCAGATGAGACGTTTCCGCAGGTCACAGGGGCGCATGGTGGGGCGGGTGGGACTCGAACCCACGGCCGACGGATTATGAGTCCGCTGCTCTAACCGGCTGAGCTACCGCCCCATAGCGGCGTGTCGCGTACATGTGTGCGCGCCGTCTGCCGCAGCATAGCCGCTCATACGATCTCCTGCTTCGGGTGGTCGGCTTCGCTGCGGCCTTCGTGACCATGAGGACTGCGCCGGGAGTCGCGCGGTTCCCAGGACATCGGAACAGACATGAAAAAGGACCCCTGTGAGGGGTCCTTTTTCACCATGCTCCCCCGACTGGACTCGAACCAGTAACCTGCCGGTTAACAGCCGGCTGCTCTGCCAATTGAGCTACGGAGGACCGAGCTCCCCGGACTGGACTCGAACCAGTAACCTGCCGGTTAACAGCCGGCTGCTCTGCCAATTGAGCTACCGAGGATTGCCTCGTTGCATCGAACGTACCTACCTGGGTATCCGCCAGGGGGCGCTGCGCTCGCTGCGACACATACATTAGCGCAAGCAGGGGGGTGCTCCGCCAATCGGTACCCCTCGGGGTGCCGATGTCGCACCGGAGACCTACGCAAGGGAAGGGTGGCCGCCATGCGTTACCGGCTCACGTTCGTCGCCGGAGTCGTCGCTGGGCTACGTGCTGGGCACGAGGGCCGGGCGCGAGCGCTACGAGCAGTTGAAGAAGACGGCCCAGCAGTTCGCGCAGAACCCCGCCGTCCGCAACACCGCGGAGTCGGCGGCCCACCAGGGCCGCGAGTTCGCGGGCAAGGCGTATCACGTGGTCAGCGACAAGGTGGGCGACCGCGTCCCCGACTCGGTGGCCGACCGGGTGCGCCACCTCCGCGACCGCAGCCACCCACAACGGCGGCGAGGACGACTGGGGCACAAGCAACACGTAACAGTTCCTTCTCAGACGCCGAGCGCACCCCCGCCCCCCTGAGGGGCGCGGGGAACGGCGCGACCAGCCACGACGCACCCGCACCCGAAACTCCACACACACGCCCCACTGCCTCCCCGGCCCAACCCGAGCGGAGCGTGCGGCAGAATTTTGGCCATGGGGATAGTCGCCGGGTTGGACAGTTCGCCCGATTTCACTCGTATCGTCGTCTGTGACACGGACTCCGGAGCCGTGCTCAGGCAGGGATATGCGCAGCATCCGGTGGAGAGCCCCGAGGGCGGCGGCCGGCCGTCCGACGTCGATCCGCAGGCCTGGCTGCTGTCCCTGGGCGAGGCGGCGGGCGGCGGGCTGCTCGAAGGCGTGCAGGCCATCGGCGTGTCGGCGCAGCAGAACGCCGTCGTGCCGCTGGACGCGCAGGGCAACACCGTGCGGCCGGCGATGGTCGGCGGCGACAAGCGGACGCAGGTCGCGGCGGCCGATCTGGTCGACGCGCTCGGCGGGCGCGAGGCGTGGGCGCAGGCGGTGGGCTGTGTGCCACAGGCCGCGCAGCCGGTGACGAAGCTGCGCTGGCTGGCCCGGAACGAACCCGACAACGCGCAGCGCACGGCGATCCTCATGCAGGCGCACGACTGGCTGGTGTGGCAGTTGCTGGGCCGGCCGGTCAGAAGAACCACCGACCGGGGCGGGGCCTCCGGCACCGGGTACTGGTCGGCGGCGACCGGCGCCTACCGGCCCGATCTCGTCGAGCTGGCGCTCGGCCACCAGGTGATGCTGCCGGAGGTGATCGGCCCGTCCGACGCGGCCGGCACGACGCCGGAGGGGCTGCTGATCTCCGCCGGGACCGGCGAGACCATGGCGGCGGCGTTCGGGCTCGGCATCGGCCTCGGGCGACGCGGTCGTCTCGCTCGGCGCGTCCGGGTCCGTGATGGCCGTACACCCCGAGGCGCTGGTCGACGGCTCCGGGATGATCACCGCGCTCGCCGACGCGACCGGCATGCACCTGCCGGTCGTCACCACGCTGAACGCCGTACGGACGCTGCGCGGCGACCGCCGAGCTGCTCGGGCTGCCCGATCTGGAGAGCCTGTCCGAGCTGGCGATGAAGTCGACGCCGGGGTCGCACGGGCTGGTGCTGCTGCCCTATCTGGAGGGTGAGCGGACGCCGAATCTGCCGCACACCGCCGGGCACCCTGGCGGGGCTGAGGCGCGAGTCGATGAAGCCGGAGCATCTGGCGCGGGCCGCTTTCGAGGGCATGCTGTGCGGGCTCGCCGACGCGCTGGACATGCTGCGCGGCCGGGGCGTGGAGGTGCGGCGGGTCTTCCTGCTCGGGTCGGCCGCCGAACTGCCCGCCGTGCAGGCCGCCGCGCCCTCGCTGTTCGGGACGCAGGTCGTGGTGCCGCAGCCCGCGGACTACGCCGCGGTCGGCGCCGCCCGGCAGGCGGCCTGGGCGCTCGGGGTGTCCCAGGGCACGCTCGACGCGCGGACCCCGCCGGCCTGGCAGGGCGCGGTAGCGCAGGTGCTGGAGCCCGGGGAGGAACTGGCCGTGGGGCAGGCGGTGCGCCAGCAGTTCGTGTCGGTGCGGGAGCAGACGCATCCGGGGGCGCTGCGTCCGTAGCGACCGGTGTGGAGGATTCGATGGGGCCCCGGGCGTTTTGACCGCCTGTTGGGTTAATTCGGTTGAGGTAACGCGGGTGGAGTGTTCGACGATAGGGGCCAGGGGCAACCAACCTCCCCGTCGCCCACTCCGAGAGAAGCAGCGTGCTCATACGACTCCTGCGGACCTGTCTCAGGCCCTACAAGAAACCCATCGTCCTGCTGGTGCTGCTGCAGTTCCTGCAGACCTGCGCCACGCTCTACCTGCCCACGCTGAACGCGGACATCATCGACCAGGGTGTCGTGAACGGCGACACCGGCTACATCCTGGGCTACGGCGGCCTGATGATCGGCATCTCGCTGGTCCAGGTCGTGTGCAACATCGGTGCCGTGTACTACGGCGCCCGTACGGCGTCGGCGCTCGGGCGGGACCTGCGGGCGTCCGTGTTCGACCGGGTGCAGTCGTTCTCCGCGCGTGAGCTGGGTCACTTCGGGGCGCCGTCGCTGATCACCCGTACGACGAACGACGTCCAGCAGGTGCAGATGCTGGCGCTGATGACGTTCACGCTGATGGTGTCGGCGCCGATCATGTGCGTGGGCGGCATCGTGCTGGCGCTCGGCCTGGACGTGCCGCTGTCCGGGGTGCTGGTGGCGGTCGTGCCGGTGCTGGGCATCTGCGTGACGCTGATCGTGCGGCGGCTGCGGCCGCTGTTCCGGGCGATGCAGGAGCGGCTGGACACGGTGAACCGGGTGCTGCGCGAGCAGATCACCGGCAACCGCGTCATCCGTGCCTTCGTCCGTGACGAGTACGAGCAGCAGCGCTTCCGGAAGGCCAACACCGATCTCACCGACTTCGCGCTGGGCACCGGCAACCTGCTCGCGCTGATGTTCCCGATCGTCATGACGGTGGTGAACCTGTCGTCGATCGCCGTGGTGTGGTTCGGCGCGCACCGCATCGACAGCGGCGGGATGCAGATCGGTGACCTGACCGCGTTCCTCGCCTATCTGATGCAGATCGTCATGTCCGTGATGATGGCCACCTTCATGTTCATGATGGTGCCGCGCGCGGAGGTGTGTGCCGAGCGCATCCAGGAGGTGCTGGACACCTCCTCCAGCGTCGTGCCGCCGTCCGCGCCCGTACGGGAGCTGCGCCGGCACGGGCATCTGGAGATCCGCGGGGCGGGCTTCCGCTACCCGGGTGCCGAGGAGCCGGTGCTGCGGTCCGTCGACCTGGTCGCCCGGCCGGGTGAGACGACCGCCGTCATCGGCTCGACCGGCAGCGGCAAGTCCACGCTGCTCGGGCTGGTCCCGCGGCTGTTCGACGCGACCGACGGGCAGGTGCTCGTGGACGGTGTCGACGTGGCGGAGATCGATCCGAAGCTGCTGGCGAAGACCGTCGGGCTGGTGCCGCAGAAGCCGTACCTGTTCGCGGGCACGGTGGCGACGAACCTGCGCTACGGCAACCCGGACGCCACCGACGAGGAGCTGTGGCAGGCGCTGGAGGTGGCGCAGGCCAAGGAGTTCGTCGAGCGTCTCGAGGGCGGGCTCGACGCGCCGATCGCGCAGGGCGGGACGAACGTGTCCGGCGGGCAGCGGCAGCGCCTCGCCATCGCCCGGACCCTCGTCCAGCGCCCCGAGATCTACCTCTTCGACGACTCCTTCTCCGCGCTCGACTACGCCACGGACGCCGCGCTGCGGGCCGCGCTGGGCGCAGGAGACCGCCGAGGCGACCGTCGTGATCGTCGCCCAGCGGGTGGCGACCATCCGGGACGCCGACCGGATCGTCGTCCTCGACGAGGGCCGGGTCGTCGGCACCGGCCGGCACCACGAGCTGATGGCGGACAACGAGACCTACCGGGAGATCGTGCTCTCCCAGCTGACGGAAGCGGAGGCTGCCTGATGGCCGGGCCGATGGGGCGGATGATGGCCGGGGGCGGCCCCGACCAGCGCTCGCTGGACTTCAAGGGGTCGGGCAAACGGCTGGTCGCGCAGTTCCGGCCGGAGCGGCTGACCATCTACGTGCTGCTGCTGTGCGTGGTGCTGAGCGTGGGCCTGCAGCGTCGTCGGGCCGAAGATCCTCGGCAAGGCGACCGACCTGGTCTTCGCGGGCATCGTCGGGCGGGACATGCCGGACGGGGCGAGCAAGGAGCAGGTCCTCGACTCCATGCGGCAGCGCGGGGACGGTGACGTCGCCGACATGCTGCGCAGCACCGACTTCACCCCGGGCGAGGGCATCGACTTCGACGCCGTGGGGCACGTGCTGCTGCTCGCGCTGGGCGTGTTCGCGGTGGCCGGGCTGCTGATGGCGGTGGCGACGCGGCTGGTGAACCGGGCCGTGAACCGGACCATGTTCCGGATGCGCGAGGACGTGCAGACGAAGCTGTCGCGGCTGCCGCTGTCGTACTTCGACAAGCGCCAGCGCGGTGAGGTGCTGTCCCGGGCCACGAACGACATCGACAACATCGGGCAGACGCTCCAGCAGTCGATGGGGCAGCTCATCAACTCGGTGCTGACCATCATCGGCGTGCTGGCGATGATGTTCTACGTCTCCTGGATCCTGGCGCTGGTCGCGCTGGTGACCGTGCCGCTGTCGTTCGTCGTCGCCACGCGCGTCGGCAAGCGGTCGCAGCCGCACTTCGTGCAGCAGTGGCGCACGACCGGCAAGCTGAACGCGCACATCGAGGAGATGTACACCGGGCACACCCTGGTGAAGGTGTTCGGGCGGCAGGAGGAGTCGGCGCAGCAGTTCGCCGAGCAGAACGAGGCGCTGTACGAGGCCGGGTTCAAGGCGCAGTTCAACAGCGGGGTCATGCAGCCGCTGATGATGTTCGTGTCGAACCTCAACTACGTGCTGGTCGCGGTCGTCGGCGGGCTGCGGGTCGCGTCGGGCTCGCTGTCCATCGGTGACGTGCAGGCCTTCATCCAGTACTCGCGGCAGTTCTCGATGCCGCTGACGCAGGTCGCGTCGATGGCGAACCTGGTGCAGTCGGGTGTCGCCTCGGCGGAGCGGGTCTTCGAGCTGCTGGACGCGCGAGGAGCAGGAGGCCGATCCGGTGCCGGGCGTGCGGCCCGAGGAGCTGCGCGGGCGGGTGGCGCTGGAGCGCGTGTCGTTCCGCTACGACCCCGAGAAGCCGCTGATCGAGGACCTGTCGCTGAAGGTCGAGCCCGGGCACACGGTCGCCATCGTCGGCCCGACGGGCGCCGGGCAAGACGACGCTGGTGAACCTGCTGATGCGGTTCTACGACGTCACCGGCGGGCGGATCACCCTCGACGGGGTCGACATCGCGCGGATGTCCCGGGACGAACTGCGGGCCGGGATCGGCATGGTGCTCCAGGACACCTGGCTGTTCGGCGGCACGATCGCGGAGAACATCGCGTACGGGGCGTCCCGGGAGGTCACCCGGGGGGAGATCGAGGAGGCGGCGCGGGCCGCGCACGCGGACCGGTTCATCCGTACGCTGCCCGACGGGTACGACACGGTGATCGACGACGAGGGCTCCGGGGTGAGCGCCGGTGAGAAGCAGCTCATCACCATCGCCCGGGCGTTCCTGTCCGACCCGGTGATCCTGGTGCTGGACGAGGCGACGAGTTCGGTCGACACCCGCACCGAGGTGCTGATCCAGAAGGCCATGGCGAAGCTGGCGCACGGGCGTACGTCGTTCGTCATCGCGCACCGGCTGTCGACGATCCGGGACGCGGACACGATCCTCGTGATGGAGAACGGGTCGATCGTGGAGCAGGGCACGCACGGGGAGCTGCTGGCGGCGGACGGGGCCTACGCGCGGCTGTACAAGGCGCAGTTCGCGCAGGCGGTGGCCGAGGTCGACTGAGTTCGACGCCCGGCGCCGGGGCTGGGCTCGGATGGGTGCGCAACCCGGCGGAGCGGGGTGCCGCTGCGCCCACCCGTCCGCGCCCCCAGCGGCACGCATGCCCGCAGCTGCGGGGCCGCGGACGGCGTCAGTCCAGATAGCCCCTCAGCTGGTCCGCGAAGGCGTGGTCCCGCAGCTTGTTGAGGGTCTTCGACTCGATCTGCCGTATCCGCTCCCGGGTCACGCCGAAGATGCGGCCTATCTCCTCCAGGGTGCGGGGGCGGCCGTCCGCCAGCCCGTAGCGGAGCTGGACGACCTTCCGCTCCCGCTCCCCCAGGGTCGACAGGACCGCCTCCAGGTGCTCCCTGAGCAGCAGGAACGCGGCCGACTCGACGGGGCTGGTCGCGTCGCCGTCCTCGATCAGGTCGCCGAGGGCGACGTCGTCCTCCTCGCCCACGGGCGCGTGCAGCGACACCGGCTCCTGGGCGAGGCGCAGGACCTCGCTGACCCGCTCGGGCGGCAGGTCCAGGTGGGCGGCGACCTCCTCCGGCGTCGGCTCGTAGCCGCGCTCCTGGAGCATGCGGCGCTGGACGCGGACGACCCGGTTGATCAGCTCCACGACGTGCACCGGGACCCGGATGGTGCGGGCCTGGTCGGCCAGGGCGCGGGACATGGCCTGGCGGATCCACCAGGTGGCGTAGGTGGAGAACTTGTAGCCGCGGGCGTAGTCGAACTTCTCGACGGCCCGGATCAGGCCGAGGTTGCCCTCCTGGACGAGGTCGAGCATGGTCAGCCCGCGGCCGACGTACCGCTTGGCGACGGAGACGACGAGGCGCAGGTTCGCCTCGATCAGGCGGCGCTTGGCCATCCGGCCCATGACGACGAGCCGGTCCAGGTCGAGGGCGAGCTGGCTGTCCAGGTCGGGGGTGCTGCTCAGCTTCTCCTCGGCGAACAGGCCGGCCTCGACGCGGCGGGCGAGTTCGACCTCCTCGGCCGCGGTGAGCAGGGGGATGCGGCCGATCTCCCGCAGGTACTGGCGGAACAGGTCCGAGGAGGGCCCGCCGGTGTCGGCTGCGGGCCGGCGGCCGGTACGACGGCTTCGGGAGCCTCGGCCGTCTCGATGGCGTCGGCGGGCGGTTCCTCCGGCTCCGGGCTCCGGTTCCGTCTCGGGGTGGTGCACGGCGACGGCTCTGCGCCGGAACCGCGGCGAGGGCGTCGGCCTCCGCGTCCGGCGCCGTGCCGTCGCGCCGACGGCGGCATCGCCGTCGGTCTGGGTGAGGGTCTGGGTCTGCACGGGGGCGACCTCCAGGATGATCGCTGCCCGAGGTGTGCGGCAGCGGTACTTCGGGGGCGGAGTCGGCGGCCTCGCCGCTTT
Source organism: uncultured Actinomycetota bacterium (assembly GCA_963798065.1). Taxonomy (GTDB): domain Bacteria; phylum Actinomycetota; class Actinomycetes; order Streptomycetales; family Streptomycetaceae; genus Streptomyces. Next base: position 322,629 of record CAWCSC010000006.1, on the reverse strand, counting down.
CCGTCCCGTACGCGATGAGCGGAACCGCGGGGGTCTGGGACCCGTCGGTGACGGATCGGCCGCGCTCCGAGGACTCAGGCACCGGAACCCAGTGTGGGGTACGACACATCGCCGCCACGAGGGGCGTGCGGTGACTTTTTGCGTCCGGTCCGTGACCGCGCGGTGACGTCAGAGCGCGGCGGCGCCCTGTTCCCGCAGGGTCTGGTCGTACTGCTGGAGGACCCACAGTTCGTTCTGCACGGCGGCCAGCTGGGCCGGGTCGCCGTGGGTGCCGAGGCGGGTGAGCTGGCCGGTGATGTCGCGGATGCGGCGTTCGACGGCGCGGCGGCGGACGGTGACCAGCTGGGCGCCGGCGTAGGTCTCGTCGACCGTCTGCTGCGCATGATCGCCTCGACGGCGAGCTCGGTGACCATCGCGCGGACGGCGTCGTCGGGGGCCGCCTCGCGGACCCGGACCAGGTAGTCCTGGGGGTCCTGCGACGCCGCACTCGGCGCCGCCCGCGTCCAGGATGGCCTGGCGTACGGCGGCGTAGGGCGGGGCGGTGAACTCGTCGACGCCGTACGCGTCGAAGGCCGGGGAGACCAACTCCGGGCGCTGGAGGGCGAGTTTGAGGAGCTCGCGTTCGGTGGCGTAGACGGGGTTGCGGAGGTTGAGGGCCGGGCCGCGGGGGGCGGCGGACGGCTGGGGCGGCGGCGTACGGCTGCCTGCTGCGTGCCGGTCCGGGGCCGGGCCCTTGCCGCCGCGGTCGCGGGCCCAGCGGGCCAGCTGGGCCACGCGCTTGACCACGAACTGGGTGTCGAGGATGCCGAGCATGCCGGCGAGCTGGACGGCGACCTCGTGCTGGGCGCCGCTGTTCTTGATGCGGGCGACGACCGGGGCCGCCTCGTCCAGGGCGGCGGCGCGGCCCGCCGGGGTGTCGAGGTCGTAGCGGGCGACGATCTGGCGGAGCGCGAACTCGAAGAGCGGCGTGCGGGGTTCGACCAGGTCGGCGACCGCCTCGTCGCCCTTGGCGAGGCGCAGGTCGCAGGGGTCCATGCCGTCCGGGGCGATGGCGATGTACGTCTCGGCGGCGAACTTCTGGTCGTCCTCGAAGGCGCGCAGGGCCGCCTTCTGGCCGGCCGCGTCGCCGTCGAAGGTGAAGATGACGCGGGCCGAGCCGTTGTCCATGAGCAGGCGGCGGAGGATCTTGATGTGGTCGCCGCCGAAGGCCGTGCCGCAGGTGGCGATGGCGGTGGTGACGCCGGCGAGGTGGCAGGCCATGACGTCCGTGTAGCCCTCGACGACGACCGCGCGGCTGCGCCTTGGCGATGTCCTTCTTCGCCAGGTCGATGCCGTAGAGGACCTGGGACTTCTTGTAGATCGCCGTGTCGGGGGTGTTGAGGTACTTCGGGCCGTTGTCCGCCTCGTAGAGCTTGCGGGCGCCGAAGCCGACGACCTCGCCGCCGATGTCGCGGATGGGCCACATCAGGCGGCCGCGGAAGCGGTCGATGGGGCCGCGGCGGCCCTCCTGGGCGAGGCCGGAGAGGATGAGTTCCTTGTCGGTGAAGCCCTTGCCGCGCAGGTAGCGGGTGAGGTGGTCCCAGCCCTGGGGGCTGTAGCCGACGCCGAAGTGCACGGCGGCGGCCTGGTCGAAGCCGCGCTCGGCGAGGAAGATCCGGCCGGTGTCGGCCTCGGGGCTGGTCGCGAGCTGCTCCGCGTACCACTCGGCGGCGATCTTGTGGGCCTCGACCAGGCGGATGCGCTCGCCGCGCTGGTGGGAGGGGTTGTACCCGCCCTCCTCGTAGCGCAGGGTGATGCCGGCCTGGCCGGCCAGGCGCTCGACCGCCTCGGAGAAGGAGAGGTGGTCGATCTTCATCACGAACGTGATGGTGTCGCCGCCCTCCTGGCAGCCGAAGCAGTGGAAGAACCCCTTGCTCGGGCTGACCTGGAAGGACGGCGACTTCTCGTCGTGGAAGGGGCACAGCCCCTTGAGGTTCCCGCCGCCCGCGTTGCGCAGCTGGAGGTACTCGGACACCACGGCGTCGATCGGGACCGCGTCCCGTACCGCCTTCACGTCCTCGTCGTTGATCCGTCCTGCCACGCGTGAATTCTACGGGGCGTCCGGCACGGCGACAGCTGCCCCGGCTCGCGCGAGCGGCTCGACGGAGGCGGACCGAGGCTCCGGTCGCGGCGGACGCGGCGAGCGTCCAGCGGACGTGCGGGTCGCCAGCGCCTCCGTGTCCACCTGGGCCTTGCGAGCGGATCAGGTGCTGGATCGTGCTCTGTGACGTCCCACACGTTCACGTTCATCCCGGCCAGCACCCGGCCGTCCTTCACCCAGAAGGCGATGAACTCGCGCTTCCCGGCGTCCCCGCGGATCACCACCTGGTCGTACGACCCCGGGGGCGCCCAGCCGGAGTACTCCATCCCCAGGTCGTACTGGTCGGAGAAGAAGTAGGGCACGCGGTCGTAGGTCACGTCGCTGGCCGAGCATCGCAGCGGGCGGCCGCCGGGCCGCCGTTCAGCGCGTTGGCCCAGTGCTCCACCCGCAGCCGGGTGTCGAAGAGGGCGTGCGGGAAGGAGGCCACGTCGCCGGCCGCGTAGATGTCGGGGTCGGAGGTGCGCAGCCGCTCGTCGACCACGATGCCGCCGCCGTGCGCCCGGTCGGCGATCTCCAGGCCCGGCCGCCTCCGCGAGGCGCGATGCGCGGGGCCGCGCCGATCGCGGCCAGGACGTCGTGCGCCGGGTGCTCCTCGCCGTCGTCCGTGCGGGCGGCCAGCACCATGCCGTCCTGGCCGACGATCTCGGTCAGCCGCACGCCGAAGTGGAAGCGCACGCCGTGCTCGCGGTGCAGCTCGGCGAAGAGCTCGCCCAGCTCGGGGCCGAGGACGCCGTGCAGCGGGGTCGGCCCGTGCTCGACGACGGTGACCTCGGCGCCGTACTCGCGGGCCGCCGCCGCGACCTCCAGGCCGATCCAGCCGGCGCCGGCGATCACGAGGTGGCCGTTGTCCCGGCCGAGGGTGGCCAGGACGCCCTTGAGGCGCTCGGCGTGGGCGAGGCGGCGCAGGTGGTGGACGCCCGCCAGGTCCGTGCCCGGGATGTCGAGGCGGCGGGGCTCGGCGCCGGTCGCCAGGAGCAGCTTGTCGTAGCGGACGACGGTGCCGTCCTCGCCGAAGCGGACCGTCTTGGCCGTTCGGTCGATCGCGTCGACGGTCTGGCCGAGGTGCAGCTCGATGTCGTTGCGCGCGTACCAGGCGGGCTCGTGCACGAAGACGCTGTCGCGTTCCTCCTTGCCGAGGAGGTAGCCCTTGGACAGGGGCGGGCGCTCGTAGGGGTGGTCGCGTTCGTCGCAGATCAGTATCACGCGGCCGGTGAAGCCCTCCGCGCGGAGCGTCTCGGCCGCCTTCGCGCCGGCCAGTCCGCCTCCGACGATGACGAATGTCTGATCCGCGTCGACCACTTGATGCCTCCTCGTAAGGGTGTCGCCACTTGCGAGCGTCCCGCACGGAGCGTGATGCGGGAAGAGGGAGTGACCCGATCAGGCCACGGAGGGTCACCTTCGGGCGTGCTCGTGGTCCCACCGTGTCCCGTCAGTCTCATGCGCTGCCCCGTCAGACGGGCGTGAAGCGAACGGGCCGACGCGTCGGTGAGGGAGGCGATCTGGTCGACGATCACCCGTTTGCGGGCACGGTCGTCCGGCGCCCGGTCGAACAGGGCGCGGAACTGCGGGTCCAGGCCGTCCGGGGCGCGGGCGGTGAGCGCCTCGGCCAGTTCGGCGACGACGATCCGCTGGTCGGCGCGCAGGCGCTCCTGCTCGGCGCGCTGCATGACGTAGAGGTCGGCGACGGCCTTGAGGACGGCGCACTCCATCCGGGTCTCGCGCGGCACGACCAGTTCGGCGGCGTACCGGGTGAGCCGTCCGGTCGCCGTACGCGGCCCGGGTGGCGGTCTCGGCGGCCAGGCAGAAACGGCCGATGAGCTGGCTGGTGGCGTCCTTCAGCCGGGCCTGGGCGACGGCGGTGCCGTCGTAGCCGTGCGGCCACCACTCCTGGGCGAGGAGCCGGTCGAGGGCCTCGGCGAGTTCTGCGGGGTCGGTGTCGGCGGGACGTAGCGGCCGAGGGCGACCTCGAAGACGTCCTGTCGCTCGGGGTCGGCCTGCAGGCAGTTCGGGTCGATGTGGCCGGCGTGCAGGCCGTCCTCGACGTCGTGCACCGAGTAGGCCACGTCGTCGGACCAGTCCATGACCTGCGCCTCGAAGCAGGTGCGGGTGCCGGGGGCGTCCTTGCGGACCCAGTCGAAGACGGGGCGGTCGTCCTCGTAGACGCCGAACTTGCGCGATGCCGGGTCGGTGGGGTGGGCGCCGCGGGGCCAGGGGTACTTGGTGGCGGCGTCGAGGGCGGCGCGGGTGAGGTTGAGGCCGACGGAGCCTTCGGGGGTGAACCGTTTGGGCTCGATGCGGGTGAGGAGTCTGAGGGACTGGGCGTTGCCCTCGAAGCCGCCGCAGTCGGCCGCGAACTCGTTGAGGGCCTGTTCGCCGTTGTGGCCGAAGGGTGGGTGGCCCAGGTCGTGGGAGAGGCAGGCGGCTTCCACGAGGTCCGGGTCGCAGCCGAGGGCCGCGCCCAGCTCGCGGCCGACCTGGGCGCATTCGAGGGAGTGGGTGAGGCGGGTGCGGGGGCTGGCGTCCCAGGCCGGGCCCATGGTGCCGGGCGTCACCACTTGGGTCTTGCCGGCGAGGCGCCGTAGGGCGGCGGAGTGGAGGACTCGGGCTCGGTCGCGTTGGAAGGCGGTGCGGCCGGGGCGTTTGTCTGGCTCTGGGGCCCAGCGGTCGACTGACGTCGGGTCGTAGGCCGGGGGGTGTGGTGCGGTGCCGTCCATGCGACGACAGTAAGCGCCTGCTCGCTTGCCGGGTTCTCTTTTCGGGCGTGTGCGGGTTGTTTGCGGATGGTCGCGCCCACGCGGCGGAGCCGCATATCGATACAGCCCCGCGCCCCTGAGGGAACTGCACCACCCCGCGATCTAAGCGGAAGCCAGCTCGGGCACAGCGGTCGAGGCTGTCAGTGCCTCGTCGTAGCGGTGGAGGAGGAGGTGGGCCATGGCCGGGTGGGTGCCCAGGGGGGCCGCCGCGATCCAGGGGGCCGCCTGGGCGCACTCCGTGGCGAAACGACCGGGGGCCGTGAAGTAGGAGGCGAGGGCGATGCGGTGGCGGCCCCTTGCGAGCAGGGTGCGGACGGCCGTCTGGACCGTGGGGGTCGCGGCCGAGGCGTAGGCCGGGAGGACCGGGACGCCGAGGCGGGCCGCGAGGAGGTGGGCCGTGCGGGCGGTGTCCGCCTTTGCGTCCGGGTCGCGGGAGCCGGCCGCGGCGAGTACCACCGCGCTGGTGCGGCGGGTCGCCTCGTCCTGGGGGGTGCGCCAGCCGGCCTCCGTCAGGCGGGCGTGCAGGGCGTCCACCAGGAGGGGATGCGGGCCCAGGGGGGCCGCCACGCGGGTGCGCGCCCGGGCCGCCGCGGCCATCTCGGGGATGTCCTGCTTGACGTGGTAGCCGCGGCTGAGGAGGAGCGGGACCAGCACCGCCTCCGTGTCGCCGAGGGCGGCGAGGGTGTCGGGGAGCAGGGGCTCGTTCAGTTCGATGTGGCCGAGGTGCACCGGCAGGCCGGGGCGCAGGGCGCGGACCCGGTCGAGGAGGGCGCGGACCGTGCTCAGCGCGCGCGGGTCGCGGCTGCCGTGCGCCACGACGACGAGGGCGGGCGGGACCGGGCGGCGGGCCGCGGTCGGCGGGACGAGACTGAGCTGGCTGGGCATGCATTGATGGTCGCGGCATCACGTTGCCTCCCCGTTGCGTGGGGGTCACGGGTGTTTTCCAGCGGTTCACGATGTGGGACATGGTCGGTGTGAGGGCCCTTGACCTGCAGACTCTGGGTTTCGAGTGAAGCTGGTCACCTGCCCGGCGGTGAACCGGACGGGCCGATCGGACGTCCCTCGAATGTCGAGACGCCGACCTGGGGAGGGACCGTCCGATGCGTCATCCGAAGTTCCGCGGACCGCGGCTGCCGCGCACCCGTCGGGGGCAGCGGCGGCTGGTGCAGGCCGTGATGGCCGGGTGCGTGCTGGCGCTGCTTCCGGCGACCTGGATGTACGCGGTGGCGGGTGACCGGCTGCGTACGGCGGCGGACGTGCCGCGCACCGATGTGGCCGTGGTGTTCGGTGCCGGGCTGTGGGACGGGGAGCCCTCGCCGTACCTCGCGCACCGGCTGGACGCGGCGGCGGAGCTGTACCGGAAGGGGCGGGTCGAGGTGGTGCTCGTCACCGGGGACAACAGCCGCGAGGACTACGACGAGCCGGACGCGATGCGCGTGTACCTGACGCGGCACGGGGTGCCCGACGGGCGGATCGTCAGTGACTACGCGGGGTTCGACACCTGGGACTCCTGCGTGCGCGCGAAGAAGATCTTCGGTGTGGACGAGGCCGTGCTGATCAGCCAGGGCTTCCACATCCGGCGGGCGGTGGCGCTGTGCCAGGCGGCGGGGGTCGAGTCGTACGGGGTCGGGGTGGAGGCCGTGCATGACGCGACCTGGTACTACGGCGGTGTCCGGGAGATCTTCGCCGCCGGGAAGGCGGCGCTGGACGCGGTGTTCCGGCCTGACCCTCGCTTCCTCGGGCCCCAAGAGCCGGGCGTGGAGCGGGCGTTGGCCACGGCCGAATAGCCTCTCGGATGAATCCGGACGTTCCGCCGGAGTGGGTTTGACGCGCACATTTCACCCCAGAGCGTGAAATACGCCTTCGGCGCTCTCCATGTTCGCTCGCTCATGCTTAGTGCCGTCGCCGTGCGGCGGCGGATCGGACCGCCCGCCGCGAACGGGGGGAAGGACACCTGATGACTCGACTTCGCTCCGCGCTGGTGACGGCCGCCGCGGTCGCGTTGCCGGCCGTGCCGGCCGCCATGGGGACCGCCTCGGCGGCACCCGCGGCGGCAGCGCCGGTCCAGGCCATGGAGCCGGGCTGCGCCGATCTCGGCGGCTACGGCCCCGGGCGGGCGGACATCCGCAACGTCTGTGGGCACACCATCTCCGCCAGCGTGGAAGTCGACGGCTGGGACCCCTCGTGCATCCAGATCGGCCCCGGCGTGGTCGGGAGGATCGGTCTGGACGCGGGTGACGAGCCGTACTACGCGTACGAGTGCTGACCGGACGGCGCGTACCGACCGGGGCCGTGTCCTGACCAGGCACAGCCCCTGAACGTGGCCGGGGAGGGAGAGCGGCCGACGCGCTCCGCGTGTCCCGTCCCCGGCCCGTTCGTGACAGCCGGTGTCCGTCAGCGTCCGTGGAAGCGCGCTGTGCGCTTCTCCAGGAACGCCGTCATCCCCTCCTTCTGGTCTTCGGTCGCGAACAGGGCGTGGAAGACGCGCCGTTCGAAGAGGATGCCGTCGCGCAGGCCCGTCTCCAGGGCCCGGTCGACGCACTCGCGGGCCGCCCTGACCGCCGGCGGCCGTACGAGGCGATGGCCGTGGCCGCTTGCAGGGCCTCGGCGAGGACCCGGTCGTCGGGGACCACGCGGGAGACCAGGCCGCAGCGTTCGGCCTCCTGGGCGTCCATCGTGCGGCCGGTGAGGACCAGGTCCATCGCCTTGGCCCGGCCGACCAGGCGGGTCAGCCGCTGGGTGCCGCCGATGCCGGGGATCACGCCCAGCTTGATCTCCGGCTGGCCGAAGTGGCGCCGTCTCGGCCGCGATGACGAGGTCGCACATCATCGCCAGCTCGCAACCGCCGCCGAGGGCGTAGCCGGTGACGGCGGCGATCTTCGGGGTGCGCAGCGCGGCGAAGTCCTCCCAGCCGGCGAAGTAGTCCTCGGCCACCATGTCGACGGCCGATTTCCCGGCCATCTCCCTGATGTCGGCGCCGGCCGCGAAGACCTTCTCCGAGCCGGTGATGACGAAGCAGCCGACCTCCGGGTCGCGGTCCAGCGGGCCGAGGACGTCGAGGAGTTCGGCCATCAGCTCGCGGCTGAGCGCGTTGAGGACGTGCGGGCGGTGCAGACGGACGGTCACCACCCGGCCGTCGCGTTCGATCTTCAGGTTGTTCATCTTCCGTCTCCTTCAGCAGGGTTACGAGTCCCAGATCGCGCCGTACGCCGGGATGCCGCGCCGTTCCAGGCCGTGCACCACCTGCCAGGTCAGCTTCTTGTTGGAGATGCAGATGACCGCCTCGGCGCCGAAGTCGCGGTACGCCTCGTACGCGAGCCGCACCATGTCGGGCTTGCCGTGCCGGGAGGTGTCCCAGATCGTGGGCGTCCGGCTGGACGGCGAGGATCTCGTCGACCAGCGCGTCGCCGTAGGTCGTCCGGGGGTCGCGGGTCGCCCAGACCAGGCGGGAGGGCACCTCGGCGGCGAGCAGGTGGGGCAGGCAGGGGCCGATGCCGCTGCCGGTGGCGACGTAGACCACCTTGGTGAACAGGGTCTCGATGTTGGCGACGCCGGCGGTGGTGATGCCCTTGACCCACACCCGCTCGGGCGCGTCGTCGATGAACGAGCCGGTCCAGTCGCCGGCCCGGGAGATGGTCAGCCGGAAGCCCGGCTCGGCCGGGGGCGGGCACGTTGGCGAAGGAGTGCCACTCGCGCGAGCGGGCTGCGGCTGATCGCGGTGGAGGAGCCGGCGAACGGGGTCACGCCGTGGTCGAAGCGGGCCAGCGCCACGTGCGACGAGGGGCGTTCGATGCGGACGTCGCACCCTGCGCAGCCGCAGCCAGGGCAGGGCGACGCTGAACGTGACGACGGCGAGGACGCGCGAGCGGACCGGGCCCCGGCGCGAGAGCAGGGTGTGCGCCCAGAACAGCGCGAGTGCGCGTCCAGCCGCCGAACCGGTGGATCTTCTCGAAGTGGTCGTGGTGACGGGAGCGGAACGGCGGCAGGGCGGTGGCGACGATCCCGGCGAGGAGGGCGACCAGGGTCCAGCTCGACCGTGATCAGCGGGATGTCGGCGCCGTCCGCCGCGGTCACCGTGACGCGTCAGCGCCAGGAACCACAGCGGCCCGGCCAGCGCCCCGCCCACGTGCAGCCCGCCGAAGTGGTACACCTTCGCGAGCGTCCAGCGCACCTGCAGCGGCCAGGTCGTCGGCGCCCAGGTCGCCAGCCAGAACAACAGGTTGACGACGTACTGCTGGCGGACGAGGACGGCCAGGGCGAAGTTGGCCAGGGCGGCGTGCGCCGAGCGGTGCGGCGGTGGTCAGCGGGCCAACTCGGCGCAGAGGAAGGCCAGGTTCGCCAGGAGCACCAGGGCGGTCAGGCGGTTGTAGTGCATCAGGCGGGGGTGTTTGAGCAGCGCGGCGCGGGAGCGGGCAGGAGCGGCGGGCAGCTCGCGGCTGTGTCCTGGCGGGTGCCGGGGCGGGGACGTCGGTCATCGGGCCACCGCCATGCGCTCCTCGATCGATGCCGCAGCAGCGCCGCTTTGTCGACCTTGCCGCGGTCGGTCTCGGGGCAGGTCCGCGAGCGGCAGTGACACGCCGGCGGCACGCAGTAGTACGGCAGCGCGTCCGCCACCGCGCGCCGGGCCGCGTCCGGGTCGACGTCCGCCGGGCAGACGAAGGACACCAGGTTGCGGGCGTCGCGCTTCAGCGTGACGGCCCGGGTGCAGCCGGGCACCGACTCCAGCACCGACGGAGACGGAGTCCAGCTCGACCCGGAAGCCGCGGACCTTGACCTGGTCGTCGGTGCGGCCGAGGTGCTCGAGCTCGCCGTCCGGGGTCCAGCGGCCGAGGTCGCGGGTGCGGAACATCCGGCGGCCGCCGCCGAGGAACGGGTCCGGGGCGTACCGCTCGGCGTTGAGCGCCGGGTTGTCGAGGTAGCCGGCGGACACGCAGTCGCCGCCGGCCCACATCTCGCCGACCTCGCCGATCGGCAGCGGGCGGCCGGTGCGTCGTCGAGGACGTAGACGGTGTTGTTCGGGGTGGGCCGGCCGATGGTGAGCGCGGATCGCTGCGGGTCGTGGCGCTGCATCGTGTTGACGATCGTGGTCTCGGTCGGGCCGCAGCAGTTGTAGAACGCGCGCCTGCCGGGCCCACCGGTCGGCCAGCGGGCGCGGGCAGGGCTCGCCCGCGACGGCGACCGTCCGCACGCGCGGCGCAGCCGGCGGGGTCGATGCCGGCCAGGACGGTCGGGGTGGCGATCACGACGTCCGCCGTGCGGGCCGTCTCGGCGATGTCCTTGCCGCGGATCACGAGCGTGCCGCCGTGGGCGAGGCAGCCGAGGATCTCCCAGGCGGCCATGTCGAAGGCGATGTTGAGGAGCTGGGCGACCCGCTCGCCGGGGCGGATGCCGAGGCCGCCCGGCTCGGTGAGCAGGAGGTTGGAGACGTTGCGGTGGGTGACCTTCACACCGTTGGGCCTGCCGGTGGTGCCGGAGGTGAACAGGACGTAGCAGCCGTCGTCGGGCGCGGCGACGCGGCGGGACGTGCGGCCGGCGTGCGCGAGCGTCGGCCCGTCGACGCGTCGTCGCAGCTCGATCGACCGGTGGCCGGCGGCACCGGCGGCGGCACGCGTGCTCGGCCGACTGGTGAGCACGACCCGGGTCCGGGCGGTGCGGATGACGTGCGCAGCTGGGCGGCGGGCGCGACGCCGACGTCCTGCGGGACGTACGCGGCGCCGGCCTTCAGCGTCGCCGAGCATGCCCACCAGCATCGGGATCGAGCGGCGCACGAACAGGCCGACGTGGTCGCCGGGCCGCACGCCCGCCCGGACCAGCCGGGCGGCGAGCGGCTCGGCGTGGCGGTCCAGCTCGCCGTAGGTGATGCGTCGCGCCCTGGTGCTCGGCGGCCACGGCGTGCGGGGTGGCGGCGGCCTGCCGTTCGACGGCGTGGTGCAGGAGCGGGTCGGGGACGGGGACGGTGGGGCCCCGGCCGTACTGCCGGAAGAGGTGCTGGTCATGTGGGCTCAAGTGACGCAGAGGCATGGTCGGGTGGCCTCCTGGCTGTTTCGAGTGTCGGATTGCCACACGCGGCCAGGCCGCGGGTGGATGCAGCCGTGAGCGGCGGGCATGCCCGGGTGTCGAACGCCGTGCGGAGTCGTGCGAGCGCTGCGCGTAGCGAGAGCGTAGTGCGGCTGCATTCAACTCTCAACGAGGCCGCGATCGGACAAGAAAAGAACGCAATGAGCCACATGTGGCGTTTTTCGTCACAACAGGCAACGTCCATGCCGGTCGGCGACGACTTGAAGGCGGGCAGGCGTGTGCCTCACGCGGGCGGGCCCGGGTGCCTCACGCGGCCGGGCGGCGGCGGGGAGGTCCCCGTCCCGGCCGCGTAACAGGGAGCCGCCCGGCCGCGTAACACGGCCGAAGCACGCTGAACGGTATGCAGAACACCGCCACGCCCACGCACTGCCCGTACTGCGCCCTGCAGTGCGGGATGAACCTGACGCCCGCGCCGGACGGGACCGTCGAGGTGAGCGAGCGCGCGGACTTCCCGGTGAACCGGGGCGCGCTGTGCGGCAAGGGCCGTACGGCGCCGGCGGTGCTGCCTCGAGCGTCCGCCTGACCTCCCCGCTGGTGCGCTCCGGGCGGCGCGCTGGTGCCCGCCTCCTGGGACGAGGCGCTGGACCGGATCGCCGAGGGGCTGGCCCGCACGCGCGCGGAGCACGGCGCCGGACGCGGTGCGGGGTGTTCGGCGGGGGCGGGCTGACGAACGAGAAGGCGTACACGCTCGGCAAGTTCGCGCGGGTCGTGCTCGGCACCTCGCAGATCGACTACAACGGCCGCTTCTGCATGTCGTCGGCGGCCGCCGCCGGGATCGAAGGCGTTCGGGCTCGACCGGGGGCTGCCCTTCCCGCTGGAGGACATCCCGAAGACGGGCTGCGTGATCCTCGTCGGGTCGAACCCGGCGGAGACGATGCCGCCGTCGCTGCGGTACTTCACCGAGCTGCGGGAGAACGGCGGCACGCTGATCGTCATCGACCCGCGCCGCACCAAGACCGCCGAGCAGGCCGACCTGCACCTGGCGCCCCGGCCCGGCACCGACCTCGCGCTGGCCCTGGGCCTGCTGCACCTGGTCGTCGCCGAGGGGCGGGTGGACGAGGAGTACGTCCAGGAGCGCACGGCCGGCTGGGAGGACGCGCGGGCCGCCGCGATGGCGCACTGGCCGGAGTACGTGGAGCGGATCACGGGGGTGTCCGTTCCTCAAGCTGCGGGAGACCGTACGGCTGTTCTGCGAGCCGGAGCCGGCGATGGTGCTCACCGCGCGCGGGCCCGAGCAGCAGTCCAAGGGCACGGACACGGTGGGCGCGTGGATCAACCTGTGCCTGGCGACCGGGCGGGCGGGCCGGCCGCTGTCCGGGTACGGCTGCCTGACCGGGCAGGGCAACGGGCAGGGCGGGCGCGAACACGGCCAGAAGGCCGACCAGTTGCCGGGCTACCGCAAGCTGGACGACCCGGCGGCGCGGCGGCATGTCGCCGAGGTGTGGGGCGTGGACCCGGACAGCGCTGCCCGGGCCGGGGCGCAGTGCGTACGAGCTGCTGGACGCGCTGGGCACGGACATCAGGTCGCTGCTGCTGATGGCGTCCAACCCGGTGGTGTCGGCGCCGCGGGCCGCGCACATCGAGGAGCGCATCAGGTCGCTGGACTTCCTGGCGGTGTGCGACGTGGTGCTGTCCGAGACGGCGGCGCTCGCGGACGTGGTCCTGCCGGTCACCCAGTGGGCGGAGGAGACGGGCACGACGACCAACCTGGAGGGCCGGGTGCTGCTGCGCCGGCGGGCGATCACCCCGCCGGAGGGCGTCCGCAGCGACCTGGAGGTCCTGCACGAACTGGCCGCCGCGGCTGGGCGTGGAGAAGGGCTTCCCGACCGACCCCGAGGAGGTCTTCGAGGAGCTGCGCCGGGCGAGCGCGGGCGGCCCGGCGGACTACTCGGGGATCACCTACCGCAGGCTGGCGGAGGAGAACGGGGTGTTCTGGCCGTGCCCGGCCCCGGCGGCGACGGCGGATTCGCCCGCGACAGGCGGTACGACGGCCATGGCGCACCCCGGTACCCCCCGTCTCTTCCTCGACCGCTTCGCCACCCCCGACGGACGGGCCCGGTTCGTCCCCGTCTCGCACCGGCGCGATCGCCGAGGAACCGGACGACGAGTACCCGGTGCTGCTGACCACCGGCCGGGTCGTGGCGCAGTACCAGTCCGGGGCGCAGACGCGGCGCGTGGCGGAGCTGAACGCCGCCGCGCCCGGGCCCGTTCGTGGAGCTGCATCCGCGGCTGGCGGCCCGGCTCGGGGCGGCCGAGGGGGATCCGGTCGCCGTCGTGTCCCGGCGGGGCCGGGCCGTGGCACCCGCGAGGATCACGAACACCATCCGCCCCGACACCGTGTTCATGCCCTTCCACTGGCCGGGCGAGGGCCGCGCCAACACCCTCACCAACCCGGCGCTCGACCCGACCTCCCGGATGCCGGAGTTCAAGGCGTGCGCGGTGCGGTTGGAGGCGGTGCGGCCCTGAGTGCCCGGATGCTACTGCCGGGCCAGGGCCTCGCTCAGGTCGGGGATGTCGTCCCGGCTGCGTAGCGCCGTCGCCGCCGACAGGTGGCCGAGGCGCAGCCTGGACGCCTCGTCGAGATCCTCCAGGACACCGGACAGATACCCGGCGGCGAAGGCGTCGCCCGCGCCGACCGGTTCGACCACCTCGATCTCCGGGGCCGGGACGAAGGTGACGTCTCCCGCCGCGTAGGAGGTGGCGCCGTGCTCGGCGTCCTTGACGACGACGAGCGGTGCGGGGGCGAGCAGGCTCGCGATGTCGTCGGGGTGGGCGGTGCCCCACAGGGCCTCGGCCTCGTCGCGCCCCACGAGGACGAGGTCGGCGGCACGGGCGAGGTCCCGCGACGCCGACGCCGCGTCGGCGCCGCGCCTGCTCCACAGCGCGGGGCGGTGGTTGACGTCGAAGGAGACGATCGGCCGTCGCCCCCCGTCATCCCACGGGGTGCGGTGTACGACGATCTCCTCCAGCAGACGGGCGCAACTGCCGGACAACGCCGCGGTGATGCCCGACACGTGCACGATCCGCGGCCCCTGCAACTCGGGTGCGCGGGCCAGCTCCGGGCCCATGTGGGCGGCGGCCGATCCGCTCCGGTAGTACAGGACCCGCGTCGCCTCCGGGGCCGGGTCCTTGAAGTACACGCCGGTCGGGTGCACCGGGTCGACGCCGACGGCGCCCACGTCGACGCCCCGGGCGGCGAGCTCGGCGCGGATGCGCTGCCCGAACGGATCGTCGCCCACCCGGCTCAGCCAGGCGACGCGGTGCCCGAGCGTGGCCAGCCCGCAGGCCACGTTGGACTCGGCGCCGCCGACGGAGAGGCGGAGCGTGGGCTGGTCGGCGAGCGGGCGGGTGTCCGGTGGGCTGAGGACGGCCATGGTCTCGCCCAGGCACACGACGTCCGCCGGCGCGTGCTCTGCGAGTTCGCCGGCGCGGGTGCGGGCGGGTACGTGGGGCAAGGTGTTCTCCTGGAGAGATCGGTGAGCGTACCGGCGGATGCACGGGCTGGTGCCCCCGCCGTGCGCGTACGCGCTCTGTCTTCGGACGTGCCAAGGCGCGGTGCGGGCCGCGCCGAACAAGCGGAGCCGCCCGAGCCGGGCCGCACGGGCCGCGTCATGCGGACCCCGCCACGCGGACCAGCCGCCGGACCGCGCCATGCGGACCCCGCCATGCGGACCCCGCCACGCAGGCCAGCCGCCGGGCGCGCTGCACGGGCGGGCCGCGCGGGCCAGCCGCCGGGCCGCGTCATGCGGACCCCGCCACGCGGACCAGCCGCCGGACCGCGCCATGCGGACCCCGCCACGCAAGCCCCGCCACACGGACCGCGCCACACAGGCCCCGCCACACGGACCGCGCCCCACAGGCCAGCCGCCGGACCGCGCCATGCGGACCCCGCCACGCGGACCCTGCCACGTAGACCAGCCGCCCGGCCCCGCCACACGGACCGCGCCACACAGGCCAGCCGCCGGACCGCGCCATGCGGACCCCGCCACGCGGACCCCGCCACGTAGACCAGCCGCCCGGCCCCGCCACACAGGCCCCGCCACGTCGCCCGGGTGCTCAGCCCCGTAGGGTGTCCGCTCTCCCGTCGAGCCGCAGCATCACCTTGCTGCTCGCGCTCGCCGGGTCCGCCGCGACCGTGAGGGCCCGCTCGGCCTGGTCCAGGGGGAAGCGGTGGCTGATGACCGGTGAGACGTCCAGGCCGTCGCGCAGGGCGGTCAGGGCGTCGTCGATCTCGTCGACGAAGCGGTAGGAGCCGATCCAGGTGATCTCGCGGGTCACCAGGTCGCCCAGGACGGCGGGCTCGGCCGTACCGGGCAGGTTGCCGACCTGTACGACGACGCCGCCGCGGGCCGTGGCCCGAAGGACCGCCCCCAGCGCGGCCGGTGCGCCGGACGCCTCGAAGACGACGTCGACATCGTGCGGCAGTTCCTCGCCCCGGGAGATGTCGGCCGTCGCGTCCGCGCCCATGCGACGGGCCACGGCGAGCGAGGCGGAGGACAGGTCGGCCGCGCACACCGTACCGGCGCCGCGGTACTTCGCCGCCGCGACGACCAGCGAGCCGATCGGACCGGCCCCGTTGACCAGGACCGTACGGCCCCGCAGCGCCGGAACCCGGCCTACGGCGTGCAGGGCGACCGCCAGCGGCTCCGCCAGGGCACCCGACTCGGTGTCCACACCCTCGGGCAGCGGCCGGACCTGGGCCGCGCGGACCGCACGGAACTCGCTGAACCCGCCGTCGGTGTGCGGAGTGAGGGCCGCCGAGCCGAAGTAGCGGACCTGCGCGTGGAGGTTGGTGCGGCCGGCGAGCCGCTCGGGGGGCTCGCCGACGAGCTGGGCCGGGTGGACGGTGACGGGCTGTCCCTGCGACAGACCGGTCACTCCGGCGCCCAGCGCCGCGACCCGGCCGGCGACCTCGTGGCCGAGGACCAGCGGGTGGGCGAGGGCCGCGGTGCCGGAGGCGCCCTTCTTCCAGTACGCGACGTCGGAGCCGCAGATGCCGCCCCACTCCAGGGCGAGCAGCACCTCGTCCCGCGCGGGCTCGGGCCGGGGCCGCTCGTCGATCCTGACGTCACCGGCGCCGTGCACCACGACGGCCTTCATGCCACTGTCCGTGCGGGTCATGCGGCGTCCTCCAGCCGGACCAGGTCGCGTCCGCGGGTCTCGGGCGAGAGCAGCGCGCTGACGAGGGTGATGAGCGAGTAGACGACGAGCATCGCCGCGATGGGCCACCAGCTTCCGGTGGCGGCGGTGAGGCTCGCCGCGAGCACCGGCCCGATCGCGGTGGCGAGGACGCCGCCGATCTCCTTGGCCAGCGCGAGCTGGGTGAACCGGGTACGGGAGCCGAAGAGTTCGGCCATGGTCACGCTCTCCAGCGCGAACAGTCCGAGGACACCGATGTTCAGGCCCAGGACCATGCCGAGCATCAGGGCGGGCGTGCTGCCCGAGGTGATCAGCATCATGAGCGGGAAGGCCGCTACGGCCGTGAGCGAGGTGAGCGCCAGATACACCGTGCGACGCCCGAAGCGGTCGCCGAGCATGCCGATGGCCGGCACGGTGAGGAAGCCCAGCAGTGACCCGTACACGATGGCGTCGGTGGGCACGGAGCGTTCGGCGGCGAGTTCGGTGGCGATGTAGCCGACGAGGAACGTCTGGATCAGCCCGGAGTTGCCGGCCTGCCCGAAGCGCAGTCCCAGCGCCAGGAAGAACGCCTTGCCCTTGCGCTGCTTCAGACCGGCCTCCAGCAGTCCGGCGTCATCGTCCGCCCCCTGTGTGACGGCCGACTCCACCTCACGCCGGCTCATCGCCACACCGTCCACGACGTCCGGCCGCTCCTCGAAGACCGGGCTCTCCTTGAGGTTGCGCCGCAGCCACACCGCGAACAGCAGCAGCCCGAAACTCATGAGGAAGGGCAGCCGCCAGCCCCAGGACAGCAGCTGGTCCTCGCTGAGCACGGCGAGCAGCACCGCCCACAGCCCGGAGGCGGCCAGCGTCCCCGAGTTGGTGCCCAGCGACACCAGCGACGCGACCAGTCCGCGCCGTTTCGTCGGGGCGTACTCGGCGAGCATCACGGTCGCGCCCGCGATCTCCGCACCCGCGCCGAACCCCTGGGCGAGGCGCAGGACGACGAGCAGGAGGGGCGCCATGATGCCGATGGTCGCGTAGGTGGGCAGGACGCCGATGAGGGTGGTCGAGGCGCCCATCAGCAGGATGGTGATCGTCAGGACCTTCTTGCGGCCGAGCCGGTCGCCCATTCTCCCGAAGTAGACCGCGCCGGCGAGCCGGGCGACGTAGCCGACGCCGTAGGTGGCCATCGCGGCGATGAGCCCGATGGCGGGGCTGACGTCCGGGAAGAAGATCTTGTTGAAGACGATCGCGGCCGCCAGCGAGTACAGCTGGAAGTCCATGAACTCCATGGCCGTTCCCAGCCAGCCCGAGACGGCGGCCTTGGTCAGGTCACGGGTGGTGCGGCGCACGCCGCCGGCCTGCTCGGCCGTGGTCGTGGTGTCCTTCATCGTGAACTCCGTTGTTCGACAGACGAGTTGGGGAGAGCGGGGCGAGGGGGACGCGCTCAGATGTCCACGTTTCCGGCACGCAGGGCCGGGAGATGCCGTACGACGGCGGTGACGAGCCCGGAGTCGTCCGCGAGGTCGGACGCGCCGACGGTGGCGAGGAGCGCGCGGACGGCGGCCGTGTCGTCGCCTGCGGTGTGCCAGCAGGCGGTGAGTGCGTCCTGCGCGGGGTCCGGGACGCCGTGGTCCCGGGTGAGGTTCACCCAGCCCGCCAGGGCGAGTTCGAGGACCGGTGTGGCGGCACCGCGCTCGCGCAGGACGCGCAGGGCCGGCAGCCAGCGTTCAATGATCTTGAGCGAGCTGTCCGAGGCGATCTGCCGCAGCAGGTGGTGCATGGCCGGGTTGCGGAAACGGGCGACCAGGTCATCGGCGTACCGGCCGGGGTCCGGACCGCCGTCCGGCAGCGTGGGCGCGACCTCGGCGCACAGGGCCCTGACGAGCCGCTCGCCCCAGCCGTCGGCCATCGCGTCGGCGACAGTGCTGCGGCCCGCCGCGATCCCGAGCGGGGCCAGGGCGGAGTGCGAACCGTTGAGCAGCCGCAGCTTGGTCAGCTGGTAGGGGGCGACGTCGGGGACGAGGAGGGCGCCGTCCAGCTCCCACGGGGGACGCGGGGCCGTGAAGCGGTCCTGAAGAACCCACTGCCGATACGGTTCGCCGCTCACCGCAAGGGCGTCGTGAACGCCCAGCGCGGTGGCCGTCGCCGCCAGGTCGCCCGGCGTGGTGGCGGGGACGATCCGGTCCACGACGGTGGCGGGGAAAGCCACGGCCTCGGCCATTCGGTCCAGGATCCGCTCACGGTCCGGCCAGTCGCAGGCGCGGACGAAGTCCCGCACCACCCGGCTCAGCACGGCTCCGTTGTCGGCCATGTTGTCGCAGGAGACGACGCCGATGGAGGGCGCGCCGGAACGCATCCGCGCCGCCAGCCCGCAGGCCAGGCGTCCGATCACGGTCGTCGCCACACCCTGCCGGGAGGTGGCGAGGTCGGCCGCGACGGCCTCGTCCGCCGTATCCAGCCCGCCGGTCGCGGGCGAGCGGTGGTAGCCCTTCTCGGTGACCGTCAGCGTCACCACGGTCGTCTCGGGATCGGCCAGCAAGGCGTCGACGGCCGCCGCGTCCCGCCCCATGACCAAGGCGCCGGTGAGCGCGCCGATGACACGGGGGACGTCGCCCTCGGGGCGGCGCTCGGTCACCGAGTAGAGGCAGTCCTGGGCGCGCAGGGTGTCGACGGTCGCCGCCGACCGGGGAGCGACCGCGGCGATGCCCCAGGGCTCGCCGGAGCGCGCGACGGCGTTCTCCGTGTAGAGGGCCTGGTGCGCCCGGTGGAAGGCGCCGATGCCGAAGTGGACGACCCGGGTGCGGAGCTCGGCGGGGTCGACGCGCGGGCGTGAGGCGGGCGGGAGGGCGCCGAGCGCGGCGCGGTTCAGCTGACTCATGCCGCTCACCAGTCGTGCACCGAGCCGTCGAGACGGCGGGCGACCGGGAGATAGCGCCGCTGGTACGGGAAGCGTTCGGCGGCCTTCTCGTCGTACTCGACCCCGAGGCCCGGCTCGTCCGAGGGGTGCAGCATGCCGTCGGCGAAGGTGACGCCCGTGCGGAACACCTCGGCGGCCTCGTCCGGGTGGCCCATGTGTTCCTGGATGCCGAAGTTCGGCACGGCGAGGTCGAGGTGCACGGCCGCGGCCATGCTGACCGGAGAGAGGTCGGTGGCACCGTGCGAGCCGGTGCGCACGTGGTAGAGCGCGGCGAGGTCGAAGATCCGGCGGAGGTGGGTGATGCCGCCCGCGTGCACCACGGTGGTGCGCACGTAGTCGATGAGCTGCTCGGTGATGAGGTGCTGGACGTCCCAGATGGAGTTGAACACCTCGCCGACCGCGATCGGCGTCGTGGTGTGCTGCCGTATGAGCCGGAACGCCTCCTGGTTCTCGGCCGGCGTCGGATCCTCCATCCAGAACAGCCGGCAGGCCTCGACGCTCTTGCCGAAGCGGGCCGCCTCGATCGGCGTCAGCCGGTGGTGCACGTCGTGCAGGAGGTGGAAGCCGAAGCCGAAGCGCTCGCGCACGGCCTCCAGGTAGGTCGGGGCGAAGCCGAGGTAGGCCTCGGTGTCCCAGGGCTGCTCGTCGGGCAGATCGGTCGCGGCCGGTTCGTAGACCTTGCCCTTGCGGACGCCGTAGGTGCCGCCGACGTCCGGGACCGCCGCCTGGGCGCGCACGGCCTTGTACCCGAGCTCCAGATAGCGCTCGACGTCGTCGAGGAGCGAGGGCACGTCCGTGCCGCTGGCGTGCGAGTAGACCAGGACGCCGTCCCGGGACCGGCCGCCGAGCAGCTCGTACACGGGGAGCCCGGCGGTCTTGCCCTTGATGTCCCACAGGGCCGTGTCGACGGCGGCTATGGCCGTCATGGTGACCGGGCCGCGCCGCCAGTAGGCGCCCTTGTAGAGGTACTGCCAGGTGTCCTCGATCCGCGCCGGGTCCCGGCCGATCAGCAGCGGGGCGAGGTGGTCGCGCAGATAGCTCGCCACGGCCAGCTCGCGCCCGTTGAGCGTGGCGTCCCCGAGGCCGGTCACCCCGTCGGTGGTGGTGATGCGCAGGGTGACGAACGTGCGGCCCGGGGAGGCGACGAAGACCTCTACGCGCTCGATTGTGCTCACTGAGGGCTCTCCTTACGGCGGCTCGGGCCGTGGCGGTGACCGTGGCGACTCCTGTCGTGCAGTACTTGTATACAAGCATCTGTCGCACAGGGGAGCAATACCCTCGCTTCGATACGTAGGATGTGCACATGACCCAGACGAACCGGCGGACCAGCCGGCGCTCCATCTACCTGAAGCTGCGTCAGATGGTGCTGACCCTCGAACTCCCCCCGGGCGCCGCCCTGTCGGAGAACGAGCTGGCCGCGTCCCTGGGCGTGAGCCGCACCCCGGTGCGGGAGAGCCTGATCCTGCTGGCCCAGGACGGGCTGGTGCAGATCTTCCCCAAGATCGGCTCGTTCGTCTCCCGGGTGGACCCGGCGCAGGTCGCGGACGCGCAGTTCCTGCGGGAGGCCGTCGAACTGGCCTCACTGGACGCCCTGCCGTCCGAGCTGGACGCGTCGGTCGTGGCGGAGCTGCGGGACAACCTCCGGCGCCAGCAGCGCACGCAGCTGGACCTGGAGGAGTTCTTCGAGCTGGACGAGGCCTTCCATGAGGGCCTGATGCGACTGAGCGGCCACGGCAACGTGTGGACCACGGTCGCCGCGGCCAAGGGCCACCTGGACCGGGCCCGCAGGCTGGGCCTGCACGAGAACGTCTCCCCCGCGGTCTTCGCCGACCAGCACCGGGAGATCTTCGACGCGGCCGTCAGCGGCGACCTCCCACTGGCCCGCACCGCCATGCGCACACACCTGCGCGCCGTCTTCAGCGACATCGAGCGCATCCGGGCCCATTCACCCGAGCTCTTCGCCACCGATTCCTCGTCCGTGCCGGTGCGGCGCAACGTGGTGGTCTGGGAGTAGCGGAGCGGGACACCCCGACACAGGCCTCGGTGGTGTCCGCACCCGAACTGCGGACACCACCGAGGGTCGTGGGGGGACGGGGTCGTAAGGGGCGGCTCAGCCCACGTTGACCGCACTCCAGGCGGCTGCCACGGCCTTCTGCTCCGTGCCGGCGCTGCCGTAGAGGTCCTTCGCCGCGTTCAGGGTCGCCTTGCGGGCAGCCGCGTAGTCGGTCGAGGACGTCATGTAGACCGTCAGGGCGCGGTACCAGATCTTGCCGAGCTTGGCCCGGCCGATGCCCTTGACCGTCGCGCCGTCGCAGGTCGGGGAGTTGTGGCTGACGCCGTTGATCGTCTTCGCGCCGCTGCCCTCCGCGAGCAGGTACGCGAAGTGGTTGCCGACGCCCGAGGAGTAGTGCACGTCGAGGTCGGCGACCTTCTCGTTCCAGCAGTCGGCGGACTTGCCGTCCTTCGACGGCTTGTCCATGCGGCGCAGGGACTCCCGGCCGAGCCCGGAGCGGACGACCTTCTCGCCGATGAGCCAGTCGCCGGGGTCCTTGGAATTGTTCGCGTGGAACTCCACCAGCGTGCCGAAGATGTCCGACGTGGCCTCGTTCAGACCGCCGGACTCGCCCGAGTACGTCAGGGCCGCCGTCTTCGAGGTGACGCCGTGGGACATCTCGTGCCCGGCCACGTCCAGCGACACCAGCGGCCCGAGTTGCTTGCCGTCGCCGTCGCCGTAGGTCATGCAGAAGCAGTTGTCGTCCCAGAAGGCGTTGTTGTAGTCCTTGCCGTAGTGGACGCGGTTGAACGAACCCTTGCCGTCGCCGGCTATGCCCTTCCGGTTGTGGACGTTCTTGTAGTAGTCCCAGGTGACGTCCGTGCCGTACTGCGCGTCCACCGCGACCGTGGCACGGTCGGAGGTCGCGCCCGTGGCCCAGTGGTTGTCCGCGTCGGAGAAGAGCGTCGCGGGGGCCCGGGTCAGGCAGACCGTGAGCAGGCACTTGTCCGTCTTGTTCTCCGCGTCGCCGGTGTACGTGCCGCCCCGAGTCGCGTCCTTCAGCTGGTACGACGACCCTGACTTCGTCGTGTCCAGCGCGACCGTGCCGCCGTAGAGGGACTTGCCGTCGCCCGACGCCGACTCCAAGGTGTCCCAGGCGTCGATCCGGTCACCGGTCGTCGCGTCGGTCAGCACCGTGCGCCCGACCGGATTGCCGAGCCCGTCGTGCGCCACCGCGTCGGTCTGCCAGGCCAGCTTCGGGGCGCCGTGCAGGGCGTCGACGACCAGGCGCGGCTTGGCGGTCAGCTTCTTCAGGGTCTCGCCGAGGTGCGCGGCGCGCAGCAGGCTCGCGGCCAGGTCGGCGGCCTTCGGGGCAGTCACCTTCGGGGTGACGCTGGCTATGGAGAGCGCGGACTTCGTCGCGCGGTTCGCGCCGCGGTACGTGCCGTCCGGGTTCAGGTGGAGCACGAAGTCGCCGCCGAGGACCGGGAGTCGGTGGTAGGTGCGGTCGTAGCGGACGTGCTGGGTGCCGTCCTCGTCGACGACCACGTCCCGGACCTTCGTGTCCTGGGCCGCGCCGAGGCCCAGTTCCGCGGCCCGGTCGGCGAGGACCGTCTGCGCGCTCTCGATCGCGTCGGACCGGGTCGGCCGTTCGTCCGCCTGGGCGGTGGGCGAGAGTACGGCGGCCACCAGGGCGCCGATGCCGGTGGCGGCCACGCCTGCGGTGGCGAGACGGGACCCTCGGACGTGACGTATCCGACTCATCGGTCTCCTCATACGGGCGCACCCGGTCGCGTGGGGTCGACCGGGGGCGGCGTTGATGTTGACCGCGAGTTAAGGCGGCTCGGACATGGCATGTCCATAGCCCCGCTGTGCAGGTGTGTGAGGGTGCAGAATCGTTCCTGTGACCCTCCCTTTCTTCGTCTACGGAACGCTCCGCCCCGGCGAGGTCAACCACGATCTGTTCCTGCGCGGCCGCACCCGCTCCGAGGAACCGGGACGGCTCGCGGACACGGTGCTGTACGCCGGGCCGGGCTACCCCTACGCGGTCGAGGAGCCGGGCGGCGGCGAGGTGAACGGGGAGCTGGTCACCGCACTGCCGGAGGCCTACGCGGGGCTGCTCGCGGAGCTGGACCGGCTGGAGGAGTACATGCCGGGCGATCCGCGCAGCCTCTACGTGCGCGTCGAGCGGAAGGTCGCACGCGGACGCGGACGGGGCGGCTGTCCGGGCCTGGGTGTACGTGGCGGCCCCCGCCGTCGCCGCGCGGCTTCGGGCCGGGGGGAGGCGGATTATGGGCGGGGACTGGCGGGGGCGGGTGTGAGGGGTGCGGATGTCTGCCGAGCGGGGCGCCGGGGCGTGGCCCCGACGCCCGCGGTCGGTTGCGGCAGTCGGTCAGCCGGTACAGCCGGTCAGCCGGCGTACGGTCGGGTTTCCCTCGCCTCCCGCAACGCCCTGCCCCACCACACCAGTTGGTCCAGCATGGTCTTCGCCGCCGCGTCCGGGCCGGCACGGGTCCCGCAGGGTGCCCTCGTCGTCGAAGGACGCGCCGGCGTTGTGGAAGGAGACGGTGTCGCGGACCGTCACGGCGTGCAGCTCGGCGAAGACCTGGCGGAGGTGCTCGACCGCCCGCAGGCCGCCGGACAGCCCTCCGTAGGAGACGAGAGCGACGGGCTTGGCCCGCCATTCGGCTGAAGTGCCAGTCGACGAGGTTCTTCAGGCCCGCCGGGAAGGAGTGGTTGTACTCGGGGGTGAGGACCACGAAGGCGTCCGCGCGGGCCAGCTTCGGGGTGACGCCGGACAGCGCCGCGGTCGCCTCGGCGGTCGGCTCGAAGGACATCGGCAGCTGCGGCCTCGGCGACGTCCACGACCTCGGCGACCAGGTCGTCCCGGCCCCGGAGATGGCCGAGGAGCCAGTCGGCGACGACGGGGCCGAAGCGGCCGTGGCGATTACTGCCGACGACGAGGGTCACGTGGAGGGGCTCGGTCGCGGGCCGGGCGGTGGTGGGTGCGGGGGTAGTGGCTGATGTTCATGCGACACAGCCTCATACCTCAAGCTTTGTTGAGGTCAAGTGCGGGCGCGCGCCGCACGCGGGTCACCCGTTCACACGCGCGCGCCCACGCTTTTCGAGGGCCCCCTCGCCGAACACCCCTGACCTGCCCAAACACCCCCGAGGAGCCGTAGGGCCAAGCGCCCCTGACACCCATTCACCCCAATTCTGACGCTCCCTCAGAAAGCGCGGCCGCTCCGCTGCCCGTTACCTCGGAAGGGCAGGTGCACGAACGGACCGCTCGAAGGAGCATCGATGCGACGTACCGCCCGGCCGCTGACCGGCACCGCGCTCGCCGTCGCCGCCGTCGGCCTCGCCGCCGCCCCGGCGTACGGCGCGTCCGCCGGTGGCCTGGAGGTGTCCCCCTCCTCGGTCGTACCGGGCGGGCAGGTCACGGTGCACACGGCGGCCTGCGGGGACGGCGGCACGGCGACGGGTGACGCCAGCGCGGTCGGCGCCGGTTCCCTCAGCCTGGCGCCGGGCCCGGACGACGAGGACGCGACCGGGCGGTTCAGGGTGCCGCCGAGCGCGCAGCCGGGGACGTACGAGATCGCCGCGACCTGCGCCGGGAGCGGTCGGCGGATCACGGGTGACCTGGTGGTCACGCTGACGTCCGATGCGCCGATCAGGTGCATCCGAGGGGGAGTGTGAAGACGGGGGTCGGCGGCGCCTTGGGCCCCGATCCCGTGCAGACCGCGGCCGGTGTGGCGGCTCTCGCCGTCGCCGCCGCGGGCGGTACCTGGCTCCTGCATCGCCGGGCGAGAGGCGACGGGATCTGACGGACACCCTCCGCTGTCCGTCCGCCGGTACCGCATGTCCCCTCCCCCTCCGGGTCCGACGCCCCTCGCGGCCCGGAGGGGGCTCGGGGCCGACCCCGAGAGGGACCAGTGTCGAGGAGGCCCGGGTTCGCGCAGTCGGCAGCAGCGATCGGCAACGCCGCCATAGCGGCGGTCACGGTGCTCGCCCTGTGCTCCGGGGCGTGGCTGCTGCGCAACGGCGCCGAGACGCACGCCCCGCCCCAGCCGTCCGCCGCGCAGGCCCGCGCCGGGCAGGAGGCAGGACGGCAGGAGGACCGGGCCGAGCGGTCGGCCGGGCCGGCGAGCGGCCTGCCGCACCCGCACTGCCGCCCTCCCCGCCCGACCGCATCCGCATCCCCGCGATCCGCGTGAACGCACCCGTGACCGGGCTCGGCCTGACGAAGACGGGCAGCCTGGACGTACCGCCCGCCGCGCGCGAGGAACCTCGCCGGCTGGTACGAGGCCGGCACCACCCCCGGCGAGACGGGCACCGCGATCGTCGCCGGCCACGTCGACAACGCCGAGGGCCCCGCCGTCTTCTACGACCTCGGCGCCCTGACCAAGGGCAGCACGATCGAGGTGGACCGGCGCGACGGCGGCGTCGCCGTCTTCACCGTGGACGCCGTCGAGGTCTACGCCGCGAAGGACTTCCCCGACGAGAAGGTCTACGGCGCCGCCCGCCGGCCCGAGCTGCGGGTCATCACCTGCGGCGGCGGCTACTCACGGGCCACCGGCTATCAGGGCAACGTGGTCGTCTTCGCGCACCTGACCGGCAGCCGGTGACCCGTGCCCAGGAGGTTGGCCCTCCCCCATGCCCCGAGTGGCTCCAGTGCCTCGTTCAGGGACACGCCCCGCGGCGTCAGCGAGTACTCGACGCGGGGCGGCACCTCGTCGTACGCCTCGCGATGCACCATGCCGTCGGCCTCCATCTCCCGCAGATGCGAGGCGAGCACCTTCTCGGTGACGCCGGGCAACTCCCGGCGCAGTGCGCCGAAGCGGCAGGGCCGCTCGTTCAGCGCCCAGAGGATCAGCACCTTCCACTTGCCGCCGATCATGTCCATCGCCGCGTCGATCCCGCAGACGTACGCCCCCGGTCGCCCTGCCTTCGCCATACCGGTCACCCTGCCCCTCCTGCTGCCTGCGTCGCTTCCCCTGAGGTAACCGCCCACTTCGAAGTGCGTACTTGAGCAGGTCCGTGCCCTCGGACGAGCCTAATCGCCATGACTGACAACGCAGTTGCTCCCGGTACGCCCCTCACCCTCCTCGGCGCCGGCGCGATGGGCACCGCCCTCGCCCGCGCCTGGCTCGCCGCCGGTCACCCGGTGACCGTCTGGAACCGCACCCCCGCCCGCGCCGAAGCCCTGGCCGCCGAGGGCGCGGCAGTGGCCACGAGTGCCGCCGAGGCGGTGGCCGCGAACCGCCTCGTGATCGCCTGCCTGCTCGACGACGCCTCCGTGGGCGAAGCCCTGGAAGGCGCCGTACCTGCGGGGCGGGACCTGGTGAACCTCACCACCAGCAACGCCCGCCCAGGGCCGCGCCCGCGCCGCCTGGGCCGAAGCCCGTGGCGCCCGTTTCCTGGACGGCGGCATCATGGCGGTGCCGCCGATGGTCGGGACGCCGGAATCAGGAGGCTACGTCTTCTACAGCGGCTCCCCCGAGCTGTTCGAGGAGCACCGCGCCACCCTGGCCGTCCCGGCCGGCACGCGCTACGTCGGGTCCGACCCGGGCTTCGCCGCGCTGCACGACGTGGCGCTGCTGAGCGCGATGACAGGCATGTTCGCCGGTGTCACGCACGCCTTCGCGCTGATCTGGCCCGGAGGACATCGCGCCGAAGGACTTCGCGCCGCTGCTCGTCGGCTGGCTCACCTCGATGGCGCCGGCCGTGCGCCAGACCGCCGACCGGCTGGAGAGCGGCGACTACGCCAGGAACGTCGTGTCCAACCTCGAGATGCAGGTCGCGGGCAACGCCACGCTGCTGCGCACGGCCGAGGAGCAGCGGGTCAGCCCCGAGCTGCTGACGCCGTACATGGCCCTGATGGAGCGATGGCTCGCCCAGGGGCACGGCGACGAGGACGGCACGGGGATCATCGAGCTGCTGGATCTGCGGCCGACGGCGTCCGCCTAGGCCACCCACTGCTCGTACGCCAGGTTCGCCACCAGGGCGAACACCACCGTCAGCAGCACGACGCGGACGAAGCCGCTGCCCTTCTTCAGGGCGGTGTGGGCGCCCAGGGTGCCGCCCGCCAGGTTGAACACGGCCATCACGGCGGCCAGTTGCCACAGGACCGCGCCCTGCCAGGCGAAGGTGGCGAGGGCGCCCGCGTTGGTGCAGCAGTTGACGATCTTGGCGGTGGCGGAGGCGGTGACGAGGTCGAGGTGGAGGACGGCGGTGAGCGCGAGGACCAGGAAGGTGCCGGTGCCGGGGCCGATGAGGCCGTCGTAGAAGCCGATGCCGAGGCCGGCCAGGCCGATCGCGGCGAGGATCCGGCGGCGGGTGGCCGGGCCGGTCGCGGGGGCCGTGCCGAAGGCGGGCCGCAGGATCACGAAGGCGGCGACGGCGAGCAGCACCACCATGATCACCGGCTTCAGGACGTCGGTGCTCATCCCGGCCGCGAAGAAGGCCCCGGCGGAGGATCCGGCGAGCGCCGCCAGCCCGATCCGTACGGCGGTGCGGACATCCACCGGGGCCTTGCGGGCGTACGTCACCGCCGCGCCCGTCGTGCCGACGATGGCGACCGCCTTGTTGGTGCCGAGCGCGTGCGCGGCGGGGGTGTTCGACGGCAGCCCGAGCAGCAGCACCGGCAGCAGCAGGAGGCCGCCGCCGCCGACCACGGCGTCGATCCAACCGGCGGCGAGGGCCGCGAGGCAGAGCAGGACGATCATGGTCAGCGATATGTCGGGCATGATCGCGACCCTGACGGATGCGAGGCCTCGATGGCGCGTCCCTCACAGTCCGCCGTCGCCGCACCCTCACGGAACCCTCACACCCACCCCCCGCCGCCGCTGAGGGCAGCGTTCCCCGCGGGAAACAGACGTGATGCGGCCGGGTAACACCGGCACCGCACGCTCAAGGACATGACCTCGAATGAGCGTGTGGTGGTGATCGGCGCCGGCCTCGCGGGCGTACGGCTCGCCCGGCGGCTCGGTGAGCTCGGCACGCCCGCGCTGCTGATCGGCGAGGAGGAGCACCGGCCCGTACAACCGGGTGCTGCTCGCCGAGGTGCTGGCCGGACGGTACAGCCCCGAGGTGATCGCCCTGCCGGCGCCCGCGGAAGCTGAGGCGCGGCCGGGTCACCGGCATCGACCGTGAGGTGCGGACCGTCGAGTGCGCGGACGGTTCGGTGATCGCATACGACACGCTGGTGCTGGCCACCGGCTCCAACCCCGTGCTGCCGCCGCTGCGCGGGCTGTTCACGCCGAGACCACGCACTGCCCGAGGGCGTGCACGCCTTCCGGACCATGGACGACTGCCTGGGGCTGTCCAAGGCGGTCCGGCCGGGCGCGCGGGCCGTCGTCATCGGCGGCGGGCTCCTCGGGGTCTCCGCGGCCCGGGCGCTCGCCCTGCGCGGCGCCCAGGTCGTGCTCGCCCAGCAGTCCGAGCGGCTCATGGAGCGCCAGCTCGACCCGGCCGCCTCGAAGCTCGTCCGGCGGCACCTCGACCGACCTCGGCGTGGAGGTGCACACCGAGTGCCGCGTGCGGGACGTGCGCTGCGTCGGCGGCGCGGTCCGCTCGGTGGAGATGGCCGACGGGTACGCGCTCGACGCCGACCTCGTCGTCCTCGCCTGCGGGGTCCACCCGCGTGCGGGCCTCGCGCAGGCCGCCGGACTCGAGGTCCGCAAGGGCGTCGTCGTCGACGACGAGCTGCGCACCTCCGACCCGTACATCCACGCCGTCGGCGACTGCGCCCAGCACGAGGACGGTCTACGGCCTGGCCACCCCGGCGCTCGAACAGGCCGACGCACTGGCCGAGTTGCTGGCCGGTGACGCCGACCGCCCGGTACACCGGCACGCGTTCGCTGACCCGCCTCACGCTCACCGGGCACGACAGCCCCTTCGACCTCGCCGCGTTCGGCGAGACCGAGGCCCTCCCGGGCGACGACGTCGTCCAGCTCGCCGACGCCACCCGCGGCACCTACCGCAAGGTCGTCGTCCGCGACGACCGCCTGGTCGGCGGGGTCCTCGTCGGCGAACTCGGCACCGTCGGCGCGCTCGCGCGCGCCTGGGAGGGAGCAGAGCCGCTCCCCTCCGACGGCGGCCCTCTGCTCCACCTGCTTACCAACGATGGAGGCTCCTGATGACCGCCACCGAGGGGGCCACCCCCACGATCGTGCTCGTCGGCCACGGCATGGTCGGCCAGCGCTTCCTCGAAGCGCTCGCCGAGCGCGGCCTGACCGCCACGCACCGCGTGGTCGTGCTCTGCGAGGAGCCGCGCCCCGCGTACGACCGCGTCCAGCTCACCTCGTACTTCTCGGGCAAGACGCCCGAGGACCTGTCCATGACGGACCTGGCGTTCATCGAGGACCACGGCATCGAGCTGCACGTCGGCGACCCGGCTCAGACCGTCGACCGGGAGGCCCGCCGGGTCACCGCCCGCTCCGGTCTCGTCGTCGACTACGACGTGCTGGTCCTGGCCACCGGCTCGTACCCGTTCGTGCCGCCGGTGCCGGGCAAGGACGCCGAGGGCTGTTTCGTCTACCGCACGATCGAGGACCTCCTCGCGATCGAGGAGTACGCGAAGAAGGCCCAGGTGGGCGCCGTGGTCGGCGGCGGTCTGCTCGGCCTGGAGGCGGCCGGTGCCCTCAAGGGCCTCGGACTCACCTCCCACATCGTGGAGTTCGCGCCGCGCCTGATGCCGGTGCAGGTCGACGACGGCGGCGGCGCCGCCCTGCTGCGCACCATCGAGGAGATGGGCCTGAGCGTCCACACGGGCGTGGGCACGCAGGAGATCGTGGTCGGCGAGGACGGCGCGGTCACCGGCATGAAGCTGTCCGACGGCTCCGAACTCGCCACCGACCTGGTGGTGTTCTCCGCCGGTGTCCGCCCCCGCGACCAGCTGGCCCGCGACTGCGGTCTGACGGTCGGCGAGCGCGGCGGCATCACGGTCGACGAGCAGTGCCGTACGGTCGACGACCCGCACGTGTTCGCGATCGGCGAGTGCGCGCTGGCCTCCGACGGCCGGGTGTACGGCCTGGTGGCCCCCGGTTACGAGCAGGCGGAGACGGCCGCCGCGACCATCGCCGCGGACGAGACGGAGCAATCGACGTTCACCGGCGCCGACCTGTCCACCAAGCTGAAGCTGCTCGGCGTGGACGTGGCGTCCTTCGGTGACGCGCACGGCACCGCCGAGGACTGCCTGGACGTCGTCTACTCCGACTCCCGCGCGGGCCTGTACAAGAAGCTGGTCATCGGCCGCGACGGCACGCTGCTCGGCGGCATCCTGGTCGGCGACGCGGACGCGTACGGCACGCTGAAGGCTTTCACCGGCTCGGTCCCGCCGGTCGCCCCCGAGTCGCTGGTGCTGCCGGCCGGTGCCGGGGAGTCCGTCCAGCTCGGCCCGTCCGCGCTGCCGGACGAGGCGATCGTCTGCTCCTGCCACAACGTCTCCAAGGGCACGATCCGCGGCGCGGTCACCGACCACCAGTGCACGACCGTGCCCGAGGTGAAGAAGTGCACCAAGGCCGGCACCGGCTGCGGCTCCTGCGTCAAGGTCCTCGGCCAGCTCGTCAACGCCGAGCTGGAGGCCAGTGGCGTCGAGGTCGACAAGGGCCTGTGCGGCTGCTTCGGGCAGACCCGCGAGGAGCTGTACGAGATCGTCCTCGCCCTGCGCATCAACACCTACCAGGACCTGCTGGACCGCCACGGCCGCGAGGAGGCCCGGGGCGGTGACGGCTGCGAGGTCTGCAAGCCGGCCGTCGGCTCGATCATCGCCTCCCTCGCCCCGACGATCGGCGCGAGCGGCTACGTCCTGGACGGCGAGCAGGCCTCCCTGCAGGACACCAACGACCACTTCCTGGCCAACCTGCAGAAGAACGGCTCGTACTCGGTCGTGCCGCGCATCCCCGGCGGCGAGATCGCCCCGGAGAAGCTGATCGTGATCGGCGAGATCGCCCGCGACTTCGGCCTCTACACGAAGATCACCGGCGGCCAGCGGATCGACATGTTCGGCGCCCGCGTCGAGCAGCTCCCGGTGATCTGGGCCCGGCTGGTGGACGCCGGCTTCGAGTCCGGCCACGCCTACGGCAAGTCGCTGCGCACGGTGAAGTCCTGCGTCGGCCAGACCTGGTGCCGCTACGGCGTCCAGGACTCCGTCCGCATGGCGATCGACCTGGAGCTGCGCTACCGGGGACTCAGGTCGCCGCACAAGCTCAAGTCGGCGGTCTCCGGCTGCCAGCGCGAGTGCGCGGAGGCCCAGTCGAAGGACTTCGGCGTGATCGCCACGGCCAACGGCTGGAACCTGTACGTCGGCGGCAACGGCGGCGCGACGCCGCGCCACGCGGACCTGCTCGCGCAGGACCTGTCGGACGCCGAACTGGTCCGCCTGATCGACCGGTTCCTGATGTTCTACATCCGCACGGCCGACCGCCTGGAGCGCACCTCGACCTGGCTGGACCGGATCCCGGGCGGCCTCGACCACGTACGGGACGTCGTCGTCCACGACTCGCTCGGCATCTGCGACGAGCTGGAGAAGCTGATGCAGGCGCACGTCGCGCACTACCGCGACGAGTGGGCCGAGACCATCAACGACCCCGAGAAGCTGTCCCGGTTCGTGTCCTTCGTGAACGCCCCGGACACCCCGGACCCGGTCGTCGCCTTCGTACCCGAGCGCGACCAGATGAAGCCCGACCTGCCGCTGCTGTCCATCGGCATGCGACCCGCCGACGTTCTGGAAGGAAGCGCCCAGCGATGACCCTGGCACCCGAGACCACCGACCTCAAGATCGAACTCGCACTGGACGGCGACTGGTTCACGGTCTGCGACCTGAGCACGCTGTTCCCGGGCCGCGGGGTGGCGGCACTGCTGCCGGACGGCCGCCAGGCCGCGATCTTCCGCGACCGCTCCGGCGAGCTGTTCGCCATCGACAACCGCGACCCCTTCACCGGCGCGGCCGTCCTCTCCCGGGGCCTGACCGGCACCCACCAGGGCCGCCCGTTCGTCGCCTCCCCCCTGCTGAAGCAGCGCTTCGACCTCGCCTCCGGGCAGTGCCTGGACGACGAGGAGGTACGGGTGACGGCGTACAAGGTGCGCATCTCCTGAGCAACCTTGTTTGACCGGTCGTTCCAGTAAGACCTAGGCTGCGATGCATGGCCAGGACCAAGGAGTTCGATCCGGACGCCGCGCTCCAGGCAGCTCTCGAGCTGTTCTGGCGGCGCGGCTACGAGGCGACGTCGATGTCCGACCTCGTGGAACACCTCGGCATCGGACGCGCCAGCATCTACGCGACCTTCGGCAACAAGCACGAGCTGTACCTGAAGGCGCTCGACCGCTATCAGCAGACGGGCGATCCGCAACTGCTGCGGGATCTGTCCCAGCCGGGGCCCGCACTGCCCGCCGTACGGGCGACGGTCCGGCGCTTCGCCGCCGAGTCGGCAGCCGATGAACACCGGACCACCGGCTGTTTCATCGTCAACACGGCCGCGGAACTGGCTCCGCACGACCCGGCCGCGGCGCGGCGCGTCGAGCACTGCTGGGACCAGCTCGAAACGCTGCTGCACTCGGCGCTCGTCCGCGCCCAGGCACAGGGCGAGCTGGGCGCGGACCGCGACCCGCGCACCCTCGCCCGCATGCTGCTGGTCCTGATGCAGGGGCTGCGGGTCGTCGGCAAGGCGTCGGCGGACCCGGGCCGGGTGCGGGACGCGGCGGAACAGGCCCTGACCCTGCTCGACTGAAAAGGACGCCCCTGGGGCGTCCTTTCTCATGCCCGAATAATGAACCGATCAGTCAAGAAAAACACCAGGAGAGATCATGACCCACCGCTTCACCGGCAGGACCGCCCTCGTCACCGGCGCGGGCTCCGGCATCGGACGTGCCACAGCCCTCGCGTTCGCCGCGGAGGGCGCGCAGGTCGTCGTCGCCGGGCGGCGGCGCGAGCCGCTCGCCGAGACGGTGACGCTGATCGAGGAGGCGGGCGGCAAGGCCCTGGCCGTCACCACCGACGTCACCCGCGCCGCCGACCTGCGGGCCCTGGTCGAGACCGCCGTCGACCGCTTCGGCTCACTGGACGTCGCGGTGAACAACGCGGGAGTCCTGGAGGCCGGCGGGCAGCCCGCCGCGGACGTGCCCGAGGACGCCTGGCGCCGCATGCTCGACATCAACGTCACCGGTGTGCTGCTCGCCCTGCAGGCCGAGGTGCGCCAGATGCGCACCCAGCCGGGCGGCGGCGCCATCGTCAACCTCGCCTCCCAGATCGGCGTCCACGGCCGCATCCCCGGCATGACCGCCTACGGCGTCACGAAGGCGGCCGTGTCGGTCCTCACGCGCGGAGCCGCCCTGGACCACATCGCCGACGGCGTCCGGATCAACGCCGTCTCGCCCGGTGCCAGCGCCACCTCCATGTCGCTCAAGCCGGGCGAGACGGAGGCCGGACGGGCGGACCGCATGAAGACCGCGGTCCCGCTCGGCCGGGTCTCCGCCGTCGCGGAGATCGCGTCCGCCGTGCTGTACCTCGCGTCGGACGACGCGGCGTCGGTGGTGGGCACGGACCTGGTGGTGGACGGCGGCTCGACGGCCTGACCCGCGGGGCCTGTCGAGTTCCTGTCGAGTTCGCCGACTCGGTCCGGGACACGGGGTGCTTCGAGTTTCATCAGGTCATACCCCCACTCTCCCGCCACGGAGGTCCGACCATGACTCGGAACCACCCCCAGCCGTCCCGGCGTACCGTGCTCGCCGGTGCCGCCGGTGCCGCGTTCGCGGTGGCCGCCGGCACCGGCACGGCGCAGGCCGCGTCCGGGGCAGCCGCCTGGCCGACCGAGTTCCCGCTGCCCGACGGATGGCTCCCCGAGGGGATCACCATAGGGAGCAGGCCGTACGCGTACCTGGGTTCTCGCGCCGACGGCGCCATCTACCGCACCGACCTGCGCACCGGCAAAGGCAGGGTCCTGCACGAGGGCGCCGCCGGCCTCGCGTCGATCGGTCTGAAGCTGGACGGCGACGGCCTGTTGTACGTGGCAGGCGGCGCCGGAGGGACCGCGAAGGTCGTCGACGCGCGCAGCGGCGAGCTGCTCACGACGTACCGACTCACCCAGGACGCCGCCCCCTTCATCAACGACGTCGTCCTGCACCAGGACCGCGCCTGGTTCACCGACTCCCGTGCCGCGGTCCTCCACGGCGTTCCGCGCGGCCGCGAGGGCCGGGTCCGCACCCTCCCCCTCACCGGCGAGTGGGTGCAGGCGCCGGCCGGGACCAACGGCGCCAACGGCCTGGTCGCCACCCCCGACGGACGCGGCCTGATCGTCGTCAACGCGGGTCAGCTGTACAACGTCGGCCTCAGGACCGGTCACGCGACCAGGATCGCGCTGGAGGGCGGGACCGACGTGACCAACGGCGACGGCCTGGTCCGTCTCGGCCGCACCCTGTACGTCGTCCAGAACCGCCTGAACAAGATCACCGTCTGGGACCTCGACAAAAAGGCCACCACGGCCACCCTGACCAGGACGATCACCGACCCCCGCTTCGACGTCCCCGCAACCGCCGCCCGCTACGGCGACCGCCTCTACCTCGTCAACGCCCGCTTCACCAGCCCGCAGACGCCCGAGACGACGTTCAACGCGGTGGCCGTGTCCCTGTGAGCGGTGTGGAGCCGGCGGCTCGCGCGCAGTGCGGCCAGTCGCCGAAGTCGCGGTCCCGGCTCCACAGCCGCCGGGCCGCCTGGATGTTCCACTCCGGGTCCAGGGCCTGGCGCGGAGTGCCTCCCAGCTCGCGCAGCCGGGCGTCGGAGATCTGGAACAGGCCCCAGTTCCGGGTGCCGTTGGTGTGTCCGCTCCCACAAGTGGATCACGGGCAGCTGCGGCTGACCTGCCCGCTCATCGGGAACGCGGTGGCGTGCACGCCTGCTCGGGCGTGCACGCCACCGCGGCATGTCCTGCGAAGGGCGTCAGCCCACGAGGGGTGAGCGCGACTGCTCCTCCGGGAGGGGCCGCGTGTCGAGGTAGAACCACTCGGCGTCGGCGGTGGGCCAGGGCGACTGCTCCACCGCTTCGGTCGGCTCCTCCGCCATGGCTGCGCCCCGGCGCCTGGGCAGCCTCGTCGTCTCCGGGGTTTCCCCGAGGGGCGCGGCGGTGCGGGAGCCGGCCGGCTCGGCCTCCCCGGGCATCAGCAGTTCCACCCGTAGCCCCAGTCCCCGCTGCTGGGCGGTGAACTCCTCGACCTGGTTGCGGCAGGCGTGGTCCAGGTGGGTCACGCCGGTCAGGTCGAGCCGGATCCTCGGCTTCCCCGACGCGGCGGCCGCTTCCAGCGCCTCGATCACCTTCGGCAGCCTCAGGAACGTGGCGTTGCCGGCCATGACGACCTTGGCCGTGTCCTCCTCGACGTGCTGGCGGATCACGGTCTGCGACATGCGCAGCGCGGCCAGCACGATCCCGGCGGCGACACCGAACAGCACGCCTTCGAGCAGCGCGGTCGCCACGATGACCAGGGTGGTCAGCGTCATCACCGCGAACTCGCCGCGGTCCTGCCGCCACATCTTCGGGAACTCGGCGGGCGCGAACAGCTTCCAGCCGCTGTGCACGAGGACACCGGCGAGCACCGAGATCGGGATCAGGGCGAGCACCTGCGGCAGCAGCAGCGCGAACGCGAGCAGCCACAGGCCGTGCAGTGTGCGGGAGAGCCGGGTCTTGGCCCCGGCCTGGACGTTCGCCGAACTGCGGGCCACGACCGCGGTGATCGGAAGTGCGCCGAGGATGCCCGCGATGGTGTTTCCGGCGCCCTGGGCGATCAGCTCGGTGTTGTAGCGGGTGCGCGGGCCGCTGTGCATGCGGTCCACGGCGGCGGCCGTGAACAGGCTCTCGGCGGACGCGATGACCGTGAAGGTGAGGATGGCCGTGATGATCGCCCCGTCGGTGAGCCCGGCGAACTGCTCCGCTCCCGGCAGCTGTACGGAGTTGAGCAGGTTGCCCACCTGGAGCGTCTTCACGTTCACGCCCGGCAGCGCGGCGACCACCATGCCGATGCCGACGGCGACCAGTGCGGCCGGGATCTTTCCGGCCGGGCCCGGCACCTTCTTCCACACGAAGCTGAGCACGATCGTGACGATGCCCAGCAGGGTGGCGATCATCGCCTGCGGGTTCGTCAGGACGTCGGCCAGCAGCCCGGGGATCCCGGCCATGTTCTCGATCGGGGTGCCGGGTGCCTTGGCGTCGGCCACCGGATAGGCCTGGCTGAACATCAGCGGCACGCCGATACCGGCCAGCATGCCCTGGACGACGGCGACCGAGATGGCCTGGAACATCCGGCCGAGTTTCACCAGTCCCAGGACGATCTGCAGGATGCCGGCAAAGAGCACGATCACGCCGAGCATGGCCACGCCGACGTCGGCGACGGTCTCGGCCACGAGCGCTGCGAGTCCGGCGGCCGGCCCGCTGACCTGGAGCGTACTGCCCTTGACCGCGCCGACGACCAGTCCGCCGATCACCCCGGAGATGATTCCGAGCTCGGCCGGGACACCGGAGGCGACGGCGACGCCGATGCACAGGGGCAGGGCGACGAGGAAGACGACGAGCGAGGCGGTGATGTCGGTGACGAGATGCCCCTTGGCCCCGGCCTTGCCGCCCATGCCCTTCGCGCCACCCGACACACGCCGGATCAGCCCGCCCAGCACACCGCCGTCAGCACCCCCTGCCGGGCCTCCGGCCGGGCCGCCGTCGGGACGGCCCCCGGGTTCTCCCGCCGGCCGTCCCGACGGCGGCCCGCCCCGCGCACCTGCCCCCCGGTCCCCCGCGGGCCCACCCGACCGCCAGCTCCCCGTGTCCTCCGCCGGACGGCTCGGCCCCCACTCCGCACCGCCCCTCGCAGGACCGCCCGACCGCCAGTCAGGCCCACCCTCCGAACGACCGCCCGACCCCCAACCCCCAACGGCCTCCGCAGACCCAGCCGAACGCCAACTCCCCGTGCCCTCCCCTGGACTACCCGACCCCCACTCCGCACCGCCCCCCGCAGAACCACCAGACCGCCACTCAGCCCCACCCCCCGAACGACCGCCCGACCCCCAACCCCCAACGGCCTCCGCAGACCCAGCCGAACGCCAACTCCCCGTGCCCTCCCCTGGACTACCCGACCCCCACTCCGCACCGCCCCCCGCAGAACCACCAGACCGCCAACTCCCCGAGCCCTCCGCCCGACTACTGGACCCCCACTCCGCACCGCCCCCCGCAGGACCGCCCGACCCCCACTCCGCGGCGCCCGCCGCGGAATCAGCCGATCCCCAGTCCGCCGCCTCTTCCCCCGGACCGGCCGGCCGGCCATCCGGCGCGGCACCACCCCGTGCCCGCCCCCGCGCATGCGCCCCGCTCACGCGGCATGCACCCGGAAGCCGCCGTCGTCACCGAGTTCGTACACGAACCCCGTGTCCACCTCGTAGTACCAGCCGTGCAGCCGCAGCCGGTTCGAGTCGAGCCGCTGCCGCACCACTGGGTAACTCCGCAGTGCGGCCAGCTGGTTGACGACGTTGCCCTGCGACACCTCCGGCAGTGACGGGTCGTCCGGCGCGATCTCCAGCACGGGGGCGAGCTCCGGGCGGGCGATGCGCAGCCAGGCGTCCACGCCGGGCAGTGCGGACAGGTCGTCGCCGGACTTCAGCGCGCCCATCGCGCCGCAGTGTGAGTGACCGCACACCACGATGTCCTGAACCCCGAGCACCTCCAGTGCGTACTCGATGGTGGCCGCCTCTCCCGAGGCCCCGGGCCGTCCGTAGGGCGGCACGATATTACCCGCGTTGCGTAGCTCGAATATCTCCCCGGGCCGCGCACCCGTGATCAGTGCCGGAATGACCCGCGAGTCCGAGCAGGTGATGAACAACGCCTCCGGATATTGCCCCTCGGCCAGTTTCCGGTATTCGCCGCTGTCGAAATCGACGCGCGTCCTGAACGTGCGAGCACGGTCCAGCAATGCCTTCAACTCTGCCTCCTGAGCTGGTATTTCCTCCTGCGCACACCACCGTAGACGGACGACCTACAGCGGAAGGTTAAGCGAACTCCAGA
Organism: uncultured Actinomycetota bacterium; assembly: GCA_963798065.1. Classification (GTDB taxonomy): domain Bacteria; phylum Actinomycetota; class Actinomycetes; order Streptomycetales; family Streptomycetaceae; genus Streptomyces. The sequence goes on along the minus strand of CAWCSC010000006.1, from coordinate 284,588 downwards.
GCCCGGACAGGAATTGAACATTCTTTGTCGGGATACCCATACCAACGGTCATCTTGTAGCGTGTGAACGCCAGGGCGGAGAATGCGAATTCACGCTGCCCGGATTCATACCGGCTCACTGAGAGACAGGACGTATGGGCCTACGAGTGCTGCTCATCGAGGACGACGAGACGATCGCCGAGCCGCTCACCGAGGGGCTCGGCCACTTCGGACTGACGGTCGATCATGTCGCCACCGGCACGGAGGGGCTGAGAGGCCCGTACAACGACGTCGTCCTGCTCGACCTGGGGCTGCCGGACATGGACGGCATCGACGTCTGCCGGGGCATCCGGCAGGTCTCGGACGTCCCCATCCTCATCCTCAGCGCGCGCGGCGAGGAGGCCGACCGCGTACTGGGCCTGGAACTGGGCGCCGACGACTACCTGGCGAAACCATTCAGTGTACGGGAGCTGGTGGCGCGGGTCCGGGCCGTGACCCGCCGTACGCAACGCACCCACCAGGCGTTTCCCGAGGCGCCCGGCGCATCCGGCGCCCCCGAGCCACAGCCGCCGTACGAACCCGTGCCCGCGCCGCCGCCCCCGTACGAACCGGCCCCGGCCCTGTCCTACGAACCCCCCGCGGCAGCTTCCTACGAGCCCGCCCCCGGCCCCCCGCACGACCCGGGCCCGCTCGTGGTGGACCGCCGTACCCGCCAGGTCTGGGTCGGCGAGTCCCCCGTCCCGCTCACCCCCAAGGAGTTCGACCTGCTGGCGCTCCTCAGCGAGGACCCGGGCGCGGTCTACTCGCGCCAGCAGATCCTCGACCGCGTCTGGGACCCGCACTACGACGGCCCGACCAAGACGCTGGACGTCCATGTGGCCGCGCTGCGCCGCAAGTTGGGGCATCCGGCGTGGATCCGGACGCTGCGGGGCGTCGGTTTCCGGCTGTCCGTGCACACGGGGCCGAACGCCCCGCAGGTGGCCTCTCCGTGACCCGCCGGCTGCTGCTCAGCTACCTCAGCCTCGCCGCGCTGGTGCTGCTCTGCCTGGAGATCCCGCTGGGCTTCGTCTACTCGCGCGGGGAGCGGGAGCAGGTGGTCAACGCGGCGAAGGACGAGGCCGAGTCGGTCTCCGCGTACGCCGCGCTCTCCCTCGCGGCGGGGCGGGCCGCGCGGGACCTGCCCCCGCGGGTGGCGCACTGTGCGCGGCGCATCGGCGGGAAGGTGGTGATCGTGGACGCCTCGGGTGCGCCGCTCGCCACCTCGCATCCGATGGACGCCGGGATGTCCGGCAACCTGGCCGCCCGGCCGGGCATCGCGGCCGCGCTGCGGGGCACCTCGACGGTGGACGTCCGTACGTCCACGATCGGCGGGGTCGAGTACCTGTCGGTGGCCGCGCCGGTCGGTCAGGAGGCCCGGCCGGTGGGTGCCGTGTGGCTGACGGTGCCCACGCGGATGGTGCACGAGCGGGTCCACCACGTCTGGCTGCTGCTCGCTCTGGGCGGCTTCGCCGTGCTGACGGCGGTCGCCGTGGTCGGCTTCGCCTTCGCCCGCTGGGCGGGGCGCCCCATCCGCGAACTGGAGCAGGCCACGCACGACTTGGCCGACGGCGGCCGGTTCGCGCCGGTGACGATCACGAAAGGGCCGCCGGAAGTCCGCAGTCTGGCCGCCGCGTTCAACCACACCGCGGCCCGGCTGGCCCATCTGCTCGACCTCCCAGCGGGCGTTCGCGGGCGAGGCCTCGCACCAGCTGAAGACGCCGCTGGCGGCGCTGCGGCTGCGCCTGGAGAACCTGGAGCCGGACATCGCCGCCCGCGCCCGGGGCAGCCTCACCGCCGCCGTCACCGAGACGGACCGGCTCGCCCGGATGGTCGAGCACCTGCTGGCGATGGCCCGGCTGGAGGAGCAGGCGGCCATCCCCGCCACCGTCGACCTGGGCGCGCTCTGCGCGGAACGGCACCGCACCTGGCAGCCCCTGTTCGCGCGCGAGGGCGTCTCCCTCGTGCTCTTCGCGGGGAGCGTGGGACCGGTGCTCGCGGTGCCGGGAGCCGTCGAGCAGATCATGGACAACCTGCTCTCCAACTCCCTGCGGGCATCCCCGGCCGGCAGCACCGTCACCATCGAGCTGCGCGCTCCGGCCACGCCCCGCCGCGCCCTGCGCGACAGCCGCCCCCGCTGGGTCGACCTGCACGTCACCGACGAGGGCCCCGGCATGACGGAGGAACAGCGGGCCCGCGCCTTCGACCGTTTCTGGCGCGCCCCGGGCGCCCCCAAGGGCGGTACGGGACTCGGACTCGCCCTGGTGCAGCGCCTCGCCCACGCCAGCGGCGGCGAGGCGACCCTGCACGCGGCGGCGACCGGCGGTCTGGACGTGGTGATCCGGCTCCCGTCCGTACGCCCGCCGACCGAAGGGCAGGGACCGGCCGGCGAGCGGCCGAGGAGGCCGAGACGGGAGGCACCGGCGCTGCCCGCGTGAGGACAACAGGCGGCACACGGCATGCCGTCCCACGGCCACGAGTTGTCCATGGCGGCACGCTGGAGGTCCTGGTGGCGGGCAGCGGCACCAGCGGCCCGGTCACCTGGGCCCGGGTCCCCGACCTCTCCGGCGCGAGCGCCACCCGCAACCAGGTCCTGGGCGCCAAGCGCTTCAACGGCGGCGAGGGCTGCTACTACGCGAACGACACCTGCTGGTTCACCACGAAGGGCTACAACCGCGTCTGGCGGTACGACGCGGCCGCCCAGACCCTCGAACTCGCCTACGACGGCTCCCTGGTGACGAGCGGCACGCCCCCCTCACCGGGGTGGACAACGTCACGGGCTCCGCCTCGGGCGACCCCTTCGTCGCCGAGGACGGCGGCACCATGGAGATCTGCGTCATCACCCCCGACGACGTGGTGGCCCCCTTTCCTCCGCGTCGACGGCCAGTCCGCCTCGGAAATCACAGGCCCGGCCTTCTCCCCGGACGGCACCCGCCTCTACTTCTCCAGCCAGCGCGGCACGAGCGGCAGCTCGTCGGGCGGCATCACGTACGAGGTGAAGGGCCCGTTCCGCTCATAGCCGCACAGCCCGCCTTCACGTGACCATCACAAAATGGTCACCTGTCCCTCATGTCGGCCCGTCCGGTCCTACGGTCATCCCCTCACGTACCACCTCTGGGGGGATGACCATGACCAATCCGTACACCGGGCCGCACAACAACCCGTATCCCGCACCGCCCGTGCCGCAGCCCGGCGGACCGGCGCCCCGCTGGGCCCGGAAGCGCTTCGTGCTGCCGGCCCTCGGTCTGGCCCTCTTCATCGGCATGGGAATCGGCGCCGGCGGCGGGGAGACCACCACCGACGCGAAGCCCGCTTCCGCCGAACCGCAGCCGACCGTCACGGTCACCGCGACGGCCACGGCCACCGCGACACCGCTCGCGAAGGAGCCGGAACCCGCTCCCACCGTCACCGCCACGAAGACCGTCAGGGCCACCACCACGGTCACCGCCCGACCGGCGGCGGGCGGCGGCTCCGACGACAGCGGCTCAGGCGGCTCGGGCGGCTCGGGCGGCTCGGGCGGCTCGGGCGGCTCGGGCGGCTCGGAGGACGTCTACTACGCCAACTGCAGCGCGGTCCGTGCCGCCGGTGCCGCCCCCATCCGCCGTGGTGAACCCGGCTACGCCTCCCACCTGGACCGTGACAACGACGGGGTCGCCTGCGACACCTGAGCCGGACACGCCGGTGACCATCGGCGGGTCCGGCCGTTCCTCCGTTCGGGCAGCTCGTCCCGGGCTGCCCGGCCGACGGAAGGAACACCACCGTGGACACGACCGTGCCCGTCCCCGACGCGCCAGCCCGTGCTGCCGCGTGCCGAGTGGGTCAAGACGCTGCCGCAGACCGTCGTCGCGTCCTGCGTTCTGCTGCTCGACGCCGAGGACCGGATGCTGCTGCTGCGCTACGCGGGGGGCCGGCCCGGTGCCGGGCTCTGGGGGCTGCCGGGCGGCATGCTCGACCACGGAGAGGACCCCGTCGGCGCCGCGCGCCGGGAGCTGCACGAGGAGACCGGCATCGTCCTCGACCGGGATCCCCGCCTCATCGGCTACGACCACCGGGCCGACGTGAAGGGCACGGGCCCGGTGATCGACTTCTACTTCCACGGCGGCCGTCTCCCGACCGGACTGTCCATCAAGCGCAGCACGGAGCACGACGACGACGGCCTGTTCGCTCTCAACGACCTCGGATCCACCCCGCTGGCGACCCTTCTTCCCACCCTCGCCGCCCTGCTCACCGCCGCCCGGACCGGGACCGTCGTATGCCTGCGCGAAGGACGGCCCCAGTGACCGCCCCTGTCGCCCGGCAACAGTCGCGGTCGTCATCGCATCCCCGCCCTGAACACACCGCCGTCCCCGGTCACGGCCTCCCTCACCCGGAGAGGCCGGGGCACGGCGCGGCCATGTTCTGGACACCACCCGGGCGGTGAGCCCGCACATCCGGGTCCGGGCCGCGCGGCAGACCGTCGAGGCACGCGCGGGCAAGGCCGCCCTCGGCACCGGCCGGCCCGTACCGAACGGACGCCCCCACAGCTCCTCACCACCGAGAAGTGCCGGGACCGGCTTCTCGTCCTTGCCCCGGTGTTGCGCACAAGGCACACCGCGAGCGCAGAAAGCGGGGGCGCACCCCCGCACAAGGTGCCGCCCCGCTCTTCTTCGTGCTCCGGAGCCGCCGCGATCGGTGAGGGTCGGGGACCGACGACGGCTCCGGGTCCTGAGCGGCCCCGCACGGGTCAGGCCACGGTGGTCGCTGCCCTGCGACTGGACCGCCGCCCGGCCCGCCTCCAGGCGGGCCACCGGGATGCGGAACGGGGAGCAGGAGACGTAGTCGAGTCCCACCTCGTGGAAGAAGTGGACCGACTCCGGGTCGCCGCCGTGCTCGCCGCAGACGCCGAGCTTGAGGTCGGGGCGGGTCTCGCGGCCGGCCTTGGCGGCGAGCTTCACCAGGGAGCCGACGCCGTCCCTGTCGATCGTCTCGAACGGGGAGACGCCGAAGATGCCCTTCTCCAGGTACGCCGTGAAGAAGCTCGCCTCCACGTCGTCCCGGGAGAAGCCCCACACCGTCTGGGTCAGGTCGTTCGTGCCGAAGGAGAAGAACTGCGCCGCCTCGGCGATCTGACCGGCGGTCAGCGCGGCGCGCGGCAGCTCGATCATCGTGCCGATGGACAGCTTCAGCTGCGCGCCCGTGGCCGCCTCGACCTCGGCGATGACCTTGTCGGCCTCCTCGCGGACGATCTCCAGCTCCTGGACCGTGCCGACGAGCGGGATCATGATCTCGGCGCGCGGGTCGCCCTTGGCGGCCTTGCGCTCGGCCGCGGCCTCGGCGATCGCCCGGACCTGCATGGTGAACAGGCCGGGGATGACCAGGCCGAGGCGGACACCGCGCAGACCCAGCATCGGGTTCTGCTCGTGCAGCCGGTGGACCGCCTGGAGCAGGCGCAGTTCGTTCTCGTGCGGCTCCTGGCGGGACTCGGCGAGGGCCACGCGGACCGACAGCTCGGTGATGTCCGGGAGGAACTCGTGCAGCGGCGGGTCGAGCAGGCGGACGGTGACCGGGAGGCCGTCCATCGACTCGAACAGCTCCACGAAGTCCTGCTTCTGCAGCGGGAGCAGCTCCTTCAGGGACTCCTCGCGCTCGGTCTCGGTGTCGGCCAGGATCAGCCGCTCCACCAGCTCGCGCCGGTCGCCGAGGAACATGTGCTCGGTGCGGCACAGGCCGATGCCCTGGGCGCCGAAGCGGCGGGCGCGCAGCGCGTCCTCGGCGTTGTCGGCGTTGGCGCGCACCCGCAGGCGGCGCTTGCGGTCGGCGAAGGCCATCATCCGGTGCACGGCCTCGACCAGCTCGTCGGCGTCGTCGGCGCCCGGGTGCATCCGGCCCTCGAAGTACTCCACGACCGGGGACGGCACGACCGGCACCTCACCGAGGTAGACCTTGCCGGAGGAGCCGTCGATGGAGATGACGTCGCCCTCCTCGACGACGTGCCCGCCCGGCACGGTCATCCGGCGGCGCTTGGTGTCGACCTCCAGCTCCTCGGCGCCGCAGACACAGGTCTTGCCCATGCCGCGCGCGACGACGGCCGCGTGGGAGGTCTTGCCGCCGCGCGAGGTCAGGATGCCCTCGGCGGCGATCATGCCGTCCAGGTCGTCGGGGTTGGTCTCGCGGCGGACCAGGATGACCTTCTCGCCGGAGCGCGACCACTTGACGGCGGTGTACGAGTCGAAGACCGCCTTGCCGACCGCCGCGCCCGGCGAGGCCGCGATGCCCCGGCCGACCTGCTCGACCTTCGCGTCCTCGTCGAAGCGCGGGAACATCAGCTGCGCGAGCTGGGCGCCGTTGACGCGCTTGAGCGCCTCGGCCTCGTCGATCAGGCCCTGGTCCACCAGCTGGGTCGCGATGCGGAAGGCCGCGCCCGCGGTGCGCTTGCCGACGCGGGTCTGGAGCATCCACAGCTGGCCGCGCTCGATGGTGAACTCGATGTCGCAGAGATCCTTGTAGTGGTTCTCCAGCGTCTCCATGATCTGCATCAGCTGGTCGTACGACTTCTTGTCGATCTGCTCCAGCTCCGCGAGCGGCACGGTGTTGCGGATGCCCGCGACGACGTCCTCGCCCTGGGCGTTCTGGAGGTAGTCGCCGTAGACGCCCTGGTGGCCGGAGGCGGGGTCGCGGGTGAAGGCGACGCCGGTGCCGGAGTCGGGGCCGAGGTTGCCGAAGACCATGGAGCAGACGTTGACGGCCGTGCCCAGGTCGTGCGGGATGCGCTCCTGGCGGCGGTAGAGCTTGGCGCGGTCGGTGTTCCAGGAGTCGAAGACCGCGTGGATGGCGAGGTCCATCTGCTCGCGCGGGTCCTGCGGGAAGTCCCGGCCGGCCTCGGTCTTGACGATCTTCTTGAACTTGGTGACCAGCTTCTTGAGGTCGGCGGCCTCCAGCTCGGTGTCGACCGTGACCTTCTTGGCCGCCTTGGCCGCCTCCAGCGCGTCCTCGAAGAGCTCGCCGTCGACGCCGAGGACGGTCTTGCCGAACATCTGGATGAGGCGGCGGTAGGAGTCCCAGGCGAAGCGGTCGTCGCCGGCCTGCTTGGCGAGGCCCTGCACCGACTTGTCGGAGAGGCCGATGTTGAGGACGGTGTCCATCATGCCGGGCATGGAGAACTTGGCGCCGGAGCGGACCGACACCAGCAGCGGGTCGTCCGCCTGGCCGAGCTTCTTGCCCATGCGGGCCTCGAGGGCGTCGAGGTGCGCACTCACCTCGTCACGCAGTGCCGCCGGCTCCTCGCCGCTGTCGAGGTAGACCTTGCAGGCCTCGGTGGTGATCGTGAAGCCGGGAGGGACCGGAAGGCCCAGGTTGGTCATCTCGGCGAGGTTCGCGCCCTTGCCACCGAGGAGGTCCTTGAGGTCCTTGTTGCCCTCGGTGAAGTCGTAAACGAACTTCACGCCCTCAACGCTCGTGCCGTGCTCAGCTACCTGGGGATCTTTGTTTTCCGACACGGGTCTCGACTCCTCGAGGACGCGGTGGCTGCCCTGACGGCGAGGAACATACCCAGATCAAAGGCGTCTGGGTACGTCCACTCGTGCGTCATACGCCTGTAACCACTCGTCCGCCAGCGGATCGAAAGTCAAGGCTTGGCAAGCGATCACAGCCGCATGTTTTCACTTCTTGAACGCAAGAACCTCCATTGAGCCCCTCCAGCGCTCATATGAGCGAGTGTTCCGCACGTTTGATTTCGATCGATGAACGATCAAAGGGTGGCACTCGAGTGCCACCCTTTGGAGAAGTGCAGCCGCTCAAGATCCGCTCATCTGAGCGCAACCCTTATCAGGGGTGGCGAGAATCACGCTGCCACAGCCGCACGGGATTTCACCATGCGGACGCGTCCCGGACGACCGAGAAGCCGCGGCCGTCACACCCCGAGCGCGCGCAGCCGTTCCTCGACCCGCTCGGGCGCGTACAGGTGCTCCACGACCATGCGCACCGGCCCCCACCAGCCCGGCCCGCTCCCCCAGCCGCGCGGTGACGACGTCCAGGTGGGCGGTGGAGCGGGGCAGCGCCCGCTGGTACGAGCAGTTCGCGCACCCCGGTGAGGAAGGGAGTCCCGGCCAGATCCCCGGCGATCATCAGCACCCCGGGGTTGAGCAGCGTCACGACCGTCGCCAGCACGTCCCCGACCCGGCGCCCGGCCTCCCGGGCCAGCCCGACCGCCTCCGGGTGCCCGGACGCCAGCAGGTCCCGCACATCCGAGCCGGAGGCCGCGGGCACCCCGGTCTCGGCCAGCCGCCGCGCCACGGCGCCACCACTCGCCACGGCGGCCAGACAGCCGTACGAACCGCACCGGCACAGCGCCTCGGCGCCCTCCGGCACCCGGATGTGCCCGATGTCGCCCGCGCCCCCGTCGATGCCCCGGAACACCGAGCCGTCCACCACGACCCCGGCGCCGATGCCGGTGGAGACCTTGACCAGCACGAAGGCGGAGCAGTCCGGGTAGCCGGTGCGCTGTTCGCCGTACGCCATGAGGTTGGCGTCGTTGTCCACCAGCACGGGCACGGCCGGCGGCGCCCGTGTGCTCGGTGAAGCGCCCGGGCCAGCCGGCCCCTTATGTCGTAGCCGTCCCAGCCGGGCATGATCGGCGGCTGGACGACCCGGCCGGTCTCGGTGTCGACCGGGCCGGGCACCGCGAGCCCGATGCCGCAGACCTCCTCGGCCCGGTGCCCGGCCTTCTACCAGCAGTTCGGCGAACCAGCGGCCGAGTTCGCCGAGCACCGCGTCCGGCCCGTCCTCGACGACCAGGGTGCCGGAGTGCTCGGCGAGGATCTCGCCGCTCAGCGAGAGCACGGCCGCCCGCGCGTGCCGGGTGTCGAGGTCGGCGGCCAGGACCACCGCGTGCGTCGTCGTCGAACTCCAGGGTGATGGAGGGCCGCCCGCCCAGCGGGGAGTCCACCGGCCCCCCGGCGCCCTCGCGCAGCCAGCCCGCCCGGAAGAGCCGGTCCAGCCGCTGCCCGACGGTGGCCCGGGACAGTCCGGTCACCTGCTGCAGGGCACCGCGGGTCACGGCGCGGCGACTGCGCACCAGTTCGAGCAGTTCGCCGGCGCTCGCCTGGCCCGCCCTCGTCCCGTTCTGCCCGGGCTGTCCAGTCATGCACACCCCCTTGTGTTTCTCAACCTTGCATTACATATTGGGTTTTGCGTGTTAAATAGACGTAACCCTACGGTAGCCGCAGCCGAACCGGCCGGCCGGACGTCTTTCGGAGAGCCCCGAGTGGATCGCACTGCCCAGCGCACCGTCCGTCCCACGGAGCGCGACATTGCATACGATCCGGCTCCGAGCTGCCGCGCCACTCCTCTGCACGTCAGGGCCGCCGCGCGTGCTGGAGGCCAACTGGACCGGCGACGTCCACCGTCCCCTCGCGCAGCCTGTACCCGCACCAGTGGTCGCTGGGACTCGGCGTTCATCGCGATCGGCCTCCGGCACCTCTCGCCGTTACGGGCGCAGACGGAGCTGGAGACGCTGCTGGCGGCCCAGTGGGCGCGACGGGCGGATCCCGCACATCGTCTTCAACCCCTCCGTCCCGCTCGACGCGTACTTCCCGAGCCCCGACTTCTGGCGCTCCTCGACCGCGGGGCGCACCGCGGGCGCCCCGCGCACCGTACAGACCTCCGGGATCGTGCAGCCACCGGTGCACGCGCTGGCCGCCTGGCTGGTGCACCTCGCCGACCCGGGCCTGTCGCGGGCGCGCGGCTTCCTCGCCCGCGTGTATCCCCGGCTGGCCGCCTGGCACCGCTATCTGCTGCACCGCCGCGACCTCGGCGGGGGCGGCCTGGTGTCCGTCGTGCACCCCTGGGAACAGGGTATGGACAACAGCCCCTGCTGGGACGCCCCGTTGGCCCGGGTCACCCCGGCCCCGGCCCGCTCCTTCCGCCGCGCCGACCTCGACCACGGCGCCCCCGAGGACCGGCCGACGGATCTGGACTACGGGCGGTACGTGCGGCTGGCGGCCGACTACCGGGACGGCGGCTACGCCGACGGCGGGCGGGCGAGCTTCGCCGTGGAGGACCCGGCGTTCAACGCCCTGCTCATCGCCTCCGAGTACGCCCTGGCCCGGATCGCCGCACGAGCTGGGCGCGACCGGCGCGGCCCGGCAGGCCCGCGCCGAGCGCCTGACGGCGGCCCTGGTGGAGCGGCTGTGGGACCCGGCGGCGGGGATGTTCCTGTGCCGGGACGTGCGCGGCGGGGAACTCGATCCCCGAGCGCGGTGTCTCCGGGCTGATCCCGCTGCTGCTGCCGGCCCTGCCCCGCGACCTCGCGGCCGCCCTGGTCGCGCACGATGCGCGGCCCGCACTTCGGCCTCGGCGGCCGACCCGCCTGGTGCCGAGCTACGACCTGCTCGGCGAGGCCTTCGACCCGCACCGCTACTGGCGCGGCCCGGCCTGGTTCAACACCAACTGGCTGCTGGAGCGCGGGCTGCGGCAGCACGGCGAGCACGCGGCGGGCCGACGCCCTGCGCAAGGCGCGTGCTGGACACCGCCGGCACCTCCGACTTCGCGGAGTACGTCGACCCGTACACCGGCCAGGCCTGCGGGGCCACCGGCTTCGGCTGGACCGCCGCGCTCACGCTCGACCTGCTGCACGACCGGCCCGCACGGGGCAGTGACGGCTCACGGACGATCAAGGGAGGGAACCGGGGATGACGGACCGGCATCATCTGCTCGTGCACGGCGGGACGTTCGCCGCCGTCGGTGACCGGCGGCGACATCAGCGGCGTACGGGGCGGCAGCGCCCCGGACGGATTATTCGTACGGGACGCCCGGCACCTGAGCCGCTGGCAGCTCACCGTCGACGGAGCGGTGCCCGAGACGCTGACCCCGGTCGCCGACGGGGACACCGCGCGCTGCGTGCTCGTCCCGCGCGGCGGCCGCAACGAACCGCCCGCCTACACGCTCTTCCGCGAACAGGCCGTCGGCGACGGCTCGTTCGTCGAGTCGCTGCGCGTGACCAGCAACCGCCCGGTGCCGACGACGGTCCGCCTCGCGGTCACCGCCGACGCCGACTTCACCGACCAGTTCGAGCTGCGCTCCGACCACCGCACCTACGCCAAGACCGGCGCCGCCCGCTCCCGCCAAGTCCTCGACCACGGCGTGGAGTTCACCTACCAGCGCGGCGAGTGGCGCTCCTGTACGACCGTGACGGCCGACCCCGCCCCGGACGGCGTGGAGGAGACCGGCACCGGCGCCCGCCGCCTGGTCGTGGACCCTGGACCTCGCCCCCGCACGGCACCGCGGAGCTGACCCTGCGGGTCATGGCCCGCCCGCACGGCGACCGGCGGGCCCTGCGCGTGCCCCGCTCCCCCGCCGCCGTCCAGCGAGCAACTCCGCTGCCCTGGAGGGCGAGTTCGTCGAGGGTGTGGCCTTCCCGACCGGCTGGCCCGAGCTGGCCGCCGCCTGCGCCCGGGGGCTCGCCGACCTGGCCGCGCTCCAGGTCCCGGCGACCGGCCCCGACGGCGAGGAACTGCGCGTCCCGGCCGCCGGCGCCCCCTGGTTCCTGACCCTGCTCGGCCGGGACGCCCTGCTGACCTCGCTGTTCGCCCTGCCCTACCGCCCCCGGCTGGCCGCCGCCACCCTGCCCGCGCTCGCCGCGACCCAGGCCACGGAGACCGGCGCCGACGCCGTCGCCCAGCCCGGCAAGATCGTGCACGAGGTACGGCACGGCGAGCTGGCCCACTTCGGCCAGGTGCCGTACGGCCGCTACTACGGCTCGGTCGACGCGACCCCGCTCTTCCTGGTCCTGCTCGGCGCGTACACCGAGCACACCGGCGACACCGGCCCTCGCCCGCCGCCTGGAACCCCACGCCCGGGCCGCGATCGGCTGGATGCTCGACCACGGCGGCCTGACCTCGCGCGGCTACCTGGTCTACCGCGCCGACCAGGGCGGCCTCGCCAACCAGAACTGGAAGGACTCCCCCGGCGCGATCTGCTCCGCCGACGGCACCCGCCCGCAGCGGCCCGGTGATGGCGGCGGGCGCCCAGGGCTACGCGTACGACGCCCTGCGCCGCACGGCCTGGCTGGCCCGCACGGCGTGGCAGGACGAGACGTACGCGGCACCTCCTGGAGCAGACGGCCGGCGATCTGCGCGACCGCTTCCAGCGGGACTTCTGGATGCCGGAGCAGTCCTTCCCCGCCCTGGCGCTGGACGGCGCGGGCAACCAGGTCGACGCGCTGGCCTCCGACGCCGGGCACCTGCTCTGGTCGGGACTGCTGGACAAGGAGTACGGCGAGCTCGTCGGCCGCCGCCTGCTCGAGCCGGACTTCTTCTCCGGCTGGGGCGTGCGCACCCTGGCCGCCGGCCAGCCGGCCTACCACCCGCTCTCCTACCACCGCGGCTCGGTCTGGCCGCACGACAACGCCCTGATCACCCTGGGCCTGGCCCGCTACGGCCTGCACGACGAGGCCCGCACGGTCGCCCACGGCCTGGTCGACGCGGCGACGCGACCGGCCACCGGCTGCCCGAGGTCCTCGCGGGCTACGGCCGCGACACGCACCCGGAGCCGGTGCCGTACCCGCACGCGTGCGTGCGCGAATCCCGTTCGGCGGCCGCCCCGTTGGCCCTGCTCACGGCGGTGGGTGTGGGCTCGTGAGGGCCGGGTTGGTCCGCCGTTTGCCGGGTGTTTGCCGAGCGCTGGCCCGGTGGGCTGAACACACGCCGAGGGACGGCCCGTACGGAACGGTGGCGGGCCCGCCCCCCAGCGGGCCCGCCACCTCCACCGGCCTTGAACGGAAGGACCTCCGGGTGCCTGTCTTCACACGCTTCAGCGAGCCGCCGCAGCCGGGTGACGGCATGCCGAGGCAGAGGCCGAGAAGGCGGAGGGCGGGGAGAGCGGAGAGGACGAGAGAGAGCGGGCGGCGGCGGCCGCCTCGGCTCCGGCCGCCGCGGGCCACCCTCGGACAGCGTTTCGGCCGCCTGCGCGCCGGGGCCGCCCCTTCGGAGGACCGGCCCACCCGCCTCCGCGCCTGGCGCACCCGGCACCCCCGGACCGCACGCGCCCTCCGCCTCGACCATCACCGCCCTCGCCGCCGTCCTGGTCCTCGGGGCCTTGCTGATGCCGGACACCCTCGCCGCGCTCGAGGCCGGCCAGCTTCGCCCGGATCCCGGCGAGGCGATCATCGGGGCCGCCGTCCTGCTCGCGCTGCCCCGCCGGCCCCGGCTGGTCGGCGGCGGCGCTGTCCGGCGTCGGTCCTCGCCGCGCTGACCGTGCTGAACCTGCTCGACATGGGGTTCAACGAGTACCTGGGCCGGGGCTTCAACGCTGGTGCTGGACTGGGAGCTGCTGGACGACGCGCAGTCGTACATGGAGGACTCGCTGGGCGGCGCGGCCACCGCTCGTCGCCGTCGGCGCGGTGCTCCTCGTCGTGCTGCTCGCTGTTCGCCGTCACTGGCCTCGCCGACGATCCGCCTCGCGCAACGTCCTGGCCCGCCACCGGGCACCGCGACCCAGGGCGCCCTGATCGCCGGCACCGTCTGGATCACCTGCTCCGCCTTCGGGCTGCAGACTCGCCGGCGTGCCGCTCGCCGCCGACCGCGCCGCCGGCGCCCTCCAGGTCCACGCCCAGCGGGTGTTGGACACGCTGCGGGACGAGGCCGCGTTCGCGAAGGACGCGAAGGCGGACACGCTTCGGCGACACGCCCGCCCGCGCCAACTGGTGCCGGACCTGCGCGGCAAGGACGTCATCTTCACGTTCATCGAGAGCTACGGCCGCAGCGCGATCGAGGACCCGGTCATGGCCCCCGGCGTCGACCGACACCCTCGACGCGAGCACCGAGGCCCTGGACGAAGGCCGGGTTCCACGCCAAGAGCGGCTGGCTGACCTCGGCGACGTACGGCGGCAGCAGCTGGCTCGGCCACTCCACCACCCTGTCGGGTCTGTGGATCGACAACCAGCAGCGCTACCGCACGGTCATGGCCAGCGACCACCTCAGCCTCACCAAGGCCTTCCAGAAGACCGGCGACTGGGACACGGTCGGCGTGATGCCGGGCGTGCAGAAGGGCTGGCCGGAGCAGAAGTTCTACGGCCTGGACAAGGTCTACAACGCCTTCGAACTCGGCTACAAGGGGCCGAAGTTCAGCTGGTCGACCATGCCCGACCAGTACGCGCTGGAGGCGTTCCAGCGGCGGGTGCACGGCAAGAAGCGCGACAAGCCGCTGATGTCGGAGATCATCCTGACCTCCAGCCACCAGCCCTGGGCGCCGATCCCGAAGATGGTCGGCTGGGACGAGCTCGGCGACGGCTCGGTCTTCGAGCGCGCATCCAGACGGCCGGCACCAAGCCGTCGGACGTCATCGCCGACACCACCAAGTCCCGCAGGAGTACGGCAAGTCGATCCAGTACTCGGTGACCAGCCTCACCCAGTGGCTGGAGCGCTACGGCACCGACGACACGGTCCTGGTCTTCCTCGGCGACCACCAGCCCATCGCCCGCGTCAGCGGCAACGACGCCAGCCGGGACGTGCCGGTCTCGATCGTCGCCAAGGACCCGAAGGTCCTCGACAAGATCGCCGACTGGAACTGGACGGACGGCCTGCAGCCCGCCCACGACGCGCCGGTGTGGAAGATGAGCTCCTTCCGCGACCGCTTCCTGACGGCGTACGGCTCCACCCCGCACCCGAAGGCGACCCAGGGCCTGGAGCAGGGCCGGTCCTAGGGGCCGGCCCTGAGGCTCAGCCGCCGGAGGTGTCCAGCTCCGCGTCCTCGCCGACGCCCGCGCAGTCGTACGGGTCCTTCAGCCAGCCGTCCGGCAGCACCACCCGGTTGTTGCCGGAGGTACGGCCGCGCGGGCCGTCGGCGCCGGTGCGGCCAGGGCTGGTCCAGGTCCAGCTCGTCCAGCCCGGCGCGCAGTTCCGCCAGCGACGAGGTGATCGCGAGCCGCTTGCGCATCTCGGAGCCGACCGCGAAGCCCTTCAGGTACCAGGCGACGTGCTTGCGGAAGTCGATGACACCGCGCGCCTCGTCGCCGATCCACTCGCCGAGCAGCGTGGCGTGCCGGACCATGACGTCGGCGACCTCGCGCAGGGCGGGCCGCGCGATGTCGTCCGCGCGGCCCTCGAAGGCGGCGACCAGGTCGGCGAACAGCCACGGCCGCCCCAGGCAGCCGCGGCCCGACGACCACGCCGTCGCAGCCGGTCTCCCGCACCATCCGCAGCGCGTCCTCGGCGGACCAGATGTCGCCGTTGCCGAGCACCGGGATCTCCGGGACGTGCTCCTTCAGCCGGGCGATGGCGTCCCAGTCGGCGGTGCCGCCGTAGTGCTGGGCGGCGGTGCGGCCGTGCAGGGCGATGGCGGTGACGCCCTCCTCGACGGCGATGCGGCCGGCGTCGAGGAAGGTGATGTGGTCGTCGTCGATGCCCTTGCGCATCTTCATCGTGACCGGCAGGTCCCCCGCGCCGCTCACGGCCTCGCGCAGGATCGCCCGCAGCAGGTTCCGCTTGTACGGCAGCGCGGAGCCGCCGCCCTTGCGGGTCACCTTGGGCACCGGGCAGCCGAAGTTCAGGTCGATGTGGTCGGCCAGGCCCTCCTCCGCGATCATGCGGACGGCCTTGCCGACGGTGGCCGGGTCCACGCCGTACAGCTGGATCGAGCGCGGCTTCTCGCTCGCGTCGAAGTGGATCAGCTGCATGGTCTTCTCGTTGCGCTCGACCAGCGCCCGGGTCGTGATCATCTCGCTGACGAACAGCCCCTTGCCCCCGCTGAACTCCCTGCACAGGGTGCGGAAGGGCGCGTTGGTGATCCCGGCCATGGGGGCCAGCACGACGGGCGGCTGAACGGTGTGCGGGCCGATCTGCAGGGGCGCAGCGGGGGCCGAGCGGTGGGCGAGCGGTCGTGGACATCCCTCCATTGTCACGCACCGTGCACTGGGGTGCGGCGAAATTCATTAGTTAGCCGCACTATCGAAGTCGGCGTACGATGGACGCATGCCCGAGCTCAGCCCACCGCCGCCGCATGCTGGTGCTCGCGATCTGCTGCATGAGCCTGCTGATCGTGAGCCTCGACAACACCGCCCTCAACGTCGCCCTGCCCGTCGATGCAGCGCGACCTGCACGCGAGCACCTCGGGCCTGCAGTGGACGATCGACGCGTACACCCTGGTCCTGGCCTCCCTGCTGATGCTGGCGGGCTCCACGGCAGACCGGATCGGCCGCAAGCGGGTCTTCATGGCGGGCCTGGTCGCTCTTCACCATCGGCTCCGCGCTGTGCTCCCTCGCGCCGAACCTGGACTCGCTGGTCGTCTTCCGGATGGTGCAGGCGGTGGGCGGCTCGATGCTCAACCCGGTCGCCATGTCGATCATCACCAACACCTTCACCGACCCGCGCGAGCGGGCGCGGGCGATCGGCGTCTGGGGCGCGGTCGTCGGCATCTCGATGGCGTGCCGGGCCGCTGGTCGGCGGCCTGCTGGTGGACTCGGTCGGCTGGCGCTCGATCTTCTGGGTCAACCTGCCGGTGGGCCTCGCCGCCCTGCTGCTCACCCTGCGCTTCGTCCCCGAGTCCCGCGCGCCCAAGGCCCGCCGCCCCGACCCGGTCGGCCAGCTGCTGGTGATCGCCCTGTTCGGCTCGCTGACGTACGCGATCATCGAGGCGCCGAACGCCGGGTTCGCCGCGGTGCTCCCGTTCGCGGTCGTCGCCCTCGCCGCCTTGCTGGGCCTGCTCCGGTACGAGCCGCGCCGCGCCGAACCCCTCATCGACCTGCGCTTCTTCCGGTCGGCGCCGTTCAGCGGGGCCACGGTGATCGCGATCGAGCGCGTTCGCGGCGCTGGGCGGCTTCCTGTTCCTGTCCACGCTGTACCTGCAGAACGTGCGCGGACTGGACGCCCTGCACGCGGGGCTGTGGATGCTGCCGATGGCGGTGCCGATGTTCCTGTGCGCGCCGCTGTCCGGGCGGCTGGTGGGCACGCCGGGGGCCGCGGCTGCCGCTGCTGATCGCCGGCGCCGCGATGACGCTGAGCGGGCTCTGTTCGCCCTCTTCGACGCCGAGACCTCCAACGTCACGCTGTTCATCGGCTACGTGCTGTTCGGCATCGGCTTCGGGTTCGTCAACGCGCCCATCACCAACACGGCGGTCTCCGGCATGCCGCGCGCCCAGGCGGGGGTCGCCGCGGCCGTCGCCTCCACGAGCCGTCAGCTGGGCCAGACGCTGGGCGTGGCGGTGGTCGGGCGCGGTCCTGGCCGTCCGGGGTCGGCGGCTCCTCGTACCGGGAGACGTTCGTCTCCGCGGCGAGGCCCGGGTGGTGGATCCTCGCCGGGTGCGGGCTTCTCGGTCCTGGTGCTCGGGGGCCGTGACGAGCGGGCCGTGGGCGCGGCGTACGGCTGAACGTACGGCGGAGACGCTGGAGGCGGCCGAGATCCGCAGTGCGTCGAGGGTTGTTGCGTAGTTCGGCGACCGCGGGCCCGTGGGAGCCGGCGGTCCGCACCCACGCGGCGGAGTCGCAGGTGTCACCGCCCCGCGCGGCGGACGTCGCACCTGTCGACCGCCCCGCGCCCCTCAGCGGCAGTGCCCTCGCCAGCGCTATTGTCGTGCAGCTTCCTCAGCCTCTCCCTCGACTCCTCCGTCCGCCGGTACGTAGGTCACCATCCGCGGCCCCGCCTCCGGGCTCAGCCACAGGTCCGTGTGGTCGACGACGACGCGGCCCACGTGGCGGTTGAGGAACTCCTTGCTCTTGCGCCGGTGAGCCACCACCTCGTGGCGGTCCCAGGCCTCGCAGAACTCGGGGGACTCCGCGCGCAGCCGCTTCAGCAGCATCTTCCAGGCGGGCTCGGCGAGATGGCCGGCCATGGCGGCGCGGAAGCGGGCCGCCATGAGGCGCTGGGTCTCCTCCAGGTGCACGATCGAGGAGCGCCACTCGGCGTGGGTGTAGGCGAGGAGCATGCAGTTGCGGTCCTCGGGCGGTACCGCGTCCAGGTCGCACAGCAGCAGCCCGTAGGTGCGGTTGTGGGCGAGGATGTCGTACCGGCTGTTCTGCAGACAGGCCGGGAACGGCTCCAGCTGCTCCAGGACGCGCCCGCATCGCCGGGGTGACCGACGGGCAGGTCGTCGCCGGCGTCGGGTCGGCCGCCCCGGCCAGCTGGAAGAGGTGGGCGCGCTCGCTGGGGTCGAGCATCAGGGTGCGGGCGAGGGCGTCGAGGACCTGCGACGGAGACCTGGATGTCCCGGGCCTGTTCGAGCCACGTGTACCAGGTGACGCCCACCGCCGAGAGCTGGGCGACCTCCTCGCGGCGCAGACCCGGCGTGCGGCGTCGGCTGCCGCGGGGCAGGCCGACCTGCTCGGGGGTGATCCGCTCACGGCGGCTGCGCAGGAACGCGGCCAGTTCGTGGCGCCGGATCTCCGACACGGCCGTACGCCGGGGCCGCCGTCGCCCGGGACCGCCGTTCCACCGGATGCTGCCGTACCACCAGGCTCGCGTCACCGTCTCCTCGGCCATGCTCGTCATGGCTCCAGCCTGCCGCCCCCCGGACCCTGTTTCCAGGTGGTTCTGCTACCAGGATAAGGACACTCTGGTACCTGTCTCGGAACGGGCGCAGGCTCGGTGACCGTGACCGAAACCATCACTTCCACGCAAGGCTCCGACCACCGCGGCACCACCCGCGCTCGGCGGCCTCGGGCTGTTCACCGTGCTGCTGGCCGCGGCGCTGCCGCTGGTCGACTTCTTCATCGTCAACGTCGCCCTGCCCACCATGGGCCACGACCTCGCCGCGAGCGAGGCCGTGCTGGAACTCGTCGTCGCCGGGTACGGGGTGTCGTACGCGGTGCTGCTGGTCCTCGGCGGCCGGCTCGGCGACCTGTTCGGCCGGCGCCGGCTCTTCCTCGGCGGCATGGCCGCCTTCGGGCTGACCTCGCTGGCCTGCGGGCTGGCCCCGGCGCCTGGACGCTGGTCGCGGCGCGGGTCGCGCAGGGCGCGCTCGGCCGCGCGATGCTGCCGCAGGTGCTCGCCACCATCCAGGCGACCACGGCCGGCCGCCGCCGCGCCCGGGCCATGGGCCTCTACGGCGCGACGGCGGGGCTGTCCATGGTGGCGGGGCAGATCCTGGGCGGCGTGCTGGTCGCGGCGGACCTGCTCGCGCGGGCACCGGCTGGCGCTCGGTGTTCCTGGTCAACGTGCCCGTCGTGCTCGTCGGCCTGGTGCTGGCCGTCCGGGCGGTCCCCGAGACCCGCTCCCAGCGCCCCGAGCCGGTCGACGTGCCCGGCACGGTCCTGCTGGCGGCTCTCGCTCCTCACGCTGCTCGCCCCGCTCACCGAGGGCCGGGCGGCGGGCTGGCCGCTGTGGACGTGGCTGTCGCTGGCGGCGTTCCCGTTCGTGGCGGCGGCGTTCTACGCGGTGGAGCGCCGGGCCGACCGCGCGGGCCGTACGCCGCTGGTGCCGCCGAGCCTGTTCGCGCTCATCTCGCTGCGGCGCGGGCTGCTGATGGTGGTGCCGTTCTCGATCGGCTTCAGCGGCTTCATGTTCGTGATCGCGGTGGCCTTGCAGCAGGGCGCGGGACTGGGTCCGGTCGCGGCGGGGCTGGCGCTCGCGCCGCTGGCGGTGGTGTTCTTCGTCGTCTCGCTGGCCGGTCCGCGCCTGGTCGCCCGGTACGGCACCCGCGTGGTGACCGCCGGTGCCGCGCTCCAGGGCGTGGGCCTGGCGCTGATGGCGCTGGCCGCCTGGCGGTTCTGGCCGGACCTCGGTTTCGTCGAGCTGCTCCCGGGCGCGGCGGTCGCCGGTGCGGGCCAGGCGCTGCAACTCCCCGTCGTCTACCGGGTGGTCCTCTCCGAGGTGCCGCCCGCCCGGGCCGGTGTCGGCAGCGGCGTGATGATCACCACCCAGCAGTCGGCACTGGCCCTCGGCGTGGCGACCCTGGGCACACTGTTCCTGTCCTTGGTCCCCGGGATGGGCATGCGGAACGCCCTGGTCACGACCCTGCTGGTGCAGCTCGGCGGCGTCGTACTGACCGGCCTGCTGAGCCTGCGGCTGCCCCGCACCGTCGCCGTGAGGCCTCTCACGGCCTGATAACTCATCTCCGGGGAAGCCCTGTTGATGTCGGTCTTGCTGCACACTCCTTGCTGCGAGCAGACCGGAACGCCGGATTTCTCGACGCGGGAGGGGCCATGACGCAGATCGACACGAGCAAGGTCAGCCGGTGGGACCAGCACGGCCGGGAGCACGTGGTGCGGGTGCACCGGACGGGCGTCCAGCGCACCATCAGATGCGACACCTGCGGCTGGCACAGAGGCGCCCAGTTCCTGCCCTGGCTGAAGGCGGAGGAGCACCTGGCAGAGGCCCACCAGGCCACGGTGGACCCGACGGCGGCGTGAGGAAACGCGCGGTCCGGGCCGCCGTCGCCCCGGGGGGTACTGCGTCGCCGTCGCCCCCGGGAGGTACCGCGGCTACCGCGTGGTGAGCGCCGGCTTCGCGCCCAGGGCCACGAACGAGCCCGCGAAGCCCCGCCGCAGCCGGGCCATCGCCCGCGGGCGGCCCACCACGTGCCGGTGCACCGAGGCGGCCCAGCACCCCGTACGCGGCGAACACCACGAAGGTCGCCGGCATGAAGACCAGGTGCAGCACGTGGAGGTCGAACGGCGCGGCATCTGGGCGCCGTCGACCATCAAGTCCTTCGACACGGTCACCTCGAAGTGGAACCGGGCCTCGGACCACGCGGCCGTCTACGTCGGACCTGGACCTGTGAACGCGGCGGTGCCGGGCCCCTTCGCGGAGGAACCCGGCACCGGTGTGCACCCGAAAAGCGATCAGCAGCCGATCAGGCGGGCGGCCAGGTACCCCTCGATCTGGTCGAGGGACACCCGCTCCTGCTTCATCGTGTCACGCTCGCGCACGGTGACCGCGTTGTCCTCGAGCGTGTCGAAGTCGACGGTCACGCAGAACGGCGTACCGATCTCGTCCTGGCGACGGTAGCGGCGGCCGATGGCGCCGGCGTCGTCGAAGTCGATGTTCCAGTTCTGGCGCAGCGCCTGGGCGAGGCCCTTGGCCTTCGGGGACAGCTCCGGGTTGCGGGACAGCGGGAGCACCGCGACCTTCACCGGGGCGAGGCGGTGGTCCAGGCGCAGCACGGTGCGCTTCTCCATCTTGCCCTTGGCGTTGGGCGCCTCGTCCTCGATGTAGGCGTCGAGCAGGAAGGCCAGCATCGCGCGGCCGACACCGGCCGCCGGCTCGATGACGTACGGCGTCCAGCGCTCGCCGGCCTCCTGGTCGAAGTAGGAGAGGTCCTGGCCGGAGGCCTTGGAGTGGGCGCCGAGGTCGTAGTCGGTGCGGTTGGCGACACCCTCCAGCTCGCCCCACTCGCTGCCGCCGAACTGGAAGCGGTACTCGATGTCGGCGGTGCGCTTGGAGTAGTGGGAGAGCTTCTCCTTCGGGTGCTCGTACCAGCGCATGTTCTCCTCGCGCAGGCCGAGGCCGGTGTACCAGTTCCAGCGCTGCTCCATCCAGTACTCCTGCCACTTCTCGTCCTCGCCCGGCTTGACGAAGAACTCCATCTCCATCTGCTCGAACTCGCGGGTGCGGAAGATGAAGTTGCCGGGCGTGATCTCGTTGCGGAAGGACTTGCCCATCTGGGCGATGCCGAACGGCGGCTTGCGGCGCGAAGTGGTCTGCACCTGGGCGAAGTTGGTGAAGATGCCCTGCGCGGTCTCGGGCCGCAGGTAGGCGACGGAGCCGGAGTCCTGCGTCGGGCCGAGGTGGGTGGACAGCAGGCCCGAGAACTGCTTGGGCTCGGTGAATGTGCCCTTGTTGCCGCAGTTGGGGCAGTTGAGGTCCGCGAGGCCGTTCTCCGGGGCGCGGCCCTTCTTCTCCTCGTAGGCCTCCTCCAGGTGGTCCGCGCGGAACCGCTTGTGGCAGGAGGTGCACTCGGTGAGCGGGTCCGTGAACGTGGCGACGTGACCGGAGGCGACCCAGACCTCGGGGGCCAGGATGACGGACGAGTCGATACCGACGACGTCCTCGCGCGACGTCACCATGTAGCGCCACCACTGGCGCTTGAGGTTCTCCTTGAGCTCGACACCCAGCGGGCCGTAGTCCCAGGCGGCGCGCTGGCCGCCGTAGATCTCACTACAGGGGAATACGAAGCCACGGCGCTTGCTCAGGCTGACGATGGTGTCGATCTTGTCGGCGGCCACGGTGCTCTCTTCATTACGACGACGGGCGACGAAGCGAGTTGCTTCCAGCGAATGCTTCAGGTTACCGGCGGGGGCGCCCCCTCAATCAAATCGCTCCCCCTCAGCGGCCGCCAGGGGCCTCCAGGCCCTGTTCAGGACGTTTGTTGACAACGGTTTCCATATTTGTTGAAAATGAGTGTCATGAACGTACGACGACGCCTCATATCCGCCTGCCGCGGCTCACCGCTCTCGGCCTCGGCGCTCTGACCGCCTGCTCCAGCGACAGCGCGGCGAAGGGCAACACGGACAAGTTCGACGTCGTCGCGTCGTTCTACCCGATGGCCTTCCTCGCCGAGCAGATAGGCGGCGGCCACGCGAACGTCACCAGCCTGACCGAGCCCGGCCAGGAGCCGCACGACCTGGAGATCAGCACCCAGCAGCGCGCCCAGCTCGAGGAGGCCGACGCGGCCCTCTTCCTCAAGGGTCTCCAGCCCGCCGTCGACGAGGCCGTCGTCGCAGACCGGCATCAAGACGAAGATCGACGCGGCCTCGCTCACCACCCTGGAGGACCACGGCGGCTCCGAGCACAGCCACGAGGGCGAGGAGGGCCACTCCGAGGAGGAGGCACGGCCGCGACCCGCATGTCTGGCTCGACCCGGTGAAGTACGCCGAGATCGCCCAGGGCGTCGGCAAGGCCTTCGAGAAGGCCGACCCGGACCACGCGGCCGACTACAAGAAGAACACCGCAGGCCCTGGTCAAGAAGCTGGGCGGCCTGAACAGCGACTTCGAGAACGGCCTGAAGAACACCAAGTCCAAGGTCTTCTTCACCAACCACGCCGCCTTCGGCTACCTCGCCGAGCGCTACGGCCTCACCCAGGAGGCCATCTCCGGCGTCGACCCCGAGAGCGAGCCCAGCGCCGCCCGGGTCAAGGACCTCCAGCAGGAGGCCAAGGCCGACGGCGTCACCACCGTCTTCTACGAGACACTGGTCTCCGACAAGACCGCCAAGACCCTGGCCCGGGACGCGAATCTGAAGACGGACGTCCTCGACCCGCTCGAGGGCATCACCGACAAGTCCCGCGGCGACGACTACTTCCAGGTCATGGAAGCCAACCTCAAGGCCCTGCAGACGGCCCTGGGAGCCAAGTGATCGACCCATCGGAGGACGGCATGACCGAGCCCGTCGTATCCCTGCGCGGCGTCCGCGCGGACCTGGGCTCGCGCCCCGTCCTGCGCGGCATCGACCTCACCGTGCACCGCGGTGAGGTCGTCGCGCTGCTCGGCGCGAACGGCTCCGGCAAGTCCACGGCCGTGCGCAGCATCATCGGCCAGGTGCAGACCGGCGCCGGCGAGATCGAGCTGTTCGGCACGGACCGCGCGCGCTTCCGCGACTGGCGGCGCGTGGGCTACGTCCCGCAGCGCACCACGGCCGCGGGCGGAGTGCCCGCCACGGTGACCGAGGTGGTCTCCTCGGGCCGCCTGTCCCGGGCCCGCTTCGGCGTGCTGCGCAAGGCCGACCACGTGGCCGTACGGCGGCACTGGACCTCGTCGGCATGGCGGACCGGGCCAAGGACTCGGTCGACGCCCTCTCCGGCGGCCAGCACCAGCGTGTCCTGATCGCCCGCGCGCTCGCCTCCGAACCCGAGCTGCTGATCATGGACGAGCCGATGGCGGGCGTCGACCTGGCCAGCCAGGAGGTGCTGGCGCACACGCTGCGCGAGCAGGTCTCCCAGGGCACCACGGTGCTGCTCGTGCTGCACGAACTGGGCCCGCTGGAGCCCCTCATCGACCGGGCGGTCGTCCTGCGCGACGGCTGCGTCGTGCACGACGGCCCGCCCCCGAAGGCGGTCGGCCAGCACGCCCTGCCCGGCCACGACCACGTACACCCGCACGCGCCGGAGGGCGCCGAACCGATCCGTACGGGACTGCTGAGCTGATGGACTTCCTCGACTACGCCTTCATGCAGCGGGCGCTGCTCGCCGCCGTCCTGGTCGGCATCACGGCCCCCGCGGTGGGGATCTATCTGGTCCAGCGCCGCCAGGCCCTGATGGGCGACGGCATCGGCCACGTCGCGATGACCGGCGTCGGCCTCGGGTTCCTGCTGACCTGGTCCCCGGTGTGGATGGCGACCCTCGTCTCCGTCCTCGGCGCGGTCCTCATGGAGCTGATCCGCTGGTACGGCAAGACCCGCGGCGACATCGCCCTCGCGATGCTGTTCTACGGCGGCATGGCCGGCGGTGTGATGTTCATCAACCTCGCGCCGACGGGCTCGAACGCCAACCTGACGTCGTACCTGTTCGGCTCCCTGTCGACGGTGTCCGAGTCGGACGTCACGGCGATCTGCGTGCTGGCGGCCTTCGTGGTCCTGGTCACGCTCGGCCTGCGTCGGCAGCTGTTCGCGGTCAGCCAGGACGAGGAGTTCGCGCGGGTGACGGGCCTGCCGGTGCGCGCCCTGAACCTGCTGACGGCGATCACCGCGGCCGTCACGGTGACGGTGGCGATGCGCGTGGTCGGCCTGCTGCTGGTCAGCGCGCTGATGGTGGTGCCCGTCGCGGCCGCCCAGCAGATCAGCCGCAGCTTCGCGGCCACGTTCGCGATCGCCGTCGCCATCGGCGTGAGCGTGACGATCGGCGGCACGGTCACCTCGTACTACCAGGACGTCCCGCCCGGTGCGACGATCGTGTTGCTGACCATCGGCGCGTTCATCGTGCTGACGGCACTCGCGGCTCCGCTGGCCCGCCGCCGCGCCCGCGCACGTACTTCCGCGCAAACCGGCCGATGACCCCGCCGAGTGCGCGATTCCGGGCACCCGGGAGGCAGCCGACGAAGTCGGCGTCTGACCGCCCCCACCCCGGGCTGGCACAATGGCCCGGGCAAGGCAGACGTGAGGAGGCAACGGTGACGACCGCTGGACCGTCCGTGAAGGGCCGCGCCACCCGGCAGCGGGCCGCCGTGTCGGCGGCCCTGGAAGAGGTCGACGAGTTCCGCAGTGCGCAGGACCTGCACGACATGCTCAAGCACAAGGGCGACTCGGTCGGGCTCACCACGGTCTACCGCACCCTGCAGTCCCTCGCCGACGCCGGTGAGGTCGACGTCCTGCGCACCGCGGACGGCGAGTCCGTGTACCGCCGTTGCTCCACGGATGACCATCACCACCACCTCGTGTGCCGCGGATGCGGCAAGGCTGTCGAGGTGGAGGGGCCGGCCGTGGAGAAGTGGGCGGAGTCCATCGCCGCCGAGCATGGCTACGTGAACGTGGCTCATACAGTGGAGATTTTTGGGACCTGTGCGGAGTGTGCGGCTTCTGACCGCGGCCGCTGAGGTTGCCGTACCCGACCTTGGACATGGCGTCGAGAAGCGCACCCTGGGCCCGAACTCCCGCCCCGCGCGGGTGAGCTGCCCCTCGTCCCGCGCCTTGTCCCACAGGGCGAGGGTCAGGTCGCCGTCCTCGCTGTCGGTGGCGGCTCGGGAGCCGTGCCGGGAGACGTTCTCGGTGAAGACGGGCACGAAGCCGGCCGGCGGCCGCTGGTAGGTGCGGGCGTTCTGCGGGGGGACGTAGGAGGCCTTGGTGCCGAAGCTGTCGCGGACGCCGGCACTGTCGTGGCCCACGGCGCGGGCCGGCCGGTGGTCGGTCGCCTGGGCGGCCCAGGGGACGGCGAGGAGGTTGCGAGGCCGAGGGCCAGCGCGGGGGTGAGGCGTCTCATGAAGGTGCCGTTCCGTTCAGACAGGGGTGATCCGCCGCATCGTCGAGTCGGTATGTGAACTCCCCGTGGCCCGGCAACGGCCGGGAAGTGGCGGGATGTCCTGCCATTGCCCAAGAATCCCGGCGATCAGGACGTACGAAGGGCGGCTACCCGGCCTGGCCGAGGCCGTGGGCGGCGAGCCCGCGGCGGACGAGCAGCGACAGGACGGCGAAGGCGAGGATGACGGCGCCGCCGATGCGCAGGAGGAGGTCGTAGGCGTGTTCCGGGCCGGTCTCCGGGGTGAGGGAGGTGATCGCCGCCGCCACGGCCGCGAGGCCGATGGCGCCCAGGGTGACGAGGGCCGTGAGGACGACGCCCGAGGCCTCGCCGGCGCGGGCGGGCGAGACGACCTGCTGGGTGGCCACGCTGGCGAAAGTCCAGCCCAGGCCGAGACCGAGCAGGCACCAGGTGAAGACGGGCAGGTAGACCCACCAGGACCAGGCCCAGCTGAGCCCGGTCATGCCGGTGCCCGCGATGGCCCCGGCCAGGGCCATGACGCTGGTGGGACGCATCCGGGTGGAGAGCCAGGCGCCGATGGGCCCGGCGCAGGCCACCATCACGGCCGGGGCGAGGAACACCGTGCCGGACAGGATCGCCGACAGGCCCCGCACCTGCTGCAACTGCAGGGTGGCCAGGAACACGGTGACGGCGTAGCCCATGTTGGCCACCGACCCCATCACGGTGACGAGGTCGAAGGGGATGTTGCGCAAGAGCCGGAAGTCGACCAGCGGATGACGGCAGGTCCGCTCCCGCAGGACGAAGAGCGCACCGGCCACCACCGCGACGCCGAGCAGGGCGAGTGTGCGCGCCTGGTCCCAGCCCCAGGCGCTGCCCCGCTCCACGGCGAGGGTCAGGGCGGCCAGGCTGATCACGACGGCCACACAGCCGGGCAGGTCGATCTGGCGGGGAGCGCTCTCGTCCCGGGAGTCGGGGACGTACCACAGGGCGATCAGCAGGGAGAGGGCGCTGAGCGGAGCCAGCAGCCAGAAGATCCACCGCCAGCCGGGGCCGTCGGTGAAACCACCGCCGACGAACGGCCCGAGGGCGGTGCCGACGTTGGCGATCCCGAACATCGCACCGAGCGCCCGGGCCCGGGTCTCCTCGGGAAAGGCGTTGCTGATGACGGAGACCGACACCGGAAAGATCAACGCCGCACCGGCACCCTGGACCACCCGGGCCACGACGAGGACGCCCAGGGTGGGCGCGAGCGCACAGCCGACGGAGGCGGCGGCGAACAGGCCGGTACCGGTCAGCAGGACCGGGCGGCGGCCGAACAGATCGCCCAGCCGCCCGCCGA
Source organism: uncultured Actinomycetota bacterium (assembly GCA_963798065.1). Taxonomy (GTDB): domain Bacteria; phylum Actinomycetota; class Actinomycetes; order Streptomycetales; family Streptomycetaceae; genus Streptomyces. The sequence continues at coordinate 257,424 of CAWCSC010000006.1, read as the reverse complement.
CGATGAACAGACAGCCGATGGCGAGCATGTAGGCGGACAGTGTCCACTGGGCGGCGGATACCGTGGTGTCCAGCTCGGCGGCGATGCCGGGGATGGCCAGATTGAGCGCGAAGAAGTCCAGCTGGATGCAGAACAGGGCGAGCGAGGCCGCGACGAAGGCCCCGGCCCTCTTCGTGCTCCCCTGACGTGCGCTGACGGCCGTCGAACCCATGTCACCAGCACACCGCCGGTGCGGCCCGGCTGCCACTGGAGGGGCTGCCGGGCCAAGGGAGGCCGGTGAGGCCGGTGAGGCCTACTCCTGCCTGCCCTCCATGGCCAGCAGCTCCTCGTTCGGGATGGCCCCGCCGAACCGCCGGTCCCGCGAGGCGAACTCCAGGCACGCCCGCCACAGGTCACGCCGGTCGAAGTCCGGCCACAGCACGTCCTGGAAGACCATCTCGGCGTACGCGCTCTGCCAGATCAGGTAGTTGGAGGTGCGCTGCTCACCGCTCGGGCGCAGGAACAGGTCCACGTCCGGCATGTCCGGGTAGTACATGTACTTCGAGAAGGTCTTCTCGTTGACCTTGGACGGGTCGAGCTTCCCGCTCTTCACGTCCTCGGCCAGCGCCTGCGCGGCGTCGGCGATCTCGGCCCGCCCCCCGTAGTTCATGCAGAAGTACAGCGTGAGCTTGTCGTTCCCCTTGGTCTGCTCCTGGGCGATCTGGAGCTCCTTGGCGACCGAGCGCCACAGCTTGGGCATACGGCCCACCCAGCGCACCCGGATGCCCAGCTCGTCGAGCTGGTCGCGGGTCTTGCGGATGAAGTCCCGGTTGAAGTTCATCAGGAAGCGCACCTCGTCCGGCGACCGCTTCCAGTTCTCGGTGGAGAAGGCGTACAGGGAGATGGCGCCCACGCCCATCTCGATGGCGCCCTGGAGCACGTCCAGCACCCGCTCGGCACCGACCTTGTGCCCCTCGGTACGCGGCAGCCCCCGCTCCTTGGCCCAGCGTCCGTTGCCGTCCATGACGATCGCCACATGCCGTGGTACGAGCTCCCCGAGCCTCGGCGGCCGTGCGCCGGACGGGTGCGGCTCCGGCGTCCTGTACTCCCGGCGCTGCCGCCCCAGGATCCCGCGTACGGCCATGTGTTTCTCGCTCCTCGTGCTTGCTTGCTTGCTTCTGTACGGGCCTACTTCTCCACGTAACGCAGGGAGCGCAGCCCGCGCTCCATGTGCCAGTGCAGATACGCGGACACCAGCCCGCTGCCCTCCCGGACGTACCGCGCCTCGCACGCGTCCGCTCTCGCCCAGTCTCCCGTAAGCAGCGCGCCGAGGAGTTCGAGGGCCTGGGGCGAGGGTACGACGCTGCCGGGCACCCGGCAGTCCACGCAGACGGAACCGCCCGAGGCGACCGAGAAGAACCGGTTGGGCCCGGGCATACCGCACTTCGCGCAGTCCGTGAAGCTCGGGGCGTACCCGTTGACGGCGAGGGAGCGCAGCAGGAAGGCGTCGAGCACGAGATGCGGTGCGTGCTCCCCCCGGGCGAGGGTCCGCAGCCCGCCGACGAGCAGCAGGTACTGCTGCACGGCCGGCTCCCCTTCGTGATCGGTGAACCGCTCCGCGGTCTCCAGCATGACCGTCCCGGCGGTGTACCGCGCGTAGTCGCTGACGATCCCACCGCCGTACGGTGCGATGGTCTCACTCTGCGTGCACAGCGGCAGTCCCCGCCCGACCAGCTCGCTCCCCTTCGCGAAGAACTGCACGTCGACGTGCGAGAAGGGTTCGAGGCGCGCGCCGAACTTCGACTTCGTCCGGCGCACGCCCCGGGCCACCGCGCGTACCCGCCCGTGACCGCGTGTGAGCAGGGTGATGATCCGGTCCGCCTCACCCAGCTTCTGGGTGCGCAGCACGATGCCGTCGTCGCGGAACAGACTCATGGCGCCATTCTCGCAGGGTCATCGCGTCAAGGGACCTCTCCCCTGCTGCGGGCGTTGGCGTACGCCGTCGCCGCGCGAAGCCGCTCGGCCGGGGTGGCGTGCCGGACGGCACCGGGGTCGACGTCCCATTCCCTCCCGCCCCCGTACGGCCGCAACTGCACGTAGGGCCCCTCATGCCCCATGACGATGCCGATGCGTCCGCTGCGGGTGTCCACGACATACGCGCCGACCGGGGGCTTCATCGCAGCACCGCCGCGAGCAGCCGGGCGGTCCGAACGGAACACCGGCCCAATTCCACGAGCGGACAGGGTGCTTCCCGCGCAAGACTCACCGGGTCCAGCCCCAGTGACGGCAGGGTAATTCCTGCCTTGGCGAGTTCTGCCCGCAATTCTTTCACCGCGTCCTCCGCTTCTTCGACGCAGAGCGCCGAGTGTCGTGCTTCCACCGTGCTCCCCTTCCTTTTGCAGTTTCACTCTTCGCATCCCTTCGGTGACGCTCCGCGCCTACACTCGGGAGAGGCCTGTGCCCTACAACTGCGGGGCAGCACAAAGGGGTTCGGTAATGGCCAACGGTTCTCGGCAAGGCGGCGTGGAAGTTCTTCGGCACGGAGCTCAAACGGCGGAGGGAGGACGCGGGGCTCACGCAGGTGGAGCTGGGGTCGCGGGTTTCTGTCTCCGGCGGATACATCGGCAAACCGACGGTATTTTCGAGCAGTTGTGCAGGAAGCTGATTGACGATAAACGGTATGCGGATTATTCCGCGGAGGCGGCGGATCCGGAGGCGCAGGCTACGAAGACCTGGAGCGCGCGCGAATCCTCAAGGACGCTGGAGTTCATACGTCACACCGGCCGCTGACATAATCCGGCCGTGGATGCACGATGGGCCATGCGCCCGGCCGAGCCGGCAGACCTGGAGCCGATCGCGGAGATACGGGCCGTGGTCATGCGCCCGGACCTGGAACGGCTGGGCCGCTACGACGAGTACCGGGTCAGACAGCGTCTGCGGGACGCCTTCCGCCCAGAGCACACATCCGCCATCGAGGCCGACGGAACTCTCGTAGGCAGCGTCGCGCTGCGCCCCTCCGAGGACGGCCACTGGCTGGAGCACTTCTACCTCAGCCCGGACGTCCAGGGCCGAGGCCTGGGTTCGGCGGTCCTCCGCACCCTGTTGACCAGAACCGACGCCGCCGGCGCACTCGTACGCCTGAACGTCCTCCAGGGCAGCCCGGCCCGGCGCCTCTACGAACGCCACGGCTTCGCTCTGGAGTCGCAGGACCCGGTCGACGTCTTCATGGTGCGACAGCCGGCACGTATCTGACCGGCACGCTATCTAAACTGCGCGGCGCCGGTCCCGCAGCGGCGCGAAGCGAACGGACAGGCCCGGCCGGGCCTGGGCGGCGGCGGGCAGCCGGGCCTCTGGGACTACACCGATGACGGGGTATCCGCCGGTGGTGGGTGAGTCGGCGAGGAAGAGCACGGGCCTGCCGTCGGGCGGCACCTGGACCGCGCCGAGCACCATGCCCTCGCTGGGGAGTTCGCCGTCCACCGCTCGCTCCAAGGCGGGTCCCTCCAGCCGCAGTGCGATGCGGTTGCTGTTGGGGGACACGCAGAAGCGGCCCGCCGCGAGGGTGCGCACGGCGTCGGCGGTGAACCAGTCGTCGCGCGGGCCGAGCAGCACGGGGAGCACCAGTTCCCGCGGGGGCCCGTCCCACAGGGCCAGGTGGTGGGGCGGGCCGGCGCCCGCCGGTTGGCCCAGGGGCAGGATGTCGCCGTCCTTGAGGGGGGCGGGGCCCAGCCCGGACAGCAGGTCGGTGGAGCGGCTGCCGAGGACCGGAGGGACGGCGATGCCTCCGCTCAGGGCGAGGTAGCCGCGCAGCCCGAAGGTGGCGGCGCCCACGTCGAGCACCGCACCGGCCTGCAGCTGGACGGGGCTGCCCCATGCCGCCGGCCGGCCGTCGACGCGCACCGGGGCGGGTGCCCCGGTGACGGCCACGGTCACCGGCCGGGTGGCGCGTATCGCCACACCGGTCAGGGTGGTCTCCAGGGTGGCGGCGTCGGCGGGGTTGCCCACCAGCCGGTTCGCCAGCCGGTGGGCCGGCTGGTCCAGGGCGCCGGAGCGGGGTACGCCGAGAGCCGCGTGGCCGAACCGCCCTTGATCCTGGATGGTGGTCAGCGCACCGGCCCGCACCACTTCCACCTTGCCGTCGCTCATGCGGCCACCTCCTCGGAAAGAGGCACGAAACGCACCCTGGTGCCCGGCACGAGCAGGGCCGCCGGCTGCCGCTCCAGGTCCCACAGCGTCACCGAAGTCCTGCCGATCAGCTGCCACCCGCCCGGCGAACTGCGGGGATAGATACCGGTGTAGTGGCCGGCCAGGGCCACCGACCCGGCCGGCACGGAGGTGCGCGGCTCCGCCCGGCGCGGCACGACGTACGGCTCGTCCAGTCCCGTCATGTACGCGAATCCGGGGGCGAACCCGGAGAACGCCACCCGGTGTTCGGCGCCGCTGTGCACACGTACCACGTCGTCCTCGCTCATGCCCCACAGCTCGGCGACCACGCCGAGGTCGGCCCCGTCGTACCGGACGGGTATCTCCACCAGCTCGCCGCTGTCCGCCGCCCGGGAAGGGGCGGACCAGCGGCGCAGTTCCGCCTGGAGGCCGGGGAGATCGTGCACGCCGTACAACAGCACGGTCCTCTCCCCCGGCACGATCTCCCGCACCGGCGTCAGGGTGCCCGCGGCGCGGCGGCGCAGCAGTTCGGCGTGCCACGCCTGGGCCTCGCCCGGTCCGTCCAGATCGATGAGCAGCGAGTCCTGCCCGGCCGGCAGCAGTCTCATACGAACGCCTCCAGCCTGACTCCCGCGTCCTGCAGTGCCTTGCGGACCTGGAGGGCCAGGTCGACCGCTCCGGGGGTGTCGCCGTGCAGGCACAGCGACCTCGCCCGGATCCGTACCGGCTCACCGGTGAGCGCGGTGGTGTGGCCGTCGCGGGCCAGTGCGACGGCCTGCCGGACGACCTGAGCGGGGTCACTGATCACGGCGCCGGGTGTGCCGCGCGGGACCAGGGTGCCCGCCGCGGTGTAGGCGCGGTCCGCGAAGGCCTCGCCGACCACGGCCAGTCCCTCTTCGGCTGCCGCTCGGTGCATGGCCGAGCCGGGCAGGCACAGCACGGCCAGTCGGGAGTCGGCGAGCCTGGTGCCCGACGCGACGGCGGCGGCCTGTTCGGGGTCCAGGACCACCCGGTTGTAGAGCGCCCCGTGCGGCTTGACGTAGGCGACGTCCGCCCCGGCGGCGCGGGCGAACACCTGGAGGGCGCCGATCTGGTACGCGACCTCGGCGGCGAGTTCGTCGGCGGGCACGTCCATGGCCCGGCGCCCGAATCCGGCCAGATCCCGGTAGGAGACCTGGGCCCCGATCCGCACCCCCCGCTCGACGGCCGTGTCACAGACCCGGCGCATGATGGCGGGATCGCCCGCGTGGAAGCCGCAGGCGACGTTGGCGCTGGTCACCAGCTCCAGCATGGCCTCGTCGTCGGTGAGGACCCACCGTCCGTAGCCCTCCGCGAGATCCGCGTTGAGATCGATCACGATGTCTGTCATCCCTGGTGCCTGTTCTCCTCGCGACCGCACATGTTCCGTACCCATCCCCTGAGTCCGCCTCACCCGACGCGGTAGTCGATGTCCCGCGCATCCGTGATCAGCATGTATCCGGGTGCGTGGGTGATGGCGAAGGGCGGCCGCGACGCCATCAGGGCGGCCTGCGGGGTGACACCGCACGCCCAGAAGACCGGAACGTCGCCGGGCTCGGCCTCCACCGGGTCACCGAAGTCGGGGCGGGCGAGGTCGTCGATGCCCAGGGCCGCGGGGTCTCCGGTGTGGACCGGCCCGCCGTGAACGGCGGGCATCCGCTCGCTGACGCGGATCGCCGTGTCCACCAGATCGGCCGGGATCTGCCGCATCGAGACGACCATCGGGCCGTGGAGCCGCCCCGCCGGCCGGCATGCGCGGCCGCTCCGGTACATCGCGACATTGCGCCGCTGGGCGACGTGGCGCAGTGGTACGCCCGCCTCGTGCAGGGCGGTCTCGAAGGTGAAGCTGCACCCGATCAGCAAGGTGACCAGGTCCTCGCGCCAGTGACCGACGACGTCAGCCGGCTCGTCGATCAGCCGTCCGTGCTCCCAGACGCGGTAGCGCGGCACATCGGTCCGCAGGTCGGCGCCCGGGGCGAGCATGGTGGACCACGAGCCGGGGTCCGTGACGTCGAGCACCGGACACGGCTTGGGGTTGCGCTGACAGAACAGCAGCACGTCGTAGGCCCAGTCGGCGGGCACCGTGATCAGGTTGACCTGGGTGAAACCCCCGCACCATCCGGCGGTGGGCCGGCTCTCGCCGCTTCGGAACAGCTCTCGGGCCTGAGCGGGGCTCAGGGCCGCGGGGTGAGCAACGGTTGCCACCAGCGATCCTTTCGACAGGGGAAACCAAGGACGGGTTACGCGTCCACCCCTGCAGACTAGAGTATTGTTGAACAATCCGACAAGAGCCGTGTTGTTTCATCCCCGCGTTTTCGGTTGACTGACCCCGGGAGCATCGCGACGGGGAGGACCGAGAACATGACTGCCGAGCTGGATCCGGCCGTGCTCGCGGGGGATCGCGCGCTGCTGGGGCGCTCCAGTACCGCCGAGCGGGTCGCCGACATCCTGCGCACCCGCATCTCCGAGGGTCACCTCGCGCCGGGCAGCAAGCTCTCCGAAGACACCATCGGCAAAGCGCTCGGGATCTCACGCAACACCCTCCGAGAGGCGTTCCGGCTGCTCACGCACGAGAAGCTGCTGGTCCACGAACTCAACCGCGGGGTCTTCGTCCGCAGGCTCACCGTCCAGGACGTCATCGACATCTACCAGGTACGCCGGCTCATCGAATGCTCGGTGGTCCGCCACCTGGGCAACCCCCCTTATGAGCTGGTGGACGCCGAGGCCGCGGTCGCCGAGGGAGAACGAGCCGCCGAGGAAGGCGACTGGCTCCAGGTCGGTACCGCCAACACGCACTTCCATGACGCGGTGGTGGCCCTCGGCGGAAGCGTCCGCCTGAACGAACTGATGCGCGGCGTCCTGGCGGAACTGCGCCTCGGCTTCCACGTGATGGGCGCTCTGCGGGAGTTCCACGAGACGTACCTGGCGCGCAACCGGGACATCCTCGCCGCCCTCAGAGCCGGGGCCACCGTGAAGGCGGAGCTCCTGCTCGCCGACTACCTCAGCGACGCCGAGCAGGAACTCGTCCGGACCTACTCCGAGCGCATCGCGGCCGAAGCGGGCCAGGGTCACGCCGAGTGATCGGACCGGGCGGCTAGCGCATGGGCCACCGCGGTCGCGCGCGGGCGGGCAAGATGGCGCAAGGCCCCCGGGTCGGGCCAGTGACGCGGACGCGGTCTCGTCCGCAGGGCCCTGCCGGCTCTCGGACGCAAGGGATGAAGCCTCTCCTGTGCGCGGCTGCGCCTTGGGGCAACGGATCCGGGGACCCGTGGCGCCGGAGCGCCGCCATACGATGCGCACCTGGGGCGGGACGCCTCAGGTGAGTTCGGTGCCGCGGGTCTCCGGCAGTCCCAGGAGGGCGACCAGAGCGATGGCGTATCCGATGACCCCGTAGACCAGGGCGCCGCCGACGCCCGCGCTGCCCGCGGTGAAGCCGACCGCGGTGGGGAAGAAGGCGCCGAGGGCGCGGCCGACGTTGTACGTGAAGCTCTGGCCGGTGCCACGGACCGCGCCCGGGTAGAGCTCGGCGAGGTAGGCACCGAACCCGGAGAAGATGGCGGAGGCACAGAAGCCCAGCGGGAAGCCGAGGAACAGCAGGGTGGTGTTGGCACCCTGCGGGATGTTGATGTAGGCCAGCAGCAAGCCGGCGCTGAGGACCGCGAAGAGGGCGAAGGTCATCTTGCGTCCGAGCACGTCGGTGATGTAGCCGGCGGCGAGATAGCCGAGGAAGGCGCCGGTGATGAGCATGAAGAGGTAGCTGCCGGTGCCGACGACCGTGAGGCCGCGCTCGACCTTGAGGTAGGTGGGCAGCCAGGTGGCGATGGTGTAGTAGCCGCCCTGGACACCGGTGGCGAGCAGCGTCGCGAAGAGCGTCTTGCGGGCGAGGTCGCCCTTGAAGATCGACGACAGCGGGACACGCGGTTCCTTGCTCGCCAGCCGCTCGGTCACCTCGGGGGCGTCCTTGACGTTGCGGCGCACGTACACCAGCAGCAGCGCGGGCAGGGCACCCGTCCAGAACATCACCCTCCAGCTCATGGAGGGGTCGAGGCTGTCCATCACGACGGTCGACACGATCACGGCGAGACCCCAGCCGACCGCCCAGGAACTCTGGATGAACGCCAGCACCCTGCCGCGGTAGCGGGCCTTGGCGTACTCGGCCACCAGGACCGCCCCGGCCGCCCATTCACCGCCGAATCCCAGGCCCTGGAAAGCCCGGGACACCAGCAGCATCGGATAGTTGACGGCGAAGCCGCACAGCACGGTGAAGAACGCGTAGGTGCCCACCGTGATCATGAGTGTCTTCACCCGGCCGACCCGGTCGATCAGCAGGCCCGCCAGAATGCCGCCGAGCGCCGACACCAGGAGCGTGACCGTGGTCAGCAGGCCCGTCTGCGCCGTGGTGAGGCTGAAGTAGGCCGCCATGGCCACCATGCTGAGCGGGAGCACCTGGAAGTCGTAGGCGTCGAGGGCGTACCCGCCGAACGCTCCCTTGAAGGCGCGGCGCCCCTGCGGGGTGAACGACCGGTACCAGGCGAATCGGCCGGTCACGTCCTCGGCGACGGCTGGGGGACTGGTGGGCGTGGTTGTCATGGAGACCTCACGGGAGGAGGGAACTGAGGGGAGGCGGCTGGTGATGGGTCGGTCCATCCCGTGCGCCCAGCCTTCGCTGGAACCGGCCCTTCACGCCAGCCGGCCTCGACGTGGGAACAACCTAGGGATTGTTCAACGATCCCTCAAGGGGAAAGGGGTCATTTTCTGCGTTGAGTTTCAAATGCGGGCGCCGGACGAGCCGATCGAGGGCCGGCCGGGCACCTCGGCCCACACCACGAAGCCGTGCGGCAGGCGCCAGGCGCCCACCGCGAGGACAGCGCCTCAACCAGCAGCAGACCGCGGCCGCCACCGTCCGACCCGTCTCCGTACGCCCACGACACGGGAACGCCGCCCCAGCCCCGCCCGTGGTCACCGACCTCGAGGCGCACCACATCGGCGGCGTCGCCGTCCGGCATGCGCCGCACCGCGTGCCAGATGGGGCCCACCCCGTGGCGGACCGCATTCGTGACGAGCTCGGAGACGATCAGCGTCGCGTCATCGGCCACCTGGGGCAGGAGGCCCCAGCCGTCCAGCTGCGCCGCGACCTCCCCGGCCGCCAACCCCGTCAACACCCCGACCGAAAGAAGCGGAAGCCCCGCCCCAAAGGAAAGGGGCCGCAGGTGCACAATTGAAGCCCGACCATTGAAGGATCGTTCAACAATCTCTAGGCTCTACGCGCAAGAAGGCCGGCGTGCTACGGCTCGCCGCATGCGCGGGCCGTAGCGTCACTCACCAGGACGGGAATCCGGATGACCGTAGTGGGCACCAGAACCAGCAGCGCCCGCGAGCAGATCGAGCTGCTCCTCGACGAAGGCTCCTTCGTCGAGTTGGACGCCGTGGCACGTCGCCGCCCCGACGGCGTCGTCACCGGCTACGGCACGGTCGACGGCCGGCCCGTCTCCGTCTTCTCCCGGGACGCGACCGCTTCCGGTGCCGCCCTTGACGAGTTCTCCGGCACGAAGATCACCAAGGTGATGGACTTCGCCCTGAAGACGGGGTGCCCCCTGATCTCCGTCCATGGCTCCGACGCCGACGGAGATGCCGTGGGCGTCCAGGGGGAGATCTTCCGCCGCGCCGTACTGGCCTCCGGAGTCGTCCCTCAGATCGCCCTGGTCATGGGGCGTGCGGACCACGTGGTGCACTCCCCCGCCGTCAGCGACTTCGTGGTGACGAGCGACCAGGCGTCGTACCTGTTCGTGACCGGGCCCGAGGCCATGGAGGCGGCCACCGGAGAGCCCATCGGCCCTGAGGAGCTCGGCGGCGCCAGGACCCTCAGCACCGTGTCCGGCATCGCGCACCACATGGCGCACGACAACACGGGCGCCATCGAGTACGTCAGAGCGCTGCTGTCCTACCTGCCCTCCAACAACCTGGAGGAGCCACCGGTCGATACCGAGAGTCGTGCGGGCGATCTCGAGGCGGAGCTGCGGCCGCAGCTGAACTCGATCGTCCCCCACACGGTCAACCAGCCGTACGACATGCTCCAGATCATCGAAAACGCTCTGGACGACGACGAGTTCCTGGAGACTCAGCCCCTCTTCGCCCCCAACATCATCACCGGCTTCGGCCGCGTCGAGGGCCACCCCGTCGGCGTGGTCGCCAACCAGCCTCTGCGCCACGGCGGTTGCCTGGACATCGACGCCTCCGAGAAGGCCGCCCGCTTCATCCGCACCTGCGACGCCTTCAACGTGCCGGTCGTGACCTTCGTCGACGTCCCCGGCTTCCGCCCCGGCGCCGACCAGGAGTGGAACGGCGCCGTCCGCCGCAGCGCCAAACTGACCTACGCCTACGCCGAGGCCACCGTGCCGCTGATCACCGTGATCACCCGCAAGGCCTGCGGCGGCGCCTACGACGTCATGGGGTCCAAACATCTGGGCGCCGACCTCAACCTCGCCTGGCCCACGGCCCGCATCGCGGTGCCCGGACCACGGCTCGCACCCGAAGACACCTTCCTCGACTCCGACTCGGCGTGCGAGCGCGGCTGCGTAGACGCCGTGATCACCCCGTCCCGGACCAGGCAGCACATCATGCGCGGTCTGCGAGCCCTGCGCACCAAGCGCGAGACACATCCCGGCAAGAAGCACGGCAACATCCCCCTGTAGTGGAGCTCACCATGTCCCTGCCCCTTGTCACGGTTCTGCGCGGGCGACCCACCGCCGAGGAACTGGCCGCCGTCATCGCCGTGTTGCAGACCCGGGCCGCGGCCACACCGCTCCCCGCCCGGCCGCTCGCCAGGCCCAGGCCGTCGCCTTGGAACGACCGCGCCTCGGCCATCGAAATGCAGCGTCTGCCCAGGACGCTCCGCTACACGTGACGCGGCCCGCCCGCGTACTGCCCGAAGAACAACGGCTGTTCAGGCCCGGGCGGCCGGGTCAGTGCGTCGACAACGCCCGCCGGTACACCCGGGAACACACCATGGCCGTCGAGACGCTGGGCTTCGGCCTCCTGGACGAGTGGGACGACGCATCGCCGCAGTGAGCCGGTGTTTATCGCGGCTGCCCGGCGCGGTGGCCCGCCGCCCCGTATCGGCGGGCCACCGCGTGGAATGCCTCCTTCGGCTCCCAGTGCCAGTCGGAGGCGGGGTCGTCCGGGCGGTCCTTGATCACCTTGGTGAGGGAGTACGCCGCCCTGTCGAGGTCGAGACGGGGCTCGTCCGGGCGGTGCGGGGCGTCCGCGCTGATGAACTCGAACGTCATCGCCGCGTACAGGCCCATCGAGGCGAAGACGTCCAGCAACTCGCCCACGTAGTCGGCCTGGACGCGCTCACTGCGCACCGGGTTCCCCTTGATCTCCGGCGGCTCCTTGTCGTAGTCGACGATGTCCCAGCCCATGCCGCCCGTCTCGGGGGCACCGACGTACGCGCACGTGCCGAACTCGGTGATGGCGAGCGGCTTGCCCCAGCGCAGGTACCGCTTCAGCTCGCGGACGTACTCGGACCGCTGCTCGAAGTACGAGTAGTAGTCGATGCCGACGATGTCGAAGAGGCTCCAGTCCGGTTCGTCGATGCTCTGGGCGGCGGCGTAGCTGAGGTTGCCCCGGAAGACGGAGCGGCCGACCTTCGCGGCCTTCGCGGTGAACTCGGCGAGGCGGCGCAGCGTCCGCGGCCAGTCGACCGTGCCGTTCTGGAGGTGCCTGATGCGTTCCAGGGCCGTATCGCCCGGCAGGATGCCGGGGACGAACAGCCAGAACTCGCAGCCGACACTGAGGTCGACACTCGCGCCCTGGCGCCGCAGCCGCTCCGCGAACCGGCCGGTCTCGGCCAGGTGCTCCAGGATGTCCCGCTGCGGGGCGTCCCCGAGGGTCGGCTGCAGCCAGACGTGCAGCCCGCGTTCGGCGGCCTCGGCGGCCGTGGCGGTGAGCCGTTCGACGCCGTCTCCCGTGACGTCGATGGTGTCGGCGTGCAGGTCGTCACGGATGGCCCGCACATCGGCCCGCATCCGGCGCGCGCTCCACGCGGTGCCCGGCGTCTCCCCCGCCCCGACCGTGTAGACAACGCCCCGTCGGCGCAGCCCCCGGCCGTGCCGGGCTTCCGTCGCCAGGGCCTGCCCCGGCGGCCCCACCGCTCCGGCAACCCCCACCGCCGCCGCCCCGGCCAGGAACCGCGCCCGGCTGATCCCCTTCGTCTGCTTGCTCCCCTTGGTCTCTTCCATGCCGTTCACTGTGCCGAACCGGCGCCGGGGCCCGCTGTCGGCCGTCGGTCTACGGCGGCGCTACCAAGGTATGAGCTGCCGCGCCGAAGGAGAGGCTCATCCCTGGCCGAACCGCCGTACGTACCGCCGCTGCCAGGGCGTCTCCACCGCATGCCGGTCGTAGTGCCGGCGCACGTACGCCACCGCCTCCTCGCCGGGTACGCCGTCCAGGATCGCGAGGCAGGCCAGGGCCGTGCCCGTGCGGCCGCGTCCTCCGCCGCAGGCGATCTCCACGCGCTCCGCGGCGGCCCGTTCCCAGGCGTCGGCCAGCACCTCGCGGGCGGCCGCCCTGTCCGACGGAAGGCGGAAGTCGGGCCAGCGGATCCAACCCGACCCCCAGGGGACCTCGGGCGGCTGCCGGCCGAGCAGGTAGACACCGTAGGAGGGAAGGGGCGCGCCGGGGTCCATGGGGTGGCGGAGCCCTCGTCCCCGTACCAGCCGGCCGGAAGGCAGCCTCAGGACGCCGGCGCCACTCTCGCTCCACAGATCGGTCACGCCCCTCATCATGCTCGGCGCCCGCTCGCCCGGGAGCGGAATCACCCAACCCCCCGCGACTCCTTTGCCGCCCGCGCCTCGATGCCCCTGAAGTGGACCGCCATCGCCCGCTGCGCGCCCTCCACGTCGCGGGCGCGCAGGGCGGTGACGATGTCGCGGTGGCGGCGGACCGTGATCTCGGGGGACGGGTCGTCGGTCCAGCCGCGGGCGCCGGAGACCCGCCGGAAGACCGTCCAGAAGGCGGCGAGGAGCTGAGGGACGAGGGCGTTGCCGAGGGAGGCGTAGAGCGCCTCGTGGAACTCTCGGTCGAGGTCGGGGAAGGTGCTGCCCATGCGGCCCGTGCCGCCCGCGGACTCCATGCGGGTCACCACGCCCTCCAGCTCGTCCAGTTCCGCCTCGGTGAGCGTCGCGGCGACCCGGCGGATCAGGCCCTCCTCCAGCACCTCGCGGACCTGGAGGATCTCGGCGAGGGCGCCGGTGTCGTCGTCGTGCCGGGCCAGGGTGCGGAAGGTCAGGCCGTCGACGAGCGGGGTGAGGGAGGCCTGGCCGACATACGTGCCGTAGCCGTGTCTGATCTCGACGATGTCGAGGGCCTGGAGGGCCTTGAGGGCCTCGCGGACGGAGTTGCGGCTGACACCGAGGGCCTCCATCAGCTCGGCCTCGGTGGGCAGTGGCGCGCCGGCGGTGAGTCTGCGGTCGAGGATGAGCTGGACGACCTGGCGCTGTATCCGGCTGGTCCTGGGCTCCTCGGACATGCGCCGCATCGTACGCGCCCCGGACGTCCCACGTCCCACCTCTGGCAGTACCCGGTACCGGATCGGCCCTGATAGGCCGTCAACTCGCGCCATTGACAGTGCCATTGGTCCGACCTCTGGCAGATACGCCATTCGTGTGCGATCCCTTGACCGCCCCCGCGGCCCCTCCTATGGTCGCGCTGACCGCCAGGACGTAGGACGTCGTATCTCCCTCCCCTTCACACCTTTCAGACCTCTCCGCTGGAGGACCCGTGCGCGACGTGACCCACGACGTACCGGAGCCGCACCGCCGGACGTTCCTGAAGTACACCGGCGCGCTGGGCGCTGCCGCCGCCGTCTCCGCGTCGCTGTCGGCCTGTTCGTCCGGGCCGGAGTCCACCAACGAGACCGGCGGGGGCGACGGCCCGAACCGGACGCTCACCGCGGTGATCGGCTACGGCAACGACGGCAGCTGGGATCCCACCCAGACGGCGTCCGCGTTCTGCATGGCCGCCAACAACCACATCTACGAGGGCCTGCTGGACACGGATCCGATCTCCCGAGAGCCGTACGCGGCCCTGGCGACCGAGGTGCCGAAGGACCCGGCCAGCACGTCCTGGAAGTTCACGCTGCGGGCCGGTGCGACGTTCCATGACGGCAAGCCCGTGACCGCCGACGACGTGGTGTTCGTCTTCGAACGGATCCTCGACCCGGACACCCAGACCCTCGCCAAGGGCTTCTTCGCGAGCTGGCTGAAGGAGGTCCGGAAGATCGACGCGCAGAACGTGGAGCTCGTCCTCAAGTTCCCGTTCCCGGACGGGCTTTCCCGGCTGACGCTCGCCAAGATCATGCCGAAGCACGTGTTCTCCAAGCCGGGCGGCTGGGACGACGCCATCAAGGGCATGGCCGTCGGGTCGGGGCCGTACCGGCAGACCGCGCACCACCCGAAGTCGAACACGACCTTCGAGGCGTTCGCCGGCTACAACGGGCCGCGCAAGCCCGCCTTCCAGAAGATGAACTGGCTGACGATCGTGGACGCCGCGCCCCGCGTCGCGAAGATCTCGGGGTCGAGCGCGGGGGCGCAGATCGCGGACAACATCCCGTACGCCAACATCGGGCAGTTGGAGAGCGGCGGGCTCACGGTCGCCGGCGGGGCCGGGATGAACAACCTGTTCCTGATGTTCAACACCCGGCACAAGCCCTTCGACGACGTGCGCGTGCGCCAGGCCCTGCACTACGCCATCGACACCGACAAGATGGTGGAGGTCGCGCTCAAGGGGCGCGGGAAGCCGTCGAGTTCCTTCCTCGACGAGAGCAACCCGTCCTACCGCCGGGCCAAGACCGTCTACGCGTACGACCCGGACAAGGCGAAGGCGCTGCTCAAGGCCGCCGGGGTCAAGGGGCTGAGCATCGAGATCCTCGCCGTGAACGTCAGCTGGATCGTGGACTGCCTGCCGACCATCAAGTCGTCCTGGGACGCGATCGGCGTGAAGACGACCCTCTCCCCGCAGGAGACCACGGCCGTCTTCACGAAGATGGACCAGAAGCAGGACTACCAGGTCGTCGCCGCCGCCTCGAACCCCAACCAGTTCGGCCTCGACGCCGACCTGATCATGCACTACAACTACGGCCCCGAGAACCTGTGGATGCAGTACACGCGCTGGGCCGGCAACTCCGTCGCCAAGGCGCTCTTCAAGGACATGGACCGGGCCACCCGGGAGCCGGACGCGCGGAAGAAGAAGACGATGGTCCAGGACTACATCGACGTCGTCGCCGAACAGGCCGTGCTCTACCCGGTCGTCCACAACGAGCTGATGACGGCCTGGGACCCGAAGCGGCTCAGCGGGATAAGGCCACAGCCGTACCCGGGCATCAACCTCCTCCAGGCCAAGTGGGCCTAGCGGACAGGGGGGCCTACGCCACGTGATCGCCGTCGTCACGGATCCTGCTCCGCCGCATCGCCCTGCTCGTGCCGCTGATGCTCGGCATCGTGCTGTTCGTGTTCCTGGTCATGCGGTTCTCGGACGTCGACCCGGCGTCCGCCTTCTTCCAGGGCGCCAACCCGACACCCCGGCAACTGCACGACTTCCGCGAGGAAACGGCCTGCTCGACCCGCTGCCCGTGCGCTACGTCGACTTCGTCGCCGACCTGCTGCACGGCGACATGGGCACCAGCGCGCTGACCCGGGCGCCGGTGATCGACCAGGTCATCACCGCGCTGCCGCTCACCCTCCAGCTCACCTTCCTGGGGCTGGGCATCGCCGTGGTGCTCTCGCTGCTCGGCGGAGTGACGGCGGCGATCTACCGCGACCGGCTGCCCGACCAGATCATCCGGGTCGTGTCGCTGACCGGCGTCGCGGCGCCCGGCTTCTGGCTGGCGCTGCTGATGATCCAGTACCTGGCGGTCGACCTGGGCTGGTTCCCGACCGGCGGCTACATCAACCCGGCCGACTCCTTCACCGGCTGGCTGAAGACCATGACCCTGCCGGCCTTCGCGCTGTCGCTGCCGGTGGCGGCGCAGCTGACCCGGATCGTGCGGACGGCCGTGGTGGAGGAGCTGGACAAGGACTACGTACGGACGGCGATCGGCAGCGGGCTGCCGCCGCGGGTGGTCGTGGGGCGCAACGTGCTGCGCAACGCGCTCATCAACCCGCTCACCGTGCTCGGCCTGCGCGTCGGCTACCTCCTGGGCGGCGCGGTCGTCATCGAGACGATCTTCTCGCTGCCCGGCATGGGCAAGCTGATGATCGACGCCGTGAAGAACGGCGATCCGGCCGTCGTCCAGGGCGTCGTCCTGACCACGGCGGCCGGGTTCGTCGTCGTCAACCTCGTCATCGACGTCCTCTACCTGCTGGTCAACCCGCGACTGAGGGATGCGACGACGTGATGACCCGCATGATGACCCGCAAGAGCCTCACCGAGGCGCTGTCCCGGCCCGGCGTGCGGCTGCGCGGCCGGCGCCGGCTGCCGTTGCTGTCGAAGGTCGCCGTCTGCTTCCTGGCGGTCGTCGTCCTGATGGCGCTGCTCGCGCCGGTCCTCGCCCCGCACGATCCGCTCGACCAGCAGCCGCCGGTCGACGGCACCGGGCACCCGTCCGCCGAGCACTGGATGGGCCAGGACAGCCTCGGCCGGGACATCCTCAGCCGGCTGATGTACGGGGCGCGCTGGTCGCTGGCGATCGGGCTGGGCGCCACCGGTCTGGCGCTGGTGGTCGGCGCACTGCTCGGGGCCATCGCCGCCACCTCGCGCAAGGCGGTCGACGAGACGCTGATGCGCTGCCTGGACGTCGTGATGGCGTTCCCGGGCATCGCGCTGGCCGCCGTGCTGGTGGCGGTGTTCGGCGGTGGCATCACGGTGCTGATCTGCGCGATCGCGTTCCTTTTCACGCCGCCGGTGGCCCGGGTCGTACGGGCGAACGTCCTCGATCAGTACGGCGAGGACTACGTGACGGCGGAACGGGTGATCGGCGCCAGGACACCGCACATCGTGCTGAAGCACGTGGCGATCAACTGTGCCGCGCCGGTGCTGGTGTTCTGCACGGTCCAGGTCGCCGAAGCGGTGGTCTTCGAGGCGTCGCTGTCCTTCATCGGGGCGGGTGTCCGGCCGCCCGACCCGTCCTGGGGCAGTGTCATCGCGGACGGCAAGAACATGGTGCTCACCGGGGGCTGGTGGGCGACCGTGTTCCCCGGGCTGCTGATGCTGGTCACGGTGCTGTCGCTGAACATCCTGTCCGAAGGGGTGTCCGACGCGTGGGCTGCCCCGTCGGCGCGTGAGGTGGACGCACCCGGCGACGACCGGCTGCAGACGCCCGAGCCCGGCAGCGGCGAGGTGGTGCAGCTGCCCGGCCTGGCGGAGGCGGCCGCGGCGGCTGCGGGCCCGGGCGCGCCATCTGCCCCGGGACGGGCAGCCGGTGCTCGCGGTGGAGCACCTCGCCATCGGCTTCGACCAGCGGCACGGCGGCGTGGACATCGTGGACGGCATCAGCTTCGAGGTGCATCCCGGTGAGGTGCTGGGCCTGGTCGGCGAGTCGGGCTGCGGCAAGTCGCTGACCGCGCTGGCGGTCATGGGCCTCCAGCCGAAGGGGGCGCGCATCAGCGGCCAAGTGCGGTTCGGCCAGCGGGACCTGATCGCCGAGCCGATGCGCGTACGCCGCAGGCTCCTGGGCCACGAGATGGCGATGATCTACCAGGACGCGCTGTCGTCGCTGAACCCGGCGATGACGATCCGCGCGCAGCTCAAGCAGGTCGTCCGCCGCGGCGGCCGGCGCACCCCCGCCGAGTTGCTGACGATGGTCGGCCTCGACCCCGAGCGCACCCTGCGCAGCTACCCGCACGAACTGTCCGGCGGGCAGCGCCAGCGCGTCCTGATCGCCATGGCCCTGTCCCGCGACCCGAAGCTGATCGTCGCCGACGAGCCGACGACCGCCCTCGACGTGACCGTGCAGGCCCAGGTCATAGAGCTGCTGCTGCGGCTGCGCGAGGAGCTGGACTTCGCGCTGATCCTCGTCTCGCACGACCTGGCGCTGATCGCGGACGTCACCGACCGGGTGGTGGTCATGTACGGCGGGCAGATCGTGGAGACGGGCGTGACCGCCGACCTGGTGGAGGCACCGGCCCACCACTACACGCGCGGCCTGCTCGGCAGCGTGCTGTCGCTGGAGTCGGGGCAGGAGCGGATGACGCAGATCAGGGGCGTCGTGCCCGCCCCGGCCGACTTCCCGGCGGGCTGCCGGTTCGCGGACCGGTGTCCGCGCGCGAGCGGGATCTGCCGTACGACGGCTCCGGTCCTGGCCGGTACTCCGGCGCACACGGCCGCTTGCCATCACCCCGCCATCGAGCTGTCGGCCACCGAGACCGAGGCGGTGTCATGAACGCCCATCCGGATCCCGCTCTCGTGAAAACCCTGGTGGAGCTGTCCGACGCGCATGTCGTGCACAAGGCCCGCAGCGGCGGCCTGTTCACCCGGGACCGGGTGTACGCCCTGACCGGCGCCGAGCTCGCCATCGCGCCCGGCGAGACCGTCGGCGTGGTCGGCGAGTCGGGCTGCGGGAAGTCGACGCTGGCGAAGGTGCTGGTGGGGGTGGAGCGGCCGACGCGCGGGACGGTGTCGTTCCGGGGCCAGGACCTGTGGGAGATGCCGGCCGGCGAGCGCCGGCGGGCCGTCGGCGGCAGTACCGGCATGATCTTCCAGGACCCGTCCACGGCCCTGAATCGCCGTCTGACCGTCCGCCAGATCCTGCGGGACCCGCTGGACGTGCACGAGAGGGGCACGAGAAGCCGACGCGACGAGAGGGTCCGGGAGCTGATGTCCCTCGTCGGCCTCCCCCGGGCCCTCGCCGACGCCCTGCCGGGCCAGCTGTCGGGCGGGCAGCGGCAGCGCGTCGCGATCGCCCGGGCGCTGGCGCTGGATCCGGACCTGGTCGTGGCGGACGAGCCGACGAGCGCCCTGGACGTGTCCGTCCGGGCCCAGATCCTCAACCTCCTGCTGGACCTGAAGGAACGTCTGGGCCTGGCCCTGGTGTTCGTCTCGCACGACATCCAGACGGTACGGCGGATGAGCGACCGCGTGATCACCATGTACCTGGGCCGGATCGTGGAGGAGGCCCCGGCGGCCCTGGTCACCGACCGGGCCCGGCACCCGTACACCCGCGCCCTGTTCTCCGCCACGCCCGGCCTGCTCGACCCGATCGACCCGATCCCGCTGGTCGGGCCGGTTCCGTCGGCGACGCGCCCGCCGAGCGGCTGCCCGTTCCGTACCCGCTGCTGGAAGGCGGACGCGACCTGCGCGAAGGAGATGCCGGACTTCTCCGCCGCGTCGGCGCCCGCACACCGCTTCCGCTGCCACCATCCTGTCCAGGAGGACGAGTCGACCCGCGACCTCGTCCGCCAGAGCGATCCGATGGAGGCTCCATGACCTTCGCCCCGCTGACCGGTGTCATCCCGCCCGTCTGCACGCCCCTGACACCGGACCGCGAGGTGGACGTCCCCTCGCTGCTCAGGCTGGTCGACCATCTGGTGGCCGGCGGGGTGCGCGGGCTGTTCGTGCTCGGGTCGACGTCGGAGGCGGCGTATCTGACGGACCGGCAGCGCGGGCTGGTGGTCGAGTCGGTCGCGGCCCACGTGGGCGGACAGCTCCCGGTGCTGGCCGGGGCGATCGACATGACGACGGCCCGGGTCCTGGACCATGTCGCGTCGGTGACGGCGGCCGGAGCGGACGGCGTCGTCGTCACCGCCCCGTTCTACGCCCGCACCCATCCGGCGGAGATCGCCCGCCACTACCGCGCGGTCGCGGCCGGCAGCCCGGTCCCGGTCATCGCCTACGACCTTCCCGTCGCCGTCCACACGAAGCTGCCCGCGGACGTGGTCCTGGAGCTGGCCGCCGACGGTGTCCTTGCCGGGCTCAAGGACTCCAGCGGCGACCTGGCCGCCTTCCGCCAGGTCGTGACCGGCGCCCGGGACCACCAGGGCATCACCGGCTTCAGCGTGCTGACCGGCTCCGAGCTGGTCGTCGACGCGGCGCTCGCGCTCGGCGCGGACGGCACGGTGCCCGGCCTCGGCAACGTCGACCCGCACGGCTACGTCCGCCTGGACCGCCTGTGCCGCTCCGGGGACTGGGAGGGCGCCCGCGCCGAACAGGAGCGTCTGTACGCCCTGTTCGGCATGGTGACCGTCGGCGACCCGGCCCGTATGGGCCCCGGCTCCTCGGCGATCGGCGCCTTCAAGGCCGCCCTGCACCTGCGGGGCGTGATCGACTGCCCGGTCACGGCGGAGCCGCAGGTGCCGCTGTCGCCGGACGAGGTGGAGCGGGTGGGGAAGTACCTGGCGGCGGCCGGGCTGCTCTAGAGCTTCCGTTCTAGAGGTCGTCGACCGGGAGGCGGCGGAACTCGATCGTCTCGTAGGTCCCCTGGGCCCCCGTCTCGTAGAGGATCCCCACCGTCTTCCGGCCGAGCGGCACCAGGTCGGAGTAGGCCGCGGGCCGCTGGGAGAGCGTCAGCGCCTTGGTGAAGGTGGCGCCGCCGTCCGTGCTGCGCCAGACGGCCATCGCCCGGCGGGCGGTGGGGACGGACGGACCGGAGAACAGCAACGGCTCGTGACGGCCCGAGAGTTGGAGGACACTGCCCTGCACGACCGGGACGTCGTTCAGGGTGGGCTGCACGGTGTACGGCCGGTCCAGGGACCGGCCGCCGTCCCGCGAATGGCTGTCGAGGCGGTTGCCGGGGCTCGTGCCGTGCTGGTCGCGTGCGTTGAAGTACACCCTGCCGTCGGGAAGCTGGGCGGCCATCGACTCGTTGGCGTTGTTCACACCGTCGTAGGAGCCGTCGACGAAGCCCAGTCGCCAGGTCCTGCCGCCGTCGTCGCTGAGGAGCGCGTGGGCGCCGTAGTAGCGGG
This sequence comes from uncultured Actinomycetota bacterium, assembly GCA_963798065.1. GTDB lineage: Bacteria > Actinomycetota > Actinomycetes > Streptomycetales > Streptomycetaceae > Streptomyces. The sequence continues at coordinate 236,368 of CAWCSC010000006.1, read as the reverse complement.
GCTCCTGGCCGGTGTCCGAGGAGCCGGCGGGCGGGGGCCACCGAGTGGTTCGGCGGGGACGACCAGGCGGCCCGTGTACGGGCCCCGGGTGAGCGCGGTCGCGTGGCCGGGGCCGGTCGCGTACCAGCGCCAGGACGGGCGCTTGACCTGCGGTCGTGATCTCGCGCGGTGCGGTGAAGTGCCGTCCGCCGTCCCAGCTGTGCTGCACGAACACCCGGCGGCTCTGCTCGGCCGTCGACCTCGCCGCGCATGATCTGGGCCTCCGTCACCTTGCCGCTGTTGTAGGAGGTGAGGAGCACGACCGCGCCGGTGCGCGGGTCGACCACGGGTGCCGGGTTGCCCCGGGTGTCGCCCTTCCCGGCGGCGACGACGGCCAGCGGCCCCCAGGTGCAGCCGCCGTCGCCGAGCGCCTGAGGACGACGTCGATGGCGCCGGTGTCGCCCGCGCCGCCGCGTCTGCCCTCGGCGAAGGCGAGGACGGTGCCGCTTGTTCGTGGTGACGTCGCCGGGATGCGGTACGTGTCGTAGCCGCCTTCGCCCGAGACGTACGGGACGGAGGACGTGCAGCCGGGGGCGGCCGAGGCGGTGCCGGTCGCCCTGTGGTGAAAGGTGGTGAGGAGGACGGCGGTGACGAGGAGTGTGCGGCTGAGGAGTCTCATCGCTTCTCCTGACGGACGTGACGGAGTGTCGGACCGTGCCTGGCCGTCAGATGCTCCCCGGTGTCACGATCCCCGACTCGTATGCCACGATGACCAGCTGCGCCCGGTCCCGCGCCGCCAGCTTCCCCATGATGCGGCTGACGTGGGTCTTCGCGGTCAGCGGGCTCAGGCCCAACGCCTCGGCGATCTCGGTGTTGTTGAGGCCGCGCGCGACCAGGGCGAGCACCTCCCGCTCACGGCCGGACAGGCACTCGGGCCCGGCCGTCTCGCGGGTGCCGAGGGGCTGCGCAGGAACCGCTCGATCAGGCGTGCCGTCGGCCCGGGTGACAGCAGGGACTCACCCGCCGCGACCGTGCGGATGGCGTCGAGGAGTTCGGCCGGCCGGGTGTCCTTGACCAGGAACCCGGAGGCGCCGGCGCGCAGGGCGTCCACGATGTTCTCGTCGGTGTCGTAGGTGGTGAGGACCAGGACGCGCACGCCCGGCGAGGTCCTCGTCGGCCGCGATGAGCCGGGTCGCCTCGATGCCGTCCAGATCGGGCATGCGGATGTCCATCACCACGAGGTCGGCGCGCCGGCTGCGGGCCAGCTCCACGGCCTGGCGGCCGGTGGCGGCCTGGCCGACGACCTCCATGTCACGGGCCGACTCCACGAGCATCGCGAACGCCTCCCGCACCAGGGTCTGGTCGTCCGCGAGCAGGACTCGGATGTCATCGGTCCTCCTCCCCGGTCCGTGGTCTACGCGGCAGGACCGCGGCTCACCTCGAATCCGCCCCCTGGGCGCGGTCCGGCGTCGAGTGTGCCATCCACGCTGCGGGCCCGCTCCCGCATTCCGACGAGGCCGAAGCCCGGGGTGCCGCCGCGGGGCGGGTCCGGTGCCGTCGTCGCTGACCGACAGATGCAGGGCACCCTGCCGCTCCTCCAGTTCCACACGGACCGGACGTTCGGGTCCCGCGTGCCGGACCGCGTTCGTCAGCGCCTCCTGCACGATCCGGTAGGCGGCGGCGCCGACGGCGGGCGGCGCCTGCCGCATCCGCACCGCCGCTCGACCCGGGCACCGGCCAGCCGCGCCGCCTCGGCCAGGTCGGGCAGGCCGTCGAGGCCGGGCAGCGGGCCGCGGGCCTCCGGCGGCGCCGTGCTCGCGCAGCACCTCCAGCGTCGTGCGGAGTTCGCCGCGGGCGCTGCGGCAGGTCTCGGCGATGTCGTCCAGGGCCTTCGCGACCGTCTCCCGGTCGAGCCGCTCGGGGTCGGCGGACAGCACGTGGGCGGCGACGGAGGTCTGCACGCCGATGAGGGTGATGCTGTGGGCGAGCAGGTCGTGCAGGTCCCGGGCGATCCGCAGCCGCTCCTCGGCGACCCGCCGCCGGGCCTCCTCCTCGCGGGTGCGTTCGGCGCGTTCGGCGCGTTCCACGATGGAGGCGACGTACTGGCGGTAGAAGCGCACGTCGACACCGCGGAACAGCACGGCGACGACCCAGCCGGATGCCTTCAGCAGCCCCAGCGCCTCGTGGGCGCTGATGGTGAGCATCACGCTGACCGACAGGGCGAGGACGCCGATGCCGACCAGGACGGTGCGCAGCGGCCGGCCGGTGACGGCGACGGTGTAGAGGGCGACGTACGCGGCCTGGGTGGCCGCGGTGTGCGTTGTAGTCGAGGAAGTGGTAGGGGACGACGCAGGCCACCACGGCGAGCAGGACGAGCACGGGACGGCGGCGGCGCCACACCAGCGGCACGTGGGAGACGAGCAGCAGGGCCCAGCCGAGCGCGTCGGGCCTGCGCCCGTCGTCGACGAACAGCCCGAGGACGACGGCGAGCGCGGCCGTCAGACACGGCGAGCAGCGCGTCGTTGCGCAGGGCGTGCGGGGCGGTCAGGGGGTCGCGGTTGATCACGGCCATGATCCGCGCGGGCCGCGACCATGTCGCCGACGGTGTGGTGGGTGCCTGCACGGGCATCATCCTGGGTCAGGAAGGCGCCCCTCCGGGAGAGGAGGGGCGCCGCCGGTCGGTCAGGGGGCGTTCGCGGCCAAGGGCTTTGGCTCCTGCGGCGGGGCCGTCCGCTCCGTCGCGCGGGAGAGCCTCCCCGGCCACCACACCCGCCGCCGCAACAGCACACTCGCCGTGGTCACCAGGTACGTACGCACCAGGAACGTGTCCAGCAGCACCCCCACCGCGATGACGAAGCCGAGTTCCACCAACCCCACCATCGGCAGCGTCGTCAGCACCGCGAACGTCGCCGCGAGCACCACCCCCGCCGAGGCGATGACCCCACCGGTCGTCCGCAGAGCGGTGAGCGCGGCCGCCTCCGGTTCGGCTCCGTTCACGGACTCCTCGCGCATCCGGTGCATCAGGAAGATGCCGTAGTCGACCCCGAGGGCGACGAGGAACACGAAGGACAGCAGCCCGAGCCCCGGATCGGTCCCGCCGAACCCGAGCAGCGGCTCGAACACCAGCCCGCCGATGCCGAGCGCCGCACCCCACACCGCCACCACAGCCGCCAGCAGCAGCAACGGCGCGACGAGACTCCGCAACAGCCCGACCAGGATGACGAACACGGCGGCCAGCACCAGCGGCACGATCACCTTGCGGTCCCGCGACTCGCTGTCGGCGAGGTCGATCCGCTGGGCGCTGGGCCCCCCGACGTAGGCGCCCTCGGGCTCGAGTTCGGCGCGCAGCGCCTCGATGGTGCGGGTCTCGGCCGGTGTCTCGGGGGCTGCGGTGGTGAAGACGGCGATCTCGGTCCAGCCGGAGCCGCTGCGCCCGCGGGCCGCTTCGGTGACGCCCTCGGTGGTCACGGGCCAGGTCCAGGGCCGCGTCGGCCCGGTCGTCCGGGGTGATGACGGTGAGGGGCCGACTGCTGCGCTCGGGATACTCCCGGGCCAGCGTCTGCATCGCGGTGATCGACTCGGGCCGTTCGGTGAAGGAGTCCTCCTGTTTGAGGCTGCCGGACAGGTTGAGCGTGCCGAGCGCGAGGGCGCCGAGCAGGGCGGCCCCGCCGACCAGGACGGTGACGGGCCGGCGCGTCGCCGAGGTGCCCATGGCGGCGAACAGCGAGCGGCGGGCCTTGGGCTCGCTGCCGAACGCGGGGATCAGCGGCCAGAAGACGCGCCGCCCGAGCAGCACCAGCACCGCGGGCAGCAGGGTCGTCATGGAGACCAGGGCGACGAGCACACTGACCATGCCGACCGGCCCCATGCCTCTGCTGCTGTTGAGGTCGGCGGCGAGCAGGCACAGCAGCCCGGCCGCGACGGTCCCGGAGGAGGCGAGGACGGCCGGTCCGCAGCCGCGCAGGGCGGTGCGCATGGCGTCGTACGGCCGCTCGTGGCGCCGCAGTTCCTCGCGGTAGCGGGAGACGATCAGCAGCGCGTAGTCGGTGCCGGCGCCGAGGACCAGCACGGTCATCACGCCGCCGCTCTGGCCGGTGACGGTGACGTCGAACAGTTCGTGCAGCCCGTACCCGGCGACCATCGACATGGCGGCTGCGACGCCCGCGACGGCGAGCGGCACCAGCCACAGGAAGGGGCTGCGGTAGATGAGGATGAGCAGCACGGTGACGACGCCCAGCGTGGCGAGCAGCAGGGTGGCGTCGAGCGTCCCGAACACCTTGTTCATGTCGGTGTTCAGCGCCCCCGGCCCGCCGACCTCGACGCTCAGCCCGCCGCCGCCCTCGGCGATGTCGCGCACCCCGTCGACGAAGCTGTCCCGGGCCTCCTCGTCCTGCCCCGGCTGGATGCTGGAGACCGGGTACATCAGGGTGGAGCCGTCCTCGGACGGGACGCCCCGCGCCTCGCCCGTCAGGTCGTAGGCGCCGCTCACCTCGGCGACCTGCCCGGCGGCCGTGCGCCGGTCGGCGCCGGTCAGACCGCCGTCCCGGTGGTACACGAGCACCAGGTCGGTCGACTCCCCGCCGGGCAACCGGTCCTGGATCCGCGCCACCTGGGTGGAGTCGGCGCCGGCGGGCAGGTAGTCGACCGCGCGGTTCTGCTGGATGTCGGCGAACTTCCCGGCGAGCGGCCCGAGCAGCACGAGCGCGGCCAGCCACAGCCCGACCACCACCCAGGGCACGGCCCGCCGCCCCGTACGTATCCTTACGGCCCCCATCAGCCGGGCTCCCTCCGGTCGGGTGTCTGGAACGGTCTCCAGACTCCCGGCGGGCGGGGGCCGACGCGTCGGGCGCGAGGTCGAGTCGGGGATTACTGCGCAGGGCGGTGCGGGCGGCGGATTACTCCCCGGGGAGTAACCGGGAGGTGTGCTGTCCTACGACGGCGTACGCGCCGCCGCCGCCAGCAGCCGGGTCACGTCGTCCGAGCAGATGGTCAGCGCCGCCCCCACCGTCGCGAGGACGTCCCGCTCGGCCGGGGTGTACGGCCCGTCCGCCAGGGCGATGCGCGCACCCTGGAGCAGGATCGATTCGCGGCCGACGCCGGCGAGGTGCGCGGCGAGCGGGTCCAGTGCCTCGTGCAGCTCTATGGCCAGCCCCGCACCGCAGGGCTCTGCGGTGATCCGGCCGGTGTCCGCCTCCAGCGCCTCGACCAGGGCGGCCAGCTGCTCCTCCGTGCAGTCGTCGAAGCCGGCCGCGCGCACGGCGAGCACGGCGGCCTCCAGTGCCGAACGGGAACCGGCACCGCCCGCGGCCAGCACCGCGAGGGCGACGGTGTGCACGGCGTCGCGGAGCATCGCGGAGAAGCGGGTGGTGGTCGGATGGTCGAGGACGTCCGTGCCGAAGTGGCGGCGGCAGGCGGCGCACTCCACGACCGGGCCGGTCTCGCCGCGCGGCAGCACGGGCAGGCCGAGCAGGGTGAAGCGGCGCTGTCCGGTCAGCCGCTGGTAGTTGCGGTCGCCGCCGCAGCCGGGGCAGAAGAACTCCCCGTCACCGGCGGCCGTCCACGCGGTCCGGGTGCCCAGGATGCGCGAAAGCCTGGCGGCATGGCCGTTTCGTCCCCGTCCTGGCAGCACGTCGCACCTCCGTCACGCCGCGCGGCAGCGTCGCCGCGCTTGCGTGATGTTAGCCACATCAGCGAGGAGGAGTCAGCACCCAGGAGGAGACCTTTCCGTGACCCTCACAGGGATTGGCCGGTATGTGACGGGGCTCCACCCGCCGTACATCGGCGGGCAGAGCCCACAAACCGCCGTTACGACTGGTCAGCGAGTCGCGCGGTTGACGGCCGAGACGACCGCCTTCAGCGAGGCGCGCGTGGTGTTCGCGTCGATTCCGATGCCCCACAGAACCTTGTCGTCGATCGCGCATTCGATGTAGGAGGCGGCCTGCGCGGAGGCACCCTCGCTCATCGTGTGCTCCTGGTAGTCCAGCAGGCGTACGTCGATGCCGACGGACTGCAGGGCGTCGAAGAAGGCCGAGATCGGACCGTTGCCGGAGCCGGTCAGGACGGTGTCCTGGCCGTCGACCGTGGCCTCCACCTTCAGCGTGTCCACGCCGTCGGTGTCGGTGGTCGACTGGCTGTTCGTGACCTGGATGCGGCCCCACGGGTTCTCGGGGTTCGGCAGGTACTCGTCCTGGAAGGCCGCCCAGATGTCCTTCGGCGTGACCTCGCCGCCCTCGGCGTCCGTCTTGGCCTGGATGAGCTTGGAGAACTCGATCTGCATCCGGCGCGGCAGTTCCAGCTTGTGGTCGTTCTTCAGGACGTACGCGATACCGCCCTTGCCGGACTGCGAGTTGACCCGGATGACCGCCTCGTAGGAGCGGCCGACGTCCTTGGGGTCGATCGGCAGGTACGGGACGGCCCACTCGATGTCGTCGACGGTGACGCCCTTGGCGGCCGCGTCGGCCTCCATGGCGTCGAAGCCCTTCTTGATGGCGTCCTGGTGGGAGCCGGAGAAGGACGTGTAGACCAGGTCGCCCACGTACGGGTGGCGCGGGTGGACCTCCATCTGGTTGCAGTACTCCCACGTACGACGGATCTCGTCGATGTCGGAGAAGTCGATCTGCGGGTCGACGCCCTGGGAGAACAGGTTCATGCCCAGGGTGACCAGGTCGACGTTGCCGGTGCGCTCGCCCTGCCCGAACAGGCAGCCCTCGACGCGGTCGGCGCCGGCCATCAGGGCCAGCTCGGCGGCGGCGACGGCCGTACCGCGGTCGTTGTGCGGGTGGACGGAGAGGCAGACGTGCTCGCGGCGGGAGAGGTTGCGGCTCATCCACTCGAAGCGGTCGGCGTGCGTGGAGGGCGTGGAGCGCTCCACGGTGGCCGGCAGGTTCAGGATGATCTCGCGGCCCGGGCCGGGCTGGTAGACGTCCATCACCGCCTCGCAGACCTCCAGCGCGAAGTCCAGCTCGGTGTCGGTGAAGATCTCCGGGCTGTACTGGTAGCCGAACTCGGTCTCGGGGCCCAGCAGCTTCTCGGCGTACTCCATGACCAGCCGGGTGCCGTCGACGGCGATCTGCTTGATGTCGTCCTTGGAGCCGCGGAAGACGACCCGGCGGAAGACCGGGCGCGGTGGCGTTGTACAGGTGGACGGTGGCGCGCTTGGCGCCCTTCAGGGACTCCACGGTCCGCTCGATCAGGTCCTCGCGGGCCTGGGTCAGTACGGAGATGGTGACGTCGTCGGGGATGGCCCCGGGCTCCTCGATGATGGAGCGCACGAAGTCGAAGTCGGTCTGGCCGGAGGCCGGGAAGCCGACCTCGATCTCCTTGTAGCCCATCTTGACCAGCAGGTCGAACATCGCGCGCTTGCGGGCGGGCGACATGGGGTCGATCAGGGCCTGGTTGCCGTCACGCAGGTCGGTGGAGAGCCAGCGGGGGGCGGTGGTGATCGCGCTTGCGCCGGCCAGGTGCGGTCCGGGATGTCGACCTGCTCGTAGCGGCCGTACTTGTGGATCGGCATGGAACTGGGCTGCTGGCGGTTCGCCATGATGCGGGGGCTCCTCAGGGATGTCCGGAAGGACGGCCGACGACGCAGCACCAAGCTCCGCGGGGAGGGAGTCGGCCTCGACTACAGGCCCTCGCCGCGGCAGCTAAGGAGAAGCAGCCCGAAACGCATGATGCGCAGCATGCTAGCCGAGGCCCTCCAGGTGCGCGGGTCCGTATCAGTATGCGGGACCGGGCGAACATACGGGACAAAAAGTGCGCTATACCACTTCGTCCACGGAGCGTGAGGGCGCTTGTCCCTGTATTTCACCAATCATGGTGGCGACTAGTGACAGCGCCCGTCACGCAGTGCAAGGGTGCCGGGCATGACGACTCACGGGGGCTTCGAGCCCGTCTTCTGCACCATCGTTCCGCCCCACGTCCTCGACAAGCTCGCCCAGGCCGAGGACCCCGCGCTCGCCGGTCCCGCCCGCCGCACCCTGGAGCGCGACGCCCTCGAGCGCACCCACCGCCGTCTGACCACGGTCATCGGCGCCCCGTCCATCGCCGCGCCCGCCGGCGGCGGAGCCCGCCAAGCCGCACCGCACGGTCTACGACGCCCGGCACGGCACCGACCTGCCCGGCCGCAAGGTGCGCGCGCGAGGGCGCGGACCCCGGCAAGGACGCCACCGTCAACCGCGCCTACGCCGGCCTCGGCGCCACCTTCGAGCTGCTTCCTCAAGGCCTACGAGCGCGACTCGATCGACGGCAACGGCCTGCCGCTGGACGCGACCGTGCACTACGACCGCGACTACAACAACGCCTTCTGGAACGGCGAGCAGATGGTCTTCGGCGACGGCGACGGGGAGATCTTCCTCGACTTCACCATCCCGATCGACGTCATCGGCCACGAACTCGCCCACGGCGTCACGCAGTACACGGCCAACCTCACCTACTTCGGCCAGCCCGGCGCGCTCAACGAGTCCGTGTCGGACGTCTTCGGCGCGCTGATCAAGCAGTACACGCTCGGCCAGACCGCCGCCGAGGCCGACTGGCTGATCGGCGCGGGCCTGCTCGCCCCGCGCGTGACGGGCAAGGCGCTGCGCTCCATGAAGGAGCCGGGCACGGCGTACGACGACGACGTCCTCGGCAAGGACCCGCAGCCCGCGACCATGGACGACTTCGTCCGCACCGGCCGCGACAACGGCGGCGTCCACATCAACTCCGGCATCCCCAACCACGCCTTCTACCTCGCGGCCACGGCCCTCGGCGGCCACGCCTGGGAGCGGGCCGGACAGGTCTGGTACGACGTGCTGACCGGCGGCGAGCTGGAGCAGCAGGCGATGTTCGCCGACTTCGCCACGCTCACCGTCAAGGCCGCCCGGGAGCGCTTCGGCGACGGGGAGGAACTGGACGCCGTGTCGAAGGCCTGGGAGCAGGTCGGGGTGCGGACCCTGTAGTTCCGTACTAGACAGGTGCCATGCGTATTCAGGTGAGGCGCACGGGCGGGTTCGCGGGCATCGAGCGGCATGCCGAGGTGGACACCTCGGGCCGCCCCGACGCCGCCGAGTGGCACGCCCTGGCCGAGCGGGCCGTGGCCGCCGGCCGGGGCACACCGCCGGTCGGGGTCCCGGACGGCTTCGGCTACCAGATCACGGTGGACGGCAAGACGGTGTACTGCGCGGACCCGCGGCTGACCGAGGAGCAGCGGAAGCTGATCTCGCGGGTGCTGAAGGAAGGGGCGTAACAGGTCCGTGGGCGGCGGCCTGTTGACTTCTGTTACCGCCGGTACGGATGATCCAGCGCATGGCGACTGACGCAGGCAACCCGATCCCCCGCTTCCCGGCCGGCTTCCTCTGGGGCGTGTCGACCTCGGCGCACCAGATCGAGGGCGCGGCGGACGAACGCGAGCCGTCCGTGTGGGACGCCTTCACGGCCGAGCCGGGACGGGTGAAGGACGGCTCGACGGCGGCGGTGGCCTGCGACCACTACCACCGCCACCGCGAGGACGTGGCGCTGCTGGCGGACCTGGGCGTGAACGCGTACCGCTTCTCGATCTCCTGGCCGCGGGTGCGCTCCGAGAAGGGCCTGGACTTCTACGACCGGCTGGTGGACGACCTGTGCGCGGCGGGCGTCCGCCCGGTGCCGACCCTGTTCCACTGGGACCTGCCGGCGGACCTGGACTGGCTCGACCGGGACACCGCCGAGCGTTTCGCCGAGTACGTGTCGCTGGTCGCCGACCGCCTCGGCGACCGCGTGCCCCAGTGGATCACCCTCAACGAGCCCGCCGAGCACACCCTGCTGGGCCACGCCCTGGGCGTGCACGCCCCCGGCAGGCGGCTGCTCTTCGACGCCCTGCCGGCCGCCCACCACCAGTTGCTGGCCCACGGCCTGGCCGTACGGGCCCTGCGCGCCTCGGGCGCGACGGACATCGGGATCGCCAACTCGCACGGGCCGACCTGGGCGGCGTCGACGGAGGCGGCCGACGTGGAGGCGGCGGACTTCTACGACGTGCTGCTGAACCGGCTGTTCGCGGACCCGGTGCTGCTGGGCCGGTACCCCGACGGCATCGGCGAGCTGATGCCGGGGGACGTCGAGGCCGACCTGAAGGTGATCGCGGAGCCGGTCGACTGGTACGGCGTCAACTACTACGCCCCGGCGCGGGTGGGCGCCCCGCAGGGCACGGAGACCGAGTTCGGCGGGGTCGCGATGCCCGCCGAACTGCCCTTCTCCGTCCGGGACATCGAGGGCTACCCGGTCACGGACTTCGGCTGGCCGGTCGTCCCCGAGGGCCTCACCGAGCTCCTCACCAGCTTCCGCGAGCGCTACGGCGACCGGCTTCCGCCCGTCGTCATCACCGAGAACGGCTGCTCGTACCCGGGCGTCGACGACCAGGACCGCATCGCCTACCTGGACGGCCACATCCGGGCCCTGCACCGGGCGCTGGAGACGGGCGTCGACGTGCGCGGCTACTTCGTCTGGTCCCTGCTCGACAACTTCGAGTGGGCGGAGGGCTACGCACGCCGCTTCGGCCTGGTCCACGTCGACTTCGAGACCCTGGAGCGGACCCCCAAGTCGTCGTACCGCTGGTACCGGGAGCTGCTGAAGGCCCAGGGAACTACGGCTTGATACCCACACCGGTCCACAGGCTGACCTCGGCGTCCGTCGGGGTGTCGCCGTCGGTGGCGTCGGGGCGCCAGCGGTGGCCGACGGCGACGCCCGGGTCGAGCAGGTCCAGGCCGTCGAAGAAGCGGGCGACGTCCCCCTGGGAGCGGAACTGCACCGGGGTCCCGGCCGTGGTGTAGATGTCGGTGACCTTCTGCCAGGTGGAGGCGTCGAAGTCGGGCGTGCAGTGGCTCAGCGCCAGGGCGCTGCCCGAGGGCAGGACGTCCAGCAGGCGGCTCACTATGCCGTACGGGTCCTGGGCGTCGGTGACGAAGTGCATCAGGGCGTTGAGGGACAGCGCGACCGGGCGGCTCAGGTCCAGTATCTCGGCCAGCGCGGGCGCGTTCAGCAGCGTCCGGGGATCGTTGACGTCCGCCTCGATGTACGTCGTACGGCCCTCGGACGAGCTGCGCATCAGGCGCTCGGCGTACTTGAGGACGAGGGGGTCGTTGTCGGCGTAGACCACCCGGGCGTCGGGGACCACGGACTGGGCCACCTGGTGCAGGTTGGGCTCGGTGGGGATGCCGGTGCCGATGTCCAGCCACTGGCGGATGCCGTGCTCGCGCGCCAGGACCCGGGTGGCCCGGTGCATGAAGGCCCGGTTCTCACGCGCGCACACGAAGATGGCGGGGTAGGCCTCGGCGACTCGCTCGGCCGCCTGCTTGTCGACCTCGAAGTGGTCCTTGCCGCCGAGGTAGTAGTCGTACATGCGGGCGGAGTGGGGCCTGCTGGTGTCGATGTCCCGCGCGGCCTGCGAGTTGGTCATGATGTGCCTCTCGGTGGGGGGTGGTGGTGCGAGTCTGGCCCGGTGGGGCTTCAGAGGGCCGTCAGATGGTCGGCGAGGCCCCGCTTGACCCCCGCGACGAACGCGGTGATCTCCTCGGGCGTGTAGATCAGCGCGGGACCGGCCGGGTCCGTGGACTGCCGGACCGCCACACGGCCGTCGGCGAGTTGCTTGGTCTCCACGCACTGCCCCCCGTTGGGACCGCTCCAGGGACGTTCCCAGCCCTGGTCCCCCAGGTCCGACGCGGGCATCCCGTTGTAGACGGTGCCCTCGGCGATGGTCATGAGTACTCCTTCCGCATGCGGTTCAACAGCGCCTTGCTGTCCGCGGACGAGGTCTTCAGAGAGAGCCGGTTGTGCGCCTCCAGATGGGCCACGACGTCGGCACGCTGGTCGAGGTAGACGGAGGCGGACAGGATCTCGCTGTAGACGATGTCGGGCAGCTCCCGCTCCTCGAACCGGAAGTAGGTGAAGGGCGCGCACGCCCCGACGTGGGCGCCCGCCGAGAACGGAACGATGTCGACGCTGACGTGCTCCAGCTCGGACGCCTCCAGGAGCCGGTCGATCTGCTCCCGCATCACCTCGGGGCCGCCCACCACGCGGTGCAGGACGGCTTCCTCCATCACCACCCACAGCGTGGGCGCGTCCTGCTTCGTGAGCAGGCCCTGGCGGCGCAGCCGCAGCTCCACGCGCCGCTGGAGGTCCTCCTCGTTGTCGTTCGGGAACCCCCCGCGCAGCACGGCTCCCGCGTAGCCGGGCGTCTGGAGCAGGCCCGTGACGTACTGCGGTTCATAGGTGCGCAGCGTTCTGGCGCCGGACTCCAGGCTCACGTAGGCGGTGAACCAGGACGGCATCACATCGCGGTACGGGTGCCACCAGCCGGGCTCGTTGGCCCGCTCGGCCAGGGTGACGAACTCGTCGATCTCCTGCTGGCCGGCCCCGTAGGTCTGCAGCAGCTTCTCGACGTAGAGGATCCTCAGGCCGACCTCGGCCTTTTCCAGGCGGCGGATGGTCAGCGGTGTCACGCGCAGGGTCTTGGCCGCGTCGTCGAGGGACAGGCCCGCGCTCTGCCGCGCTTCCTGGAGCCGACGCCCGAGGATCATGCGGAGAACGGTGGGTGCGCCGGCGCCGGTGCCTGATCGCGCGTCGTTCACGCCGTACCTCCTGAGGGGTCGTCACCGGCGCAAGCCTGGCAGGGACTTGATCGTTCCGCCAGGCGATACCTTCCTCCTGAAATTATCAGGGGGATGGTTGCAGCGTGAACTGCTCTGCGAGCATAGTTACTTGTGTGACCAGGGTGCCGGAACCCCTAAGTCCCCTTTCCGGCCGGTCCGTTGTCCGCCTCCCCGCCTCGACTCGCCCACCCCCCACGGAAGGCGACCGCCGTGTCCCCCCACACGACTTCCACCCCCCGATTCCTGGACGCGGTGCGCCCGGGCCGCGCCCACTGGCTGGAACTGCCGCCGCACCGGACCAGCGTCAGAAGCGCCCGTCACGCCATGCAGGCGCGACTGGACTCGTGGCGGGTGCCCGACGAGGCGTGCGCGAACGCCGTCCTGCTCGTGTCCGAGCTGGTGACCAACGCCGTACTGCACACGCTCAGCGAGCGGATCCTGTGCGGCGTCGGGCTGATGCCGGACCAGCGCTTCCGTCTCGAGGTGCACGACGGCGACCTCACGGGCCGCGGCATCCCCGACTGCCGCCCCGGCCTCGACGACGAGGGCGGGCGCGGCCTGCTGCTCGTACGGGAGATAGCGGACAGCTGGGGCATCGCCCGCTCGACCCTCACGGGCGGCAACGCGGTGTGGGCGAGCCTGGCGACGCCGTTATGACGCGCCGATCCGGCCCGCTCCAGAACCTCAGAACCCCAGCTTGCGCAACTGCCTCGGATCCCGCTGCCAGTCCTTCGCGACCTTCACATGGAGGTCCAGGAACACCGGGGTTCCCAGCAGTGCCTCGATCTGCTTGCGGGACTTGATGCCGACCTCCTTCAGGCGCTTGCCCTTGGGGCCGATGATGATGCCCTTCTGGCTGGGGCGCTCGATGTAGACGAAGGCGTGGATGTCGAGGAGGGGCTTGTCGGCGGGGCGGTCCTCGCGCGGGAGCATCTCCTCGACGACCACGGCGATGGAGTGCGGCAGCTCGTCACGGACGCCCTCCAGCGCGGCCTCGCGGATCAGCTCCGCGATCATGACCTGCTCGGGCTCGTCGGTCAGGTCGCCCTCGGGGTAGAGCGCCGGGCCCTCCGGCAGCAGGGGGACGAGCAGGTCGGCCAGCAGGCCCACCTGCTTGTCGCCGACCGCCGACACCGGGACGATCTCGGCCCACTCGAAGCCGAGCTCCTTGCCGAGCTGGTCGATCGCGATGAGCTGCTCGGCGAGCGTCTTGCTGTCCACCAGGTCGGTCTTCGTGACGATCGCGATCTTCGGCGTCTTCTTGATCGACGCCAGTTCCTTCGCGATGAAGCGGTCGCCGGGGCCGAGCTTCTCGTTCGCCGGCAGGCAGAAGCCGATCACGTCGACCTCGGCCCACGTCGTGCGCACGACGTCGTTCAGCCGCTCGCCCAGCAGCGTGCGCGGCTTGTGCAGCCCCGGGGTGTCGACCAGGATCAGCTGGGCGTCCGGGCGGTGCACGATGCCCCGCACGGTGTGCCGCGTCGTCTGCGGCTGGTTCGCCGTGATCGCCACCTTCTGGCCGACCAGAGCATTCGTGAGGGTGGACTTGCCCGCGTTGGGACGGCCCACGAAGCAGGCGAAGCCAGCCCTGTGGACAGCTTCGGCCGGCTCTTCGGATGACTGGGTACGAACGCTCATGGCGCCCATTCTCCCTGATCCACAGAGCCCCGCCGCACAGGCGCCCGAACGCCCGCCTGCCCGTGAGCTCCCGGAAACCCTCACGCAACGAAACGTCACGGAAACACACCCGTACGCGACCGGAAACGCGCGCCGGTGACCCTCTGACGAGCCCCCGCCCCGTTGGAGACAACCGTGACCCTCGCCGCCGCAAGCGCCGACACCGGCGACACCGCCTGGCTGCTCGCCGCCACCGCCCTCGTCCTGCTGATGACTCCGGGCCTGGCCCTGTTCTACGGCGGCATGGTCCGCACGAAGAGCGTCCTCAACATGCTGATGATGAGCTTCGTGTCGATCGCCCTGGTCACGGTGGTGTGGCTGGCGGCCGGGTATCTCCCTCGCCTTCGGCGACGACGCGGCGGGGGGCCTCATCGGCGGGCTCGACCACGTCGGGATGAGCGGCCTCGGCCCGGACAGCGTCCAGGGCACGGTCCCCACCCTCCTCTTCGCCACCTTCCAGCTCACCTTCGCGATCATCACGGCCGCGCTGGTCAGCGGCGCGGTCGCCGACCGCGCGAAGTTCGGGGCGTGGCTGGTCTTCGTGCCGGTGTGGGCGCTGCTCGTATACGTTCCGGTCGCGCACTGGGTCTGGGGGCCCGGGTGGCTGGATCCTGGACAAGCTCGGCGCCCTCGACTTCGCCGGCGGGCTGCCCGTCGAGATCGTCTCCGGCGCCTCGGGACTGGCGTTGTGCCTGGTCCTCGGGCCGCGGCTCGGTTTCAAGAAGGACGCCATGCGCCCGCACAACCTGCCGATGGTCATGCTCGGCGCCGGTCTGCTCTGGTTCGGCTGGTTCGGCTTCAACGCCGGCTCCGCCCTGGGCGCCAACGGGCTCGCCGCCGCCGCCTTCCTCAACACCCTCGCCGCCGGCTGCACCGGCCTGCTCGGCTGGCTCTTCGTCGAGCAGAAGCGCGACGGCCACCCCACGACCCTGGGCGCCGCCTCCGGCGCGGTCGCCGGCCTGGTCGCGATCACCCCGTCCTGCGGCTCGGTCTCGCTGCTCGGCGCGCTGGTCGTCGGACTCGCCGCCGGTGTCGTCTGCTCGTACGCCGTGGGCTGGAAGTTCAAGCTCGACTACGACGACTCCCTCGACGTCGTCGGCGTCCACCTGGTCGGCGGCGTCATCGGCACGCTGCTCATCGGCGTCTTCGCCGTCGACTCGATGACCGGCGGCGCCGAGGGCCTCCTCTACGGCGGCGGCCTCGCCCAGCTCGGCAAGCAGCTGCTGGCCGTGGTCGTGGTGGCGGCGTACGCCTTCGCTCGTGACGTACGGCATCGGCAAGCTGATCGACGGCACGATGGGCTTTCGCGCGAACGAGGAGCAGGAGCGGACCGGCCTGGACCTTACGGTGCACGCCGAGACCGCCTACGATCACGGGGTCCTGGGCCACGGCGCCCCGGTCTCCGTCCTCCGTCGTCTCCCCCGCTCAGAAGGTCACCCCCCAGGCATGAAGCTCATCACCGCGATCGTCAAGCCGTACCGCCTCGACGAGGTCAAGAACGCCCTGCAGGAACTCGGCGTGCACGGCCTGACCGTGAGCGAGGCCAGCGGCTACGGCCGGCAGCGCGGCCACACCGAGGTGTACCGCGGCGCCGAGTACCAGGTCGACCTGGTGCCGAAGGTCCGTATCGAGGTCGTCGTCGAGGACGCGGACGCCGAGGCCGTCATCGACGCGGTCGTGAAGGCCGCGCAGACCGGCAAGATCGGCGACGGCAAGGTCTGGGCGCTGCCCGTCGACACGGTCGTGCGGGTGCGCACGGGCGAGCGCGGCCCGGACGCGCTGTAAGTCGCGCCCGGCCCGGCCGGGATCAGTCGAACACGAACGGGCTCGGCGACTGCGGCCCGGTCGCCGTGCAGGTGATGGTGATGCCGAAGACGGTCATCTTCAGCGAGCCGCCGAAGGCCTCCAGGCTGTCGCCGGAGGCCACGGTGCCGCTGAGGGGGCCGACCTCGACGGGGGCACCGGCAGCCATCGCCGGGTTCTCCGTACCGGTGAAGTCGACGGTGCCGCCGCCGGCCTTCACCAGGGTGAGCGTGGACGCGATCGAGTCCTCGCCGAGCGCGATCGGCGCGGTGATCGCCGAGGACTTCACGGTGACGGTGGCGGCGGTGCCGTCCTGCGTGGCCGTGAGCGTGGCCTCGCCACTGCCGAAGGTGCCGCAGTCCGCGCTGATCGTCGCCGTCTGGGGGGTGACGGCGAGGGCGGCGGGAGCGAAGGCGAGCCCGGTGACCGCGAGGGCCCCGGCCGCCAGTGCCGCACCTGCTCCGATTCGCTTGCATCTCATGGGATTCCGGCTCCGTTTCCATGTGGGGGGGACCGCTCGGCACGTGGATGCGGACACACTGCCGAGAGCCGAACCTGACGGTCCGTCGGAACTGACGGTTCCATTGATGCGCGTGGGGCACGCGGCGGCAAGGTTGAAATCTGGCCTAATTACCGCCGGTTACAGCGATGTTCGGCCAACCCTTCAGCCGGCGGTCACCGTGACACGAACTGTCCCGTCGAACCCCGCCACCAGCACCGGCGTCTTGGCACCACCGAGATCCCGTACCGCCGCCCGGTCCTGCGCGGACGCGGTCTCCGCCTCTGTCACGACCGCCGCCGCCTCCAGGGACGTCGCACCCGAGGCCACCGCCATCGCCACCGCCGTCTGCAGGGCACTGAGTTTCAGGGAGTCGAGGGCCACGGTCCCCGCGACATACGTACGTCCGGTCTCGTCCCGTACGGCCGCCCCTTCGGGCACGCCGTTGCGGGCCCGCGCGGAACGGGCCAGGGTGACGATCTTGCGGTCCTCGGGGTCGAGCGCGCTGCTGTCGGTCATGATCCGAGCATACGGAAGCGTCACGGACGGTCGAGGCGGAGGCGGTCCGCACGCGGCAGGCCAGCGACAACGAGGTCGTACGAGTCCTCGACGAGCTCCCGGACCAGCTGGTCCGGGAGGCCGCCGTCGACCGTGACCGTGTTCCAGTGGCGCTTGTTCATGTGCCAGCCCGGGACGACGAGGCCCTCGTGCTCACGGCGCAGGCGGATCGCCTCCTCCGGGTCGCACTTGAGATTGGCCTTCAGGGGGCGCGCGTCCAGGTGCGAGAGGGCGAAGAGCTTTCCCCGCACCTTGAAGACCGAGATCTCCGGGCTGAACGGGAAGTCCTCCACCGCCGCGTTGAAGGACAGGCAGAAGGCGCGCAGTTCCTGCGGGGTCATTCCGGCTTCTCCTCCTCGAGCGGAGTCCGCCGGCTCCGCCAGCACCGTCACGATCTTGTTCCGGCGGCCGGCCGCGGCCTCCGCGGTCAGCCGCAGTTCCCGGCCGTCGGGAAGCCCGACGACGGACGACGCGCCGGCGATGGGGACCCGGCCCAGCGCCTTCGCCAGCAGGCCGCCGACCGTCTCGACGTCCTCGTCGTCGAACGCGTCCAGGCCGTACAGCTCGCCCAGGTCGCCGATGTCGAGCCGGGCGGTGACCCGGAAGCGGTCCTTGCCGAGGTCCTCCACCGGCGGCAGCTCGCGGTCGTACTCGTCGGTGATCTCGCCGACGATCTCCTCGAGGATGTCCTCGATGGTGACGATGCCGGCGGTGCCGCCGTACTCGTCGATGACGACGGCGACGTGGTTGCGTTCCTTCTGCATCTCGCGCAGCAGGTCGCCGGCGTTCTTGGTGTCGGGCACGAAGAACGCCGGGCGCATCGCCGTGGAGACCTGCTCGGACTCGGCGTCGCGGCTGATGTGCGTCTTGCGGACCAGGTCCTTCAGATACACGATCCCGACGATGTCGTCCTCGCTCTCCCCGGTCACCGGGATCCGGGAGAAGCCGGAGCGCAGGGCGAGGGTGAGGGCCTGGCGGATGGTCTTGAAACGCTCGATGACCACCAGGTCCGTGCGCGGGACCATGACCTCCCGGACGAGGGTGTCGCCCAGCTCGAAGACCGAGTGCACCATGCGGCGCTCCTCGTCCTCGATGAGGGACTCCTTCTCGGCGAGGTCGACCAGCGCGCGCAGTTCCGCCTCGGAGGCGAAGGGACCGCGGCGGAAGCCCTTGCCGGGGGTGAGCGCGTTGCCGATGAGGATCAGCAGCGACGGGATGGGGCCCATCACCCGGGCCAGCGGCACCAGGACGTACGCCGAGAGCGTCGCCGTGTTCAACGGGTGCTGGCGGCCGATGGTGCGCGGGGACACGCCGACGGCGACGTACGACACGAGGACCATGACCGCGATGGCGACCAGGAGGGCCTCGGTCGTGCCGTCGAACTCCTGCAGGCAGCCGTAGGTGATCAGCGCGGCGGCGGCCATCTCGCAGGCGACGCGCACCAGCAGCGCCACGTTCAGATAGCGGGTCGGGTCGGCGGCGACCTGGGAGAGCTTCGCGCTGCCGCGGCGGCCGGAACGCACGGCCTCCTCGGCGCGGAAGCTGGAGACGCGTGCGAGGCCCGCCTCCGCGCAGGCGGCGAGCCAGGCCACGACGACCAGGGCGACCGCGCCCAGGGCGAGTTGGGGATCCATGGGCGGCGCTACGAGACCGTCGGCGCCGGGGACGGGCCGGTCAGGCCCCGCTCCGAGCGCCAGCCGTCCACGATGGCCGCCTGGAGGCCGAACATCTCGGCCTTCTCGTCCGGTTCCTCGTGGTCGTAGCCCAGCAGGTGCAGCACGCCGTGGACGGTGAGCAGCTGGAGCTCCTCGTCCATGGAGTGCTGCGTGTCCGCCTCGGCTCCCTGCTTGGTGGCGACCTCGGGGCAGAGCACGATGTCGCCGAGCAGCCCCTGCGGCGGCTCTTCCTCGTCCTTGGACGGCGGGCGCAGCTCGTCCATCGGGAAGGACATGACATCCGTCGGGCCGGGCAGGTCCATCCACTGGATGTGGAGCTGCTCCATGGCGTCGGCGTCCACGACGATCACCGAGAGCTCGGAGAGCGGGTGGATGCGCATCCGCGCGAGCGCGTAGCGGGCGATGTCGAGGATCGCCTGCTCGTCGACCTCGGTACCGGACTCGTTGTTGACGTCGATCGACATGGTGTTGTGCTTGTCTACTTCCCCTTGTGCACGGACTTGCCGCGGCTCTTGTGCGCGCCGTTCTGGGTGCCGTGCGTGGTGTCGTACTTCTCGTACGCGTCGACGATACGGCCCACCAGCTTGTGCCGGACGACGTCCTGGGACGACAACCGGGAGAAATGGACGTCGTCCAGGCCCTCCAGGATCTCCTGCACCTGCCGCAGACCGCTCTTCGTCCCGTCCGGGAGGTCGACCTGGGTCACGTCACCCGTGATCACGATCTTCGATTCGAAGCCGAGGCGGGTGAGGAACATCTTCATCTGCTCGGGGCTCGTGTTCTGGGCCTCGTCCAGGATGATGAAGGCGTCGTTGAGGGTGTTGTGCGTCAGCAGATAGTCCTGCGTGACGTACAACGAGTCCTCGGCCGCCACCTGGATACAGACGGTCTCCTCCCTGCCTGCGGGCTCGATGCTGTCGATGAACCGCATCGGGCGTCCGCCGCCACCGGCCGCGTGGTACTTGTCGCGCTTGCGAGCCAGACGGAACGGTTCGATGCCTTCGGGGAGGCGGATGTCGATGATGTGGGCGTCGTTCCGGTAACCCACCTCCCGGCCGTTCGCGAGACCGGGCTTACGCCCTGCCGCGAGGCGCCGACGGGTGTACGCGACACCGCCGAGCGACCGCACGAGCGACATCACGTCGTCGCGCAGCACGATCGATGTGGTCGTGTACTGGATACGGCAGGTGCGGTCCTTCTGCACGACCGGGCCGCCGTCGGAGTCGAGCAGGCCCTGCAGGACGCTCAGCCGTACATCGGCCGAGTTGTACAGGTAGTCGTCCGGGATGAACTTGGTGTGCGAGCGGGTACGCAACAGGTCCAGTTCGCGGAGGACACTGGTGACCGGATTCTCCAGCGTAACCACGTCGCCCGGTGCCTTGACCCGGTTGAGCACGTAGTCCGGACCACTGCGGTGCCGTACCGCGGTGCCGGGAAGCGCGGCTTCCAGGGCCATGGCCAGTTCCGGGTCCTCAGTGGAGAAGGACGGCGTGGTGGAACCGGTCAGGCAACCGTCACCGAGCAGCAGTCCCAGCGCGTAGGGGTCCATCGAGACCGCACGCTCGGGCAGCTGCACCGGCGCCGTGAGCAGTGGCAGCTCGTACCGGCGCGCATGTGCGGCACGCAGGTTGCCGATCATCTCCTGGGTTTCCAGGACCCGCCATGGCTTGTCGCGCCGCTTGTCGTCGCGCGTCCTGACCGTCCACAGGTGTTCACCGCAGCACAGCGTCCAGGAGCCGTCCTGAGCGGTGACACGGTAGATGTCCTTCTCGCCCTGTGGGTAGACGCCGAGAACAGGGGTCGGCTCACCGTTGGAGCCGACGACCAGGTCACCGACCTGTAGGTCGCCGATGGGACGCCAGCCGTCCGGTGTCAGGACGTTCGTGAAGATCGGTTGCGCCCGGCCCCTCATGTACGCCAGCGGCGCGACCTCGATGGTCCCCGCCGCCATCAGCCGCGGGATCGAGTCCGGGTCGAGCATGTCGTGCAGCGCGTCGTAGAGCGGGCGCAGATACGGGTCGATCTTCTCGTAGAGCGTGCCCGGCAGAAAGCCGAGCCGCTCTCCGGCCTCGACCGCCGGGCGGGTCAGGATGATGCGGTTGACCTGCTTGGACTGCAGGGCCTGCACCGCCTTCGCCATCGCCAGGTACGTCTTGCCGGTGCCGGCGGGGCCGATGCCGAACACGATGGTGTGCTTGTCGATCGCGTCCACGTAGCGCTTCTGGTTGAGCGTCTTGGGGCGGATCGTGCGGCCGCGCGAGGACAGGATGTTCTGCGTGAGCACCTCGGCCGGGGTCTCCCGGCCGTCGCTCTCCCCGTTCTCGCTCGCCTTCAGCATGGCGATCGAGCGTTCCACTGCGTCCTCCGTCATCGGCTGCCCGGTGCGGAGCACCAGCATCATCTCGTCGAACACGCGCGAAATGAGGGCGACGTCCTCGGGGTCGCCGACCGCGCTGATCTCGTTGCCCCGGACGTGGATGTCGGCCGCCGGGAAGGCCTTCTCGATCACGCGCAGGAGGGAGTCTCCGGACCCCAGCACGGTCACCATGGGGTGCTGGGCGGGGACGGTGAACTGCGCTCTCGCCTGCTCCTGCGCGGAGGTGTGAGCTGTGGGTGTCTGAGTCATGGGCCGGCTCTTAAGGCCTGCGATTCCTCCTCGTCACGGCCGCGTAGCTGAGGGCGGCCTCGCCAGTCAAGGGTACGACGGTGGACTGACAACGCCGTAGGGGTTTTGGGGGCGGGGTTTTTCACCGGGGCGGGGCGGGCCCCCTGGGCGGCCAGGACGTCACGCCGAGCGCCGAAAACCGATCGTCGGCACAGCCCGCCGCAGCGGCCAGGGTCTGACCAGCTCCTCGGGCACAAGCCCGGCCAGGAACGCGTACCGCCGCAACGCCTCGGGGTCCTGTCCCTCGAACCGACTGGACCTTGCGCCACCACGCCGCGATCTCCGACCAGCCCGGGCGCCGACAGCGACCCGCCGAACTCCTGCACCGACAGCGCCGCGGTCAGCCCGGCGAAGGCCAGCCGGTCGGCCAGCGGCCAGTCGGCCAGCGTCCCGGTCGACGAACCCGGCGACGAACACGTCCCCCGCCCCGGTCGGGTCGAGCGCCTCGACCTCGATGGCCGGCACCTCGGCGGTCTCCCCCGTCCGCCGGTCCACCGCGTAGGCCCCTCCGCGCCGAGGGTGACCACCGCGAGCGGCACGTACTCGGTGAGGGCGTGCGCCGCGGCACGCGGGCAGTCGGCGCCCGTGTAGCGCATCGCCTCCTGCGCGTTCGGCAGGAACGCCTCGCAGTGCCGCAGGTCGGGCAGCCCCGCCAGGTCCCACGCGCCGGTGTCGTCCCAGCCGACGTCGCCGAAGACCCGGGTGCCCTTGCCCGCGGCCTGGGCGATCCAGGGCGCGCTGACGCCGGGGGCGAGGGAGGCGACGGCGGCACGCGCACGCGGGGCGGGCAGTGCGGGCGCCGGCTCCTCCGGGGGCGGCTCGTGGCCGTGCGAGACCATCGTGCGCTCCCCCTCGTACGCCATGGAGACGGTCACCGGGGAGTGCCAGCCGGGCACCGTGCGCGACGGGGAGAGGTCGATGCCCTCGCCGTGCTCCAGGGCGTCCCAGCAGTAGTCGCCGTAGTGGTCGTCGCCGAAGGCCGCCGCGAGCGAGGTGCTGCAGGCCGAGGCGGGCCAGGGCGGTCGCCATGTTGGCGACGCCGCCGGGGCTCGACCCCATCCCGCGCGCCCAGGACTCGGTCCCGCGCACCGGGGCGGAGTCGAGCCCGGTGAAGATGATGTCGAGGAAGACGGTGCCGGTGAGATAGACGTCCCAGGGCGGGTCGTCCGGGTGCGCGCAGCGGGGCGAGGGGATCGACCTGGGTCTGGCGGTGCGACTCCCTTTCGACGGCTCCGGGCGTCCCTTTCCGGCCGGGGCGGGTGGACGCGCATCACGGTGCGCTCCCTGACGTGGTGCGGATCAGGCCAGTGTGCACCACACCACCGACAACGTGACGCCGATCACGCCGGACCCATCCGTTCCGTCAGCTCGCGCCGGGCCCCGCGCACGCCCGCCGTGACGGCCCTACCAGCGAGGCATCGACGGGCGTCACCCACTCCGGGTCGGCGATCCGCATCGCCGCCGCGTCGTCGCGGTCGCGCAGCGCGCCGTCGTCGTCCAGCCAGCGCCGGTGCAGTACGGCCAGCCGCGTCGCGGTCGAGCTCGACGCCGAGGCCGGGCGCGTCGGACACGGCGACCTTGCCGCCCTCGAAGGTGAGCCGCTCGGTGAGGACGTCCTCGGACTGCCAGGGGTAGTGGGAGTCGCAGGCGTGGTGGAGGTTCGGGACGGTGGCCGCCACCTGGGTCATCGCGGCGAGGCGAGATGCCGAGGTGGGTGTTGGAGTGCATGGACACGCCGACGCCGAAGGTGCGGCAGACGGCGGCGAGCTGCTGGGTGTTGCGCAGTCCGCCCCAGTAGTGGTGGTCGGAGAGCACGACCTGCACGGCGCCCCGGGTGAACGCCTCCTTGATCTCGGCGAAGGTCGTCACGCACATGTTGGTGGCGAGCGGCACCCCGGTCCGCGCGGCGACCTCGGCCATGGCGGGCGTGCCGAGCGCCGGGTCCTCCAGGTACTCCAGGACGTCCGCCGAGTTCCTGGGCCACCTTCAGCGAGGTCTCCACGGACCAGGCGCCGTTGGGGTCCAGCCGCAGCGGATGCCCGGGGAACGCCTCGGCCAGCGCCCGTGATCGCCGCGATCTCCTCGTCCGGCGGGAAGACGCCGCCCTTGAGCTTGAAGGAGGTGAAGCCGTACCGCTCCGTGAACCGCCGGGCCTGCTCCACGACCCCGGCCGGGTCGACGGCGGCGCCCCAGTCGTCCTTCTCGGCGGCGACGCCCTCCGGGTGGTCGGCCCACTTGTAGAACAGGTAGGCGCTGTACTCGACGGCGTCGCGCACCTTGCCGCCGAGCAGGGCGTGCACGGGCAGTCCGAGCGCCTTGCCGAGGGCGTCCAGGCAGGCGACCTCGAAGCCGGAGACGACGGACAGCCGCAGCTTGTCGGCGGTCTGGACGCCGCGCAGCCCGCCGACGTCGACGGCGTTCTCGACCCGGGAGCGCGTCCACGGCGACCTGGTCCGCGACGGTGAACAGGCCGTTCAGATCGCTGACCTGGCGCCCCTTCAGCCGCTCGGCGAAGGGCCGGGCCAGCTCCAGGTACTTGGTGTCGCCGTAGGTCTCCCCCACGCCCGTGACCCCGTCGGCCGTGACGACCTCGACGATCAGCCGGGGCGTGTACGGCTGGTGGACGCCCTGCGTGTTCAGCAGCGGCGGGTCCGCGACCAGGATCGGCGTGAGCCGTACGTCGGTGATGGTGAGGTTCACAGGGCGGCTCCTACGAGGTCGAGTCCGGTGGCGAGGAGGGCGGTGAGGGCGGCCAGGTCGGCGGGTGAGGGGTCGGTGAGCGGGGCGCGTACGGGCCCGACCGGGTGGCCGCGCAGCCGGGCCGCCGCCTTCACCAGGGACACGGCGTACCCGGGGACTCGGTCGCGCAGTTCGACGAGCGGGACGTAGAAGTCGCGCAGCAGCTTGTCGACGGTGCCGTGGTCGCCGTCGCGCAGGGCGGCGAAGAAGGCGTCGGCGATCTCGGGGGCGAAGGCGTGGACGGCGGAGGAGTAGGCGGGGACGCCGACGGTGGCGTAGGCGCGGGCCTGGATCTCGGCGGTGGCGGCGCCGTTGAAGAACAGGAAGTCCTCGGGGGCGGCGAGGGTGAGGCGCTGGAGCCGGTCGAGGTCGCTGTGGCCGTCCTTGAGGCCGATGACGTTCGGCAGGGCGGCGATGCGCCGGAGCGAGTCGGCGGTGAAGGCGACCTGGCCGCGCTGGTAGGCGATCAGCGGCAGCCGGGTGCGGGCGGCGATCTGCTCCAGCTGGGCGACCAGTCCGTCCTGCGGGGCGGCGACGAGGTAGTGCGGCAGCACGAGGAGGGCGTCGGCGCCGGCGTCCTCGGCGATCCGGGCGAACCGCGCGGCCTGCGCCCAGCCGTACCCGACCCCGGCGACGACCGGCACGCGGCCGGCCGCCTCCTCGACGGTGATCGTGACGACCTGCCGGTACTCGTCCTCGTCCAGCGAGAAGAACTCGCCGGTGCCGCAGGCGGGGAAGACGGCGCCGGGCGCGGCGGCGAGCCGCTCGGCGACATAGGCGCGGAAGCCGTCCGGGTCGAGGGTGCCGTCGTCGTGGAAGCTGGTCAGCGGGAACGACAGCACGCCGCCGCGCCATGCCGTCCCGCAGCCGCTGCGCGACCGCTGCCGGTCCAGCGCTCACGGTCATCTCCTGCCATGTCACATCTCCTTATGTAGACGTCATCCATGTATGAGAATGGAGGTTGGGTACGCGAACGTCAACCGCCCGAGGCCGCCCGATGACCGCAACTCTTACGTGACCGTCAATGGCACGGTCGATCCGATGCGCTCCGATTACGATCGGCCCATGTCAGACACAGGCGGCGTCCGCGAAGTGAAGTCCGCGGCGCGCACGGTCGAGCTGCTGGAACTCCTCGCCGCGCGCGGCGACCGCCCGGCCCGGCTGCAGGAGCTGGCCGACGAACTCGGCGTGCCGCGCAGCTCGATGTACGCGCTGCTCCAGACCCTGATCTCGCGCGGCTGGGTCCGCACCGACGTCACCGGCTCCCTGTACGGCATCGGCATCCACGCCCTGCTCACCGGCACGAGCTACCTCGACTCCGACCCGCGGGTCCGGGCCGTACGGCCCGTATCTCGACGAGGCGTCCGAGGCGCTCGGCGAGACGATCCACATGGGGCGGCTGGACGGCCGGGACGTGGCGTACCTGGCGACGCGGGAGTCGCACGAGTACCTGCGCACGATCAGCCGGGTGGGGCGGCGGCTGCCCGCGCACGTCGGGGCCCTGGGCAAGGCCCTGCTGGCGGAACGCCCGGACGGCGAGCTGCCCGAGGGCCCGTACGAGGCGCTGACCCCCCACTCGCACACGAGCCGCGAGTCCCTGCTGGCCGACCTCGCGGAGGTCCGGGCGCGCGGCTATTCCGTGGACCGCGAGGAGGGCGTGACCGGCATCGTCGGCTTCGGGTTCGCGCTGCGCTACGACACCCCGGCGCTGGACGCGATCAGCTGCTCGGTGCCGGTCGCCCGGCTCACGCCGGAGCACGAGGAGCGGATCGTCGCGGTGATGCGGGAGATCCGGGCGAAGGCCGAGGCGACGGTTCCGGCGGGGGCGGATCGGTGCACTGGCGTTAGCCGGAAACCCGCCGTGAAGGGCCACCGGCGTGAGCAAAAAGCGCTCTTCTACCCGGCGCTTCCCCACCCCAAACACAACGTGCTCCAGATCACAGCCCCCGGGTTCTCGCGTCCGACCACGTGCTTGATACAAATTGCTCGCGCGTTCCTGTCCGTCGACGGCCGTCGCCCAATCCCCCTTCTCCTCTCGCGCTCCTTTCGCATGCCCTGGGAACGCCCGTGTTCGCCCCCCGCACCACTCCCTGGCCCCTCGTCGCCCTTTTCACGGCCGGGTACCTCGCTCCGTATCTGCTGCCGACCACGGTCGGCAGACTCGACTCGGACCTTCCGCTCTCCGCCACCCAGGCCGGCGCCGTCGGCAGTGCGCTGCTGCTGAGTTCGGCCGCCGCCGGATTCGCCCTGGCCTCCCGGGTCGAACGGATCGGAGCCCGCACCCTCGCCCGGCTCGGCCTCGCCCTGGCCCTGCTCGGCTACGGCGGTGCCGCCGCTGACCACGCCGTCCCGGCCGTCGTCGCCGGCGCGGTCGTCGGCGGCTTCGGCTCCGGTACGGCCACGACCGTCGCCGCGACCCTCATCGCCGCCCAGCGGGACCCGCACCGGGCCTCCACCGCCGGGCTGCTCAGCGTCTCCGCCCTCGCGGGCGCCGTGTATCTGACGGTGCCGCACCTCGGCCCGGGGCACGGCCTGCCGCTGGCCGCGATCGCCCTCACGGCCCTGGCCGTGTGGCCGCTGACCGGCCGCCTCCCCGCCGGTGCGCCCGCCGCACCCACGCCGGCACGCCAAGGCCCGGCTGCCGCACGCCCGTTCGGGACTGGCTGCTGGCCGCCGCCATGCTGTGCTGGTCGCTCGCCCAGAACTCCCTGTGGGGCGTGAGCGGCCGGATCGGCCTTGACGCAGGCGCACCTGAGCGAGGCCACCGTCGGCGCCGTCTTCGCCGTGGGGCTCGGCGCCGGACTGACCGGGGTCCTGGCGGCGGGCGCGCTCGGCGCGCGGCTCGGACGCGCGCGTGCCCATCGGCGGCGGCACGGTCCTCATCGCCGGCTGCATCGCGCTCAGCGCCTCCGCGACCGACCTGACGAGCTTCGCGACCGGCGAGATCGCCTGGAACACGCTCTACCCGGTGGTGCTGTCGTACCTGATCGGCCTCGCCGCCTCGCTCGACCCGCGCGGCCGCTGGGCGGTGCTCGTCGGCTCGGCGTCCTCGCTGGGCACGGCCGCCGGCCCGCTCACCGGCAGTGTGCTGTCGGCGCAGGCCGGGTTCCCGGCCATGGGCGCGGTCCTCGGCGCGGGTCTGCTGGTGATCGCCCTGCCGATGACCGCCGTCGCCCTGCACACCGGCGGGCGCCGCTGCTGCCCGGCGCGATCCGCCGCCGCGGCGGCCACCCGGCCGCCCTGGTCGCCGCCACCACGGGCACGCCCACCGGAGCGGTCCCCGAGATCGGCGCCCCGGAACAGCCGGTGGTGGAGATCCTCGTGGACACCCCGGCCGTCCCGGCCCAGCGCGCCTACGGCAAGGCGGGTTCGGAGGTCCTCTGAGGCCGGGCGCGCCGGGTGCGCCTCAGCCGAACTCGTAGGCCTCCACCTCGGCGAGATACCGCGCCCGCAGCTCCTCGTCGTCCTCCAGGAAGGAGGCGAGGAAGGAGTTGCGGGCGAGCTCCCGCAGCCGCTCCTCGGTCAGGCCGAGGGTGCGGCGCACGGCGTCGAAGTTGTCGCCGGCGTAGCCGCCGAAGTAGGCCGGGTCGTCGGAGTTGACCGTGCACATGAGCCCGGCGTCCAGCATGGCGGGCAGGGGGTGGTCGGCGAGGGTGTCGACCGTGCGCAGCCGGACGTTGGACAGCGGGCACAGGGTCAGCGGCACCCGCTCGCGCACCAGCCGCTCCACCAGCGCCGGGTCCTCCACACAGCGCAGGCCGTGGTCGACCCGCTCCACGCCGAGCACGTCCAGCGCCTCGGTGATGTACTCCGGCGGGCCCTCCTCGCCGGCGTGCGCGACCCGCCTCAGACCGAGCGCGGCGGCGGCCTCGTAGACCTCGCGGAACTTCACCGGCGGATGCCCGACCTCGGCCGAGTCGAGGCCGACGCCGGTGATCCGGTCCAGGTACGGCTTGGCCGCGTCCAGCGTCGCCAGGGCCGACTCGGCGGACTCGTCGCGCAGGAAGCACAGGATGAGCCGGGTGGAGACACCGTGGGTCGCCTCGCTGCTCCCCAGCGCACGCCACAGCCCCTCGACGACCGTGCCGATCTCCAGCCCGCGGCTGGTGTGGGCCTGCGGGTCGAAGAAGATCTCCGCGTGCCGCACGCCCTGCGCGGCGGCCCGGGCGAGGTAGGCGTTCGCCAGGTCCTCGAAGTCCCGCTCGGTGCGCAGGACGGCCATGAGCTCGTAGTACAGGTTCAGGAAGGACTGGAGGTCCTCGAACCGGTACGCCTCGCGCAGCTCGTCCGTGTCGGCGTACGGCAGCGTGACGCCGTTGCGCGCGGCGAGCTCGAAGGCGAGCTCCGGTTCCAGGGTGCCTTCGATGTGAAGGTGCAGTTCGGCTTTGGGGAGGGACATCAATTCATCGTACGGCCGTTTCACCGACGCTTCGGAACCGGCACCCTCAGTAGATCGTGCGCCACGGTCAGCTCACCGTCGAACCCGGCGGCCCGCGCCTGCCGCTCGAACTCGTCCGGGTCCGTGTAGCGCTGGCTGAAGTGGGTCAGCACGAGGTGCCGCACGCCGCCGTCCCGGGCCACCCGCGCGGCCTGACCTGCCGTCAGGTGGCCGTGCTCGACGGCGAGTTCCTCGTCCTCGTCGAGGAAGGTGGACTCGATGACGAGCATGTCGCAGCCCTCGGCGAGCGCGTACACCCCGTCGCACAGCCGGGTGTCCATGACGAACGCGAACCGCTGCCCGCGCCGCACCTCGCTGACGTCGTCGAGGGGGACCCCGCCGAGCGAGCCCTCGCGCTGGATCCGGCCGACGTCCGGGCCCTTGATGCCGTGCGCGGCGAGCCGCTCGGGCAGCATGCGGCGGCCGTCGGGCTCGACGAGCCGGTAGCCGTACGACTCGACCGGGTGCGACAGCCTGCGGGCATCCAGCGTGTAGCCTCGGCGTGACCGGCGAGCACGCCGTCCCCGGCCGACCGGCGCCTGCGTGATGACGACGGTCGCGCGGTAGGCGGTGGCGTACCGCAGCCGGTCGAAGAAGCGCTGCCCGGAGCTTCGGGTAGTGGGCGGTGATCTCGTGCGGGACCTGGTCGAGGTTGATCCGCTGGATGACCCCGGCGCAGCCCCAGGGCGTGGTCGCCGTGGAAGTGCGTGACGCAGATCCGGTTCAGGTCGTGCGCGGCGACCCCGGCACGCAGCATCTGGCGCTGCGTGCCCTCGCCGGGGTCGAACAGGATGCCCTCGCCGTCCCAGCGCAGCAGGTAGCCGTTGTGGTTGCGGTGCCGGGTCGGCACCTGGCTGGCGGTGCCGAGGACCACGAGTTCACGTACGGACAAGGCGTTGTCCCGTTATCCCGGGGGCCATTGGAGGCCGCGGCCGCCGAGGACGTGGGCGTGCACGTGCCAGACCGTCTGGCCGGCGCCGCTGCCGGTGTTGAAGACGATGCGGTAGCTGTCGAGCTTTTCCTCGTCGGCGACGGCCTGGGCCTCGCGCAGCACGTCAGCGGTGAGGGCGGGGTTCGGCGGCGGCCAGGGCGGCGGCGTTCTCGTAGTGCGCCTTGGGGATGACCAGGACGTGGGTGGGGGCCTGGGGGTTGATGTCGCGGAACGCGACGGTGGTGTCCGTCTCGCGGACGATGGTCGCCGGGATGTGCCCGGCGACGATCTTGCAGAACAGACAGTCTTCCTGGGGCTCCCCTGCCATGTTTCCTCCGGGGGTTGGGCCGTGTGGTCTCGACTCGGGCATCGTATCGTCGTCGGGTGCGGGTGCGTTGTGGCTGGTCGCGCCCACGCGGCGGAGCCGCACATCGACACAGCGCCGCGCCCCTTAAGTTGGCAGGCCTGGGGGCGTTTTCGCCGGAACCGCCTCCAGCGCTTCCAGTGCCAGTCGGATCGCCTCGTCCAGCTGGGCGTCCCTGCCCGCCGCGTAGTCCTGCGGGCGCTGCACCACCTCCACGTCCGGGTCCACCCCGTGGTTCTCCACGTCCCCACCCGTAGCCCTCCAGCCAGAAGGCGTACTTGGGCTGGGTGACGAGGGTGCCGTCGACCAGGCGGTAGCGGCTGTCGATGCCGATGACGCCGCCCCAGGTGCGGGTGCCGACGACCGGGCCGAGGCCCAGGGCCTTGATCGCGGCGTTGACGATGTCGCCGTCGGATCCGGAGAACTCGTTGGCGACGGCGACGACGGGGCCGCGCGGGGCGTCCTCGGGGTAGCTGTAGGGGCGCATGCCGCGCGGCAGGTCCCAGCCGACGATGCGCCGGGCCAGCTTCTCCACGACCAGCTGGGAGGTGTGCCCGCCGCGGTTCTCGCGGACGTCGACGACCAGGCCCTCGCGGGCCACCTCGACGCGCAGGTCGCGGTGGATCTGGGCCCAGCCGGGCGCCTGCATGTCCGGGACGTGCAGGTAGCCGAGCCGGCCGCCGGACTTCTCGTGGACGTAGGCGCGCCGGTCGGCGACCCACGCGTGGTAGCGCAGCGGCTCCTCGTCGGCGATCGGGACGACGACGGCGTGCCGCGGGTCGCCGCCGCCGGACGGGGAGATGGTCAGCTCCACCGGCTTGCCCGCCGTGCCGACCAGCAGCGGGCCGGGCCCGGTCGACCGGGTCGACCGGCTGTCCGGCGACCGCGACGATCGGCGTCCCCGGCGCGTACGGCGACGCCGGGCGCGGCCAGCGGGCAGCGCGCGTCCGGGTCGGAGGTCTCCGAGGGCAGGATGCGGTCGACGCGCCAACTGCCGTCCTCGTGGCGGGAGATGTCGGCGCCGAGCAGGCCCTGGCGGGCGCCGCCGCCGTATCCGCCGCGCGGGGTGACGTAGGCGTGCGAGGTGCCGAGTTCGCCCTGCACCTCCCACAGCAGGTCGACCAGGTCGTCGTGGGTGGCGACGCGGTCCAGCGACCGGGCGGTAGCGGTCGAGGACGCCGTCCCAGTCGACGCCGCTCATGTCCGGCCGCCAGAAGTGGTCCCGCATGATGCGGCCGGTCTCGTCGAACATCTGCCGCCACTCGGCGGCCGGGTCGACGGTCTGGCGTACCCGGCCGAGGTCGACGGTGATGTTGGAGTCGCTGTCGTCGTCGTCCGGAGGCGCGCCGGTCGCTGGGGACGACCTTCAGCCGCCCGTCGGTCCACAGCAGCACCCGCTTGCCGTCGCCGCTGACCTCGAAGTGGTCGGCGTCGACGGCGAGATGCTCGACGCGCTGCTGGGCGAGGTCGTAGCGCTCCAGCTCGGACTTGGGCTCGGGGTCGTCCGGGGTGGCCCGGGAGGCGCCGAGCACGCCGGCGACCGGGTGGCGCAGCCACAGGACGCCGTCCTTGGCGGCGCGCAGGTTGGTGTAGCGGGCGGCCTCGACCGGGAAGGGCACGATGCGGTCGGCGAGGCCTTCGAGGTCGATGCGGGTGGTGGGGGTGCCCTCGCTGTCGGGGGTCTCCTCCCGGTCGGGCGTCGTCGAAGGGCCGGCCGTGCCGCTGCGGGCCGAAGGGGGAGGGGGTGGTCGCGGCGAGCGTGATCAGGTGCGGCCGGGCGCCCTCCACGAAGGCCAGGTCGAAGACGTGCTCGTCGTAGACCGGGTCGAAGGAGCGGGTCGACAGGAACGCGAGGTGCTTGCCGTCCAGCGTGAACGCGGGCGCGTAGTCCTGGAAGCGCAGCGGGGTCGCCTCGGTGACCGACAGGTCGGTGGTGTTGGCGAGCTTGAGCTGGCACAGCGGGCGCGGGCCGGGGTGCGACCAGGCGAGCCAGGCCGAGTCGGGCGAGAAGACCAGCCCGGACACGTCGCCGTCCTCGCTGCGGTCGACCTCCCGCACCTCGCCGGTCTCCCGCTCGACGAGCAGCAGGCGCCCGTCGTGCGCAGGCGACGGCCGCGCGGCTGCCGTCGGGCGCCATGGCGAGGTCCAGCACCCGGCCGAGCTGCCCGGCGGCGAGCCGGCGCGGCGTGGCGCCCGGGGCGAGTCCGGTGGCGGGCGCGAACTCCAGGGCGTCGTCGCCCTCGGCGTCCGTCACCCACACCACCCACTCCTCGCCGTCCGCGCGGAAGGTGCGCGGCAGCCGGGCGCGCACGCCGGGCGTCGGCGGCGAGCGCGCGGGCCGGGCCCGGCGCGGTGGGTGACCCAGTGGACGGAGCCGCGTACGGAGACGGCGCTGCCGCGCGCGGTGTGGTCGGGGGACGCCGAACCGAACCACGCGGGAGGCGTTCAGCGGGAACGGCTGCAGGTCGACGCGCTGTCCGCCGAGCCGGATGTCCAGCCGGCGCGGCTCGGCCCCGTCCAGGTCGTCCAGCACCCACAGTTCACCGGCGCTGGAGTAGACGACGCGGGTGCCGTCGGTCGCGGCGTGCCGGGCGTAGAAGCCGTCGAGCGGGGTGTGCCGGCGCAGGTCGGAGCCGTCGGCGAGGGAGGAGTAGAGCGCGCCGGTGCCCTCGTGGTCGGAGAGGAACGCGATCCGGTCGCCGACCCACAGCGGGTACTCGATGTTCCCGTCGAGGTCCTCGTGCAGCCGTACGAACTCCCCGTCGCCCTCGCGGTCGATCCACAACTTGCCCGCGGTACCGCCCCGGTAGCGCTTCCACCAGGCGGCCTCGCGCCCCATCGGCGCGGACAGCAGCACCAGGTGCGGCCCGTGGGCGACGTCGCCGACGGGGCCGTACGGCAGGGTGGTGGCCGGGCCGCCGTCGAGCGGGACGGCGCGGGCCCAGGTGCGGCGCAGGCTCGCCTGTCCCTGGGTGCTGATCGCCAGGACCTCGCCGTCCGGGGTCCAGCCGCGCACCTGGGTCTTCGAGCTGCCCCAGTAGGTCAGCCGCTTGGCGGGGCCGCCGTCGACCGGCGCGATGTGCACCTCGGGGGCGCCGTCGCGGGTGGAGGTCCAGGCGACGGTGGTGCCGTCGGGCGAGATGCGGGGCATGGGTCACCGGCACGTTGTCGGCGCTGACCCGCCAGGCCCGGCCGCCGTCGAGCGGAGCGAGCCACACGTCGTCCTCGGCGGTGAAGGCGACCAGGTCGCCGTGCAGATGCGGAAACCGGAGGTACGCAGGCGATCCGGCGTCACGGACTGTGTCACCCGATCACCCTATGCAGGGGCGGCGTCCGCGCGGACAGACTTTGGATCACTTGTCCGTCGCTCGCCTCGAAGGACGTCACTTGCCCTCGACGGGGCGGCAGTCGGGTGTCCGCTCGCACCAGACGGTCTGGGTGACGGTCACGGTGACGGTGGGCCCGGGCTGCTGCCGCCTGCGGGCCGCGGCCGACGGGCGCCGGGCTGGTGGCGTCGCAGTTGCCGAGCCCGTTGACCTGGAACCACTCCTTGCCGTCACCTTGGCGGTGATGTCCCCGCGCACACAGGCACCGTCTGACCGCGCGGGTGACCCTGCCGGTGACGGTGATGTCCTTGCCGTCGTCGGTCTCCCCCTCGCAGTCGACGGTGCGACGGTGTTCTCACTCGCCGAGGGCGACGGACTTCCCGCTCTTGCCGGTGTCCGCGTACGAAGCGGTGCACGTCGAGCCACCGCACGCCCGCCTTCTGCCGGTCCAGCTCCTTGGTCACGGTCTCGTCGGTGGTGTACGCGACGGCCGCGGAGCTGATGCCACGCCGGGTTCACAGGCGACCGCGCCGCCCACGGCAACCACCGCGAACGTCGCCGCGACCGCCACCCTGCGGCCGCGCGGCCCCACGCCGATCCTCCTCGAATACCCCCATGGAGGGCAGCCTGCCACCGACGGGGGCGGCGCGGTAGGGCGCATACGGCCACTCCCTGCGCTCGCACACGGAGCGTCCGTCGCCGAAGGCCGTCGGCCTACAAGCGCGCAGCAGCAGCCACTCCTGCAGCTCCACCAGTTCCCCTCGGGGTCCTTGAGGTGGGCCACCCGCATGCGGTCCGTCATGGGGGCGGGGCCGTGCAGGACCGTCGCGCCGCGCAGCGTGATCTCCTCGCAGTAGGCGTCCAGGTCGTCGACCCGCAGGACGACCAGGGAGCGGTGGCCGGCCGCCGCGGCGCCCACTTCGTCGAGGACCTCGGCCATCATCGAGCGGTCCTGCAGGGCGATCCCCGCCGAGCCGACGGCGGGGCTGAACTTCTCGTACGGCCCGTCCGCCGCGCCCGACTGCGGCTTGAGGCCGAGGACCTCGCCGTAGAAGCGGTAGCAGGCGGCGAAGTCGCGTGACGAGCAGCCGTACCTGGGCGAGTTCCACGGTGCCTCCGGGAAGGGTCAGGGTCAGGACCAGCGGCCGGTGCGGGCCAGGAGCACGGCGGCGCCGCGGTGCCGGCGGTCGAGGTGCGCAGGACACTGCGCCCGAGACGGTACGCCTTCGCCCCCGCCTCCTCGAACAGCGCCAACTCCTCCGGGGCGACGCCCCCTTCGGGCCCGACGACCAGCACGATCTCACCGGAGGACGGCAGTTCGGCGGTCGCCAGCGGCTCGTCCCCGCTCTCGTGGAGTACGGCGGCGAAGTCGGCGCCGGCCAGCAGCGCCGCGACCTGCTTGGTCGTCGCCGCCTCCGCGACCTCCGGGAAGCGCACCCGGCGGGACTGCTTGCCGGCCTCGCGGGCCGTCGCCCGCCACTTGCCGAGCGCCTTCAGCCCGCGGTCGCCCTTCCACTGCGTGATGCAGCGCGCCGCCGCCCAGGGCACGACCGCGTCGACACCGACCTCGGTCATCGTCTCGACGGCCAGTTCGCCCCGGTCGCCCTTGGGCAGGGCCTGGACGACGGTGATCCGGGGCTGCTCCGGCGGCTCCTCGGACACCGAGTCCATGCCGGACGATCAGCCGGTCCTTGCCCTCGGCGTCGAGCACGACGCAGTCCGGCCCAGCGGCCGGCCCCGTCCGTGAGGACGACCTCCTCGCCGGACCGCAGCCGCTTCACGGAGACGGCGTGCCGCCCTTCCGGGCCGTCGAGGACGTACTCGGCCGCCGCCGCCCGCGTCGAGGTGTTCGACCACGAACACCGGAGCGGTCATCGGAGCCCGCCCCCGCCCGACAACGCGGCCCGGCGCCGCGGCGAGTTCGGCGGCCAGCACCTCGACCAGCTGCCCGGCGGGCAGCTCGCGCGCCATCCGGTGGCCCTGCCCGGCCCACAGCGCCATGCCCTGCGCGTCGCCGGCCTTGGCGGCGGCCTTGCGCAGCGGCGCGGTGAGGTGGTGGACCTCGGGGTAGGCGGCGGGCGCGTACGGGCCGTGCTCGCGCAGGAAGCGGTTGACGAGGCCGCGCGCCGGGCGGCCGGAGAAGGCGCGCGTCAACTCCGTACGCACGAACAGGGGGTTGGTCAGCGCCTGCTTGTGCAGGGCGTTCGCGCCGGACTCGGGCGTGGCGAGGAAGGCGGTGCCGAGCTGGGCCGCGCTCGCGCCCGGCCGCGAGGACCGCGGCGATCTGGCCGCCGCGCATGATGCCGCCGGCGGCGACGATCGGGATGCTCACGGCCTCCCGGACCTGGGCGACCAGCGACAGCAGCCCGATGCCGGACCCGTCGGTCTCCGGGATGTCCCGGTGGGTGCCCTGGTGGCCGCCGGCCTCGACGCCCTGCGCGATCACCGCGTCCGCGCCCGCCCGCTCCACGGCGCGGGCCTCGTCGGGGGTGGTCGCGGCGACCAGGACGAAGGTGCCGACGCGGTGCAGGGCGTCGATGACCTCACGGCTCGGCACGCCGAAGTGGAACGAGACCACCGGCACGGGGTTGTCGCAGCAGCACCGCGAGCTTGGCCTCGTAGCCGTCGTCGCGGCCGCTGTCGGGATCGCCGAGCTCGGCCTCGTACCAGGCGGCCTCGCCGGCCAGCTGGTGGGCGTAGACGTCGACGGCGGCGGGGTCGGCGTACTCCGGCTGCGGCATGAAGAGGTTGACGCCGAAGGGCCTGCTGGTGAGCCCCCGGAGCTGCTTGATCTCCTGGTACATCCCGTCGGCGGTCTTGTACCCGGCGGCGAGGAACCCGAGCCCGCCGGCCTCGCACACGGCGGCGGCGAGCTGCGGTACGGAGACGCCGCCCGCCATGGGGGCCTGCACGATCGGGTGCGGGAAGAGATCGGTCAGTGCGGAGGACATGACGCGCATGTTGTCACGTCCTCCGAACAACCCCGAAACCGGCCTGCCCTGTGGCATAGACCAGACGTCGATACCATGCGCACCTCTGGAGCATGCCGATCAGCGAGCGCCGCGTCACCGGCCCCCGGCAGCAACCGGGCCGCCCGACATCACCGCCCGTTGAACGCGTCCTTCAGCCGCGAGAACAACCCCTGCTGCCCGGGCTGACCGTGCCTGCCCGGGGGACGACCCCCGGACCCCCGGCAGCAGCCAGGCCCCAGACTCAGCGCCCGTTGAACGCATCCTTCAGCCGCGAGAACAACCCCTGCTGCCCGGGCTGGAACTGCCCCGTGCGGGCGCTCCTCGCCGCGCAGCTTGGACAGCTCGCGCAGGAGCCGCTCCTGCTCGGGGTCGAGCTTGGTCGGGGTCGGTGACCTCGACGTGGACGATGAGGTCGCCGCGTCCGCCGCCCCGCAGGTGCGTGATGCCCCGGCCGTGCAGCGGGATCGACTGGCCGGACTGGGTGCCCGGGCGGATGTCGACCTCCTCCATGCCGTCCAGCGTCTCCAGCGGCACCTTCGTGCCGAGGGCACGCCGCCGTCATCGGGATGGTGACCGTGCAGTGCAGGTCGTCGCCGCGCCGCTGGAACGTGGAGTGCGGGAGTTCGTGGATCTCGACGTAGAGGTCACCGGCGGGACCGCCGCCGGGCCCGACCTCGCCCTCGCCGGCGAGCTGGATCCGCGTGCCGTTGTCGACACCGGCCGGGATCTTCACCGTCAGGGTCCGGCGGGAGCGGACGCGCCCGTCGCCCGCGCACTCCGGGCACGGCGTCGGGACCACGGTGCCGAAGCCCTGGCACTGCGGGCAGGGCCGGGACGTCATGACCTGGCCCAGGAAGGACCGGGTGACCTGCGACACCTCACCGCGGCCGCGGCACATGTCACACGTCTGCGCGGAGGTGCCGGGCGCCGCGCCCTCGCCGCTGCAGGTGTTGCAGACGACGGCCGTGTCGACCTGGATGTCCTTCGTCGTGCCGAAGGCCGCCTCGTCGAGTTCGATCTCGATCCGGATCATCGCGTCCTGGCCGCGGCGGGTGCGCGAGCGCGGACCGCGCTGCGACGCCGTACCGAAGAACGCGTCCATGATGTCCGAGAAGTTCCCGAAGCCGCCGGCGCCGAAGCCGCCCGCGCCGCCGCCTGCCGGCCTGCGAGAGCGGGTCGCCGCCGAGGTCGTAGACCTGCTTCTTCTGCGGGTCCGACAGCACCTCGTAAGCGGCGTTGATCTCCTTGAACCGCTCCTGGGTCTTCGGATCGGGGTTGACGTCCGGGTGCAGCTCGCGCGCGAGCCGCCGGAAGGCCTTCTTGATCTCTTCCTGCGACGCGTCGCGGCGCACGCCGAGTACGGCGTAGTAGTCCGTGGCCACTTACGACTCCGCCAGGATCTGTCCGACGTACCGTGCCACTGCGCGTACCGCTCCCATCGTTCCCGGGTAGTCCATGCGGGTCGGTCCGACCACGCCGAGCTTGGCAACCGCCTCGCCGCCCGAACCGTAGCCGACCGACACGACGGACGTGGAGTTGAGTCCCTCGTGGGCGTTCTCATGACCGATACGCACGGTCACGCCCGGATCCTTCGCCTCGCCGAGCAGCTTGAGGAGCACGACCTGCTCCTCCAGCGCCTCCAGCACCGGCCGGATCATGAGGGGGAAGTCATGCCCGAAGCGGGTGAGATTGGCGGTGCCGCCGATCATCAGCCGCTCCTCGTTCTCCTCGACGAGCGTCTCCAGAAGTGTGGAGAGCACCGTGGAGACCGTACCGCGGTCCTCGTGCTCGAAGGCCTCCGGGAGATCCTCGACCAGGCTCGGCACATCCGCGAAACGGCGGTCCGGCCACCCGGCTGTTGAGCCGCGCGCGCAGATCCGCGAGCGACGCCTCGCCGAAGGGCGCCGGGCAGTCGACCATCCGCTGCTCGACCCGGCCGGTGTCCGTGATCAGCACGAGCATCAGGCGCGCGGGCGCGAGGGAGAGCAGCTCCACATGCCGCACGGTCGACCGGGTCAGCGAGGGGTACTGCACGACGGCGACCTGCCGGGTGAGCTGCGCGAGCAGCCGCACCGTGCGCGCCACGACGTCGTCGAGGTCGACGGCGCCCTCCAGGAAGTTCTGGATCGCGCGCCGCTCGGGCGCGGTCATCGGCTTGACGCCGGCCAGCTTGTCGACGAACAGCCGGTAGCCCTTGTCGGTGGGGATGCGCCCGGCGCTGGTGTGCGGCTGGGCGATGAACCCCTCGTCCTCCAGGGCCGCCATGTCGTTGCGGACGGTGGCCGGGGAGACGCCGAGGCTGTGCCGCTCGGTGAGGGCCTTGGACCCGACCGGCTCCTCGGTGCCGACGTAGTCCTGGACGATGGCGCGCAGCACCTGGAGCCTGCGTTCACTGAGCATCGCGCACACCTCCAGAAGTCGTCCGCCCGCTGCCCTGCCTGTCGCGCCTGGCACTCTGCGCGTGCGAGTGCCAGACTTCCCCGGCCCAGTGTACGGCCGTGGGGTACGCCCCCGGCAAGGCTGGTCGTGCGCCGTCGTGCCCGGAACTGTGTGCACCGCTAGCGTCGCCGTATGACGGTGACTTGGGAAGACCTCGGGTGGGAGCGGCTGGCCGCCGGGGTGGGCCGGTGCCGGCTGCCGGGCTGGGACTGCACGGCGGGGCTGGTCGTCGGGGACGGGCGCGGTGCTCGTGATCGACGCGGGGTCGAGCCTGGCCGAGGGCGCGCGGTTGCGCGCGCAGGCGCGGACGCTCGCCGGTCACCGTGTGACGCATCTCGCGCTGACCCACCCGCATTTCGACCATGTCTTCGGCGCGGCGGCGTTCGCCGGGCGCGGAGGTCTACGGCGCGGTGGGCATGGACGCGCTGTCTCCGCGCGCGGGACGCGCGAGGAGCTGCGCGCGGACGCGGTCGGCAACGGCCTGGCCCGGCGCCGGCGGCAGGAGGCGGCGGACGCGCTGGTCCCGCCCGCGCCACCAGGTCTCCGGCGAGTGGACGCTCGACCTGGGCGGCGGCCGCCAGGTGCTGCTGGCGAACGTGGGCCCCGGGCACACCGCGCCACGACCTCGCGGTGCTGGTGCCGGGCGACCCGGAGGTGGTCTTCTGCGGCGACCTGGTCGAGGAGTCCGGCGAACCGCAGGCCGGCCCGCGACGCCGTGCCGTCGCACTGGCCCGCCGCCCTGGACCGGCTGCTCGACCTGGGCGGCGAGGACGCGCTGTACGTGCCCGGTCACGGAGCGGTGGTGGACGCGGCGTTCGTCCGGGCGCCAACGGGACGCGCTGGCAGCGCGTTTCGGCGTGTCGCGGTGATCGCGACCGGCGGCTTCTCCTATCGTCATCCGAATGCGCCAGTACTCCGCCGACCTGACCCCGCCGTGGAAGAAGCCGAAGCCGGTGCCCGAGGTCCCGGCGGAGCCGGGCCTGGTGGTCGAGGAGCCCGGTACGGGGTTCTGCGGCGCGGTGATCCGCTGCGAGGCGGGCACGGTGACGCTGGAGGACCGCTTCGGCAAGCACCGGGTGTTCCCGATGGAGCCGCGCGGCTTCCTGCTGGAGGGCCAGCGCGGTGACCCTGGTCCGGCCCGTCGTCGCGGCCCGGCACGCCCCACCCGCACCGCCTCCGGTTCGGTCGCCGTCCCCGGCGCACGCGCCCGCGTGGCCCGCGCCGGCCGCATCTACGTCGAGGGCCGGCACGACGCCGAGCTGGTCGAGAAGGTCTGGGGCGACGACCTGCGCATCGAGGGCGTGGTCGTGGAGTACCTGGAGGGCGTCGACGACCTGCCGTCGATCGTCGGCCGACTTCGCCCCGGGCGCCGGACGCCCGGCTCGGCGTCCTGGTGGACCACCTGGTGCCGGGCACGAAGGAGTGGCGCATCGCCGAGTCGGTGACGAGCGAGCACGCCCTGGTCGTCGGCCACCCGTACATCGACATCTGGGAGGCGGTGAAGCCGTCGTCCCTGGGCATCGACGCCTGGCCCCGGGTGCCGCGCGGCCAGGACTGGAAGACGGGCGTGTGCCGGGCCCTGGGCTGGCCGGAGAACACCGGCGCGGCGTGGCAGGCGATCCTGGCGCGGGTGCGGCTCGTACAAGGACCTGGAGCCGGAGCTGCTGGGCCGGGTGGAGGAGCTGATCGACTTCGTCACGGCGCGTAAGGCACTTCTGTCAGCGCCCTCCGGCTTGTCCGGCTGCATTTCAGCCCCTCCGGCGTTTGCCCCAGGAGCGGCGGCCGTCCCGGAGGCGGCAGCCCCGCGGCGCCGGGACTGCGCGCCTAGCGGGCGGCGGAGCGACACCGGCTGGTCAGTCCACCAGGTCCCGCACCACCGCGTCCGCCAGCAACCGCCCCCGCAGCGTCAGCACCGCGCGCCCCTCCGTCGTACGGCCCTTGCTGCAGCAGCCCGTCCGACAGCGCCCGGCGCGAGGCCGCGAGCCCGTCCTCCCGCAGCAGCGCCAGCGGCACCCCCTCCCGCAGCCGCAGCTCCAGCAGGATCGCGCTCCACCCGCCGGTCCTCGTCGCGTCAGCAGCTCCCGCCCGGCCCCCGGCGACCGCCCCGCCGCCAGCGCCGCCGCGTACGCCCCGGGGTGCTTCACGTTCCACCAGCGCACCCCGCCCACGTGGCTGTGCGCTCCCGGGCCCGCGCCCCACCAGTCGGCGCCCCGCCAGTACAGCTCGTTGTGCAGGCAGCGGCCGGCCTCCGAGGTGGCCCAGTTGGACACCTCGTACCAGTCGAAGCCCGCCGCCGAGAGCGTCTCCTCGGCGATCAGGTAGCGGTCGGCGTGGACGTCGTCGTCGGTCATCGGGACCTCGCCGCGGCGGATGCGCCGGGCCAGCTGGGTGCCCTCCTCGACGATCAGGGCGTACGCGACTGACATGGTCCGGGCCCGGCGCCGAGCGCCGCGTCCAGCGAGGCCCGCCAGTCGTCGTCGGACTCCCCCGGCGTGCCGTAGATCAGGTCGAGGTTGACGTGCTCGAAGCCCGGCCGCGCGGGCCTCCGCCACGCAGGCCTCGGGTCGGCCCGGGGTGTGCGTGCGGTCCAGCACCTTCAGCACGTGCTGTCTGCGCGCTCTGCATGCCGAAGGAGATCCGGTTGAAGCCGCCCTCGCGCAGGGTGGCCAGATACGCCGGGTCGACCGACTCCGGGTTCGCCTCCGTGGTGACCTCCGCGTCCGGCGCCAGTCCGAACTCGTCGCGGATCGCGCCCAGCATCCGTACGAGGTCCCCGGCGGCCAGCAGGGTGGGCGTGCCGCCGCCGACGAAGACCGTGCGGACCTCGCGCGGATCGTCGCCGAGCACCTTGCGGGCCAGGCGGATCTCGTCGACCAGCGTCTCGGCGTAGTTGTCGCGGGAGGCCAGCACGCCGCCGGTGCCGCGCAGCTCGGTCGCGGTGTAGGTGTTGAAGTCGCAGTAGCCGCAGCGGGTCGCGCAGTACGGGACGTGCAGGTAGAACCCGAGGGGGCGGTCGGCGGCCCCGGCGAGCGCGGACGCGGGCAGCGCGCCGTCGTCGGGGACGGGCTCGCCGTCGGGGAGTGCGGAAGGCATGCCTTCCATTGTCCAGCACCGGCGCGCCCGCTCGGCCCGGACGGCTGTCACTCCGCCTGGAGCACCAGCAGCGCGAGATCGTCCTCCGGCGGGCCGCGCCCCGAACTCGTGCACCAGCCGCCGGATCCGCTCGGCGATCAGCTCGGCGTCCAGCCCCGCGCACCCGGCCAGCGCCGCCGCGAGCCCGTCCCCGTCGTCGAACTGGCGGGAGCCGCGAGCGGCGCTCGGTCACCCCGTCGGTGACGCACAGCAGGCGTGTCGCCGGAGCGCAGCTCGAAGGTCTCGCTGGTGTAGGTGGCGTCCTCGACGACGCCGAGGAGGGTCTGCGGGCGTGCGCGGCCGTGTGGACCTCGCCGCCCGCGCCCGAGCAGCAGCGGCAGCGGGTGCCCGGCGGAGGCGAGGGTGCAGCGGACGCCGCCGTCGAAGGGGATCGAGCTCGCCGTACAGCAGGGACAGGAAGCGGGTCTGCGGGCCGTCGCCGGGGGCGGTCGGCCGGGCCGCCGGCGGCCACCAGGGCGCGGGCCGCGGCGTCGGCGGCCTCCGTGGCGTCGTCGAGGAGGAGCTGGTTGAGGCGGTCGAGGACGTCGGCGACGCCGGTAGCCCTCGCGGGCCAGCAGCCGCAGCCAG
This sequence comes from uncultured Actinomycetota bacterium, assembly GCA_963798065.1. Lineage (GTDB taxonomy): Bacteria > Actinomycetota > Actinomycetes > Streptomycetales > Streptomycetaceae > Streptomyces. The sequence goes on along the minus strand of CAWCSC010000006.1, from coordinate 193,983 downwards.
GGCCGGGCGAGGCCGATCACGACGGCCGCCTCGGGGCCCTTGCCCTGGACGTCGCCGACGGCGAAGCACCAGCGGCCGTCGCCGGCCGGGAACAGGTCGTAGAAGTCGCCGCTCGGGCCGCCCTTGTCGCACGGCTCGTAGACGAGGGCGCTGCGCACGCCGGGGATCTCGGCGACCGCGCCGGGCAGCAGTCCGCGCTGCAGGACGGCGCTGATGGTGGCCTGGCGGGCGTACTGGCGGGCGGCGCCGATGGCGAGGGCCACCCGGCGGCTGAGGTCCTCGACGAGGCCGGTGATCTCGTCGGGGAAGCCGGCCGTCCCGGACCGCCCGATGACCAGGGTGCCCAGCGGGCGGCCCCCGGCGACCAGCCGGTACGCGAGGGCCGTGCCGGCGCCCGCCGTCGCCGAGCGCCTCGCCGGGCCAGGGATAGTCGACGGGCCCGGATGCGCGAACGGGTGTCGGACGGGTGCGGCGGGTCCTTCTCCAGGGCGCGGCGCAGTTCCTCGATGCGGTTCTCGCTGCCGTGCCAGACCCGGGCCAGCCGGGGCCCGCCCGCGCCGGCTCCGCCGCTCCAGCCGCCGCCCGGTGGCCTCGTCCTCCAGCCACACCGCGCACCAGTCGGCCAGCCGCGGCACGATCAGCTGGCCGGCGAGGGCGGCGACCAGGTCCTCGTCGAGCTGCCCGGCGAGCAGGTCGGAGGCCTCGGCGAGGAAGGAGAGGGCGCCGCGGCCGAGCCAGGCGCCGTCGGTCCGTCGCGTCCGCCGGGGTTCTCGTGCCGGTCCCGCCAGTCCCGCAGGTCGTTCCAGTCACGCAGGTCACGAGCCTCCCGCAAGGCCGCGGCCACTCCCGTGCCTCTCCTGCCGCTCCCGCGAGTCCCACGTCTCTTCTCCGTCACGCAGGTCCCACAGGTCGCCTTCGCCACGCCAGGCCCGTAGGGCCTCCATCGTCCCTCGTCTCCCGGTGCGGTTCGGCGCCCGGCTCACCCTGCCTCGTCGCCCTGGCGCGGCTCGGGCGCCAGGATCTCCGCCACCCGCAGCCCGCGCGCCAGCGCGTGCTCCTCCGCGTACGCCTCGATCTGCTCGCCCGCCGCGCACCCCCCGGCGGGCAGCCGCGCCCACACGGTCTTGCGGCCCGTGCGGTAGGTGATGCCCCAGGCCTCGGAGAGCGCGCCGACGAGCCGCAGGCCGCGCCCGTACTCGGGGGTGTCGTGCGGTGTCTCCGGCTCGCCGCCGCGCGGGGCGCGCGAGGGGTGGTGGTCGCAGACCTCGACGACGAGCGCGGCCGTGTCCTGTCGTCGCCCTCCAGCCGGCACTCCAGCTCGACGTCGGTACCGGCGTGCACGACGGCGTTGGTGACGAGTTCGCTGACGACGAGCGTGGCGTCGTCGGCGAGGCGGTCGGTGAGGTGCTCGGCGCCGGGCAGGCCGAGCCCGGTCCACTCGGCGAGCGCCGAGCGCACCAGGGCGCGTGCGGCGCCCGGCGCGAGGGAGCTGCCGGACAGGGTCGCGTGCGCCCGCGCGCGCTCCTGCGCGGGCGCCTCGGATGCGGGTGCGGGCGCCGCGCAGGCCGGTGCGCAGTCGGACCTGTGCGCCTCGGCAGCGGGTGCGGGCTCCTCGGAAACGGGCTCCTCCTGCACCGGACACAGGCGTCTCCGAAGCGTGCGCAGGCGCCTCCGAGGCACGGGAAGCGGTCTCCCGTTGCGTCGGAATGGCCCCCATGGACAGCTCCCCGGGCAGTTCGTACGAATACGCCACAGTCGATGCCGACAGAGTGACAGACTGGCCACGCCCATAAGCGCCGAGTTACCGAAGTGGGCCGCCATGAGTGAGAACAGTGCTACTCCTGTGGTCGAAGACCGACACGAAGACGGTCAGATTCGTGCATCCGATCTGCGTCCCCTGCTCGCCGCGATGACAGCGGCACGCGACGGCGACTTCACCAAGGTGCCGGAGACCGGCCACGGGATGGTGGCCGAACTCACCGCGGTCTTCAACCAGATCATGGACCGCAGCGTGCACTTCACCGCCGAGGCGCAGCGCGTCAGACGGGAGCTGGTGCGGCACGGCCGGCTCGACGAGCGCCTCTCGGCGAGCCCGGGCCAGGGCCTGTGGACCTCCCGCGTCAACGATGTGAACCAGTTGCTCGACGCCCTGGTCGCCCCCGCGGCGAACGCCACGCGCGTGCTGGACGCGGTGGCCGGCGGCGATCTGACCCAGCGGGTCGATCTGCACGACGGGACCCGGCAGTTACGTGGCGACCTGCGCCGCCTCGGCCGGGCCGTGAACACGATGGTGGACCAGCTGTCCCTGTTCACGGGCGAGGTGACGCGGGTCGCGCGCGAGGTCGGCACCGAGGGCCGGCTGGGCGGCCGGGCCAAGGTGCGGGGCCTGTCGGGCAGTTGGCGGGACGTGACCGAGGCCGTCAACACGATGGCGTCCCGGCTGACGGCCCAGGTGCGGGACATCGCGGCGGTGACGACGGCGGTGGCGCGCGGCGACCTGACCCGCACGGTCACGGTGGAGGCGACCGGCGAGCTGCTGGAACTGAAGCTGACCGTCAACACGATGGTGGACCAGCTCTCCGCCTTCGCCGACGAGGTCACCCGCGTCGCCCGCGAGGTCGGCACCGAGGGCCAGCTGGGCGGCCGGGCGCAGGTGCGGGGAGTCTCCGGGGTCTGGAAGGACCTCACCGACAACGTCAACTTCATGGCGTCGAACCTGACCTCCCAGGTCCGCAACATCGCCCAGGTGACGACGGCCGTGGCCAACGGCGACCTGTCCCAGAAGATCACGGTCGACGCGCAGGGCGAGATCCTGGAGCTCAAGTCGACCATCAACACGATGGTCGACCAGCTCTCCGCCTTCGCCGACGAGGTGACGAGGGTCGCCCGCGAGGTCGGCACCGAGGGCAACCTCGGCGGCCGGGCGCAGGTCCGGGGCGTCTCCGGCGTCTGGAAGGACCTCACCGACAACGTCAACTTCATGGCGGACAACCTCACCTCCCAGGTGCGCAACATCGCCCTCGTCTCCACCGCCGTCGCCCAGGGCGACCTCGGCAAGAAGATCACGGTGGAGGCCAAGGGCGAGATCCTGGAGCTGAAGTCCACGATCAACACGATGGTCGACCAGCTCTCCGCCTTCGCCGACGAGGTCACCCGCGTCGCCCGCGAGGTCGGCACGGAAGGCAACCTCGGCGGCCAGGCCCAGGTCCGGGGCGTCTCCGGCGTCTGGAAGGACCTCACCGACAACGTCAACTTCATGGCGCTGAACCTGACCTCGCAGGTCCGCAACATCGCCCAGGTCACCACCGCCGTCGCCAACGGCGACCTGTCGAAGAAGATCACGGTCGACGCGCGCGGCGAGATCCTGGAGCTGAAGGACACCGTCAACACGATGGTGGAGCAGCTGCGCGCCTTCGCCGACGAGGTGACCCGCGTCGCCCGCGAGGTCGGCACCGACGGCCGGCTCGGCGGCCGGGCCCAGGTGCTGGGCGTCTCCGGCGTCTGGCGGGACCTGACGGACAACGTCAACTACATGGCCGACAACCTCACCTCCCAGGTGCGCAACATCGCCCAGGTCGCGACGGCCGTGGCGCAGGGCGACCTGTCCCGGAAGATCGACGTGGACGCGCGCGGCGAGATCCTGGAGCTGAAGACCACGATCAACACGATGGTCGACACGCTCTCCTCCTTCGCCTCCGAGGTCACCCGCGTGGCCCGCGAGGTCGGCTCCGAGGGCCAGCTCGGCGGCCAGGCCCGGGTCGAGGGCGTCTACGGCACCTGGAAGCGCCTGACGACGAACGTCAACGAACTCGCGCTCAACCTCACCACCCAGGTCCGCGCGATCGCCGAGGTCGCCTCCGCCGTGGCCCAGGGCGACATGTCCCGCTCGATCACCGTCGAGACACGCGGCGAGGTCGCCGAGCTGAAGGACAACATCAACCTGATGGTGGCCAACCTGCGCGAGACGACCCGCGCGAAGGACTGGCTGGAGTCCAACCTGGCCCGCCTCGCCGCCCTGATGCAGGGCCACCGCGACCTGATGGAGGTCGCCGACCTGATACTCCGCGAGCTGACCCCGCTGGTGAACGCCCAGTACGGCGCGTTCTACCTGGCCGACCCGGACGAGGACAGCGCGGCCCTGCGCACCACCGTGCCGATCAAGGGCCTGGCCTTCATCGCCGGCTACGGCGCCGCCCAGGACGCGACCGTCGAGACCGGCGGCCTCCCGGTGCACGGCCTGGTCGCGCAGGCGGCCCGGGAGAAGAAGCGGATCCTGGTGGAGGGCGCACCGCCCGACTACATCAAGATCAACAGCGGCCTCGGCGAGGCGGCCCCCACCACGATCGTCATCATCCCGATCCTCTTCGAGGACAAGCTCCTCGGTGTCATCGAGCTCGCCTCCTTCTCCCGCTTCTCCGATGTGCACCTGGCGTTCTTCGACCAGTTCGTCAACACCATCGGCGTCGCCATCAACACGATCATCGCCAACTCCCGCACGGAGTCCCTGCTCGGCGAGTCCCAGCGCCTCGCCATGCAGCTCCAGGAACGCTCGGACGAACTCCAGAAGCAGCAGGGCGAGCTGCAGCGCTCCAACGCCGAACTGGAGGAGAAGGCCGCCCTGCTGGCCACGTCCTCCCAGTACAAGTCGGAGTTCCTGGCGAACATGTCGCACGAGCTGCGTACGCCGCTGAACTCCCTGCTGATCCTGGCCCGGCTGCTCTCCGACAACCCGGACGGCCATCTCTCCGACCAGGAGGTGCAGTTCGCGACGACGATCCACCGCTCGGGCTCGGACCTGCTCCAGCTGATCAACGACATCCTGGACCTGTCGAAGATCGAGGCGGGCCGGATGGACGTACGCCCCAAGCGGCTCCCGCTCATCAAGCTGCTCGACTACGTGCACGCCACGTTCCGCCCGCTCACGATGGACCGGGGGCTCGCCTTCGAAGTGGCGGTCGGCGAGGACGTACCGCGCGAGATGTACTCGGACGAACAGCGGCTCCAGCAGATCCTGCGCAACCTCCTCTCCAACGCGATCAAGTTCACCGCGACGGGCAAGGTCGAGCTGCGGGTCGACCGGGTGCAGGACGCCGAGCAGCGATGGGGGTCTCCCCGTTCGAGCGACGCCGAGAGTGAGGGAGTCCGGGACACCGACGACGTGATCGCGTTCGCCGTGTCCGACACGGGCATCGGTATCGCGCCTGAGAAACTCCCGGTGATCTTCGAGGCGTTCCAGCAGGCCGACGGCACCACCAACCGCAAGTACGGCGGGACCGGCCTCGGTCTGTCCATCAGCCGGGAGATCGCGGGCCTGCTCGGCGGCCGGATCGTCGCCGAGAGCGAGCCCGGCAGGGGCTCCAGGTTCACTCTCTACGTCCCTGTCGTCAGCCCGGGCCACCCGGCACCCGCCCCCGTCCCCGAGGAGCGCGCCGCACTGCCCCTGCCCCTCCAGCCGACCGGGGGGCCGTACCCGGCCGCGCACGACACGGACGACGCCTGGCCGGCGCCGACCAAGCTGGAGGCGTGGACGTCCGGCAGGCCGGGCCGGATCCTGGCCGGGCGGCGGGTGCTGATCGTCGACGACGACATCCGCAACGTGTTCGCCCTCACCCATGTCCTGGGCCGGGTCGGCATGACCGTGCTGTACGCGGAGAACGGCCGCGAGGGCATCGAGACGCTGGAGCGCAGCGCGGACGTCGAACTGGTCCTGATGGACATCATGATGCCGGAGATGGACGGCTACGAGACCATCTCCGCCATCCGCCGCACGCCCCGCTGGGCAGGCCTGCCGATCGTGGCGCTGACCGCGAAGGCGATGCCCGGCGACCGGGAGAAGTCCATCGCCCGCGGCGCCAACGACTACGTGCCCAAGCCGGTGGACATCGACCGGCTGCTCACGGTCGTCTGCGAACTGCTGGCCCCGGAGGGCGCGGAGGAGGAGACCCGACCGTCATGAGCACCGCGGGCATACACGACCAACGCGCCGGCATCCTCCTCGTCGACGACATGGAGGACAACCTGACCGCCCTGGAGGCCGTCCTGGCCTCCCTCAACGAGCCGCTGGTGCGCGCCCGTTCGGGCGAGGAGGCGATGAAGGCCCTGCTGCGGCAGCCGATCGCCCTGGTCCTGCTCGACATCCGCATGCCCGGCATGGACGGCTTCGAGACCGCCGCCCACATCAAACGACTCGACCAGACCCACGACGTCCCGATCATCTTCCTCACCGGCGCGGACGACGACTCGGGCTACGCCTTCCGCGGCTACGCGACCGGCGCCGCCGACTACCTGACCAAGCCGTTCGATCCGTGGGTGCTGAGGGCGAAGGTGAGCGTCTTCCTGGACCTCTACCGCAAGGGCAGGGAGGTGGAGCGCCTGCGCGCGGAGGTCCAGGACCTGAAACGCCGGGTGGATGACCGTACCTAGGGGGCGCGGGGAACTGCGCGAACAACCACAACGAACCCGCGGCCGCCGACGAACCCCCGCGCCGCCCCTCTACGCCTCGCGAGACCCGTCGTACATCTCCTCGATCAGCTGCTTGTACTCCCGCTCCACGACGGGCCGCTTCAGCTTCAGGCTCGGCGTGATCTCACCGTGCTCCACATCGAGATCCCGCGGCAGCAACCGGAACTTCTTGATGGTCTGCCACCGCTGAAGCCCTTCGTTGAGCTGCTTCACATACCCGTCGACCATCTCGACGGTCCGGGCGCGGCCACGATCTCGGCGTACGACTTCCCCTCCAGCCCGTTCTCCTTGGCCCACTCGGTGATCGGCGACCTCGTCGAGCGCGATCAGCGCCGTGCAGAAGTTCCGGTCGGCGCCGTGCACCAGGATGTTGGAGACGTACGGGCACACCGCCTTGAACTGCCCCTCGACCTCGGCCGGCGCGATGTACTTGCCGCCCGAGGTCTTGATGAGGTCCTTCTTGCGGTCGGTGATCCGCAGGTACCCGTCGGGCGACAGCTCGCCGATGTCGCCGGTGTGGAACCAGCCGTCCGACTCCAGCACCTCGGCGGTCTTCTCGGGCAGCTTGTGGTAGCCCTCCATGATGCCGGGGCCGCGCAGCAGGATCTCCCCGTCGTCCGCGATCCGCACCTCCGTGCCGGGCAGCGGCTTGCCGACCGTGCCGGTGCGGTAGGCCTCGCCCGGGTTGACGAAGGACGCGGCCGAGGACTCGGTGAGGCCGTAGCCCTCGAGGATGTGGATGCCGGCGCCGGAGAAGAAGTAGCCGATCTCCGGGGCGAGGGCGGCCGAGCCCGAGACGCACGCCCGCAGGTTGCCGCCGAAGGCCTCGCGGATCTTGGCGAACACGAGTGCGTCGGCGACCTTGTGCTTGGCGCCGAGACCGAAGGGCGCGGACGGGGTGCCGGTGCGCCGGAAGTTGTCCTGGGCGACCTTGGCGTACTCGCGGGAGACCTCGGCCGCCCACTGGAAGATCTTGTACTTGGCCCCGCCGGCCGCACGGGCCTTCGCGGCGACCCCGTTGTAGACCTTCTCGAAGATGCGCGGCACGGCGGCCATGTACGTCGGCTGCACGACCGGCAGGTTCTCGATGATCTTGTCGACGCGGCCGTCGACGGCGGTGACGTGCCCGACCTCGATCTGGCCGGAGGTGAGCACCTTGCCGAAGACGTGCGCGAGCGGCAGCCACAGGTACTGCACGTCCTCGCTGCTGACCAGACCCGGTCGCGGCGATGGCCTTCGCCATGTACGACCAGTTGTCGTGCGGGAGGCGCACGCCCTTGGGGCGGCCGGTGGTGCCGGAGGTGTAGATGAGGGTGGCCAGCTGGTCCTTGGTGATCGCGCCGACCCGCTCCTTGATCAGGTCGGGGTCCTTCTCCAGGCGGGCCGCGCCGCGCTTCTCCAGCTCGTCGAGGGTGAGGATCCAGTCGGCGGTCTCCTCGTCAGACCCGCCGGGTCGATGACGACGACATGGGTCAGCTCGGGCAGCTCGGCGCGCTTCTCCTTCGCCTTGGCCAGCTGTTCGGCGTCCTCCGCGATCAGCACCCGGCTCTCGGAGTCGGAGAGGATGTACGCCGACTCCTCGGCGTTGGTCTGCGGATAGACGGTGGTCGTGGCGGCGCCGGCGCACATGATGCCGAGGTCGGCGAGGATCCACTCGATCCGGGTGAGGCCGCGAGCGCCACGCGCTGCTCGGGCTGGACGCCCAGCTCGATGAGCCCCGCCGCGATCGCGTAGACCCGCTCGGCGGCCTGCGCCCAGCTCAGCGACTTCCACTCGTCCGGCCCTTGACCGGAGGCCGACGGGACCGGATACCGGTAGGCCTCGGCGTCCGGCGTGGCCGCCACGCGCTCCAGGAAGAGGCCCGCCACGGACGGCGGACGGTTCTCGATCAGGGTCTGTGTGTCGCTCACGACATCCTCCGGGGCCCGCGACAGCGCGGCTGGCTCAGGTGCGGCTGGTTGGCTCACGGCGGTACTCGCGAGCCGTTGTTTAACTCGCGAGTAACTATCGAGCAGGGATCAGAGTAAAGGGCGACCGGGCCCTGCGTAAGGGTCCGCGGCCTGTCACTTCCATACAGACAGCTCACCCCTCGCACGCACAGGGCCCGCCGCACTTTCGCACGGCGGGCCCCTGTTGCTACCCGGTTTGCCGTGTAACCGCCGGTAACCAGCGGTTACTTCTTGCCCTTGCCCGACCCCGCGCTGTCATCACTGGACAGGACGGCGATGAAGGCCTCCTGCGGAACCTCCACGGAACCCACCATCTTCATCCGCTTCTTGCCCTCCTTCTGCTTCTCCAGCAGCTTCCGCTTACGGGAGATGTCACCGCCGTAGCACTTGGCGAGGACGTCCTTGCGGATGGCGCGGATGGTCTCGCGGGCGATCACCCGGGAGCCGATGGCGGCCTGGATGGGCACCTCGAAGGCCTGGCGCGGGATGAGCTCGCGCAGCTTGGCGACGAGCCGCACCCCGTACGCGTACGCCGCGTCCTTGTGGGTGATCGCCGAGAAGGCGTCCACCTTGTCGCCGTGCAGCAGGATGTCGACCTTGACCAGGCTGGAGGTCTGCTCGCCGGTGGGCTCGTAGTCGAGCGAGGCGTACCCGCGGGTCTTGGACTTCAGCTGGTCGAAGAAGTCGAAGACGATCTCCGCGAGCGGCAGGGTGTAGCGGATCTCGACCCGGTCCTCGGAGAGGTAGTCCATGCCGAGCAGGGTGCCGCGCCGGGTCTGGCACAGCTCCATGATCGCGCCGATGAACTCGGTCGGCGCGAGGATCGTGGCGCGCACGACCGGCTCGTACACCTCGTTGATCTTGCCCTCGGGGAACTCGCTCGGGTTGGTGACGGTGTGCTCGGTGCCGTCCTCCATGATCACGCGGTAGACCACGTTGGGCGCGGTGGCGATCAGGTCGAGGCCGAACTCGCGCTCCAGCCGCTCGCGGATCACGTCGAGGTGCAGCAGGCCCAGGAAGCCGACGCGGAAGCCGAAGCCGAGGGCCGCGGAGGTCTCCGGCTCGTAGACCAGCGCGGCATCGTTGAGCAGGAGCTTGTCCAGCGCCTCGCGCAGCACGGGGTAGTCCGAGCCGTCCAGCGGATACAGGCCGGAGAAGACCATGGGCTTCGGGTCCTTGTAGCCGCCGAGCGCCTCCTCGGCGCCCTTGTGCATGGCTGGTGACGGTGTCACCGACCTTGGACTGGCGGACGTCCTTCACGCCGGTGATGAGGTAGCCCACCTCGCCGACGCCGAGGCCGTCGGCCGCCAGCATCTCCGGCGAGTTGGTGCCGATCTCCAGCAGCTCGTGCGTGGCGCCGGTGGACATCATCCGGATCCGCTCGCGCTTGTTGAGCTGGCCGTCGATGACACGGACGTACGTCACGACACCGCGGTAGGAGTCGTAGACGGAGTCGAAGATCATCGCGCGCGCGGGGGCGTCCTTGACCCCGACCGGGCGCCGGGACCTCCCTGACGACCTTGTCGAGCAGCGCCTCGACGCCGATGCCGGTCTTGGCGGAGACCTTGAGCACGTCGTCGGGGTCGCAGCCGATGAGGTTGGCGAGTTCCTCGGCGAACTTCTCGGGCTGCGCGGCCGGCAGGTCGATCTTGTTCAGCACGGGGATGATCGTGAGGTCGTTCTCCATCGCCAGGTAGAGGTTGGCGAGGGTCTGGGCCTCGATGCCCTGGGCGGCGTCGACGAGGAGGATGGTGCCCTCGCAGGCGGCGAGCGACCGCGAGACCTCGTAGGTGAAGTCGACGTGCCCCGGGGTGTCGATCATGTTGAGGATGTGCGTGTTGCCTGGTTCGTGGGTGGGGGCCCACGGCAGCCGCACCGCCTGGGACTTGATCGTGATGCCGCGCTCGCGCTCGATGTCCATGCGGTCGAGGTACTGAGCGCGCATCTGCCGCTGCTCGACCACGCCGGTCAGCTGGAGCATCCGGTCGGCGAGCGTGGACTTGCCGTGGTCGATGTGCGCGATGATGCAGAAGTTGCGGATCAGAGCCGGGTCGGTACGGCTCGGCTCGGGCACATGGCTAGGGATCGCGGGCACGCAGGGTCCTGTTCTTGAGGCGTCCGCAGTGTCTGCGGTCTCGGGTCGGATCGATACGTAGCCTCCATGGTCCCACGGGCGGGGACCAGGGACGGGTTTGGGCCGTCCGATGGGGCCACTGGTAGTCTGGGTGGCTGTGCCTCATGCCCTCTCAGCAGCGAGGCACTACCTGAAGAAAATCACCGGTGCGGGTCCCGTGCGGCCTCGTGCCAGAACCTGAAAAGGCTCATTCGTGGCGAACATCAAGTCCCAGATCAAGCGGATCAAGACCAACGAGAAGGCGCGGCTGCGCAACAAGGCCGTCAAGTCCTCCCTGAAGACCGCGATCCGCAAGGCCCGTGAGGCCGCTGCCGCGGGTGACGTCGAGAAGGCCACCGAGTACCAGCGCGCTGCCGCGCGTCAGCTCGACAAGGCCGTCTCCAAGGGCGTCATCCACAAGAACCAGGCCGCCAACAAGAAGTCGGCGCTGGCTCGAAGGTCGCCGCCCTCAAGGGCTGACACTCTGATCTGATCGCCGGAGGGAACCGAGCGGGCCCTCTCTCATCCGCTCCCGTCCGGCACCCAGGATTCCGCGCGCGGCCTGCGTTCGCCACGCGGGCGCGGATCCGACAGCTTGAACCCAAGGCCGGTGCCTCTCCTTTCCCCATGGGAGAGCACCCGGCCTTCGGCCTGTTCAGGACCAGAAAGCGTTGTTCTTGTCGATGTCCTCGACGCATTCGTCGAGGTCGGTGACCTTGTCGCCGACGATCCGGAAGATGATGCAGCCGGTGTCGTCGAGGCGCTTGCCGTTGCGCTCGGCCGTGAAGCGGTTCATCCGACCGCGTGGCCACGGCCGTCGACACAGATGCCGATCAGGTCGGCACGCATCGTCCCGTTCGTCTCCGCGCCGAGCCGCTCGTACATTTCGATGATCGCGTCCTGCCCCTTGAAGTCGCCCGACAGCGGATGGTCTCCGGGCACATGATGTGTGGCGTCCGCCGCGATCAGTTTGCGCAAGGTGTCCATGTCACCGCGCGAGAAGGCCTCGAATCCCTTGCGGACGAGCGCCGCGTGCGGGTGTTCAGCCATGTCCTTCGCCACCTCTCCGTCCTTGGCGACGTACGGCTGATACACCCGATTCTCCTCTCCAGGAGGAGGAGAGCGACTCGATCACGGCACAGTGGAGACATGGACGCAGACGACAGGAACGTGCTGGCCCGGGCCCGCGTGGCGACCAGGCTTCCCGCCCAGGACCTGGACCGGGCGCGGCGCTTCTACGCCGAGAAGCTCGGTCTGGAGCCCGTCGACGAACGGCCCGGCGGGCTCCTCTACCGGTGCGGCGGCGCGGATTTCGTACTGTTCCGCTCGACGGGAGCCTCGCCCGGCACTTTCACCCAGATGGCGTTGGAGGTCGACGACATCGACGCCGCCGTGTCGCAGCTGAAGCGGCGCGGCGTGGTGTTCGAGGAGGTCGACCTACCCGGGTTCCGCACGCGGGGCGGGATCGCCGAGATCGACGGGAACTACCCGAGCAAGGGCGCCCGGGGTGAACGCGGCGCCTGGTTCCGCGACAGCGAGGGGAACATGCTGGGCATCGGCGAGCCCGTGCGCTGAGGACGGGCTTCTATCCTCGTCCCCTGGACCGAGCCGCCCTGGCGATGGCCACGACCGCCTTCTCCAGCGCGTACTCGGGGTCGTCCCCGCCGCCCTTCACCCCCGCGTCCGCCTCGGCCACCGCGCGCAACGCCACCGACACCCCGTCCGGAGTCCACCCCCGCATCTGCTGCCGGACCCGGTCGATCTTCCACGGCGGCATCCCCAGCTCCCGCGCGAGATCGGCCGGCCGCCCGCCGCGCGCGGAGGACAGCTTCCCGATGGCCCGGACGCCCTGCGCCAGCGCGCTGGTGATCAGCACCGGCGCCACCCCGGTCGCCAGCGACCAGCGCAGCGCCTCCAGCGCCTCCGCCGCCCGCCCCTCGACCGCCCGGTCGGCGACCGTGAAGCTCGACGCCTCGGCCCGGCCGGTGTAGTACCGCCCGACGACCGCCTCGTCGATCGTCCCCTCGACATCGGCGACCAGCTGCGACACCGCCGACGCCAGCTCCCGCAGATCGCTCCCGATCGCGTCGACCAGCGCCTGGCACGCCTCGGGCGTCGCGGACCGCCCGGTCCCGCGGAACTCGCCCCGAACGAACGCCAGCCGGTCCGCCGGCTTCGTCATCTTCGGGCAGGCCACCTCACGCGCCCCCGCCTTGCGCGCCGCGTCGAGCAGCCCCTTGCCCTTGGCCCCGCCGGCGTGCAGCAGCACGAGGGTGATCTCCTCGGCGGGCGCACCGAGATACGCCTTGACGTCCTTGATCGTGTCGGCCGACAGGTCCTGCGCGTTGCGTACGACCACGACCTTGCGCTCCGCGAAGAGCGAGGGACTGGTCAGCTCGGCGAGCGTGCCGGGCTGCAACTGGTCCGGGGTCAGGTCCCGTACGTCCGTGTCGGCATCGGCGGCCCTGGCGGCGGCCACCACCTCCTGCACGGCACGGTCGAGCAGCAGGTCCTCCTGGCCCACGGCAAGGGTCACCGGGGCGAGAGGGTCGTCATTCGCAGTCTTCCTGGCCATCGCGAACAAGCATCCCACGCGGCACTGACATCGAGCCCGGACCGGCTGGTGCGCGCACGGACGGAGCCCCGGGTCCTACGGCTCCTCCCGCCAGCCGTCCCACTCCCCGGCGAACCGTCCAGCTCCCCGGGGTCCAGCCGCCCGTCCTCGTCCCGCAGGACGACCAGCCACTGCGCGTCCTCGGCATCGTCCTCACCGGCCAGCGCGTCCCGCACGAGCTGCGGCTCCTCGTCGACCCCGAACCGCTCCCCGAGCGCCTCGACCACCTCCTCCGCGGCGTCCCGGTCGGGCAGCACCAGCACATGTCTCACATCACTCACGCCGGACATTGTCCGATACCGCGTCGGCAGCCGATCCGCCGGGGCTCAGCCCTTGCGGACGATCTGCACGTCGAGGTCGATCCGGATGCTCGGCCCGACCACCGCGATGCCCCGCGCCAGCATCGTCTGCCAGCTGACCGTGAAGTCGTCCCGGTGCAGTTCGGTCGTGGCCCGGCAGGCGGCCCGCGTCCTCGCCCTCCATGCCGCTGCCCAGCCCGAGGTACTCGGTGTCCAGCGTGACCGTCCGCGTCACGCCGTGCAGCGACAGTGCCCCCGTGACGGCCCACCGGTTCCCGCCCTTGTGCACGAACCGTTCGCTGTAGAACTCGAGCGTCGGGAACTTCGCGCACGTCCAGGAAGTCCGGCGACCGCAGATGGTCGTCACGCATCCTCACATTGGTGTCGATGGACGCCGCGTCGATCACCACGTGCATCGCCGACCGCTCCAGCGGGTCGGCGACCCGCATGGCACCCGCGAACGACTTGAACTGGCCGTGGATCCGGGCCATTCCGATGTGCCGCGCGGTGAAGTCGATCGAGGAGTGCGCCGGCTCGATCTCCCAGTCGCCGGGCTCGGGCAGCTCCGGCGGCCGGGCCACCTGGAGGGTCACGTCCCCGAGCGAGGCGAGCGAGTTCTCGGCGACCTGCGTGGTCGCCCGGTACGGCGTGTACCCCTCGGCAGACACCGCGAGCCGGTACTCCCCGGCCGGCACCGTCGTCACGAACGACCCGAACGGATCCGTGCCCCCGCTGACCACCTAACGCCCCATGGCGTCGCTGACCGCGAACTCCGCATGCCGCACCGGCTCGTTGACCGGGTCGAGCACCCGGCAGCTCAGCACCCCCGCGCTCGGCGGCGTCGGCACCGCCGCCAGGGGACTCGTCCGGTGCACCCGGTTGGTTCTGCTTCCCAGCCAGCGGCCGATCATCTGGACACCCTCGTGCGCCTCGAAGTCAGCTCTTTGAATCACTGTTCACCGAAGGACGCATTCGATCACCGATGAGGCTTTCGAGGCAACACGGGACCACATCGCGGGAATCCAGCACATGTGATGGGTCTACGCACGAGTAGAACCATGTGAACCGTGTGTGGACGGTGTGCTCCTTCCGGTCCGAATCAGCCCTCCCGGCCGGTGCCCCGGACCACCGGCACCGCTCGAGCCCGATCCCGAACCGCTCCCGGTACACCCCGAGCACCTCCTCGTCCGTCCCCAGCTCCCGCTCCTCCCGCGTCGCCGTCGGTGGCCGTCGCCGTGAGCCTGCGTCCGCTGAGTGTGATCCGTCCCCCGTCCTCCGTGACCCGCGAACAGACCAGCGACCGCGTGAAGTGCGACACCGGCGAGGTGCTGTGCCACCACGCCCCGGCCACGAAGTCGCCGAGCACCCGCGGCCGCCGCTCCAGCCGGTACTGCGGTCTGCCGTCACGGATCACGTCCAGGTCCGCCGCCTCCACCGTGTGGTGTCCACCGCGCACCCCGGCCGCGTCCGGCCCCGCCTCCACGATCCGGAACGTGCCCCCTGGATCCTCCTGTTCCCCCCGCTCCCCGAACGCCAGCGGAAGGTGGCTGTGCGCCCCGAACCCGACGTCGGCCAGCCAGTCGCCCCCGTCCACCGTCCGCACCCGCAGCGCGAGATGGTCGTACGGGATCCCGAGCCGCTCCTCGTCCCCGTACACCCGCGCCCGCGAGCAGCGCCACCTCGTAGCCCAGCGCGGCGAGCAACGCCCCGAAGGCTCCGTTGAGTTCGTAGCAGAACCCGCCCCGCCGCGCGCCCACCACCTTGTCCAGCAGCCGCTTCTCCTCCAGCACGATCTCCTCGCCGAGGTGGATCGAGAGGTTCTCGAACGGCACGGTCTGCAGATGGCGCAGGTGCAGCTCGCGCAGCACGTCGACGGTGGGCCACGCCGGGTGCTCGACTCCCAGGCGGCGGAGATAGGCATCAACCTGTGCGGACTTCATGCCCTCAGTCTCGCGCCACCCTCAGCTCCGGCGCCCCCTCCTGCGACCGCCAGCGCGCCGTCCCGGTCCGTCCGCAGCACCGCCGCACCCCCGGCGCGCAGTGCCGCCACCGTGCCGGGCGCCGGATGCCCGTAGGTGTTGTCCGCACCGCACGCTGATCAGGGCCAGCCGCGGCGCCGCCCGGCGTATGAGGTCCGGGGTCCTGGTAGGCCGAGCCGTGGTGGGCGACCTTCAGCACGTCCACGCCCTCCAGCGCCTCGGCCGCCGGCGACCTCGCCAGCGCCCGCTGGGCCGGGGGTTCGAGGTCGCCGAGGAGCAGCAGCCGCAGTCCGGCCGACCGGACCAGCATGGCGACACTGGCGTCGTTCGGCCCCTCCGGCGCCGGGTGGACCGGGAGCACCTGCGGATGCGGGCCCGGTGAAGGGTCCGAGGGCGGGCTCGGGGGCGGCCACACCACCTGCCAGGACAACTCGCCCGCGCGCCGCTGCTCCCCGGCGGCGGCCCGTCGTCACGGGAACGCGCCGGGCCGCGGCCGTCCCCGCACGAACGCGGCCTGGTCCGCGGGCTCCTCGAAGCCCTGTCGTCTCGATCGCGCCCACCGGCCCGCCCCGCAGCACGCCGGGCAGGCCCGCCACATGGTCGGCGTGGAAGTGGGTGAGCACGACCAGCGGGATCCTGGTGATGCCGAGCGAGCGCAGGCAGCGGTCGACCGAGCTGCCGGATCGGGCCCGGCGTCCACCACCACGCCGGTGCCCTCGCCCGCCGCGAGCACCATGGCGTCGCCCTGCCCCACGTCGCACATCACGAGCCGCCAGCCCGGCGGCGGCCAGCCCGTGATCACCCGGGTCAGCGGCGGCGGCTGCACCACCACCAGCAGCCAGCAGCAGACCGCAGACCCCGCACCACCACGGATGCCGCGAGCATCCGCCGCCGGCCACGAGCAGCACCACCAGGGTCGACGGCCGCGAGCAGCGCCGCGCCCGCCCAACTGCCCGGCCAGTCCACGCCCCCGCCGGGCAGCGCCGCCCCGGTCCGGGCGACCTCCGCGATCCACCCGGCGGGCCAACTGCGCGCACCACGCCAGGGCCTTGGCCACCGGCATCGCCACCGGTGCCGTCGCCAGCGCCGCGAACCCCAGCACGGTGGCCGGCGCGATCGCGAACTCCGCGAGCAGATTGCACGGCACCGCCACCAGGCTCACCCGCGCCGACAGCACGGCGACGACCGGCGCGCACAGAGCCTGCGCGGCGGCAGCCGCGGCCAGCGCCTCGGCGAGCCGCGGCGGCACCCCGCGCCGTCGCAGCGCCGCGCTCCACCGCGGCGCGAGCGTGAGCAGCGCGCCCGGTGGCCAGCGACGGAGAGCAGGAACCCGTAACTCCGCGCCAGCCACGGGTCGTACAGCACCAGCAGCAGTACCGCCGTCGCCAGCGCCGGGATCAGCGACCTCCGGCGGCCGGTCGCCAGGGCCAGCAGTGCGACCGCTCCGCAGGCCGCGGCCCGCAGCACGCTCGGATCCGGTCGGCACACCACGACGAACCCGAGTGAGAGCGCACCCGCCGAGCACCGCCGTCGCCCGCAGGGAGATGCCGAGACGGGGCGCGAGCCCTCGGCGCTCCACGTGCTGCGCCAGGCCCGGCGGGCCGAGCAGCAGCGCGAGGAGGATCGTGAAGTTGGCCCCGGAGACGGCCAGCGTGTGCGTGAGGTCGGTCTCCTTGAAGGCCTCCTCCAGCTCCGGGGTGATCCGCGAGGTGTCCCCCACGACCAGCCCCGGCAACAGCGCCCGGGCGTCCGCAGGCAGTCCGTCGGTCGCCTCCCGCAGCCCGGCCCGCAACCGCCCGGCCAGCCGCTGCGCCCCCGAGGGCTCTCCCACCACCTCCGGCTCGCCCTGATCCCGCACCCGCAGCACGGCCGCGATCCGGTCACCGCCCGTCATGGCGGGCGCCAGCCGCGCGCTGACCCGCAGCCGCGTCGACGGCAGCAGCCCGAGCCACGGCGACGGCACCGGCCCACCGGCGCACGGTCGCCCGGCCCCCGGCACCCCGGCCGGGCGACCCTACGTCGACGATCATCAGCACCGGCGCCCGCGTCACCACCGTCGCGCCACCCGCCCCGTGGACCCGCCGCACCTCGGCATCGACCAGCACGGCGGTCGGAGCCACGTGATCGCCCCGGACCTTGGGCCGGGTCAGCCGGGGGTCGGAGGTGAGCTCGACCTCGGCGGTCACCGTCGCGTACTCCCGCGCCAGGCCGGGCACGGGCCCCCGGCGCAGATCCGCCCCGTGCAGCCCGGCCGAGGCGGCGGCCGCGGCGGCGCAGAGCAGCACGGCGGCGGCCGACGCCCGCGGCCACGACGGCCGATCCGACTGGCCGAGTCAGCAGCAACAGCCCGACAGCGACCAGGCAGCCGACCACGATACCCACGACCCACACCGGCGCTGCGTCCAGCACCAGCGCCGCCGTCCCCAGGCCGCGAGGGCGGGTGGCACGAGCCGCAGGTCCGTCGGGCCCTTCCTGCCGCGGGTGGGCCGTGCCGAGCCGCTTCCCGGACGAGGCGTGCACGGACGAACGGGCGGGAGGGGGCCCGGGAGCTGCCCCGCCCCGCCGCACAGTCGGGTCCGGGACGCGCCTCATGGCCGTACGAGATTGCGCAGGTCGGCGAAGCGGCGGTCGCCGATGCCGTTCACCTCGCGCAGTTCGTCCACGGAACGGAAACCGCCGTGCTGGGTGCGGTAGTCGATGATGTGCTGCGCCAGCACCGGGCCGACGCCCGGCAAGGTGTCGAGCTGGTCGGCGGTGGCCGTGTTGAGGGAGACGGGAGCCGCCGGCATCGCGCCACCCGCCGCCGCACCGGCCGGGCCTCCGGCAGGCCCACCACCCGCCCCGGTCCCCGCGACGGGAGCCGGTTCCCCGACGACCACCTGCTCGCCGTCCACGAGGAAGCGGGCGCGGTTGAGGCCGTCGGTGTTCGTGCCGGGCCTCACCCCGCCCGCCGCGCGCAGGGCGTCCGCGACCCGCGACCCCGGCGGCAGCCGATGGATCCCGGGATCACGGACCTTGCCGCCGACGTCCACGACGATCTCGGGCGCCCCCGCGGCACCTGTCGTCTTCGCCGCACCGGCGGGCGTGCCCGGTCCCTTCTCCTGCCCCGCCCGTCCGCCCTGTCCCTGCTCGCCGTACGGTGCCGCCGCCCGCACCACCTCGGGCGGCCGCACGGACTGGGTGCGGCCGGTCCAGAAGTGCTGCACGGCGAACGCCGCGGCGACGACGAGCACCACCGTCGAGCGCGACCACGCTCCGCCGCTCCAGGCCGCACCTGGCCTGCAACCACAGCGGCATGCGCTCCCGCAGCGCGAGCCCGGCCCGCTCCCGCCATGCCCCTTCCGCGACGCGGCCGGCCCCGGTGTCCGCCCCGGCGGGGACGGCGACGGGTTCCATGCCGGGCTCCGCCACGGCTTCGTGCCGATCGCGCCCTTGCCGAGCGTGATCCCGCGTCAGGTGTCTCCGAAACAGCCCAGGAAGGCCGCTTCCGACCCGGCGGCCCCTGCCCCGACTCCCGCCGCTCCCCGGCCCGTTCGCGCGCGGCTCGCGCCCGTTCCGCGGGCTCGCCGAACAGCACCTCCGCGCGCCGGCGCAGTTCCTCCGCCGAAGCGTGACGGTGCCGTGCCCGGCCCCGCGCGACGGGCGGGTGGCGGCGGTGACGGATGCGGCCGTCGGACGTGGGTCCGCGGCCCGGGCCGCTGGTCACAGTCGCTGTACGTGAACGTGATCGAAGTGCCATGCGACGAGGATCGGCCACATCGGCCCATCCACGATGATCTTGGTCAATTCCCGGGGACAACGGCCCCGTTGTGGACAACTCCGCCACCCACACGAGTGAGTCAGGAGCCCCACAGCAACGTTCACCGCGGCGAAACCACAACCCCCAGCAACCCGGGCCCCGTATGCGCCCCGATCACCGCCCCGACCTCGCTGACGTGCAGATCGGCCAGCCCGGGCACCCGCGCCCGCAGCCGGTCCGCCAGGGCCGAAGCCCGGTCCGGGGCGGCGAGATGGTGGACGGCGATGTCGACCTGTGCACTGCCCGCCCGGTCGGCCGCGATCTCCTCCAGGCGGGCGATCGCCTTGGACGCCGTCCGCACCTTCTCCAGCGGCTCGATCCGGCCGTCGTCCAGTTGCAGCAGCGGCTTCACCGCGAGCGCCGAGCCGAGCAGGGCCTGCGCGGCACCGATGCGGCCGCCACGGCGCAGATAGTCGAGGGTGTCGACGTAGAAGTAGGCGGACGTGCCCGCGGCCCGCTTCTCCGCGGCCGTGACGGCCTCGTCCACCGTGCCGCCCGACTCCGCGGCCTCGGCCGCGGCGAGCGCGCAGAACCCGAGCGCCATCGCGATCATGCCGGTGTCCACCACCCGCACCGGCACCGGCGCCTCGCCGGGCGGCCACGACGGCCGCGTCGTACGTGCCGGAGAGCTCGGCGGACAGGTGCAGGGAGACGATGCCGGTGGCGCCGGACTCGGCGACCTCGCGGTAGGTCTCCGCGAAGACCGCGGGGCTGGGCCGCGAGGTGGTGACGGGGCGCCGCTTCTGCAAAGCCTGGGCGAGGGCAGCGGGTCGAGATCTCGGTGCCCTCTTCGAGCGCCCGGTCGCCGAGGACCACGGTCAGGGGTACCGCGGTGATGCCGTGGCGCTCCATCGTCCGGGCCGGCAGGTAGGCCGTTGAATCGGTGACGATCGCGACATGGCGGGACATGAGCTGGAGGTTACCTGCCGTAGCGCCCGTGCGGCAGCCCGGCCCCGTGCACCTGCGGCGCCGGAGTGGCCGGATCAAGTGGTGCTCTCGGGGCGGGGCTTCTTCTGCCAGGGGTAGGTGGGGCGCGGCCGGGCGGGGTGATGGCGGGCCGTGCCGGCTCGTCTGCCGGGTTCGGCCGCCGGGTTTCCGGCCAGGTCTGCCCGGCGTCGGTTCGGCATCGGCGGCGGGGGCCTCGGGCCACGGCTGCGAGGCGGCGATCGCCCTCCGGCGTCGTCCAGTGCCGCAGGGCGCCCGGCCTCCACGTCGATCTGGGCGCTGAGGGTGTCCAGGTCGTCGTCGGCGAAGCGGCGGGCGCGGTCGCGGGCCGCCCAGCGCAGGGAGTCCGCGGACGTGCGTGATGCGCTCGGTGCGCTCGCGCAGTCCGGGCAGCCGCTCGGTCGAGCGTGGCGCGGTCCGGCTCGGACTCCAGGCGCTTGCAGCTCGGCGTCCAGCTCGTGCCCGTGCGCGCTGAGCCGCTGGAAGAGGCCGAGGGACTCCTTCAGGGACTCGTCCTCGGCCACGGCCGCGTGCAGCGCGTCCTGGGTGGCCCGCATGGAGGTGCGCAGTTTCAGCCGGAGCTGGGCGAGCTCGCCCGGCCGGCGCCGGGCTGGGCGAAGGACTTGGCCCGCAGGGTGTGGTCCTCGACCGTGCGGCGGGCCTGGGTGATGGCCGCGGTCCACGCCGCGCTTGGCGGCGCCGACCACCTTCACCGTGGCGTAGACGCCGAGCACGACGAAGAGCACGAAGAGCAGGGCGAAGACTGCGATCACTGCTTCCACGACGGCTCCTCCTCAGGCCGGTCGCGGCACACCTCGCGCCGCTCTTCAACGGTAAACGCAACGGGCAGGCCCGGAGTTCCAGACAGAACCCCGAACCTGCCCGTAGGGGACCACCCCGAGCGCGATCCGCGCCCGGCCTGCCGAAGCAGCCGGGCCCAGCTCACGCGCGAGGCATGACCCAGGCCTCAGCCGCCGGAACGATGTTCACCAGCTTCGGCGCCCGCACGATCACCTTCCGGATCCCGGCGCCGCCCAGCGCGGCGACGACCTTCTCGTCGGCCAGCGCGACCTTCTCCAGCTCGTCGTCGGAGATGGCCGGCGAGACCTCCAGCCGCGCCTTGACCTTGCCCTTGATCTGCACGACGCAGGTCACGGTCTCGTCGACGACGTACGCCGGGTCGGCCACCGGGAAGTCCTGGTGCACCACCGAGTCCGCGTGGCCCAGCCTGCGCCACAGCTCCTCGGCGATGTGCGGGGCCAGCGGCGCGACCATCAGCACCAGCGCCTCGGCGACCGGACGCGGGACCGCGCCGCCCGCCTTGGTCAGGTGGTTGTTCAGCTCGGTGACCTTGGCGATGGCGGTGTTGAACCGCATGCCCTCCAGGTCCCCGCGCACCCCGTCGATCGCCTTGTGCAGGGCGCGCAGCGTGTCCGTCGTTCGGCGTCCTCGGCGTCGACGACGGTCACCTCGCCGGTCGCCTCGTCGACGATGTTGCGCCACAGCCGCTGCAGCAGCCGGAACTGGCCCACCACCGCGCGCGTGTCCCACGGCCGGGAGACGTCCAGCGGGCCCATCGCCATCTCGTACAGGCGCAGCGTGTCGGCGCCGTACTCGGCGCAGATCTCGTCCGGAGTGACCGCGTTCTTCAGGGACTTGCCCATCTTGCCCAGCAGCCGGGAGACCTTCTCGCCCTGGTAGTAGTACGCGCCGTCGCGCTCCTCCACCTCGGCGGCCGGCACCGCGATGCCGCGGCTGTCGCGGTAGACGTAGGCCTGGATCATGCCCTGGTTGAACAGCTTGTGGAACGGCTCGGCCGAGGAGACGTGCCCCAGGTCGAACAGGACCTTGGACCAGAAGCGCGCGTACAGCAGGTGCAGCACGGCGTGCTCGGCGCCGCCGACGTACAGGTCGACGCCGCCGTGCGGCTGGCCCTCGCGCGGGCCCATCCAGTACTGCTCGATCTCCGGGTCGACCAGCTGCTCGCTGTTGTGCGGGTCCAGGTAGCGCAGCTCGTACCAGCAGGAACCGGCCCAGTTGGGCATGGTGTTGGTCTCGCGGCGGAACTTGCGCGGCCGCGGCCGTCGCCCAGGTCCAGGGTGACGTTGACCCAGTCCTCGTTGCGCGACAGCGGCGTCTCGGGCTGGGTGTCGGCGTCGTCCGGGTCGAAGGTGCGCGGCGAGTAGTCCTCGACCTCGGGCAGCTCCAGGGGCAGCATCGACTCGGGCAGCGCGTGGGCGATGCCGTCCTCGTCGTAGACGATCGGGAAGGGCTCTCCCCAGTAGCGCTGGCGGCTGAACAGCCAGTCGCGCAGCCGGAAGTTGACGGTGCCCTCGCCGACGCCGGACTGCTCCAGCCACTCGGTGATGCGGGCCTTGGCCTCGGCGACGCCCAGGCCGTCCAGGCTGACCTCGTCGTTCGACGGAGTTGATGATCTTCGCGTCGTACGACCCGAAGGCGTTCTCCCAGGTCGAGGTGTCCGTGCCACGGCCGTCGGTCGGCTCGACGATGCAGTGGATCGGCAGCTCGAAGGCGCGCGCGAACTCGAAGTCGCGCTGGTCGCCGGCCGGGACGGCCATGATCGCGCCGGTGCCGTAGCCCATCAGGACGTAGTCGGCGATGAAGACCGGGACCTTCTCGCCGTTGACCGGGTTGGTCGCGTACGCGCCGATGAAGACGCCGGTCTTGTCCTTGGCCTCGGCCTGGCGCTCCACGTCGGACTTCGAGGCGGCCTGCGCGCGGTAGGCGGCTGACGGCCTCGGCCGGGGGTCGCGTGACCGCCGGTCCACACCTCGTGGGTGCCCTCCGGCCAGGCGGCCGGGATGAACTTCTCGACCAGCGGGTGCTCGGGGGCCAGCACCATGTAGGTGGCGCCGAACAGGGTGTCCGGGCGGGTGGTGAAGACGGTGATGCGCTCGCCGTCGATCGGGGAAGTCGACGCGGGCGCCCTCGGAGCGGCCGATCCAGTTGCGCTGCTGCAGCTTGATGGCCTCGGGCCAGTCCAGCGCGTCCAGGTCGTCCAGCAGCCGGTCGGCGTAGGCGGTGATGCGCATGTTCCACTGGCGCAGCTTGGCCTTGAAGACCGGGAAGTTGCCGCGCTCGGAGCGGCCGTCGGCGGTGACCTCCTCGTTGGCCAGCACGGTGCCCAGCCCGGGGCACCAGTTGACCGGCGCGTCGGAGGCGTAGGCCAGCCGGAACTCGCCCAGGACGTCGGCGCGTCTCGGCCGCGCTCAGCTCGCTCCACGCGCGCGTGTGCCCCGGTACGGGCCGCTCACCGGACGCGAACAGCGGCGATCAGCTCGTCGATCGGGCGGGCCCGCCCGGCCTCCTGGTCGTACCAGGAGTTGAAGATCTGCAGGAAGATCCACTGGGTCCACTTGTAGTAGTCCGGGTCGATCGTGGCGAACGACCGGCGCTTGTCGTGGCCCAGGCCCAGCCGGCGCAGCTGGGACTTCATGTTCTCCATGTTGGCCTCGGTGGACACGCGCGGGTGCGTGCCGGTCTGCACCGCGTACTGCTCGGCGGGCAGGCCGAAGGCGTCGAAGCCCAGGGTGTGCAGGACGTTGTGCCCGGTCATCCGCTGGAAGCGGGCGAAGACGTCGGTGGCGATGTAACCCAGCGGGTGGCCGACGTGCAGGCCCGCACCGGAGGGGTACGGGAACATGTCCATGATGAACTTCTTGGGCTTGGCGACGGTCTCCGGGTCGCCCGCCAGGTCACCCTTGGGGTTCGGCGCGCGCGTAGGTGCCGTCGGCGTCCCAGAAGTCCTGCCAGCGTGCCTCGATCTCGGCCGCCATGGCGGCCGTGTAGCGGTGCGGCGCGGCCACCTCGGAGGCGGCAGCGGGGTTCGTCTCGCTCATGATCCTCAAAGCTCCATCGATCGTCTCTGCCTGCGGCTGTGGGTTCGAGAAACGAAAAATCCCCTCACACAGGAGGGGACGCCGCGCCGATTCCGGCCACTCGACTCGTCCGGTGGCCGGGACTGATCAGCGCGGCCCGCTAAGCAGAAGGCGTACGGCACGCATGGCGTTAGGGTACCGCAGCCCCCCAGCGCGCCGCGACGCGCTTCCGATGGGCCGCCTCAGCACCCGAAAAGCTGAACGAGGGTCAAATGTTACTCCGCGTAACAGCCACTAAGGGACATCGCAACAACGCACATTGTCCTTTGATAACAACGCAATAACTCAAACCTCGTACCCATCGGTATGGCGCCACTTAGAGTTCGGCACGGGACCGCTGCTTTCCCGAACCGCTCGGAGTTGCCCCCATGAACCCTCATCGCAGTAACATCGCTCACCATCCCCGGTCGCCGGGATGTGGGGAGGTCGGCCGTGACCTACGACTCCACGGCAGACGACTCGTTCGCCGACTTCCTCAACTTCGGCGCCGGCGTGCTGTCCCTCGTGTGCCTCACCTGCTCGGTGATCTGGGGGCTGGTCGCCCAGGACCGGGTCCTCCTCGACACCCGCAGCGCATCCTGGCGCAGGCCGTGCACCGGACCACGGCTGTCGCCTCGATCGTCTTCCTGCTGGTGCACATCGGGGTCAAGCTGGCGCTGGCCCACACCACGCTGGGTCGCGGTGTTCATCCCCTTCGGGCTCCTCGCCAGCGGAGGCGACGAGCTCATGGGCCGGTCGTTCCTCGTCGGCCTCGGCACCCTGGCCAGCATGCTCATGATCTTCGTGGCCGTCACCGGCGCGCTGCGCAACCGCTTCGCGTCCCCCGCACCCGTCGCCGCCCGCTGGCGGGCCATGCACATGCTGGCCTACCCGGCCTGGTGCGCCGCCCTGGTCCACGGCCTCTACGCGGGTCGCGCGGCCAAGCCGATCTTCGTCGTCCTGTACTGCCTGTCCCTCGCCGCGGTGGCCGGAGCCCTCGCCCTGCGCGCGGCCCCGCGCCCGGTCAAGCGCAAGGTCGCCGACAGGATCGCCGCGCTCATCGGCCCCGGAGAGGGCCAGGGCCGCAGGGACCTGGAGGAGAGCCGGGCCCGGGCGAGTGCCGGCTCCGCGCTGCCCGGCTACGAAGGCCGGGACGCGGCCATGGCGTCCCCGCCGGCGGCCCGCTGTACGAGAAGGCGGAGCGCCCCGCGTCCCAGGAGCCCGCGAACGGCTTCGCGGCGGCCTACCGCGCCGTCTCGAGCCCGCCCCGGGGCCAGCAGGCCTTCGCGCCGGGGCCGAGCACCCGCATGGAGCTGCCGCTGGACATGCAGCCCACCGAGGCCTTCCCGCGCGTGGACGGCCCCTCCAGCACCTCGGGCAACTGGCCGATCCCGTCCCCGCCCCCGGTCGGCGAGGCCCCGCCGTCGGCCTACGACCCCCTGCAGGACACGGGCTTCAACATCCCGCCCTACGACCCCCTTCAGGACACCGGACAGAACATCCCGGCCTATGGCAATCCAGGCGCCTCCGGGCTACGGATCGAGTGATGTGTACGACACCGGTGAGACGAACGCCGCCTTCGACACGTACTACCCGAACGACACGTACAACAGCGGTCCCGCCACTGAAACACTGCCCGGTGCGTCCTACGACTTCGACGCACCGGGTTCGGGCGAACCTTGGAACACGCCTTCCGGAGGCTTTAAGTGAACGAGGCCCTGCCCGACGTACCCGAAGTCCGCGTGGTCGGACTTCCCCAGCTCACGTCGGGCTTCGACCTTGTCGATCGGCTCGATCTGCCCATGCATCTGAAGGTGCACGGGCCGCTCGAGCCGATGGGCGGCGAGCAGCTCGCGCAACTCGCCGAACGCATCAACCTGAAGGGCCGCGGCGGCGCGGGCTTCCCCTTCCACAAGAAGCTGCGCTCGGTCGCCGAGGCGGCGATCAAGCGCGGCGTCCGGCCGGTCGTCGTCGTCAACGGCAGCGAGGACGAGCCGGCCTGCCGCAAGGACACGGTGCTGATCAACCGTGCCCCGCATCTCATCCTGGACGGCGCACTGCTGTGCGCCGAGGCCCTGGGTGCCCGCACGCTCGTGGTGGGGGTCACCCGTGAGTCGACCCAGCGCTCCATGGAGGCCGCGCTCGCCGAACGCGGCCTCAGCAACGGCCGCCGGTCCGCGCTACGCGCGCGCGTGCAGCGCAATCCGGTCCGCATGGTCACCGGTGCCGCCGCGTCTCTGATCCGCTCGATCGACGGCGGCCCGGCCATCCCGCCCGGCCGCAAGGTCAGCGCCTCGCAGAACGGCGTCGGCGGCGCGCCCACCCTGCTGTCCAACGCCGAGACCTTCGCCCAGCTCGCGATCGCCGCCCGCATCGGCCCCGAGCGCTACGGCAACACCGGCCTGTACGACGAGCCGGGCACCGTCATGCTCACGGTCTCCGGCGCGGTCGCCCGCCCCATGGTGATCGAGGTCCCGACGGGCGTGCCGCTGCGGTACGTCCTCCAGCTCGCCGGCGCGCCGCCGATGCCGCAGGGCGTGCTCACCGGCGGCTACCACGGCAAGTGGATCGACGCGGCGACGGTCAACGAGGCGATCGTCTCCCGCAACTCCCTGGACGCGGTGGGCGGCGCGCTCGGTGCCGGCGCGATCCTGCCGATCACTCAGGACACCTGCCCGCTGGGCGAGTCGCTGCGGGTGGCCCAGTGGCTGGCCGAGGAGAGCGCGGGCCAGTGCGGCCCCTGCTACCTCGGCCTGCCGGCCGCCGCGCGCGGCATGGAGGACATCCTCAACGGCGGCGGCCCGGCCGCCCTGGAGGCGCTCAAGCAGGTCGCCAAGAACGTGAAGCGGCGCGGCGCGTGCTCGCACCCGGACGGCTCCGCGATGTTCCTGGAGTCGACCATCAAGGCGTTCACCGACGACCTGGCCGCCCATGTCCTCGGCAACGGCTGCGGACGGCCCGTGGAGGGCGTGCTGCCGCTCTTCGAGGGCGGCAGGGCGCCGACGGGCATCCCGGGCGGCGGCGAGTCCGAGGAGAACGGCCCCAGCCGCCAGAAGATCTACGTCGACTGGACGCTGTGCCGGGGCCACGGCCTGTGCGCGGACATCCTCCCCGAGGTCTTCCAGCTCGGCGCCGACGGCTTCCCGACCGTCGCGCAGGCTCAGGTACCGCGGTACGCCGAGGCCAAGGCTCTACGCGCGGTGCGCCGCTGCCCCGCGCTGGCCCTGCGCCTCGAGGAGGACACGCGCGCCCCGGGCGCGCCGTCCCGCAACCTCCCGGTCCTCTCCCAGGGCCGCGGCCGCCGCGCCCTCGGCCGCTGAACACACGTACGGCGGGCTCCCCTCGGGGAAGCCCGCCGTAAGCGCGCTGACGGAAATACAAAGAAGGCGGGTCATCCGATCGGATGACCCGCCTTCTCATCTCCTGTGGAGCTAAGGAGAATTGAACTCCTGACCTCCTGCATGCCATGCAGGCGCTCTACCAACTGAGCTATAGCCCCTGCGCTCGCCCGGTCTCCCTGGCGGCGACGCCAACATTACACGGTCGACCGGGCCCAACACCAAATCGATTCCACCCCGTACGGAGATACCCGCTATGCCGGTTTTGCACCGTTTACGCAAGCCTCAGGCCGTGACGAACGAATAGAACCGCTTGAGCGTGCAGTGCTCCTCCAGAAGCCGGCCGTAGATCGGCTCGCCCTCCAGCTCGCGGTACGTCTCGATCGGGTCGCCTTTTATGATCAGCGCCCGCGCGCATTCCTCGCACCAGTACTGGTAGTCGGGGTTGATCGGCTCCATGTCACGGACGATCGGCGTCCCGCTGCCGCACCAGTCGCACTTCCGCCTGTGTGCACCCATCGATCAGCTCCAGCTGTGGCCGCAGGCCGTGCACACGTAGGAGATCCCGCCGTTGTCGCCGAGCATCTGGGCCACATGCGCGGAACCGCAGGAAGGGCAGCTGAGGCGGGTGGACGTCTCCCGTGTCAACGCTGCTCCGAGGAGGTGGTCGACCTCCTCGAGGATGCTCGCAGGCATCGCTACTCCCTCCCGTCGGGCCGCGCCCCCTTCCGGCCGTTTGATTCTGCCACGGCCGGGCCAATACGGTCAGCGACGCCTCAGTACCAGTCCGGACACGGCACGCGTCGTGGCCGTAGAGGTATACGCCTGAGGGGCCCGGGTGACTCAAGCGCGGGGCCACGAAAAATCCCGCCCCCTGTATGGGAACGGGATCTTGACGTGGAGCTAAGGAGAATTGAACTCCTGACCTCCTGCATGCCATGCAGGCGCTCTACCAACTGAGCTATAGCCCCTCGCCACGCGGCGGAGCCGCATGGCCTCTGTCTCCCCGCTGGCGGGGCGAACAAGAAGAACTTTAGCCTGCGACCTGCCGGAAAGTGAAATCCGGGTCCCGGGCCGCCGGGGTGGGTCCGCCGGCGCCTCAGTCGTCGTCGCCGAGCACCGGCTCCGGCAGGGTGCCGGCGTTGTGCTCCAGCAGACGCCAGCCGCGGGCGCCCTCGCCCAGGACCGACCAGCAGCAGTTGGAGAGCCCGCCGAGGCTCTCCCAGTTGTGGGGGTCCAGGCCGAGCAGGCGGCCGATGGTGGTGCGGATCGTGCCGCCGTGGCTGACCACGACGAGCGTGCCGTCCTCGGGGAGCTTCTCGGCGTGCCGGAGCACCACGGGGGCGGCGCGGTCGGCGACCTCGGTCTCCAGTTCGCCGCCGCCGCGGCGCACCGGCTCACCGCGCTTCCACGCGGCGTACTCGCTCGCCGTACCGGGCGATGATCTCGTCGTGCGTCAGGCCCTGCCAGACGCCCGCGTAGGTCTCGCGCAGTGCCCTCGTCGTGGGTGACGTCGAGGCCGGTGAGCGCGGCGAGCTCGGCGGCCGTGTCCGCGGCCCGCTGGAGGTCGGAGGCGACGATCGCGTCCGGCTCCAGCGCGACGAGCAGCCGGGCGGCGCGGCGGGCCTGGGCGACGCCGGTCTCGGTGAGCTCGACGTCCGTGGTGCCCTGGAAGCGGCGCTCCACGTTCCACGAGGTCTGGCCGTGCCGCCAGAGGATGACGCGGCGGCCCCGGCCCGGCCTGCCGGCCGCCTCACTGGTGGCGCTCACCGCCAGTCTCCGTCCAGCTCCGCCGCCTCCTCGGCCGCCTGCAGCTTGGCGTGCTCCTCGGCCTTGCCGCGGGTGGCCTTGGCGTCCTCGGGCAGCTCGAGCTCGGGGCAGTCCTTCCACAGCCGCTCCAGGGCGTAGAAGACGCGCTCCTCGCTGTGCTGGACGTGGACGACGATGTCGACGTAGTCGAGCAGGACCCAGCGGGCCTCGCGGTCGCCCTCGCGGCGCACCGGCTTGACGCCGAGCTCCTTCTGGAGCCGCTCCTCGATCTCGTCGACGATCGACTTGACCTGGCGGTCGTTGGGCGCGGAGGCCAGCAGGAAGGCGTCCGTGATGGACAGCACGTCGCTGACGTCGTAGGCGATGATGTCGTGCGCCAGCTTGTCGGCGGCCGCCTGGGCGGCGGTGGTGATGAGCTCGATGAGAGCGGTCGGTCGCGGTCACTACAAGGCTTTCGGTCGGCGGACACTTGACCACCAAGGGTCTCACGGACCGCCGTGCGCGCCCCACGTGATTACGGGGATCACGCAGGGGCGCGCACCTGCCGCCTAGCCGGACGACGGCTCGTAGTCCTGGCCGAGGACGACGGCGACGCGGCGTTCGCGGAGATCTTGCCCTTGGTGACGGAGCCCGCGGGCAGGCCCAGGGTCTTGGCGACCTCGGCGGCGTTCGCCTTGTCGGCGGCGTCGGCGTAGACGACCTCGGACGTGGCCTGGGCGGCGCCGGGCGTGCCGCCCTCCAGGAAGGTGAAGCCGCCGTTGAGGAGCACGACGCGGGCCTTCTCGGTGTTGTCCTTGACGCCGGTGGCGTTCTGCACGGAGACGCTGACGGCGGCGTCCTTGTCGGGGCTCTTGGCGGTGCCGCCGAGGACGTCCTTGACGACGCCGCGCGCTCGGCCTGGGCGCTGAGCGTGCCGTCGGTCCTGGACGGGCAGCAGGTCCGTCTTGTAGTCGCCGCCCTTGGCGAGGTCGGAGAGCCCGGCGAGGAAGGTGCCGAGGTCCTTGTCGGTCAGGGACGGGTCGAGGATCTGCGCCAGGGTCTGGATCGGTGGTCGTCGCGGCCTGCGGGTCGGAGGACACCTTGCGCAGCACGCCCTGCATGACCTGCCCGAACCGCTCCAGCTGGGCGTTCTGGGCCTCGCCCGGGGCGCGGTAGGTGGCGTAGGCGACGGCCATCTTGCCGCTGAGGGTCTGGTCCTGGCCCTTGTTGACGAGGGGGGCCGCGCCCTTCTTCTTGGCGTCGGGGTCGGGGACGTCGGTGTCGGTGTCGACGTCGATGTTGCCGACGAGGTCGACGAGGTTCTGCAGGTAGGGGGTGTCCAGGCGCCAGGTGCCCTGGATGTCGGTGCCGAGGACGGTGTCGAGCGCGTCGCGGGTGCCGTCGGAGCCGTCGTCCTCGACCGACTTGGCGAGCGTCGTCGTGGTGCCGTCGTCGCTGGTCAGGGCGAGGGAGTTGGGCACGCAGGACGGTGGTGCCCCGCTTGGTGGTGGTGTTGTCGACGAGCAGCGCCGTGGAGGTGCCGCCGCCCTTGGTGTCGTGCAGGTGGACGACGATCACGTCGCGCTTCTGGGCGCCCGCTGCCGTCGCGGTGCCCGTGGCGGAGTCGTCGGAGGACAGGCCGGGCAGCTTCCCGGCGTACCAGAGGTAGCCGACGCCGCCGACCGCGACGAGCGCGAGGACGACGACCAGGGCGACGATCCGGCTGCGCGCGCGGCGCCGGGCCTCCTCGCGGCGCTCGGTGCGGTTCTCGGTGAACTTCAGCCAGTCGATGACGTCTTCGGAGTTGCCGTCGGGCTCCTCGACGAAGGCGAACTGCTCGGTGTGGTACTCCCGTCGCCGGCTGGCCGGGGGCCTGCTCGGTCCTCCGCCGGGCCGGCCTGCTGCGGGATGTGGGGAGGCTGCTGGGCGGTCTGCCGGGCGGTCTGTTCCGCGACGCGGGGCTGCCGGCCGGTGGCGCCGTCGGCCGTGGCCTGGCCGTAGGGGTCGTGGGGAGCGCCCGGGGGTGCCCGGCGCCGCCCTGGGGCCGGCCGGAGGCGTAGGGGTCGTAGGAGCCGTAGCCGGAGGCGGGCTGCTGCCGGCCGGTGCCGTAGGGTCGTACGGCGGGCGGGGGCTGCTGCCCGGCCGAGGCGTACGGGTCGTAGCCGTAGCCCTGCTGCTGCCCCGGCTGTCCCGGCTGGGAGTACGGGTCGTAGGCTGCTGGGGTCTGCTGCGCCGGGACCTGGCGGTAGACAGGCCGGCCGTACTCGTCGTAGCCGACGAGCTCGTACTGGTCGTCCGCCGTACCCCGCGTCGTATCGGTCGTTCACCGGTGCCCCTCTCGGCTCACTCGCCGCGGTACAGCTCGCGCTTGTCGATGTAGCGCACGACGCCGTCCGGCACCAGGTACCAGATCGGGTCGCCCTTGGCGACTCTCGCACGGCAGTCCGTGGAGGAGATGGCCAGAGCGGGGACCTCGACGAGGGAGACGCCGCCCTCCGGGAGTCCGGGGTCGGTCAGGTGGTGGCCCGGCCGGGTGACCCCGATGAAGTGCGCGAGGGAGAACAGCTCCTCGCTGTCCCGCCAGGTGAGGATCTGGGCGAGGGCGTCGGCGCCGGTGATGAAGAAGAGGTCGGTGTCCGGGTTGAGCGCGCGCAGGTCGCGCAGGGTGTCCACGGTGTAGGTGGGGCCGCCGCGGTCGATGTCGATGCGGCTCACGGAGAACTGCGGGTTCTCGGCGGTCGCGATGACCGTCATCAGGTAGCGGTCCTCGGCCGGGGAGACGCTGCGGTGACTCTTCTGCCAGGGCTGGCCGGTCGGGACGAAGACCACCTCGTCGAGGTGGAACTGCGCGGCGACCTCGCTGGCCGCGACCAGGTGCCCGTGGTGGATCGGGTCGAAGGTGCCGCCCATGACGCCGAGGCGGCGTTTGCCCGGTCGTGACGGGCCGTTTCCGGGGCCGTCGGCACCACGGGGTGCCGTGGCGGCACGGCGGGGCTCCGAAGGTCGTTCGGTGCCGTTCGCCGTGTCCTGTGCCGGGTCGTGCGGCGTCTCGTTCGCCGGACCGGTAGGCATGTCCTGCTCTCCCATGCGTGCAGACCCTACCGGCCCCGCCTGAGCGCTCCGGCCGCCCCCATGGTCCCGGGGTGCCCGGCGCGGGGCACCCTGCGGGGTTCAGCGGTCGCGGTTGAAGCGGGTGGTGATCCACAGCAGGAGCAGCAGGATGAAGAGGGCGCCGCCACCGGTGATGTAGGGGCTGAGGCTCTCGTGGTTTCCGCCGTGCTCCTCGCCCTCGGCGGCGAGGGTGACCAACTGGGCAGCGGTGCTGTGGAAGCTCATCTTCGGCAGGACCTATCGCGTGTGGGCGGGTTAAAGACGTCGGCTCATCGTAAGCGGGCGCCTCGACCGCGATCACCCCGACTCCGCATGTTGGTGACGCGCAGGTGGTGCGTGCCGCCGCCGGACCCGGTCCCGGGGCCCCGGCGGGGAACCTTCCCGGTGCCTCAGTCGTCCTTCCGTCTGTAGCCACGCAGCAGGAACCACGCGGTCAGCACACAGCCCAGGATCATCACGATCAGGACGATCCGGAGCATCCCCGGCCCTTGCCGCTCGGCGGCGCTCGCGGCCTCGGCGAGCCAGGCGGATGCGGGGTGGTGCTCCATGGCGGTGGTCTCCCTTCGCTGTACTGCCCGTCCACCGTAACTCCGCCTAGGCTGGGCCCTGCCTCGGGGAAGCAAAAGGCCGCACAAGGGCCAGCAAAGGCCACACAGACGCATGGGGGAAGACATGTCCGACGGCCACGAGCACAACGGGCACGAGCACGTGCCGAGCAGGCAGCGCAGGCGCTTCCCCGGGATCTCCTCGCGTACGTACGAGCATCCGGCCGACCGTTCCGCCCTGGTGGCGCTGCGCAAGCTGAGCGGTTTCGACACGGTGTTCAAGGCGCTGAGCGGTCTGCTGCCCGAGCGCAGTCTCAGGCTGCTGTTCCTGTCCGACTCGGTGCGCGTCTCGGACCAGCAGTTCTCCCATCTGAACGTGATGCTGCGGGACGCCTGCTACATCCTGGACCTGGAGAAGGTCCCGCCGATGTACGTGAACCAGGACCCGCAGCCGAACGCGATGTGCATCGGCCTGGACGAGCCGATCATCGTCGTCACGACGGGGCTCGTCGAGTTGCTCGACGAGGAGGAGATGCGGGCGGTCGTCGGGCACGAGGTGGGGCATGCGCTGTCCGGGCACTCGGTCTACCGGACGATCCTGCTGTTCCTGACCAGCCTCGCCGTCCGGGTCGCCTGGATCCCCCTGGGCAACCTCGCGATCATGGCGATCGTGACCGGGCTGCGGGAGTGGTTCCGCAAGTCGGAGCTGTCCGCGGACCGGGCGGGGCTGCTGGTCGGGCAGGACCTGCGGGCGTCCATGCGGGGCCTGATGAAGATCGCGGGCGGTAACCATCTGCACGAGATGAACGTGGACGCGTTCCTCGCGCAGGCCGAGGAGTACGAGGCCGGGGGCGACCTGCGCGACTCCGTGCTGAAGATCCTGAACGTGCTGCCCCGCTCCCACCCGTTCACCACCGTGCGGGCGGCCGAGCTGAAGAAGTGGGCCGAGTCGCGGGACTACCAGCGGATCATGGACGGCCACTACCCGCGGCGCGACGAGGACAAGGACACCTCGGTCAGGGACTCCTGGCGGGATTCGGCGAACCACTACACGACCCACGTGAAGAGCTCCAAGGACCCGCTGATGAAGCTGGTCACCGACCTCGCCGGCGGCGCCGGCGACCTGGGCGACCGTGTCCGCCGCGGCTTCGGCGGCTTCACGAACTCGTCCCCGAAGCCGCCCCAGGGCCCGGAGACGCCGGAGTCGCCGGAGTCGCCGGGCACGTCGGACTCTCCCGGGGACGACCAGCCGCCGCGCGACGACAAGTGAGGCGCTGACGCCCGCGCGCCGGGCGCCCGCGTCACACCGTCGCGTCACACCTTCGGCTGCGCGCTCGTCGCCAATGAGCCGCACAGGGCCGTCGCACTGCCCGTGGCGTAGGGGTCCGTGCCGGCGGGGCCGCCTTCCTTGGCCGTCTGGCCGGCCAGGAGAGGGCGGAGGTGGTTCGTGGAGTCCTCGGCACAGGAGAGCGGGCCGGCCTGGACGTAGGAGACGACGAGCTGGCCCTGGTGCAGGCGCAGGTCCTCACGGTCGAAGCGGAAGTGCAGCTCGCGCCGGACGGTGAACAGGGACACCGCGGACTTGTCGTCGGCCCCGGCCGGCCGCAGTGCGTACACGAACGTGTGGTCCGCGGTGACCTCGAGCGTGGACGAGTCGGCCTCGGCGGCCTGCAGTGTGCCCTGGACCCGCACCCTGCGGTCGGCCAGCTCGGCGCGGGAGGGGTCGAAGCGGACGAGCCAGCCGGTCGGCGCGTGGCGTCCGTCGGCGGTGGGCCGGGCGAAGCTCTGGTCGAACTGGCCCAGTTGGTCGGGGTCGAGCAGGACACGGACCGCGCGGACCTCACTGCCCGTGAGCACGTCCGGGTCGAGTGCGGACCGGACGATGTAGTCCTTGGCCGTGGTCAGGGCGGACACGACCTGGCTGTCCGAGAAGTGCGCGGTGCGCCGAGAGGCGGGCAGCGGCACGCCCTCAGCGCCGCTCTTGAACTGTGCGGCGGGGCTGTGCTCGTACAGATACGCCGGGTCGGCCTTGCCGGGCACCTTTCCCTCGGGGGCGAGCGGGATGACGGTCATCCGCAGGGGCTCGACGGGCTCATGGGCGGCGGGGTTCTGGTACGGGTGCCGTACACCCATGTAGATGGCGGTGCCGAAGGCGATGGCGATCAGCAGGACGAGGACCAGAGCCTGCCGCGACAGGCCCCGGCGCAGGGGCGGGCGGCGGCGCACGGCGGGCGCGTGGTCCGCGATGCGCTCCTGGGCGGAGAACTCCTGGAGGCGGGCAGCACGAATGAACGATTCGTCGAAGACGACGGATCGATACTCGTCCTCTCCACCTCCGGGAGCGCCCTCGGGGGCCCCCTCAGGTGGGTCGCCAGGCCCGCCCATATCTTCAGGGTAGGTCGCCGGAAGCTCGGGTAAACGCCCTGCTCCATGACAACTTCTGACAGGTTCTCACCAGGATGGGCGGGTTCCGGTCAGGGGTTGCGCGGGATCACCGAGACGGCAGGCTGGGAGTAGTCGGCGGAAGCGGAGGGGGACACCCCGCTGCCCTGTTCCAGCCCGGTCGAGGTGGGCGTCGGCACGGGTTCCTGGCGGTTCGAGGACGCGCCCCGGTAGACCGCCGTGAAGGCCAGCGCGACCATGCCGATGCCCATCACGAGGGCGAGCAGCCAGGCGACGGGGCGGTGCCAGCGGACCTGCTTGCCGTACGGACCCGTGCCGCCGTAGTGGTCCTCGAGGATGTCGGGGTCGTCCAGCTCGTCGAGGTCGGGATCATGGCCGAATTCGCCGTGCCCGTCGGGGCCGTACCCGTCGTCGTAGCGCTCGCCTCTGGTGTGGGAGCGGCGCGCCTCCGCCTCGGAGGCCTCGGCTCTCGCCTGTGCCGCGGCAAGGAGGCGCTCCACGGCGGTCGGCTCGTGCACCACGGCCGCGCGTACGAAGGCCTCGTCGAAGACCACGGAGGCGAACTCTTCGTCCGACACCCCGCGGTCGTGGTCGTCGTCGGGCTCCCAGCCGTCAGGAAACGGCGTGCCCCCCACGTCCTCCGGCACGGATCCAGAGTAGACCTGGGGGGTCATTTTGGGCAGACGGTATGGAAATTCATCCGCCGGTTGAGACGGCGTTCACGGGGCTCCGCACGGCGCACGCCCGGCCGGTCCACCCCTGCCGCACGCATATGCGCCGCTTGGCATACCCACGTGGACCGGGCTCAGCGGCGCACGTGCCCGTCCCCGGTCACGATGTACTTCGTGCTGGTCAGCTCCGGCAGGCCCATCGGGCCGCGGGCGTGCAGCTTCTGCGTGGAGATGCCGATCTCCGCGCCGAAGCCGAACTGGCCGCCGTCGGTGAAGCGGGTGGAGGTGTTCACGGCGACGGTGGTCGAGTCGACCAGCTGGGTGAAGCGGCGGGCGGCCTGCTGGGAGGTCGTCACGATGGCCTCGGTGTGGCCGGAGGTCCACATCCGGATGTGCTCGACGGCCTTGTCCAGGGAGTCCACCACGGCCGCGGCGATGTCGTACGACAGGTACTCCCTCTCCCAGTCCTCGGCCGTCGCCTCGACGACGGTCGCCTTGGAGTCCTTGGCGTGGGCCAGCACGCGCTCGTCGGCGTGCACGGTGACCCCGGCGCCCGCGAGGGCCTCAAGGGCGCGGGGCAGGAACTCGGCGGCGATGTCCTGGTGGACCAGGAGGGTCTCGGCGGCGTTGCAGACGCCGACCCGCTGGGCCTTGGAGTTGATCAGGATCTCGACGGCCATGTCGAGGTCGGCGGCCGCGTCGACGTAGACGTGGCAGTTGCCGGTGCCGGTCTCGATGACCGGGACGGTGGACTCCTGGACGACCGTGTTGATCAGCGAGGCGCCACCGCGCGGGATGAGCACGTCGACCAGGCCGCGGGCGCGCATCAGCTCGCGCACGCTGTCGCGGCTCTCGCCGGGGACGAGCTGGATGGCGTCGGCGGGCAGCCCGGCCCCGCCCACGGCGTCGCGCAGGACGCGCACGAGTGCGCTGTTCGACTGGTAGGCCGAGGAGGAGCCGCGCAGCAGGACCGCGTTGCCCGACTTCAGGCAGAGGGCGGCGGCGTCGACGGTGACGTTCGGCCGGCCCTCGTAGATGATCCCGACGACACCGAGCGGCACGCGGACCTGGCGCAGGTCGATGCCGTTGGGCAGCGTGGAGCCGCGCACGACCTCGCCGACCGGGTCGGGCAGTGCGGCGACGTCGCGCACGTCGGACGCGATGGCGCGGACCCGCTCGGGGGTGAGCGTGAGCCGGTCGATCATGCCCTCGCTGATGCCGGCCTCGCGGGCCTTGGCGACGTCCTTGGCGTTGGCCTCGACGATCTCGCTCGTACGGACCTCCAGCGCGTCCGCGATGGCGAGCAGCGCGTCGTCCTTGTCGGCCCGCGGCAGCGGCGCGAGGCTCGCGGCGGCGGCCTTGGCGCGGTAGGCGGCCTCGGTGACCGGGGACATCGAGTCGTACGGCGAAAGCGTGGTCATGAGGGAAGCGTAGTGCGCCGAACGGGTCTGTTCACCGTTCGTTCCACACCCCGAGACACTCCACGGACCGGGTCAAAACGGGTGGACCCCGACCGGCGACGCCGGCGGCGGCCCGTACCCCTCGGCGATGCGCTGGTGGTAGGTCACGCGGTCGATGACCTCCAGGCCGACGATCTCCCAGGGCGGCAGCCCGGCGGTCTGCCGGTGCTCGCCCCACAGGCGCAGGGCGACGGCGGCCGCGTCGTGCAGGTCACGGGCCTCCTCCCAGTAGCGGATCTCCGCGTGGTCGACCGCGTATCGGCTGGTCAGGAGGAAGGGATGGTCGTGGGCGAGTTGTTCCAGGGCGCGCCGGACCTCGGGGAGCGGGGCCTCCTGGCCGGAGACGCTGAGGGTGACGTGCCACAGGCGCGGGATGTCCCCGTGTTCCTCGCCCTGGAACCGGTCCCCGGCCGCCACGCTGGTCAGGGCGCGATCCTCACCGGCCGCGCGGGAGCCGGCACCACCACGGGACGCCGTGGCCCCAGGGCGCACTCGTCTCACGACGGCCTCCTTTTGCACAGTGGTGCTGCTGCTGAAATATGTCCCCGAGACAAAGTTGAGCAGGCCGCAAGGGTTCGCGTGGCGGTTTTGCGGAACGTCCACCACCGGGGGCGGACGTTTCGACACATTACGGGTGCAGGACCACCAGGTCGTCCCTGTGTACGACCTCGCGTTCGTAGGCGGGTCCGAGTTCGCGAGCCAGTTCGCGGGTCGAGCGGCCGATCAGCCGGGGGATCTCCTTGGCGTCGAAATTGACGAGCCCGCGGGCGACGGCGAGCCCTGTGCCGTCGCGCAGTTCGACCGGGTCGCCGGCGCTGAACTCGCCCTCGACGGCGGCGATTCCGGCCGGCAGCAGCGACTTGCGGCGGTCCACGACGGCCTGGACGGCACCGTCGTCCAGGGTCAGCGCGCCCTGCGGGGTGGAGGCGTGCTGGAGCCACAGCAGCCGGTCGGCGGAGCGCTTGCCGGTGGGGTGGAAGTAGGTGCCGGTGTCCTGGCCGGCCAGGGCGTCGGCCGCGTGGACGGCGTTGGTGAGCACGACGGGGACACCGGCGGCGGCCGCGATCCGGGCGGCCTCGACCTTGGTGACCATGCCGCCGGTGCCGACGCCGGCCTTGCCCGCGCTGCCGATCTCGACGTGCGCGAGGTCGGACGGGCTCGCGCACCTCGGCGATGCGGGAGGTGCCGGGCCTCGCGGGGTCGCCGTCGTAGACGCCGTCCACGTCGGACAGCAGGACCAGCAGGTCGGCGTGGACGAGGTGGGCGACCAGGGCGGCGAGGCGGTCGTTGTCGCCGAAGCGGATCTCGTCCGTGGCGACGGTGTCGTTCTCGTTGACGATCGGGAAGGCGCCCATCGCGAGCAGCTTGTCGAGGGTGCGCGAGGCGTTGCGGTGGTGGGCGCGGCGGCTCATGTCGTCGGTGGTCAGCAGCACCTGGCCGACGCGGACGCCGTAGCGGGCGAAGGAGGCGGTGTAGCGGGCGACCAGCAGGCCCTGGCCGACGCTGGCGGCGGCCTGCTGGCGGGCGAGGTCCTTGGGGCGGCGGCGCAGGCCCAGCGGGGCGAGGCCGGCGGCGATGGCGCCGGAGGAGACGAGGACGATCTCGCGCTCCCCGCCGCTTCGGACCTTGGCGAGCACATCGACCAGCGCGTCCACGCGGTCCGCGTCCAGGCCGCCCGAGGCGGTGGTCAGCGAGGAGGAACCGACCTTGACGACGATCCTGCGGGCCTCGCCCACGGCCTGCCTTGCCCCTGCCACGTCCCCGTCCGCCCCTCGCGTCGATTCGGTCCCTCACCAGGAAATCTACGGGACGGCGAGGCGCGACGCGGCGCCGGTCCACGCTACGGACGGTGCTGCCCGCGTCACGGACGCCGGTCGTGCGCAGTTCCGTCCCACCCCAAGACAGGAACGCGATCTTCCGCTACGGTCCGACGGCACACGGGACGGCAGCCGCCCCCACGCCCTGACGACACGCGCGTGTCGTCGGGAGGTCGCCGCGCGTTAACCCGGACGGCCGACCTGCGCCGACACCCGACGCTCCTGGAGTGACCGCAGTGCCCGTACCTCTCCCCCGTCCACCGGCCCTGCTGAAGGGGCTGGTCACCGTCGTCCTGGCCGCCGCGTTCGCCGCTCAGGCGGTCGCGGCGCTGCTTCCCCACGTACCGCTGCTGCTCGCCGCGACCGCCGTCTCCCTGGCCACCGAGGGTGCCCTGTACCGGTGGCAGCGCGGGGTGCTGTCACTGTTCGCCAAGTCGCACGCGGACATCACCGTGCGGCACGTCCTGCGGGATCTGCTGCTGGTCGTGGGTCTGCTGCGGCTCGGCGAGCAGGACCGGGAGACGGTGTACGCCCCGCTGGTGGCCGGGCTGCTCGTCTTCTACGTGCTGCACTGCGCGATCCAGGCGGTTTCCGTACTGGTGCGCCGCACCCGCACCCTGCCGGTGGTGACCCGGAACATCGACGCCTCGGCGCTGCGGCTGTCCCCGGCCCCGGCCGTGCTGCTGCGCCGCCCCGGGCACCGGCTGCTGGTGTTCGGCCTGCCCGCGACGGCCGGGCTGCTGGCCGCCGCGCCGGGCGACGAGCCGGTGTACGCGGCGGCGGGCGTCGCGCTCTCCCTCGCCCTCGCGCTGGCCGGCCTCGGCGCGCTGCTGCTCCGGCTGCTGCCGGGACGCCGCCCGGCCGACGAGCAGGAGATGCTCGCCTGGTTCGACGCGTGGCTGGCCGCGTACCGTCCGACCGTCGGTCTGTACTTCTCCGGCGGCGCGGCCTCGGCCTACCAGGCGAACATGTGGCTGGAGCCTCTCGCGAAGCTGGACGGCAGGCCGGTCATCGTGCTGCGCGAGCGGTTCATGGTGCAGAAGATCGCGGCGACGGACATCCCGGTCGTCTGCCTGCCGAAGGTGTCCACGCTGATGCGTCTGGAGCACTCCACGCTGCAGGTCCTCATCCACCCGTCGAACTCCGGCAAGACCTCCCAGGTGCTGCGCATCCCCACGATCAAGCACACCTTCGTCAACCACGGTGAGAGCGACAAGCTGTCCTCGTGCAACCCGTACGCGAAGGCGTACGACGAGGTGTGGGTGGCCGGGCCCGCCGCTCGCGAGCGGTACGCGCTGGCCGAGGTGGGCGTCGAGGACAAGGACGTGGTGGAGACCGGCCGCCCGCAGCTGGACGCCGTACGGCCGTATGCGGGCCCGCCGGCCGGGGCGGTCACGACCGTGCTGTACGCGCCGACCTGGGAGGGCTGGGACGGCAACCCCGGCAACACCTCGGTGATCGCGGCCGGGGAGAACCTGGTCCGGGCGCTGCTCGCCGACCCGGGCGTGCGGCTCCTGTACAAACCGCATCCGCTGACGGGGTCGGTGGACCCGCGCGCGGGCGCGGCCGATCTGCGGATCCGGGAGCTGATCCGGGCGGCGAACCGGGAGCGGGCCGGGGCGCGTCCGCCGGCCGGTGCCGAACTGGCCGACCGCACCTCCGAGTTGGACCGGCTCACCACGGCCGACTTCCGGGCCGGGGCCGACACGCTGGAGCGGATGCGGGTGCAGTCGGCGCCGGAACCGGGCCGGGCCGAGGCGGTGGCGCGGGCGACGGCGGCCTGGGAGGAGGCGTACTGGGCCTCGCTGCCGGAGGGCGAGCACCAGGTCATCACGGACGTCCGGCCCGCGCTGCACTCCTGCTTCGACGCGGCCGACCTGCTGGTCAGTGATGTGTCGAGCGTCATCAGCGACTTCCTGGCGAGCGAGAAGCCCTACGCGGTGGCGAACACGAGCGGGCTGCCCGAGGACGTCTTCCGCACGGCGTACCCGACGGTGGTGGCGGCGACGGTGCTGTCACCGGACGCCGGCGGGGTGCCGGGCCTGCTGGAGACGGTCCGGCACCCGGAGAAGGACGACCTGGCCGAGGCACGCGCCGAGTTGAAGCTGCGCCTGCTGGGCCCCGCCGATCCACCGTCGCAGGAGCGCTTCAACGCGGCCGTACGGGCGCTGTGCGAGAGGGCCCGGCTGCACCGGGCACGGGTGGCGGAACGGCTGACGGCGGAGCGACTGGCCGCGGAACTGCCCGGCCAGCGCACCGGAACGGCGGCCGACGGGGCTGCCCTGCCACCGGTCCCGACCGCACAGCGCTGACCGGACGGGACGGCAGGACCACCGCACCGCGCTGACCAGCGGCACGACGAGCCGGCCGCGGGGCCGAGGGGACATTCCTCGGCCCCGCGGCCGCTTTCACGCCGCCGTCCGCACCTCGCGCGACGTCAGCACCCGCCGCGCCTTGCGCACCGCTCGGCGTACGAACGTGTCGACACCGCCCTCGCGGTAGCCCGGGAAGGCACGGGCCTCGCGCGGCTCGGCGAGGTACACCGAGTCGGGGATCGCCGCGGTGCGGTCGCGGAAGTGCGGGTAGGCCAGGTAGACGCGCCGGCCCTTCCTCTCCAGCAGAGCCGCCGCCTGCTTCTTGGCCTTGACGAACTTCACGACGTCCACGAGGAGTTCGGGACGCTGCTCGGCGACCAGGTGCAGACGCAGCCTCTCGTGGACCTTGAGGCGCTGGGCGACGCCCTCGGTCCAGTGGGCGTCCAGCAGAGGCTTGGCCAGCTCGAACTTGTGCCGGCGTATCTCCTCGCTGTCCGTGAGGTACTTGGGCCCGAACTGCGGCAGCAGCGTGACGGTCAAGGGCCGGACCATCAGCTGGTCGCGCCGGCCGCCCGCGGGGACGTGCTCGGCGATGAGGTTCATCAGGGCCCGCGCCGAGTCGAACCGCAGCGCGTAACCGCCGCTCTTGGTCACGTGTTTGCCGTCGTCGCGGCCGACCAGGTAGTAGCAGGTGTGGTCGGCGACCACGGAGACGCCGTTCGCCCGCAGGTAGGCCTCCATCGTGAACAGCGCGTCCTCGCCGGTGAACAGCGACTCGTCGAACCGCATGCCGTGCCGGTCCAGCAGCTCGCGACGGAACAGCTTCTGCGCGCTGAGCGTGAACTTGATGTTGGAGGAGAAGACGTCGGTCCGCTCCACCGTCTTGCCCCACATGGACTTCGGCGCCGAGCGGTTGACGCCCTCGACCTTGCCGAGGACGACGTCCGTGCCCGCGCGGTCGGCCATGGCGACCATCCGTTCCAGGGCCTCGGGGCCCAGCCGGTCGTCGGCGTCGAGGAAGAAGACGTAACGCCCGGTCGCCTTGCTCAGGCCGACGTTGCGCGGGCCGCTGGGGCCGCCGGAGTTCTCCTGCCGGATCACCA
This sequence comes from uncultured Actinomycetota bacterium, assembly GCA_963798065.1. GTDB lineage: Bacteria > Actinomycetota > Actinomycetes > Streptomycetales > Streptomycetaceae > Streptomyces. The sequence goes on along the minus strand of CAWCSC010000006.1, from coordinate 151,433 downwards.
GGACGTGCATGGGAGCGCGCTCGGCGAACTCCTCCAGGTACGCGCCCGTCCCGTCCGTCGATCCGTCGTCCACCGCGATGACCTCGACGCGCTCTGGATCGATGGTCTGTGCCTCGACGGACGAGAGGCACTCGATCAGATACGGCATCGCTTCGTACGCACCGATGATCACACTCACATCAGGCTGCGCCACGGCCACGTTTCCCCCTAGTCAATGGGATATTCCCCCCGTATCGCCTCATTCGCTACTTGGTAGACGGGTGATCGAGGCAAGCGGTTGCCTCGAATGCACGTGTTAGTGAGACACGTCACACAATGAACCGACAGGAAGCGGGAAAGCGAAAGAGTTCGGCCCCCGAGGAGTGCTCCTCGGGGGCCGAACTCTCAGCGCGACGGCGGCGGCTCAGCCCGTGCCGACACCGTCCGTGTCACCGGCGGCGGACACCCGCTGCACGGGCATGGCGTTCGCCAGCTCGGCCTCGTCCGTGGCGGCCGCCACCCGTGACTCCTGGCCGACGTTGCGCGTCTCGGCCTTGATCGCGAGGTTGGCGACCGCGGTGTTGAACTGGTCGATGGAGGTCGGCTCGTCCGGGCCCAGCAGGTACTGCTTGAGCTCCTTGCGGTCCTCGGCCAGCGGATCGGCGGCCGGGTCGCGGACGGCGCCGAGCAGCTCGCCCAGCTCGGCCGCGCTGTTGGACAGGATCACCGCGGCGCGCACCGCCGTGTTGTTCCGCTTGAACTCCTCGACGCCCAGCTCGGCGGAGTCGGTGACCGCGTACGGCTTGCCGCTCGCGATGAAGTCGGAGACCACGCTGGAGATGTCGGAGACCATCGCGTCGGAGACGTTGAAGCAGTCGTACAGCCGCGGGCTCGGCGCCGGTGATGACGCGGTGCTCCCAGGCGGGGAAGGAACGCCAGTAGGCGTCGTTCCACTCGGCGCGCAGCCGGGCGACCTCCTCGTGCCGGGCGACGTCGACCAGCCCGTCACGGGTGGCCTCGGCCTCGTCGCGCCGGTCGCCGCCGGAGCCGGACAGCTGCGCGAGCCGGGCCTCGATACGGGCCAGCTCGGTCTTGGCCTGCGGCCTGAACGGCCGTGTCGGCGACGAAGCGCGTGTCGATGGCGCGCTCGGCGGCGGCCTTCTGCGACCAGGGCGGTGATCCGCCGGTGCGCGGCGCCGGCCTCCTTGCTGACGTGTGCCGGTGAACGGGTGCGGCTTGTACAGGACGCGGACCGGCGGGTCGGCCTGCACGCAGCTGCTTCACGATGTTCTCGCCGGCCAGCACGACCGAGGTGTTGCCCGGGTTGCCGTCCCAGCCCTCCCAGGTGGGGGCGTACAGCACGGTCGGGACACGGTCCGTCCGGGACGCCCTGCCAGGTCTGGATCGGCGCGAGCTGCGGGCGGCCGACCTCGACGATGTCGTCGTCGCGGACACCGACGTCGGCGATGGCGTAGCGGTCGCGGCCCGCGCGGCCGGCCGTCCACACCTCGTCGTAGACCTTGCTGTACGGGTTGACGCTGGCGAGCTTGTCGCTGTCGCCGTGGCCGATGAAGACGTGCTTCATCGTCGGGCACGCGCAGCAGGTGGATGTTCTTGCCGACGTTCGCCGCGTAGAGCGCGACGCGCACCGTGGACAGGTCCATGTTCATCAGGTGCACCCCTCCGGGCACGCAGATGACGGGGACCGTGGTGGGCGCCAGGTTGTTCAGGATGGCCCGCTCGCGCAGGATGATCAGCGGCCTGGAGTCCAGCTGCTCCATGGTGTCCAGCCACATGTTGACCTGGTAGGCGGAGTCCTTGGAGCCGGAGAAGTACAGCACCGTCTCCGGCTTGTACTCGCGCCAGCCAGTCGTCGACGGCGGCCAGGACCCGCTCGGCGTTCGGCGGGATCTTCCGGCCGCGCACGTACGGCACGAGCGCCAGCACGTACACCGTGGCCGAGGGCCACCGTGATGCCGATGCCGACGAAGCCGACGAGGGCGGACGTCACCTGCGCGGCGAGCAGGATGCCGGCGACCGCGAAGAGGTCGAGGTGGAGCATCTTCTCGGCGGAGCGGTGCAGCAGCCGGCGCGGCGGGGCGTCCGGGATGCGGATGCGGGCCTTGAGGTCGACGTTGCGGGTGGCGACCGGCATGCGGCGGCGGTTGCGGATCAGCTGGACCAGCGCGCCGTGCGGAGCCTGGAGACCGTAGAAGGCGATGAAGCAGGCGATCGCCCCGTAGTAGATCAGGTTGTCCGCGAGGGACAGCCGGGCCAGCAGCAGGACGAGCAGCAGCTGCCGGATCAGGAAGCGGATCGACAGGCCGGCCCGCACCTTGCTGAGGCGGTTGATCAGGTAGCTGCCCTTGCGGTGCAGATAGTGGTCCGCCAGGTACGTCACGGCGGCCGCTGCCGCGAAGGCGGGGACGCTCGGTACGAGCGCGGCCAGCATGAGGGCGGGGTAGCCCAGCCATCATGAGGACCGCCGCGGCCAGCTCGGCCGCGCTGCCCACCCGGGCGACGCGAATAGCGGTGGATATCACGGAGAAACCTGCTCTTGGGAGGGGTGTGCCGGGCTGGTTCAGAAATGAGGCTGGTCTGTGAATATTCGCGGACGGTATGGATTCAGGCCCCTGCGAACACTCCTGTTGACGAACTTCGTCGGCAGGAGAGCGCAGAGGCCTGAATTACCGGGGTCTATTTGGCGCCAATTATTACACGCCGTCCTGCCGGTCCAGGACCGTGGCCAAAGCCTGCTCGAAGCCGGACGCCCGGGCCGCGCCGGCCGTCGGGTCCTGCTGACGGACGTCGATGACGTGGCCGGTCAGCTCGGACAGCAGCACGTCGAGCGAGGTGCGGGCCACGGCCTCGGAGGACAGCAGGGAACCCGAGGGCTCCTGGCCGAAAGCCTTGGTGCGCATGGGGGTGGCGGTGCGCTCGGGGTTGATGCAGTTGACGCGGACGCCGTCGCCGGCCCACTCGTCGGACAGGGCCTGGGTGAGGTTCACCATCGCGGCCTTGGTCGAGGAGTACAGGCTGTACTCGGCGCGGCCCCGCGTGTAGCTGCTGGAGGTGTAGAGCAGCAGCTGGCCCTTGGTCTCGGACAGGTACTTGTACGACGAACGGGCGATCTGCACCGGGGCCAGGTAGTTGACCTTCAGCGCCTCCTCGATGGTGGCGTTGTCGGTCTCGGCGAGCTTGCCGATGCGCAGCACGCCGGCGGTGTTGACCACGTAGTCGATGCGGCCGGTCTCGGCGTACGCCTTGGACAGGGCGTCGTCGACCTCCTCCGGGTTCTCCACGTGGGTGCCGGTGGTGGAGCGGCCCAGGGCGTAGACCTTGGCGCCGTAGGACTCGGCGAGCTCGCCGATGTCCTTGCCGATGCCGTAGGAGCCGCCGAAGACGACCACCGTCTTGCCCGTGAGGAGCTCGCGGTAGGCCTCCTCGGAGACCTGCTCGGGCGCGGCGGTCGAGGCGAGCTGGAAGAGCTTGTCGGCGATGAAGACGTCGACGGGCTGGGTGACCTTCATGTTGTACTCGTCACCCGCGACGACGTGGATCGGCACGTCCGGCAGGTACTTGAGCACGACGGAGCAGTCGTCGGTGGCCTGGAAGTTGGGGTCGCTGGACGCGACCTCGTAGGCCCGCTTGATCGTGGACAGCTTGAAGGCCTGCGGCGTCTGGCCGCGGCGCAGCCGGGAGCGGTCCGGGATCTCGGTGATGAACTCGCCGTCCTCGCCGTGCGTGCGCGTGACGATGATGGTGTCCGCGGACGGGATCGCCACGTCGACCGCCTGGAAGCGCTCCAGCGCGACGACGCAGTCGTCGATGACGCGCTGCGACAGCAGGGGGCGCACGGCGTCGTGGAAGAGGACGTTGGCGTCCTCGCCCTCGGCCAGGCCCTCGCCCAGCGCGGCGATGGCGCGCTCGGTGGTCTCGTTCCGCGTGGAGCCGCCCTCGATGACCTTCGAGACCTTCTTGAATCCGGCCTTCGCCACGATCTTCTCGATGTCGGGCACGTAGCCCGGCGCCATCAGCACGATGACGTCGTCGATCGAGTCGGCGTTCTCGAAGGTGGTCAGCGTGTGCTCGATGACTGCCTTGCCGGCGATCTTCAGCAGCTGCTTGGGGATCGACAGACCCACGCGCTGACCGGTACCACCAGCCAGGATCACTGCGGTGGTACGGGGCTTGGCTATGTGCTGGGACACAGGTGACCTACCTTGGGGCGACAGGGAACTCGGAAATGGTCCCACTTGGGGTTACCGCAGTGCAAGGTGAGCGACCTCCGCCGCATATGTGCGCGCAACCTGTCATTCACCTCCGACTGCTGGTGATTGGTGAGACGTTCCGTGGGCGGCGCCGCAATTCGCTGTGAGTAACTCCACAGGAGCTCAGCGACGTCGGAGTCGCTTGAGACAGCGGTGACCCAGGACCTTCACGAGTTCCTTGGACGATGTCTGGTGCACGGTACGCGCTTTGACGGTGCCGGCCGCAGCGGCGAGCGCTCCGTACAGGGCGTGCGCGGCCGCTTCCGGGGTGATTTGCGGCTCATCGGACGGCTCGGGGGAACGCCGCGGTGTCGCGCACAGCAGCTGTGCGTCGCCGATGACCCGCACTCCGAGTCCGCCGATCCGCCCGGCCGTCTCGGCGCCGATCGCGGCGGCGGCCGTCACGGCCCACGGCGGTGTGCCGATCTTCACGTCCCCGGGTGCGGGACTGCACGCGTTCTTCATATGCATGACCGCGCCGTTGCGGACAAGTCGTGAATACAGCTCGTCCGGCAGCTCATTGCCACGGAATTCCTTATTAAGATTCCGCAGCATTTCGGTCTCGGCCAGGGTAAGGGAACGATTCGCCGTGTCCGGAACCGCGCGCAGAAGTCGTTCCGGAAGTCCGAGAAGCGTCTCGAAGTCGCGCAGCAGAGCCTCCCGGTCCCGATCGTCGACCACGACGACGGTCACACGCTCCGGCCCCACCACCGCGGCCCACCGCTCGACCAGCCGGTCGTGCCGGTGACGGCGCCAGAAACTCGGGGTGGGCTGCTCGTACGGAGCCTTGCGGAGCATGTGCTCCAGCCACGGCCCGTAGCCCGTGCGCAGCCCGTTCTGCACGTACTGCTGCCACTGCGAGGGCATGATCCTCACCAGCGGGCGCAGGGTCGACCAGGACGTGCACGCGGTCACCGCCGAGCTGCTCGACGATCCGCGCGATCGTCGCCTCGTCCTCGGCGTCGGCGAAGAACTCGCTGCTGACCACCGCCGTGCTCGCCCCGGCGGCCCGCACCTGGCCGAGCAGCCGTGTCCAGTGCCGGTCGGTGGGGGCCGGGTCGCCGGTCATCGGGGGCCGGGCGCAGGCGGCGAGGGCGGCCTCCATGGGGTGCCGGGTGTGCGCCGGGAAGGTCACGCCGTACGCCGGCATGGCCTCCCTGGCGGCGAACAGCGCGCCCTGGACGGCGGTGGTCCCGGTCTTGTGCGGCCCGATGTGCAGCAGGCGGGTACCTTCGCGCAGCGAGGTCAACCCGGCGCCGTTCGCCGTGACTTCAGGTTTCGTACAGTCCGTCTCCATGGCCAGGGGACGGTAGGAGCACTCCCTGTGGAAGGGCTGAGAAGAGCCTGGGACCCGGATGAGTCCCAGGCTCGCGCGCTACCCGGGCGGGGCCGTCAGACGACCTCGACGCCCGGCCGGCCCGCCTCGATGCGCAGCTTCGCCACCGTGCTCGGCGTGGAGGTCGGCTGCCTCACCGTGTCGACCACCCTCACCTGCGCGTCGATGCCGTCACGGCGGACATCGAAGAGGTGGTAGCCGCGGTGCGCGTCGAGCAGCTTCCAGTGCGGGTTGTCCGGGCGCCGTGGGTCCCACTCCCTGCGGAAGGCCTCCTGGTCCTGGTCGCCGTTGCTGGAGATGGAGGTGCCGACGAACTCGGCGCCGACGACCGCGGAGTCCGGGTCGGCGTAGTCCTCCTTGAGGTCGCTGATCATCGTCAGGTGCCGGTCGCCGGAGAGCACCACCGGGTTGCGGACCCGCTTGAACTCGCTCAGGAACCGGTTGCGTTCGCTCTGGTAGCCGTCCCAGGCGTCGTAGAACCAGAGCTTGCCCTCGCCGACCTGGAGGTCCGTCTCCGCCATCATGATCTGGGAGGCGATCAGGTTCCAGCGGGCCGGCGAGTCCTGCAGCCCGTCCAGCAGCCACTGCTTCTGCTGCGCGCCCAGCATGGTCAGCGACGGGTCCTGGGCTCCGGCCTGGCTCCTGGCCTGGTCGCTGCGGTACTGCCGGGTGTCCAGGACGTTGAGCCGGGCCAGGCGGCCGAACTCCAGGCGGCGGTGCATCCGGATGTGCGGGCCGTTCGGGACGGCGGTGGCACGGACCGGCATGTGCTCGTAGAACGCCTGGTAGGCCGCGGTCAGACGGGCCACGAACGCGTCGTGCGGCTGCTTGTCCGGGTCCTGCGGGATCTCGCCCGCGAAGTCGTTGTCCACCTCGTGGTCGTCGAAGCTCACCACGAAGGGCGCGTTCGCCTGCATCGCCGCGAGGTCCGGGTCGGTGCGGTACTGGGCGTACCGGTTGCGGTACTGGGCGAGGCTGAAGGGCTCACCGGTCCCCTCGTGCCGCCGTACGCCCGTCGCCGACGGCGTGGACTCGTAGATGTAGTCGCCGACGAACACCACGACGTCCGGGTCCTGATCCAGCATGTCTGCGTATGGCGTGAAATAGCCGTGCTGCCAGTTCTGGCAGGAGGCCAGCGCCACCCGCAGGGAGCCGCCGGAGCTGTACGGGTGGGGCGCGGTGCGGGTGCGGCCGACGGGCGAGAGCTGCCCGCTGGTGCGGAAGCGGTACCAGTACGTACGGTCCGCGCGCAGCCCGCGTACGTCCACGTGAACGCTGTGCCCGTACTCGGGCCTGGCCTGTGCGGTGCCCCGGCGGACGAGCTTTCTGAACCGGTGGTCCTCCGCGAGCTGCCACTCCACCGGCACCACCCGGTCGGGCATGCCGCCGCCGTTCAGCGGGTCGGGGGCGAGCCGGGTCCACAGCACGATGCCGTCCGGCAGCGGGTCACCTGAGGAGATGCCGAGGCTGAACACACCGTCGGGCAGCGGCGTCTCGGCCGCTCGGGCGGCGGCCGGAAGCCACAGCTGGGCGGATGCGGCGGCGCCGAGCACCGCGGCGCCGGCAGTCAGAAAGCGGCGTCGGTCGGGCGATCCTGCTGTCATCGGCTGACTCCCTTACCTCGCTGGCCACTTGGACACTGGGAAGCTTCACGCTCGCGGGCGGTCCGCCCGCTGAACGCTGGAGTTCACGTACATGACAACTAAGCAGACAAAAAGAGACCCGCCGCCAGCACCGGAACAAGCCGTTGCTGGGGCGAGTCTGACAGGTGATCAGCCAGCGAACCCGGTGCCGAGCCGGGCGTCCGTGGCGGTCGTGCCGAGGAGCGTGTTGCCGAAGGCCGTCGTGCCGTTCGGGCTCACGACGGTCGCCGGAGCGGACCTGAAGTACCACACGGACCCGGCGTTGCCGTTCTCCCCCGGCGCGCCGGCGGCCAGGTCGGCCAGGCCGTCGTGGTTGGCGTCGGCGAGGTGGACGGCCTTGCCGAAGGTGTCGCCCTTCTCGGGGGCGCCCGGCACGTTGGGCGTGTTCTGCGTGACCACCTGGGCGCCGGTGCCGGTGAGCCCGTCCGCGGTGCCGCGCAGCACGACGACCGCGCCCGCGCCGGCCACACCGCCCAGGTCCTCACCGGGCAGGCCGGTCGCCACGTCCGGGTGTCCGTCGCCGTTGACGTCGGCGACCTGGACGTCGGTCCCGAAGCCGTCGCCCGCCTCGGCGCTGCCCGGCACGCCGGGGCTGTCCTGGTTGAGGTACGTGACCTTGGTGCCGTCCGGCCCGTCCGGGGTGCCCGGGATCCAGGCGATCCGGCCGCCCTTGGCGGCGGGGGTGTCGAGGTCACTGTCGTACCCGTCGACCGCCCGGCCGACCACGATGTCGTCGACGCCGTCCTGGTCGACGTCCCCGATGTCGAGGTTCTCGCCGCCCTGGAGCCGGTAGCCGTCGGCGCCCTGCACAGTGGTGTACGGCTTGAGTCCCTGCCGGGAGCCGAGCCAGTACACGACCCGCCGGGCGTCGTACTCGTCACCGTCGTTCTCGGTGGCGGCCACGTCCGTGACACCGTCGCCGTTGACATCACCGGTGGCCAGGTCGAGGACGCGGCTGTCGAACTCGTCCTTCACGATCTGCCCGCCGTGGGCCGTGGAGCCGTCCCGGGCGAACGGACCGTTCAGCACGCGCAGGTCGTGCTGGTTCTCCACGGTCACCAGGTCCTCGGCACCGTCGCCGTCGACGTCCCCGAGGGTCAGGCGCCCCTGGGCACCGAACCCGTCGTAGGTCTTCCCCGTGGCCAGTACGGCGCCACCGGACAGGCCCTTCGGGCCGCCCCACAGCACCTCGACAAGCCCGGAGTCGGCACCGCCGTCGGCCGTGTCCTCGCGGCCCGCACCGACGACCAGGTCCGCGTACCCGTCGCGGTCGAGGTCGGCGGTGGTGAGCGCGCTGCCGAACGCGTCGTCCGTCTCGGCGCTGCCGGGCACGCCGGCCGTGTTCTGGCTGAACACCTGCCTCTTCGTCGTGTTCAGCCCGTTCGCCGAGCCATAGAGCACGGCGACATAGCCGGCACCCTTCTTGCCGCCGACGGTCGCGGTCGGGGCGGCCACGGCGAGGTCGGCGTAGCCGTCGCCGTTGAAGTCGTCACGAGGACGCTCCGTGCCGGACGTGCCGCTCATGGGCACGGCCTGGGCGGCCGGGACCGCCAGGGCGCCCGCGAGAACTGCGAGGCCGGTGGCCACGGCGAGCCGTCCGCGCCGGGAACGGGGGCCGGCGGTCATCGGGTGAAGCCCGAGCCGAGGGCGGAGCCGTCCGCCACGGTGCCGAGGGTGCCGGCACCGAAGCTGACCGAGCCGGTGGCGGTGGGCGTGTTGACCGGGTTGGGGAATGCCCAGACTCCGCCGTCGCGGTTCTCGCCGGTCGCACCGGCGGACAGTTCGGCCCGGCCGTCGCCGTTGACGTCGAGCAGCTTGGTGTCGGCGCCGAAGAAGTCGTTCTGCTCCGCCTCGCCCGGGACGTTCTTGGTGTTCTGGCTGATGGAGTAGGAGCCGTCGCCGGTCAGCCCGGACTTGCCGCCGCGCAGGACGGTGATCTGTCCGGCCGCGTACACCTCCCCGATGCTCTCGCCGGCGCTGCCGGTGGAGACGTCCGCGTAGCCGTCGTTGTTGACGTCGCCGACGGAGATGCCCCCGCCGAAGCCGTCGCCCCACTCCGAACCGCCGGGCACCAAGGGGGTGTCCTGCGTGATGATCGTCGTACGGGAGGTGTCAGGCCCGTCGGCCGAGCCGTACACGACACCGACCTGACCGCCCTTCAGCAGCGGGTCTTCGAGCTCGACCTCACCGGACCCGTCGAGGCGGCGGCCGATGACGAGGTCGCCGTACCCGTCCTTGTTCACGTCGCCGATGCCGAGGCTCTCGCCGCCGCGCATGCGCGTGCCGTCGGCGTTCTTCAGCGGGGCCGGGGCGCTCAGGCCGTCCGGGGTGCCGCGCAGGTAGACCGCGCGGCGGTGCTTGGCGTCCGGGTCGTGCAGGTCGTCGTCGCTGCGGTCGTGGATGAGGGCGACCAGGTCCGTGATGCCGTCGTGGTCGACGTCGCCGGCGGCCACGTCGTCCGTGGCGTACTCGGCCTCGAGGGCGAGGGTCTGGCTCTTCGCCGCGCCGGTGGTGCGGTCGAACGGCCCGGACAGCAGGCGGTTGCCCGTGGCGAGGTCCAGGTGGCCGTCACCGTCGAAGTCGCCGAGCGCCGGGGTCTGCGGGTCGACCCGGTCCTCCTCGGTGCCGGTGGCGACGGCCGTAGCGCCGGACAGGCCCTGCTTCCCGCCCCACAGCACGGCGAGCGTACCGGCGGAGGTGACCTCCCCGACGTCCTCGCCCGGGGCCCCCACGACCAGGTCGGCGTAGCCGTCGCCGTCCAGATCGCCGCCGGCGAGACCGTCGCCGTAGTCGTCGCCGGTCTCGGCGGCACCGGGTATACCCGGGGTGTTCTGGCTGACGACCTGCTTGTGGGAGAGGTCGAGGCCCTTGGCCGAGCCGTACACGACGGCGACGTATCCGGCCTGGGACTTCCCGTCGACCTTGCCGCGCGGGGCGGCGACGGCCAGGTCCTGGTAGCCGTCGCCGTTGAAGTCGTCGTGGAGCTTCGTCGCGGCGGACTCGGCGGCGCCGGCGTCGGTGGCGGCGTGCGCGGCCACCGGGGCGGTGACGGCGGCCGCGACGGCGATCGCCGCCGCGACTCCGACGCCTCGGCCGATCCTGCGCTTGCTCGTGGACTGGGGCACGTACGTCAACTCCGTTGATCGCATGGGCAGTTGCTGCGCGGCAAGGAACAAGATCCTCACCGCACCGCCCAGTACGACACTCCGAAGAACGACTTGGTTGCCTTGGGGTCCGTTGCGAATTTGCTTTCCGTTAACCGACGGTCCGCAACGGATCAGCCCAAAAGGTGCAACCCGGCCCGCTCAGAACGGCTCGAAGTCGTCGAACTCCTGCTGCGCCTCGTCCCTCTCGGCCTGCCGGTCCCTACGACGCTGCGCGGCCGGCCGCTCACCCTCGAACCGGTGGTCCTCACCCCGTCGGCCGAGCATCTCCGCCCCGGCCGTCAGGGACGGCTCCCAGTCGAAGACGACCGCGTTGTCCTCGGGCCCGATGGCGACGCCGTCGCCGCCCCGGGCGCCCGCCTTCACCAGCGCCTCTTCGACACCGAGCCGGTTGAGCCGGTCCGCCAGGTACCCGACCGCCTCGTCGTTGTTGAAGTCGGTCTGCCGCACCCACCGCTCGGGCTTCTCACCGCGCACCCGGAACAGACCGTCGTCCTCGCGGGTCACGGTGAAGCCCGTGTCGTCCACGGCCTTGGGCCGGATCACGATCCGGGTGGCCTCTTCCTTCGGCTTCGCCGCCCGGCCCTTGGCCACGAGCTCTGCGAGTGCGAACGACAGCTCCTTCAGCCCCAAGTGGGCCACGGCCGACACCTCGAACACGCGGTACCCGCGCGCCTCCAGGTCGGGCCGCACCATTTCGGCCAGATCCTTGCCGTCCGGTACATCGGTCTTGTTCAGGACGACGATCCGCGGACGGTTGTCCAGCCCGCCGTACTGCCGCAGCTCCTCCTCGATGATGTCGAGGTCGGAGGCCGGGTCGCGGTCCGACTCCAGCGTGGCGGTGTCCAGGACGTGCACGAGCACACTGCACCGCTCCACGTGCCGCAGGAACTCCAGGCCCAGGCCCTTGCCCTGGCTGGCCCCGGGGATCAGCCCGGGCACGTCGGCGATCGTGTACACGGTCGAACCGGCCGTGACGACACCGAGGTTCGGCACGAGCGTGGTGAAGGGGTAGTCGGCGATCTTCGGCCTGGCAGCGCTCAGCACCGAGATCAGGGACGACTTGCCGGCGCTCGGATACCCGACGAGCGCCACGTCGGCGACCGTCTTCAGCTCCAGGACGACGTCCCGCAGGTCCCCAGGCTCGCCGAGCAGCGCGAAGCCGGGCGCCTTGCGCCGCGCGGAGGCCAGCGCCGCGTTGCCGAGTCCGCCCCGGCCGCCCTGCGCGGCGACGAAGGACGTGCCGTGCCCGACCAGGTCGGCGAGGACGTTGCCCGCCTTGTCCAGCACCACCGTGCCGTCCGGCACCGCCAGCACCAGGTCCTGCCCGTCCTTGCCGGAGCGGTTGCCGCCCTCGCCGGGCTTGCCGTTGGTGGCCTTGCGGTGCGGGGAGTGGTGGTAGTCGAGAAGCGTGGTGATCGACTGGTCGACGGTGAGGATCACGTCCCCGCCGCGACCGCCGTTACCGCCGTCCGGCCCGCCCAGCGGCTTGAACTTCTCACGGTGGACGGAGGCACAGCCGTGGCCTCCGCTACCCGCGGCGACATGCAGCTCGACGCGGTCCACGAAGGTGGTCATGGTGTGTGCCTCCAGATGTGTACAGGTGTGTACGAGGTTGTACGGCTTGTTCTCTGCCCAACACGCGAAAGGCGGACCCGCTTCCCGTGAGGGAAGTGAGGTCCGCCTCGCGAAAGCTTCCGATCAGGCGACCGGAACGATGTTCACGACCTTGCGGCCACGGTGGGTACCGAACTCCACCGCACCGGCGTTCAGCGCGAACAGCGTGTCGTCGCCGCCACGGCCGACGCCCGAACCGGGGTGGAAGTGGGTGCCGCGCTGGCGGACCAGGATCTCACCCGCGTTGACGACCTGACCGCCGAAGCGCTTCACGCCGAGCCGCTGGGCATTGGAGTCGCGACCGTTCCGGGTGGACGATGCGCCCTTCTTGTGTGCCATGTCTCCTCAGTCCCTTACTTCGCAGCCGCGGGGATCTCAGTGACCTTGATCGCCGTGTACTGCTGGCGGTGGCCCTGACGACGGCGGTAGCCGGTCTTGTTCTTGTAGCGAAGGATGTCGATCTTGACGCCCTTGTGGTGGTCCACGACCTCGGCCTGGACCTTGATGCCGGCCAGCACCCACGGGTCGCTGGTCACGGAGTCGCCGTCGACAACGAGCAGGGTCGAGAGCTCGACCGTGTCGCCAACCTGGGCAGTGGAAATCTTGTCAACCTCAACGATGTCGCCGACAGCAACCTTGTGCTGGCGACCACCGCTGCGCACGATGGCGTACACGCGGAACTCTCTCTCGCTCGGGAAACGGCACCCCCGCAGGCCAGCCGCCCGACTCAGCGAGCAGCCTCTCCTGGGCGCCGGACGCCCGGAGGGTGAGGTTTACGGGGATGTGACGTGTCAGTCGACACGCCGACGGTCAAGGTTACGGGGCCCTGGCCAAGGGGGTCAAACCGAGGCGGGCCCGCCCCCTGTGCGACCGGTCACGCCGGTCGCACAGGGGGGCTGAATGTCAGCCCTCGTCGGTGGAGGCCGAGACGGAGGACAGGGACTGCTCCGCCGCCACGGTCTTCTTCGACGCGGTCTTCTTCGCGGCGGTCTTGGTGGTCTTCGCCGCCGCCTTCTTGGCCGTCGTCTTCTTGGCCGCGGTCTTCTTCGCCGCGGTCTTCTTGGTGGCGGCCTTCTTCGCCGTGGCCTTCTTGGCCGTCTTGCGGGCCGTCTTCTTGGCCGGGGCCGACTCCTCGGCGGCCGCGGCGGTTTCCGCGGTCGCCTCGGCCGGGGCTCCGGCTTCCGACGGCTCCTCCGCAGGCGACGAGACGACCACGACGGCCGCCTCCTCGGACGCGGTGGACGCGGTGGGCTTGCGCACGGCACGGCGCCGCGGACGGGCCGGTGCGGCGCTCTCGGCGGGCGCCTCGGCAGCCGGCTCGGGCTGTTCGGCCGGCGTGGGCGCCTCAGTGGCCTCGGACGCGGCGGGTGCCGTCTCGGAAACCGTCACCACGGTCGCCTCCGCCCCCGCCGGAGAACCGGCCGGCGCGGACACCTTGCGCGTCGCCCGCCGACGGCCACGGCCCTTGGGCGCGGCCTCCTCGGCGGCCGGGGCCTCGACGACCGGGTCCTCGACGGCCATCGGCTCGGCATGCGCCTCGGCGGCCGGCTCCGGCTGCACCGGACGGGCGGCCTCCTCGGCGACGGTCACGTCCTGAGCCGTCGGCACCTCAGCCTCGGTCTGCTCCGCCGTGCCCCGCTCGGCCTTGTTCCTGCCCTGCCTGGCCTTGGGCTCCGCCGTCTCACCGCGCGGCGAACCCGCCGGAGCCGACGCCCGCCGGCTCGACCGGCGCCGCGTACGCCCGCGTGAGGCCGCGGCCTCCGCCTCGGCGGCGCTGCTGTACAGGTCCTCGTCGGGCTCGAAAGCCGGCTCGGGCAGTGCGATCGGCTCGGCGGCCTCGGCACCGACCTCCGCCTCGGTCTCCGCCTCCTGCTCGGCGGTCTCGACGGCGGCCGCCTCGTGCACGTGCGGCTGATCGGCGGCACCGGAACGCGCGCGCTTCTTGCGCTTGCCGCCGCCACCGATGGCCGTCGGCTGCTCCATGTGCACGATGACACCGCGGCCGTTGCAGTGGACGCAGGTCTCGGAGAAGGACTCCAGCAGCCCCTGCCCGACCCGCTTGCGGGTCATCTGCACGAGCCCCAGCGAGGTCACCTCCGCCACCTGGTGCTTGGTGCGGTCCCGGCCCAGGCACTCCAGCAGGCGCCGCAGCACCAGGTCCCGGTTGGACTCCAGCACCATGTCGATGAAGTCGATGACGATGATGCCGCCGAGGTCGCGCAGCCGCAGCTGGCGCACGATCTCCTCGGCCGCCTCCAGGTTGTTCCTGGTGACGGTCTCCTCGAGGTTGCCGCCCTGGCCGGTGAACTTGCCGGTGTTGACGTCGACGACGACCATCGCCTCGGTCCGGTCGATCACCAGCGAACCGCCGCTGGGCAGCCACACCTTGCGGTCGAGGGCCTTGGCGAGCTGCTCGTCGATCCGGTACGTGGCGAAGACGTCGACCTCGGAGGTCCACTTCGTCAGCCGCTCGGCGAGGTCCGGCGCGACGTGCGAGACGTATCCGTGGATGGTCTCCCACGCGTCGCCGCCGCTGACGACGACCTTGGAGAAGTCCTCGTTGAAGATGTCGCGCACGACCCGGACGGTCATGTCCGGCTCGCCGTACAGCAGCGTCGGCGCGTTGCCGCCGTTCTTGGCCTTCTTCTGGATGTCCTCCCACTGCCCCTGCAGCCGCTCGACGTCCCGGCGCAGCTCGTCCTCGCTCGCGCCCTCGGCGGCGGTGCGCACGATGACGCCCGCGTCCTCGGGGACGATCTTCTTGAGGATGGTCTTCAGCCGGGCCCGCTCGGTGTCGGGCAGCTTGCGGCTGATACCGGTCATGGAGCCCTCGGGTACATACACGAGGTAGCGGCCCGGGAGGGAGACCTGGCTGGTCAGGCGGGCTCCCTTGTGCCCGATGGGGTCCTTCGTCACCTGGACGAGCACGGACTGCCCGGACTTCAGGGCGGACTCGATGCGCCGCGGCCCGTTGGCCATGCCCAGCGCCTCGAAGTTGACCTCACCGGCGTACAGCACGGCGTTGCGGCCCTTGCCGATGTCGATGAAGGCGGCCTCCATCGACGGCAGCACGTTCTGGACCTTGCCCAGGTAGACGTTGCCGACGTACGAGGTCGACTGCTCCTTGTTGACGTAGTGCTCGACGAGCACGTCGTCCTCGAGGACGCCGATCTGCGTACGGTCGCCGTGCTGCCGGACGACCATCACGCGCTCGACGGCCTCGCGCCGGGCCAGGAACTCGGCCTCGGTGATGATCGGGACGCGCCGGCGGCCCTGCTCACGGCCTTCGCGGCGGCGCTGCTTCTTGGCCTCAAGACGGGTCGAGCCCTTGATGGACTGCACCTCGTCGGACGGTTCGGCCTTCGGGCGGGGCTCGCGGACCTTGACGACCGTGCGCTCCGGGTCGTCGTCGGAGGTCTCGGAGTCGGTGCCGCTGTCACCGGCACGGCGACGGCGGCGACGGCGCCGGCGGCTGCTGCTGGAGCCGCCCCCGGCCGAGTCGTCGCGGTCGGCGGCCTCCTCGGACTCCTCGTCCTCCTCGGCGCTGTCCTCGGCGTCCTGCTCGGACTCGTCGTCGGTGGCCTCGCCGGACTCGGCGGACTCGCCACGCCGACGGCGGCGACCGCCCCGGCGACGGCGGCGGCGCGAGCCGGCCCCCTCGGACTCCTCCTGCTCCTCGCCGTTCGGCGGAGTCCTCTGCCTCCTCCGACTCGTCGTCGGCGCTCTCCGCGGCAGCGGCCTCGGCGGCCGGGGCGTCGGAGTCATCGCCGGCACCCCGGCGGCGACGCCGACGGCGCGATCCGCTGGGCTGCTCCTCCCGGGGGGCCTCCGCCGACGCGGACTCCTCGGTCTGCTGCGGTCGCCTCGGGCTCCTCGACCACGGACGCCTCGGCGGCGGCTGCGGCAGCGGCCCGCTCCGGCGTCTGGAACTGGGGCTCGGTGAACACGGGCGCCTGGAACAGGGCGACCGTGGGCCGCGCGCGGCGCGCCGACGACTCGCCCTCTTCGGCAGCCGTGTCGGTCGCCGCGGCGGCGGACTTCGAGGACTTCGAGGCCTGAGCGGGCTCGGCAAAACCACTGGCGGCCCTGCGGGCGACCCGGCGGCGACGCCGCGGAGCGGCTTCCTCGGCAGGCTCGGCGGACTCCGCAACGGGAACGGCTTCGGCGGGGGCCTCGGCGCGCGGGCTCGGCGGCGCCTCGGCGGCGCGGGCGGGCTCGGCGGCGGGGTTCTCGGTCACGGGTGCCTTCGCCTCCTCGGCGTTACCTTCCGGCGCCCCGGCGGGTGCGGACACCCGTCGCGAGGCACGGCGACGGGTCCGACGCGGAGCAGCGTCCTCAGCCCCGTCGACAACCCCGGCCTCCTCGGCCGCACCGGCGGCAACCGCCGGCTCCGGGTCACTCGACGCGGTCGGTGCCGGCGCCGTCTCGGCCGCCTCCGCCGGAGCCGCAGCAGGCGAGGTCACCGTGCGCGTCGCACGACGCCGGGTACGCCGGGGAGCGGCGTCCTCGGACATCTCGGCGGACGCGGGGACCTCGGCCTGCTCCGACGCCTCGGAGTCGGCCGGAGCGGCGGCGGTCACCGGCACCACGGTCTCGGCGGCCTCCGCCGCCGCCGGAGTGCCGGAAGGCGCGGAGGCACGACGCACCGCACGGCGCCGCTTGCGAGCGGCAGGCGCGGCTTCCTCGGCGCTCTCCACGGCCTCGGAAGTCGCCGCGGCCTCGGGGCTCTCTTCCACCTCCGCAGCGGCTTTTGCGACGTCAGAGGCGAGTTCGTCGGGATCGGCGGCCGGTATGGCCGGCGCGACGGTCTCCACCGGGGCGTCGGAGGAGCCGCCGACGGGCGGACCCGCCGGGCGGGACGCGGCACGGCGCCGCCGGCGAGGCGGCAGGGTGTCGCTGGGAGTGTTCTGTTCGGAACCCTCAGTGGGTTCGGTCGGTTCGAGCATGCGGGCTTATCTCCCGTCAGGCTCCCGGGCGCCGCGCCTGGTCCGGCGATGCCGGTGACGTCCGCGGCTCGCGCTGTGCGCGTCGCCGCCGTCCGGGGCGCGGGCGCCGCACGGGAGCTCTCTGTGTCCTGTCTCGCCGGTTCCGTACGCCGAATGCGTACGGCCTGGCGAAAGTCTTCTGGTCGGTACGCTGCCCGACCCAGGTGGCTCCCGAGTCCGAGGGCGGCGCTACGACGTCCGTCCCTTCGCGGGACCTTCCTTACGCCGACGCCGTCGCGGCGGCAGTCGGTTCGGCCGTTGAAACGGCCTCCGCTGCCTCGCGGTCGGGCGCGAGCGGGTCGGTCACCGTGCCGGTCTCTTCATCGAACAGCCCCTGCGCCAGCCTGGTCACCGCTGCGGGGACCGGCGGCGCCAGGTCGGCCACGGCGCGGAGACCGGACAGGACGTCGTCGGGTCGTACGGCAGGCGTCACGTGCCGAACAACCAGCCGCAGTATCGCACAGGGCTGGTCGGTCGGCCCAGCAAACTTCGCGCCTGCGAACTGTGCGTTTCCGTCAGGTCCGGGATCTCCAGGCTCACGACGGCGGAGCGGGCGTCGAACGTGCGGACGCCGTTCTTGGCGACGCGCTGGACCTCGACGGTCTCGGCCGCGTTGAAGGTGTCCGCCGCGCGGCGGGCCTCCTCTTGCGGCACACCGTCCAGCCGCAGCTCCCACACGGAAGCCGTCAGCCGGTCGGCGAGGCCCGAGGTGCGGGCCTCGACCGCTTCGATGATGTCGAGCCCGGAGGGCATCGACTCGTCGAGAAGGGCCCTGAGCTGCTCCGGGTCGCGCGGTGCGGTGAGCGCGATCTCCAGGTACTCCGCCTCACTGCCCGTGCCGGTGGGTGCGGCATTGGCGTACGACACCTTCGGGTGCGGTGTGAACCCCGCCGAGTAGGCCATCGGCACCTCGGCACGGCGCAGCGCACGCTCGAAGGCGCGCTGGAAGTCACGGTGGCTGGTGAACCGGAGGCGGCCGCGCTTGGTGTAGCGCAGTCGGATGCGCTGCACCGCGGGTGCGGGCGGCGGGCCTTCGGGCTGTCGCTTGCCCAGTGTCGTTCAGTCCTTCGTGAGAGCGGTCGTACTGCTACCAAGAGTACGTGTCTCGCGCCCCGATGGTTCCCCGCGGTCGACCGGCTGCGGCTGCCTCGGCTCGCCGAAGAGCATCCGCCGCAAGTCGGCACGCGCCTGCCGTACGGACTCCCGGGCGGAGGCCAGTGCCTGCCGGGTGGCGCGCCCCACGGTGCGGGCGGCCTCGGCGACGGGCCGCAGGACGGTGTCCCGCACGACGTGTCCGACCGGCGTCAGCACGCCGCGGTACACCCACCGCACCGGCTCGACGAAGATCCACCGGAAGAGGGTGGCGAGGAACCGACCGACGGCGAGCGAGACGTGCCCGGCGATGCGCCACGCGTGCCCGAGGGCGTCCCAAACCTCCCGCCCGATGACGGCGAGGGCACGCCCCACGGGCGCGAGAACCCAGCGCCACAGGGCGAGCGCGGGCAGGACGAACAGGATCCGGGCGATCCAGTGGAGGGCCGTCCCGATGCCGGTGACGATCGCGCTCACCAGCCACGCGAGCCCCTTGCCGCACCAGGCGATCGCCCGCCCGAGGGGTGCGATCACCCACGTGTACAGCCACAGGGCGGGTACGACGACCAGGTACCGCGCGAGCCACGCCAGAGCCGTGTACACGCCGAGCCCGATCGCGGCGAGTACGGCGCCGAGCCCCTTGAGCACCCACATCACGGCGCGCCCGACCGGCGTGAGCAGGTACGCGTACACCCAGCCGAGCGCGGCCCCGACGCCCCTGGCGACCCAGATGACGACCCACGCGATCGCGTGTCCCACCGGCGTCAGCACGTACCGGTACAGCCACACCAGGGGCACGACGACGAGTACGTTCCCGAGCCACGCCAGGGCCTTGCCCACCGGCACGACGACGTACCGCCACAGCCCCACGAACGGCCAGACGAACACCGCCCGCCCGAGCCACAGCAGCGCCCGCCCCACCGGCCGGAACACCACGTCGTTCAGGAACCGCCCGGCCACGACGAGCGCGTCCCACACCATCCGCACGGGGACGACCAGCACGAGCACGACGATCCGCACGGGAATCCGGATCGCGACGGCGAGACACCCCTCGGGCGCAGCGACCTCATGTACAGGCGGCGCGGGCGGTTCGGGCACGCTCTTGCGCAGATCGCCCCGCGCCTCGGAACCCTCTCGGGCCGGCTTCTCCAGATCCATACCGTCGAGGACGCCTCAACGCCCCGTCCGGATCCAGCACCGCACAGTCCCGCCCCGTTCTCCCGCAGATCCTCCACCTACCCGGCGCCACCCCGCGCTCGCCGAGGGCCTCGCCGCCGTTCTCGACCTGCCATCGAAGCCCGGCGACAGCGGCCGGTTCGCCCGGCCGGACGGGCCGGATGCCGATGTTCTCCATCGCCGCGTTGTGCGGACCGGCGACCTCACCCGTCCACGCCGCCGGACTCCCAGCGCAGCAGGTCCCCCGGCTGGCACTCCAGTACTTCGCAGAGCGCGGCGAGTGTCGAGAAACGGACCGCCTTGGCGCGGCCGTTCTTGAGGACCGCCAGGTTGGCGGGGGTTATGCCGACGCGTTCCGCGAGCTCGCCCACGGACATCTTCCGCTTGGCCAGCATCACGTCGATGTCGACGGCGATCGCCATCAGATGACCTCTTCCACAGCAGCAGAACCACCCCGGGGGCGACGGCCTCGCCCGGCGCGAGAACGACCGCGAGTGACTACAACGACCTGGGCCGTCACGATACCGAGGATCGTGATCACGAGGATCGGGGGTGCGCAGGTACAGAAACGTGACAACGTGGGCAGAGAGCACGCCGAGGCGCCGACCGAGGGAGGATCGCAGTGGACTGGCGCTTGTTCGCACAGGAGATGGCCTCCCTGGCACGGGAGCTGCTCGCCCAGGACACCGTCGGCACCACCCTCGAGCGCATCACCCACTCGGCCACCGAACTGGTGGTGGGCTGCGACGCGGCCGGTGTCCTCCTGCTGCACGGAAAACGAGCCGAGACGCTCGCGCCCACCGACGATCTGGTCGTCAAGAGCGACCAGTTGCAGGAGCGCCTCGCGGAGGGACCCTGCTTCGACGCGGCCCGCAGCGACACAGGGGAGCGGGTGTTCCGCATCACCGACTTCACCGACGAGCAGCCGCGCTGGCCCGCGTACGCCGAGCACGCCCGTGAACTGGGCGTGGGCAGCATGATGGGCTTCCTGCTGTACACCGAGGAGGAGGATCTCGGCGCGCTCAATCTCTACTCCCGCCACCCGGGATCCTTCACGCAGGACAGCGAAACCGCCGGCTGGCTGCTGGCCTCGCACGCGGCCGTCGCCTTCGCGAGCGCCCGCGGTCACGCCCAGCTGGAGCAGGCCGTCGCCACACGTCATCTCATCGGCGAGGCCATGGGCATCCTCATGGGCAGCCATCGCCTCACCGAGGAGCAGGCCTTCGACGTGCTGCGCCGCTTCTCCCAGGAGAAGAACATCAAGCTCCGCGAGGTCGCCCGGCGGGTCTGCGAACAGGGCCGCCTCAGCTGACGGCTCCCCCAGCACACTGCTGAACTGGGGGAACCTGGGCCGGGCCGGCCCCCCGGGGGAGTATTACCGAACCCGCCTGTTCAGCGAGTCCCCCGGAGGACCGACCTCACCCCTCAGTCTTCCCGCGCGTACGGCGCGACCGTGATCCGGTCGATCAGCGGCGCGTAGCGGGAGCGGAGCAGTACCCCGGGGAAGGTGTCCGAGGCGTAGGTGGTGCCGTCGTAGTTCGGCAGCTCCTCGGAGCGGAAGCCGATCGTGTTCTTCCCCTTCTTCAGGTGGACGGGGACGGTCAGCTCCCAGAAGTTGTTCTGGTGGAAGCTGTGCGGGAAGCCGACGCGCCGCGGCTCGCCGCCGTTGACGCTGATGTCGGCGTGGCGGGCGAGCGGGTCCGGGTTGTAGTGCGTGGCCTCGGACTGCTCCGGGTTGGAGTAGCGCACGCGCAGCGCGTACAGGCCGGCCCGGTCGGCCGTGACGGTGAACGTCGCGGTGTTGCCGTTGCCGGGGGCGCCTCCGATGCCCGTGATCGCCGTGCCGTCGGTGGCCAGCGAGAGCGGGGCGAGCGTGGCCGAGCCGGCGAGCTTGGCATTGCCGGCCTCGTAGGTACGTGCCGGCAGTTTGCCCTCGGTCGGTGTGACCGTGAGGCGGTCGACGAGGGTGGTGGACGAGCCCCCGGTCACGGTCACCTTGTTGACGCCGCCGGACAGAGAGACCGCCGCGCTGTTCCTGCCCTTGGCCAGGCGCAGAACGTCCTGGTCGTTGACGGAGACCTGGGCGCCCGAGCCGCTGAGGGCGCCGACCTCGAGAGTGGCCTCGCGGTCGGCGGGTGAGTAGACCCAGAAGGTCGCGGTGCCCTTCTTCGGGAGCCGGACGGCGCCCGAGCCGGTGGCGGGGGTCCCGGTGTGCTTCGGGAGGTCGTAGACCGGCTGCGCCCCGCCGTCCAGCCAGGCCAGTTCGCCCTCGTAGACCTGGGTGCCTGCCGAAGCCTCGGGGAGGGCGAGGGTGAGGCGGTCGACGATGGCGTCGCCCTTCGTGGCGCGCTTGCCGTCGGCGCTCTTCGCGGCGAGCGTCAGAGTGTGCTTGCCCTTGGTGAGCTTCACCTTGGTGTCGGTGTGGTCCCACACCACCCACTTGTAGCCGAGTGGCAGGTGCAGCTCCTGCTCGCCGTCCGCCTTGCCGTCCACGCGCAGGAAGACATTGGTCGGGCCCTGCTCCTTCACCTTGTCGAAGGTGTTGAGGGAGTTGGCGAAGACGCTCAGGTCGTAGGTGCCGTCCTCGGGCACGTCCACGGTGAAGTCCAGGGTCATGTCCGAGCCGGTGCGCAGGCCGCCGACGTCGTAGCCGCCGGAGGTGTAGAACTTCGACACGTCTCGGGGCGAGCCCTCCGGGCCGTTCTTGGAGTAGCCGGACCCGGTGTGGGCGGCGTCCTCCGCCTCGTACGAGCCCTGCCAGCGCTCGGGCGGGGACTGTGTGCTCTTCGCCTTCCCGGCCGGGCTGAGGACGATCTCGTACGCCGAGGACTCCTTCAGCTTCGGCAGCGCGCCGTCGCCGAAGTCGACCACCACCGTGCCGTCGTCGGCGACCTTCAGGTTCCGCTCCGCGAGCAGCTTCGGGCCGGAGTTGTCACCCAGCTGCCCGCTCCAGTCGATCTCCTTCACCCAGGCGTGCACGCGGTCGCCGAACAGCTTCTTCGGAACGCCCGCGAAGGTGATGTGCCCCTTGCCGGTGGAGCCGCCGAAGATGAGCCGGGACTGCTTCTTCTTCTCGTCGAGCGTGGCGACGCCCTGCATGGTGTAGTTCTCGCCCGGGAACGGCGGGGTCACCTTCACGGTGTGCCCGCTCATCGAGGCGTACGAGTTCAGCAGCCACCACTGGCCGTTGCCGCGGTTCGCCTGCACGGCCGAGTCGGAGAGGTTGCCGTCGATGTTCCAGTACGCGATGTCGGCGTCGACCTTGGACTCCTCGATCGCGGACACCCACTGGATCATCTGGCCGGGCACCGAGGTGTGGTAGTTGAAGGCGTACTCGTTGATGTTGACGGGCAGTTCGGTGCCCGCCTTGTCGGTGCCCTTGAACAGCTCCTTCTCCCACGCCCGGTACTTGGCGACGCTCGCGCGCACCGCCTCCGGGTGGCTCAGCTCGTGCCAGGTGATGACGTCCGGGAGGGTGCCGGCGGCCAGGGTGTGGGTGAGGAAGCCCTTCACCTGGTCGTACAGGACGCTGGTGTTCGGGCCGGCGATGCGGGCTTCGGGCATCTTGCCCTTGATGAGCTTGTAGAAGTCGTCCCAGGCGGCGAAGTAGTGGTCGGGGTCGTCGAGCCAGCTGACCTTGTCGTAGCTCCACTCGCCGGTGCCGAACATGTTGCCCTCGGGCTCGTTGAACGGCACGAAGACGATGTTGTCCTGGTACTGCTTCGGCAGCTTCAGGACCTGGTCGACCTGCTGGGCGACCTTCTCCCGGTAGAGCTTGAGCTTCTCCTCGGGCGTGTCGCCCGGCCACTGGTACGGGAAGCCGCGGTGGATGTCGGTCATGTAGATGTACACGTCACCGTCGGTGGAGTCGGCCAGCGGCTTGACCACCTCCAGCGCGTCGGCACCGGGGTGCTGCGGGCCGTCCTGGGCCTTGGTGGAGACCGTGCGCAGGCCCATGCCCTCCATGAGGTTGTTCGTGGGGACGTCCGGTCCGTACACGCCGTAGAGCGTGCCGGAGGCGCCGCCGTGGAACGCGCCGGTGTCGGAGGTGAGGTCGACGGTGAGCTGTCCCTCGCGGACCACGGTGACGGTGGCCCGCACCGCGCGCCCGGCCGCGGTCCCGGCGACGGTGAACGTCCCGGGCTTCGCGTACTTGTCGGACGGTACGGCGTCCCAGGTGAGCGGTACGTCGCGGTCGAAGCCGTCGGAGAAGGAGGCGCGGGCGGCGACGGGGAGGGACGGGGCGGTCCCGCTGGTGGTACGGACCTCGAAGGACGTCTTCGAGAGCTCCTGGACGGTCGGCACGGCATCGACCGTACCGGCCACCTGCTCGGCGCTCAGTGCCGCGTGCCACACGGTGAAGTCGTCGATCGCGCCCTTGAGCAGGGGGTCCGGGTAGAGGGACTTGCCGATGTAACCGGCGGCGGTGGCCGAACTCCCCAGCAGGTCCTTGGCCTTGATGCCGGTCTCGGCGGAGGAGACCGCCACGCCGTCGAGGTAGGTGGTGAGCCGGCCGGCGGAGGTGTCGAGGGTGACGGTGACGGTCCGCCACTCGTTCGCGGGGAGCGGCGCGTAACCGCGGACCTGTGCCTCCGCGCCCCCTCCACCCGTGGTCACGGAGGTCTGGAGCAGCCCGCTGCCGTTGTACGGGGTGCTGAAGAGGTACTTGGTGGTGTCGGTGCCCAGGTCGAAGATCCGCTGCCAGGGCGACTTGTCGCCGCTCCACTTCACGCGCGCGGAGACCGTCAGGTCGGCTGCGTCGCCGACCACCGCACGGGGCAGACGGACGTAGGCACCGCTGGAGTCGGCCGCGCCGCCGGGCAGGGCGAGGGCCTTGCCGCCGCCCGTGCCCTCGACGGACTGCGCGGTGGAGCCGTTCACCAGGTCTGCCGTCAGGCCGTTGCCGGAACTGTCGGTGATCTTCCCGGAGGTTATGTCGTCCTGGTCGAAGGTGTAGCGGGCGGCTGGTCGGGGCGCCTCCGCCGCGTGCGCGGGGGCGACCGGTGCGGCCAGCAGGCCCGCACCGAGGGTCAGCGCCACGGCGGCCGGGGCCCGGCGCCGCGGGGATCGGTCAGCGGATGGCATGGGTGGCGTCCTCAATCGTCGGGGAACGGCGGTCGTCGCGCAGCCGTCGAACCGGTTCGCTTCGGGCCGCGCGGGAAGGCGCGGACGTGTGGGGCGGTGGGTGGGCTCGGGGCGGGACACGACAGGCGGGGTAAAGGGGATCGTTGTATCGAACCGGTTCGGGAAGCTAGCACTGGGACATCGGGCCAGCAATCCCTTCGACACAGGGATCTTTTCGGCTCTCGCTCCCGGCCAGGGAAGTTCGTTCCGGGTGTTGACACGCGCCTGGGCAGTTCCTACGTTCCCTTCATGCGAACCGGTTCGACGACCGGTCGATGCCGAACCGGTTCGAGTAGGGAGTTGCCGTGAACATCGGTGAGATCGCACGCCGGGCCGGTGTCTCGCGGAGCACCGTGTCCTACGCGCTGAGCGGCAAGCGCCCGGTGTCGGACGACACGCGGCGGAAGATCCAGCAGGTCGTCGACGAACTCGGGTACCAGCCCAGCGCCAGCGCCCGCGCCCTGGCCAACGGGCGGACCAGCACCCTCGGCCTGGTCTTCCCGCCGGCCGGGAACCACTACACGGGGATGCAGCTGGACTTCATCGGCAGCGTGGTGGAGGCCGCCGCGGTCTACGACTACGACGTGCTGCTGTCCCCCAGCGGCGTGGACAGCGACCGTTCCTTCCAGCGACTGCTGGGTGAGCGGCGGGTCGACGGCGCGATCCTGATGGAGATCAGGCTGGAGGACGACCGGGCGGACCACCTGGCCTCCCTGGACTTCCCGTCCGTCGCCATCGGCCGAACCGCTCGCCCCGACGGCAGTTGGTGGGTGGGCCTGGACCACACCGCGCTCGTGCAGGCGTGCGTCCATCACCTGGCTGATCTCGGCCACCGCCGGATCGCCTTCGTCAACCGTCCGGAGCAGCTGCTGCGGGCCGGATACGAGTCCGCGCACCGCGGCCTGGAGGGTTTCACCAAGGCCGCGGCCGAGCGTGGACTGACCGTCGGGACGTACTGCTGCGGGGACGACGCCGCCTCGGGCCAGGCGTGTGTGGATCGGATCCTGCGCGACGATCCGGCCACCACGGGTCTGGTCACGCTGAACGAGGCCGCCCTGGGCGGCCTCTACCGGGGGCTGGCCCAGGCCGGCCGCCATGTCCCGCACGACTTCTCCGTCACCGGGGTGGTGGCCGCCCGCTGGGCGGAGACGGTGACCCCGCAGCTCACCGCGGCGGACGTGCCGGCGGCCGAGCTGGGCCGGCTCGCCGTCGACCTGCTGGTGGAGCGGCTCGACCACCCCGGCGCCCCGCCCCGGCACCACCTCCTGACGCCGCCCATCTCCCTGCGGTCCAGCACCGGGCCCGCGGGAGCCACGCCCACCATGGGCACCGGGGCCGATACGGCTCCCTGACCGACGCCTCCTCCTTCATCCCTCACACGCCCGAACCCCGCCGTTCGGCGTGCCCGCTCCACCGGCAGCGCCCTCACCTAGGCACCCATGCCGGAAGCAGCCTCAGCACCGCATGCCTCGGCACCCGCATGCCCGACACAAAGGACCCCGCGATGAACAGCTTCTCCAGACGGCGCCGCCTGACCACCGCGGCCCTGACCGCCCTGGCAGTCGCCGCCGGCGCCACCGCCTGCGGATCCGGCTCCACAGGCACCGGGACGAAGGCGGCGGACGACGGCACGTACACCATCTGGGACCCGTACCCGCAGTTCTCCAAGGGCTCCGCGTGGGTGAAGCTGCTGGACTCCTGCGGCAGCAAGGCCGGAGTGAAGATCAAGCGGACCGGCTTCGACACCAGCGACCTGGCCAACAAGACGCTGCTCGCGGCGCAGCAGGACAACTCCCCCGACGTCCTCATCGTCGACAACCCGGTGGTGTCGACCCTGGCCGACGCGGGCGTGCTCACGAGCACCGACGACAGCAAGCTCGACACCTCGGCCGTGGACCCCAACCTGCTCGCCGCCGGCCAGTCGGGCGGCAAGACCTACGGCACCCCGATCGGCGCCAACACCCTCGCCCTCTACTACAACAAGAAGGTCCTGAAGGAAGCCGGGGTGGACATCGCCTCGGTCAAGGACTGGAAGTCGCTGACGGCGGCGCTGGCGAAGGCCAAGGAAGCCGGGAAGAAGGGCATCACCTTCTCCGCGATCGGCACCGAGGAGGGCAGCTTCCAGTTCCTGCCCTGGTTCTGGGGCTCCGGCGCCGAGCTGACCGGCCTCGACTCGCCCGCGGCCGTGTCCGCTCTCTCCCTCTGGAAGGACTGGCTGGACAAGGGCTACGCCCCCAACTCCGTGCTCAACAACACCCAGACCACCAGCTGGCAGGAGTTCGCGACCGGCGACTACGCCTTCGCGGAGAACGGCACCTGGCAGCTCGCGGCCGCCAAGAAGGCGGGCTTCGACTTCGGTGTCCTGCCCGTCCCCGCCTCCCGGGGAGGCAGCGCCGCGGCCCCGACGGGCGGCGAGTTCGTCACCGTCCCCGTACAGAGCGACACCGGCCGGTACGCCACCACGCGCAAGCTCGCGGCCTGTCTGACCAGCACCCAGAACCTGTACGACACCGACACCACCCTCTCCTACGTCGCACCCACCACCGAGGTCCAGAACAAGCAGGTGGCGGCCGACCCGGAGCTCAAGCCGTGGGTGAAGGCGGTCAAGTCGGCCAAGGGCCGCACCAGCGACGACCTGGGCACGAAGTACCCCAAGATCTCCGAGCAGCTGTGGAAGGCCGTGCAGTCCGCCCTCAGCGGCTCGAAGTCGCCGAAGGACGCACTCGCCACGGCCCAGTCCGCGGCCAAGTGACCGTCGACCGGGGCCTTCCGATGAGCCACACGACACAAGTGCCGCATCTGCGGCCCGCACCCGGTCACCGCGGAGCGTCCCAGGCCGCACCGCCTCCGGCACGCCGCCGCCCCGGCTCCCGGCAGTGGGCCGCCTGGGCCTTCCTCACCCCGGTGACGCTGTACCTCGTCCTCTTCTACGCCTATCCGCTCTACCGCAACATCGACCTGAGCCTGCGCAACTACACCGTCCGCTCCTTCGTCCAGGGCGACGCCCCCTTCACCGGCCTGCACAACTACCGGACCGTCTTCGACGACCCGGCCTTCGCACCCGCCCTGCTCCACACCGTGCTGTTCACCGCCGTGTGCCTGGTCTTCCAGTACGTCATCGGCCTGGCACTCGCGGTCTTCTTCAATCAGCACTTCCGGCTCTCCGCCACGCTGCGGGCCCTGTTCCTGGTGCCCTGGCTGCTGCCGCTGATCGTGTCGGCCTCCACCTGGTCGTGGATGCTCAACAGCGACTCCGGGATCGTCAACGCATTGCTGCACGCCCTCGGCATCGGCCCGGTCAACTGGCTGACCTCGCCGTCCTGGTCGCTCACCTCCGTGATCATCGCCAACATCTGGATCGGCATCCCGTTCAACCTGGTCGTGCTCTACAGCGGCCTGCAGTCCATCCCGGCCGGCCTGTACGAGGCCGCCGCCCTCGACGGGGCGGGTGCCTGGCGGCGGTTCTGGAGCATCACCTTCCCGCTGCTGCGCCCGGTGTCCGCGATCACCCTGCTGCTCGGGCTGGTCTACACGCTCAAGGTCTTCGACATCATCTGGATCATGACCAAGGGCGGCCCGGCGGGAGCGTCCACGACCTTCGCCACCTGGTCCTACCAACTCGGCTTCGGCAACCTGCTGCCCGCCTTCGGCCCGGGCGCGGCCGTCGGCAACCTACTGGTGGTGGCCGCCCTGGTGTTCGGTCTGGTCTACGTCCGGGTGCAGAGAAAGCAGGCACTCTCATGAGCCGAAGCGGCAAGCGCACATGGGGGAAGACGACCATCGGCGTCCTGCTGACGGCGATCATGCTCTTCCCGGTCTACTGGATGCTGAACGTGTCCTTCACCCGCGACCAGGACATGCGCAAGAGCCCGCCGGACCTGTTCCCCGTCCACGGCACCCTGGCCGGCTACCGCACCGTCCTGGACGAACAGTTGCCCTACCTCGGCACCAGCCTCGTCATCGGCCTGGGGACCGTCGTCCTGACCGTGGCCCTGTCCGCCCCCGCCGGCTACGCGCTGGCCAAGCTGCGTCCGCGCGGCGGCGGCATCCTGAGCTTCGTCCTCCTGGCCGCCCAGATGATCCCCGGCATCATCATGGCGATGGGCTTCTACGCCATCTACCTCCAGCTCGGCCTGCTCCAGTCCGTCCCCGGCCTGATCGTCGCCGACTCCACCCTGGCCGTCCCCTTCGCCGTGCTCATCTTCACCGCGTTCATGTCCGGCATCCCCGGCGAACTGCTCCAGGCGGCGCGGACGGACGGTGCCGGCCCCTGGCGCACCTTCCGGTCGATCGTCCTGCCGATGAGCCGCAACGCCGTCGTCACCGTGTCGCTGTTCGCGTTCCTGTGGTCCTGGTCCGACTTCGTCTTCGCGAGCACCCTCGTCAACGGCGGCGCGCAGGAGCCGATCACCCTCGGCATCTACCACTACATCGGCAACAACAACCAGGAGTGGAACGCCATCATGGCGACCGCCGTCGTGGCCTCACTGCCGGCCGCGGTCATCCTCGTCCTGGCCCAGCGCTACGTCGCCGCCGGTGTGACCGCCGGTGCGGTCAAGGACTGACCTGATGCGGACCGACCTCGTGCGGTCAAGGACCGACCTCCACACGATCCCTGCTCGAGAAACGAGTGCCCCTTCATGACCGCCGACCGCTTTGGCCCGGCCTTCTCCGTCCAGGACATCCCGTTCAGCACGTACGGATCCTGGTTCGACATCTCCCCCGTGGTGGCGGAGAAGACGTACGCCGAAGACCTCCACCTCGTCTCGCACCAGAACGGCATGCACGCCGTCCTGAGCCTGACGCCGCTCGACCGGACGACGGGCGAGCGGGCCGAGACCCGGGTGGAGGCCACCCCGGGCCTGCTGAGCTGGATCGGCACGGCCGGCCGCGTCGACCTCGCCTACGAATCGCCGGACACCGTCCGCCTGCGCGGCACCGCGCTGCCGCTGCGCGTCGCCGCGGCGGCCCGCACACTGACCCCCTTCAGCGGCACGTACTTCTTCCGGGACGCGGCCACCGACGCGTACGTGTACACGTCGTACGAGACCGGACGCCGCTACCGCGTCACCGTGCTGTCCGGCACGGTGACCCACACCTACGGCGACCAGGCCCTGGGCAGTGCCGACCGCGGCCTCACCATCGCCGCCGACCCGGGCGGCCCCTGGGAGATCGCGGTCGAGGAACTCGACACCGCCCGCCCGCCGTACGTGTCGACGTCACCCTTCGACAAGATCGTGGAGTCGGCGCGGAGTTCCTTCGCGGACTTCGTCGACACGGTGGCCCCCTGGCGCTCCTCGGCCACCCCGGCCGCCGAACTCGCCGCCTACGTCGTATGGTCCGCGACCGTACGCCCGGCCGGCCTGGTCCCCCGCCCCGCCGTCCTCATGTCCAAGCACTGGATGGACAAGGTCTGGAGCTGGGACCACTGCTTCAACGCGCTCGCCCTGGCTCCCGGCTGCCCCGAACTGGCCTGGGACCAGTACCACCTGCCCTTCGACCACCAGGACGAGACCGGGGCGCTGCCCGACTCGGTCACCCACTCCGAGGTCCTGCACAACTTCGTCAAACCGCCCATCCACGGCTGGGCCCTCGGCCATCTGCGCCGCCGCCTGCCCACACCCCCCGACCGCACGGAGCTGGCCGGAACCTACGACAGGCTGGAACGCTGGACGAACTTCTGGCTCACCGCCCGACGCACCCCCGGCGCGGCACTCCCCCACTACCACCACGGCAACGACAGCGGCTGGGACAACGCCACCACGTTCGACCCCGAACGCGTGGTCGTCACCGCGGACCTGGCCGCCTTCCTCATCCTCCAGCTGCACGAACTAGCAGCCCTGGCAACGCACTTGGACAGACCCGACGACGCCCAGCGGTGGACAGGAGTCGCCGAGTCCACCCAGGCGGCGCTGCTCGACGAACTCTGGACCGGCGAGGACCGATTCGCGGCCCGGGGCGTGAGCAGCGGGAACACCTGGCACAGCTCCGGCCTTCTCGACCTGATGCCCATCGTGCTGGGCGAGCACCTCCCGGCCGAGATCAGCGGCGTCCTGGCCGACCGCATCGCGGCCCACCTGACGCCCCACGGCCTGGCCACGGAGCTGCCGACCTCGCCGCACTACCTCTCCGACGGCTACTGGCGCGGCCCGATCTGGGCCCCCGCCACGGTCCTCATCGAAGACGGCCTGCGCCGCGCCGGCCACCACCGGCTGGCAGCCGACATCAGCGCCCGCTTCCGCACCCTGTGCGAGACCCACGGCTTCGCCGAGAACTTCGACGCCCTGACCGGCACGGGCCTACGTGACCGCGCCTACACCTGGACCGCCAGCAGCTACCTCCTCCTCGCGGAGGCAGCCGCCGACGACGAACTCAGTGCGCGTGCCCGCTCGGCGCCGGCGCCGCGTTCTTGACCGTCAGGGGCAGGAGCTTCTTTCCGGTCGGGCCGATCTGGATCTCCGTGTCCATCTGCGGGCACACCCCGCAGTCGAAGCACGGCGTCCAGCGGCAGTCCTCGACCTCCGTCTCGTCGAGGGAGTCCTGCCAGTCCTCCCAGAGCCACTCCTTGTCCAGGCCGGAGTCGAGGTGGTCCCAGGGCAGGACCTCCTCGTAGGTGCGCTCGCGGGTGGTGTACCAGTCGACGTCGACGCCGAACGGCTCAAGGGCCTTGTCGGCGCACGCCATCCAGCGGTCGTACGAGAAGTGCTCGCGCCAGCCGTCGAAGCGGCCGCCGTCGTCGTACACCGCGCGGATGACCGCGCCGATACGGCGGTCGCCGCGGGAGAGCAGGCCTTCGACGATGCCGGGCTTGCCGTCGTGGTAGCGGAAGCCGATGGAGCGGCCGTACTTCTTGTCGCCGCGGATCTTGTCCCGCAGCTTCTGCAGACGGGCGTCCGTCTCCTCGGCGGAGAGCTGCGGGGCCCACTGGAAGGGCGTGTGGGGCTTGGGGACGAAGCCGCCGATCGAGACCGTGCAGCGGATGTCGTTCGAGCGGGAGACCTCGCGGCCCTTGGCGATGACCTTGGTCGCCATGTCGGCGATCTGCAGGACGTCGTCGTCGGTCTCCGTGGGCAGGCCGCACATGAAGTACAGCTTCACCTGGCGCCAGCCGTTGCCGTACGCGGTGGAGACCGTGCGGATCAGGTC
Organism: uncultured Actinomycetota bacterium; assembly: GCA_963798065.1. Classification (GTDB taxonomy): domain Bacteria; phylum Actinomycetota; class Actinomycetes; order Streptomycetales; family Streptomycetaceae; genus Streptomyces. The sequence goes on along the minus strand of CAWCSC010000006.1, from coordinate 119,900 downwards.
GTCCTCGGAGACCATCTTGTTGATGACCTTGCGGATGCGTTCCGAGCCGCCCTCGGGGGCGAAGGTGAGGCCGGAGCGGCGGCCGTTCCTCGTCAGTTCGTTCGCCAGGTCGATGTTGAAGGCGTCCACGCGGGTGGAGGGGAGCGAGAGGCCGATCTTGTCGTCCGTGTAGCGGTCCGCCAGGCCCTTCGCGATGTCGCCGATCTCGGTGTGGTCGGCGCTCGACAGCGAGAGAAGCCCGACCTCCTCGAAGCCCGTCGCCTTCAGGCCCTTGTCGACCATGTCGCCGATGCCCGTGATGGAGCGTTCGCGGACCGGGCGGGTGATCATGCCGGCCTGGCAGAACCGGCAGCCGCGGGTGCAGCCGCGGAAGATCTCCACCGACATGCGCTCGTGGACCGTCTCGGCCAGCGGGACCAGGGGCTGCTTGGGGTAGGGCCACTCGTCCAGGTCCATGACGGTGTGCTTGGAGACCCGCCACGGGACACCGCTGCGCTTCGGTACGACACGGGCGATCCGGCCGTCCGGCAGGTACTCGACGTCGTAGAAGCCGGGGACGTACACCCCGCCCGTGCGCGCCAGGCGGAACAGCAGCTCCTCGCGGCCTCCCGGGCGGCCCTCCGCCTTCCAGGCGCGGACGATCGCGGTGACCTCGAGGACCGCCTGCTCGCCGTCGCCGATGACCGCGCAGTCGATGAAGTCCGCGATCGGCTCGGGGTTGAACGCGGCGTGACCTCCGGCCATGACGATCGGGTCGTCCAGGCCGCGGTCCTTGGACTCCAGCGGGATGCCGGACAGGTCCAGGGCCGCCAGCATGTTCGTGTAGCCGAGTTCCGTGGAGAAGGACAGGCCGAACACGTCGAAGGCCTTCACCGGCCGGTGGCTGTCCACCGTGAACTGCGGGACGTCGTGCTCCCGCATCAGCTCCTCGAGGTCCGGCCACACGCTGTAGGTGCGCTCGGCGAGGACGCCCTGCTGCTCGTTCAGGACCTCGTAGAGGATCATGACGCCCTGGTTGGGCAGGCCGACCTCGTAGGCGTCCGGGTACATGAGCGCCCAGCGGACGTCACAGGAGTCCCACTCCTTGACCGTGGAGTTGAGCTCTCCGCCGACGTACTGGATCGGCTTCTGCACGTGCGGGAGCAGAGCTTCGAGCTGCGGGAACACCGACGCAGCGACTTCGGCAGGCATGTCGCGCACCTTCGTGAGCTGGACTGAACTGACAGGGGTGACCATTCAGACTAACGCGATCGCGGAGCACCTCCGTACGCCCGGCGGTTCAGAGGCCCGCCGCCCCGTCCTTGATCCCGTCCCAGAACGCGGGCAGCTCGGCCTCCACACGCACGGCCCGCTGCTCCTCGCGCTCATGGAGCAGGCCGTAGGTGAAGGCGCTCTCCCCCGCCGCGTGGGCGACCGCCGACAGCTCGCGGAGGGTCTGCCGGGCCATCACACTGTCCTGGTGCTCGCCGAGCAGGTTCTGCAGCGCCTTCATGGACTTGACCAGGGTCTTGGCCGGCTTGCCGAGGGCCGGTCTGCCCGCCTCCGCCGCGTAGCGGGTGCGCTTGGTCTTCTTGCGGGCCTCGTGGATCGCGACGTCCCGGTCGGTGCCGGGCTCCAGTTCCCGTGCCTGCTGGACCAGCCCGGTGACCTTGCGGAAGTCCTTCTTCACGGCGTTGGCGATCACCTTGCGGGGCTTCTTTCCGGCGGCCTTGCGCAGCGGCGGGTCGGCGATCAGCGCGTCCAGGGTGTCGAGCAGGGCGAGGTAGCGGCGGGAGTCCAGGACGCCGATGAGCCGGCCGCGGGCCCCGCCGTGCTCGGCCCTCGACCAGGTGTGCAGCCGCTCGGTGACCGGGCCGCGGACCAGGGCGGCGGGCACCTCGTCGAGGGCCGCCGTCAGCCGTTCGGTCAGCACCTCGCGGTCCCGGTCCAGGCCCAGCGCGCCGGCCAGCCACTTCAGCTCGTCTCCGATGGGATCGGTGACGGCCCGGTCGAGCACCTTGCCGAACGACTTGAAGGTGCTGCGCAGCCGGCGGGTGGCCACGCGCATGCTGTGCACGGAGTCCTCGGCGTCCCGGCGGACGGCCGGGTCGAGTTCGACGATGGCGTCGCGCTGGGTGCGCACGTACGCGAGCACATGGTCCCCGGCGGTCACCGGGTCCCCGGCGGAGGCGGGCGCGCGCTTCTTGTCCGGCGCCGTCTCCGCGAGGGCGCGGGCCAGCTTCGACGCCGACGCGGACGGCCGTACGCCCGCCTTGCGCAGCCGTTTGTCCACCTTGTCGAGGAAGGCCGGATCGCCTTCGTCGGCGAGTTCCACCTCGATCTCGGTCCACTGCGTCTCGCCGCCGCCGGCCGTGAGCCGCTCGGCGTGCACCGCGTCGGCGGCGATCTCGGCGAGCAGCCGGCCGTCGGCGTCGACGAGGTGGCGTACGTCGCGGTCGGAGCGCAGCCGGACCACGGGCAGCAGCTCGCCGTCGCGGACGCGGGAGCGGACGAGCCCGGCGAGGTCGTCGGGGAGGGTGTCGGAGAGCGGGGCGTGGATCTCGTCGCGGACGCCCGGGGCGACCGGGAACTTCAGGTGCCAGCCCGCGTCGGAGCCGCCGGTGCGGCGGCGCAGGGTGACGGACGACGCGGCGAGGCGTTCGTCCGCGGTGTCGTAGTACGTGGCGTCGAGGTGGACGACACCCCTGTGGACAACGGCCGCGACCCCGGTGACACCGGTCAGGTCGGGAAGCCGGCTCTCGTCGGATTCGTACTTGCGCTCGATCTCGCGTTTCGTCTCCGCCATGAAACAAATCTAGTGGCTGACCGACCGGGACAGCAGTGGTGAGCGCCCCCGAGCAGGGTCGTCACCTTCAGGTCGTCAGCAGGGCCCGCATCTCCTCGCCGTCCGGGAACGGCGCGTCCTGCACCGTCCGGGAGACGAGGTACACGTGGGCGTCCTCGAACTGGTGGTACGACAGCGGCTCCGGTCCCTGTCCGACGATCAGCACGTTGTGCTCCAGGCGCCAGCTGACGTACCGGGTGTCGTACCTGGGCTGCCGGATGTCGTGGTTCGGCAGGCCCAGCCGGTCGGTGAAGCGCCGCACCACGGTGCCGAAGTGCGCGTCGAACTCCGGCCGCCAGGCGCCCTCCTGGCTGGTCCAGCCGGGCAGGGCGCCCCAGCAGTCCTCGTCGAGCAGGCCGCCGTCGACCGAGTAGAGGTAGGCGAACGGCAGGTAGAGCGAGCCGTCGCCGTCGCAGGTGACGAAGTGGCCCTGCGGGGTGACGTGGGTGGCTTCGGGGACATCGGGTGTGTCCTCGTACTCCGGTCCCCGCACCGCCTGCGACCAGTCGGGCCAGCCGACCTCACGCATCCGCGCCTCGATGGCGTCGTCGTCGGCCAGGTCCAGCTCCGCCAGTGCGATGAGATGACTCACCAGGTCCTCGGTCACCGGGCACAGGGCCACGTACTCCCCGGACATTCCACTCCCCCCGTTACTGCCCGCTAGGCCGACATCGGTCGTTGTACCCGGATCGACTGCAACAGGCCGACCCCTATCCACACGGCGAACATCGACGAACCGCCGTACGACACGAACGGCAACGGCAGGCCGGTGACCGGCATGATGCCGAGTGTCATGCCGACGTTCTCGAACGTCTGGAAGGCGAACCAGGCGACGATGCCCGCGGCCACGACCGTGCCGTACAGATCGCTGGTGTCCCGGGCGATACGGCTGGCCCGCCACAGGACGATGCCGAGCAGCACGATGATCAGGCCGCCGCCGAGGAAGCCCAGCTCCTCCCCGGCGACGGTGAAGACGAAGTCCGTCTGCTGCTCGGGCACGAACTGGCCGGTGGTCTGCGAGCCGTGGAAGAGGCCGGAGCCGGTCAGGCCGCCGGAGCCGATGGCGATACGGGCCTGGTTGGTGTTGTAGCCGACGCCGGCCGGGTCGAGTTCGGGGTTGGCGAAGGCGGCGAAGCGGTTGATCTGGTAGTCGTCGAGCACCCCGAGCTGCCAGACGGCGATCGCGCCGGTGGCGCCCGCGCCGAGCAGGCCGAACACCCACCGGTTGGACGACCCGGAGGCGAGCAGCACGCCGAGCACGATGATGACCATGACCATGACCGACCCGAGGTCGGGCATGAGCATCACGATCAGCATGGGCACGGCGGCCAGGCCCAGGGCCTGCACGACGGTGCGGTGATCGGGGTACTGCTTGTCGCCCGCGTCGACCCGGGCCGCCAGCAGCATCGCCATGCCCAGGATGATCGTGACCTTCACGAACTCCGAGGGCTGCAGCGAGAAGCCGCCGGGGAGCTTGATCCAGGAGTGGGCGCCGTTGATCGTGGAGCCGAGCGGGGTGAGCACCAGCAGGATCAGCAGGACCGAGAGGCCGTACAGCACGGGCACGGCCGTGCGCAGGGCGCGGTGGCCGAGCCAGATCGTGGCGGCCATCAGGGCGAGGCCGATGCCGGTGTTCAGCAGGTGCCGGACCAGGAAGTAGTACTGGTCGCCCTGGTTGAGCTCGGTGCGGTTGCGGGTCGCCGAGTAGACGAGGAGCGTGCCGAGCAGCGACAGGGCCAGCGCCGACAGCAGTATCGGCCAGTCGAGCCGCCGCACGACCGAGTCACGGGCGAGGAGCCGGGTCCAGCCGGAGCGCTCGGGCCCGTAGCCGGAGACCTGGAAGCTGTTCACACCGCCGGTCATGTCGGCAACCTCCGGCTTCCCCTGCGGCGCCGCCGCGTTCGGGTGTCACGGTTCTGCGGCTTCGGCGAGGCCGGCGTCGCCGGCTGGAGCGGGTCGGCCGGGGCGTTCGGGTCCTTCTTGTCGGCCTGCTGGTCCTTGGCCGGGTCCTTGGAGACCTTCGGGGAGGTGATGGTGCCGTCCGTCCTGACCTTCGGCAGGGCCTTCGCCGGGGTGGGCAGCAGGGCCTTCTTCGGGTTGATGTCGCCGTCCTCGGAGACGCCGTACAGCGCGTTGTAGATGTTGCGGACGGCGGGGCCCGAGGCGCCGGAGCCCGTACCACCCTGGGAGATCGTCATGACGACCGTGTAGTCCTTGGTGTACGTGGCGAACCACGAGGTCGTCTGCTTGCCGTAGACCTCGGCGGTACCCGTCTTGGCGTGCATCGGGATCTTGTCCTGCGGCCAGCCGCCGAACCGCCAGGCGGCCGTACCGCGGGTGGCGACTCCCGCGAGGGCATCGTCTATCCGGTCGCGCGTCGTCCGCGTCATCGGCAGCTTGCCGTGCGACTGGGGCTCGATCGGCGTGACGGTCTTGCCGTCGGCGCTGATGACGGCCTTGCCGACGGAGGGGTTGTAGAGGGTGCCGCCGTTGGAGATGGCCCCGTAGATGGTGGCCATCTGGATGGGGGTGACGAGTGTGTCGCCCTGGCCGATGGAGTAGTTGACGGAGTCACCGGCGCGCATGCGGTTGCCTTCGAGGCAGTTCTCGTAGGCGATCTTCTCGGCGTAGCTGCCGCTGCGCTTGCCGGTGCGGCACCAGGCGTCCTTGTTGGCCTTCCAGTAGTCCAGCTTCCACTGGCGGTCGGGGACGCGGCCGGTGACCTCGTTGGGCAGGTCGATGCCGGTCTCCTTGCCGAGGCCGAACTGGTGGGCGGTCTTGTAGAACCAGTCGTTGGTCTTCTTCTTCGGCTTGGCTCCGCCGTCGCGCTTCCACTCCTCGTGGGAGAGCCGGTAGAAGACGGTGTCGCAGGAGACCTCCAGGGCGCGGCCGAGGCTGATCGGGCCGTACCCCTTGGACTCGAAGTTCTTGAAGACCTGGCCGCCGAGGTTGAACGAGCTGGAGCACTGGTAGGGGCCGTCGAAGGAGTAGCCGGCGTTGACCGCGGCGGCCGTCGGGATGACCTTGAAGATGGAGCCGGGCGCCGACTGGCCCTGGATCGCGCGGTTGAGCAGCGGGTAGTTGGAGCTCTTGCCGGTGAGCCGCGCGTAGTCCTTCGCGGAGATGCCGCCGACCCAGGCGTTCGGGTCGTAGTTCGGGTTGGACGCCATGGCGACGACCCGGCCGGTCTTGGCCTCCATCACCACGACGGCACCCGAGTCGGCCTTGTAGTTGGTGCCGGTGTTCCGGTCGTGCTGCTTGCGGGCCTCCTTCATGGCCTCGTTCAGCTGGTACTCGGCGATCCGCTGCACGCGGGAGTCGATGCTGGTGACGAGGTTGTCGCCCGGGTGGGTCGGGTCGGCCTCGGCCTGGCCGATGACGCGGCCGAGGTTGTCGACCTCGTAGCGGGTGACGCCGGCCTTGCCGCGCAGCTGCCTTGTCGTACTGGCGCTCCAGGCCCGAGCGGCCGACCTGGTCGGAGCGCAGGTACGGCGAGTTGGTGTTCTGGGCCTGCTTGATCTCCTCGTCGGTGACCGGCGAGAGGTAGCCGAGGACCTGGGCCGTGTTGGCCTTGCCGGGGCTCGGGTAGCGGCGCACTGCCTCCGGCTCGGCGGTGATGCCGGGGAAGTCCTCGGCGCGCTCGCGGATCTGCAGGGCCTGCTTGGCGGTGGCCTCGTCGGTGATGGGGATGGGCTGGTACGGCGAGCCGTTCCAGCAGGGCTGCGGCGTCTCGGCGTCGCACAGCCGGACCTTCGCCTGGACCTCCTTGGGCGTCATGCCCAGGACCTTCGGCGAGCTTGGCGAGGACGTCCTTGCCGTCGTCCGGCATCTTCAGCAGGTCGGTACGGGAGGCGGAGACGACCAGCCGCGTCTCGTTGTCGGCGAGGGCCACACCGCGCGCGTCCAGGATGGAGCCGCGGACGGCCGGCTGGACGACCTGCTGGACGTGGTTGCCCGACGCCTCCTTGGCGTACGCGGCGCCCTCACGGATCTGGAGGTACCACAGGCGTCCGCCGAGGGTGAGCAGGAGGGAGAGGACGAGGACCTGGATGACGATGAGCCGGATCTGGACCCGTGTGTTCCGGCCGGTCTCGGGAATGTTGGTCACTGCTGCCGGCTCCCCCTCTCGCGGTACGGTGGCGGTACGGAGTACTGCTGATGACGGGATGACAGCTTCCCCGTCGTGCTCACAGCCGCTTGACCCCCTTGATGCGCCCGGCCCGCGCCATCCGGGCCCGGGCCGCCTTCACCCGCAGCCCGTTGCGCTGGCTGCCGATCTTCAGGCCCGTGCCGCCGGAGAGCCAACCGGAGGAGATGTCGGTGGCCTGCGCCAGCCGGAGCCGGAATCGGCGAGCGGATCGTTCTCGGCGCGCCGGGCCAGGGCCATGATCCCCGGCACGACGAACGGGGCGAGCAGCAGGTCGTACAGGGCGGCCGTGAACAGCAGGCTGCCCAGGCCGACATGGCGGGCGGCGGTGTCGCCGACGAGGGCGCCGACCCCGGCGTACAGCAGGGTCGAGCCGAGGGCGGCGACGACCACCACGACCATGGGGCCGGTGGCGGACTTCAGCCGGCCCGTCTCCGGTTTCACCAGGCCCGCCGAGGTAGCCGATGACGCACAGCACGAGGGCGTAGCGCCCGGCGGCGTGGTCGGCGGGCGGGGCGAGGTCGGCGAGCAGGCCGGCGCCGAAGCCGACGAGGGCGCCGCCGACATGGCCGTAGACCAGGGCGAGGCCGAGGACGGTGAGCAGCAGCAGGTCGGGGACGGCGCCCGGCAGGTGGAGGCGGGCGAGGACGCTCACCTGGATCACCAGGGCGACGACGACCAGGGCGGAGGAGAGCAGGATCCGGTTGACGCGCATGGGGTGACAGCTCCTACTGCTCTTGCTGGTTCTGGCCGTCTGCGGGTGCCTCGGCGGACGGCGTCACGGTCACCGTCACCGTCGGCCTGGGGGTCGGCTTGGGCTTGGGCGGGAGCACCGTGTCGCGCGGGTCCTTCTTCGGGACCTCGACGACGACGCCGACGATGTCGAGCTTGGTGAAGCCGACGTACGGCGTGACGTAGAGCGTGCGGGTCAGGCCGCCGCCGGAGGGGTCGACGCGGGAGACCACGCCGACGGGCACGCCGGGCACGAAGGGCCTGTCGGCCTGCGAGCCGAAGGTGACCAGCCGGTCGCCCTTCTTCACCTCGGCCTTGCCGTTGAGGAGTTCGACGCGCAGCGGGCGGTCGCCCTGTCCGGAGGCGAAGCCGAGTTCGTCGCCGGCCTCCATCCGGGTGCCGACGGTGAAGTCGGGGTCGTTGGCGAGCAGCACGGTGGCGGTGTTGGGGCCGACGGTGGTGACGCGCCCGACGAGCCCGTCCCCGTTCAGGACGGTCATGTCGCGCTTGATGCCGTCGTTGGCGCCGACGTCGATGGTGATGGTCCAGGAGAAGCCCTGGGCGGCTCCTATGGCGATGACCTCGGCGCCCTTGATGCCGTACTGGCCCTGGCCGGCGACCTTCAGCATCTTGTCGAGCTGCTTGAGGCGGCTGCGGCTGCGGTCGTCGCTGCCGAGCTCGCGCCTTCAGGGCCGCGTTCTCCTGCTCCAGCACGGCGAGCCGGTCGTGCCGCTCGCCGGAGTCACGGATGGCGGAGACCGCGTTGCCGACCGGGTCGACCGCGGACGAGACACCGTTCTCGATCGGGCCGAAGACCGTCGGCCGCGGCCTGCCGGGCACCGTCGACCGGCGAGTCCTCCCCACCGCGGATGTCCACCGTGATCAGTGCGAACGCGATGGCGATCAGCAGCACCAGGAGCAGCCGGCTCTCTCGTGTGTCCCTCACGTGCGGCGGCCGTGCCCTTCCTCATAGGAATTCGGGAACCGGAAGCCCGGGCGATGCGGAAACCGCAAGCGGGCTGCGTTTGGGCTCGGGAGCTTATGCCTCTATATCAACGATCCGCCGCACGAGAGGAGATCGTCCCGTACGGCGGAATCGAAGAGTTATGTCATCTGCGCGGCTGGGCGTCCAGCACCTGCTGGAGCGCCTCGAACTCCTCGACGCACTTGCCGGAGCCGAGCGCCACGCTGTCCAGCGGGTCCTCGGCGATGTGGATCGGCATGCCGGTCTCCCGGCGCAGCCGCTCGTCGAGCCCGCGCAGCAGCGCGCCGCCGCCGGTCAGAACGATTCCTCGGTCCATGATGTCGCCGGACAGCTCCGGCGGGCACTTGTCGAGGGTCGTCTTGACGGCGTCGACGATCGCGTTGACCGGCTCCTCGATCGCCTTGCGGACTTCGGCCGGCGGAGATGACGACGGTCTTCGGCAGCCCGGAGACCAGGTCCCGGCCGCGGATTTCGGTGTGCTCGTCGGAGTCGAGGTCGTACGCCGAACCGATCGTGATCTTGATCTGCTCGGCCGTGCGCTCACCCAGCAGAAGGGAGTACTCCTTCTTGATGTGCTGGATGATCGCGTTGTCCAGTTCGTCGCCCGCGACGCGGATGGACTGGGCGGTGACGATGCCGCCGAGGGAGATGACCGCGACCTCCGTGGTGCCGCCGCCGATGTCGACCACCATGTTGCCCGTGGCCTCGTGGACCGGCAGGCCGGAGCCGATGGCCGCGGCCATGGGCTCCTCGATGATGTGCACCTGGCGGGCGCCGGCCTGGGACGACGCCTCGATGACGGCGCGGCGCTCGACGCCCGTGATGCCCGAGGGCACACAGACGACGACCCGCGGACGAGCCAGATACCGCCGCTTGTGGATCTTCAGGATGAAGTAGCGGAGCATCCGCTCGGTGATCTCGAAGTCGGCGATCACGCCGTCCTTCAGCGGACGTACGGCAACGATGTTGCCGGGCGTGCGCCCGATCATCTTCTTCGCTTCGGCACCGACCGCGAGGATGCCACCGGTGTTGGTGTTGATCGCGACGACGGACGGCTCGTTGAGTACGATCCCGCGACCCCTGACGTACACCAGCGTGTTGGCGGTCCCGAGGTCGACAGCCATGTCACGGCCGATGAACGACATTGAGTTCCCCATCAGGATTCGTCTGGCCTTCCCAGGAGCTTTTGAGGGCTTTTCAGGTAGGCGAAGGTGGGTGCTGTGACGTGAAGGCTTCCATCGTAGACGCGCCTTCGCGAACACTGCGGGAGGGTCTCCGCCATTGTCAGCAGATGGCGTGCCGCCTCGCTTGTGGAGACGGGCCATTCGGGGGCGATCGTTCCCTCGATCGGCACGCATATGCCACGAAAAGGCTGGGAGCTCGGCCGCCCCCAGACTTGTGCTCGCGTCTCCGCGCTTCAGCACGGCCCGGGAAGAAGATCTTCACCTCGCGCTCGGCGGACTCCTCGGAGTCGGAGGCGTGGATCAGGTTCTCCCGGACGATGACGCCGTAGTCGCCGCGGATGGAGCCGGGAGCCGCGGCGATCGGGTCGGTCGGGCCGGCGAGCGCGCGCAGCGCCCTCGATGACCCGCTCGCCCTCGACGATCAGGGCGACGACCGGGCCGGAGGCCATGAACTCCACCAGCGGCTCGTAGAAGGGCTTGCCCTTGTGCTCGCCGTAGTGCTGCTCCAGCGTGTCCTGGTCCAGGGTGCGCAGCTCCAGCGCGGTGATCCGCCAGCCGGCCTTGCGCTCGATACGGCTGATGATCTCGCCGGTCAGGCCTCGACGGACGGCGTCGGGCTTGAGCAGGACGAGGGTGCGCTGGGTCACGACGGGGCTCCTTATACGTCAAGGTTGTGCGGAGGGACGAGGTTACCGGGCGTGTCGGGGCGCTCGTTACGCAGCGTCAGGTGTGGAGGAGTCGCGCCTGGGCCGGCGAATCTCGCCTTCGCCTCGTCCACCTTCCGCCCGTAGTGCACCGACGCCCACCACAGGGCCGCGAAGATCGCGCCCAGGAAGAACATCGTCGGCACGACGAAGCCCGACGCGATGAGCGCGATCTGCAGCGCCCAGCCGAGGACGACGCCGCCGGGGCGGGTCACCAGGCCGCACAGCACCAGGCACAGGAACATCGCGATGCCGCTGACCGTCCACACCGTCGACATGGACAGATCGGGGTCCTTCATGGCGACCAGACCGGCGAAGCCGATGACGAAGAACTCGCCGATCAGGGTCGAGGAACAGAGCGTACGCACGCGGATCTCAGCCCCTTCCCAGGAGCAGTCGGGCCTCGCCGACGGTGATGACGGAACCGGTGACGAGCACACCGCCGCCCGCGAACTCGCCCTCCTCCTCGGCCAGCGTGATCGCGGCCTCCAGCGCGTCCGGCAGCCGCGGCTCGACCTGGACGCGCTCGTCACCGAACACCTCGACGGCGATGGCGGCCAGCTCGTCGGCGTCCATCGCACGATGGCTGGAGTTCTGCGTGATGACGACCTCGGCGAAGATCGGCTCGAAGGCCTCCAGCAGCCCCCGCACGTTCTTGTCGCCGCTCGCGCCGACGACACCGATCAGCCGGCTGAACTCGAAGGCCTCCCCGATCGCCTCGGCGGCGGCCCGGGCGCCCGCCGGGTTGTGGGCGGCGTCCAGCACGACGGTCGGCGAGCGCCGTACGACCTCCAGCCGCCCCGGCGAGGCGACGGCGGCGAACGCCTTGCGGACCGTGTCGATGTCCAGCGGCTCGGCCCGCTGCGGCGCCGACGCCGAAGAACGCCTCGACGGCGGCGAGGGCGACGGCCGCGTTGTGCGCCTGGTGCGCGCCGTGCAGCGGCAGATACACCTCGGGGTACTCGCCGCCGAGTCCGCGCAGGGTCACCAGCTGGCCGCCGACGGCGACCTGCCGCGTCGACGACGCCGAACTCCAGGCCCTCCCGGGCCACGGTGGCGTCCACCTCGACGGCCTTCTTCAGCAGCACCTGCGCCGCGTCCACCGGCTGCTGGGCCATGATCACGGTCGCGTCCTGCTTGATGATGCCGGCCTTCTCGGTGGCGATCTCGCGCGTGCGTGTCGCCGAGCCGGTCGGTGTGGTCCAGGTCTATGGGCGTGACGACGGCGACGTCGCCGTCGATCACGTTGGTGGCGTCCCAGGAGCCGCCCATGCCGACCTCGACGACGGCGACGTCCGACGGGCGCGTCGGCGAAGGCCGCGTACGCCATGCCGGTGAGCACCTCGAAGAAGGACAGCCGGTACTCCTGCTGGGCGTCGACCATCTCGATGTACGGCTTGATGTCCTGGTACGTCTCGATGAACCGCTCGGCGGAGATCGGGGCGCCGTCGAGGCTGATGCGCTCGGTGATCGACTGCACGTGCGGCGAGGTGTAGCGGCCGGTGCGCAGCTCGAAGGCGCCGAGCAGGGCCTCGATCATGCGGGCGGTGGAGGTCTTGCCGTTCGTCCCCGTGATGTGGATCGAGGGGTACGACCGCTGCGGATCGCCCAGCACGTCCATCAGCGCGGCGATCCGGCTGACGGAGGGCTCCAGCTTGGTCTCGCCCCAGCGGGTGGCGAGCTCCGCCTCGACCTCGCGCAGGGCCTTGTCCACCTCGGGGTCCTCGGGCCGGGCGGGGACGTCGGCCTCCGGCGGGCCGCCCTGGGTGCGCAGGGTGCGGCTGCCGGCCTCGATGACCGCGAGGTCGGGGTCGCGGTCGGTCTCCTCCGCGATGATCTCGTCGAAGGGGTCGAGGGGGTCGGGCTGGTCGTCGCTGGTCGGTCTGGAGGGAGCTCGCTCACGGGGCCAGTCTACGGAGACCGACTGACATTGCTTGCGGGTGGCTTGCGCCCGTCGGGCGGCCGCGCGCGCTCGGCGGGGGCTGCACATCGCTGCAGTTCCCCGCGCCCCTGAGGCTGCGTAAAGGCCCCCGGCGCCCGACCAGCGCCGGGGCCTTCACAGCCGTACGAACGCCTTAACGCCTGCGGCAGCCTCTCCAGCTGGGCCTGGATGCGCGCGATGTCCTCCTCCGCCTTGGCCAGGCGGCCGCGGATCTTCTCCACGACGTGGTCCGGGGCCTTCGCCAGGAACGCCTCGTTGCCGAGCTTGGCCGTCGGCCTGGGCCTTCTCCTTCTCCGCGGCGGCGAGGTCCTTCGCGAGCCGCTTGCGCTCCGCCGCGACGTCGATCGTGCCGGAGAGGTCGAGGGCGACCTCGGCGCCGGCGACCGGGAGGGTCGCCGTGGCCGTGAAGGCGTCGCCCTCCGGCTGGAGGCGGAGCAGCTGGCGGATGGCCGCCTCGTGGGGCGCGAGCGGCGTGCCGTCCAGCGTCAGCCGGGCCGGAACCCGCTGGCCGGGCTGGAGACCCTGGTCGGCGCGGAAGCGGCGGACCTCGGTGATGACCGACTGGAGGGTCTCGATCTCCCGCTCGGCGGCCGGCGTCCCGGAAGCCGCTGTCGCTTCGGCCAGTCGGCGATGACGACCGACTCGCCGCCGGTGAGCGTGGTCCACAGGGTCTCGGTGACGAACGGGACCACCGGGTGCAGCAGCTTCAGCGTGACGTCGAGGACCTCGCCGAGGACCCGCTTGCAGACCTCGGCCGCCTCGCCGCCCGCCTGGAACGTCGTCTTGGACAGCTCGACGTACCAGTCGAAGACCTCGTCCCACGCGAAGTGGAACAGGGCGTCGGACAGCTTCGCGAACTGGTAGTCCTCGTAGAACGCGTCGACTTCGGCGACGACCGAGTTGAGGCGGGAGAGGATCCAGCGGTCGGTCGACGACATCGTCGGACGGCGTCCGGCAGCGGGCCCTCGACCGTCGCGCCGTTCATCAGCGCGAAGCGGGTCGCGTTCCAGATCTTGTTGGCGAAGTTGCGCGAACCCTGGACCCAGTCCTCGCCGATCGGGACGTCGACGCCCGGGTTGGCGCCGCGGGCGAGGGTGAAGCGCAGGGCGTCGCTGCCGTACTTGTCCATCCAGTCCAGCGGGTTGACCGCGTTGCCGAAGGACTTCGACATCTTCTTGCCGAACTGGTCGCGGACCATGCCGTGCAGGGCGATGGTGTGGAACGGCGGGGTGCCGTCCATCGCGTACAGGCCGAACATCATCATCCGGGCGACCCAGAAGAAGAGGATGTCGTAGCCGGTGACCAGGACGGAGTTCGGGTAGAACTTCGCGAGCGACTCGGTCTGTTCGGGCCAGCCGAGCGTGGAGAAGGGCCACAGGCCGGAGGAGAACCAGGTGTCGAGGACGTCGGTGTCCTGCCGCCAGCCCTCGCCTCGGTCCCGGGCGGCTCCTCGTCGGGGCCGACGCAGACGACCTCGCCGTTCGGCCCGTACCAGACCGGGATGCGGTGGCCCCACCACAACTGGCGCGAGATGCACCAGTCGTGGAGGTTGTCGACCCAGTCGAAGTACCGCTTCTCCATCTCCTGCGGATGGATCTTGACCCTGCCGTCGCGGACCGCGTCACCGGCGGCCTTGGCGAGCGGGCCGACCTTGACCCACCACTGCATGGACAGGCGCGGCTCGATGGTGGTCTTGCAGCGCGAGCAGTGGCCGACCGAGTGGACGTACGGCCGCTTCTCGGCGACGATCCGGCCCTCGGCGCGCAGCGCGGCGACGATGGCCGAGCGGGCCTCCAGGCGGTCCAGGCCCTGGAAGGGGCCGTGGGCGGTGATGACGCGCGTGCTCGTCCATGATCGTCGATGGCCGGGCAGGTCGTGGCGCTGGCCGATCTCGAAGTCGTTCGGGTCGTGCGCCGGGGTCACCTTGACGGCGCCGGTGCCGAACTCGGGGTCGACGTGCTCGTCGGCGACGACCGGGATGGAGCGGTCGGTCAGCGGCAGCTTGATCAGCTTGCCGATCAGGTGCTTGTACCGCTCGTCCTCGGGGTGGACGGCGACGGCCGTGTCACCGAGCATCGTCTCGGCGCGGGTGGTGGCGACGACGATGGTGTCGTCCCCGTCGCCGTACTTCATGGAGACGAGCTCGCCGTCGTCGTCCTGGTACTCGACCTCGATGTCCGAGATCGCGGTCAGGCAGCGCGGGACACCAGTTGATGATGCGCTCGGCGCGGTAGATCAGCTCGTCGTCGTAGAGCCGCTTGAAGATGGTCTGGACGGCCTGGGACAGGCCCTCGTCCATCGTGAAGCGCTCGCGCGACCAGGCGACGCCGTCGCCGAGGCGGCGCATCTGCCCGCTGATCTGGCCGCCGGACTCGCCCTTCCACTGCCAGACGCGCTCGACGAACGCCTCGCGGCCCAGGTCGTGCCGGGACTTGCCCTCCTTGGCGAGCTCCCGCTCGACGACGTTCTGCGTGGCGATGCCGGCGTGGTCCATGCCGGGCTGCCACAGCGTCTCGTAGCCCTGCATGCGCTTGCGGCGGGTCAGGGCGTCGATGAGGGTGTGCTCGAAGGCGTGCCCCAGGTGCAGGCTGCCGGTGACGTTCGGCGGCGGGATGACGACGGTGTACGGCGGCTTGTCGCTCTTCTCGTCCGCCTCGAAGTAGCCCCGCTCTACCCAGCGCTCGTACAGCGGCCCCTCTACGTCGGCCGGCGCGTACTGGGTCGGCAGTTCGGTGCTGGGCGCTGGTGGCTGCTGCTGAGCGTTCTCGGTCACGGGGGTCAGTTTAGAGGTGTCACGGCCCTGTCCCGAAACGCGTTTCCTTTGTAACGGTGGAGCCCCCGATGCCATGCACACGCCGGGTCTGCGCCAGGATGTCCGCGAACACATAAGCATCTGGAGGGGAACCCAGACATGAGCTACAACCAGCCGGGCCCGTACGGCGGAGCAGCCCCAGCAGCCCGGTCCGTACGGCCAGCCAGGGGCCCGTACGGCCAGCCGCCGCAGGCGCCCCAGCCCGGCTACGGCTACCCCCAGCAGGCCCCTCCGCCCCAGCCCGGCTACGGCTACCCGCAGCAGGCCCCGCAGGGCGTCCCGCCCCAGCAGGCCGGCCCTACGGCCAGCAGCCCCCGTACGGCCAGCAGCCGCAGCCGCCCTACGGCCAGGCCCCGTACGGCGTGCCCCAGCCGCCGGCGCCGGGCGGCGGCAAGAAGAAGACCGGCCTGATCATCGGCGCGGTGGCCGTCGTGGCGGCGATCGGCGTGGGCGCGTACTTCGTGCTCGGCGGGGGCGGCGGGCGGCGGCCTGGAGGACGACGGCGCCGCACAAGCTGCGACGCCGGCGAAGGTGCTCAGCGAGTACAAGCGCACGCACGAAGGAGCGGCCAGACGGCCAGCGACGACGTCGAGGACTGGAGAAGAGCGGCGTCAAGAACGCCAAGACCGTGGCCGGCCTCTACAGCACCGTGGACCTGACGAGTTACGACCCCGACGATCCGTCAGCTCCGCTGACGCAAGATGGCGACGGCCAAGAGCCTCACGTGCGGCGGTGCCTACGGCGAGATCGCCGACCCCGAGACGACGCTGGACGTGTTCTTCGCCAACCTCAAGAAGCGGCCGAGAAGGATTCCTCCTGCGGCCGAGCACCGGCAGGCCCGAGCTGATCGGCGAGCCCGAGGAGGCCGAGCTCGACGGCGCGGTCATGAAGTGCCAGTCGGCCAAGGGTGCAGGACGAGCTGACCAAGAAGGAGAAGACCAACTGGTTCTGCGCGTGGGCCGACTACAGCACGATCGCGCATGGTGTCGCCGGCTGACGCGGCCACAGGGCGTCACCAAGGACGTGGCGATCGACATCACCACCAAGGTCCGCGAGGAAGTCCGCGTCAAGGCCTGACGCCGACGGCACGACGAAGGGGCCCCGGCCAGTCGACCGGGGCCCCTTCGCGTGATGTACGTGCAGTGGCTAGGCCGTCTTCTGCTCGCCCGGGCCGCGCCCCCGCGCATCCCGCGGAATCAGCGTCGGGTTGACGTTGGAGTGGACGACGTCCGCCGTGATGACGACGCGGGCCACGTCCTTGCGGGACGGGACCTCGTACATCACGCCCTGGAGGACCTCCTCCATGATGGCGCGCAGGCCGCGCGCGCCGGTCTGGCGGAGGATGGCCTGGTCGGCGATGGCCTCCAGGGCCTCGCGCTCGAAGTCCAGCTCCACGCCGTCGAGTTCGAAGAGGCGCTCGTACTGCTTGACGAGCGCGTTGCGCGGCTCGACCAGGATCTGCAGCAGGGCCTCGCGGTCGAGGTTGTGGACCGACGTGATGACCGGGAGGCGGCCGATGAACTCGGGGATCATGCCGAACTTGACCAGGTCCTCCGGCATGACCTCCTCGAACTGGTCCTTGGCCTCCATCTCGCGCTTGGAGCGGATCTGCGCGCCGAAGCCGATGCCCTTGGCGCCCGGCCCGGGACTCGATGATCTTCTCCAGGCCGGCGAAGGCACCGCCCACGATGAACAGCACGTTCGTCGTGTCGATCTGGATGAACTCCTGGTGCGGGTGCTTGCGGCCGCCCTGCGGCGGGACCGAGGCGGTGGTGCCCTCCAGGATCTTCAGCAGGGCCTGCTGGACGCCCTCGCCGCTCACGTCGCGCGTGATCGACGGGTTTTCACTCTTCCGCGCGACCTTGTCGATCTCGTCGATGTAGATGATCCCGGTCTCGGCCTTCTTGACGTCGTAGTCGGCGGCCTGGATCAGCTTCAGCAGGATGTTCTCGACGTCCTCGCCGACGTACCCCGCCTCGGTCAGCGCCGTGGCGTCGGCGATCGCGAAGGGGACGTTCAGCATGCGCGCCAGGGTCTGCGCGAGCAGGGTCTTGCCGGAGCCCGTGGGGCCCAGCAGGAGGATGTTGGACTTCGCCAACTCGATGGCGTCGTCGCGGCCTTGGCCGCCGCCGTTCTCGCCGGCCTGGACCCGCTTGTAGTGGTTGTACACCGCGACGGAGAGGGCCTTCTTGGCCGCCTCCTGGCCGACCACGTACCCCTCGAGGAACTCGTAGATCTCGCGGGGCTTCGGGAGTTCCTCCCAGCGCACCTCGCTGGTCTCCGCCAGCTCTTCCTCGATGATCTCGTTGCAGAGGTCGATGCACTCGTCGCAGATGTACACACCGGGCCCTGCGATGAGCTTCTTGACCTGCTTCTGGCTCTTGCCGCAGAACGAGCACTTGAGCAGATCGCCGCCGTCACCGATGCGTGCCACGGTGTGCTTCCCCTTCGCCTGGGAGACGACTGGACGTCCACGTCCAGCGGCTCCTGGTGCTGCCTTATGTCCGACGGTACCTTGCCGGGCCCCTCGTTCGGGCCCCCCTTGGCGCGGTTCACTTTGACGTGGACCGTGCCAAACCGTGCCAAGGGGCGGCAGACGATACAGCCTCTCGCCTCAGCGGAGGCTCGAGTTGTCCATCTTCCGGGTGGTGATGATCTGGTCGATGAGGCCGTAGCTCAGCGCGTCCTCGGCCGTGAGGATCTTGTCGCGCTCGATGTCCTCGCGGATCTTCTCGACCGGCGTGGTGGAGTGCTTGGCCAGCATCTCCTCCAGCTGCGAGCGCATCCGGAGGATCTCGTTGGCGGCGATCTCCAGGTCGGAGACCTGACCGCGGCCGGTCTCGCTGTACGGCTGGTGGATCAGCACGCGCGCGTTCGGCAGCGCCATGCGCTTGCCCGGCGTACCGGCGGCCAGCAGGACGGCGGCGGCGGAGGCGGCCTGGCCCATGCAGACCGTCTGGATGTCCGGCTTCACGAACTGCATCGTGTCGTAGATGGCCGTGAGCGCCGTGAAGGAGCCGCCGGGGCTGTTGATGTAGACCGAGATGTCCCGGTCGGGGTCCATCGACTCCAGGCACAGCAGCTGCGCCATGACGTCGTTGGCGGAGGCGTCGTCGATCTGGACGCCGAGGAAGATCACGCGCTCCTCGAAGAGCTTCGCGTACGGGTCGTACTCGCGGACGCCCTGGGAGGTGCGCTCGACGAAGCGCGGGATGATGTAGCGGGACTCGGCCTGCGGCCCGGGTAGCGGCCCTGCGAGGCGCTCATGTCCTGCACGGCGTCCATACGGTCGTACATGCCGCTGCCGGGGAAGTGGTTCACGGTGTCTCCTGAAAAGGGCTGAGGCGGTCGGCTGGGGGCTGTCTGGGGTCGCTGGGGCCCGGGAGGGCTCCGTGGGGCTCACGGGGCGCCACAGGCCCCGTGGGGACCGCTCAGGCCCCGGTGCCGCCGCCGCCCGGCATACCGGCGGCCGTCGTCGATCACGTCGTCGATGAGGCCGTACTCCTTGGCCTCGAAGGCGTCGAACCAGCGGTCGCGGTCCGAGTCGCGGGTGATCTGCTCGACCGTCTGGCCGGTGTGCTGGGAGGTCAGCTCGGCCATGCGCTTCTTGGTGTGCAGCAGCCGCTCGGCGTGGATCTTGATGTCCGAGGCCGAACCGGCCAGGCCCGCGGAGGGCTGGTGGATCAGGATCTCGGCGTTCGGCAGCGCGAAGCGCTTGCCGGGGGTGCCGGCGCTGAGCAGGAACTGGCCCATCGAGGCCGCGAGGCCCATGGCGATGGTCACCACGTCGTTCTTGATGTACTGCATGGTGTCGTAGATCGCCATGCCGGCCGTGATCGAGCCGCCGGGGCTGTTGATGTAGAGGTAGATGTCCTTCTCCGGGTCGGCGGCAAGGAGCAGCAGCTGCGCGGTGATCTTGTTGGCGATGTCGTCGTCGACCTGCTGGCCGAGGAAGATGATCCGCTCGTTGAGCAGCCGGTTGTAGACCTGGTCACCGAGGCCACCACCGATGGAAGGCTCGCCGGCGGCGGAGGGCATCAGATTCGTCACGTATCCACCTGCTCGTCTTACGACGGCGCCGGGCCGTCTCACGTTTCCCTGCGGGGCTGGAGCCGTTCGCAGACTCCCCTGCCCTCGTATTCATGGACCCTAACGCGCGGGTCCCTTCGGGGAATCCCGGAGAAGCGAGTGTTCGCCGGGGGCGTAGCGCGACGGGCTCCGCCGGGGGCCGTACGGTCTCGCCGTGGGTGGATCTTCTTGTGGGCGGCTGCGGGCCCGTGGGGGCTTGTCGCGCCCGCGCGGCTGAGCCGCACATCGATACAGCCCCGCGCCCCTGAGGCGCGCTGCCCCCGCGGGCGGCAAGAAGGCCCCGGGGATCGTACCCCAGGGCCTTCCCTACGGCCTAGTCGGTGCCGGGGGCTCAGCCCTCGGTCTTCTCCTCGGCGGCCTCGGCGGCCTCGGCCTCGGGGGCCTCGGTCTCCTCGTCCTCGTCGTCCAGGTCGACGACCTCGCCGTTGGTGTCCTTGACCGTGGCCTTCTCGACCACGACGGCCAGGGCCTTGCCGCGGGCGACCTCGCCGACCAGGAGCGGAACCTGGCCGCCCTCGACGACGGCCTGGGCGAACTGGTCGGGGGACATGCCGGAGGAGGCGGCGCGGCGCATGAGGTGCTCGGTGAGCTCCTCCTGGTTGACGTTCAGCTTCTCCTGCTTGACCAGCTCGTCGAGGACGAACTGGGTCTTGATGCCCTTGACCGCGGCTTCCTTGGTCTCGGCGTCGAACTCCTCGACCGTCTTGCCCTGGATCTCCAGGTACTTCTCGAGGTCGAGGCCCATCTGGCCGAGCTGGTGGTGCTCCAGGTTGTGCTTGCGGGTGTTGACCTCGTCCTCGAGCAGCTTCTCGGGGACGGGGACCTCGACCAGCTCGAGCAGCTTCTCCAGCACGCGCTCCTGGGCCTGCGTGGCCTGGTCGTACTGCTTCATGTTCTCCAGGCGCTTGCGGCTGTCGGCCTTCAGCTCCTCGAGGGTGTCGAACTCGGAGGCGAGCTGCGCGAACTCGTCGTCCAGCTCGGGCAGTTCACGCGCGGCGACCTGGGTGACCTTGACGGTGACCTCGGCCTCCTTGCCGGCTGCCGAGCCGCCCTTGAGCTCGGAGGTGAAGGTGGCCTCGCCACCGGCCTCCAGGCCCTTCACGGCGTCGTCGATGCCGTCCAGCAGCTCGCCGGAGCCGATGGTGTAGGAGACGCCGTCCGCGACGCCGTCCTCCAGGACCTCGCCGTCGACCTTGGCCTGCAGGTCGATCGTGACGACGTCGCCGTCCTCGGCGGCACGCTCGACCGGGGAGGTGGAGGCGAAGCGCTCACGGAGCTGCTCGACCGACTTCTCGACGTCCTCTTCGGTGACCTCGACGGCGTCGACCTCGACCTCGATGCCGGAGTAGTCCGGGATCTCGATGGTCGGGCGGATGTCGACCTCGGCGGTGAAGTTCAGCGTCTCGCCGTCCTTCAGCTCCGTGATGTCGACCTCGGGCTGGCCCAGCGGGTTCAGCTCGGCCTCGTTGACCGCCTCGGTGTAGAACTTCGGCAGCGCGTCGTTGACGGCCTCCTCCAGCACCGCACCGCGGCCGAACCGCTGGTCGATGACCCGGGCCGGGATCTTGCCCTTACGGAAGCCCTTCACCGTGACCTGCTGGTTGATCTTCTTGTACGCCGCGTCGAGGCTGTCCTTGAGCTCCTCGAAGGGCACCTCGACAGTGAGCCGAACCCGAGTCGGGTTCAGGGTCTCCACGGCGCTCTTCACGGTTCGGTCTCCTTGTGGCTGACTTCTTGGGTTCTGCCGGAGCCAGAGCGGCCCGGCGGATTTCGCCGCCCGGAGGACTTCAGACGCTGAGACACACGGGCGCGCAGCTTGCATAGTAACCGCAGCGACTACGCCGCCCAAAAGGCGATCACGCAAATGACCGGGAGACGATCACTGAGGTGATCGGATGGTGGTCGGGGTGGCGGGATTTGAACCCACGGCCTTCCGCTCCCAAAGCGGACGCGCTACCAAGCTGCGCCACACCCCGTCTGGTGCGACACGTAGGGTACATGGCGCAGGCCGTCCGGCCGCCGCATTTGCCCTGCGTCGGCGCCGGGGAGGCCCGTGCGCGAATGCGGTGTGCGACGAGGGGCACGACCCGCTACGATGCTTGCGTGCCGCGGTCACCGACCTGCGGCGCGCACTGTGCGGGCGTAGCTCAATGGTAGAGCCCTAGTCTTCCAAACTAGCTACGCGGGTTCGATTCCCGTCGCCCGCTCTGTACGGCTCGGGCCCGGTTCTTCGGAACCGGGCCCGCGGTGTTTTCCGGTGCCTCGGATATTCAGAGGTCGCGAATGTTCACGGTGTAGACGGAGCGGATTCCGTACGGGACGTACAGGGCGTCGCCGGCGAGGACGAGGGGGGCGCCCGAGGTGACGAGCATGCTGTCGGTTCTGCCGCCGTCGTCGCGGCCGTCCCTGGTGGCCTCGACCTCGCCGGTGCTCGCGTCCAGGGCGGCCAGGCGGCCGCTGGGGGACGCCACGTACAGGTGGGTGGCGGAGGCGGTGGGCGGCCCCTGCTGCTCCACGGTGGAGTTGGATTCCCACAGCGTGGCGGCCGGTGCGCGGCGAGACCGCGCGAACGCCGCCGCTGTCGCGCGTGAAATAGACCTGTGCCGCGGACCAGGTACGCGTCCGCGTCCACGGGCCGGGGCTGGGCCAGCCGTCGCACGGTGAGCTCGCGCGAGGAGACGTCGATCAGGGTCAGGCCGCGGTCCGTGGAGAAGGCGTCCGCGAGTACCAGGCGTCCGTCGTGCTGGCCGAGGATCTCCAAGGCGCCCTTGGCCTCGACGGTCCACCGGGCCTTTCCGGTGGCCGGGTCGATTTGGGAGACGGTGGTGCGTCTGGCTCCTCGTCCCGACAGCCCGATCGCACAGACGAGGTAGGCGCGGCCGGCGCCGAGCGCAGCAGACAGCCGGACGGGGCGCTCGGCTTCGGGCGTGTCCAGCGGACCTCGCCCGTCTCGGCGTCGAGCAGGGCGTACTGGTCGCCCTGGGATCCGTAGAAGGTGACGACACCCTCGGGGACG
The DNA here is from genome assembly GCA_963798065.1 of uncultured Actinomycetota bacterium. Classification (GTDB taxonomy): domain Bacteria; phylum Actinomycetota; class Actinomycetes; order Streptomycetales; family Streptomycetaceae; genus Streptomyces. The sequence goes on along the minus strand of CAWCSC010000006.1, from coordinate 97,465 downwards.
GCCGTGGCAGCGCCCTGCGTGCTGTCGGGGACCGAGGACGTCTGGCCGGTGCCGGTTCCGGTCCGCCAGAGCTCCTCGCCGGTGTCGGCGGCCAGGGCGTACACCGTGTACTTGAACCAGGGACCGGCCGCCGTCTCCCCCTCCTCGGCCTCGTAGGCGTAGACGTGGTGGTCGGCGGCGCCGATGAGCGCGCCGTTGCTGGAGGAGCCGTCGGCCGTGGGGTCGACGGGCCGGGACCAGGTGCTGCGGCCGTCGGCGAGGGCGAAGCGGGTCGCCATGAGGTGTGCGCCGGCACACACCAGGGAGGTGTCGACGGCGGCACAGCCCGCGAGGGAACTGTCGGCGCCGCTCAGGAGGCGTTCTCCGCCCTTGGGGGCCTTCGCGGCGGTGGCCCAGGGTTTCCAGCCCTCGGGGAGGTCGCTGCGGGTGACGGCGGCCGGGGGGCCGGGCTCGCTGTCCCGGGAGAGGGCGATGCCGAGGACGACGGTGGTGGCGGCCAGGACGGCGGTCACGGCCGTCACCGCGGCCGCGGCGAGGAGGTAGCGGCGTCTGCGGCTGCCGCCCGGCCGGGCGGGCTCGGGTGTCGTGTCGCCGGGTGGTGGCGCCGTGGACCTGAGCGGGGCCGGACCGGTCTTCGGGCCCTCGGCCGCCGGGCGTGAGGTGGCCGGGCGTGAGGTGGCCGGGTGTCCGTCGCGCAGTTGGGTTGAGGTGGGCAGGTGTCCGTCGCGCAGCAGGGTCAGGAGTTCGTCCGCGGTGGCGCGGGACTTGGGGTGTTTCTCCAGGCAGAGGCGGACGAAGGGAAGCAATTCGGCCGGGACGTCGGCGAGGGCCGGTGTCGCCCTCGACGACCCGGACGGCCGTCTCGTAGGGGCTCGGGCTGTCGAAGGGGCCGCGGCGGGTGGCGGCGTAGGCGAGGACCGAGCCGAGGGAGAAGATGTCGGCGGCCGGGCCGACGTCCTGCGGGGAGGCGAACTGTTCCGGCGACATGAAGGGCGGGGTGCCCATGACGCGGCCGGTCTGGGTGAGGACGTCGGCGGCGGCGAACTCGGCGGCGCGGGAGATGCCGAAGTCGATGACGCGGGGGCCGTCCTCGGCGAGCATCACGTTGGCGGGCTTCAGGTCGCGGTGGACCACTCCGGCGCGGTGGATGTCGCGCAGCGCCTCGGCGAGACCGGCGGCGAGTTCACGCAGGCGGCGGTGTGGAGCAGCGGGCCGTGGTCGCGGACGTGGGTGCCGAGGTCCGCGCCCGGTATGTAGACCGTGGCCATCCAGGGGCGCGACGCGTCGGCGTCCGCGTCCACGACGGGGGCCGTGAACGCACCGCTGACCTGGCGGGCCGCGGCCACCTCGCGGCGGAAACGGGTGCGGAACTCTTCGTCGTCGGTGTACTGCGCCGTGCACCACCTTGACGGCGAGGCGGCGGCCGGAGGCCGAGCGGGCGAGGTAGACCACGCCCATGCCGCCGGAGCCGAGGCGGTCCTCGATCCGGTAGCCGCCCACCTCCGCCGGGTCCGTATCGCGCAGCGCCATCCCCGTACGTTCCCCCGTTCACGGACCGTCCGACGATCACGCACGAGCGTATCCGCACGTCCTTCCGGGCCCGTGGCACCGGCCCGGAGGTGTGCTCCCGACGGACCCGGTCAGAACTGATGGAGTTGATCGTCTCCGCTATCGAGTTGAGGAACCGGCTGATGGCGGCGGCCATGCCGGTCGAGGCGAGGAAGAAGCCGAAGAGGATCGCCACGATCGCCGGGCCGGCCTTGATGGAGCCCCCTCGCATCAACACCACCAAGATGATCGCCAACAGCAACACCACGGACAGTGAAATGGCCACAACTGATCACACCCTCGGTCGGTCCGCTCTCCCGGCCCGGGGACGCAACCCCGCGCACCCCCGCCAGAACCATCGTGCCACCAACCGGGCCCCGCTATGCGGCCGTGACGCATCGTCCGCCACGGCTGTCCCGGATCCGCGCGCGTGCCCGCCGGGCGGGGCCACCTCGACGCGTGGGCCCGTACGGCATTTCGACGCGCCACCCCCGGAGGGAATTCGGCTGAATCGTTTCCATCTCCACACATCACGTTCGCAGCTAATTCGAATTGCTGCCACAGGCTCCTCAACGACGGCGGAAGCAGGGCCTCGAAGAGTGAGGAAGCGGACATTCCACCGGAGTCGCCTGCTGGTCTTATGCACCGCTTAGTCCGGATGAATCCGGACAAGCAGGCGCCTGTGATGAGTGCAGCGCGGCATCGAAGATGTGTTGGCCATCACGGTCGACAGGGACGTCAGCTACCCGAAATCCGGGGTACCCACAGCGAATAACCAGGAATGACGTCGCGGGTTTTACGAATAGCCACAGGGACGCTAGGGTGCCTCAGATGTTCCACGCTGCCTCGTCCCCCGCAAGCGCAGCGAGGTCCCGGATCGTCTCCCCGAGCTTCCTGGCGGGAGGGTCTGTGACGAACTCGCTGCGACCGCACGGCGACCGCAGAGCGCCACTTCCCCCGGCACAGTCGCCGGCTGGACGGAGTGCCGAGCCCGCGCTCGCCGCAGAGCCCCCAGCAACAAGCCAGAACGGCAAGCAGCGCGACGCGTTCTTCGACAACGCCAAGTACCTGGCGATCGTGCTCGTGGCCATGGGCCACGCCTGGGAGCCGCTCAAGGGCGACAGCCGGATCCTGGAGGCCGTGTACACCGGTCGTCTACACCTTCCACATGCCGGCGTTCATCATCATCTCCGGCTTCTTCTCGCGCAGTTTCGACATGCGGCCCCAGACCGGCTGAAGCGCCTGATCACCGGCGTCGCCGTGCCGTACATCGTCTTCGAGACGGCCTACCCGCTCTTCAAGCGCTGGATCGACGACGACCCGGGCCAGGACGATCAGCCTGCTCGACCCGTGGTACCTGACCTGGTTCCTGTGCGCGCTGTTCATCTGGCGGATGACCACCCCCATCTGGAAGATGGTGCGCTGGCCGCTGCCGATCGCGCTCGGCCTCGCCATGCTGGCGACCGTCACCCCGGAGATCGGTGACGACCTGGACCTGCAGCGCGTGCTGCAGTTCCTGCCGTACTTCGTGCTGGGCCTGGTGCATGAAGCCCGAGCACTTCCACATGGTGCGCCGCCGCTCGGTGCGGATCGCCTCGCCGTGCCGGTGTTCGCCGCGGCGCTGGCCTTCGGCTGGTGGGCCGTGCCGCGCATGAACACCGCGTGGTTCTACCACCGGGACGCCGCGCAGGAACTGGGCGCGCCGTGGTGGGCCGGCCCGGTCATGGTGCTCGCGATGTTCGGCTGCTCGCTGGTGCTGACCGCCTGCTTCTTCGCCTGGGTGCCGCGCCGCCACATGTGGTTCACCGCGCTCGGCGCGGGCACGCTGTACGGCTATCTGCTGCACGGCTTCCTCGTGAAGGCCGGCGACTACCAGGGCTGGTTCGAGCGCGCCTGGCTGCACCGGCCGCTCGGCGAGATCTTCGTGACCGTCGCTCGCGGCCGCCGTCGTCACGGTGCTGTGCACCAAGCCGGTGCAGCGCATGTTCCGGTTCGCGATGGAGCCGAAGATGGAGTGGGCGTTCAAGCGGGACGCGGCCGAGCTGGCCCGCGGAACGCGCAGGAGCGGCCGAGCAGGTCGAGCCGAGCCTGCGCCTAGAAGGGCCTCAGCGCGACAGCGCATCAGCACTCCGAGGACCGTCACTCCCGCTCAGACCGAGAAGTGCGCGCATCCGTGCGTACTTCTCGGTCAGTCGTGTGCGGGTCGCCTCGTCGAGGACGGCGAGGCGCGCCGGGTCCGCGTTGTGCGCCAGGTCCGCCTGCTTCACCAGCAGGGCGCCCGGGGTGGCGAGGATGCGTGCGGCGTACGCCTCGGGCGGCTCCCCGGGGCGCTTGGTGACGGCGAGGACGATGGCCTTGGTACGGGGGCTCAGCGCGGCCTCGTCCAGCCACTGCTCGGCGTCAGCGCGTCGTCCTCGACGGCGTCGTGCAGCCAGGCCGCCGCGATCTGGTCCTCGTCGCCGCCGCGCTCCCGTACGCCCTCCGCCACGGCCCGCAGGTGTTCGGCGTAGGGGCGGCCCGCCTTGTCGGTCTGGCCGGCGTGGGCGGCGCGGGCGATGGCCTCGACCTGGGCCAGGGTCAGCGGGGCGCGGTGGGTCTCGGTCACTGCTCCAGTGTCTCCCCGCGCAGCGCCGCCCGGCCGGCAGGGTGGCCGCGGCCACGCCGGCGATCGCCGTGCAGTTGTCACTTCAGCGGATCACGGCCGCCGCCGTCGGGCCCTCTCGGCAGATCAGCAGGAGGGCCCGGTCGTCGTTGACGTCCTTGGCGACCGCCTCGATGAGGTGCCAGGCGGCGCCGTGGAAGCCGCCGGCCACGTAGCGGTCGGCCTCGCCGGTGAGGCGGTCGATGCCCTCGACGATGTCGCGGTCGGAGGTCTCCACCAGGCCGTCCGTGAACAGCATCAGCACGTCTCCGGGGCGCAGCGTGCCCTTCACGGGGTCGAACTGGGCGCCGTCGTACACGCCGAGGAGCGGGCCCTCGGCCGCCTTCTCCTCCCAGCGGCCGGTGCCCGCGCTGAGCTGCAGGCCCGGCGGGTGGCCCGGCGGAGTAGAGCTCGTAGTCGCCGGAGTCCAGGTCGAGGACCAGGTGGATGGAGGTGGCGAAGCCCTCGTCCCAGTCCTGGCGGAGCAGATAGCCGTTGGCGGCGGGGAGGAAGGCGTGCGGGGGCAGGGAGCCCAGCAGGCCGCCGAAGGCGCCGGACAGGAGCAGGGCGCGGGAGCCCGCGTCCATGCCCTTGCCGGAGACGTCGGTGAGGACGACCTCCAGCGTGCGGCCGCCGTTGGTGCGGGCCGCCACCACGAAGTCGCCCGAGAAGGACTGGCCGCCCGCCGGGCGCAGCGCCATCTCGCGGTGCCAGCCGTCCGGCAGGCTCGGGCAGCTTGCTCTGCACCCGGATGCGTTCACGCAGGTCGAAGAGCATGGTGCCGCCGCGCCGCCAGGGCACGCCGACCCGGCTGCGGAACTGGGCGAGCAGCAGCCCGAAGAAACCGCAGGCGGCGACCACCAGCACGACGCCCGGGGTGACCCTGGAGGGCCCCTCCGTGTACGGGCCCAGCTGCACCGACTCCACGATCAGCGCCGTGGCCGCCGCCGCGTACAGACCGAGCAGGCTCGCCGGGCGCAGCAGCAGACCGCCCGCGACGATCGGCAGGACCAGCGCGGCCGGCGAGAACCACACCGAGTTCGCCAGCGTCGCGGCAGCGATCAGCGGGAACGGTCAGGAGCAGGCCGGCCAGGGCGATCCAGTCCGAGCCGTCGCCGCGGAAGTAGTCCACGGCGGCTTCTGCGCACGCCGACGCGGGCCCGGTGCCACTGCTTCTTCAACCGGGCCGTGAACGTGTCGGCCTCCGCGCGCCGCTCTCGTCCTGCTGCCATTAGTTCGGGACCCTATCCATCGGACCGGCTGCTTGGCACGGGAGGTCCCACTTGTCCCCCGTCCGAGGGCCGACTTCGACAGTGAACTTCACAGCGCGCCGCCGCGCCGCCGGCCGGGAGAAATTCCCTCGCTCGTCCCGCATCGCCCTGGTAGGCATGGTCCATGGCGACTGACGCGAGCGGCTCCGCGACCGACCTTCGGGTTCTTCGGCGGGACGACTGGGACAAGTGGTACGACACCCTGATCCGCGGCTTCGGCGGGGTGCCGGAGTCCGCCGAGGAACGGGAGTTGTGGAACTCGCTGACCGAGATCGACCGTTCCCTCGGAGCCTGGGACGGCGACGAGTGCGTGGGGACGGCCGGGGCGTTCAGCTTCCGGCTCACCGTGCCCGGCGGCGCCTCCGTGCCGGCGGCGGGCGTCACCATGGTCAGCGTCGCCGCCACGCATCGCCGGCGCGGGGTGCTGACGTCGATGATGCGGCGGCAGCTGGACGACGTCCGCGCCTGGGGCTGAGCCGCTGGCCGTGCTCACCGCCTCCGAGCCGGCGATCTACGGCCGGTTCGGGTACGGCGACCGCCACCGTCCAGTTGAACGCCGAGATCGACACGACCCGGGTGCGGCTGTCGTCGCTGCCGCCGGGCACGGATGACGTGCGCGCTGCGGTACGCCGCGCCGGCCGATGTCCTCGACGTGTGCGAGGCGGTGTACGCGCGGCTGGTTGCCGTCGCGGCCCGGGATGCTGGCCCGGCAGCCCGGCTGGGAGCGGCTCGGGCTGCTCGATCCGGAGAGCGAGCGGGAGGGGGCCTCGCCGCTGCAGTGCGTGCTCGCCGAGCGGGACGGCGAGATCGTCGGGTACGCGCGGTTTCGCGTCAAGCCGGACTGGGAGCCGCCGGGCCCAACGGCACGGTGATCGCTGGAGGACGTCGGCGGCGCTGGACCCGGCGGCGCGACGCGGCGCTGTGGCGGTTCCTGTTCGGCATCGACCTGACGTCGCACGGTGGTACGGCGGCGGGGCCGGCCGGTGGACGACGCGTGGCAGCACCAGGTGTCCGACATCCGGCGGTGCCGGCCGCGGTTGCGGGACTCGCTGTACGTACGGCTGGTGGAGGTGGGGGCCGCGCTGGAGGCGCGGACGTATCAGGCGCCGGTGGATGTGGTGTTCGAGGTGGAGGACGCGTTCTGCCCCTGGAACGCGGGCGTTGGCGGCTGAGCGGGGACGCGAAGGGGGCGTCCTGCGAGCGTACGGCGGACGCGGCGGATCTCGCCTTGTCCGTACGGGAGTTGGGGGCGGCCTACCTCGGCGGCGTGTCGCCTGGCCGCGCTGGGGGCGGCCGGGCGGGTGCGGGAGCTGCGGCAGGGGGCGCTGGCGGAGGCCTCGGTGGGGTTCGGGGCCGGTGTGGCGCCGTGGTTGCCGCACGGCTTCTGAGGCCGGGGCGTTGCGGCCCTGCTTCAGCGTCCGCGGCTGCGGGCGTTGGCAGGCCGGGCACCAGAAGAGGTTGCGGGCGGCGAGATCGGCGGTGCGGATCTCGCCGCCGCAGATGTGGCAGGGCAGGTTGGCCCGGCGGTAGACGTAGACCTCGCCGCCGTGGTCGTCCACGCGGGGCGGGCGGCCCATCGCCTCCGGGGTGTGCTCCGGGCGGACGGTGTCGATGCGGTTGTTGCGGACGCCCTCGTGCATGAGGTCGACCAGGTCGGTCCAGATCGCGTGCCACTCGGTGGGGGTGATGTCCTTGCCGGGGCGGTACGGGTCGATGCCGTGCCGGAAGAGGACCTCGGCGCGGTAGACGTTTCCGACGCCGGCGATGACCTTCTGGTCCATGAGGAGGGCGGCGATCGTCGTACGGCTGCGGGTGATGCGGCGGTACGCGGTGTCCGGGTCGGCGTCCTCGCGGAGGGGGTCGGGGCCGAGGCGGTCGTGTATCGCCTGCTTCTCGGGGTGCGTGATCAGGGCGCAGGTGGTGGGGCCGCGGAGGTCGACGTACGCGGTGTTGTTCGCGAGGCGGAGGCGGACGGTGTCGGTGGGCGGGGGTGCGGGGGCCGGGCCGAAGGTGACCTTGCCGAAGAGGCCGAGGTGGATGTGGATCCAGTCGGTGTCGCGGAAGCCGAGGAAGAGGTGTTTGCCGTGGGCTTCGGTGTGGGTGAGTTCCGTGCCGGTGAGGAGGTGGCGGCGTCGGAGAACTTGCCCTGGGGGCTGGTGGTTCGGGGGGTGGTGCCGAGGAAGGCGGCGGCGTAGTCCTGGGCCAGTCGGTGGATGGTGTGGCCTTCCGGCACGGGTTCTCCCTGTGATCGTTGCCGTTGTCCCCAGCCTCGGGGCTCTGCCCCGGGCCCCGAGGGGAGTTCCCACCCACGCACCCGAAGCAGTTCGTCAAAGGGCTGAGGTCGAAAGGCCTCGGGGGCTCCCTGGACCTGCAAGGGCGCTGCACCCCCCGGGGACCCGCAAAGGCCGCGCCCCCTGGACCTGCGAGGGCTGCCCCGGACCCGCAAAGGACAACCCCGGACCCGCAAGGGCTGCACTCCTGGACCCGCAGAGCTGCGCCCCGGGGCCTGCAAAGGGCTGCACTCCCTGGACCTGCAAGGGCGCTGCACCCCGGCCCTCCAAAGGGCAACCCCTGGACGCCGCCCAAGGGCTGCGCCCCATGGAGCGGCCACGCCCGGGTCTCGGACCGCTGGGCCCGCCCACAGAGAGCTCAGGCTGGATGCCGCACGGAACTCGGGCGCTGGGTCCTCACGCTCGCATGCTCCGGGTCTTCCCTCTGGTGCCTGGCTCGCATGTCCGGCCGGCCTCAGCAGCTCAGGCGTTGGTCCCCGGCTGGGGGTGGTGCGGCGGGATCGGGGGGAGGTCGCCCGTCGTTTCGTATGTCTTGAGCATGTCGATGCGGCGGGTGTGACGTTCGTCACCGGAGTACGGGGTGGCGAGGAACGTCTCGACGAACTTCGTCGCCTCGTCCTGCGAGTGCATGCGCGCACCCACGGCGACGACGTTGGCGTTGTTGTGCTGGCGGCCGAGGGCCGCCGTCTCCTCGCTCCAGGCGAGGGCCGCGCGGACGCCCTTGACCTTGTTCGCGGCGATCTGCTCGCCGTTGCCGGAGCCGCCGATGACGACGCCGAGGGCGTCGGGGTCCGCGGCCGTCCGCTCGGCGGCGCGGAGGCAGAAGGGCGGGTAGTCGTCCTGGGCGTCGTAGATGTGCGGGCCGCAGTCGACGGGGTCGTGACCCGCCGCCTTGAGCCAGTCGACGAGGTGGTTCTTGAGTTCGTAGCCGGCATGGTCCGAGCCGAGGTACACGCGCATGGGACGAGTGTGACACGGGTGTTTCGGGGAAGGCGCGCGGGGTGGCGCTCATGAAAACTTGAGACGAATGTGAGCCGCATTACGGAACCTCAGGAAAACCTCAAGTAACAATCTGGATTCAAAGGTTCCCGAAAGCGTTCGCCTCCGATTCACTGGTCCGGCTCGTACACCGCTCGTACGAGGACCCGTACACCGTCATGCCGCGACACACCCCGTTCGTACGGCTCGTGCGGCTCCGTACGGAAGAACAGCTCCCCGGCGCAAAGGAAATCCGTTCCATGACCTCGCAGCCGACTTTGAAGACGACCGGAAACGACCCTGGAGGGCCCGGAGAATCCGGCGGACCGGGCGGCAGCTCCGGGCTGCAGGCCGGGCTCAAGAACCGGCATCTGTCGATGATCGCCATCGGTGGTGTCATCGGAGCCGGGCTCTTCGTCGGGTCCAGCTCCGGTATCGCCACCGCAGGCCCCGGCATCCTGCTGTCGTACGCCCTCGTCGGCACGCTCGTGGTGCTGGTGATGCGGATGCTCGGTGAGATGTCGGCCGCCAACCCGACCTCGGGTTCCTTCTCCGCGCACGCCGACCGGGCGCTCGGGCCCTGGGCCGGGTTCTCCATCGGCTGGCTGTACTGGTTCTTCTGGGTCGTCGTGCTCGCGGTCGAGGCGACCGCCGGCGCCGTGATCCTGGAGGGGTGGATACCGGCCGTGCCCCAATGGGGCTGGGCCCTGATCGTGATGCTGGTGCTCACCGCCACCAACCTGGTCTCCGTCGGCTCCTACGGCGAGTTCGAGTTCTGGTTCGCCGGGATCAAGGTCGTCGCGATCGCCGCGTTCATCGTCATCGGCGGGCTGGCCGTCTTCGGGGTGCTGCCGGGCGTGGACAGCGAGCAGGCCGGGCTGAGCAACCTCACCGAACACGGCGGCTTCCTGCCTCACGGCGCCGGCGCCATCCTCACCGGTGTGCTCCTGGTCGTCTTCTCCTTCATGGGCAGCGAGATCGCCACCCTGGCCGCCGGTGAGTCCGAGAACCCGCAGCAGGCCGTCACCAAGGCCACCAACAGCATCATCTGGCGTGTCGGCGTCTTCTACCTCGGCTCGATCTTCGTCGTGGTGGCCCTGCTGCCGTGGGACAGCAAGTCCATCACCGACGACGGCTCCTACGTCGCCGCGCTCGACTCCCTCGGCATTCCGCACGCCGGTCAGATCATGAACTTCATCGTGCTGACCTCGGTGCTGTCCTGTCTCAACTCCGGTCTCTACACCGCCTCCCGCATGGCCTTCTCGCTCGGCCAGCGCGGCGACGCGCCGAAGGCCTTCGCCCGCACGACCGCCAACGGCGTGCCGCGGACGGCGATCCTCGCGTCCGTCGCGTTCGGCTTCGTCGCCGTCTTCTTCAACTACAAGTTCCCGGACTCCGTCTTCCTCTTCCTCGTGAACTCCAGTGGCGCGGTCGCCCTGTTCGTGTGGCTGGTGATCTGCTTCTCCCAGCTGCGGATGCGGAAGATCATCCAGGCCGAGGCGCCGGAGAAGCTCGTCGTCAAGATGTGGCTGTACCCGTATCTGACCTGGGCTACGGCCGCACTGATCGTGTTCATCCTCGGCTACATGCTCACCGACACCGAGCACGACGGGCGCACCACCATGCTGCTGTCGCTGCTCGTCGCGGCGGTGGTGCTCGTCATCGCCTTCGTGAAGGAGAAGGTCCGTGGGGGCCAGCGGGCCGCTGCCGCCGCACAGGTCCAGAACGAGGGGCTGGACGAGGTCTCGGCCGACTGACCGCCGGCGCTCGCCCTTCGATGTGCGGGGCCTGCGGTGCGTGTTCTATCAGGACACGCACCGCAGGCCCCTTTCTCCTGTGCCCACAGTGCCCCTACAGCACGGTGAAGCTGTCCTTGACCTTCTCGTACGTGCTGAGGGCCTCCGACTCGATCCCGGACTGGTACCAGGTGTTGATCTGGTACGACGTGCCGCCCACGTTGAAGCCGAGCAGACGGGCGTGCCAGCGGACGCCCTCCAGCGTGAAGGTGTACTCCCAGACCACCGCCGGGTGGTCGCGGAATGTCGTCTCCTCCAGGCGGATCTTGCGGTAGTCCTGGCCTTGGTGGGCGTTGCGCTCCGAGGTCTGCCAGGTCTCCAGGAGGTCCCCGCGGGCCAGGGCGGACTTGCCGACCAGTTCCTGGGCTCCGTCCGGGGAGGTGTAGTGCACCTCCGCGCCCGTCTTGACGTCCCGCCGCCAGCCGTCCGGCGTCGCCCAGGCGAACCCACCGGCCTCCCGGTGCGTGCCCGGCGGCAGGCTCTGCGGCCGTGCTGTGCCCTCGACGGTGGATGTGGGCGTGGGTGTAGGCGTCGGGGTGGGGCCGGTGGTGTGTGGTGCGGAGGCCGAGGAGCCTGCGCGGGTGTCGTCGCCGCCGGGTGAGCCGGATGACGTCGCCAGCATGATTCCCACGACGGCGCCGACGGTCGCGATCGTGCCTGCCGCGGCGGCGAGCATCGTACGGCGGCGGTGGCTCGTGCCCGCGCCGGTGCGGGGCATGGCCGGGACGGCGGGGCCGGGGAGTTCGCCCGGCGGCATCGGGGAGGGTACCGGCGTGGGGTGGGGGCGGCGCTCGGTCGCTGCCTGTGCGCGGCTGAGGGAAACGGGAAGCCCGGTGTCCTCGAGGTGAGCCACCCCCGACCCCACCGACGCCCCTGGCCCCACCGACACCGTCGGCGTAGGAGCCGGGAACGCCACCGGTTCCAGGGCCGTTTCCAGGTCCTCCAGGGTCGGGCGGGTCGGCGGGTCCTTTCCCAGGAGGGACGTCAGGATGTCGCGCAACGGGCCGGAGGCTGCGGGGAGTTCGGGATCCTCGTACAGGACCGCGTGCAGGGTTGCCAGCGTCGTGTCGCGGGAGAAGGGGGAGCGGCCGCCGAGGGCCGCGCAGAGGGTCGCGCCGAGGGACCAGATGTCGGACGGCGGGCCCTGCGGGCGGCCGGAGACGCGCTCGGGGGCCATGTAGTCGGGCGAGCCGACCAGCATGCCGACCATCGTGAGTGCCTTGGCGTCCTGGATCGCGGCGATGCCGAAGTCCGTGAGGACGACACGCCGTTCATGGGAGCGGGGGCCCGGGCTCTGGCCGGAACCCGGGCCGCCGCGGCGTCCCGATCCGGCCAACCCGCCCCCGCTCTCCACCAGGACGTTCCCGGGCTTGATGTCCCGGTGCAATACGCCCCGCGCATGCACCTGCCGTAGCGCCGCGACCAGACCGAGCCCGATCCGGGCCGTCTCGCGGGGGCCCAGCGGGCCCTCCTCCGCGAGGATCCGTTCGAGGGAGCGGCCGGCCACCAACTCCATGACGATCCACAGTCGTTCGCCCTCGTCGACCACGTCGTAGACCCGGACGACGTTGGGGTGGTCGATCCGGGCCGTGGCCCTGGCCTCGCGCAGGGTGCGTTCCCGGCGTGTCCCGCTGTCCTCCGCGTCGAGACCGTCGATACGCATTTCCTTGACGGCGACCTGCCGGTCGAGTATTTCGTCGGCGGCTCGCCACACCCGCCCCATTCCCCCCTGGCCGATACTTTCGACCAACCGATAGCGCCCCGTCACCAATTTCCCTGGAACACCGCCGCTCTTCGCATTCCCCGGCAATCCGCTGCACCCCCTCCACGACGCCGCGACCGACTCCAGTGAAACACAACGGTCACACTTCGCGCCGCACCAGGATAGTGCGGCGAAATCTTGTGGTAGCTCTTTCAGTACTGCGAATTCAGGCGCAGTCCAGGGGGACGCAAGGGGGACGAACATGAGTTCTCGTCGCACGACAGCGGTCGCGGGATCGCTGGTCGCGGCATCTTTCTCGGCGGTGGTGATCCTTTCCGGCACTGCCGGCGCGGAAGACGGAGGGCCCGCAAGCAGCAAGGGGGGAAAGGTCGTTGACGAGGCACCGGCGGGGGTGAAGCTCACCACGCGGCTGCCCGAGAAGATCTCGGTCGACAACGGTTCCGAGAAGACAGCGATTACCGCCACGGTGAAGAACGAGGGAAACAAGGACAGCGGGAAGATCAGGCTTTTGGTCGTCGGTTTCGACGGACTCACCGTCAAGAATGTCGAAGGGTGTTCCGCGATAGCCGAGAACAGTCTCCCGGAGGGTTCGAACAGCGGTTTCAGTTGCACCGTCGACAATCTCGCGGCCGGCAAGTCGAAGTCGTACGCCGTCGACGCGACGTACGACCTGGGCAAGACCGGGAAGATCTGTCTGCCCGTCCAGACCGGCGACGGGAGGAAGACGTTCTGGCAGCAGGGCCCGGTGCCGTTCGGCACGACCAACCCGTCGCCGGACGCCCCGGCCACGCCGCTGCTGCTCGGTACCGACAACAAGCCGGTCTCCCCGGGCGGCAAGGAACTGCCGAAGACCGGTCCGGCGCGTGAACTGCTGCCGCTGGGCGCGGCCGGTGCGTCACTCCTCGCGGCGGGCGTGGCCGGATTGTGGTGGTCGCAGCGGCGGCAGCCGGGGCGACAGGCGGGCTGAAGCGGCCTCACGAGGCAGGAATCGGCCTCAGGAGGTCTGAACCGGCCTCAGAGTGCCACGACGCACGAGAGGCTCGCCGGGTGGAGGGAAGGTCCCCCGGCGAGCCTCTCGTGGAGAACGACGGTGTCAGCGCTTGTCGGCGAACTTCCAGGCCGTCGGCAGCGCCCCCATCGCCAGCGCCGCCTTCACCGCGTCGCCGATCAGGAACGGCGTGAGGCCGGCCGCGATCGCGGCGGTGGCGGACATACCGGTGGACAGGGCCAGGTAGGGCACGCCGACGGCGTAGATGATCGCCTCGCCCACCAGCATCGTGCCCGCCATGCGCAGCATCGAGCGGTCGGCACCGCGGCGGGCCAGGGCGCCCACGACGGTGGCGGCGAGGATCATGCCGAGGATGTAGCCGAAGGAGGGCAGTACACCCGGAGGTGCCGGCGCGAACCACGGCATGCCCGCGATGCCCGCCACGGCGTACAGCGCGAGCGCGAGGAAGCCGCGGCCGGCGCCGAGGGACGTGCCGACGAGCAGCGCGGCGAAGGTCTGGCCGGTCACCGGCACCGGGGAGCCCGGCACGGGCACCGAGATCTGGGCGGCGAGGCCGGTGAGCGCGGCGCCGCCGAGCACGAGGGCCGCGTCCCGGACACGGGAAGCGGGGATCAGGTCGGCGAGGACCTGTCCGGTGCGGGTGGGGACGGCAGCGGTGCTCATGGGGACTCCGCGAGGGTGAGGGCCGATGGGACACCGTGACGCTATCCCAGCGTCCACACCACGATCACCGTCAGTGGTCGACAAAGGCACGAGCCGACGCTTGGTCGGCTCCGCACAAAGGGTGCGGCGTACACCGGGATACGGGGTGACCCCGGTCACGGAGTCGGAGTGGAGCGCGACACGAGGGCGGGGCGAGAGGCGTCTGTGGGGTTCCCCCAAGGGCGCCGAGTCCGCCGTCTCGCCCGTCGGTCACCGTCTGGGCAGCTCCGGGCCGTTTTGCTAGCGTCGAGGACATGGTTGCCCAGGCCCGGTACTTCTCGTCGCGTCGCTACGTCGACCTGCGACGCCAGGGCACGGCCACCTGTCGCCGCCCGATGTGAGGCGGGGCGGAGCGGATCCGGCTCGCCGATCGAGACGGCGCAGTGTCGGACCGGCCCCAGGAAGATTCCCATGCCCCGTACCGCGGCTCCCCTTGTGACGTCCCCCATTTCCCGTGTCGCCGACAGCGACCGGCGCCGCACCAGCGCCAGTGTCGTCCTGCGGTCCGTGCTGGAGCACGGACCGGTCGCGCGCAGCACCATCGCCCGGCTGACCGGCCTGTCGCCGGCGTCGGTGACCGACTACTGTGCCCGGTTCGCCGAGTTGGGGCTCGTCCGCGAGTCCGCCGAGCTCCGGCGCTCCAGGGGCGTGGGCCGACCGCATCTGCCGGTCGACCTGGACGACTCCCGGTTCGTGGTCGGCTCAGTGCACGTGGCGGTGCCGTACACCACGGTCGCGCTGCTGGATCTGCGCGGGCGGGTGGTGGCCCGGCGGGAGGTGAAGCACGAACGCACCGAGCCCGCGGTGGTGCTGGCTCGGGCAGCCGACGGGCTGGCGGCGCTGCTCGCCGGGACTCCCGGCAGCAGGTCGCTGGGTGTCGGTTTCGCGGCGGGCGGCTGGGTGGACCGGGACTCTGGCACCGTCGTCGAGCATCCGCTGCTGGGCTGGCGCGAGGTGCCGGTGCGGGAGGTGCTCGGCGCGCACACCGGGCTGCCGGTCCATGTGGACGGGCACGCGCGGGCGCTGGTCAACGCTGAGCGCCTGTTCGGCGGGGCACGGGGCAGCCGCAGCGTGCTGCACCTGTTCGCGGGCAACGTGGTCGACGCGGCGTTCGCCACCAACGACGAGGTGCACCACGGGCCGCGCTCCCAGGCCGGGGCCATCGCCCATCTGCCGGTGCCGGGCGGCACGGAGAACTGCGACTGCGGCCGTGTGGGCTGCCTCCAGGCCGAGTTGAGCGAGCGGACTCTGTGCCGGCGGGCCCGCGAGGCGGGGATCGTCGACGGAGTGAACCCGATGCACGTGGTCGGTGCCGCCGCGGCCGGTGACCCGGTGGCGGTACGGCTGCTGCTGGAACGGTCGCGGAGGGTCGGGCGTGCGGTGGGGCTGCTGCTCGATGTGCTCAACCCGGAGCGGGTGGTCGTGACGGAGATCGGGATCATGCACCGGGAGGACTGTCTGACCGCGTTGCGGGAAGAGGCCGCAGCCGGACGCGCCGCGACCGTGTCACCGAGCAGTTTCCCGGATTCCGTCCTGGCCGTGGCGGGTGGCTCGGTGGCGCTCGACGTCCTCTACCGGGATCCACTGGGCGCCTCACCTGAGGCCATTTAATTCAGAAACTCCGAATATTGACAGGAGTTACGCATGGCCGGGAACATCCTGTTCATGAGCCCGCTCACGAGCTGTCGCACTCTCTGTTGCTGACCCGTTGACGCGCCCCCGGCGCCCGTTCACGGAGCGCCTTCTCCTTCCCGTGTGAAATTCGCGTGAATTCCCCCTGCCCGGTTTTTTCCTGCCCGGAATTCCGCGTGCTGCGCCTTCCTCCATACCCAGGGAGTCCTCCCATGCCTTCGCCCCCCGTACCCGGTCTCGACCGGCGACTGTTCCTGACCTCACTGCTCGGCGTGACGGCCGCCGCGGCCGGACTGAGCGGCTGCGCGGACAGCAGCGCCGCCGCCGACGAGACGGCCTCCGACGCCCCTCTGGCCACCAAGGTTCCCGCGGGTACGAGCCTGAAGATCGCCTCGTACCAGAACGCGCAGCAACTCCAGTTCAAGCTGGCCGGCTTCCGCGACCCGCCGTTCAAGGTGTCCAACTGGCTGAACATCGGCGCGGGCCCCGATGTCATCAACGCCTTCCGCGCGAAGTCGCTGGAGGTCGCCAACAATGCGGGCATTCCTCCGATCCAGGCGTACTACCAGGGCTTCGACGCGAAGATCGTCGCGATCAACATCACCCGCAAGCCCAATTACCTGTTCGCCACCAAGCCCGGCAGCGACATCCGCGAGGTCGCCGACTTCAAGGGCAAGCGGCTGGCCTTCTCCCAGGGGCAGGCCCAGGGCGTCGTGCTGCTGCGGGCGCTGAAGAAGGCGGGGCTGGCCTACGACGACGTGGAGCTGGTGCCGCTGACCAGCAACCAGTTCCTCACCGCCCTGCAGTCCGGGCAGGTGGACATCGCCCCGCTCGGCAACACGCAGGCGCCCGCCTACCTGGCGCAGTACAAGTCCGCCCGGACCATCACCACGGACGTGGTGGACCTGCTCAACCTGCTGTGGGCGCCGGTCTCGGTGCTGAACGACTCCGCGAAGGCCGCCGCGATCGCCGCGTACATCCCGTACTGGGCGAAGAGCCAGGTGTGGACGTACGAGCACCCCGACGAGTGGAACGAGCAGTTCTACGTCGGGACGCAGAACCTGACCCTGGCCCAGGCGAAGGCGGTCACCGCGCTGGCCAACAAGCCGCTGTTCCCGCCGCGCTGGGACGAGGCGATCGCGTGGGAGCAGGAGACCGCCGATCTGCTCGCGGAGGGCGGCTTCGTGAAGAAGTTCGACGTCTCCGAGCTCTTCGACCACCGATTCGAGTCCATCGCGGCGAAGGCCGTACCCGCGGAGTACCGGAGGTGACCGCCGTGACCATGACGACGCACACGACCACCGCCGCCGCACCGCTCGCCGCCGCCGCCGAAGAGACGCGTCAGGTGCGCAGGCGCAGGCGGCTGGCCCCCGGCAAGCGGCTGCCCGCCACCCGGATCGTCGGGCCCGCCGTCGTCCTGGCCCTGTGGGTCGTCGCCTCCGCGGCCGGACTGCTCGACCCGGGCGCGATCCCGGCGCCCTGGACGGTGCTGGAGACGGCCGGCCGCCTGTGGGGCGCGGGCACGCTGCCGGACGACATCCTGACCTCGCTGCAGCGCGCGGCCACCGGCTTCACGATCGGTCTGGCCGTGGGGATCCTGCTCGCGCTGGCGTCCGGGCTCACCCGGACCGGCGAGGCGCTGATCGACGGGACGGTCAACCTCAACCGGGCGATCCCCACGCTGGGTCTGATACCGCTGTTCATCCTCTGGCTGGGCATCGGCGAGACCTTCAAGATCGCCATCATCGCGATCGTCGTCTACATCCCGATCTACCTCAACACGCATGCCGCGCTGTCCGGCATCGACAGCCGGTTCGTCGAACTGGCCGAGGTCCAGGACCTGTCGAAGTACCAGTTCATCCGGCAGGTCGTCATCCCCGGCGCGCTGCCCGGGTTCTTCGTCGGGCTGCGGCTCGGCGTGACCGGCTCCTGGCTGGGCCTGGTGGTGCTGGAGCAGATCAACGCCACCAGCGGCCTCGGCTACATGATGTTCCAGGCGCAGAACTACGGCCAGACGGACGTCATCCTCGTCGGCCTGGTCGTCTACGGCATCTTCGGCCTCATCTCCGACAGCGCGGTCCGCATCGTCGAACGGAGGGTGCTGTCATGGCGCCGCACACTGAGCAGCTGACCCGGCCCGCCGTCCAGCTGCGGGGCCTGACCCGGTCGTTCGACGGCCGCACGGTCCTCGACGGCATCGACCTCGATCTGCCGGACGGACAGCTCACGGCCCTGCTCGGGCACAGCGGCTCCGGCAAGAGCACGCTCCTGCGGGCGATCGCCGGACTCGACCACGGCGTCACGGGCAGCGGGCAGCTCACCGCCCCCGAGCGGGTGTCGGTGGTCTTCCAGGACTCCCGGCTGCTGCCCTGGCGACGGGTGCTCGCCAACGTCCTGCTCGGACTCGAGGGCAAGGACGCCGAGCGGCGCGGCCGTGAGGCCCTGGAGGAGGTGGGGCTGAAGGACCGCGAGCGGGCCTGGCCGGGCGAGCTGTCCGGCGGGGAGGCCCAGCGCGCCGCCCTGGCCCGGTCCCTGGTCCGCGAGCCGGAACTGCTGCTGGCCGACGAGCCGTTCGGGGCGCTGGACGCGCTCACCCGGATCCGGATGCACGGCCTGCTCAGGGAGCTGTGGGAGCGCCACCGGCCCTCGGTGCTGCTCGTCACCCATGACGTGGACGAGGCGATCGTGCTCGCCGACCGGGTGCTCGTCCTCGACCGGGGCCGGATCGGCCTCGACCTCACCATCGACCGCGCGCACCCGCGGTCGTACCGCGACCCCCTGCTCGGCGAGTACCGGGAGCGGCTGCTGGCCGCGCTCGGTGTCACGGAGGACCATCGATGACCCGCAGACAGCTGCACCTCAACGCGTTCCTGATGACCACCGGCCACCACGAGGCGTCGTGGCGGCTGCCGGAGAGCGACCCGTACGCGCATGTGGACCTGGCGCACTACGTGCGGCTCGCCCGGATCGCCGAGCGCGGCACCTTCGACTCGCTGTTCCTCGCGGACGGCCCGCAGCTGTGGAGCAGTGTCGCCCAGCGGCCCGCCGGGGCACTGGAGCCGATCACCCTGCTGACCGCCCTGGCCACGGCCACCGAGCACATCGGCCTGATCGCCACGGCCTCCACCTCGTACAACTCGCCGTACAACCTGGCCCGCAAGTTCGCCACCCTGGACCACATCAGCGGCGGCAGGGCGGGCTGGAACATCGTCACCACCGCCGGTGCCGAGGCCGCCCGCAACTTCGGCCTGGACGCCGAGCCGGCACACGCCGAGCGGTACGCGCGGGCCGCCGAGTTCCTCGACGTGGCGCTGAAGCTGTGGGACAGCTGGGAGGACGACGCGATCGTCGCCGACAAGGCGGCGGGCGTGTGGGGTGACGACGCGAAGATCCACCCGCCCCGGCACAAGGGCCGCTACTTCAGCGTCGAGGGCGCACTCAACGTGCCGCGCACACCCCAGGGTTACCCCCTGCTCGTGCAGGCCGGCTCCTCCGAGGACGGCAAACGGTTCGCCGCGCGGTACGCGGAGGCGGTGTTCACCGCCCAGCAGACCATCGAGGACGCGCGGGTCTTCTACGCCGACCTCAAGTCCCGGACCGTCGCGGCCGGCCGCGACGCCGACCACATCAAGGTGCTGCCCGGCATCGTCCCGGTGATCGGCTCGACGGAGGCCGAGGCGCGGGCGAACGAGCAGGTCCTGGAGGACCACATCGTGCACACGCACGGCGTGAACCACCTGGAGCGGCTGCTGCACCTGGCCCCGGGGACCCTGGAGCTGGACGGTCCGCTGCCCTCCGGCCTGCCGCCGGAGAGCGCCATCGAGGGCGCCAAGAGCCGCTACACGCTCATCGTCGAGCTGGCCCGGCGCGAGCGGCTCACCGTGCGGCAGCTGATCGGGCGGCTCGGCGGCGGGCGCGGGCACCTCACCTTCGCGGGTACGCCCGAGCAGGTCGCCGACACGATCGAGCTCTGGTTCGAGTCGGGCGCCGCCGACGGCTTCAACATCATGCCCGCGGTGCTGCCGTCCGGCCTCGCGGCCTTCGTCGACCACGTCGTCCCGATCCTGCGCGCCCGGGGCCTGCTCCGCACCGAGTACGGCGGCTCCCGCCGGACCCTGCGCGAGCGCTACGGCCTCCCGCGCCCCGCCAACCAGCACGTCCTCGCCCCCGCACTCGTCTGACCCTCCGATTCGCTGAAGGGAACTCGCCATGACCATCGAGATCCACAAGGTCACCGCGAACATCGGCGCCCGCGTCGAGGGCGTCGACATCACCCGGCCCCTCGACCAGGAGACGTACACCGCCCTGCGTGAGGCGCTCAACGCCCACAAGGCCCTCGTCTTCGACGCGGAGGGTCTCGACGACGCGGGCCAGCAGGCCTTCGCCCGGCACTTCGGCGACATCACCGCCGCCCATCCGACGGTCTCCTCCGTCGCCGGCGCCCCGAGCGTCCTGCCCGTCGACAGCGAGGCCGGACGGGCCGCCAACCACTGGCACACCGACGTCACCTTCGTCCTCAACCCGCCGCAGGCCACCAGCCTGCGCAGCATCACGGTCCCGCCGTACGGCGGCGAGACGCTGATCGCCAGCTCGGCCGCCGCCTACCGGAACCTGCCCGAGCCGCTGCGCAACCTCGCCGACACGCTGTGGGCCGAGCACACCAACGACTACGACTACGCCGTCCCGGAGGAGGACGTCGACGAGGTGCAGGCCGCCCGGCGCGCCCAGTTCACCTCGGTCAAGTACCGCACGGTCCACCCGGTGGTCCGCGTCCACCCTCCCCCACTTCTCGGCTTCGCTCGAAGCGGGGGGACCCCCATGACCGGCGAGCGCGGGCTGTTCATCGGCGGCTTCGCGCAGCGGATCGTGGGCCTGTCGCCGGGCGAGTCCCGCAAGATCCTCGACCTGCTCCAGGCGTACGTCGCGCGGCCGGAGAACATCCTGCGCCACCGCTGGTCGCCGAACCAGCTCGTCGTGTTCGACAACCGCATCACCCAGCACTACGCCGTCGACAACTACGACGGCCTGCCGCGCCGTCTGCACCGGGTCACGGTCGCGGGGGACATCCCCGTCGGGATCGAGGGTAAGGAGAGCTACGTCATCGAGGGCGACGCCTCGCACTACTCGTCGGTCGCCGCCTAGGCACCACAGAGCGACGCGACTGTCCGGATGGTGGGATGCCTCTTCGTGTCAGCGAAGAGGCATCCGAGACTGGCGGCGTTTTTGCCCTCGTACGCCTCTCACGCATTGGACGAGCCGCGCCCATGCCCAGCAGCACCACCACGCAGACGCCGCCCAGCAGGGACGACGCCTCCCTCTCCCATGGCCTGAAGCAGCGCCACCTGTCGATGATCGCCCTCGGCGGGGTGATCGGCGCCGGTCTGTTCGTCGGCTCCGGCGCCGGTATCGCCGCCGCCGGCCCGTCCATCGTGGTCGCCTACGCCCTCTCCGGTGTCCTGGTGATGCTGGTGATGCGGATGCTCGGCGAGATGTCGGCCGCGTATCCGTCGTCGGGGTCGTTCTCGGCGCACGCGGAGCGGGCGATCGGCCCCTGGGCCGGATTCACCGCCGGCTGGTCCTTCTGGGTCCTGCTCTGCACGGCCGTCGGCCTGGAGGGCATCGGCGCCGCGAAGATCGTCAGCGGCTGGCTGCCGGGCACCCCGGAGTGGGCGTGGGTGGCGCTGTTCATGGTCGTCTTCTGCGGCACGAACCTCGCGGCCGTGAAGAACTTCGGCGAGTTCGAGTTCTGGTTCGCGGCGCTCAAGGTCGGCGCGATCACGCTGTTCCTGGTGCTCGGCGTCCTGGCGATCCTCGGGATCCTGCCCGGCACGGACTCGCCCGGCGCGAGCCACCTCACCGACTTCATGCCGAACGGCGGCGAGGGCCTCGTCATCGGCCTGCTCGCCTCGGTCTTCGCCTACGGCGGCCTGGAGACGGTCACCATCGCGGCGGCCGAGTCGGAGAACCCCGTCAAGGGCGTGGCGAGCGCGGTCCGTACGGCGATGTGGCGTATCGCGCTGTTCTACGTCGGCTCGATGGCCGTCATCGTCACGCTGGTGCCGTGGGACTCCAAGGAGGTCGTCGAGAAGGGCCCGTACGTCGCCGCCCTCGACGAGCTCGGCATCCCGGGCGCCGGCCAGGTGATGAACGTCGTGGTGCTGGTGGCGCTGCTGTCCGCCATGAACGCCAACGTCTACGGCGCCTCGCGCATCGCCTACTCGCTGGTGGAGCGCGGCCAGGGCCCGAAGGCGCTGGGCCGGGTCTCGGGCGGGGTGCCGCGGATCGCCGTACTGGCGTCCTCGGTCTTCGGGTTCCTGTGCGTGCTGCTGAGCTACTGGCGCCCGAACGACGTCTTCCCCTGGCTGCTGAACATGATCGGCGCGGTGATCCTGGTCGTCTGGATCTTCATCGCCGTCTCGCAGCTGCGCCTGCGCCGCCGCCTGGAGCGCGAGGCGCCCGAGAAGCTGGTCGTGCGGATGTGGGCGTTCCCGTGGCTGACGTGGGTCGCACTGGCCGGCATGGCCACCGTCTTCGTCCTGATGGCCCGGGAGCCGGACACGCGGGTGCAGTTGTACTCGACGGGCGGGATGACGCTGGTGTTGGCGGCGGTGGGGTACGGGTGGCAGCGGGCGCGCGCCAAGGGGTGATCAGGGCCGCGCTTCGGCTTGCCACTCGGTGAGCCGCGCGCGGTCGTTCGCGACGAGCGGGTGCTCGGGACCGAGCGCCCGCTCGCGGCCTTCGATGACCTCTTCGAGCGACGCGAAGGCCTCGTCGAAACGGCCCAAGCCGTAAGCGATCCGGGCCGTGAGGCACCGTGCGGCGACGGCCTTGGGGTGATCGTCGCCCTGCAGCCGGACCATGTCGGCCAGCACGCGACGGGCCAGGGGCTCCGCCTCCTCGTAGCGCCCCGGCACCCGCAGGCTCTCGGCGTACTCGTGGCGGACCGCGACCGCCGTGGGGTGGTCCGCGGGCAGCTCGCGTTCACTGACGCCGAGGAGTCGGGACGCCTCGGTCTCGAATTCGCGCTCTTTGCCGGTCTCGGCCAGGAGTGCCAACAGGCTCTTCCACGTGTCCAGCGTCTCGGGCGAGTTCTCTCCCAGCAGGCGCCGTTGCCCCTCGACTGCACGGCGCGCGAAGCGCTCGGCCTCCTCGGACGCGGCCGTGCTCGCGTACCGCCTCGTTGAACAGCCAGTGCGCCAGCGCGGTCTTGCCGCAGCCGCCCATGCCGTGCACGACGTGGACCTCGCCGCCGGGCCCGGCGACTGCCGCTCCGAGCGCCGTACGGAGTTCTTCACGGTTGCGCAGGATGCCCGGCGCCCGGCCGACCAGCGGCATCCGCACGGAGTCAGGAGCGGCCGGCCCGGCCCCCGCGTGGGGCACGACCTGGCGTCCGAAGAGCGGTCCGCCGGCGCCGGCGTCGTAGTGATGGTGGTGTTCCTCGATGTACTGATCGCCGGACGTCTGGAAGATGCGCCCCTGGCCCGAGGCCCGGGCGCCGAGTTCGCTCATCGTTCGGTGATGTGCTGGTCGCGTCCGGCCTGGTAGACCCGGCCGCTGCCGGAGACCTCGGCGCGCAGCCGGATCTCCACCACCGAGTGCGCCTCGGGGAGCTCGGGATTCAACTCGGCGAGACTCCGGCGGAGTTCGTCGGCGACCTCGGCCGGGCGACCAGGAGCCGGCGCAGCCTCGCCTGCCATTCGGCGGTGAGTTCGGCCTCGGTGTCGGTGTCTCCCGACTCGCGGGCGAGGAGCAGGTCCTCGCGGGTGGCCTCGAGTTCACCGCCCACGGTGTCGGCCCGGTCGGGCTGGAAGCGCCGCCACAGGGCGAGAACTCCCCCGCGGGTGGACTCCCAGGCCTGGGTGGCCATCAGCGTCACCATCGTCGTGCCCGCCGTTCTGGCGAGCTCGGCCATCTCCGGACCCACGGCATCCCCCTGTCGCGTACACACCGGTGGTAGGTCGCGCTCTCGGCCCTGCCGAACGCATTCACGCAACGCTTCCGACCCTCCCCCCTCCGCCGCCTTGATGCTGCTAGCCTGCACTTGCAAGTCAGATTGCAATAAGAGGTTCGAAGGGGTCCTGTCATGCCCGTCTACACGCTGCCCGAGCTCCCGTACGACTACTCCGCGCTCGCCCCCGTGATCAGCCCCGAGATCATCGAGCTGCACCACGACAAGCACCACGCGGCCTATGTGAAAGGCGCCAACGACACGCTGGAGCAGCTTGCGGAGGCGCGGGACAAGGAGACCTGGGGGTCGATCAACGGGCTGGAGAAGAACCTGGCCTTCCACCTTTCCGGGCACATCCTGCACAGCATCTACTGGCAGAACATGACCGGTCCGAAGGACGGTGGCGGGGAGCCGCTGGCCGCCGACGGCGTGGGGGAGCTCGCGGACGCGATCGCCGAGTCCTTCGGGTCCTACGCGAACTTCAAGGCGCAGCTGACCAAGGCCTCCGCGACCACGCAGGGTTCGGGCTGGGGCGTGCTCGCCTACGAGCCGCTGAGCGGCCGGCTGATCGTGGAGCAGGTCTACGACCACCAGGGCAACGTCGGCCAGGGCGCCACCCCGATCCTCGTCTTCGACGCCTGGGAGCACGCCTTCTACCTGCAGTACCGCAACCAGAAGGTCGACTTCATCGAGGCGATGTGGCAGGTCGTCAACTGGCAGGACGTGGCCCGGCGTTACGAGGCCGCCAAGTCCCGCGCGGACGTGCTGCTGCTGGCGCCCTGACGGCGGTGCGCCGTTGAGTCGTCCTGCCTCGTGATCGTCTTCTCACCCTTCACGGCGGCAGGCGGAAAGAAGGAAGCCCCCGCGAGGACGTGACTCGCGGGGGCTTTCCGTGCGTGGGCTACGGCTTGCGGCCCAGGCCGCCGTGCTGGCCGATCGGTTCCGTGGGAGCGCCTCGGGGTGCCACCGCGGGACCGAGACCACGCCCGGTTCCACCAGCTCCAGGCCCTCGAAGAAGGCCTCGATCTGCTCGAACGGCCGCAGGAAGTACGGGACCGCGCCGGGCTCGTTGTAGGCGTCCTGGGCCTGCTCGTAGACCGGATCCGTGCCGCGAGATCCCTCGTTGAGGGAGAGGTAGCTGCCGGCGGGCAGGCCGGCCAGGAGGCGGCGGACGAGGTCGCGGGCCTGGTCGTGGTCGGCCACGTGGCCCAGGATGCCGCTGAGGATCAGGGCGGTGGGGCGAGTGAGGTCGAGCGTCCGCCCGGCCGCCTCGATGACGCGCTCCGGCTCGCCGAGGTTGACGGGCTCGTAGGCCCTCGCGCCCTCGGGCGTGGAGGTGAGCAGGGCGCGGGCGTGCGCGAGGACCAGGGGGTCGTTGTCGACGTAGACGATGCGCGACTCGGGGGCGAGGCTCCCCCAACTCTTCGAGCCGGGGGTACCCCCCTTCGCTTCGGCTACGCTCCGCTCGCCACCTCGTGGGTGTTGTCGACGGTCGGCAGGCCGGTGCCGACATCGAGGAACTGCCGTACGCCCGCCTCCTGGACGAGGTGGCGGATGCTGCAGCCGAGGAAGGCGCGGCTGCTGCGGGCGATGGTGACGATGCCGGGGAACACGGCGGTGTAGGCGTCACCGGCCGCCTCGTCCACCGGGTAGTTGTCCTTGCCGCCCAGCCAGTAGTTCCAGATCCGGGCCGAGTGCGGCACCGAGGTGTCGATCTGCGTCATGGGCCCATGGTGCTACGGCACATCCGCCTCGCAGGGCACATTGAGTGAGAGGAGTGCGGCGGAACCGTCGGGGTTCATGCGCACTTCGCTGATCCCCGCGTTCCGCAACCGCGGGAGCACTCTGCGGTACTCCCGGGGCGGGATCGACAGCAGTGTGCACAACACCAGCCGCAGCAGAGTGTTGTGGGCGACTACCAGGACGCGTCCGCCGGGGTGCCTGGCGGCGATGCGGCGCAGGGCGTCGGCGCCGCGGGCCGCCGCGGCCGCCGGGTTCTCGGCGCCGGGGAAGGGATGGGCCACCGGGTCGGCGCGGAAGGCCGCGGCCCGCTCGGGGTCCTCGGCCTCGAACTCGGCGAGCGTACGGCCCTCCACCACCCCGAAGTCGCATTCGACGAGGCCGGGTTCGCGGTGCGGGGTGAGGCCCAGGGCGCGGCAGGCGGGGTCGGCGGTGGCGACGGCCCGGGACAGCGGGGACGTCCAGATCGCGTCGACGGGGTGGGTCGCGGCCCAGCGGCCCAGGGCCTCGGCCTGGGCACGGCCGGTGTCGGTGAGGTCGATGTCGCTGACACCGGCGTACCGGTTCTCGGCGTGCCAGACGGTCTGGCCGTGCCGGGCCAGCAGGAGGGTCGTGGTCGTGGTGGTCATGACTTCCCGGTGTCCAGGTGCAGGCGGGTGCGGGCGTGTTCCGCGACGGGCGGGGGCAGCCAGCCGCGTGTCTCCAGCGCGTCGACGAGGCGAGCGTACGGCTCGGCGAAGCGGGCCGCACGGTCCGGGCGGGGTTCGAGGACGGTCCGGACGCGGACCATGCGTTCGGCGACGTCCGCGAGCGCACCGGCTTCCGAGGACCCGTACGCGGCCAGTGCCGCCATGCCCAGGGCCGGTTCCGTCTGCTCGGGGACGCGGGCCGGGCGGCCCAGGATGTCGGTGCGCAGCTGGTTCCAGTACGGGCTGCGGGCGCCGCCACCCGTGAAGGTGAGGGAGCCGTCGAGGGGGGCGCCGAGGTGGTGCAGGTAGTCCAGGCACAGGCGTTCCGTGAAGCCCACGCCCTGGAGCAGCGCGGCCCACAGTTCGGCGTCGTCCGCGGGGTCACCGAGGACGAACGCGGTGGCCTCCGGCGCCCGGAAGGGGAACCGCTCCCCCGGCGACACCAGCGGGTACGCGACGGCACGGGACGGCTCGAACGCCGCGGCCCGCTCGTCCATCGCGGCGGGGTCGGCCTGCGGGAAGTGCGCCGTGAGTGCCCCGGCGCCCACGCTCGACGCCCCGCCGGGCAGCCAGGTGCCGTCGGGGGCGCGGTGGTTGTAGACCACGCCGGTGGGGTCCCGGACCGGGTCCCGGGCCGCTCCCTTCAGCACGAGCGTGGTGCCGAGCACGGAGTTCCAGGAGCCGGGCCGCAGCGCGCCCGAGGCGATCTGGGCCGCGCAGCCGTCGGTCATGCCGGCGAGCACCGGGGTTCCGGCGGGGATGCCGGTGGCGTCGGCGGCCCGAGCGCAGACCTCGCCGAGGCGGGTGCCCGGGCGTACGACGTCGGGCAACAGACGGTCGGGGACGCCGAGTTGGGCCAGGGCGGCCTCCGGCCAGGCCTCGCGGTGCAGGTCGTAGCCCGTCTTGAGGGCGTGGCTGGAGTCGGCCGGGGGCGGTTGGCCGGTGAGGCGGGTGACGATCAGGTCGGGCTGGTGACTGAGCCGGAGGCCGGGACCGTACTCCCCCACCAGCCACAGCGCCTTCGGCAAGCGCCCACGTGTCCTGCACCGCGAGCCCCGCCTCCCGGGCCCGGGCCGCCTCCGCCGCCGCCCGCCCGTCGTCGTACATCAGCGCGGGGCTCACCGGCCGGCCCGAGCCGTCCGTCAGCAGCACCGTGCCGGACGTGCCGCACACCGCCAGTCCGCCGACCGGGACGCCGGGCGCGGAGCCGAGCGCCGCCCGGGACGCCGTGCACAGCGCCGTCCACCAGCGCTCCGGGTCCTGCTCGTGCCGCACCCCCTCGCGCCGCCCGGCCAGGGGGGCCGAGCCGCTGCCGAGGACCGTGCCGTCGGCGGTGACGAGCAGCACGCGGACGCTCTGCGTGCCCAGGTCGACGCCCAGCCAGCCCGCACCCTCGTCCACCATCCGGAACCTCCTACGCCGTCGCAGCCGGATCTGTGAACTTCTCACTGTGCACCGATATTTTCCCGTGCGCGAGGGATTGACGCCCAACTTCAGCCGTTCCACCCTCTGTTAACGAGTCGACTCGACGTGTTAACCAGGCTCCACGTGGAGGTACGGATGGACACGCACGTGCACGACCGCCGGCGCTTCCTCGCCCTCGCCGCAGGGGCCGCCGCGGCCCCGCTGCTCACGGCCTGCGGCTCCGGGTTCGGCGGGAACGACAGCAAGAGCGACGGGTCAGCCGCGGACGACATCACCGGTTCCTTCGACTGGAAGCGGGAGAAGGGCACCACCGTCAAGGCCCTGCTCAACAAGCACCCGTACACGGACGCCCTGATAGCCGACCTGAAGTCCTTCACCGAGAAGACCGGCATCAAGGTCGAGTACGACGTCTTCCCCGAGGACAACTACTTCGACAAGCTCACCGTGGACCTGTCCAGCGGCCGTGCCTCCTACGACGTCTTCATGCTCGGCGCGTACATGGTGTGGCAGTACGGGCCGCCGAACTGGCTGGAGGACCTCGGGCCCTGGATGCGCAACTCCTCGGCGACGGGCGCCGAATGGGACCAGGCGGACTTCTTCCCGAACCTGCTCCAGGCCGACCAGTGGTCGCTCAAGGCGGGCGCGCCGCTCGGCCAGGGCGGGCAGTACGCGCTGCCGTGGGGCTGGGAGACGAACGTCGTCGCCTACAACACCGAGCTGTTCGGGAAGCTGGGGGTGAAGCCCGCCGAGACCTTCGACGAGCTGGCCGAACTCGCCGGCACCATCAAGCGCAAGGCGCCGGGCGCCGGTTACGACGGCATGTACGGGATCGCCGTACGCGGGTCGCGCAGCTGGGCCACCATCCACCCCGGCTTCATGACGATGTACGCCCGCAACGGTCTGAAGGACTTCACGGTCGACGGCGGCAAGCTCACACCCGCCATGAACAGCCCCGAGGCCGTCGCCTTCACCGAGGACTGGGCCCGGATGGTCAAGCGGGGCGGGCCGCCGTCCTGGACGTCGTACACCTGGTACCAGTGCTCCAGCGACCTGGGCGCGAAGAAGGCCGGGATGCTGTTCGACGCCGACACGGCCGCCTACTTCCAGGCGGTGAAGGGCGCCAGCCCCGCCTCCGGGAAGATCGCCTTCCACCCGGGGCCGAAGGGGCCGGACGGGTCGCTGGCCACCAACATGTGGATCTGGTCGCTCGGCATGAACGCCAAGAGCAAGAAGAAGAGCGCCAGTTGGCTGTTCCTGCAGTGGGCGACCGGCAAGGAGCACCTGCGCAAGAGCGCGATCACGCACAACCACATCGACCCGGTGCGCAAGTCGGTCGCCGACGACGCCGCGTACAAGGACAAGATGCGGCATCTGCCGGGCTTCCTGGAGACCTTCGAGACGGTCGTCGACCAGACGAAGATCCAGTTCACCCCGCAGGCGCAGTTCTTCGACGCGACGACCAGCTGGGCGGCGGCCCTCCAGGAGATCTACGGCGGCAAGGGTGCGAAGTCGGTCCTGGACGGGCTGGCGGACGACCTCGCCGGCAAGGTGGGCTAGCCGATGGGGTGGCGGCTCACCCTGCGCCCGTACATCCTGATCGTGCCCGCGCTGCTGCTGACCTGCGGGATCCTCTACCCGTTCGGGCTCGGGCTGTACTACACGCTGTTCGACTTCTCGGCGAGCAAACCGCAGCCGGACATGGTGCGCTTCGAGAACTACTCGACCGTCTTCACGCAGGAGGCCTTCTGGAACTCGGCGTGGGTGACGATGCTGTACGCGGTCGGGGCGGCCCTCGTCGAGACCGTGCTCGGAGTGGCCGTCGCCCTGCTCCTGCACCGCTCGACCCTGCTGGGCCGGGTCCTGGAGAAGATCCTGATCCTGCCGCTGATGATCGCCCCGGTGATCGCGGCGATCATCTGGAAGCTGATGCTCCAGCCGTCGGTGGGGGTGGTCAACTACCTGCTGAGGCCCTTCGGTCTCGGCGGGGTGCAGTGGACCGACACCCCCACGGGCGCGCTGCTGTCGTCGATCGCCGTGGACGTGTGGGTCTACACGCCGTTCGTGGCGATCCTCGCCCTGGCCGGTCTGCGGTCGCTGCCCACCTCCCCCTTCGAGGCGGCGGCCGTGGACGGCGCGGGGTGGTGGTACACGTTCCGGCGGCTGACGCTGCCGATGCTGTGGCCGTACGTGCTGGTCGCGGTGATCTTCCGGTTCATGGACTCGCTGAAGGTGTTCGACATCATCTACGCCCTCACCGAGGGCGGGCCGGGTGACTCGACGGTGGTGCTCCAGATCCGGGCGTACCTGGAGGCGATCCGCTTCCAGCGGTACTCCTTCGGGATCAGCTACACGATCGTGCTGTGGGCGGTGGTGTATGTCGCCGCGATGGTGCTGGTGAAGCATCTGGGGAAGATCCAGCGGAAGGCCGCGGAGGTGACCACATGAGGAAACGCCTGGTGGGGTGGCTGTGCGACGCCGCCCTGGTCCTCTACTTCGTCTTCGCGCTGTTCCCGATCGCCTGGATGGTGATCCTGTCGCTGAAGCCGACCGACCAGCTCTTCTCCACCTACTTCTCCTTCTCCCCCACCCTCGACGGCTACCGGACGGTCCTCGGCGACAGCGAGGGCATCCCGTTCGTGCGGTTCTTCGTCAACAGCCTGGTGGTGTCGGTGGGGGCGGTCGCGCTGTCGCTGGTGGTGGGGCTGCCGGCGGCGTACGCCTCGGCGCGGTGGCGGTTCAAGGGCTCCGAGAACCTGATGTTCACGCTGCTGTCGTTCCGCTTCGCACCCGAACTGACCGTGATCATCCCGCTGTTCGTGCTCTACCAGAAGCTGGGACTGTTCGACACGTACGTCGGCATGGTGTGGGTGCTGCAACTGGTCACCCTGCCACTGATCGTGTGGATCATGCGGTCCTACTTCGCCGATCTGACACCGGAGCTGGAGCAGGCGGCCCTGCTGGACGGCTACACCCGCAAGCAGGCCTTCTTCCGCGTCGCCCTTCCGCTGGTCAAGCCGGGCATCGCGGCCGTGTCGCTGCTGGCCTTCATCTTCGCCTGGAACAACTTCGTCTTCCCGCTGATCCTCACCTCCAACGAGGCCCAGACGGTGACCGTGGGCGCGCTGTCCTTCCTCGGCGGGGACCGGCCCAAGTACAACCTGACGGCCGCCGCCGCGCTGGTGTCCGTCGTACCGCCGCTGCTGCTGGCGCTGACGATCCAGCGGTATCTGGTGCGTGGACTGTCGTTCGGGGCGGTGAAGTCGTGATCACGCTGAGCGGGATACGGAAGGCGTACGGGAAGACCGTCGCGCTCGACGAGCTCGAACTGGAGGTGCGTGAAGGCGAGTTCTTCTGTCTGCTGGGCCCGTCCGGGGCCGGCAAGACGACGACGCTCAAGACGATCGCCGGCCTCGAACAGCCCGACTCCGGCACGGTCGTGCTCGACGGCGAGGACATGCGGGGCGTGGAGCCCTACGACCGGGGCGTGGCCATGTGCTTCGAGAGCTACGCGCTCTACCCGCACCGCTCGGCCTACGACAACCTGGCCTCGCCGCTGCGCTCCCCCAGGCACCGGCTCCCCGCCGCCGAGGCCCGGCAGCGGATCGGCGCGGTCGCCGAACTGCTCGGCATCTCCGCCCTGCTGGACCGGCCCGTGGGCCAGTTGTCCAACGGCCAGCGGCAGCGCGTGGCTCTCGGCCGGGTGCTGGTGCGACCCGCCCGGGCGTTCCTGCTCGACGAGCCGCTCTCGCACCTGGACGCCAAGCTGCGCCAGCAGATGCGGGCCGAGCTGAAGGCGATCGGGGCCGTGCAGCACACCACCACGCTGTACGTCACGCACGACTCCGTCGAGGCGCTGGCGCTCGGCGACCGGATCGGGGTCATCCGTCAGGGGCGGATCGTGCAGACGGGCACCCGGGAGGAGATCTGGTACCAGCCGTACGACACGGAGGTCGCGCGGGCCTTCGGGCGGCCCCGGATCAACCTGCTGCCCGGGGTGGTGACGGAGAGCGGGGTGCGGGCGGACGGCGGCGTGGAGCTGCCGGTCCGGGCGCGGGCCGCGCCGGGCACGGACGTCCTCGTCGGCATCCGGCCCCGGGACATCGCCCTGCACGGAGAGGGCCACGAGATCACCGGGACCGTGTACGTCACCGAGGTGCTCGGGCGGTCCGTCGAGGTCACGGTCCGGCTCGGGACCGGGGAGCAGCGGGTGTCCCTGGTGGCGCCCCGGGCGGACGCGGCGCGCCTTCGTCCGGACGATCCGGTACGCCTCGCGGTCCGGCCTGAGAACCTGCTGCTGTTCGAGGCCGACCGGCCGGAGCGACCGGGACGACGGATAGAGACACAGTCATGAGCAGCAGCAGTGGTGGACAGCAGGGGCCCGCGGCGCGGCAGGCCGCCATGGCCGAGCAGGTGCTGGCCGACGGCTCGGCGACGGCGGCGGAGCTCGCCGAGCGGTTCGGGGTGAGCCTGATGACCATCCACCGCGACCTCGACGAGCTCGAACGGCAGGGCATCGTACGCAAGTCCCGGGGCGGCGTGACCGCGCAGCCGTCGGGGGTCTTCGAGTCGAACGTGCAGTACCGGCTGAAGACCATGCGGGCCGAGAAGGCCGCCGTCGCCGAGCACGCGCTGCGGATGGTGGAACCCGGCATGGCGATCCTGCTGGACGACTCCACGTCCACCCTGGAGATAGCCCGGCGCCTGCGCACGGGCGAGGTCACGCCGCTGACGGTGGTCACCAACTTCCTGGAGGCGATCAACCTGCTGGCCGACCAGCGGGGCATCCACCTGATGGCGCTCGGCGGCGACTACGACCCGCTGCACTCCTCCTTCCTCGGGGTGTCCTGCGTGGAGGCGGTCGAGCAGCTGCGCGTGGACCTGTGCTTCGCGTCGACGTCGGCCGTGCACCGGGGCTACGCCTACCACCAGGAACAGCACATCGTGTCCGTGAAGCGGGCGATGCTCGACGCGGCGGCACGGAACGTTCTGTTGATCGACCACACCAAGCTCGGCCGGGTCGCCCTGCACCGGGTCGCCCCGCTGTCCCGCTTCGACACGCTCCTGGTGGACGACGGGGCGTCGGCGGAGGCACTGCGGGATCTGGACGAGCACAAGGTCCGTTACGAGGTTTGCGCGACGAAGGGCGGCCATGACGGGACTGGAACTACGTGAGCTGCGTAAGACGTATCAGTCGCGGGGGCGGCCTTCGGTGGATGCCGTCCGCGGGATCGATCTGAACCTCGGGTCCGGGGAGCTGCTCGGGCTGCTCGGGCCGTCGGGTTGTGGCAAGTCGACGACCCTGCGGATGATCGCCGGTCTTGAGGCGGTGACCGGCGGGGACATCCTGGTCGGCGGGGCGTCGGTCGTCGAGCGGCCCGCGCAGCAGCGCAATATCGGGGTCGCGTTCGAGAACTACGCGCTGTATCCGCCGCTGTCGGTGGCGGAGAACCTGGCGTTCGGGCTGAAGGCCCGCAAGAAGGCCGCCCGCGGGGACGTCGAGCGCAAGGTGAAGGAGATCGCCGAGCGGGTCGGCCTGACCGACCTCCTGGGCGCCCGCCCGGCCGGCCTCTCCAGCGGGCAGAAGCAGCGTGTCTCCCTGGCCCGGGCCCTGATCCGCGAACCGGACGTGCTGCTCCTCGACGAGCCCCTGTCCCACCTGGACGCGGCCCAGCGCGACACCACCCGCCGTGAACTCAAGCGCATCCAGCAGGACTTGGGCCACACCACGATCCTCGTCACCCACGACCAGGAGGAGGCCCTCTCCCTCGCCGACCGGATCGCCGTGATGAAGGACGGCGTGATCCAGCAGCTCGGCACCCCCTACGAGATCTACGACAGCCCGGCCAACGTGTTCGTCGCGGACTTCGTCGGCGAACCCGCGATCACCCTGCTGCCCGGCATCGCCACCGGCGACGGCGAGGCCCGCCTCTCCGGCTCGGTGCGGATCGCGCTGCCCGTGCCGGTGGACGAGGGGCGGGAGGTGGTGGTCGGGATCCGCCCGGAGGACGTCCGGCTCACCGCCGAAGGCGGCCTGCCCGCCCGGGTCGTCGCCCACGAACCCCTGCTGGAGTCGGGCCTCGCGACCCTCGCCCTCGACGGTGTCGAACGGCATCTGGTCGTCCTCACCGACCCCGAGGTACGGCTCGCCCACGACGAGCGGGTCCGGGTCGCCGCCGACCCCCAGCACACCCATGTCTTCGACGCCGAGACGGGAGCCTCACTGCGATGACCTCCGAAGAGAACGTGCGTGTCGTGGCCGCCGGTGACCACTTCGTTCTGCCGTCGCTGATCACGCGGGCGGTGGAGCACGAGGTGGAGCGGGCGCAGATCAAGGAACTGGAACTCGGCTGGCCGCTGGAGCCGTTCGGGCCGGTCGCCGAGGTGCAGGAGGCCAGTGACGCCGAGGACGAGATGATCGAGGCGCTGGCCGGGGCGCAGGTCCTGGTCACGCAGATGGGCCCGGTCACCGAACGGGTCCTCGCCGCCTGCCCGGACCTGAAGCTGGTCGTGGTGTGCCGGGGCGGGCCGGTCAACGTCAACCTGGACGCGGCCAAGAACCATGACGTGCGGGTGTGTTTCGCGCCGGGCCGCAACGCCGCCGCCACCGCCGAGTTCACCGTCGGCCTGATGCTGTCGGCCCTGCGCCGCATCCCCCAGGCCCATGACCCGCTCGCCCGCCAGGGCAGCTGGGAGGGGGCGACGTACTACACGTACGAGCAGAGCGGTCTGGAGCTGGAGGACCTGCCCGTCGGGCTGGTCGGATACGGGGCCGTCGGGAGCCGGGTCGCCCGGGTGCTGTGCGCGTTCGGGGCGCGGGTGATGGTGTACGACCCGTATGTGCACGGGGAGATCCACGGGCTGCGCGTGACCTCGCTCGACGAACTCCTGCGCAGCTCCCAGGTGATCACCCTGCACGCCCGGCTCACCCCCCAGACCCGGGGCCTGGTGGGTGCCAGGGAGCTGGGGCTGCTGCCGCGTGGCGCGGTGGTGGTGAACGTGGCCCGGGGCCCGCTGCTGGACGAGGGCGCGCTGTGCGACGCCCTGGAGAGCGGGCAGCTGTCGGCGGCGGCGCTCGACACGTACGAGCGGGAGCCGCTGCCCGCGGAGTCCCGGCTGCTGGGGCTCGGCGACCGCGTCGTACTGACCCCGCACCTGGGCGGGGCGTCCCGTGCGGTGGCCGAGAAGGCGGCGCGGATCGCCGCGGAGGAGGTCGGCCGCTGGGTGCGCGGGGAGCCGCTGGCGCACTGCCTGACCTGAGAAACCGAGTCGTGAGGAGCCCGATGTACGTCGGTATCGATGTGGGCACGTCCATGGTCAAGGCCGCGGCCTTCGACTCCGCGGGCCGTCAACTGGCCGTGGAGTCCCGCTCGGTGGGCCTGTCGCTGCACGGCGGGTTCGTGGAGCAGGACATGGAGGAGGTGTACGGGGCGGTCGTCGACGTGCTCGGCGCGCTGACCGCCGTCGTGGCGCAGCCGGTGGAGCTGGCCGGGCTCACCGGGCAGGGCGACGGGGTGTGGCTGGTCGACGCCGAGGGGCGGCCCGTGCGCCCGGCGGCCTCCTGGATGGACGGGCGGGCGCACGAACTGGTCGACCGGTGGCTGGCGGACGGCACGTTCGAGACGGTGTTCCGGCGGACGGGGAGCGCGATGTTCCCGGGGTGCCCGGGGCCGCTGCTGGCCTGGCTGGACAGCCGTGAACCGAAGGCGCTGGATGCCGCGACGGCGGCCCTGTACTGCAAGGACATGGTGTTCCAGCGGCTGACGGGGGCCGGTCCGACGACGGATGTGTCGGACGCCTCGATGCCCTTCCTGGACCCGCGTACGCGCACGTACGACAACCGGGTCGTCGAGCTGCTGGGGCTGGCACACCGCCGCGGTCTGCTCGCCCCGGTCAGCGACCCGGTCGCGACGGCCGAGGCACGGGGCGAGGGTCTGCCGTCGGGCACCCGGATCGCGAACGGCCCGTACGATCTGCCGGCCTGCGCGCTGGGCGCCGGGGTGACGTCCCCCGGCGACGGTCTGCTGATCGTCGGCACCTGTCTGGCCAGCCTGGTCGCCACGACCGAGCTGGACCTGACGGGCGAACCGGCCGGCCTGTACATCTCCACGGACCGGCCCGGTCACTGGCTGCGCGCCATGCCCGCGATGGTGGGCACGGCGGCGCTGGACTGGGTGCTGTCGACGACGGGGGTGCGGCACGACGAGGTGGACGGCCTGCTGGCCGAGACCCCGCCGGGCGCGAACGGCGTGCGCGTGCTGCCGTACTTCGCGCCCTCCGGTGAACGCGCCCCCTTCGTGGAGCCGCGGCTGCGCGCCGAGCTGACCGGCGTCTCCCTGGAGTCGACCCGGGGCGATCTGGTGCGCGCGACCTGTGAGGGCATCGGGTACGCGGCCCGGCACTGCCTGGAGGCGGCGGGCCTCGACGGGAGCCTGGCCGTGTGCGGTGGCGGCACCCGCAGTCCCGCCTGGATGCGGCTGCTCGCCGATGTGCTGGGCCGGCCGTTGCGGGTCGTCGAGGGCGAGGTGGGTGCGCGGGGCGCGGTCCTCGCGGCGGCCGAGCGGTACGGGGTGCCGCTGGACGCGGAGGCGTGGACGCGGCCGACGGAGGTCGTCGAGCCGGATCCGGGGCGGGCCGCGACCTACACGAAGGGCTACGAGGAGCACCTGGCCCGCCTGACACAGGCGCGGGCCCGGGCACGTACGTGAACCACTGGAATCCGAAAGGGAGTCGTATGCAGCTCGGACGGAGATCTCTCCTGCTCGCGGCGGCCGCGGGCACGGCCACGGCGGCCACGGCCGTCCCCGCGGCGGCCGAATCCCGCAAGGGCCCGGTGGTCATCGGCCACCGCGGCGCGGCCGGCTGGCGCCCGGAGCACACGGCGGCGTCGTACACGTACGCCGTGCAGACGGGCGCCGACTGGATCGAACCGGACCTGGTGCCGACGAAGGACCACGTGCTGGTGGTCCGGCACGAGAACGAGATCTCCCAGACGACCGACGTTTCCCGCCACCCCGGAGTTCGCGGACCGCCGTACGACGAAGACGGTCGACGGCCGGCCCGTCACCGGATGGTTCACGGAGGACTTCACCCTCGCCGAGCTGAAGACGCTGCGGGCGGTGGAGCGGCTGCCGCAGGTCCGCAACCGCAACACGGTCTTCGACGGCCGTGAGGAGGTCATGACCTTCCAGGAGGTCGTGGAGCTGGCACGGCGGCTGTCGCGGACACACGGCCGGACCATCGCCGTCTTCCCTGAGACCAAGCACCCGACGTACTTCCGGTCCATCGGCCTGCCGCTGGAACCGAAACTGGCGGCGGCGATCCGCCGCAACCGGCTCGGCCGGCGCGAGTGCGTCCTGCAGTCCTTCGAGCCGACGAGCCTGAAGCGCATGACGGACCTGGGCGTACCGCTGTGGCAGGCGCTGGGGACGACGGGCGGGCCGTACGACCTGGCCTCGTCCGGTGATCCGACGACCTACCGGGACATGATGGCGCCGAAGGGCCTGGCGCAGATCGCGGAGTACGCGGACTGGATCGGGCCGGACAAGTCGTCGGTCGCCGCCACCTCCCTCGTCGCGGACGCGCATGCGGCGGGGCTGCGGATCGGGCCGTACACCTTCCGCGCCGAGAACCAGTTTCTGCCGGCGGAATTCCGACACGGGAGCGGAGCGAACGATTTCGGGGACGCGTTCGCCGAATTCGCGCTGTACTACCGCTTGGGAGTCGACGCGGTGGTGACCGACTTCCCCGATCTGGCGGTGATGGCTAGGAGGGGCTGATGTTCTTCAAGGACAAGCACTGCCCGACCTGTGGCGGCAGCGGCACCCAGGTGTTCACGCCGCTGGGGCCCGAGGAGAGAAAGGCGCTCGGGACGGACCGCACGGACCTGTGGCGCTGCACCGCCCCGGGCTGCCGGTGGTACCAGCCCTGGGGCCATCAGGCCGGCGGGGGCCGGCTCCCGGAGGCTCTGCGGAACCCGGGAGCCGACGCCTCGGTGTGAGTCCTACAGGTTGGAGAAGTCCGGGCCCTTGGTGCGGGTGCGCTTGATCTCGTAGAAGCCGGGGACCGAGGCCACGGCGAGGGTGCCGTCCCAGAGGCGGCCGGCCTCCTCGCCCTGCGGGGCCGGGGTGACGACCGGGCCGAAGAAGGCGATCTGCTCACCGTCGGAGCCGGGCACGGCGATCACCGGGGTGCCGACCTCCTGGCCGACCTTGTCGATGCCCTCCTTGTGGGAGGCGCGCAGCTCGGGCTCGTACGGGGTGGAGTCCCAGTGCTCCATGAGGGACTCGGGCAGGCCGACGTCCTTCAGGGCGGCGGCGACCGTCTCCTTGCCGGGGCCGTCGCCCTGGTTGTGGATGCGGGTGCCGAGGGCGGTGTAGAAGTCGCCCAGCACCTCGGGGCCGTGCTCCTGCCGGGCGGCTATGACGATCCGGACGGGGCCCCACGCCTTGGTCGCCAGCAGGTCGCGGTACTCCTCGGGCAGCTCGTCCAGCTTGGGCTCGTTGAGGACGGCGAGGCTCATGACATGCCAGCGGACCTCGATGTCCCTGACCTTCTCCACCTCCAGCACCCAACGGGAGGTCATCCACGCCCAGGGGCACAGCGGGTCGAACCAGAAGTCGACGGGGGTCTTGTCCGACATGTCTCTCCTCACGAGAAAACTGTTTCTCCCGGAACGCCGGTGCTCGCCCCTGTCATTCCCCGCTCCTCCTGTCAGGCGCACGTGGCAGGATCGGTGCTGTTCAGCCGTACCCCACGACACATGAGGAGTGCCGCCCGTGCCCGGTGAGAATCTGTCCCGCGACGAGGCCCGGGAGCGGGCCGCCCTGCTGAGCGTCGAGGGGTACGAGGTGTCCCTCGACCTGCGGTCCGCGGTCGGCGAGGACGACGGCGCCGGGCCCCGCACCTTCCGCTCCGTGACGACGCTGCGCTTTCGCTGCAACGAGCCGGGGGCGAGCAGCTTCGCCGACCTGATCGCGCCGAGTGTGACGGCCATCTCACTCAACGGCCGGGATCTGGACCCCGGCGAGGTCTTCGACGGCTCCCGGATCACCCTGGAGGACCTGGCCGCCGACAACGAGCTGATCGTCGACGCCCAGTGCGCCTACTCCCGCACCGGCGAGGGCCTGCACCGCTTCGTCGACCCCGAGGACGGCGAGGTGTACCTGTACACGCAGTACGAGCCGGCCGACTCCCGCCGGGTGTTCGCGAACTTCGAGCAGCCCGACCTCAAGGCCCCCTACCGCTTCGAGGTGCGGGCCCCGCAGGGCTGGACGGTGTGGAGCAACGGGGCCGGTGAACGGGCCGACGGTGTGTGGCGGTTCGCCGAGACCAAGCCGATCTCGACGTACATCACGTGTGTGGTGGCGGGCCCGTACCACTACGTGACGGACATCTACTCCCGTACGTTCCCGGACGGCACGACGCTGGAGATCCCCCTCGGCGCGCTGTGCCGCAAGGGCCTCGCGCCCTACTTCGACTCCGACGACGTCTTCCTGGTCACCAAGCAGGGCCTGGACTTCTTCCACGACCACTTCGACCACCCGTACCCGTTCGGGAAGTACGACCAGGCGTTCGTGCCCGAGTACAACCTGGGCGCGATGGAGAACCCGGGTCTTGTGACGTTCCGGGAGGAGTTCATCTTCCGGGGGAAGGTGACGCAGGCGTCCTACGAGGGCCGGGCCAACGTCGTCCTGCACGAGATGGCGCACATGTGGTTCGGCGACCTGGTCACCATGGAGTGGTGGGACGACCTGTGGCTGAAGGAGTCCTTCGCGGACTTCATGGGCGCGTTCTCGCTGGTCGGCGCGACCCGCTTCGGCAACGGCTGGGTCACCTTCGCCAACCGCCGCAAGGCGTGGGCCTACCGCGCCGACCAGCTGCCCTCCACGCATCCGGTCACGGCGGACATCCGCGATCTGCAGGACGCCAAGCTGAACTTCGACGGCATCACGTACGCCAAGGGCGCGTCGGTGCTGAAGCAGCTCGTCGCGTACGTCGGGCAGGACGCGTTCCTGGAGGGCGCCCGCCGCTACTTCAAGCGGCACGCGTACGGCAACACGCGCCTGGGCGACCTGCTGTCGGTGCTGGAGGAGACCAGCGGCCGGGACATGAGCGCGTGGGCACGGTCCTGGCTCCAGACGGCCGGGGTGAACTCGCTGACGCCGCAGGTGCTGCTGAGCGCGGACGGCCGCATCGAGGAACTGGCGGTGGTGCAGGAGGCGGCCGAGTCCCACCCCGCACTGCGCCCGCACCGGGTGGCGGTGGGCCTGTACCGGGTGACGGACGGCGGGACACTGGAGCGGTACGCGCGCGCCGAGACCGACGTCGACGGCGCGCGGACGGTCGTAGCGGACCTGGCCGGTGCCGACGCCCCTGATCTGGTCCTGGTCAACGACGACGACCTCACGTACTGCAAGATCCGCTTCGACGAGACCTCGCTGGCGACGCTGCGCGAACACCTGGGATCGGTGACCGATCCGCTGGCGCGCGCCCTGTGCTGGTCGGCGCTGTGGAACATGACGCGGGACGCGCTGCTCCCGGCGCGGGACCTCGTGGATCTGGTGCTGCGCTTCGCGGGG
Source organism: uncultured Actinomycetota bacterium (assembly GCA_963798065.1). Lineage (GTDB taxonomy): Bacteria > Actinomycetota > Actinomycetes > Streptomycetales > Streptomycetaceae > Streptomyces. The sequence continues at coordinate 57,494 of CAWCSC010000006.1, read as the reverse complement.
CGCGAGTCCGAGATCGGCGTCCTCCAGATGCTGCACGCGTGGGCCGAGTCGGCCCTCACGCACTACGCGGCGCCCGGCCGGCGGGAGACAGGGGGCCGGCTGCTCGCCGAGGGAGCGCGGCGCGAGCTGTACGCGGCCGGGCCGGGCAGCGAGCACCAGCTCGCCTGGGCGCGCTTCTTCGCCCGGGTGGCCACCGCCGACGCCGACTTCGAGCTGCTGCGGGATCTGTTGGCGGGCGCGGCGGCGGTCGAGGGCCTCGACCTGGACCAGGAGCTGCGGTGGGTGTTCCTGGAGCCGCTGGCCGCGCACGGGGCCGTGGACGAGAAGGTACTGGCCGAGGAGCTGGCCCGGGACGACACCGCCTCCGGCAAGCGTCACCAGGTGCGCTGCCTGGCCGCTCGCCCGTCGGAGGCGGTCAAGGCGCAGGCGTGGGCTCAGGTCGTGGAGTCGGATGCGCTGTCCAACGCGATGGTCGAGGCGACCATCGCGGGCTTCGGCCAGGGTTCGCAGCGGGACCTGCTCGCGCCGTACGCGGAGAAGTACTTCGCGGCGATCGAGCGGGTGTGGGCCGAGCGGTCGATCCAGATCGGGATGCACGTGGTGCAGGGCCTGTTCCCGTCGCTCCAGCAGTCGCAGGAGACCCTCGACGCCACGGACGCGTGGCTTCAGACCCACCGGGAGGCGGCCCCGGCCCTGCGCCGGCTGGTGCTGGAGTCCCGGGACGATCTGGCGCGGGCGCTGCGCGGGCAGGCGTGCGACGCGGCGGCCAACTAGCGCCTTTGGCCTGAGATTTGGGGGTTCCGGCACCGTTACGGAATACAGGCAATCACAGCCGTAACCCCTGGTCCGCACCCGAACGGACCAGGGGGTTTCGGCATCCGAACACTCGTCCTTTAGTGTCGGGTTGTCCGTATTTGTCGACGGGCCTGTAACAGCGGTTAAAGAGCGGTCCGGACACGGGAAATTGCCGGTCATGAACCACAACACCCCGCTCTCCCCCCGCCCTCTGCACGACCTGTCCGGCCGGGGCCGGCTCCGTGTACTGACGGTCGCGCAGCTCCGCGCGCACGGTGTCCCGACGGCCGAGACGAACGGGCAGTGCCGCCCCGGCGGACCCTGGCAGCAGCTCCTCCCGGGCGTCGTCCTGCTCCACCCGGGCCCGCCGACCAGCGAGGAGCGGCTGCACGCGGTGCTGATGTACGCGGCGCGGGAGCACGGCACGGGTGTGCCCGCCCAGCCCGGCGCGGACGGCTCCGGCGCCCCCGCCTACCCCGAGGCGATGATCACGGGCCTGGCCGCGCTGACGCTGCACGGCTTCTCCTCCACTCCCCCGCTGCCGTCCCTGGAAGCGATCGACGTCCTGGTCCCGCGGATGCGCCGGCTGCGCTCCGCGGGCTGCGCGCGCATCGTCCGCGGCGTCGCGCCGCCGGCCCCCGAGCAGGTCACCGGCCTGCCGGTGGCGCCGGTCGCCCGTGCGCTGGCCGACGCGGTGGCGGGTCTCGCGGACGCCGTCATCGTGCGCCGTCTGATGACGGAGGCGGTGCGCGGGGCGCACTGCGAGCCCGCCGCCGTGGTGCGGGAGCTGAACCAGGCGCGGCTGCTGAGCCGCCCGCACGTGGTGGACGCGGTGGAATCACTGCTGGCCGAGGGCCGGGCGATCGCGGAGGACCGCCTGTACCGGATGGTGCGCGAGTACGACCTGCCCGACCCGGTCTGGAACGTGGACCTGCGCCTGCCCGGCGGCCCCTACCTCGGCGGCCTGGACGCGTACTGGCCCGCCCAGGCGGTCGCGGTGGAGCTGGACACCCGGGCGCCCCGGCAGGACGACGACGCGCTGTGGTCGGAGTACGCCCGCAAGCGCGAGCACCTGGAGCGGCTCGGCATCACGGTCGTCCACATCTCGCCCAGGAAGCTCCGCGACTCGGTGGAGCAGCAGGCGACGGTGGTCCGCACGGCCCTGATGGCGTCGGCCGACCGCGAACCGGCGGCGTATGTCGTGGTGCTGCCCCGGTAGTGAGGGACCGGGGCAGGACCAGGAGGGGAGAGGAGGGGCCGCCGGAGTAGCAGGCGGCCCCTCCTCGCACTCCGGCGGCGTGATCTTGATCTGTGGCGGCGACAGCTCCGAACCAAGGATGCGGGGGAACGCTGCGGCAGGCAGGTGAATCTGTCAGACGGACGGCTTTGGACCGGATGCGCCGCCCGTGGAAAAGGGCCAGTGTCGAGCTGAGCCGAGGAGGCGCGATGGACCGAGGAACCGGAGGCCGGAGGGAAGGTGACACGCGAGGGCGGCGAGAAGGGCCCGCAGACGACCCCGCGCTGGACGAGTTGCTCATCCGCGCCGCCGATGGCGACGAACGGGCCTTCGCCGGACTGTACGACGCCCTGGCGGACACGGTGATGGGACTGGCCTGCCGTGTGGTGAGGGACAAGGCCCAGGCGGAGGAGGTGACCCAGGACGTGATGGTGGAGGTGTGGCGGACCGCCGGCCGGTTCCGGCCGGCGCGCGGAGCCGCCAGGAACTGGGTGCTCACCCTCGCGCACCGCCGCGCGGTGGACCGGGTGCGGTCCGTCGCCGCGGGCCGCGCCCGCGAGCTGCGCGCCGCGGTCCGGGAACAGGAGCGGTCCTTCGACACCGTCGCCGAGGAGGTCGAGGTGAGGGAGGAGCAGCGCGTGGTCTTCCGCTGCCTGTCCCAGCTGGCCCGCGAGCTGAGGCTGCCTCTGGTGCTGGCCTACTACGAGGGACTGACGTACGCGGAGGTCGCCGAGGCGCTCTCGATGCCGGCGGGCACCGTCAAGTCGCGGATGCGTCAGGGACTGCGGCGCCTGCACGACTGTATGGAGGCCGGCTCGTGAACCTCACCGACGACCCCCACCTCGATGTCGGCGCGTACGTGCTGCACGCGCTGCCGGCCGAGGAGGAAGCCGCCTTCGAGGAGCACCTGGCCGGTTGCGCCCCCTGTCGTGCGGAGGTCGACCAGCTGTCCGGGGCGGCCGTCGAGATGGGGGCGGCCGAGACGAACGCGCCCTCCGCCGACCTGCGCCGCCGGGTGCTCGACCGGATCGCCACCGTACGTCAGGACCGGTCCGTCTCAGCCGGGGCCCGGCGCCGGCCGCAGCGGGGGCTCCAGCCGGCGCTGGCGGCGGCCGTGGCCGCGGCGGCGGCTCTCGGCGGTGTCGCCTGGTGGCAGAGCTCCGAGGCCGACAACGCGCGTGAACAGTCCGCCGAGGAACGCGCCGAGTACGGGCAGCTCGCCGACGTCCTGACCGCCCCCGACGCCACGATCAGCTCCAAGGAGCTCACGCACGGCGGGACCGCGAGCGTGGTCGCCTCCCGGGCGGAGAACCGGTCCGCGATGTTCGCGTCGGGACTGCCACCGCTCAGCGACGACCGGGTCTACCAGCTCTGGTACGCCCAATCGGGGCAGTACCGGCCGGCCGGACTGCTGTCCACCGCGGGCGGGGGGCACGCGGAGGTCCTTGAGGGGCGCCTCGGCGGGGCCACCGCCGTCTGTGTCACGGTGGAACCGGCCGGCGGCTCCCGGCAGCCCACCACCCGCCCCGTCGGCGTCATCTCCGTCCCCGCGTGACGATCACCGCCGCATGACAGTCACCGCTCGGCCACCGCGACGGCGGCCGCGTGCCCCCTGCCCACCGCCACGTCGGCGACCGTCCAGCCCGGCATCCGGCGGGGCCCGCGCGCGCCGGCGCCGAGGTGGTCGGAACGGAGGTCACGTCCGAGTCCGGTGCCGAGCCCTTTCAGATACGCCTCCTTGCGTGTCCACACCCGGGCGAATGCGGCCGGGCGCCCCCGAGGCGGACACGCGGCGAGCTCGGCGGCCTCCCGGGGGTGCAGCGTCGCCGTGAGGGCGGCGACGACGTCCGAGCCGGGCAGCCGCTCGATGTCCGCGCCGACCGCGGTGTCCGCGAAGGCGAGCAGGCAGAGACCGTCGGTGCGGGAGACGGAGAAGCACAGGGGCACGCCGGGCACGTCGGGACGGCCGTGCGGGCCCCGGCACACCGGGCAGGGTCGCCGTACGAACGTGACGTCCGACGGCTCGACCCCGAGGTAGGCGCCGAGGAGCAGGCGCAGGCCCACATGGGCGACCCGGTAGCCGTCCCGGTCCGCCGCCCGGCGCAGTGCCGCGGCCCGCGCCCGTTCCCCGCTGTCCAGCAGCGTGCCGGCGAGCGGGGCCAGGGCGTCGCGGAGGTCCTCCACGCGGGCCAGCCACACGCGGGGCCGACCGGGGCGAGGCGGCTCCGGGGGCCGGGTCCAGGCGGCGGATGTCAGCCGCTCGGGACGCAGGACCGGTCTCGCGGGGAGGAGGCACATGGCACGGACGTCCGCGGTCAGTCGGAGGACGCCGGCACGGCGCGGGGGTCGGTGATGGCGTCGCCGCCGTACAGGGCCTGCACCCAGTTGCTCTGGTAGATCGTGTCGAGGTAACGCTCACCGAGGTCCGGGGCGATCGCGACGGGCGTGAGGCCCGGCGTTCCGTGCCGGGCGAGCCAGCTCGTCGCCCCGCTGACGACCGTGCCGGTCGACCCGCCGAACAGGAAGCCCCGCCTCGCCAGGTTCCGGCAGGTACGGATGGCGTCGGCCTCCTCGACACGGACCGCCTCGTCGACGTAGCTCTCGTCGAGCAGCGGAGGCCTCAGGCTCATGCCGAGGCCGGGGATCATCCGCCGTCCGGGCGGGTCGCCGAAGATGGCGGAGCCGACGCTGTCCACCGCGACGATCCGCACGGGCCGGTGCCAGGAGCGGAACCAGCGGGCGCAGCCCATCAGGGTGCCGGTCGTGCCGACGCCGATGAACAGGACGTCCAGGCGCGGGAACCAGCGGGCGATGGCCGGGGCCGTCCTGAAGTAGTGCGCCCTCCAGTTGTCGGGGTTGGTGTACTGACTCAGCCACACATAGCGGTCGTCCGCGGCGCACAGGGCGCGCAGGTGCGCCAGCCGCGCGCCCAGCAGACCGCCGGTGGCGTGCTCGTCGGAGACGACGTGGACCTGGCTGCCCAGGGCCTCCATCATCAGCCGGGTGGCGAGGTTGCACCGGGAGTCCGTCACGCAGACGAAGCGGTAGCCCTTGCTCGCCGCGATCATGCTCAGCGCCACGCCGAGATTGCCGGAGGAGGACTCGACCAGGATCGAGTCCCGCCTGAGGGTTCCGCTGCGCTCGGCGGACTCCACCATCTCGGTCGCGGCCTTCAGCTTGATCGAACCGGCGAAGTTGAAGCCCTCGCACTTGAGGAAGAGCCGGTGTCCCGTCATCGGCCCCAGGTCGACGTACAGGTCCTCCTCGTTGAAGGCGTGGGGGACGGATATGACTGGCACGATGTTCTCCTCGTACGGTGCCGGACGGTGGACGGGGCCGTCCTCAGCCGTGCCGGCTCAGTTCGTGAAAGAAGTGGTCGATGACCCGCAGTTCGCCGGATCGGGCCACCTCGTCGTAGACGTAGCCGCCGACCGCGAGGTCCAGCACGCCCAGGCCGAACGGTGAGAAGACCGCCGGCCGGCCGGCCGGGACCGTCGACACGGCCGGCCATCACGTCGTCGAGCGTGCCGAGCAGGAAGTCGCGGTTGCCGGTGAGGCGTTCGGTGAGGTGCGGTGAGGTGGCGGCCCTGAGGCAGTGGTCGATGTCGTCGACGACGTTGGTGGCGCCGAGCAGCACCTCCGGTGCGAGGTCGCGCAGCGACACGTGCAGGACCACCGGGTTGTGCGCGGAACCACGACGGCTCGGTGATGTGCGGCCGGTCGGCGACCGTGGCGAAGACGATCAGGTCACTGAGGCGGATCAGTTCCTCGGCGCTGCGGTGCACGGTGACGCGTCCGACGGCGCCGGACTGCTCCAGGTAGGTGCGGAAGCCGGCGGCGCTGTCGGCGGACAGGTCGTGGACGCCGATGGCGTCGAAGGACCAGCCGGTGCCCTCCAGGTAGGTGTGGATGTAACGGGCGATCAGACCCGCCCCGACGAACCCCAGCCGGGCCGGGCGCGGCCGTCCCCTGCTGAGCCGGTCGGCCGCCGACGCGGCGGACGCGGCGGTTCTGGCGGCGCTGATGATCGAGCTCTCCATACAGGCGAAGGGGTAGCCCGTGACGGGGTCGTTGAGGATGAGGACGGCGGACGCCCGGGGGATGCCCGAGGCGACGTTGGCGGGGCAGCTGGAGATCCATTTCAGGCCGTCCACCCCGCCCTCGCCGCCGAGGGAGGCCGGCAGGGCGATGATCCGCGACCTCGGCCGGTCGGGGAAGCGCAGGAAGGAGGACGGCGGATTGACCGTACGGCCGGCGCCGTGCAGGCGGTACGTCGCCTCGACGACCTCCACCACGGTCTTCTCCCGGCCCTGGAGCACCTCCTTGACCTGGCTTCCGGGGATGACGGCGAAGGACGGCACCACCGGGCTGTCCGCCCGGGCGGTCCGCGGGACGGTGTGCACGGTGGTCATGCCGCTTCACTCCCCCTCTGCGGTCCGGGAAGGCCGGGACGCACGGGGTCGGCCATCGCCACCACGACGTTCCGCGGCCCCTGGTACGCCTCCCGGCTGTGCGCGGTGCGGATGTTGTCCACGAGCATCAGGTCCCCGCGCTGCCAGGCCCGGCGTACGGTGTGGGCCTCGTAGGTCTTGTTGATCTGCTCGACGACGTCCGGGGGCACCGGATCGCCGTTGCCGTACAGGGTGTTGAAGGGCAGCCCGTCCGGTCCGTACTCCTCGACCAGGAACTCCCTGACCTCGGGTGCCATCGTCCACTCGTTGAGGAACGCGATCTGGTTGAACCAGCAGCGCCGCCCGGAGACCGGGTGCCGTACGACGGCGTGCCGGTGCTGCCAGGTCCGCAGCGAACCGTCCGGCTGCCAGGACCAGTCGATCGCGTGGGCACGGCAGTAGGCCTCGACCTCGCCGCGGTCGTCGGTGCCGAAGGACTGACCGAGCGTCGCGCCGATCCCCTCGTTGTAGGCCCTGGTGAGCAGCCAGCCCTCCCGGGCGAATCGGTCGACGAGGTCGGCGGGCAGCGCCCGCAGCACGGCGGTCGCGTCGGCCAGGGCGGTGGCACCGCCTTCCACGGGCGGCTCCAGGCAGGCGAACAGCAGCAGGCCGGGACATTCGAGGGCGTAGCTGAGTTCGTGGTGCATGCACATGGGCTGGCTGGGCGGCCAGGCCGACGACGAGTAGACGCCGTCCGCGTGGCGGTCGCGTGCGGCGAAGGCCTCGCGTTCGGCCAGGGGGCGCTCGGCCACCCGGCCGAGGACCGACTCGACGTCGGCCGGGGTGCGCAGGCCGAGGCCCCGGACGGTGACCGCGCCCTGCTCGGCGACGAGTTCGCGCAGCGCGCCCCGACGGACCGTCGCCCAGGCCGCCGCGTCCAGGGCGTCCGTGGTGTCTTCCGCGTCGAGTACCGGAAGGCCGTCCGGGGCCTGTGTCGTGGTGGCCCTGTTCTTGCGGAAGAGTGCCGACAGCATGCCGATCTCTCCTCTCGTGCTCCTCGTGTACGTCACGGTTCTCCGGCGGTGCGGGTGTCGATCAGGTGGGCCAGGTCGGCCAGTACGGGACGGTCGGCGAGGTCGCGCGGGGAGATCACCCGGTCCAGCGAGACCGCGAGCCGTACCGCCGACAGGGACGTGCCGCCCAGGTCGAAGAAGTCGTCGTCCCGCCGGATCCGTCCGGGCGGCAGGCCGAGTTCCGTGGCCCACTCCGCCGCGAGCCGCCGTTCGGACGGTGTCCGCGGGGCGCCGTGGGAGTCCCGGGCCGGGCCGAGATCCTCGGCGAGCGCCGCGAGCGCCTTGCGGTCGGTCTTGCCGTTGGCGGTGAGCGGCAGACGGTCCAGCCGGTGGAAGGACGCCGGGACCATGTACGCGGGGAGCAGGTCCGCGAGCCGCTCCCGCAGGTCCTCGGCGGTCACCGCACCCTCGCTCGCGCAGAAGGCGGCCAGCTGGCGGCCGTGCCCTTCCGCGCCCGTCACCACGACCGCGCAGTCCGTGACGCCGGGCACCCGCAGCAGCGTGTTCTCGACCTCGCCGATCTCGACCCGGAACCCCCGGATCTTGACCTGCGCGTCCCTGCGGCCGAGGAACTCCAGTTTTCCGTCGGGCCGCCAGCGGCCGAAGTCGCCTCCCCGGTAAAGCCGTTGGCCGGGGCGGTGGGGGTCTTCCAGATAGGCGAGCCGGGTGCGTTCGGCGTCGTTGACGTAGCCGCGCCCGACGCACACCCCGGAGAAGACGATGGCGCCCGGCGCGCCGAGCGGCACCGGAAGCAGGTTCTCGTCGACGACGTACTGGTGCACGTTGGCGATGGGCCGGCCGAGCGGGATCCGGTCGGTGGCGGGCGCCCGGTCCATCACCTCGTGGTTCGTGTCGTCGGATGTCTCGGTCAGCCCGTAGGCGTTGACCAGGCGCACGGCGGGTCCGCCGGCGAACCACCGCTGGACCAGCTCACCGCGCAGCGCCTCGCCGGTGACGGAGACGCACCGCAGGTCCGGCAGGTCCCGGGGGACGCGTTCCAGCGCGGACAGGATGACGTCGAGATAGGACGGCACCACCTGGAGGACGTTGACGCGTCCCTCGGCGATCCGGTCCAGGAACCGGTCCGCGTCGAGGACGGCTTCCTGCTCGACCAGCAGGGTCCGCCCGCCCGTCAGCAGCCCGGCGAGCAACTGCCACAGTGAGATGTCGAAGCACTGCGAGGCCGTCTGCGCCACCACGGTGCCCTCGCCGATGCCCAGATCGTCGATCTTGGCGTACAGGTGGTTGAGCAGGCCGGCGTGCTCGCACAGCGCGCCCTTCGGCTCTCCGGTGGAGCCGGAGGTGAAGAAGACGTACGCGAGCCGGTCCGCCGTTATGTCCAGGCCGAGGTCGGTTCCGTCGGTGTCCCGGTCGGTGAGGTCCGGGACGAGCAGCCGCCGGGTTGTCGGCCGCGTCGCGAGCACCCGGTCCAGCTGACTCGTGCTGCCGGGTTCGGTGAGGACGTACGAGCAGTCGGCGCGGGTGAGCATCGCGCTGATGCGGCCGGGCGGGTGACGCGGGTCGACGGGCAGGTACACGCCGCCGGCCTTGAGGACGCCGAGCACGCCGGCCGCCCAGTGGAGGTCGCGCTCGGTCACCACGGCGACCGTGTCCTGCCGGCCGAGCCCCTCGGCCAGCAGGGCGCGGGCCACCCGGTTGGCCCGGGTGTCGAGGTCCGCGTACGTCAGGCCGCGGCCCCGGTGGACCACGGCGACGGCGTCCGGATGCCCGCGCACCCGCTCCTCGAACAGTTCGTGGAACCGGCGGTCCGGCAGCGCACGGCGCGGCCCCGCCGCCAGCCCGTCGAGCTGGAACCGGAGTTCGTCCGCGGACAGCAGACTGCCCCGGTCGTGAGGGGCGTCGGGGTCGGCGGCGATCGCCTCCAGCGCGGCGCGGTGGTATCCCCCGATCCGGGCGGCACAGTCCGCGTCCAGCAGGTCCGTCCGGTGCCGCAGGCGCAGCACGAGCCGGCCGCGATCCTCGCCGGCCGAGACGGCGAGCAGCACGCCGCCGTCCAGCGGGACCGTGGCCTCGTGCCCTGTGGGGGCGAACACCGCCTCGGGGCCGCCGGCCGGGGACGGTGAGCCGGTCCCGGGCGACAGCGCCGCCGCCTCGGCCCGCCGGGCGTCCAGCACCAGTCGGCGCCAGGTACCGGGCCCGACCGCCAGCTCGAAGGGCAGTGGCGCGGTCCGGTCCGGGGCCAGGTAGCCGCTGCGCACCTCGGGGTCGCCGGAGAGCAGGGCGAGCACCTTCGCGTGGGCCGCGAGAAGGATCGCGGTGAGCGGCACGCCGAGTTCGCGGGCCCGTGCCCGCAGGGCCGCCGTCACCTCGCCGGGGACGCGGCTGATGTGCTCCCCGGTGCCGGGCATCGGATCCTTCGCCCATCGGGGCACGGCCGTGAAGCCGCCCTCGGCGCTGCGGTCGCTTCCGGGGACGCGGGCCTCGGTCGCTGTCGCTGCCATCACCGCGCACCTCCCCTTTCGTCCCTTTCGTCGAGGTCCGGACGGGCCGGATTGCCCGCCCAGCGGGTGTGCTCGGGGACCGTCTCGCCCTTCATGACGAAGGAGTCCGCCGCCAGCTCGGCGCCGTCGCCGACCGTCACGCCGTAGTGCACGAACGCTCCGACGCCGAGGGTGCAGCCGTCCCCGAGCGTGACGCGGTCCGACTTGAACGTGCCGTCCTCCTGCGAGTGACACTGCAGGACGCTGCCCGCGTTGAGGGTGCAGCCGTCCCCGATGGCGGCCATGCGGCGCTCCGTCACGGCGCAGCCGTCGTCGAAGACCCGCGTCCCGATCCGGACGCCGAGCAGGCGCCATACGACGCTCTTGAACGGCGTGCCGTCGAGGACGTGCAGATACGTCTCGGAGGGGACCTTCCAGTACCGCTCACGACGCCAGAACCGGCGGTCGTAGATCGAGCAGAACAGCGGCCCCGGCGGGTGCACGGCCGTGACGGCCCGCTCGAGGAGGACGAAGTACAGCAGGGTCAACGGCAGCAGGACGGCGTTGGCGAGCGCGAGGACCGCCGTGCCCCACACGGGGTACCGGCTCGCGGCGAGCGCGAACAGCAGGACGACGCAGAAGAAGAACAGCCATGTCGTGAGCAGGTGCCAGGCCATGGTGACGGCGTTGTGCCGGTTCTTGGCCGCGAGGCGGCGGCCGAGACCGTGGCCGTCCTTGAGCTCGTCGAAGGTGCTGTCCCGCCGGACCGACCGCGGGATCTCGAAGCAGGGGGAGCCGAGCAGTCCCACGTCGTGCCGGAGCGGTCCGCTGACGGGGACCGCCACCTTGGTGGCGAGGAGGCAGTTGTCGCCGGTCCGGCCGCCGGCGGGGTAGGCGATGCGGTTCCCGAGGAAGTTGTGCGCCCCGATCGCGGTCGGTGACAGCCGGAAGGAGGTGCTGGAGTACTCGGCGTTCATCAGGGACAGCCCGTCCGCGACCATGGTCCCGGTGCCGACCCTGCTCAGATAGGGGCTCTCGTGCTTGACCGCCGTGCCGAAGTTCGAGCCGGTCTGCTCCACGGGAGAGAGGCGATAGCCGATCCAGCGCAGGTAGTGCACGATGCAGGTGCTGTCGCCGAACAGTCGGGTCAGGGACTTCCTGTTCGTCATCAGGACGATCGTCCGGTGCACGGTGTGGCGGAAGCCGAAGAGCGGGTAGGTCCGGCCGGGCGGGACGAACCGGCCCAGCAGCCGGGGGACGGTGGCCAGGACCACGAGAGCGGCGAGCACCCCGCCGAAGAACACGACGACCGTGACCACCAGCAGGTCGGCGTAGAGCACCGTCGCCCCGCCCTTCAGTACGGCGGATCGCTCCAGCATCCGGGAGAGCAGCACGTCCAGGCAGCCCACCGCGAGCGGCAGATACACCAGCAGCGCCGTGAGCAGCGTCAGGAAGCCGTGCGCCGCTCGCCGTGCGGTGCCGCACCGGGCGGGCTCCACCTCCGGGAAGCCGCCGTCCGCGGGCTGGGCCGGAGAGCCGTGCCAGCGCTCGCCGTCCGGGACCGTCTGGCCGGTGTGCAGGGAGGACGCGTGCCCGAGCCGGGATCCGTCGCCGAGCCGGGTCCCGATGTCCAGCACCGTCACCTCGCTGACGACGGCGCCCCGGCCCAGGGTGACCGGCCCTGTCTCGATCACACCGTCGACCGCGTGGTAGCAGCTGAGTAGCGCGTCCTTGCGGACGAGTGTGCCGTCACCGACGGTCAGCAGATCCGTGCAGACGGGGGCGCTGCGCGAAAGGATCGTCACCCCTGTGCCGATCCGCGCGCCCAGGGCCCTCAGGAAGAGCGGGTAGAGCGGCGATCCGGCGAACAGGACCAGCGGGCTCGACCGGATCAGCGTCTTGACCAGCCAGAACCGGAAGTAGGTGAGGCTCCAGACGCGGAACCGGCGTGCCGTGAACCGGCCGATCAGCACCCACTTGGCGATCACGGGCAGGGCGCACAGCACGACGAACAGCGCGGCGCCGAAGACGACGCTCCGCAGATAGGCGTCGAGCAGGTTCCCTTGCGCGGAGATCCATTCGTAGCCCCGGGCGGTGACGGCCGCGAGGAGGAAGGCATAACCGAGGAAGGCCAGCAGCTGGAGTGCCCCGCAGAGCACGCGGTGCGGGCGGCCGGTCGGCGGCGCCGGTGCCGGTACCGGCGCCGCGGGCAGTCCCGATGGGCTGCGCGCCTCGGATTCGGGTGGTGGCGGGGTGCTGTCGACCAGGGCGGCCGCCAGCCCGCCGGCGGTCGGATGACGGTAGACATCGCGCATCGACACCGCCGGCAGGTCCGGCCGGTTCCGCACCCGTGCGCAGAAGTGCGCCATCACCAGGGAGTCGGCGCCGAGATCAGCGAAGAAGTCCCTGTCGAGAGGCACCTCGTCCAGGTCCGCGACATCCGCCAGCAACGCGGCGAACCGCTCCGCGGCAGCGGTTACCGCGAGTTCCGGCGGTGCTTCGCGGGGCCGGGCCTTCGCCATGAGGTCCCCGACCGCCTCCTGGAGTTGCTGTCCCGGCATGGAGACCCCCTCGGCTGCCGAGTGTCGCGTGCTCTGCCTCGCTGGGGGTTCGTAGCCGGGCAGCCGAGGGATGGAAGGCCCGGCCAACTTCTCGAAACGTGAGCGGGTGTCTCACCAGATGGGAGGGCGGCACCGCCCTACTTGCCGCAGAACTCCGCCTCGATGACGGCCGCGGGGGTCCCCGACCAGTCACCGTTGTAGTTGACGGCCAGGGAGTGCCGACCGTCCTCGGTCGTCACCGCGCTGGAATTCGAGCCGGTGATGCCGCCGTCGTGGCCCCAGACGTGGATGCCGCAGCTGAGCTCACGGTCCGCGAGCCCCAGGCCGTAGCGTCTGCGGTCGCCGGACTCGACGGTGGTCTTCATCTCCTTGAGCTGCTCGGGCGGAAGCAGTCGGCCGCGCAGAAGGGCCGAGTAGAAGCGGGTCAGGTCGGCCGAGCTGGAGACCATCTGGCCGGAGCCGTAGGCCAGGCGCGGGTTCAGCTCCGTGACGTCGTAGGTCGGTCCCGTGGCCGTCCTTGCCAGCTTGGAGTAGGCGCGGCTGCTGGGCCGGGGCAGGGTGACCCGGGTGGGGACCGACGTGGAGGCCAGGTGCAGCGGGGCGATGATCCGGCGGTCGATCTCGTCGCCGTAGTCGTCGCTGCCCGTGGCCTTCTCGATCACTCTGGCGGCCAGGATGTAGTTGGTGTTGGAGTACGTGAACGACGTGCCCGGCGTGAAGTACGGCTTGTTCGCCATGGCGATGGCGAGGAGTTCCTCGGGGGACGCCTGGTCGAAGCGGTGCTTCAGGAAGCCGTCGGCGGTCATGTACGTCTGCTGGAAACCGGGGTCGTCCAGGTAGTCGAAGACGCCGCTGGTGTGGTTCAGGAGCTGACGCAGGGTGATCTGCCGGCCGTCGTGGCCGTTGCCCCGGACCAGGCCCGGCAGCCACTTCTCCACCGTGTCGTCGAGCGAGAGCTTCCCCTCCGCCTCCAGTTGGAGGACGACGGTCGCGACGAACGTCTTCGAGATGCTGGCGACGCGGTAGTGGTCCGCTGTCGAACGCGGCTTGCCCGTCTCGAGATCGCCGACGCCGCCCGTGGCGGCCCAGGTGCCGTGCCCCCGCCGCACGGTCACGGTCACGCCCGGAACGCCGCCGGCGACCGCGGCCCGCACCGCCTGCCGGGTCGCGTCATGTCCGCCGGGCGCCTTGCCGGGAGCGGCCGCGAGCGCCGGGGCGGCCAGTGCCGCCGTCAGCGCCACGGCCGTCGCCGCCGTCAGGGTCGCGCGTAGGTGTCTCTTCATTCCCGTTTCCCCCTGCTCTTCGAGCTGTGTCAGGGGGAGGGACCTCCGGCCGCGCGGCCCGGGTTGACCGGGTCCGGGCGGTTGAGCGGGAATCAGCCCTTCTTCAGCACCAGCTCGGTGTTGCGGTCCTCAGGGTCGCCGCCGAGGTTCGTGTTCGCGCCGGGGGCGTTGAGGGACAGCTCGCGGTAGAGGGCCGCCAGGCCGGTCTGGGAGAGGTCGGAGAAGTCCGTGCGGTGCGGGGCCGAGGACTCCACCAGCGTGGTGAACAGCGAGATCGTGCCGTCCTTGTTGTCGGTCAGCTCGATGACCCGGGCCAGCTGGGGGAAGTCGACGTGGGAGGCGGTGGAGATCTCCCAGAAGGAGCCGCCGTCGGACATCGAGTGCGGGGTGATGACGTTCTTGTGGATGTGGCCGTTCACCCAGGCGAGCACGTTGCGGTGGCCGCCGAGGAGGGCGAGGACCTCCTGGCCGTTGTGGCGGCGCTCGTCGGGCCGGGCCGGGTCGGTGCGCAGGTTCGTCAACGTCTTGCTGGTGTGATGGCTGAAGATCACCGCGTGGGAGTCCTTGTTCTCCCGCAGGGTGCGGTCGAGCCACTTCAACTGGGTCGTGCCGAGGGAGCCTTCGTAGTGGCCGCCCGCGTCGGTGGTGTCCAGGCTGATGCCGATGACGTCGTCGGAGATGCGGAAGGCGTAGTACTGGGTACCCGTGTCCAGGTTGGCGGAGGAGTAGCCGTGGCCGGCCGGGCCGACGCCGCGGTAGGCAGGGTTCAGGTGCGCCTGGAGGTAGTCGGCCTGGGTGAAGGGGGCGCGGCTCTCATCGGGGGTGACCGAGCGCATGGAGCGGGCGTGGGACTTGAGGAAGTCGTGGTAGCGGACGCCCTCGGGGTCCCGGGCCTTCTTGATCTGCGCCAGGAGCTGCTGCGCCTCGGCAGCGGACACGTCCATCAGCTTCTTGCCGCCGACGGCGAGTTCGGTGAGGTAGGAGTCGCCGTGCGAGGCGTAGCAGCCCATCGGCAGGGAGTCGTGGTTGCCGACCGTGGAGTACCAGGGCAGGTTGAGGCCGGGGCTTTGGACCTCCCGGACGGCGGCCTTCAGGAAGCCGTCGAGGTGCGGGAAACCGACCTGCTTGTCGCTGTCGCGGATGGCGGCGTCCGGCTGCCAGTACTGCTTGAGGCCGCTGTTCTGGACGCCCTCGTACTGACGCGGGTCCCCGGTGTTGGGCGTGATGCGCCCGCCACTCATGATCTTCAGGAACCACTCCAGCTCGGACTTGGCGTTGTTGTCCGTGTTGTCGCCGGTGGTCATGGCGAAGTGCAGCGGGGCGCCGGTGACGGGAGCGCCGCGCAGCGCGTTGATCCGCTCCACGAGCGCGATCGCGCCCTGCACGGTCAGCGCCTCGTGCGGCCGCCAGGCGTGCGCGTCGGCCGAGCGCAGGTACTCCAGGCGCAGCGGGTGCTGGGCGTCGATGATGTGCAGGTCGGTGAGCTGCACGAACGCCGCGAGCGCGGTGCGGCGCCCGGTGCGGCCGGACTTGGGCGCGGCCAGGTCGGAGCGCACGACCCGCTGCCAGCCGGGTCCGTCGCCCAGGCGCCGGTAGCCGGAACCGCCGCGCGGAGCGGCGACGGACGCGAGGGTGGTGCCCTTGGTGTACGGGGCCAGCGGCGCCGCCGGTGCCTGACGCGACGAGGCGGCCACGGCCTCGGTCGCCTCCTTGACGGTGGCGGCCTGGCTGTCGCTGGGCCGCAGGGCGTAGCCGACGCCGGCGGAGAGGGCGACCGCTCCGCCGGCGGCGAGAACGGAACGACGGTGGATGCCCTGGCCGGAGCCGGCGACTGAGCGTGTGCGCGACATGCGCTTCTCTCCCCGAGTGCGAACGCGTCGGCAGTGGTCGCGGGGCGTTCGTCATGCGAACACCCCGCTCACACTCGATCGTTGGCATCGGGAATGACCTGTGCGTGAACGAGGCGGCAACGGGCAGCGCAGATCACCGTACGTGGATCTTGGACTACCCCGCGCGTCGACGACCGCTCCTGGAACGGCCCGGAGCCGGTCACTCGGTGTTCATCTTCCGGGGTAGTGCACCTATTCCACTTCTTCCGCTCCACCTTCCGCCTTCTTCCGCTCCCGCTTCTTCCACGTCGTCGGTGAGCCGTCCGCCGGGCGGCCGCTCCCGCCACAGTCGAAGCGCTGCGTCGACCAGCCGGATTCGGACCAGTCCGGGCACCGCGTCCAGGTCCTGCCAGGCGGCGAGGTCGGTGGAACCGCCCACCTCGTTGCGCAGTTCGCCGCCGGTGATGCGGCCCTCGTAGACGAACCGGACGCCGTGATGGTCGACGGAGCGTCCGAAGCCGTCACGGAAGACGCGGTGGGAGGAGTCCACGCCGAGCAGTCCGGTCACCTCGATGCGGTACCCCGTCTCCTCCTCCACCTCCCGCCGCACGGTGTCGTAGGGATCCTCGCCGTGCTCCATGCCGCCGCCCGGCAGGACCCACTCGGGGGTGCCGTCCAGGGCGGGTGAGCGGGCGAGCAGGATCTGTCCGTCACGGACGCATACGGCGTAGGCCGCCACCCTCAACTTCTCTCGCACTCCGGGACGTTAACCCGCGAGGCCGGACGGACGGGCCGATTCGCCGCGTTCGGGACCCATGTCCGTAAAGCGCATAGCGGGTTTTCCCCATGCGTCCATTTCGTTTCGGTCAACCCTCCCCAAACACCCCTCCCTTACGTAAAGCTGTGCGACCGTCCGGGCTTGCGTTCGGACCGTTACGACCAGGACCGATCGGTCCTGGTCGTTCCCGCTCGTTCCTTTACCTACAAGGGATGCCGATGACCCTCACCCCCCAGCGTGATCCGATATCGGGCCCGAGACGTGTGGCGCGCATAGCCGTGGCCGCCGGTCTCGTCGCCGCGCTCTCCGCGGCCGGGCCGCTTCCCATGGCGTTCGCCGCCGACGGTCCGGGGGCCTCCGCTCCCGCCGACCCCGACGTCAAGTCCGCGCACGGACAAGCTCGGTTCGGACGACGCGGACCTGCTCGCGGAGGCCAAGGCCGACGGCGACAAGACCGTCACGATGATGATCGCCACCGCGCCCGGGAAGACCGAGCAGGTCGCCGGGCAGCTGGACGCGGTCAAGGGCGGCTCGGTGGGCCGGGCCGACGACAAGCTGGGCTACGTCCGCGCCACCGTCCCGACCGTCCCGGGCGGACTCGGCCATCGCCGCCGCCGCCAAGCTCTCCTCCGTGCACGGCATCGACCTGCGCGAGGAGATCCCGCTGGACGACCCGACGCCGAGCGCGGACGCGGCCAAGGGCGCCAAGGCCGGCAACGGGGACCTACCCGGCGCCCGGGAAGAAGACCCCGGCCGAGAACCCGTACAACCCGTCCTTCGAGACGGGCGCGGTCGACTTCGTCGAGGACCACCCGAAGGCGGACGGCCGCGGCATCACCATCGGCATCCTCGACTCCGGCGTGGACCTCGGCCACCCGGCGCTGCAGAAGACCACGACCGGCGAGCGGAAGATCGTCGACTGGGTGACGGCGACCGACCCGATCGTCGACAACGACCGCACCTGGCGCCCGATGGTCACCTCGGTGTCCGGGCCCGCCTTCACCTTCGGCGGGAAGACCTGGAAGGCCCCGGCGGGCGCCTACCAGGTCAGCACCTTCCTGGAGTCGTACACCACCGGCGGCGACGCGGCGGGCGACGCGAACCGCGACGGTGACACCACCGACTCCTGGGGCGTGCTGTACGACGCGGCGGCCGGCACGGTCCGCGTCGACCTGAACAACAACAACGACTTCGGCGACGACGCCCCGATGAAGCCGTACAAGGACGGCTACCAGATCGGGTACTTCGGCACCGACGACCCGGCCACCGGCATCGCCGAGCGGCAGCCGTTCGTCGTGGAGATCCGCAAGGACGTCCCGATGGACCCGCTGGGCGGTGACTGGGCCGGCAAGAAGGCCGACTTCGTCAACATCGGCGTCATCGAGTCCGAGCACGGCACGCACGTCGCCGGCATCACCGCCGCGAACGGCCTGTTCGGCGGGAAGATGGACGGTGCCGCCCCCGGCGCCAAGCTCGTCTCCTCGCGCGCCTGCACCTGGTCCGGCGGCTGCACCAACGTCGCGCTCACCGAGGGCATGATCGACCTCGTCACCAAGCGCGGCGTCGACATCGTCAACATGTCCATCGGCGGCCTGCCGGCGCTGAACGACGGCAACAACGCGCGCGCCGAGCTGTACACGCGCCTCATCGACACCTACGGCGTCCAGTTGGTGATCTCCGCGGGCAACTCCGGCCCCGGCGCCAACACCATCGGCGACCCGGCCCTGGCCGACAAGGTGATCTCGGTCGGCGCGTCCGTCTCCAAGGCGACCTGGGCCGCCAACTACGGCTCCGCCGTGGAGAAGGAGTACGCGCTGATGCCGTTCTCCTCGCGCGGCCCGCGTGAGGACGGCGGCTTCACGCCGACCCTCATCGCCCCGGGCGCCGCGATCAACACCATCCAGACCTGGCTGCCGGGCGCGCCGGTCGCCGAGGCGGGCTACTCCCTGCCGGCCGGCTACGGCATGCTCCAGGGCACCTCGATGGCCTCCCCGCAGGCCGCCGGCTCCGCCGCGCTGCTGCTGTCGGCCGCGAAGCAGAAGAAGATCGACCTCACTCCGGCGACCCTGCGCACCGCCCTCACCTCGACCGCCGACCACATCAAGGGTGTGCAGGCGTACGAGGAGGGCGCGGGCCTCATGAACATCGAGGACGCCTGGGACTCGATCCGCGACGGCGCCACCTCCCACGCCTACTCGGTGAAGGCGCCGGTCGACACCGCCATCGACCAGTTCCTGAAGACCCCGGGCTACGGCACCGGCCTCTACGACCGTGAGGGCGGCCTGAAGGCCGGCCAGAAGAAGACCTACGAGGTCACCGTCACGCGTACGTCCGGCGCCGACAAGGCGATCCGGCACGAGCTCCACTTCGAGAACAACGCGGGCGGCACGTTCCGGATCGTCGGCTCCGACGAGGTGAAGCTGCCGCTGAACCAGCCGGTGACCGTCAAGGTCCAGGCCGCGCCGAAGTCCGCGGGTCTCAAGAGCGCGATCCTGGAGGTCGATGACCCGCGGACCGAGGGCATCGACCAGCAGGTCCTGAACACGGTGGTCGTCTCGGCCCAGCTGAAGTACACCTACTCCGCCTCCGGTTCGGTGCAGCGCAACAGCACGCAGCACTACTACGTCACCGTCCCCGAGGGCGCGAAGTCGCTCGAGGTCGCGATGAGCGGGCTGAAGGACAAGAGCCAGACCCGGTTCATCTCCATCCACCCGTACGGTGTCCCGTCCGACCCGACGTCGACGATCAACTGCTACCCGAACTACACCAACCCGGCCGACACCTGCCGCCCCGACCTGCGCTCCTACGCGGACCCGCAGCCCGGCGTGTGGGAGATCGAGGTCGAGTCGCGCCGTACGTCGCCGCTGCTCGACAACCCGTACAAGCTGGACGTCGCCGTCCTCGGCGCGGCCTTCGACCCGGAGACCGTGACCGTGCCCGAGGCGAAGGTCGGCACCCCGGCCGCCGCCTCCTGGAAGGTGACGAACGGCTTCGCCGCGATCGACGGCAAGCTGACGGGCGGCCCGCTCGGCTCGGCGAAGACGGCCCGTCCGTCGATCAAGCAGGGCGAGACGCAGACCACGACGGTCGAGGTGCCCGCGGGCGCGAAGTCCCTGGACGTCGCCATCGGCGGCGTCTCGGACACGGCCGCCGACCTGGACCTCGCGGTCTACGACGCCGCCGGCCGGCAGGTCGGCAGCTCCGCCGACGGCGACTCGGAGGAGTCGGTCTCCGTGCCCTCGCCGGCCGCCGGGAAGTACACCGTCGAGGTCGTCGGCTACTCGGTGCCGACCGGCTCCACCGCGTACGACTACCAGGACGTGTTCTTCAGCCCCTCCCTCGGCGGCGTCACCGTCGACGGGTCGGCGCCGGTGAAGCTCGGCACGGGCGACTCGGCGACGGTCTCGGGCAGCGTCACCGCCGCGGCGGCCGCTCCCGAGGGGCGTGAGTTCTTCGGCCAGGTCCAGCTGGTCAACGCGCGCGGCACGGTCGCGGGCGTGGGCAGCGTGAAGATCGAGAAGGTTGTGCCGTAGCCATCGCTCTGTAGCCGATGACGGCATCCGAGGGCGGGCGTCCGTAGGTACGCCCGCCCTTCGTCTGTGCCCTGCTCACTGGCAGGGCAGGGTCCGCGACTCGGGCAGGGCGGCGGTGATCCAGGCCCGTTCGCGGGCGATCTCCTTCTCTCCCACGCTCCACATGTCCGGCTCGGCCTGCCCGCGCGTGATGCCGACGAGGACATGGTCGCCGCGCCGCAGCCGGGGGTCGACGTCCTCGGCCATCGGGAAGACGACCTGGTCCTGGCTCTTGGCGGGCTTGTAGGAGCGCTCCACGTCGAGGGTGACGCGGTCCTGCCCGGTGCCGGGAACAGGCTCGACCGCGGCCACCGTGCCTTCGACGACGAGCCGGGCGCAGGCCAGGTAACCGGCGTGGCCGAGCTTGGCGTCCTCCTCGCCGTGCTGCGGACGGGCCCCGGCGTCGGCGGCCGTGCTGCCGGACGAGTCGTTCTCCGTACCGGCACCGCTCTGGACGACGAGCCAGCCCATGCCCACCACGACGGTTGCCGCCGCCGCGGCGGCGAGGCCGCGCAGGGCCACGACCAGGGGCCGACGGCCGCGCCGCCCGGACAGCGAGGCCACGCCGGTGCCGCTCGCACTGCCCCCCGCCTCCAGGCCGGGCCGCGGCGCACCCCCCTGGCCTACCCCAGGCAACCCGCTCCCCGACGGACCGCCGACCGCCCCCGGCCCGGCAGCGAGCCCGGCCCGCGGGCCTGCTGGGCTCCTCGACGGGCCGTCGGCCGCCCCCGGCCCGACAGCGTGCGCTGCCCGCAGCCCTGCTTCACTCCCCTCCGCGCCGCCGATCGCCCCCCGCCCGGCAGCGTGCGCGGCCCGCGGGCCGTCCGCCGGTCCCACCGCCGGGGTTCGTGGCCCCGCCGGGTCTCCCGCTTCCCCTCGGGCCTGTGCCCCTTCCCCTCGGGCCCGCGCCCCGGTCTCGTTCCCGGAGTCGGCCTCCATGCGGGCCCCGTCGCCGCGCGCCAGCGTGTCCCCCATCAGCGCCAGCTGCTCCCGCAGCAGCGCCACGTCAGCGACGGCCGCGCGATGGGCCGCCATGAAGCCGGCGTCCCGGCGGGCCCCCTCCGGGACGGGTTCGCCCACGAGCGCGGCCATCAACGCGTCCATGCCGTCGTACTCGCCACCGTCACTGCCGTCACACCCGGCGTCACGCCGGGCGTCATCGTTGTCGTTCCGGGCGGTCACGTCACACCACCTCGTCCTCGTGCAGGCGGGCGCGCAGGGCCCGTACCGCCGTGTGCAGCCTGCTCTTGACCGTGCCTTCCGGGACGCCGAGCTGCTCGGCGATGGACCGGACGGGCAGATCGGCGAAGAAGCGCAGGACGACGACCTGGCGCTGGGCGGCGGGCAGCTCGTCAAGGCCCTGGGCGACGGCGACGGACAGCACGCTGGTGTCCTCGCCGGAGGGATGCTCCAGCTGGCGCAGGGCGGCCAGCCGCTCCCCCAGCCGCTCCTGGCGGCGCTTGGCCCGGTGCCAGTCCATGGCCAGGTTGGAGGCGACGACCGCCGCCCACGCCGAGACGTCCCGCGGCGCCTCGCGCCCGCTCGCAGCCCGCTCCAGCAGCCGCAGACGGACCTGCTGTACCCCGTCCGGCAGGTCCGTCTGCGGCATCCCGCCCAGTGCGAGCACCGCCCGCACCCGGCGTTCCTGTGCGGCGTCCAGCGGATCAGCCGCGCTCTGCCGATCAGCCGCGATCTGCGGATCGTCGCCGGTACCGGCGTGCGCCTCCCGGACGCGCCGGGCCCTTCCGCGCAGCAGCACAAGCCACCCCCCTCACCGTGTTTCTCCTACGACGCCGGCACCGCACGGAACGTTCGGTCCTTTTCCCGATCGGGCAATCGAGGTATACGTCACACTCCCGTGTGGCGGAGGGCAGGAGGGGCAGGCGAGCTTCCGGCGCACGACCCCTGCCGAATGAATTTCTCCAGCTCAGAAGGGCGGACACCGCAGGTCCGCCCCCAAGGAGTGAGACGCGTCGTCCCACTCCTCGGGCAGACCGGGGAAAAAGGTGGAAGGTGGGTCGTGGTCGGCCGCATGATGGAAAAGCCTCGGCCAAGCAACGAGCATGTGAAGAGAACGCAGGAGAGGGAGTCACCGTGAGGGTCGGAATCGTCGGAGCCACCGGACAGGTGGGCACGGTCATGCGCAGGATCCTCACGGAGCGGAACTTCCCGGTCACCGAGCTGCGCCTGTTCGCCTCGGCCCGCTCGGCGGGCTCGGAGCTGGACGGCGTGACGGTGGAGGACGCGTCGACCGCCGACTACACCGGCCTGGACATCGTGCTGTTCTCCGCGGGCGGTGCCACGTCCAAGGCGCTGGCCGAAAAGGTCGCCTCCCAGGGCCCCGTCGTGATCGACAACTCCTCCGCGTGGCGCAAGCACCCGGAGGTGCCCCTGGTCGTCTCCGAGGTGAACCCGCACGCGATCAAGAACCGCCCCAAGGGCATCATCGCCAACCCGAACTGCACGACGATGGCCGCGATGCCGGTCCTGCGCCCGCTGCACGATGAGGCCGGCCTGGAAGCCCTGGTGGTCGCCACGTACCAGGCCGTCTCCGGCTCCGGCCTCGCTGGCGTCGCCGAGCTGCACGGCCAGACGCAGAAGGTAGCCGCCGACGCCGACAAGCTCACCCACGACGGCGAAGCGGTCGACTTCCCCGAGCCGGGCGTCTACAAGCGCCCCATCGCCTTCAACGTGCTGCCGCTCGCCGGCAACATCGTCGACGACGGTCTCAACGAGACCGACGAGGAGCAGAAGCTCCGCAACGAGTCCCGCAAGATCCTGGAGATCCCCGAGCTGAAGGTCTCCGGCACCTGCGTGCGCGTCCCGGTCTTCTCCGGCCACTCCCTCCAGGTCAACGCCCGCTTCGCCCGCCCGATCACCCCCGAGCGGGCGACCGAGCTGCTGGCGGACGCCCCGGGCGTCGTGGTCACCGACATCCCCACCCCGCTCCAGGCGGCCGGCAAGGACCCCTCGTACGTCGGCCGCATCCGCCGCGACGAGACGGTGGACAACGGCCTGGCCCTCTTCCTCTCCAACGACAACCTCCGCAAGGGCGCGGCCCTGAACGCGATCCAGATCGCGGAGCTGGTGGCGGCGGAGCTGAAGGGCTAGTCCCTGCGCACTTCGTAGTAGAAGCAGCCGTACTCGACGGCCCGGACGTGGACGAGCGCCACGGCCGGGTCGTCGAATGCTTCCGTGAAGGCCTCGTCGAAGGCGGCGGGGTCCTCGACGAGCCGGCCGCCCAGGATGTGCCCCTCGGCGGAGTAGCGGCGGACCGTGCGGTGGCTGTTGGTGAAGGGGAGGGCGTCGGTCTCCGGCCCCGCGCACTCCTCGGCATGGATGAACACGGGGCCCTGTTCGTCGTAAGCGCCGGGGTCGACGCCCCCTTGCGCCGCCCAGCGGCGCAGCGGGGCGTAGGAGACCAGGGCGATGCGTTCACCCGGCTCGCTGCGGCGTAGGCAGCAGCGGAGCGGGGCGCCGCCCTCGGTGTCGGTGAACGGGACCGTGGGGCGGCCCGCGTCGTCGGTGGTGCGCAGGTCCTTCAGGACGCGCGGGGCGATGGGGAGTGCGTGGTACGTCGTCGTCATACACAGCAGACTCGCTCGCGCGGGCCCAGGCCACCGGCGGATTCCGGACGTCGCTCTCTCCCGGGGTGCCCGAGCCTGCTCTCGGCCTGGTGCGGCACCGGAGCGGGGCGAGCGCGGCGGTACGGGAGTTCGCCCGTGCCGTCGGGGAACACAGAGCCCGGACCCCGGAAATCCCCGGTCGTCGCCTGATGCGAAGCTGCCGTGGAAAGATGGCGCAACCCACCCATAACGAGGAGATGACCGCGTGCCTGGCACAAACCTGACCCGCGAAGAGGCGCAGCAGCGGGCGCAGCTGCTCGCCGTTGACTCGTACGAGATCGAACTCGATCTCTCCGGCGCGCAGGAGGGCGGCACCTACCGGTCCGTGACCACGGTGCGCTTCGACGTCACATCCGAAAGCGCCGCGGGCGACGGCGCCGAGTCGTTCATCGACCTGGTGGCCCCGGCCGTGCACGAGGTGACGCTGAACGGGGACTCCCTCGACCCCGCCGAGGTCTTCGCGGACTCCCGGATCGCCCTGCCCGGCCTGCTCCAGGGCCGCAACATCCTCCGGGTGGTCGCCGACTGCGCGTACACCAACACCGGTGAGGGCCTGCACCGGTTCGTCGACCCGGTCGACGACCAGGCCTACCTCTACACCCAGTTCGAGGTGCCGGACGCCCGCCGGGTGTTCGCGAGCTTCGAGCAGCCGGACCTGAAGGCGACCTTCCAGTTCACCGTGAGGGCACCGGAGGGCTGGACCGTCATCTCCAACTCGCCGACTCCAGAGGCCCAGGACAACGTCTGGGTGTTCGAGCCGACGCCGCGCATCTCGACGTACATCACGGCTCTCATCGTCGGCCCGTACCACTCCGTGCACAGCGTGTACGAGAAGGACGGCCAGTCCGTCCCGCTCGGCATCTACTGCCGTCCCTCGCTCGCCGAGTACCTCGACTCGGACGCCATCTTCGAGGTGACCCGGCAGGGCTTCGAGTGGTTCCAGGAGAAGTTCGACTACACGTACCCGTTCAAGAAGTACGACCAGCTGTTCGTGCCGGAGTTCAACGCGGGCGCGATGGAGAACGCGGGCGCGGTGACCATCCGTGACCAGTACGTGTTCCGGTCGAAGGTGACGGACGCGGCGTACGAGGTGCGCGCGGAGACCATCCTGCACGAGCTGGCCCACATGTGGTTCGGCGACCTCGTGACCATGGAGTGGTGGAACGACCTGTGGCTGAACGAGTCGTTCGCCACGTACACCTCCATCGCCTGCCAGGCGCACGCGCCCGGGTCGCGCTGGCCGCACGCGTGGACGACGTTCGCCAACTCCATGAAGACGTGGGCCTACCGGCAGGACCAGCTGCCCTCCACCCACCCGATCATGGCCGAGATCCAGGACCTGGACGACGTCCTGGTCAACTTCGACGGCATCACGTACGCCAAGGGCGCCAGCGTCCTGAAGCAGCTCGTCGCCTACGTCGGCATGGACGAGTTCTTCCGGGGCGTGCAGGCCTACTTCAAGCGCCACGCCTACGGCAACACGCGGCTGTCCGACCTGCTGGGCGCTCTGGAGGAGACCTCCGGCCGCGACCTGAAGACGTGGTCGGAGAAGTGGCTGCAGACGGCGGGCATCAACGTCCTGCGCCCGCGGATCGAGACGGACGCGAACGGCGTCGTCACGTCCTTCGCCATCCGCCAGGAGGCCCCGGCCCTGCCCACGGGCGCGAAGGGCGAGCCCACCCTGCGGCCGCACCGGATCGCCGTCGGCCTGTACGAACTGGACGACGACAGCGGCAAGCTGATCCGCGAGGAGCGCATCGAGCTGGACGTGGACGGCGAACTGACCGCCGTACCGCAGCTGGTGGGCAAGCGCCGCCCGGCCGTGATCCTGCTCAACGACGACGACCTGTCATACGCGAAGGTCCGCCTGGACGAGCAGTCCCTGGCGGTCGTCACGGAGCACCTCGGCGACTTCGAGTCCTCCCTGCCCCGCGCCCTGTGCTGGGCGTCGGCCTGGGACATGACCCGCGACGCCGAGCTCGCGACCCGCGACTACCTCGCTCTGGTGCTGTCCGGCATCGGCAAGGAGTCCGACATCGGGGTCGTGCAGTCGCTGCAGCGCCAGGTGAAGCTGGCGATCGACCTGTACGCCGACCCGGCCGCCCGCGAGGCGCTGCTGGCCCGCTGGACCGACGCGACGCTGGCCCATCTGCGGGCGGCAGCGCCCGGCAGCGACCACCAGCTGGCGTGGGCGCGCGCGTTCGCCGCGACGGCCCGCACGCCCGAGCAGCTGGACGTGCTGGACGCGCTGCTGGACGGCTCGCAGACCGTCGAGGGCCTGGTCGTCGACACGGAGCTGCGGTGGTCGTTCGTGCAGCGGCTCGCGGCGGTCGGCCGGTTCGACGAGGCGGAGATCTCGGGCGAGTACGACCGGGACCGGACCGCCGCCGGTGAGCGCCACGCGGCGACGGCGCGCGCGGCCCGCCCGACCGAGGAGGCCAAGGCGGAGGCGTGGGCGTCGGTCGTCGACTCCGACAAGCTCCCGAACGCCGTGCAGGAAGCGGTCATCGGCGGTTTCGTCCAGACCGACCAGCGTGAGGTGCTCGCCCCGTACGCGGACCGGTACTTCGAGGTGGTCAAGGACATCTGGGGGTCCCGCTCCCACGAGATGGCCCAGCAGATCGCCGTCGGCCTCTACCCGACCGTCCAGGTCTCCCAGGAGACCCTGGACAGGACGGACGCCTGGCTGACCGCCGCCGAGCCGAACGCGGCCCTGCGGCGCCTGGTCTCGGAGTCGCGTGCGGGCGTGGAGCGCGCGCTGCGGGCCCAGCAGGCGGACGCGGCGGCCGGCGCGTAGCCGACAGCACCGCGGTGGGGCGCCCGGGCGCCCCACCGCTCGTCTTCGTCCGACCTTTACGAACATGACCTGCTGACGGTCACGTCTGGTCCGGCCGCTACCCGTCGCAGCACACCGAGCACCCTCTTCACCGCGAGCCGCTCCCCCGCCCCGCGCCGTACCGCCGCGACGACGTGCCGCACCGGCCGGTCGGCCCCTGGTTCGCGGGTCACGATGCCGTCTCTGCGCGCCGCCGCCATCCGCGGCACCAGCGCCACTCCCATCCCCGCCTCGACCATCGCCAGGATCGCCGTCCAGCCGGCCGCCGAATGCCCCTGGTGCGGGCTGAAGCCGGCCGCTTCGCACGCGGTGCGGGTGATGTCGGCCCAGGGGCCGCTGCCCCCGAAGATCCACGGCTCGCCCGCCAGATCGGCGAGACGCAACTCCCCCGCGGACGCCAGGGCGTGGTCACGCGGCAGGGCGACGTCCAGCGGGTCGGCCGGCAGGGGTGAGAGGTCGAAGCGCGGGTCGGTCGCCGTGGGGGCCTGTGCGGCCAGCGACAGGGCGAGGTCCACCTCCCCGGCGGCCAGCAGCTCGCAGGCCTCCCCCGCCTCGGCCTCCCGCACCCGCACGGTCACGCCGGGGTGGGCCGCGCGCAGCGCCCGTACCGCCGGTACGACCAGCGCGGGCACGGCCGTCGAGAAGGCGCCCACCCGCACCTCGCCTGCCTCGCCCCGCACATACGCCGCCAAGTCGGCGTCCGCCCGCTCCAGTTGCTCGAAGACGGCCTCAGCGGGCCGCAGCACGAGCCGTGCCGCGTCGGTGAGCCGCACCCGGCGCCCCTGGGCCTCAAGCAGCGGGACGCCGAGCTGCCGGGAGAGGTTCGTCAGTTGCTGGGAGACGGCCGACGGGGTCATCCGCAATGCCTCGGCCGTCGCGGTGACGGTGCCCCGCTCCCCCAGGGTGCGCAGGATCTGCAGTTAGCGGGACCGCCGTCCCCGGGGCCGGGCCGTCGGCCGCCGCGCCACGGAGGGTGCTGGTCGTGTTGCGGTGGCCGGCTGCTGCCACGGACGGCCTTTCGCCGGTCGGTGATCGCGGTGGATCTACCGTCGCAGCGCCCCGTCCGTCACGCCCATCGAATCTTTTCGACCGCTCTTTTCAGAGAAACTGAACGTTCGCGGGGCCGCCCCGCTGCGGGCTCCGAACTGTCCCGCCACCGTCGCCCCGAACGCCAGCCCCATACCCACCAGTTGCACCGGCGTCAGCGCCTGCCCGAGCGCCGCCCAGCCGACGACGGTCGCGGTCAGCGGGGAGAGCGGGCCGAGGAAGGTGACCTGGGTGGCGGTCAGACGGCCGATGCCGCGGAACCACAGCCAGTACGCGACCGCCGTGTTCGCGACGGCGAGGTAGAGGTAACCGCCCACCGCCCGGCCGTCCAGCGCCGGCGGCGCGCCCTCGGCCAGGAAGGCGAGCGGCGCGATGAGCAGGCCTCCCGCGGTCAGCTGCCAGCCGGTGAGCGCGAGCGGGCCGACGCCGGCGGGTCGCCCCCACCGCTGGGTGAGCACGGTTCCGGCGGACATGGAGACGGTGGCGGCGAGGGCCGCCAGCAGGCCGAGCCCGTCCAGCGCCCCGGCCGCCCGCAGAACGACGAGGCTGACGCCGAACGCGGCCACGGCCCCGGTCAGCAGGGTGCGCCTCGTGGGCCGCTGCCCGAGCAGCAGCGCCGAGAGGCCCGCCACGAACAGCGGCCCGGCCGAACCGACGACCGCCGCCATGCCGCCGGGCAGCCGGTACGCGGAGAGGAACAGCAGCGGGAAGAAGGCGCCGATGTTCAGCGCGCCGAGCACCGCCGCCTTCCACCACCAGGCACCGCGAGGCAGCACCCGTGCGAGGGCGAGCAGCAGCAGACCGGCGGGCAGGGCGCGCATCAGGCCGGTGAACAGGGGGCGGTCGGCCGGGAGGAACTCGGTGGTGACCGCGTAGGTCGTGCCCCAGGAGACGGGAGCGAGGGCGGTGAGGGCGATGAGTGCGGGACGGGAGGAGGCCATGGGAGGCACCCTTCAAGTAGGTCGATGGAAAGTAGCTTAGCGCTAAGCAACTTTCCGTCAAGCTACTTTCTTGCGGGTGACCGAGGGGCGTCCGATACTCGTGCCATGAGCGAACCGCCCGAGCAGCGCAAGGACCCCGTCGACGCGATCATCGACCAGTGGGCGACGGTCCGGCCCGAGCTCGACACCCGGCCGATGGAGGTCTTCGGCCGGATCCACCGGCTCTCCCGGGCCGATCGGCGACCAGCTGGAGCAGACGTACGGGCAGTTCGGGATCGCGCGCGGCGAGTTCGACGTACTGGCGACCCTGCGCCGCTCCGGCGAGCCCTACACGCTCTCGCCGCGCCAGCTCTCGGCGACGCTCATGCTCACCACGGGCGGGATGACCGGGCGCCTGGACAAGCTGGAGCGGGCCGGGCTGCTGCGCCGCTCCCCGGACCCGCACGACCGCCGCGGGCCTGCAGGTGACGCTCACCGAGAAGGGGCTGCGCCTCATCGACGAGGCGGCCGTCGCCGGTCTCGCCGTCCAGACGGAGGCGCTGTCCGCCCTCGGCGAGGAACGGGGCGGCCGGCTGGCCGACCTGCTGCGGGACCTGCTGGCGGGGACGGAGAGGTCCTGACAGCACCGAGGGCGCCGTCGCGGTCCCCGTTCGTACGGTGACCGCGACGGCGCCCTCGATAAGGAGCCTTGCTCAGGCCTTGGCGTCGGCCTTCGGTTCGGCCTTGGTCCTGATGTTGGAGCTGGTCGGGTCCTTCTTCTTGTGCGTCTTGTCGCCGATCACCACCAGACCGTGGATGACCAGGTACAGCACGATGGGGGCCACGACGAAGAGGCCCAGCGTCTCGATGACGCTCAGGCCCGGGCCGGGGTCGTCGCCGTCATCGCGGGCGACCGCGGAGGCAGGCGACGACATGAGCAGCATCATCAGCGTCGTACCGGCTGCCAGGGCGCCGGCGCGCAGGGCGTTCTTCTTGTCCACGGTGCCAAAAATATCCAACGCCCGTTGGGGACGCGCGCCCGGGGTGCCGTAAGAGTCTTCCTCAAGCGCCGGGCGGGTCGGCCGGTCGACGGAGAACCTCGATGAGGGCGTGCAGCCGGGGCGACGCCGCCAGCTGTTCCAGCGTGACCGGGCGTCCCTCGGCGTCGGCGATCGGCAGGCGCCAGTTCGGATACTGGTCCCACGTGCCCGGGAGGTTCTGCGGGCGGCGGTCGCCGACTCCGTCCGGGAGCCACACGCCGACCATGCGGGCCGGGGTGTGCAGCAGGAAGCGGTGGACGGCCTGGATCTCGGCCTCCTCCGAGGAGGTGTCGGTACCGCCGCCGGTGCCCTGCAGCAGGCCGAGGCGGGCGAGCAGGGACAGCCATTCGCCGGTGTCGGCGGCTGCCTCGGCGCGCTCCTCCTCGAGCGGGCGGGCCAGCAGGCCGAGGCTGTCGCGGAGTTCGACGTGTTCGCCGGTGAGGCGGGCGGCCGTGGAGGGCAGGTCGTGGGTGGTGGCGGTGGCCAGGCAGTCGGCGCGCCAGCGGTCGGGGGGCAGGGGGCGGCCGTCGCCCGTCCCAGTCCCGCTCGAACCACAGCACGGACGTGCCGAGCACCCCGCGCTCGCGCAGCGCCTCGCGTACGCCGGGTTCGACGGTGCCCAGGTCCTCGCCGATGACCAGCGCCCCGGCCCGGGATGCCTCCAGGACGAGGACGGCGAGCATGGCCTCGGCGTCGTAGCGTACGTAGGTGCCCTCGGTCGGCGGCCCGCCCTGCGGTACCCACCAGAGCCGGAACAGGCCCATGACGTGGTCGATGCGCAGGGCTCCGGCGTAGCGGAACAGGGCCGCGCAGCAGCTCGCGGAACGGGGCGTAGCCGGACTCGGCGAGGCGGTCGGGGCGCCAGGGCGGCAGGCCCCAGTCCTGGCCGCGGGCGTTGAAGGCGTCCGGCGGGGCGCCCACCGACATGCCGGCGGCGAAGTACTCCCGCTGCGCCCAGGCGTCGGCGCCGCCGGGGTGCACGCCGACCGCGAGGTCGTGCACGATCCCGACCGGCATCCCGGCCTCGCGGCCGGCGCGCTGGGCGGCGGTCAGCTGGGTGTCGGTGAGCCAGGCGAGCCGGGACCAGAAGTCGACCCGGTCCATCAGGCCGTTGCGGGCACCGACGGTGTCGCGGCGAGCGGGGGTCGCGCAGGCCGGTCGGCCAGCGGTGCCAGTCCGAGCCGTGCACCTCGGCGAGCGCGCACCAGGTGGCGTGGTCCTCCAGAGCCTGGCCCTGCTCGGCGAGGAAGTCGCAGTAGGCGGCGCGCCTGCCGGGGCCGAGCGGGACCTCGCACGAGCAGCTCGAGCGCCTCCCGCTTGAGCTCCCACACGGCGTCCCGGTCGATCAGCGCGCCCTTGTCCAGCACCGCTTCGCGCAGCCGGCCCGCTCTCTCCAGCAGCGCGCGCAGCCGCTCGGGGTCGCTCGACGTACGCGGACTCGGGGACGTCCTCGATCCGCAGGTGCACGGGGTCGGGGAAGCGGCGCGAGGAGGGGCGGTACGGGGAGGGGTCGGTGGGGGCGCCGGGCACGGCCGCGTGCAGCGGGTTGACCTGGACGAACCCGGCGCCGAGCGACCGCCCGGCCCAGCCGGCCAGTTCGGCGAGGTCGCCGAGGTCGCCCATGCCCCAGGAGCGGCGGGAGAGGAGGGAGTAGAGCTGGACCAGGAGTCCGTAGGAGCGTCCGGTGGCGGTGGGCAGGCGGTCCGGGGCGATGATCAGGTGGGCGTCGCGCGCCGCGGCCGTCGGGGGCCGTGGCGGTCAGGCGGTGGACTCCGGGCGGGAGCTGCTCGGCCGAGGCGCGCATCTCGCCCTGCTCGGTCTCGATGCGCAGGTGAGTGCCCTCGGGAAGCGCGGCCAGGGCGGCCGGGGGGCTCGCGCCCCAGCCGACCACCGTGGGCGGCAGCAGTCGTGCGCCCAGGTCCCGCTCTCGGGCGGCGAGCGCGGCGCGGACGGCGCCGGGCGTGCTCGCGTCCACGCCGAGAGCGGCCAGGGTGAGGGTGACCGCGGTGGCCGAGGCCGCGACCGTACGGTCCGGGGACGGGCTGTACGAGGTGGCGACGCCGTGCAGGTCGGCGAGGCGGGACAGGTCCTCGGAGGGCGGTTCGGCCGGCCGCGGTGCGGTCATCTAGGTCCTCTGAGGTCCTCAGGAAGTCCGGGATGAAGGCGGAGGGCTCGCTGGTCAGCGGGGCGGATTCGGCGAGCGGCGGCTCGCTGGTGAGGGGCCCGGCGTCGGGCAGCGGCGGCTCACTGGTCAGCGGGGGCTCGGCGCAGGTGCTCTCGGAGCTGAAGACGCAGTAGTGCGGGTCTTCGTAGCGGGGGTCGTCGTAGTGGGGGTCGAGTTCGGCGGACGTGTCCGCCACGGGTTTGGACGGGGCCGGGAGCGGGAGGAAAGTCATCGCAGCCACGGGGGCCTCCTTGTCGGGTTCAAATTTCGATGGGTTATCGCAGCCCTACCCAGTCGACGCGATGCCAGACGCCCCAGGCCGAACATCGTGCTCCTGCTCACACTCCGTTTCCCTCCACTCTGCCAAAATTTCCGGCAAATCGGTCACAACGGTCGCTCTCGTCGACACCTTCACCAGGCGAACCGAACCGCCGGATCACCGGATCACCGGATCACCGGATCACCGAAGCTATTCACTCAGTACATGTACTCAGTACATAATGATCCGCATGAGCACCCGCCACATTCTGCTGGGCCTGCTCGCCTCGGGTCCGAGCCATGGCTACGACCTCAAGCGACGCCACGACGACCGCTTCCCGCAGGCCCGCCCACTGGCCTACGGGCAGGTCTACACAACCCTCCAGCGCCTCGTCCGGGACGGCCTCGCCGAGGTCGAGGGCACCGACTCGGACGGCGGCCCGGAGCGGACGATGTACCGCGCGACGGACGACGGGACGCGCGAACTGGCCCGCTGGGCCGGGGAGATCGCACCGCCCGCCCCGTTCGTGGCGAACGAGATCTTCGCCAAGGTCGTGGTCGCGATCCTCTCGGGCGGCGACCCGGCCGCGTACCTGAGCGCCCAGCGCGCCGCCCACATGGAGCGGATGCGGGAGCTCACGGCGGTCAAGGCCGCCAAGGCCGCGGATCTGGCGACCGTGCTCTCGGCGGACTACGCCGTCAACCACCTCGACGCCGACCTCCGCTGGATGAGCACCACGGCGGCCCGGCTCACCACCCTGACCGCGGAGGTCGACGCAGCATGAGCAGACCCGTGCCTCTTCTCTCGGCCGGCGGCCTCACCAAGGCGCACGGCAGGACACCCGCCCTGCGCGGCGCGTCGGTCGAGCTGCACGCCGGCGAGATCCTCGCCGTGACCGGCGCGAGCGGCAGCGGGAAGTCGACGCTGCTGCACTGCCTCGCCGGGATCGTCCGCCCGGACGAGGGCTCGGTGACGTACGACGGCCGGCGTCTCGACGACCTGCCCGAGAAGCGGCTGAGCGAGCTGCGCCGCACCGAGTTCGGCGTGGTGTTCCAGTTCGGGCAGCTCGATCCCCGAGCTGACGGCCCTGGACAACGTCGCCCTGCCGCTGCTGCTGGCGGGCACCGACCGCGCCCGTGCGCGGGCCCGGGCCGGCGAGTGGCTGGAGCGGTTCGGGGTGCGCGGGCAGGAGGACCTGCGGCCGGGCGAGCTGAGCGGCGGCCAGGCCCAGCGCGCCGCACTGGCCCGGGCCCTGGTCACCGATCCGAAGGTGGTCTTCGCCGACGAACCGACAGGCGCGCTGGACTCGTTGGCGGGCGAGCAGGTCATGACGGCCCTGGTGCACACGGCCCGCGAGTCGGGCACGGCGGTCCTGTTGATCACGCACGACGCCCAGGTGGCGGCGTACGCCGACCGGGAAGTCGCAGCTGCGGGACGGCAGCCGTGACGGCGATGGGGGTCACGGCGTGAACTCCCTGCGTTCCGATCTGCGCCTCGCCTGGGAGCTCACCCGTGGCTCCGACCGTGGGGAGTGGTGGCGGGTCACACTGACGGCGACGGGGGCGGCGCTCGCGACGGGGTTCGCGCTCGCCGCCGTCGCCCTGGCCTCGTTGCGGGGCTCCTTCACGTGTCCGTACGCCGCAGGCCTGCTGAACGAGCCCGGCACGCGGTCCGGCGTGATCGCCGGCCTGCTGCTCCTGCTCGTGCCGGTGCTCGGGTTCCTCGGCCAGTGCGCCCGGATCGGCGCGGTGCACCGCGACCGGCGGCTGGCCGGGCTGCGGCTGGCCGGGGCGACGCCCTGGCAGGTGCGGCGGATCGCCGCGCTGGAGACCGGTCTTGCCTGTCTGCTGGGCTCGGCGGTCGCCACTGTCTTCTCGGTGCTGCTCCTGCTGCGCCTGTGGGACCGGCCGACCTCCCTGGCCTGGGCGGGGATCGCCCTGATCGGCGTCGCCGTACCGCTGCTGGGCGCGACGGCGGGCGCGCTGGCGCTGCGCCGGGTGGTGGCCTCGCCGCTCGGCTGGGTGCGCCGGGTCGGACCGCGCACCGGACGAGGGCCGGGACTGCTGTTCCTGGCAGGGGTGCTGCTGGTGGGCGCGGTGGCGCTGCTCGCCGTGTTCACCACCTCCGCGCCGGCCACCAACCGGCCGAACGGCGGGCCGCCGCTGACGATGACGGGCGCGGCCCTCGCGGTCGGTGCGGGCGCGGTGTGGCTGTCCGGTGCCGCCGCGAAGGCGACCGGGTGGATCCTCGCGGTCCGGGCCCGGTCGGCGGCGACGCTGATCGCCGCCGAACGGCTGCGCGACGACCCCTGGTCGGCCGCCCGCACCCACGCGGCGGTGCTGCTGGTGACGGTCGTCGGGACCGGCTTCATGGGCATCCGGCAGGTGCTGGGGGACGTGGTGCGCACCAGGAAGGACCTCGGGGAGCCCGTGTCCTACTACACCACCGGCCTCGACCTCACCGGCGCCGCCATCGCGGTCGCCTTCGCGATCACCCTGTCGGGCCTCGCCGTCGGCACCGCCGAGTCCCTGGCCACCCGCCGCCGGAGCCTGGCCGTACAGGCCGCCGCCGGAGTGCCGCGCACGGTGCTGGGCCGGGCCCTGCTGCTGGAGACCGCGCTGCCGCTGGCCCCCGCGGTGCTGCTCGCGGGCGCTGGGCGGCATGGCCATCGGCACCTGGTACGCGCTGCTCGCCAGGCCGGCCGATGCCCTGGGCGACGTTCTTGGTGCCCCTCGGCGTCTACGCCGCCTGCCTGCTGGCCGCGGCCACCTCGCTGCCGCTGCTGCGCCGCTCGGTACGCCCGGCGGAGCTGCGGTACGCGTAGGTGCCCTCCTCATGACGGGCCGGCCCGGGGGAACGGGGGTTTCCCGGGCCGGCCGCGTCGGCCGCACGCGGCAATACGAAGGCCCGGATCGTCGTCAGGCGGAAATGCCGTCGATCCGGGCCATGGCGTCCTCCGCGCCGTACGGCTGCAAGTACGGCAGCCAGCGCGGGTCCCTATGGCCGGTCCCGATGATGCGCCAGGCCAGGCCGGCGGGTGGGGCGGGTTTGTGGCGCAGCCGCCAGCCGATCTCGAACAGATGCCGGTCGGCCTTCACGTGGTTGCAGCGGCGGCAGGACGCCACCACGTTGTCCCAGACGTGTTTGCCCCCGCGGCTGCGCGGGATGACGTGGTCGACGCTGGTTGCGACGCCACCGCAGTACATGCACCGGCCCCCGTCGCGGGCGAACAGTGCCCGACGGGTCAGTGGAACGGGCCCCCGATAGGGAACCCGGACGAATCGCTTGAGCCGGACCACGCTGGGTGCGGGGACAGTGACGGTTGCGCTGTGCAGAAAGGCGCCGGACTCCTCGAGGCATACGGCCTTGTTCTCGAGGACGAGGACGAGCGCGCGGCGGAGCGGTACGACGCCTAGCGGCTCGTACGACGCGTTGAGGACCAGGACATGCGGCACGGATGCCTCCTTGGACGCCGGCGGCGCGTGGCTCGCGCCGGGACGATTCGTAGTCAGTCTCTCCTCATGCCTGGTGGAAGCGCCACCATGTCCCGGTAACGGGCTGGGAGTGTTTTCGACCACATCTGATTCATCCCCCAGATCATGGCCTGTTCAAGCCCAGGTGAGCACGGTCTCTCCTTCACACATTCCGAGCGGAGCACACACAATGCCCCGTTAGTGTGGTGGTTCTGCCCCATTGGTGACTCAGTCGTGACCTTGACTCCCTGAACCAGCGCACCGGGGCAGACCGCTGCACCTGGAGGTACCCGCCGTGTCCCTGTCCGCCGTCCTGCTCGCCGCCGGCCCGTACGCCGTCGCCGGCTCCCTCGGATACGCAGAGCCCGAGAGTGCCCTCGCTCCAGGACGCCCAGGAGCACGCGACGAACGCCGCCGGCTGGGTCGAGCAGAACTGGTCGACGTGGCTCGCGATCGGCCTGCGGGTCCTGCTCATCGTGGTGATAGCGACGGTGCTGAGGTTCGTCGTACGGCGAGCGATCACCAAGCTGATAGACCGCATGAACCGCACCGTCCCGTCCCTGGACGGCAGCGCGCTCGGCGGGCTGCTGGTCAACGTGGAACGCCGGCGCCAGCGTTCGCAGGCCATCGGCTCGGTGCTGCGCTCGGTGGCGTCGTTCGTGATCATCGGCACGGCCGCACTGATGATCCTGGGCACCTTCCAGATCAACCTCGCCCCGCTGCTGGCCTCGGCCGGTGTCGCCGGTGTCGCGATCGGTTTCGGCGCCCGCAACCTCGTGACGGACTTCCTGTCCGGCGTCTTCATGATCCTTGAGGACCAGTACGGCGTCGGCGACACGATCGACGCGGGCGTCGCCTCCGGCGAGGTGATCGAGGTGGGCCTGCGCGTGACCAAGCTGCGCGGCGACAACGGCGAGATCTGGTACGTCCGCAACGGCGAGGTGAAGCGCATCGGCAACCTCTCCCAGGGCTGGGCCACGGCCAACGTCGACGTCACGGTCCACTCCGGCGAGGACCTGGACAAGGTCAAGGCCACCCTGGACGAGGTCGCCGAGAAGATGGGCGCCGAGGAGCCCTGGAACGAGCTGCTGTGGGGCCCGATCGAGGTCCTGGGCCTCGACAGCGTCCTGCTGGACTCCATGGTCGTGCGCGTCTCCGCCAAGACGATGCCCGGCAAGTCCCTGACCGTGGAGCGCGAGTTGCGCTGGCGCATCAAGCGGGCCTTCGACGCGGCGGGCATCCGGATCGTCGGCGGCGCCACGGCCCCGGCGGAGGAGCAGCTCGCCGATCCGACGGCGGGGATGGCGGCCCCGTCGGTGTACGCGAACGCGACGTCCCCGCAGTCGGCGGCGGCGACCCCGCTCACGCCCGTGGCACCCCCCACGAGCACCACCAAGTAGCCGTCTCGCAAGAGGGCGGCACCCGGGCCTGCCGGGCGCCGCCCTTTCGCATGCCCGGGTGACGACCGCGTCGCCCGGGCCGCCCCCTATTGACGCCCGTGCGGCGCCGGGCTTACCTTCCTCCTCATCGATAGGAAACTTTCCTAACAGTA
Organism: uncultured Actinomycetota bacterium; assembly: GCA_963798065.1. Taxonomy (GTDB): domain Bacteria; phylum Actinomycetota; class Actinomycetes; order Streptomycetales; family Streptomycetaceae; genus Streptomyces. The sequence continues at coordinate 20,617 of CAWCSC010000006.1, read as the reverse complement.
ATCGGGCGGTAGCCGTCCGAAGGGCCACCCACCGGTGATCGCCCGATGGACTTCCCCGCCGCATCGCTGAGAAGCTGAGCAGCCGAAGGGCAGGTGTGGACACGCATGGCAGGAACCGCCGGCACGCCGGGCACCCCACGCGTCCTGCGCGCCATGAACGACCGGGCCGCCCTCGACCTGCTGCTGGAGCACGGACAGTTGTCCCGCACGCGGATCGGCAAGCTCACCGGCCTGTCCAAGCCGACCGCCTCCCAGCTCCTGGCCCGCCTGGAGGCGGCCGGCCTCGTGCTGGCCTCCGGCACCACCGAAGGCCGGCCGGGCCCGAACGCCCAGCTGTACGAGGTCAACCCGGCCGCCGGCTACGCCGCGGGACTCGACGTCACCCCCCAGCGGATCCTCGCCGCGGTCTCCGACATCACCGGCCGCACGGTCGGCCGGCACGAACTGCCCACCCCCGGCAGACGCACCGGCACCCCGGTCGTCCGCCAGGTCACCGACGCCCTGGACGGCGCGGTGAAGGCGGCGGGCCTCACCCGGGACGACATCCATCGCCTCGTGATCGGCACGCCCGGCGCCTTCGACCCCACCACCGGCCGTCTGCGCTACGCCTCCCACCTCCCCGGCTGGCACTCCCCCACGCTGCTGGACGAGCTCGCCGCCGCCCTGCCGATGCCGTTCGAGTACGAGAACGACGTCAACCTGGTCGCGCTCGCCGAACAGCGGCTGGGCGCGGCCCGGGGCCACGCGGACTTCGTGCTGCTGTGGAACCAGGAGGGCCTGGGCGCCGCCCTGGTCCTCGGCGGCCGGCTGCACCGCGGCTGGACCGGCGGCGCCGGCGAGGTCGGCTTCCTGCCGGTGCCGGGCACACCCCTGGTCCGCCAGGTCACCAAGGCCAACAGCGGCGGCTACCAGGAGCTGGCCGGCTCCCAGGCCATCCCCAGGCTGGCCCGCGAACTCGGCATCGAGGACATCCCCGCGGACCCGTACGCCGAGGCCGCCGCGCACCTGGTGGCCCGGGCCGCGGAGACCGGCGACGAGCCGCACCGCCACCTCCTGCAGACCTATGCGACCCGGCTGGCCACCGGCCTGGCCTCCCTCGTCTCGGTCCTCGACCCCGAGCTCGTCGTCCTGAGCGGCGCGTCCCTCACCTCGGGCGGCGAGGCGCTGCGCGCCCTCGTCCAGGCCGAGCTGGAAGAACTGGCCGCGTCACGCCCCCGCCTGGTCGTGGGCGAGGTCCGTGAACACCCCGTGCTGCGCGGCGCGCTGGAGAGCGCGCTCGCGACGACGCGCGACGAGGTCTTCGACACCTCCCGCTGACTGCACCCCCTCCCCGCACTTTTCCCTTCCTCCCCTCCTTCCCCCGTGCCTCAGGGAGCTCTGCCATGCCCGGAATATCCAGAAAAGCAGCCATCGCACTCGCCGCCTCCGCCTCCATCGCCCTCCTCGCCACCGCGTGCACGGGACAGTCGGGCTCCGCCGCGAGCGACGACGCCTCGAAGGACACGACCATCAACTTCTGGCACGCCTGGAGCGCGCCCGCCGAGGTGAAGGCCGTCCAGTGCCTGGTCACCGACTTCGAGAAGGCGCACCCCGACATCCACGTCAACGTCGTCGGCAACATGACCGACGACAAGATCAACCAGGCCCTGCGCACCGGCGGCGGCAAGGCCCCGGACGTGATCTCGTCCTTCACCACGAACAACGTCGGAAGGTTCTGTTCCTCCGGCGCACCGGTGGACCTCGACCCGTTCTTCGAGAAGTCCGGCGTCGACCCGATGAAGACCTTCCCGAAGGCGATGAACGAGTACACCCAGTTCGGCGGAGTAAAGGGTTAGACGGACATGAAACTCACCGTGGTCGGCGGAGGCTCGACCTACACCCCCGAACTCGTGGACGGCTTCGCCCGCCTGAGGGACACCCTGCCCATCGAGGAACTGGTCCTGATGGACCCGGCGGAAGACCGTCTGGCCCTGGTCGGCGGCCTGGCCCGCCGCATCTTCGCCCGCCAGGACCACCCCGGCCGGATCATCACCACCACCACCGACCTGGACGAGGCGGTGGACGGCGCGGACGCGGTGCTCCTGCAGCTCCGTGTAGGCGGCCAGGCGGCCCGCGAGCAGGACGAGACCTGGCCCCTGGAATGCGGCTGCGTGGGCCAGGAGACGACCGGCGCCGGCGGCCTGGCCAAGGCCCTGCGCACGGTCCCGGTCGTCCTCGGCATCGCGGACCGCGTACGCCGCGCCAACCCCCACGCCTGGATCATCGACTTCACCAACCCCGTGGGCATCGTGACCCGCGCCCTGCTCCAGGCCGGCCACAAGGCGGTCGGCCTGTGCAACGTGGCGATCGGCCTGCAGCGCAAGTTCGCGGGCCTGCTGGGCGTGGAGCCGCCGGAGGTCCACCTGGACCACGTGGGCCTCAACCACCTCACCTGGGAGACCGGAGTACGCCTGGGCGGCCCGGAGGGCGAGGACGTCCTCCCCGGGCTGCTGACCGACCACGGCGACACGATCGCGACGGACCTGCGCCTGCCCCGCACCCTCCTCGACCGCCTGGGCGTGGTCCCGTCGTACTACCTGCGCTACTACTACGCGCACGACGAGGTCGTACGGGAACTCGGGACGAAGCCGTCCCGGGCGGCCGAAGTCGCGGCGATGGAGCGGCAGTTGATGACGATGTACGCGGACCCGTCCCTGGACGAGAAGCCGGAGCTGCTCGCGAAGCGGGGCGGCGCGTACTACTCGGAGGCGGCGGTGGACCTGGCGGCGGCCCTGCTGGGCGGCGGCGGCACGCCGTACCAGGTGGTGAACACGTACAACCGGGGCACCCTCCCGTTCCTCCCCGACGACGCGGTGATCGAGGTACAGGCGGCGGTGGGCGCGAAGGGCGCGTCCCCCCTCCCCGTCCCCCCGGTGAACCCCCTCTACGCGGGCCTGATGGCGAGCGTCACGGCATACGAGGGCCTGGCCCTCGACGCGGCCCTGCTCGGCGGCCGGACCCGCGTCTTCCAGGCGCTCCTCTCCCACCCCCTCATCGGCCAGTACGAGTACGCCGAGGCGCTCACCGACCGGCTGATCGCACACAACCGGGAGCACCTCGCGTGGGCCTGACCGCACGTGTCCTCGCCATCGACGCCGGCAACAGCAAGACGGACGTCGCGATCGTGACGGCGGACGGAGAGGTCCTGGCCACGGCTCGCGGGGGCGGTTTCCGCCCGCCGGCGGTCGGCCTGGACACGGCGATGGACTCGCTCGCCGACACGGTCACCCGGGCCCTCGCCACCGCCGGACTCACCTCCGTCACCCACGTCTCCGCCTGCCTCGCCAACGCCGACTTCCCCGTCGAGGAGGACCAGTTGGCGACCGCACTGCACACACGCGCGTGGGGCACGACGGTGACGGTCCGCAACGACACGTTCGCGATCCTGCGGGCGGGGGTGACGGAACCGCGTGGCGTCGCCGTCGTCTGCGGCGCGGGCATCAACTGCGTCGGCATGCGCCCCGACGGCCGCACGGCCCGCTTCCCCGCGCTGGGCCGGGTCTCCGGCGACTGGGGCGGCGGCTGGGGCCTGTCGGAGGAGGCGATGTGGCATGCGTCACGCGCGGAGGACGGCCGCGGGCCTGCCACAGCCCTGTCCCGGACCCTCCCCGCCCACTTCGGCCACCCCTCCATGTACGCGCTCATCGAGGCGCTGCACTTGGGCCGCCTAGAGCAATCCCGCCGCCATGAGCTGACGCCGGTCCTCTTCGCGACGGCGGCGGACGGCGACGCCATCGCCCGCACGATCGTCGACCGCCAGGCCGAGGAGGTGGCCTCCATGGCCGTGGTGGCCCTCACCCGTCTCGACCTCGTGGACGAACCGACTCCTGTCCTGCTGGGCGGCGGCGTCCTGGCCGCCGGGCACCCCCAACTGAACGGCAGGATCCAGGACTCGCTGGCCGACCGCGCCCCCAAGGCGGTCCCGCAGGTCGTCACGGCCGGTCCCGTCCTCGGAGCGGCGCTGCTGGGGCTGGACAGGGTGGGGTCGAGCCAGGGGGCGCAGGGGCGGTTGCGGGCGCACTTCGGGGTGTGAGACGGGGCAGGGCGGGCCCGTGCTCGAGCAGTCGATATGGACGGCCGCTGGGAACGGGATACGCGCAGGCGCATACTGAGGCAATGACAAAGCCTGCTGCCAAGCGTCACCTGCCCACCAGCCCCTTCAAAGCCCCGGTCGCGCCGGCGCCCAAGCACTTCGCCGTCGGCGACCAGGTCACACACGACATCTACGGCCTCGGCCGTGTGATCGGCATCGAGGAGGGCATCGCGGCGCTCGTGAATTTCGGCGGCTCGGTGGAACAGCGGATCCTGAGCCCGTACGCGAAGATGACCAAGCTCTAGGACCGCAGTACCCGCTCACCGCTCGCCAGGTCCCAACGGGGGGCTTGGATTCATAGGGAGACCTCTCATCGACCTGACCTCGCCGTTCTCCGCTCCGGAAGGGCCGCCCCGCTGCCCTGCCACAGCATCGCCGCCCCCGGCCAGGAACCCCTTCCAGGCCCCGGATTTCGGAGAAGACGAAACCTCCGTGTCCGAGGACGTGCAATGACCCCTCGCACATAAACGCAGGTGAACGGCCCCCGAAGTCGCTGGGCGAGATCTTCAGCCCGACTACGCCCAGCGACTTGACGCGGCCACCGCACCACAAGCACACGGCCACCAGCGAAACCCCAGGTCAGAGCTCCCCGCCCAAACGGGTTACCACCCAGGGGTGGCGGTACGGCAAGATGGGGTGTATCTGCCCACTGCCAGTTTCAAGCTGCCGGACGGTTTCTCTTGGCTGAGTTCATTTACACCATGCGCAAGGCGCGCAAAGCGCACGGCGACAAGGTGATCCTCGACGACGTGACGACCAGCTTCTACCCGGGAGCGAAGATCGGCGTCGTCGGCCCGAACGGCGCCGGCAAGTCGACGATCCTGAAGATCATGGCCGGCCTTGAGCAGCCGTCCAACGGTGACGCCTTCCTCACCCCCGGCTACACCGTCGGCATCCTGCTCCAGGAGCCGCCGCTGACCGAGGACAAGACCGTCCTGGAGAACGTCCAGGAGGGTGTCGCCGAGGTCAAGGGCAAGCTCGACCGGTTCAACGAGATCGCCGAGCAGATGGCGACCGACTACACCGACGCGCTCATGGACGAGATGGGCAAGCTCCAGGAGGAGCTCGACCACGCCAACGCCTGGGACCTCGAGGCGCAGCTTGAGCAGGCCATGGACGCGCTGGGCTGCCCGCCCGGCGACTGGCCCGTCACCAACCTGTCCGGTGGTGAGCGCCGCCGCGTCGCGCTGTGCAAGCTGCTGCTGGACCAGCCCGACCTGCTGCTGCTCGACGAGCCCACCAACCACCTCGACGCCGAGTCGGTGAACTGGCTGGAGCAGCACCTGGCCAAGTACCCGGGCACCGTCGTCGCGGTCACCCACGATCGCTACTTCCTCGACAACGTCGCCCAGTGGATCTGCGAGATCGACCGCGGCCGCCTCTACCCCTACGAGGGCAACTACTCCAAGTACCTGGAGACCAAGGCCGCCCGCCTCAAGGTCGAGGGCCAGAAGGACGCCAAGCGGCAGAAGCGTCTGAAGGAAGAGCTCGAGTGGGTGCGGTCCAACGCCAAGGGACGTCAGGTCAAGTCCAAGGCGCGTCTGGCCCGCTACGAGGAGATGGCCGCCGAGGCCGAGAAGATGCGGAAGCTGGACTTCGAGGAGATCCAGATCCCGCCGGGCCCGCGTCTGGGCAGTGTCGTCGTCGAGATCAACAACCTCAGCAAGGCCTTCGGCGAGAAGGTCCTCATCGACGACCTCAGCTTCACTCTCCCGCGGAACGGCATCGTCGGGATCATCGGTCCGAACGGCGCCGGTAAGACGACCCTGTTCAAGATGATCCAGGGCCTGGAGGAGCCGGACTCCGGTTCCATCAAGGTCGGCGACACCGTCAAGATCTCGTACGTCGACCAGAGCCGCGAGAACATCGACCCGAAGAAGACCCTGTGGGCCGTCGTCTCCGACGAGCTCGACTACATCAACGTGGGCCAGGTCGAGATGCCCTCGCGGGCCTACGTCTCCGCCTTCGGGTTCAAGGGGCCGGACCAGCAGAAGCCGGCCGGGGTGCTCTCCGGCGGTGAGCGCAACCGCCTGAACCTCGCGCTCACCCTCAAGCAGGGCGGCAACCTGCTGCTCCTCGACGAGCCGACCAACGACCTCGACGTCGAGACCCTCAGCAGCCTGGAGAACGCGCTGCTGGAGTTCCCCGGCTGCGCCGTGGTCGTCTCCCACGACCGGTGGTTCCTCGACCGTGTCGCCACGCACATCCTCGCCTACGAGGGCGAGTCCAAGTGGTTCTGGTTCGAGGGCAACTTCGAGTCGTACGAGAAGCACAAGATCGAACGGCTCGGCCCGGACGCCACCCGTCCGCACCGCGCCACCTACAAGAAGCTGACCCGGGGCTGATCGATCTTGCGGCACATCTACCGCTGCCCGCTGCGTTGGTCGGACATGGACGCGTACGGCCATGTGAACAACGCGGTCTTCGTGCGCTACCTGGAGGAAGCCCGCATCGACTTCCTCTTCCGGCCGGAGAAGGATTTCCAGCAGGGGTCCGTGGTGGCACGCCATGAGATCGACTACAAGCGGCAGCTCGTCCACCGGCACCGCCCGGTGGACATCGAGCTGTGGATCACCGAGATCAGGGCCGCGTCCTTCACCATCACCTACGAGGTGAAGGACGACGACGTGGTCTATGTACGGGCCTCGACGGTGGTCGTGCCGTTCGACTTCGAGGCACAGCGCCCGCGCCGGATCACCTCGGAGGAACGGGAGTTCCTCCAGGAGTACACGGATGACGACGAGGAGGAGGCCGTCGCCGCATGACGGTCCTGCACCTCGCCGACGAGGGGGAGGCGGCGGATCTCGCGGCCTTCCTCTCCCGGCTGCTCCACTACGACCGTGGAGCGGCGGTACGTCTGCAGGCGACGGGCACCGCACTGGCCGTCTTCGGGCGGCCGCCGTCCTTCGAGGTGCTGGCCGTGCGCGCGGTACGGCTGGGCAAGCCGTACGAGAACGGGCTGGACGTCACGCTGGACGTGACCGTGTCCGCCGGTGAGTTCCTGGAGTCGGTGGACGAGACGGCCGCCACGGCCGCCGTTCCCGGCGCGGTGACCGGGCCTCCGTGGGCGGGCGTACTGCCGCCGCGCGGCGGCTGGCGGCCCGAGCCGGGCCTGCCGGCGCCGGACGCCCTGCGGTCCCTGGTCTCCGCCGTGATCGCCGAGTTCCGGTCCCGTACGCAGGAGTTGCCGTCCGAGCGGCGTACCAGGGCCGAGCTGGACGGGATCGGGCGGGACATCTGGTCCCGTACGGTCGGTGACACGCGGCTGCCGGTACGGGCCGTGCACGCGGCGCAGTCACTCGGATTTCTGAGGACCGTCAGCGCACAGGCTCCCGGCGAGGTGCCGCTGGGGCTGTTCTCGTCGGGCGCGTGGCTGAGGCTGCGCACGCCGTACGGGTCGATCGCCGTACGGCGTGCCGGGCTCGGGGCGCTGGACGTCAGCGTCCGCTGACCACCGCCGCGCCCCGGTGGGTCAGCCCGGGGCGTTCACCATCGAGGCCGCCGCGTACGTCAGGTAGTTCCACAGCGTCTGCTCGTGCTCCTCGGACAGCCCGAGTTCGTCGACGGCGACCCGCATGTGCTTCAGCCAGGCGTCGTGCGCCGCGCGGTCGACCGTGAAGGGCACGTGCCGCATGCGCAGGCGGGGGTGGCCGCGGTTGTCGCTGTACGTCGTGGGGCCGCCCCAGTACTGCATGAGGAACAGCGTCAGGCGCTCCTCGGCCGGGCCCAGATCCTCCTCGGGATACATGGGCCGCAGCAGTGGGTCCTCGGCGACTCCCTCGTAGAAACGGTGGACGAGCCGGCGGAAGGTCTCCTCCCCGCCGACCTGCTCGTAGAAGGTCTGCTCCTGAAGCGTGCCGCGCCGAATCTCATTCACGCCCTCCATGGTCTCAGACGCGGGGACATAGGACTCAAGGCCTAGGACCGTCCCCGCTGCCCTGTACTGTGGGGGTATGGGCGGGCACGCTCCCGACAGGGAACCGGACGGGCTCGCCGCCTCCGCGCGGGCGGCGCTGGTGCGCCGGATCGACGCGGGCGGCGCCTGGGCCGCCGACCCGTTGTGGCGGGAGGCGTTCGCGGCGGTACCGCGCCACCTCTTCGTGCCGTACTACTACGTCGGCGTCGCCGGCGGCTACGAACGACGCTGGGGCGAGAGCCCCGACCCCGGCGCGCGTGAGCGGTGGCTGCGCGGCGCCTACGAGGACACCCCGCTGGCGACCCGGCTGCGCGACGGCGAACTGCTGTCCTCCAGCAGCCAGCCCTCCCTGATGGCGGACATGCTGGCCGCGCTGTGTGTGGCGGACGGGAACACCGTCCTGGAGATCGGCGCCGGCACCGGCTACAACGCCGCGCTGCTCGCCCATCGGCTGGGCGACGACAAGGTCACCACCGTCGACCTCGACCCGGAGATCACCGAGGCGGCCCGCCGGCACCTGGCCGCGGCCGGGTACCACCCGGTCGTCGTCACCGGCGACGGCGCCCGGGGGGTGCCCGAGCGTGCGCCGTTCGACCGGATCATCGCCACCTGCGCCCTGAGCACCGTGCCGCACGCCTGGCTCGCGCAGAGCCGTCCCGGCGGCCGGATCCTCATGCCGCTCGGCACCGGCCTGATCGTGCTCACGGTCAGCGACGCCGGGCATGCCGAGGGGCGCTTCCTGCACACACCCGCCTACTTCGTGCCGCTGCGCGGCGGGAGCCGTCCCGGCGGCGAGCCGGTCCAGTTGGGCGGGGTGCCGCGCCGGGCCAGGGAGGACGACCTGTTCCGCTTCCTGCTGGACCTGACCCGCGGCAGCCTCGACCCGCAGGAGGCGCACGCGTTGTGGGAGCAGGAGGGCATGCCCCAGCGCGAGCGCTTCGGCATCACGGTCAGCGGCGAGAGGGAGTGGGCCTGGCTGGACGACCCGGAGGGGCCGTACGCCTGGCCCCTCCCGTCCTGACCGGGCTCACTCGACGGGGGGTCAGCCCCGGCGGATCGTGATCGTCGTCCAGGCGCCCACGTGCACCCGGTCGCCGTCCTGCAGCGGTACGGGGACGAACGGCTGGATCGGCTCGTCCGAGCCGTTGACCGTCGTGCCGTTCGTCGAGTTCTGGTCGACGACCGCCCAGCTGCTGTCCGGCTGCTGGACGAGTACCGCGTGCTGGTGCGAGACGCCCGGGTCCTCCGGCGGCACCGACAGGTCGATGTCGGGGGTGTCGCCGGTGGAGTGCCGGCGGCGGCCGATGGTGATCTGGTTGCCGGTGAGCGTGCGCTGCTGCTCGGGCGAGTACGCGGGCAGGTTCAGGCCCGCGGCCTCGGGGCCGGAGCGCTGCATCATCGCCATGAAGTAGTCGCGGTCCGGGCCGATGGTCGCGGTCCAGGTCGCCGGTCCCTGCGGCGCCTGCGGCTGCTGCGGGAAGCCGCCGGGGCCGGGAGGGGCCTGGGTCGCGCCCGGCTGCGGGTAGCCGTAGCCGCCCTGACCGGGACCGGGCGGTGCCTGTGTCGCACCGGGCGGGGGGAAGCCGTAGCCACCGCCCTGACCGGCACCGGGGCCGCCGGGGCCACCAGGGCCGCCCGGGCCGGTGGACGGCGGGGAGATCACCCAGTCGTCCTCACCGCCGCCGAAGGCGGGACCGCCCTGCTGCGGCGGCCGCTGGGTCTCCTGCGGGAATCCGGGCGGGGCCGGCGGGCCGGACTGCTGGTAGGCCTGCGGAGCGCCGGGGCGCACCGGGTCCACCGGAGCCGGGCGGCGGCGGACCCGGCCGCGAGGGGTCGGCACCGAAACCGGAGGGGTCGGCACCGAAACCGGGCGGGCCGGGGGGACCACCAGGTCCGCCCTGTCCGGGGTGACCGCCGGGGCCGGGAGGACCACCAGGTCCGCCCTGCCCGGGGTGACCGCCGGGGCCGGGAGGACCACCGAGGTCCGGGAGGACCACCGGGGCCGGGGTAACCGCCGGGGCCAGGAGGACCACCCGGGCCGGGAGGACCACCGGGGCCGGGAGGACCACTGGGGCCGGGGTAACCGCCGGGGCCGGGCGCGCCGCCAGGTCCGGGGAAACCGCCGCCGGGAGGACCGGGAGGGTTCGAGGGGTCGCTGCCGAACGGCGGGATCGGCTCGGCCGGGCGGTTCATCTGCGACGGGCGGGAGCCCTGGTACTCGTAGGAGTCACCGCCACCGTAGGACGGACCCGACGGACCCGAGGACCCGGCGAACCGGGCTGGCCCGGAGGCTGGAAGCGCACGCCGGGGCCGGGCGGCGGCGGAGGCGGGGCCGCGGGGGTGTACGAGGTCGCCGTGTTCGTCAGAAAGTTCCACCGGCACTCCTCGCAGAACGGCGCGCCGCCCTCACGCGGCGTACGGCACTGCGGGCAGAGCTCCGGCTCGGCGTTCGGTACGGCGGACAGGTGCGGAGGGCGCCCACCGGGACCGCCGGGCGGGCCGCCGGGGCCACCCGGTCCGCCGGGGCCGGCGGGCGGCGGGAAGCCGTAGCCGCCGGGCGGGGGCGGCGGCGGAGGCGGAGGTACGGCACCCGCCATGCGGTGACCGCAGACCTCGCACCAGTCGTCGGAACCCGACTGGTGTCCGTTCGGGCAGGTCGGCATGTCGGCGCTTCCCCCTCTCCTTTCCGGTCGCACGACCGGATTTCTCCAACCCCGAGGGGTCAGGCTCGCTGCTTTTCAGGGTCCTGCTGGGTGCTGCTGCTTCACTTCTTCACACGAACAGTCTTGGTGGACCGGGTCTCGAGCGTCATCTCGTCGGCCTCCTCGACCTTCGCCTTCAGTCGCACAGTACCGGTCGCGGCATCGACCACGTCCACCACCTTCGCAAGCAGTTTCGCAGTATCGGCGTTCCCGGAGGCACTCGCGAGCTGAACGGCCCGGCCCAGTTTGGCCGTTGCTCCGTCCATATCGCCCGATTTGCGAAGATCCAGCCCTTGCTGGATGACCTGTGCCAGTTCGGCCTGCCCGGTGTAGTGGGCGACCTGAGGGTTGATCGACGTCGAGGCGACCATGTCGTCGGTCCACACGGCCCGCACCAGACCCTGCGCGCCGAGGTTCTGGACGCTGCCGTCGGGCTGCGGGATGACCAGCGAGATCCGGGCCGCCAGCATCTCCTGCCCGATGTGCGCCGCCGGGACCTCGACGCAGACGTGGTAGTCACGGGACTCGTCTCCCCAGGAACCCAGGGGATAGTCGCCGGCGCGCGGGCCCGCCTCGGTGCGCCGGCCGGTCAGTTCCTCGACCGTCGGCGCGACCTGCTTGACGAACTTCACGGTGGTGCCGACCGGGGTCCACAGCCGCAGGGAGACGTCCGCGACCTCCTTGCCCATCGCCGTCTCCATCATCTGCGTGAAGTCGGCGGCGAGCCCGGCCGGATCGGCGACGATGTCGGCGGTGCCGAGCAGGGCCGAGGCGATCCCTGTGACTTCTTTCACTTCCCAGTCGGTGCCCACGCCGCGCGCGTCACAGGTGAAACGCCCGGCGCACGCGTCCAGCGCGGCCTTCAGGTCCTGGGGCGACTCGTGCTCGTTGCGGCCGTCGGTGAGCAGGATGCCGTGCCGGATGGCGACGTCCGCCGAGGACAGCAGGCGGTCGGCCAGTTTCAGCCAGGTGCCGATGGCCGTGCCGCCGCCCGCGCTGAGCGAGCGCAGCGCCTGCTTGGCCTGCTCGCGGGTGGTGGCGTCGGCGACCGCGAGCGCGCCCGCCGCCCGGGTAGACCTCCTTGGCCACGTGCGTCCCGCCGATCACCGCGAAGTGCACGCCGTCGCGCAGGGTGTCGATCGCGGCGGCCGTGGCGTCGCGGGCGTTGCGCATCTTGGTCGGCGGGTAGTCCATCGACCCCGAGCAGTCGACCATGACCGCCACGGCCGCGGACGGGCCCTGGCCTGGCGAGTAGAGGTGGGGCGCCGCGACCGCGCTGCCGATCGTGCCGCCGCCGGTCGCCGTCACCGTGACGATGGCGTTGACCTCGCGGCCGCCCTCCGGCAGGTACTCGTTCTGGTACACGTCCACCGAGAACTGCGGCACGTTCGACTTCGAGAAATTGGCCATGCCTGCTTCGATCCCCCTCGAAAGCCCCCGCCGGAGCGGGGTGATGACGGTCAGGCGGACCGGTCCCCTCCGGTCCGCCGAGGCGTCCCCGTACGCGGCCTCAGGCCGATCCTGCCCCCTGCGGCACGGCCGGGAACGGCACGAGGGCCACTGTTACGTTGTCGTGGCCCCCGCCGTCCAGGGCGTGGCCGACGAGCACCCGGGCGCTGTGCAGCGGGCTGCGCGGCGGCGTCGAGCGGGACGACCCGGGCCATGCTCCTCGGCCGCCTCCGCGTAGTTCCACAGGCCGTCCGTGCAGACCACCACCACGCCCGGCCGGTCCGGCTTGAACGACGGCGGTGTGCGGCTCCAGTTCGTAGGCGTCCGCGCCGAGCCAGCCGGTGATCGCGTGGGCGCGCTCGTCGGCGTACGCCTCGGCCTCGTTCATCAGGCCCGCGGCGACCATCTGCGCGGCCCAGGAGTCGTCCTCGGTGAGCCGGGCCGGGGGAGCGCTCCGGTCGACCGGGACCCAGTAGGCGCGGCTGTCGCCGACCCAGCCGACGATCAGCAGGCCCGACGTCACCACGGCGCCGACGATGGTGCAGGCGGGGGCGTTCTGGTGGGGCGCCTGCTCGCGGGCCGTGGCGGGTTCCCCGGCCAGCGAGTTGACGGCGCGCGAGGCGGCGACGATCGCGTCGTGCATCGCCTGCTGCGGGTGCGCGCCGCGCGGCAGGGCGGCCAGCAGCGCCTCGCTCGCGGCCCTCGGGACGCGGCCTGCGAGGCGTCGTCGGGGCGGGTCGCCGAGGAGACGCCGTCGCAGACGATCGCCACGGAGGCGGGAGAGCCGTCGGGCAGCGCGGTGGTGCCGACGGCGAACGCGTCCTCGTTGCGGTGGTGGCGCAGGCCGCGGTCGCTGACCGCGGCCACCGGGCCGGACTCCTGCTCCATGTGGTCCCGTTCGCGCGGCTGGGCGTGGCCGCAGTTCTCGCAGTAGCCGTCGTCGTCCACGCGGCCGGCACGGCAGGCCACGCAGACCTTGCCGCCGGCACCGGCGGCCGGGGCCGCGGGCTCGGCGGACACCCGTGGGTCCGGTGCCTGGAGGAGGTACTCGTCGGGCTGCTCTGATCGGGCTGGGTCTGATACATCTCCGGCGACGCGGCATATCCGTCGGGCTGCGGCGGCCGGTCGAACCGTACGCCTGCGACCGGAGGAGCCGGTGGCACGCTCCGGCGGCACGGGGCCGCCGGAGTCCGCACCCCGGTGGCGCCGAGCGGGCCCTGAGGCCGGCCAGGCCGCGCCGGCGGGTGGCGCCGGCGGGGGCTCGGGATACTCGCCGGCCGGGGCGCCCTGGGCGGGCACCGAGCCGTTCATGGTGATGGTCGGGTTGTCCTCCGGCCGTGCGGGCACGGCGGACAGGTCGTATCCGCACGCGCCGCAGAAACGGTCACCCGATTCGAGCGGTTCCTCGCAGCTCGGGCAGGCGGACAGCTGGGGCATCTGCGACATCAACTACACCCACGTCCGGGGGCGGTAACGGTTGGCACGTTCCACCAGGTCGATCCTCTCCTCGCCGCCCCGCGCCAGCCGGGCCAGCGTGCGGTACGAGCGTTCCAGACCGAAACGCAGGCCCCGCTCGTCCAGGCCGCTGCCGAGCAGCGTCCGTCCCCCGGCGGCGGGAGGGGCAGAACCCTGGCCCCCGGAGAGTACCCAGTCCAGCGCGCAGCCGAGGACTTCGGCCGACAACTGCTCCCGCCGCGCCGGATCCAGACCGTACGCCTCCAGCGCCTCGACCTGCGCCAGCGGCGGCCGTCAGATCGTCCAGGAACGGTACGTCGGAGGCGGCCGCCGTGCGCTGCCGCAGCCGCGCCCGTACGGCCGCCACGCGCGCGGCCGTGTAGTGGATGGAGGACTCCGGGACCGACTCCAGCGTCCGTACGGCGCCGCGCCGGTCCCCGGTCGCCAGCTGCACGCGGGCCAGCCCGAACGCGGCGCTCACATAGCTCGGGTCGGTCGACCACACCAGCCGGTAGTACTCGGCGGCGTTGTCCAGCTGGCCCAGCACCTCCGCGCACAGGCCCAGCGCCAGCTTGGGCGCGATCTCGCCGGGGAAGGCGTCGTAGATCGCGTCGAAGGCGAGCGCGGCGCCCTCGTGGTCGCCGGTCACCAGCGCGGCCACGCCCCGGTACCAGACCACCCGCCAGTCGTCGGGCCGCTCGCCCTCCAGCGTGACCAGCGCCTCCAGCGCGCGCGTGCAGGCGTCGCCGTTCTCCAGCCAGGCCCGCATCTGCCGCAGCCGCGTCTCGATCGACGGGGCCGGGGCGGCCGCGAGGGCGCCGAGCAGCTCCGCCGGCGCGGAGGTCATCAGGCCCGCCAGGAAACCGGCGTTGGGGTCGGACGGGTCGACCCGCGGGACGGGCAGGGCGAGGGCGGCGGCGGGGGCGTCGACGGGTTTGACGAGGCCCGCGGAGACCGGCCGACGGGAGCCGGGAGCCAGGAAGCCCGCCGCCGGAACCTGGGCGGCGGCCGGCCCGGGCTGCGGCGGCAGCGCGGCAGCGGTCGGGGCCCCGCGCCGTGGCCGCACCACCCGCGCCCCCAGCCGGGACACCTCCCCGTCCAGCCGCGGGAACAACTCCGTGTCCGTGACCCGCAGTTCGGGACCGAACAGGGTGGACAGGGCGGGCCGGGCGCGGCCGGTCTGCAGGGAGACGACCTCCCGCAGGACGCCGGTCAGCTGCTCCGTCATCTCCTGCGCGGAGGCGAACCGGCGGGCCGGGTCGGGGTCGGTGGCGCGGACCAGGAGGCGGTAGAACGACTCGTACTGCCGGAAGACCTCGATGTTGTCCGGGTCGGGCAGGGATCGACGTAGACGTTCGTGTAGCCCTGGAAGTCGAAGGTCAGGACGGCGAGGGTGCGGGCGACCGTGTAGAGGTCGCTCGCCACCGACGGGCCCGACCTCGGCCACCTCCGGCGCCTGATAGCCGACCGTGCCGTAGATGGCCGACTCCTCGTCGTCCATCCTGCGCACCGCGCCCATGTCGATCAGCTTGAGCTGGTCCTCGGTCTGGATCGCGTTGTCGACCTTGAAGTCGCAGTACAGCAGGTTCCGGCTGTGCAGATGGCCGAGCGCCTCCAGCGCCTCGATGCCGTACGCGCAGGCCTGCTCCACCGGCAGCGGGTCGCGCCTGCCCTGGGGGTGCGGCGGCGCGTTGGCGATCTCCTTCAGCGACTTGCCGCCGACGTACTCCATGACGATGTAGCCGTCGAGGGAGCCCGTGCGCTGGTCCAGATGCTCCACGAAGTTGTAGATCCGCACGATGTTGGCGTGCTCGATCTCCGCGAGGAAGCGCCGCTCGGAGATCGCCGCCGCCATCGCGTCCTGGTCGCCCGTGTCCAGCAGGCCCTTGAGGACCACCCAGCGGTCCGAGACCGCCCGGTCCACGGCGAGGTAGATCCAGCCCAGCCCGCCGTGCGCCAGGCAGCCGACCACCTCGTACTGGCCGTGCACGACGTCCCCGGCCTTCAGCTTCGGGACGAAGGAGTACGGGTGGCCGCACTTGGTGCAGAAGCCCTCCGTACGCCCCGGCCGGTCGCCGCGCGCCCGGCCCACCTGGCGCGCCGCAGTCGGAGCGCGAGCAGAACCGCTTGCGCTCGGGCACCTCCGGGTTGTCCAGCACCATCTCGCGCGGTCGGCCGCGGCATCGGGACCTGCGACCAGGCCCAGCGCCCAGCCCGCCCCGGCCGAGGAGCCGGCGCCGGAGCCGGAGCTGCGCACCGACACCGAGCGGCTTGTCGACTTGCCCGACAGGAGCGCGAGAGGCGTCCCGAGCGGAGCGGCGGGACTTCGACACGCTGGGACGACGTACGGGAGCTCCGGCTGCTCTCGAGGAGCAGGAACTGCACTGGCGCCGAGCCCGTGCAGCGCCCCTTTGCCACCGGCGTCGATGCCGGTGGGGGCGAGGCGGCCGTGCCCTTCCCCAGAGGGGGACCCCCAGCTCCGACGAACCGAGCAGGACCGGCAGTGTCAGCGGTTAAGTCACGCCACCAGCGTCTTCGTGGGTCCCGTCCAGGTCGGCGTCGACATGTGCGTGCCCTCGCTCATGGACTCCCCCTTGTCGCTGCTGTCACCGGCCCCCTACGGTCGTCCTCACGTCCTGGTCCGGCGCCCGCGGGCCGCCGGCGGTTCCGCGCAGCATGCTCGTCGCGCGGCGCCGCCCCTTCGGCGGCGCGCAGGTCGCGGGTCACTCCCGCGGGCGTGGGGCGCCGCCTTTCTCGTACAGCTGCCACCGGCGGCGTGTCCTCCGCGGAGCCCGCCCGCGACCTTCGCCTTGTACACGTCGAGCCGGGCGCAGCTCGGCGCCGGACCGGCCAGGGGCGCGGTGACCTCGGTCAACGACTCACGCGGCGCCGAGCGGTTCGTCCTCCGCACTTCTGTTCCAGCGACTCCAGGAGCGGGAGTAACAGGCGGTCCACTGCGGCTGTCTCGGATACTGGCGGCCGCCGCCGCTGCTCCTGCAGCACGTCGGCGTCCGCTGACTCCGGGCCCCCGTCGCCGGCGATCTTCGCCCAGCGACCTCGCCGCGGGCGATCCAAGCGCCTCCGGCGAGCGTACGGTCCGCGCGGCTGAAGCATGTCCCGCATCTGACGAGGCGCTGCTCGAAGTACCTGAACGGGCCGTCGAGACCAGGCGATCGATCTCCAGTGTGCGTTCCTGCCAGGGCGCGCGCCTCACAGCTCGTATGACCGTGGTGTCCGGTCGCCCGCCGCCCCGCGCCGAACTGCCTGATCTCGAAAGCCAGTCAGGTCGCGAACGGACGACCACCTGTCGCGCAGGTTGGTGAGGCATCGATGATGCGCTCCAGGCTCGTCTGGCCGCCGGGGTGCTCGCCGGGGCGTACGCCCACGGAGTGCGCGAGCCTGCGGGTGCGCTGGACTTTCCGGCCGGACCAGCAAATCGATGCGGCCGCCACGGGCCACCAGTTCACGTCAGCAGCGCCGATCTGCATGTACAGGCTCTCGCGTAGACTCGTACCGTACAGAGGATCGACGCCCAGGGTGACGAAGCATGTAGCGTTGGCTGAGTTTGTCCGGCCCCCGTGCAAGGTGGGGGCGTTGGCCGTGGCGGTCGCACGCCACCGACCGTAGACCGAGTCGCCGGCTCAGCGGTTCCGTAGCTCCGCGGGTCCTCGCGGCTGGACCAAGCGGCGGCGGAGGCGGATGTCGCGCGGCGCACAGTGCATCCTGTACGCGTCGAAGTACGTCCACAGCAGCGTGATCGACACCTCCGCGGACGTCCAGCGCTCTTGGGTGGTGCCGGTGAGCTCGGCGCCCTCAGGAGTCTGCGGCCGCCGTGGTCCTGGAGGGCGAGCAGCGAGGTCTCGATCGCCTCGTGCTCCTCGCCGAGCCGCGCCAGCGCACGGTCCACCTCGTCCCGGTCCATCACCGGACCGGCGGGGTCCGTGACGCCCATCGATCACCTCTCGCTGCGGTGTGCCGCCGGTCGGCGTCGGTCGCGCGTGCCGCGTGCCAGGCCGGTGCGCAGGTACTTCGGTGCGGGCGGCCCGGAGTGCTTGCGTCCTTGCCAGTTCGCCGACAGCCACTTGCTCGTACGACGCCTGCCAGCCGCCGTCCTTGCGGTAGTCCTCCAGGACCTGGTTGACCCGGCGTACCAGGTCGTCGGCGTCCTTCTTCATCGCCACGCCGTAGTACTCGGTGGTGAACGGCGTGCCCTGCAGCTCCACCGTGGGGTCCTGCGCGGCCTGGCTCGCGGCGAGCGCGCCGTCCGTGACCACGCGTCCGCCTCGCCGAGCTGGAGCCTCACCAGGCAGTCCAGCTGGTTGGGGACGGTCGTGGAGATGTCGGTGCGCGGCAGAGTCTCCGTTCTTCCTGTCCGCCTTCCAGCGTTGCCGTGCGCCGGTCGAGCCGGCCGCCATCCAGGCCTCATCTTCTTGGCCAGCGTCTCGTCGTCACCGCTGATGGCGGAGGCTTGGGGGCCAGGACCTGCTGGCCGGTCCTGAAGTAGGGCGCGGAGAAGGCGACTTCACGAAGCCGGCGCAGTTGATCGTCATCGTGCGGACCACCATGTCCACCCGGCCTCCTGGATCGCGGGGATGCGCTGGCTGGTCGGGATCGCCTTGAACTGCACGGCGTTCGGTCGCCGAGTATGTCCTCCGCGATGCGGTGGACCAGGTCGATGTCGAAGCCCTCCAGCTCCGCGGATCCGCGGTGCTTGGGTTGCGGTAGCCCCAGCGGTAGCTGTTCTGGTCGACGCCGACGATCAGTTTGCGCTTCTCGCCCTCGCGGTGTCTTGATCGCCTGTCGATGGTGTCGGCCGTCCGCGGCGGACGAGGACGGCTCTGCTTCTGCCCGGGCTCTCGACGATTCCTCCGCCTTCGGGCTCGGTGACCAGGGCGGCTCCGGCCGACGGTCCCGCACCGGTCGCGGTTGCGCCGGGTCGGGGCCAGCAGCGCACGAAGACCGTGCCAGCGCGCACAGCCGACCGCCATCGCGCCACCCCGCCGCCAGCCGGTCAGCTGGCCGCGACGATCGTAGTGCTCGCGTCCGTGCATCGCCTTTCTCTTCGTGCCCGTTCACCGGTACTCCGACGGCCTGGCCGATGCCGAGACCGCGCCCGCCGCGCCCAGCACGGCGAGGACGGCGGCGGGCTCGGGCAGCCCGGTCAGGGCGTCCCGGCCGTCGTCTGCGGCCGCTGGAATCCGTCTGCTCGTGCGCCGAGTGCCGTGCGCAGGTTCCCGTCGACGCTGTCGAAGCCCGCGCCGTCGCGCCTTCGGGCGCCGATCACCCGGTCCAGCGCCGCTGGTAGTGCCGTTTCTCGTCCTGCTCGCGGGCGGTGCCGGGCGGTCCTTCCACTCCGTCTGTTCCCCCGCGGCCAGTCGACGAGCGTCGCCCCCGGTCGTCGGCGAGCCGGGTTCGGGCCGCCCGCAGCATGCCGAGGCTGGCCCTGGTCGAAGATCGTAGTCGTACGCGTCGTGGTCTCCGCGCCGCCTTCTTGGTCTCGCGCGCACAGGCACCAGGGTCAGGTTCTCGTTGCCGCTGGCCTTGAGGAAGGCGATGCCGCGGCGTTGTCCAGCACGTTCAGGGAGCGGCACCGTGTCGTAGGAGTCGATCAGGCCGGCGCGGGCCACGTGTCGCCGACGCAGCCACAGCAGGACCACGAGTCGCGGCCGATGGCGGCGACCAGGCCGTGGTTCAGGACCCTGTTGGTGCGCCGGTAGTTGGGCGCTCGGCCCAGGCGAGGCCAGCAGGACGACGAGGCCCAGGCAGGCGGCCGCCCAGGGGAAGGACTCGCATGCCGCGTAGTCGTCGCGCAGGCGCTGGTTCTCCGTCTGGTAGAGCTCTCGGCCTTGGGAGCATGTTCTGCTGCATCATCTCGTTCGCCGAGCGCAGGTAGGCGCCGCCGACGGGTAAGCCCTGGCGGTTGTTGGCCCTGGCCGTCTCGACCAGGCCCTTGTACTCCGGGAGCACGTTGCAGTCCGCGATGGTCTTCGCCGAGGGGAGCCCGGTTCGGAGTTGGCGGCGGCGTGACGAGCTTGGCGGCGGCCGTGCGGATGTCCTTCTCGTCCGCCTCGCGGCATGGCCGGCTCTCCGAGGCCGCCGCGAGTAGCCGCTGGAGGCAGCGGTGTTGGCGTCGGCGAGGGAGCGGTAGATGTCGGCCGCGTCGGAGCTGAGGGGTTGGCTGCGGTTGACGACGTCGTCCGCGGCGGTGGACCTGTCGGTCGATCTGCCAGGCGGTGATGGCGCCGAAGGCGACGACGAGGAGGCCAGGAGGGCGACGACGATGATGCGGGCGCGGCCGGGTTCGGTGCTGGCGGCGGGGCGGAGTCGGTCGGACCCTCGGCGAGACGGTGCGGCGGCGCCCGGAGGCATCGTCGAGGACGCGAGCGGAGCCGGGCCGGCGGGGCCGGCTGCGCCGGCACAGCAGAAATGGGCGGGCTGGGGCCCGGTGGTGATGTGCTGCTCTTCGGCGGTCTGCACTGACCCTCCCCAGGTCATAGAGTCGCCGCGAGTGTCGCTGCCAGGGACTAAACATGCCGCACCGGCCTTGCCTGGATGCTGATCGGATCAGCGGCGTAAACCCTCACCCTTTTGTCCAGGAACACGATGACGATGGGTCCGGTTCCCGTGGAGGGTAGGAGAGGCGCGCGACGGCCCGCGCAGCAGTTCGAACACCGCGCTTCGTCGAAGGTGCAGAGCGTGCTCCGTCGTCCGCTGCCCGGCAGCCACCCCCATCAGTCGAGGACCGACGCCACACGGCTGGAAACAGCCTGGGTACCCCAGAACCAGCATGGGCGGCCATGGGCCCGTGCGGCCCGGTAGGTCCCCGTCGGTGTCCCCTGCGCCGGAGCACGATCAGGGTCGCTCCGCCTATGAGGACCAGGGTGATGGCGATGCCTGCGATGAGGGGCGTGACGCCGGAGGAGCCGGTTTCGGCGAGGTTGGTGTCGGTGGCCGTGCCGCCCA
>CAWCSC010000005.1:0-517584 GCA_963798065.1 uncultured Actinomycetota bacterium | reverse complement strand
GGAAAGCTGGTCGCCTCAGGCCTGGCCAAGAGCGCCGCCTGCGAGCTGGCGCGCACCGAGGCCCGTAAGCGTGGCGTAGGCCGCATGTTCCTCGCCGGCTCCGAAGATCACTCCGGTCGGCGATTGCGTGGTGATCGTCCACCACACCCAGCACGCCGCGGGCTAGAAAACCGGCGACTCCGTGTAGGTGCCGAAGACCCCCTGGAGGGCCTCGACCATCTCGCCCTCGGTCGCGCGGGCGCGGGCGCAGTCGAGAAGGGCGGCATCAGGTTGGCGTCGGTCGCCGCCGCCGCGCTTCAGGTCGGCGAGCGTGCGCTCGACCGCCGCCGGCGTCGCGGCCGGCCCTGCGTCGCCTGGAGGCGGCCGATCTGCTTGCGCTCGAGCTCGGGGTCGATCCGCAGGATCGGGATCTCGCTCGTCGTCCTCGTTGACGTAGTCGTTGACGCCGACGACGATCCGCTGCCCCGAGTCGACCTCGCTGCTGGTACTGGAACGAGGCGTCGGCGATCTCGCGCTGCGGGAAGTTCTGCTTGATCGCCTCGACCATCCCGCCCAGCTCGTCGATCCGGGCGAAGTACTCGTAGGCGGCGCGCTCCATCTCGTCGGTCATCGCCTCGATGAAGTAGGAGCCGCCCAGCGGGTCGATCGTGTTCGTCACGCCGGTCTCGTGGGCGATCACCTGCTGGGTGCGCAGCGCGATCCGCACCGCCTCCTCGGTCGGCAGCGCGAGCGCCTCGTCGTAGGAGTTCGTGTGCAGCGACTGGGTGCCGCCCAGAACGGCGGCCAGCGCCTCGATCGCGTGCGGACGATGTTGTTGAGCGGCTGCTGGGCCGTCAGCGAGACGCCGGCGGTCTGGGTGTGGAAGCGCATCAGCCAGCGAGCGCTCGTTCTTGGCGCCGTAGGTCTCGCGCATCTCGCGCGCCCAGATCCGGCGGGCGGCGCGGTACTTGGCGATCTCCTCGAAGAAGTCGATGTGGGCGTTGAAGAAGAACGAGAGCCGCGGCGCGAAGTCGTCGACGTCCAGCCCGCGCTCGATCGCGCGCTCGACGTAGGTGAAGCCGTCCTTGAGCGTGAACGCGAGCTCCTGCTGGGCCGTCGATCCGGCCTCGCGGATGTGGTAGCCGGAGATCGAGATCGGGTGCCAGCGCGGCATCTCGCGCGTGCACCACTCGATCATGTCCTCGACCAGCCGCATCGCCGGCTCGATCGGGAAGCACCACTCCTTCTGGGCGATGTACTCCTTGAGGATGTCGGTCTGGATCGTGCCGCCGAGCTTCTCGGGCGGGATGCCCTGCTCCTCGGCGGCGACGACGTAGAAGGCGAGCAGGATCGCCGCCGGGGCGTTGATCGTCATCGAGGCGGTGACCTCGCCGAGCGGGATGCCGTCGAACAGGGTCTCCATGTCGTCGAGCGTGTCGATCGCGACGCCCTCCACCCCGACCTCGCCGAGGCTGCGGCCGTGGTCGGAGTCGTGGCCCATCAGGGTCGGCATGTCGAAGGCGGTCGAGAGCCCCGTCTGGCCGTGGTCGAGCAGGTAGCGGAAGCGCTCGTTGGTCTCCTCGGCGGTGCCGAAGCCCGCGAACTGGCGCATCGTCCACAGCCGCCCGCGGTACATCGAGGGGTAGACGCCGCGCGTGTACGGGTACTCGCCCGGGAAGGCCGATGTCGCGCTCGGCGTCGGCGCCGGCGAGGTCCTCCTCGGTGTAGAGCGGCTTGACCGGCTCGCCCGAGATCGTCTCGAACAGCGCCTCGCGCTCGGGCTGTGCGCGTAGACCTCCTTCAGCCACTCGTGGGCGCGGCGCGCGCGTCGGGCTCGACCGCCATGCGAGAAGTCTAGATTGAGCGGCGGTGGCGGCAGCGCTCTAGATTGCCAGAACCGGCTCATATGCAGCCGAGATCGCTTCCTGGGCGGCGGCCGCGGGCAGGCAGCCCGTCGGCTTGATCGAACTGATTGACGACAGCTCGAATCGGATCCACCATCCACGGCCTTCCCGTGACCGCTCTCTCTGATCCACCGCCTCGGCGCCGAGGCGCTGATTGGCGTCGGCGGCGATCGCGCCGAGACCTGGGCCGCACTTGCCGAGGCCGGCTGCAGCCCGGCGCCGGCGCTCGTTCACCCGGAGGCCAACCCAGCCGAGGGTTGAGATCGCTGCCGGCGCGACCGTTGGGCCGCTTGCAGTCGTCGGCGCCGGCTCCGCGATCGGCCCTCAGGCGCTGATCTCGCGAGGTGCCCTGATCGGGCATCACGTCATGGTCGGAGAGTTCGCGACCGTCGGCCCCGGCGCCAACGTCGGCGGCAACACGGATCTGGCCACCGCGGCCTTTCTCGGGATCGGCTGCGTCGTCTCCAACGGGCTCACGATCGGAGCCCGTGCGATCGTGGCCGCGGGCGCGGTGGTGGTCCGGGACGTTGCAGGTGAATCCGGTGCAGGCGTGCCCGCCAAGGAGTACTCGTGAGCGGCACTCGCAACCCGCTCAAGCGGCTCCGCCATCGCCACCGGTCCCAGGATGAGGTGCTGGGAGAGGCTGCATCTCCTCTCCGGCCTCGTCGTCAGCCTCGGGAACACCAGTTCGCGCCCTCGCGGCCGATGAGAGCGGAAACCGCGAAAAGCTGGACGCACTGCGGCGGACCCGGCCTACGAGCTCGCCCTGAACCGATGCGCGGCCGCTGATCACCGTCACCGTCGCGACCATCGGCCGCCGCGAGCTGATCGACGTCGCGCTCCCCTCGATCCTCGGCCAGAGCTACACGGAGATCGAGGTGATCGTCGCGGCGGATGGCGCCGAGCGCGGAACGGAGCAAGCGGTTCAAGAGCTGCGGGACGATCGGATCCGCTACCTCGATCTCGGCCCGACGGTTTCGTGGACCGACGACCCGCGCAAGCAGTGGTTGGTCGGCGCCACTCGCGCGCGAAACGCGGCGATGCGCGTCGCCAGAGGCGGCTGGTTCTTCTGCTTCGACGACGACGACTCGATGCGCCCCGAGTGCCTGGAGCTGCTTCTCTATCTCGCCCGCGTGGAGCATGCCGAGGCCGCCTACTGCCTGATCGC
Organism: uncultured Actinomycetota bacterium; assembly: GCA_963798065.1. Taxonomy (GTDB): domain Bacteria; phylum Actinomycetota; class Actinomycetes; order Streptomycetales; family Streptomycetaceae; genus Streptomyces. The sequence continues at coordinate 514,533 of CAWCSC010000005.1, read as the reverse complement.
CTCGCACCGCAACGGCGAGGAAACGTGATCGGCGCCTACCCCCCACGCGAGAACAACTTCTCGTGGGCAGCCGGCATGTACCACGCCGGTCTTCGCTTCCTTGAACGGGAGCTGCTCGCGGGCGAGCTCAACATCCCGGGACTGGTGGCTGGCCGAGCGAATGCTGAGGGCGGGCGTCCACTTCTCGATGTGCGAGCAGGTCCTCTGCGACGTATATCCCTCCGATCGCCGGCCGACCGATTGGGGCGGCTGGGCAGCGTTCAGCCTCATCGGGATCCCGCTCTGGGTCGGGGCGATCGTCCTGGTCGGAGTGCTCGCCGACGATCCCACCGATCCCGGCCCGACCCTGATCGCCTTCGTCGCCGGCGGCACGATCTTCTTCGGGCGATGTTCGGCGCCGCGGTCTGGAACCAGTTCCGGCGCGCGGAGACGCGTCCCGAGGCCCGCTCGGCCTGGATCGCGAGCGGCTACTCGATGCTGGGGCTCTCGTCACCGCGCTCGGCCTGGCCGCGGTCTGGCAGCAGGCGCTCGGGGGCGGGGACGTCGCGGTCTTCCTCTACCCGCTGGTTGCGATCGTCGTCGTCTGGGCCGTCGCCGCGCCCTGGTGCTGCGCAAGGTCCGCGACAACGCTCGCGCCCTTGAGCCGGCCGTACGACCGACTGAGCTCAGCGCTCGCGCATGCTGCGCAGCCGGCGGGCCTCGCGGCGGCGGGCGCAGCGCGCGGCCGGAGCCGCCGACCGCCGCGGCGAGGGCCGTGGCGCCGACGATCGCCAGCTTGCGGCCGAGCCGCTCGAAGCGCAGCACCCGCCAGCCCTCGGCCTTGGCGACCTCGAGCAGGGCCTCGTCGGGGTTGACGACGACCGGGTTGCCGACCGCGCGCAGCATCGGCATGTCCGAGGCGGAGTCCGAGTACGCGTAGGACTCGTCCAGGTCGATGTCGTGCTCGGCGGCGAACTTCCGCATCGCCTCGACCTTGCCCTCGCCGTAGACGAACGGGCCGTTCAGCTCGCCCGGTGTAGCAGCCCGTCCGGGTCCGACCTCGTAGCTGGTCCCGATCCCGCCCTCCATGCCCGAGCACCTCGAGCGAGCTGGGCGACCATCTCGTTGCCGGCGGCGCTGACGATGAAGGTCGGCGCGGCCCTCGTCCTGGTGGTGGTGGATCTCGTCGAGCATCTCGGGATAGATGCGCGGCAGGATCCCGGCCAGCACCTCGGGCGCCATGCGCGGTGATCTCCCGCTCCGGGACCCCCTTGAAGGTCTCGCGCGCGACCTTCAGCAGCTCCTGCGTCTCGTCGTCGGTGGCGCCGCGCAGCCGGTAGCGGAGGTGGTCCCGGCCCCAGCGTGCCATCTGGCGGCGCGAGACGAGCCCGTGCCGGCGCGCGACCCGCGCGAACACCATCCCGCTCGACCCCGCCATCAGGGTCTTGTCCAGATCGAAGAAGGCGGCGGCGCGGCCGCCTCGCCGCCCCCTCGCTAGGAGCCATTGACCTCGAGGACGATCGCGTCGCCCTGGCCGCCGCCGGAGCAGATCGCGGCGACGCCGAGGCCGCCGCCGCGGCGCTGGAGCTCGTGGACCAGGGCGCCGATGATGCGGGCGCCGGAGGCGCCGATCGGGTGGCCGAGCGCGATCGCGCCGCCGTTGACGTTGACGTTGTCCTCGTCCACGCCGAGCATCCGCATCGAGTTGAGGGCGACCGAGGCGAAGGCCTCGTTGATCTCCCAGAGGTCCACGTCCTCGGGGCGTCTTGCCGATCTTCTCCAGCGCCTGCTTGGCGGCGTTGGCGGGCGTCTTGGCGAGGTAGGGGAAGTCGTCGGCGACCTGGCCGTAGGAGAGCACCGTCGCGATCGGCGTCTTGCCGTTCTCCTTCGCCCACTCCTCGGAGGCGACGACGACCGCGCCGGCGCCGTCGTTGACGCCCGGGGCGTTGCCGGCGGTGTGGGTGGCGTCGTCGCCGCCGACCGCCTTCAGCTTCGCGAGGGTCTCGAGGGTCGGTGTCGGGGCGGATCGCCTCGTCGGCCTCGACCACCGTGTCGCCCTTGCGGCCCTTGACGGTGACCGCTGACGATCTCGTCGGCGAGCTTGCCGTCCTCGGTCGCCTTGTGGGCGAGCTCGTGGGAGCGCACGGCGAAGCGGTCCATGTCGGCGCGGGTGATCTCGAGCTCGTTGGAGACCTCGCTGGCCTCGTTGATCATCTGCTTCTCGGTGAAGGGGTTGGTGAGCCCGTCGTGGGTCATCGCGTCGATCGCGGTGACGTCGCCCATCCGGAAGCCGAAGCGGGCGCCGGGCAGCAGGTAGGGCGCCTGGCTCATCGACTCCATGCCGCCGGTGACGCCGACGTTGAGGTCGCCGGCGCGGATCGCCTGGTCGGCGAGCCCGACCGAGCGCATGCCCGAGGCGCAGACCTTGTTGACGGTCTCCGAGGGGACCTCCTTGGGGATCCCGCCCTTGATCTGGGCCTGGCGCGAGGGGATCTGGCCCTGGCCGGCCTGCAGCACCTGGCCGTAGACGACGCCCTCGACCTGGCCGGGCTTCGACGTCGGCGCGCTCGAGCGCCTCGGTGATCGCCGTGCCGCCGAGGTCGGTCGCGTCCAGGGGGGCGAGCGCGCCGCCCATCTTCCCGAACGGGGTCCGGGCCGTGGAGAGGATCACCGTCTTCGACATCTGCGCCTTTCTTCGGTGGCCGGCCACGCCGGCGTTGCCAAGTCAGGCGGGGAAGCGTTAGCCGGACGGAATATGCTGCGCCGCGCGTGCGGGTGGAGGTCGCTCAAGACAGCCGCTGCGCCGAGCTCGAGGCCGACCTCCATGTCGTGCCGCTGTTCGAGGGCGAGACGCGGTGCCCGCCGAGCTCGCGGGTGCGCCGGGCGCCGAGGACGCCAAGCGCGGCTTCAAGAAGCGCGACCCTGCTCCGACCCGGAGGGGCCCGAGCGGGCTGCTGGTGGTCGGCCTCGGCGAGCGCGACGACCTCGACGCCGAGCGCGCCCGCGTCGCCGCGGCGATCGCGGCCACGCGAGGCCGGCCGGCTCGAGGCACGATCGCTCGCCTGGTGGCTCCCGGTCACCGGCGAGTCGCCCGACGCGCCGAGCGGGTCCGCGGCCTGGTCGAGGGCGCGATCCTGGCCTCCTACCGCTTCGACCGCTTCAAGTCGGACGCCGACGAGGAGGAGGAGCGGCCGCCGCGGCTCGAGGAGCTCGAGATCGCTGATCGCTGGTCGAGCTCCCGACGGGCGTCGCCGAGGCGCGCCGAGACCGCCCGCGTCGCCGCCGAGGCCGCCAACCGGGCGCGCGAGCTGCAGAACCTGCCCTCGAACTTCGTCACCCCCTCCTACCTCGCCGAGCGCGCGCTCGAGATCGCCGCGACCGCACGACGTCGTCGCGCCGAGGTGATGGACCGCGAGGAGATCGCCGAGCGCGGATGGGCGGGCTCGAGGCCGTCTCGCAGGGCACCGACGAGCCGCCGAAGCTGATCGTCCTCCGCCATGCGGATCGGCGGCGAGGGCGCCGAGACCCTCGGCCTCGTCGGCAAGGCCGTCACCTTCGACTCCGGCGGCATCTCGATCAAGCCCTCGGCCGGCGATGCAGGAGATGAAGATGGACATGTCGGGCGGCGCCGCGGTGCTCGAGGCCGTGGCGGCGATCGCCGAGCTGGAGCTGCCGGTCAACCTGCTCGCGGTCATCCCCTCGACCGAGAACATGCCGAGCGGGCACGCCATCAAGCCCGGCGACATCATCACCCAGCTCAACGGCAAGACCGTCGAGGTCAACAACACCGACGCCGAGGGCCGGCTGATCCTCGCCGACGCCCTCGCCTACTCGGTCGAGCAGGGCGCCGAGCGCATCATCGACCTGGCGACGCTGACCGGAGCGGTGCTGGTCGCGCTCGGCTCCACCTACGCGGCGCTGATCTCCAACGACGACGAGCTGGGCCGGCGAGGTCGAGTCGAGGCCGCCGAGCGCACCGGCGAGCTCGCCTGGCGCCTGCCGCTCCACCCCGAGTACAAGGAGCTGACCAAGGGCACGCGTCGCCGACCTCACCAACGCCGTCGGCGAAGCGCAAGGCCGGCACGATCTACGCGGGCTCGTTCCTCGAGGAGTTCGTCGACGGCCAGGCCCTGGGTCCACCTCGACATCGCCGGCACCGCCTGGGACGTCGGGCCGCGAGTACGTCGGCAAGGGCCCGACGGGCTACGGCGTCCGGCTGCTGGTCGAGCTGGCGCGCGACCTGCCGCCGAGACACTAGACCGCCAGCAGCCGCAGCACCCGGCGCGCGAGCGTCGGCGTCGCCGTCGATGTGCACCCGGCCGCTGGCGAGGCGCCCGAGCGCCGCGCGGCCCCGCGGCGTCGGCGGGGTCGGGGACGCCGCCGAGGCGGCCGCCGAGCGTCGGCACCGTCGCCAAGTGGACGATGTCCGGCAGGCGGCCGGCGATCACCAGGTCGGGCTTGCGCAGGTCGCCGTCCTCGACCACGACGACCCGCGGCCCGAACGTGATCCGCAGCGGCGAGAAGTCCTCGGCGAAGCGGAAGACGACCCGGCCGCGCATCTCGGCGGCCAGCTCCGGCTCGCGGGCGATGCCGCGCTCGATCAGGCCGAAGATGCTCGGCGCGACGCCGTCCTCGACCATCTTGCCCAGCCGCACGCTGCGGCGCCGTTCCGTTCCGCTCGCTCACCGTACGATCGTACGGTGCAGTACCAGACCCAGACCGAGGCCCTGCGGGCCATCTTCCTGGTCTTCTCCCTGCTGGCTCTGACGGCCGGCTCGCTGCTGATCGGCGGCGCGACCAACACCGAGGACCTCTTCTCGTGGACTATCCAGCCGCCGCTGAGCGCGGCCACCCTTGGTGCCTTCTACTGGTCCGCCCTGGTGCTGATGCTCCCGCTCGCCGCCGGCGGGCCCTGGCACCTCGCCAGGCCCGCCGTCTATCCCGTGGCCGCGATCGCGGTCCTGCTGCTCGCCGCCACCGCTGATCGAGCTCGACACCCTCGATCTCGACTCCTTCGTTCGGCTGGTTCTGGCTGGTCGCCTACTCGGTGGTGCCGATCCTGCTCGCGCTGGCGATGATCGACCAGCTGCGCCGCTCGGACTTCGACACCCGCGAGCCCGCTGTCCCATTCACGCCGCATCTGCGGGTCGCGCTCGGGATCGAGGGCGCGGCGATGCTGGTCCTGGGCGCGTTGCTGTTCGCGCTGCCGGAGACCGCCAACGACGTCTGGCCCTGGCCCCTCGACGACCTCGCCTCGCGCGTGATGGGCGCCTTCGTGATGGGCATCGGCATGGCGGCGGCGATCGCCGTCCGGAGAACGACCTGATCATCTTCCGCGGCTCGGCTCGGCGTACGCGGCGCTCGGGGCCCTTGCGCTGCTCGCCCTGCTGCTCCACAGCGACGACCTCGACGGCGGGGCACTTGCGACCGGGGTCTACGTCGGCTTCCTGGCGGCGATCTTCGCCACCGGGCTTATGGATCGTTCGGCAAGCCTCCCACCGAGCGGAGCCCCGGGGAGGCGAAGCGTCAGCGATCACCGAGCGCCGCCGCCGTCCTGTCGCCGTACGGTGCGCTAGCGCTATCGTCGGCACATGATCATGCAGGTGCCGGTGCCGTGGGCGAGCAGCTTGCCGGTCTCGGCGTCGACCAGCCTCGCCTCCGCGGTCGCCTGGCGGCGGCCGCGGTGGACGACCTCGGCGTCGGCGCGCACCCGCCCGGTGTCGCGGGTGATCGGGCGCACGAACTTGACCTCGAGCGTGAGGCGTCGTGTAGCCGCGACCCTGGCCGGGAGCGTGGTGTGGACCGCGCAGCCGAGCGCCGAGTCGAGCAGGGTCGAGGCGTAGCCGCCGTGGACGACGCCGATCGGGTTGTAGTGCTCCTCGCCCGGGCTCGCCCTCGAAGACGGCGCGGCCCTCGGCGACCTCGATCGGCCCCATCCGCATGCAGCACGGCGATCGGCGGCGGCGGCACCTCGCCCGCGACCAGCGCGTTCATGTAGTCGAGCCCGGCCATCTCGGCCCCCGCGGCGGCGCCGGGCAGCGGGTCCTGCCAGACCAGCTCGCGGGTCCGCGTGATCTCGGGGAGCGCTCGGCGTAGCTCGAGCGCCGCCTCGTCGGCCGTCACCGGCGCCTTGTCGATGGGCGTCGGCGCTCGACGCTTCGCGGGTGTCGAGGTCGGCGAGGATCTCCTCGCTGGGTAGGTGAGACCGGCACCGGCTCTCCGTGCGGCGGTGATCTGGATTCAGCTTCAGGTCGAGCTTGATCGGATTCATCGGTTCTCCTGGGGCGCCTGTCTCACGGCGCAGTTGCGTGACGCAATGACGCGCTAGGCTACCAGCGGTTGCGTGATGCAACTGAGTGTGCGAAGATCACACGAGATGCTGCCGTGCTGAACGACTACGAGGGCCAGCTCTGCTCGATCGCCCGCACGCTCGAGCTGATCGGCGAGCGCTGGACGCTGCTGGTGATCCGCGACGTCTTCTACGGCCGCCGCCGCTTCAGCGAGATGCGCGAGTCGCTGGGGGTCGCCCGCAACGTGCTCGCCAGCCGCCTCGAGCGGCTGGTCGACGAGGACATCCTCGAGCGGCGCCCCTACCAGGAGCGGCCCGCCGCCACGAGTACTTCCTGACCGAGAAGGGGCTCGACCTGTGGCCGGTGATGGTGGCGATGCTCGCACTGGGGCGACCGCCACCTCCCCGACGGCCGCCGACGGGCCCGCCCGATGCGGAGTCGCGCCACGAGGGCACTGCGAGGCGGCGACGATCGACGGCCGCGGCATCTGCGCCGTGCGGGCGAGCGTCTCGACGGTCCGCGAGGCCCGCGGACGTGCTAGCCGGAGGGAGCCGTGCGCCGTCAGCTGAGCCGGCGCCGCTAATCCCGGCCGTTCCAACGTCGAGGGACTGAGATGACCGAGAAGCTCTTCGGACGCGGCCGCCGCGGCGGCGTGCTCCTGATCGCGGGGGCGATGCTGGGCGCCGTCGTGGCCGGCCCGGCGCCGACCATCGCGCAGAAGGCGATGAACCTGACCACGCGCCGACAAGCGCTACATCAAGCGCGGCGAGGTGTGATCGCTGGCAGCGACAAGGAGGTCGCCATCGACCAAGTTCACGTCGGCGACGCTTCAGCCGATCGCGACCGCCAAGATCAAGGCGCCCGGCGCCGGGACGCTGATACGATCGACGGCACCTCTCGGCGAAGGACGATCAGGCGATCGCCGCGCGGACGGCAAGCTCCAGTACCGGCTGGCGGTCGGCGACACGCCGCTGAGCGACGACGCCGACCTCGTTCGAGCTGCTCCTCCCGCCACGCCACCGACGGACCCGTGAGAACGGCTCGGTGACGGGCATCTTCAAGGTCACGGCAAGGGCCAGCTGAAGGTCTCACCTGCAGGCGCAGGACGTCGCGCCGGGCATCGGGCTCCTCGATCCTCGGCCGCAGCGTCAGCGATGGTCCTTCGTGCCAAGCGGCGACCGCTCCGAAGAGCCGGCGGCGGCGGGAGCAAAGCAAGCGCCCGAACTGGCGGTCCCTCGGTCTGGACTTCGAGCTGAGCGACGAGCAGCGGCTGCTCCGCGACACGGTGCGCGACTTCGCGCGCGCAGCGAGGTCGCGCCGGTCGCCGAGGAGCTCGACCGGGAGAAGCGCTTCCCCTACGAGCTGGTCGCGAAGATGGGCGAGCTCGGCCTGATGGGGATCCCGTTCCCCGAGGAGTACGGCGGCGGCGGCGCCGACACGCTCTCCTACGCGCTCGCCGTCGAGGAGCTGACCCGGATCGACTCCTCGGTCGCGATCACGATGGCCGCGCACACCTCGCTCGGCACGATGCCCGATCCACCTCTGGGGCACCGACGAGCAGAAGCGCGACTGGCTGCCGGAGCTGTGCAGCCGGCGAGCAGCTCGCCGCCTTCGGGCTGACCGAGCCCGAGGCGGGCTCGGACGCCGGCAACACCAAGACGACCGCGAAGCTCGACGGCGGCGAGTGGGTGATCAACGGCGCCAAGCAGTTCATCACCAACCCGGGACCGACATCTCCGGCTGCGTGACGATCACGGCCGTCACCGGCGACGGCGAACGGCGACAAGGAGATCTCCAACATCATCGTCCCCAACGGGACCCCCGGCTACGAGGCCGGCGAGCCGTACCGGAAGATGGGCTGGAACGCCTCGGACACGCGCCCGCTGACCTTCACCGACTGCCGGGTGCCCGAGGCGAACCTGCTCGGCCGCGCGGCGACGGCTTCAAGCAGTTCATGCAGATCCTCGACGGCGGCCGGATCGGCGTGGCGGCGATGGGCGTCGGGCTCGCCCAGGGCGCGCTCGACGAGGCGATCGCCTACGCCAAGGAGCGCAGGGCCTTCGGGCAGCCGATCTCGAAGTTCCAGGCGATCCAGGCCAAGATCGCCGACATCTCCGCCGCAGATCGAGGCGACCCGCCTGCTGGTCTACCGCGCGGCGATCGAAAGGACCGCGGCGAGAACTTCACCCTCACCGCCGCCCAGGCGAAGCTGATCACCGGCCGCCTCGCGGTCCGCGCGACCGAGGAGGCCGTCCAGATCCACGGCGGCTACGGCTACATCGAGGAGTACCCGGTCTGCCGCTTCTACCGCGACGCCAAGATCCTCACCATCGGCGAGGGCACCGACGAGGTCCTGCAGATGGTGATCGCGCGGCAGCTGGGCTGCTAGCTACGGCGTCGACTCACGCTCCACGTTGTCGCAAGTCCACGAGCAGCGCGCTCGGACGACGCGGTCATGCTTGCGATCGACGGCGTCGTGGTAGATGCCGACCCGCAGGTGGGACCGCAGCGCTCGACCGGCTCGGCGTAGCCGTCGACGTCGTCCGGCGGTCTCGATCTTCAGCGTGCTGGGGTCGAACCGGCCGCTGCGCTCGCCCGGTCGTCGAAGAGTCCCCTTCGCCGTTGAGGTCGACGCAGCGACCTCGATCCGGCCCTTCGCGGGCGTCGACGTGAGTAGCTGACGTCGAACGCGAATCGGGTCCAGATGCCCTGCGAGCCGGCACGGACCAGAGTTGCGCTGGTCCGCGGCGGTGTATCCGGGCCGCTGTGGCCAGGATCCAGCGCCCGCGTAGGCGCTGAGGGCGAGCACGGGTGCCGCCGCCGTTTCCGCCGGCGCGCCTGCTTCACCTGGAGCCCGCCCTGCCAGTCGGTCGTGTCGAGCGGGAAGTCGGGCGGCAGCCGCAGCTCGACCAGGTGACCGACGGCGCGTCCCCGTCGCGGTAGACGGCGGCCGTGCTGCGATGGTCGTTGCTGCCGAGCTCGCAGCGCTCGCCGAAGAAGTCGTCGCCGTCGACGACGGTCCGGCCCTGCTCGCGACCGGCTCCTCGCTCGAGCGCGTCGAGCGGCCGGCGACCTCCGAGGTCGCCGCCGGCGGCGCGGTGTCGCTCGGCGACCGCGCGGCGTCTCCCGTGCGGTCCGCGGCCGGCACGTGGCGCCCTCGGCGCACGCCGGCGCCGAGTTCGCTGCCGATCTACCGGCGCGCGCCCGTCGACGCTCCCGCGCGCTCACCTTCGTCAGCAGCAGCGGACCCCGCGCCCGGCGCTAACAGCGCAGCCGCACGGCGCAGCGGAGCGTCGATGCCAGCCGGCGGCGCTGCGACGTATCCCGAGTCTTACTCCCCGCGGGAATCGCCCTGATCTCGTCGCCCTCGTGCGGCGGCGACCTCGGCCGCGCGGTCGCGCTCGCTCGCGGATCCCCCAGTGCGCGCAGAGCTCGAGCTCCTCGCCGGCGGCTCAGCGCCTCGTTCGGCCGGAAGCGGGGGCCTCGCGGACCCATCGCGCTCGTAGGCGGCCCAGATGCGGCCGGCGCCCTCGGCGACGTGCTCGAAGGGGAGCGCCGCGCAGCCCGCCACCGCGCCATCCGGACGATCACCCACCGCGGCTCGCCGTCGTCGGCGTCGACGTGGAGGCCGGCGACCCTGCCGAGCGTGCGGTTGCCGATCCCGTCGACCCGCAGTCCCCACCCAGCGCCTCGACTCCTTGATCGAGGCCAGGCGCGGCTCGGCGCGCTCGCTTCGCGGCTCCTTCGGCTTCGTCTTCGCCTTCGCGGCGGCTTCTTCTTGCCTCAGCCATCCTGCCCGCTCTCCAGCAGCTCGGCGGCGGCGCTCGCCGGGTCGAGCTCGCGGCGGACGACCCGCTCGAGCAGCTCGGCGACCCCGGGGTCCTCGGCGACCGCCTCCTCCAGCGCGCCGCCGCATCCGCGACGCGGCGAGCTCGAGCACCTCGTTGCGCAGGTTGCGCGCCCGCCGCTCCTCGAGCGTCCCCTCGGCCTCGATGTGCGCGCGGTGCTCGGCGATCTTCTCGGCGAGCTCGGCGACGCCCTCGCCGCGCGCGGCTTCGGTGCGCAGGATCGGCACCCGCCAGGAGACGTCGGGCCCGAGCGCGAGCACGCCCCGGATCTCGCGGATCATCGTGTCGGTCATCGGGTGGTCGGCCTTGTTGACGACGATGATGTCGGGGATCTCCATCACGCCGGCCTTGAGCGCCTGGATCGAGTCGCCGGAGCCGGGCATCAGCACGAGCACGACCGTGTCGCCGTGATCGACGATGTCGATCTCGGCCTGGCCGACGCCGACGGTCTCGATGAAGACGTCGTCCTTGCCGGAGGCGTCCATCAGCAGCGCCGCCTGCAGCGTCGCCTCGGAGAGCCCGCCGAGCGCGCCGCGGTGGCCATCGAGCGGATGAAGACGCCCGAGTCGAGGAAGTGGTCGGAGAGCCGGATGCGGTCGCCGAGCAGCGCGCCGCGGGTGAAGGGGCTCGAGGGGTCGATCGAGAGCACCGCGACCTCGCGGTCGGCCTTGCGCATCTCCTCGGTCAGGGCCCCGATCAGGGTGCTCTTGCCGACCCCGGGCGGGCCGGTGAGCCCGACGATCCGCGCCTTGCCGGTCCTGCGGGAAGACCTCGCGGACCAGCTCCCAGCCGGCGGGGTCGTCGTTCTCGATCAGCGTGATCGCGCGCGCGAGCGCGCGCTTGTCGCCGCCGAGCGAGGCGCTCGGCCAGGGAGTCCGCTGGGCTCGGTGGCCATCGCGGCTGAATATGATCGGGCGTCCGGCAGCGGTCAGCGCCGACCTAGATCCGCGGCGCCGTGATCCGGCTCGACTCCGCTTCCTGCGCCGCGCAACGGCATGCTGACGCCTCAAGTACGCGCCGCCTGCTCTGGCCGCTACCTGCTGGCGCGCGCCTGCTCACCGCGGCCGGGCTGGCGCTGGACGACCGACGGGCTCGTCTTCTTCGGCAAGCGGCCTCCAGCTCCAGATCGGCCAAGACGCGGCGAGATCAGCTTCGGCCGCTTCAGCTGGATCGGCGACGGGACCAAGATCCGCTGCCACGAGGGCTTGGTCGAGATCGGCGCCAAGACCGTGTTCGGCCAGGAGTGCACGATCTCCGCCTACAAGCGGGTGCGGATCGGCGAGCAGTGCGTGATCGCCGACCGGGCGATGTTCATCGACTTCGACCACGGCGTCGTCGAGGTCGAGCGGCCGATCCGCCACCAGGGGATCTACACGCGCGACGGTGAGGTCGGCTCCAACGTCTGGATCGGCTACGGCGCCTGCTTCCTGCGCGGGGTGCAGGTCGGCGACAACTCGATCATCGGCACCAACGCCGTCGTGACCAAGGACGTGCCCGCCAACGCGGTCGTCGGCGGCGTGCCGGCGAAGCTGATCCGGATGCGCGAGACGCCGAAGAGCTGCGCTGGCCGAACCCGGTCGAGCCGGGGCCGGCGGGCTCCGAAGAGGAGCCGCCGGCCCCGGGCTGAGGTCTCGCAGCCGGCCTTACTCGGTGGAGCTGCTCCGCCGGCGAGGAGCGGGCCGGCTGGAGACGATTCCGGGCCCGACCAGGAAAGATCGGGTGCCGGGCTGCGGTGCGAGCGGGCGACGCTTCTGCTTCTTGGTTCCCATCGAGACAGTCCTCCTCGTCCTGGACCGCCTTGATGAGCGGCCCCGTTTTCGTGTCGAGGAGCAGCATCGATCCGCGCGGGGGTCCGCAAGGTGACCGCCGTGACCGCCACCGGGCACGTTTGCCCTCCCGGCCCGGAGCTCAGGCCGATTTGCCGGCGTCAGAGCGCTTGCCGGAGGCGAACAGGACGGCGCCGCGCGATCAGCGCGGCGCCGCCGAGGGCGAGAAGAGGATCCCGCCGGTGCTCAGCCCGGCGGCGATCACGACGGCGCCGACCACGATCAGCGGCAGCCCGAACGAGATCGGGACGCTGACGTTCAGCTTCGAGCCGAAGCCGGCCGCGGCGCTCCCCCATCGCCTGCTTGAGGGCTTCACCTCGCGGCGGCCGGGAGGCGGCGGGGCATCTGCCTCAGCCGGCTGGGCCGGCGGGCCTCGATGAGCTCGTCGTAGACCTCGGCGGTGCGCTCGGCGACGTCGCCCCAGTCGAAGCGCCGCAGGTGCTCGAACGCCTCGGCGGTGAGCCGGCGGCAGAGCTCGGCGTCGTCGAGCACCCGCATCGGTCATCTCGGCGAGCGAGTCGGGGTCGCGGGCGCGGAAGCGCAGCCCGACCTCGTCGTGGGGGACGACCTCGCGCAGGCCGCCGGTGTCGGCGACGATGCAGGGGCAGCTCGAGGCCATCGCCTCGAGCGCCACCAGCCCGAACGGCTCGTAGATCGAGGGCACCACGCAGACGTCGGCGATCCGGTAGAGCGAGTGCAGGACGTCGTCGCCGATCCAGCCGACGAAGGTGCCGTGCTCCATCAGCCCCGAGCTCCTCGGCCTGGCGGCGCAGCTCCTCCTCGTGCGTGCCCGAGCCGGCGACCACGAACCGGGTCTTCGGCAGCCGCTCGATGATCTCGGGCAGCGCCTCCAGCGCGAACTGGAAGCCCTTCTCGTAGACGAGCCGGCCGACCAGCAGGACCAGCTTCTCGTCCGGCTCCGCGAACTCGGCGCGCAGCCGCGCAGCTCGGCCTCGTCCTGGGGCTGGAGGTCCTCGGGGTCGATCCCGTTCGGGATCACCTCGATCCGGTCCTCGGGGACGCCGAAGACGTCCACGATCTGCTCGCGCATGAAGGTCGAGCAGGCGATCACGCGGTCGGAGCGGTTGGTGATCCAGCGCTCGACGCCGTGGATGTAGATCTGCGGATGCTTGTTGACCCAGCCCTGGTGGCGGCCGTGCTCGGTCGCGTGGATCGTCGTCACGAGCGGCGCCTCGAAGCGCTTGGCGAGGTGGTCGCAGGCGTTGGCGACGAGCCAGTCGTGGCCGTGGACGAGGTCGAAGTCGTAGCGGTCGCCCAGCTCGACGCCCGCGGCGAGCATGTCGGAGTTCATGCGCTCGACCCAGGCGACGAACTCGTTCAGCTCGGCGGGCCGGGTCGGCTCGCGCACGCGGTGCACGTGGACGCCGGCCACCATCTCCTCGGCGGGCGACTCCTCGCCGCCGCGGGTCAGCACGTGGACCTCGACCCCGAGCTCGACCAGCCCCTCGGAGAGCTTGCGCACGTGGCGCGCCAGCCCGCCCTCGATCAGCGGCGGGTACTCCCAGGAGAGGATGAGGACGCGGTCTCGGTGAGTCAGGGCTCGAGGAGCGGTGCCAGGCTCAGGTCGGGCGCGAGGTTGCGCATGCGCGGGTCGGGCGCCTCGCTGGAGTCCATGGCCTCGAGCATCGCCTCAGCGTGCGCGGTCGCGCGCGCCGAACGGGTAGTCGCCCGCCTGGCCGCGGTGGTCCATGAACGCCCAGTCGCTCGACTGCACGGCGAGCAGCTCGCGCGCGGCGCGCTCGCGCGCCGGCGCCGGCAGGCCGCCGCGCACGCCAGTGCGCAGCAGCCGCAGCTCGAGGCGCCGCGACGCCCAGGCCAGGTCGGCGACCGCGGGCGATCCCAGGTCCGCAGGTCCTTGCCCTCGCCCCAGCTCGACTCGCGCAGCGCGGCGCTCGGGCGGGTGCTCGCCGAGCGCCTCCGACAGGGTCAGAGCCGAACGCCGCCTCGCTCCGCGGCGCGCCGAGCGACCTCCGCCAGCCACTCCGGCCCCTCGGCCCACCAGTGCCCGAGCAGCTCGGTGTCGATCGCGAACACGCACAGGCCCGGCCGGCCCGGCTCCGGTCGGTGTGCCCTCGCAGCCGCTCGCGCACCGCGGCCAGGAACGTCGCGCGCGTGCTCGCGGGCGCGGGCCGCCGCCGCCTCCGGGTCGTAGGGCTCGCCGCCGATCGACCAGAGGCGGCTGCCGTTCGGCGAGAGCGCGGTGGTACTCGAGGTAGGCGGGGTCCGCCGGGTAGCCGTCGCCGACCAGACCAGCTCCACGGTCGGCCAGTCGATCGTGAACGCGGTCGGCCCGCCGGCCAGCCGCAGCGGCGCCAGCGCCGCGCCGTCGGCGCTCGCGGCGCGCTCTGGTCGAGGCAGGTGTAGTGCGATCCCGCGCTCGGCCAGCAGCCGACTCCGAGCCCGGGCACGTAGGCGCACTCGGGCAGCCAGAAGCCCGCGGGCTCGCCGAAGCGCCGCCGGTGGGAGCGCAGCCCGGCGTCGATCTGCAGCCGCCGCCCCGCCGCGGTCGCGAGCTTGCGGCAGCACCGCATGGGTGGCCGCCGAGGCCATCAGCTCGATCCGCGCCCGCCGTCGCGCCTCTGGAAGGCGCGCGAGCGCGTCGCCGCCCAGGCCCTCCAGCGCGCGCGATCGCGCCGCGCGTAGTGCTCGGCCTCGGCGGCGGCCGGCCGCGGCGAGGCTCCGCTCGGCGCTCGGCGGCGTCGCGCTCGGCCGCGCCCAGCCGGTGCGCGGCGCAGGAACTCGCAGCATCCGCTCGCCGACCCCGTCCGCCTCGAGCTGGTCGGCGAGGACCGGCGTGACCGTCATCGTCAGCCGCTCGGCGACCTCCAGCACCGGCAGGTAGGAGCGGGCGACCGCGTCGAACAGCCACTCCTCGCCGAACGGATACGTCCCGAAGCCCTCGACGTAGGGCATGTGGCGAGTGCAGGACGATCGCCAGGTCGCCGACGCTCGGCTCTCGGTCAGCGCATGGCAGACGGCGATGAAGTCCAGCGCGCCCGTCCAGGTCGCCCTCGTCTCGCGAGCGCGAAGTCGCTTGGCCGCGATCGCCGGGGATGAAGCGGTCGTAGAAGGGCTTGGTGAGGCGCAGCGCTTGTGGACGCGGTCCCAGCCGGCGCTGATCGCCAGCTCGTGGGCGCGCAGCTTGCGGGCGTGGAAGAGGCCGAGCATCTCGACGCGGGCGAAGTGCGGCTCGCAGCAGCTCGCGGTACTCGGCCGATGTCGTACTCGCGCATGTGCCACGGGTTGTCGGACTTCTCGGCGCCCGGGCGGCGCCAGGGTGAGGCGGTTCGGGGTCGAGATGTAGGCGACCGGCGCGACCCCGGCGATCCGCTCGAGCAGCGCGGCCGGGCTCGTGGATGTGCTCGATCGTCTGCAGGAAGACGACGGCGTCGACGGGCTCCGGTCGAAGCTCCTCGACCAGGCCGCGCTGGAAGCTGCAGGTTGCGGCCGCGGTAGCGCAGGCGCGCGTGCTCGAAGGCCTCGGGGTTGGCGTCCACGCCGATCACCTCGGCCGCGCGCTGCGCGGCGAGCACGTCGGAGCCGTAGCCCTCGCCGCAGGCGAGGTCGACGACGCGCATGCCCGCGCAGCGCTCGGCGATCCACTCGTAGACGGCGAGGTGGCGCCGGTACCAGTAGTTCTCCTCGGGAACGTCGGGCAGCGTGCGCTCGCCGGTCAGCTCGAGCGGCGGGACGCCCTCGGGCTGGTCCTGTCTGCACGTAGGCCATGGCGCGCGAGGGTAGAGCAGGCGGCTACGATTCCGCCCCCATGCCTGCCTCCCCCCGCGACGCCCGAGCGCATCAAGGACGTCAACGAGCGCTACCACGACGCCGCCGCCGCCGAGCTACGACTCCAAGTGGGGCATCGACTTCGGCGAGATCGGCCAGGAGCAGGTGCTCGCCAAGATCGCGAAGGCGCTCGGCGGCTGGCCCGGCGAGCCGTTCGGCGACGGCGCTCGAGATCGGCGCCGGGCACCGGCTACTTCACGCTCAACCTGCTGCAGGCCGGGCGTGATCGAGCGACGCGACCGCGACCGACATCTCGCCCGGAATGCTGAAGACGCTCGAGGCCAACGCCAAGCGGCTGGGCTCGAGGTCGAAGACCGCGCGGCCGAGGCCGAGCAGCTGCCCTTCGAGGACGCCAGCTTCGACCTCGTCTTCGGCCACGCGGTGCTGCACCACATCCCCGACCTGGAGCGCGGCTTCTCCGAGTTCCACCGCGTGCTGCGCCCCGGCGGGACGCTCGTCTTCTGCGGCGAGCCCTCGCGCTACGGCGACCTGCTCGCCGCCGTGCCGAAGCGCGCCGCGCTGGCCGCCGGCGCCCGCTGTGGCGCCGCGCGATCGGCGCGCGAGCGCGCGTCCGCGGACCACGAGCCGAGCGACGACGGCCACGAGCTCGAGGGCGAGGTCGACGTCCACGCCTTCAACCCCGGCGACCTGCGACGACCTGCCGCGGGCGCCGGCTTCGCCGACGTCCACGTCAGCGGCGAGGAGCTGCTCGCCAACATGCACGGCTGGACGATGCGCACGCTCGAGGCGATCCGCCGAGCCCGAGCGAGATCCCCTGGCGCTGGCGGAACTTCGCCTTCCGCAGCTACCTCGCGCTGCAGAAGGTGGACACGCGGCTGCTCGAGCCCCGGCTGCCCGCCGCAGCTCTTCTACAACCTGCTGGTCTCGGCGCGCAAGCCCTAGCTATCCGAAGGTGAATGCGTAGCCGGAGATGCCGGGCGCGAAGCGGAGCGTGAGCCGGTGCGATTCCGCCCGGGGCAGGTCCACCAGGCGGTAGAGCCGCTGGGCTGAGATCGTCGCGACTCCGCCGTTCACGTCCTCGCCCGCCAGGCGCTCGGGTATCGGGCGCCCGTCGAGCAGAACCTGGACCCGGCGTGGACCGTTGGGAGAGCCGAGCACGAGGAAGACCTTGCTGGCCCCGAACCCGGCTTCGATCGAGGCCAAGCGCCCCGACGTCGCCTCCTCCTGGCCGATCTCCCAGCTGCCGCCGAACGAGAACTCGTTGGCACCCGGCTCGGGGCGGCCGAAGTCGTGGTGCCGGTGATCTCCTTGAGCTCGCCGCCGTGGTGGGGCGGGGCGGTTGGTCCAGCCCTCGGCCCGCAGGGCGCCGAGGTAGGTCTCGGGCGTGGGCACCCCCGGAGACGGCGTCTCGACGGTCGCCGCGGGCACCGGCGCCGAGATCCTCCTCGCCCGCCTCGGCGAGCAGGGTGCGGATCGCGCTCTCGGTCTGGTCGTACTCCCCCTCGCCGAAGTGGACGTAGCGAACCTGGCCCTCCGCATCGATCAGGTACTTGGCGGGCCAGTACTGGTTCCCGAAGGCCGAGAAGGTCCCCAGCTCGTTGTCCTGCACCACCGGGTACTCGATCCCGTTCTGCTCGATCGCGTCGGCGACGTTGCCGGCGTCCTTCTCGAACGGCGAACTCCGGCGAGTGGACGCCGACGATCGTGAGGCCGCGATCGCCGTACTCCTCGTCCCAGGCCTTCAGATACGGCAGCGTGCGAATGCAGTTGATGCAGGTGTAGGTCCAGAAGTCGATCAGGACCACCTGGCCGCGCAGCCCCTCCATGGTCAGCGCCTCGCCATCGTCGGTGTTGAACCAGGACTGGGTGGCCGTGAAGTCCGGCGCAGCGCCGAGGAACGGCAGCGCCAGGCCCTCATCCAGCTCGCGCGCGCCCGCCTCCTCGGCGCCCCCGTGGCCGCTGACCGCGGTCAGGTCGCCCTCCACCGCCTCGCTCTCCTCGAGATCGCCGGTCGGGTTGACGAGGAAGATGGGCAGGTCGCTGGCGATCGCGGTCTGGAAGCGGGTGTCGAGGTCAGCCGCCATCACGACCGCGACGCAGATCATCACCGCGCCCATCGCCTGCTGGACCTGGCCGCGGATCGGCTTCAGGCGGTCGGCGAGGCGGCGCCCGCCGATCAGCAGCGCGTAGAGGACGAGCGCAGAGCCGACCGCGTAGGAGAGCGCAACCGCCAGCCGGCCGGCCGTGAAGTCCTGCGCCGCCGAGACCGTGATCACCCCGGCCAGGATCGGCCCGGCGCAGGGCGCGTAGACGAGGCCGAGGCTGGCGCCCAGCAGCAGGCCCGAGCCGAAGCCGTCGCCGCCGGTCAGCGCCGGGGCCGGGGCGATCCGGCTCAGCCAGGCCTCGATCCGGTCCCCGATCGGCGGGACCAGCAGCGAGATGCCGAAGACCGCGAGGACGACGATCGCCAGGGTGCGCGCGATGTCGTCGGGCAGGCCGAGCGCGTCGATCACGTAGACGAGGGCGACGGTCGCGAAGGTGAAGGAGAGCGCCAGGCCGGTGACGACGCCGAGCGGGCGGCGGCGGCCGCCGGTGACGCCGACCGAGAGGACGGCCGGAAGAATCGGGAGCACGCACGGCGACAGCGCCGTGCCGGCACCCGCGACCAGCGCGAAGAGCATCAGCAGGACCAAGGGTTAACCCTGCCCGGAGGTCCTCAAGACGCCCTAAGCGCGCTTGAACAGCCCCTCGCGGGCGCGCCGCGCCCGCAGCACCTTGACCGAGCCGCTGATCCCCTTGAAGTGCTTGCTGCCGGCGTTGGAGTAGCGGAACGCCTCCTCCCCGGCCGCGTCGGCCAGCTCCTGGGTCACGAGCACGCTGCCGGGGCGCGCGGAATCGGTGATCCGGCTGGACAGGTTCACCGGCTGCCCGTACCAGTCGCCACCCCGCGGGATCGACTGCCCCCAGGCGGCGCCCGCCTTCGCGGAGGGCAGCACGTCGTCCTCCTCGATCATCTCGACCAGGCCGATCATCGCCTCCAGCAGCTCGGGCGCCGAGGACGAGACCAGCATGGCGGCGTCCCCGATCGTCTTCACCAGCCGCACCGGCGAGGTCGCGACCTCCGTCGCCACCTCGGTGAGCCTGCCGCTGAGCTCGCCGATCTGGGCGACCTCGAGCCGTTCTCCGAGCTTGGTGAAGCCGACCAGGTCGGCGAATCCCACCGCCATCTCCTCGGCGTCCCTGACCTGGCCCGACTCGATCTCCTCCTGCGAGATCACCACCTGCCGGACCAGCTCGTGGAGGTGGCGCTCGAAGACGTACTCCATCGTGGAGCCGAGGATCGGGCTCAGCGTGCGGGCGACCTCGGCCAGCCGAAACCCGAGGTCGCGCTCGGTGTCGCCCTCCTTTCGGTAGGCCTCCGCGATCAGCCCGGTGGTCGCGCAGGCGAGGCGCGCCATGCTGTTTCCGATCACGCGAGCCACCTCGAAGAAGCCCTCGTCCGGGAGGCCGGCGTCCAGGAACAGCTTCGCGCGCTTCGCGGCCTCGAGATCCGCGTCCGAGAGCACCTTCTCGCCCTGCTGGGGGACGGGCAGGCCCAGCGCCTGAAGCTCCTTTGCCAGGAAATCAGCGTCCACTCCGGCCTTCTCGGCGACGTCGTCGATCGTGTACTTGTATTCGCCGACCAGCGCCCGCTCCACAGGGAGCAGCGCCAGCCGCTCCTCGCGCACTGCGTCCCGAAGCTCCTCGACCGAGACCCCGTCAGCGGTCAAAGCACGGAGCAGCTCCAGCCTGGCCTCGCGGGCCTCGCCCTCGACGCCCTCGAGCAGGCCCTCCGCCTCGAAATCGATCTCGCTCACCGCGGCATTCTCTCCCAGAGGCACCCCACCGCGCTCCGTACACTTTGGGTCATGGCCGGGGAGCTACCGATCTTCGAGCTGCCGCTGGTGCTTCTGCCCGGCGAGCGAATCCCGCTCCACATCTTCGAGGACCGATACAAGCGGATGGTGGGGCAGCTCCCTCGACGAGGACGAGCCCTTCGGCATCGTCCTCCACGACGACGAGGGCGCCCGCTCTGTCGGCTGCACAGCCAGAGTCGAGGAGGTGCTCGAGCGCTTCGACGACGGCCGCCTTAACGTGGTCGTCAGCGGCGAGGAGCCATTCAAGGTGCTGGACCGCTTCGAAGCGCCTGACTATCCCGCCGGCGAGGTTGAGCTGATCCCGCCTGACGACATCGTCGCCCTTGACGACGACGCCGCCGGCGCGGCCCGGGATGCATTCGCCGAGCTGGCCGAGCGCGCCACCGGCGAGCGGCCCGAGCCCGAAGAGCTCGAGACCGCCAGCGCCTACGCGATCGCGTCCAGGGTCGAGCTGCCCGTCGATACCAAGCAGCGCCTCCTGGAGCTCCGCGACGAGGACGAGCGCATGGGCCTGCTCGCAAACGCGCTCAAAGCTGTCGAGAAGGCGCTGGAGCGGGCCGAGGAGTCAGCCGAACGCGCCCGCACCAACGGCAAGGTCCACTTCGGCTAGCTACGCGGAGGCGACCGCGCCGCCGCGGCGCGGGTCGCCGCCGCCGCGAGGTCTCCGGTCCGGGTCGCGGCGACGGCCTGGCAGCCGCCGAAGTAGAGGTTCTGGCGCTCCCAGCGCACCACCGGGACCCCGCGGCCTCGAGCCGATCGAGCGCCCCGGGATCGACTCCCGGCTCCGCCTGCACGGTGCCGTCCTCGAAGTGGAGCCGCGCCGGCCCTGCACGGCCTCGCCGCACGTCCATGCCGTCCTCGAGGATCGCAGGATCACCTGGAGGATCGCCGAGCGGATCCGGTTCGAGCCCGCACTGCCGAGCGCCGAGCGCGACCTCCCGTCGCGCAGCACCACCGTCGGGGACATCATCGAGCTCACCCGGCTGCCCGGAGGGAATGCGGTGAAAGCCGCCGGGGTTCAGGTCCTCCTCGCCGAGCATGTTGTTGAGGTGGACACCCGGTGCCCGGACCAGGATGCCCGAGCGGTGCCGTTCGAGCAGGTCACCGAGGCGCACATCCCGTTCGCGTCGAGCGCGGAGATGTGGGTCGTGGAGCCGAGCCGTCCCCTGCTCGGCGGGAGGGACGTCCGAGCGCCTCGAGGCAGAGCGAGTGACGAAGCTCGGTCGTGCAGCCCCTCGGCGCACTCGTCGGTCCGCTCGCGTTCGCCGCCTCCATCGCGGCCACCAGCTGCTCCAGGTCGCTGCGCTCGCCGAGCCGCTCCAGCAGCCCCAGCGCGTAGGCGATCAGGATGCCGCCCGACGAGGGCGGCGGATTGGTCAGCACCTCCGTACCCCGGAACCGCACCCGGATCGGCTCCCGCTCGATCGCCTCGTAGGCGCGCGAGGTCGTCGGGCCGAGGGTGCCGCCGCGCTCGCGCACCCACTCGGCGACCGTCTGCGCCGATTCGCCGCGGTAGAAGGGCTCCGCGCCCTCGGCCGCGATCCGCTCGAGCGCGTCGCGACATCTCGGGAAGCGGAAGTCTCGCCCTTGCGCCAGCATCCGGCCCTCCGGCGCGTACAGCGCGGCCGACTCCGGGGTCGAGGTCAGGATCGGCGCCAGGATCTCGAACAGGTAGGCCTGTGCTCGGTGGTCACGTCACGCCCTCGCGCGCCAGCCCGACGCCGGCCGCGACCAGCTCGGCCAGGGGCATCGACCCGAAGCGCCGGGCCGCCTCGTCGAGCCCCGCCGGGTTGCCCGGGACGCCGCAGGAGGCCGCGCCGACGTGGAAGACCTGTGTGGTCCGCTCGTCGAAGTGGACCGGGATCGGAACCAGCTCGGCGCCCCGCTCGGCCCCGTCGCGCTCCGCCCGGCAGCGACGAAGAAGTCGATCAGCACGTCGCTCCTTCCCCGGGTCGTGGACGAGCATGAACCCGCCCGCGCCGAACCCGGTCAGCGGGCTCTCGGTCACGAACGAGGTCAGAACCGCCGCGATCGCCGCGTCCACCGCGTTGCCGCCCTCGCGCAGCGCTCGCGCCCCCGCCTCGGCGGTGACCGGATGCCCCGCAGCCACGACTCCCCTCTCGCTCATCAAACGGAGGGTATGGCCCCTACTGGACCTGTTGATCCCTTCCGGGCCCGCCGTTGAGGCGGTCTCGCTTCGCGCCCCGACCAGACGGTCCCGGCCCGCGTTGCCGCAGATGCGGTCGCGGCCGCCGAGGCCGCGAATCACGTCACGACCGGCGTTGCCGACGATCACGTCGGCCTTCCTCGTGCCTCTGATCTTGTCCGGGCCGTCGCCGATGATCGTGGCGCGGCGGGCGCAGCGGTAGACGTACTCCCAGTTGGCGTCCTCATCGCGGTCGAAGTCGTTCTCGGGGATCAGGTTGACCGGCGGCGCAGACCCGGTCTTGACGAGGATGTCGAAGGCCGAACCGCCTCCGACGTCGCGGGCGAAGGCGATC
Organism: uncultured Actinomycetota bacterium; assembly: GCA_963798065.1. Lineage (GTDB taxonomy): Bacteria > Actinomycetota > Actinomycetes > Streptomycetales > Streptomycetaceae > Streptomyces. The sequence continues at coordinate 492,404 of CAWCSC010000005.1, read as the reverse complement.
TTCGAGCCGTCGGGCAGAGGCGGGGCCCTCGTCGTCGTCGTCGAACTCCGAGGTCAAGTTCTGAATATCGGTTCCCGCAAGGCTTGATGTGAAGACATCGGCCTGGCCACTGACACCGCGCGCATACGCCAAACGCCGCCCGTCCGCTTGAGACGCTCGGGGTGAAGCCCTCGATCACGTCATCGAAGCCGGCCCCGTCGAGCCGGATCGACGCGACGTGGGCCGGGCTCCCGAACGAGTAGAACGGCGACGGCGGGCGAGCGCTGCATGGCCGTCTCCGTCGTCGTCGCGGTCGGCGACATCGGTGACGAGCTGGTCGGCAAGATCACCGAGCGTGCGAAGAACCTCAGGATCGGCCCCGGCAACGACCCGGCCAGCGAGATGGGCCCGCTGATCACCCGCGAACACCGCGACAAGGTCGCCTCGTACGTGGCGAGCGCCGCCGCGCAGGGAGCCGAGGTCGTCGTCGACGGCACCGGCTACTCCGTCGAGGGCCACGAGGAAGGGTTCTTCCTCGGCGTCTCGCTGCTGGACCGGGTGCCGCTGACGGCGGACGCGTACCGGGACGAGATCTTCGGCCCCGTGCTGGCCGTGGTGCGCGCGGAGACGTACGAGGAGGCCATCGAGCTGATCAACGGCTCCCGCTGGGGCAACGGCACCGCGATCTTCACCCGGGACGGCGGCGCCGCCCGCCGCTTCCAGCTGGAGGTCAAGGCGGGCATGGTCGGCGTCAACGTGCCGATCCCGGTCCCGGTCGGCTACCACTCCTTCGGCGGCTGGAAGGACTCGCTCTTCGGCGACCTGCACATCTACGGCAACGACGGCATCGCCTTCTACACCCAGGGCAAGGTCATCACCACGCGCTGGCCGGACCCGGCCGACGGCGGTATCAACCTCGGCTTCCCGAGCAACTCCTGACACCCGGAGGGGGGTTCGTCCATGGCGAAGACCGGTGACCGGGCCCGCACCACGGCCGCCCCGGCGCTCAGCTCACTGGACTTCGCCCTGGACCGGGGCAGTCCCGTGCCGTTGTACCACCAGCTCGCGCAGCAGCTGGAGGCGGCGATCGAGCACGGGGTCCTCATCCCGGGCAACCTCCTGGGCAACGAGGTCGACCTCTCCGTGCGCCTCGGCCTGTCCCGCCCCACCGTCCGCCAGGCCATCCAGTCCCTCGTCGACAAGGGGTTGCTGGTCAGGCGGCGCGGGGTGGGCACGCAGGTGGTGCACAGCCAGGTCAAGCGCCCCCTGGAGCTGAGCAGCCTCTACGACGACCTGGAGGCGGCCGGGCAGGGGCCGACCACCGAGGTCGTGCGCAACGAGGTCGTCCCGGCGTCCTGCGACGTGGCGGCCGCGCTCGGCGTCGCGGAGGGCAGCGAGGTCACCGTCCTGGAACGGCTGCGCCGCACGCACGGCCAGCCGGTCGCGCTGCTGTGCAACCACCTGCCGTCCTCCCTGGTGGACCTCGGCGGCACCCGCCTGGAGTCGACGGGCCTGTACCGGATGATGCGCTCGGCGGGTATCACCCTGCACAGTGCCCGCCAGACCGTCGGCGCCCGCGCGGCCACCGCCGCAGGAGGCCGCCAGCCTGGACGAGGAGGAGGGCGCGGCGCTGCTCACCATGCAGCGCACGGCGTACGACGACACCGGGCGCGCCGGTCGAGTACGGAACGCACATCTACCGGGCGTCGCGCTACACGTTCGACTTCCAGCTGCTGGTGAGGCCTTGACCGGATGCGGCTTTTGGATGCGACGCCCAGCTCGACGGTCCTACGAGCGGCTCCCCTTGCGCAGCATCCGGCTGAACGGCGTGTCCGGGCGCTCCAGGCGCTCGCCGTCCAGCGTGATGTCGACGGCCTCGTTGAAGAAGGCGACGCGCCCTTGGACCGCCGCCACCGCGGGCAGCGGGGCGCGGTAGCTCCAGACGATGTTGGGCGGCACATCGCCCTCGCCGCGCCAGGACCAGTACTCGGCGGTGCCCTTGTAGGGGCAGCCGGTGCTGTGGTCGGTGGCGTCGAACAGGTCGAGGCGCACGTCCTCGCGGGGGATGTAGTACCGGGTCGGCAGGGAGGTCTCGAAGAGCAGGACGGCGGCGCGGGTGTCCGCGACGGCCTGCCCCTCGATCTCGACCCGGACGTGGCGGCTGCTCGGCAGCGCGTCCACGCGTTTGTGCGGGTCACGGGGGTGGATGAAGATCTCCTCGTCCTCCTCGTACCAGTGGTCGAGGCCCGTGTCGGTGCGCAGGAACCACTCGAAGGCGATGTGCCCTGCCAGGTCGTCGGCGGGGAACGTCCAGGCCGCGTTCTCGCGTACCTCGCCGTCGGCGTCGAGGTCGTAGAAGATCCGGGAGCCGGTGTGCTTGCCGGTGGGCGGGTTCTTCGCCGGGCGGAGGAGGTCGGTGCGGACGTCCGCGTGCGGGAAGACGTACTGCGGCACGGGCAGGTGGGGCTCCCAGACGAGCACGGGGTGCCGGCTGTCGACGACGGTGACGTCGCCCTTGCGACCGCGCACCCAGCGCTCGCTGGGCTCCCACATGAGGCCTTCGGGGGTGGTCCTGATCGACAGAGCGGCGGGGTGGGCCGGGCGGGTGGTCATGGCCGGTGCTCCTTCGGAGGTCCGGATGTCCGTTCCTTCCACGGTCCCACGATGCCGTGACGCGTGGCCCGGCCGAGCGCGGAGAAAGACCGAAAGGCCATCTCGGATCTCTCCGAGATGGCCTCTGACCTGCTTCCTAGCAAGTCGGGACGACAGGATTTGAACCTGCGACCCCTTGACCCCCAGTCAAGTGCGCTACCAAGCTGCGCCACGTCCCGATGCGCGCCCACGGTGAACCGTGTGATCGCGCGAACAGAACTTTACCCCACACCCCTGGCCGCGCCGAAAACGGCCCGGGCGGGACAATCGGCGTATGGGCAGCACAGGCAGCAGGGGAAACGACGGAAGGCACGACCGCGGGCCGGCAGGGCGACGCACGGGACCGCGACAGTGAGGGGCGGGCGCGCAACGCCCGGCCGCGGGACGGTCTCGGACGGCCCCTGCCGTACGACGCGGACGGCGTGCCACGGCAGCCCGAGGGCGTCGTCCGCATCCCTGAGGAGACCGTCGCCGAGGCGCAGCGGCTGCTGGACGAGGGGAAGCCGTTCCACGCGCACGAGGTCTTCGAGGACGCCTGGAAGTCGGGCCCCGACGAGGAGCGGGAGCTGTGGCGCGGCCTCGCACAGCTCGCCGTGGGCCTCACCCACGCCGCCCGCGGCAATCTCACGGGCGGGGCACGGCTGCTGCGACGCGGGGCCGGCGCGACCGAGGCGTGGGCGTCCGGCTCCGGGCGGCCGCGGCCGTACGGCATCGACCTCGCGGACGTCGCCGCCTGGGCCCGGGAACTGGCCCAGGACGTGGAAGGGACGGCCGCTCCGTGGACGCGGGGGCGCGGGCGCCCCGGCTGCGGGGCAGGGCTGCGGGGAGCTGATCTGGGACGCAGGCCCCTGGGACGCGGGCACGGGCGTTGACGCAGGCGTTGGCCAGAGACGCCGGTGCACGGGCACCCCGGCCACGGGCACGGACGCGGGGCGGGCCCGGGACGCGGGAGGCACGTCGTGGGGGCGGCACGGGCACGGACACGGGGCGGCCCCCGGGACGCGGGAGGCACGTCGTGGGGGCGGCACGGGCACGGACACGGGGCGGCCCCCGGGACGCGGGAGGCACGTCGTGGGGGCGGCACGGGCACGGACACGGGGCGGCCCCCGGGACGCGGGAGGCACGTCGTGGGGGCGCCGACCGGGGACGCTGAGGCACGGGCACCCCGGCTCCGGCCCACAGTCGTGGGGCGCCGGCGGAGGCGCTGGGCGACAGGGGTGCTGACCCGGCGCACTGGAGCGGGGCCCCGCGAGGCCCGGGCGACGGGCACAGGGGTGCTGCCCCGGCGCACTGGAGCGGGCAGCCCCGCCGGCGAGGCCCGGGCGTCGGGCGCTGACCCGGGACGCGGTGCGGGCGTTGTCAGTGGCGTGCGGCAGACTCGGGGCGTGCGAAAGATTCATGTCATCGGTATCGGCGCGGGCGACCCCGACCAGCTGACCCTGCAGGCGGTCAGGGCGCTGCGGAGCACGGACGTGTTCTTCATCCTGGGCAAGGGCGAGATGAAGGCGGACCTCACCCGGCTCCGCCGGGACATGCTCGACGCGCACATACCGCAGGGGACGTACCGCGTCGTCGAGGCGCGTGACCCGGAGCGGGACCGGACCGCCGGTGGCGCGGCGTACTCCCCCGCCGTCGGGGACTGGCGCAGTGCCCGCGCCGACATCTACGAGCGGCTGATCGCCGAGGAGCTGGGCGAGGAGGAGACCGGCGCGTTCCTGGTGTGGGGGGACCCTTCGCTGTACGACAGCACGCTGGGGATCCTGGAGGAGGTGCTGGAGCGCGGCGCGGTGGAGTTCGAGTACGACGTCGTGCCCGGCATCAGCAGCGTCTCGGCGCTCGTCGCCCGGCACCGGACGGGGCTCAACCGGGTTGCCCGGCCCGTGCAGATCACCACCGGACGGCGGCTCTCGGAGGGCTTCCCGCAGGGCGTGGACGACGTGGTGGTGATGCTCGACGCCCACCAGACCTTCCGGCAGTACGCGCACGAGGACGTCGACATCTACTGGGGCGCCTACATCGGCACCCCGGACGAGATCCTCGTCTCGGGCCCGATCGCCGAGGCCGCCCCCCGCATCGAGCGGTTGCGTGCCGAGGCCCGCGAGCGCAAGGGCTGGATCATGGACACGTATCTGCTGCGCCGTCACCCCCGCGACTGACACGCGGATGGCCGGTCATGCCGGCCTCGGACGGTCACGAGCCGCCGAACAGGCCGGCGAAGGCCCCGGCCACGAGCACGACCGGTGACGGAGGGCGCTCCCGAGAGGGCGCTCCCGACAGGGTGCCAGCCCTATCGGAGCCCCAGCCGTTCGAGGGCTCCCGCCACATCGGGCACCGCCGTCACGCCGTCCGGCAGCGGTGGCCGTCGTACGATCACGACCGGCAGGCCGAGGTCCCGTGCCGCCGTGAGTTTGGCCGCCGTGGCCTCTCCCCCGCTGTCCTTGGTCACCAGGACGTCGATGGCGTGCTCGCGCAGCAGGGCCGTCTCGGCGGGGACGGTGAACGGGCCGCGGGCCAGCAGCACGTCTGTGCCGGGCGGCATCGGCGGCTCGGGCGGATCCACCGACCGCACGACGAAGTGGAGTTCCGCCAGTCGCGCGAAGGAGGCCAGGCCCAGGCGCCCGGTGGTGAGGAACACCCGGTGGCCGAGACGGGGCAGCAGTTCCGCCGCCGCGTCCAGTGAGGGGACCGGATGCCAGCGGTCCCCGGGGCCCGGACGCCACCCGGGGCGGCGGAGCACCACCGCGGGTAGGCCGGTCGCGGCCGCGGCCCGTGCCGCGTTGGCCGTGATCGACTCGGCGAAGGGGTGCGTGGCGTCGACGAGCGCGTCCACGCCCTCCTCCCGCAGCCACCCGGCCAGCCCTTCGGCCCCGCCGAAGCCCCCGACGCGCACCTCTCCGTCGAGCACCCCCGGCTTCGCAACGCGCCCCGCGAGGGACGTCGTGACGCGGACGCCGGGGCGCGCGGACAGCGCGGCGGCCAGGGCGCGGGCCTCGGTCGTGCCGCCGAGGATCAGGACGTGGGAGGGCACGGCGTCGAGGGTACGAGGTCCCGCACGGCGGACCGCGGGAAGGGTGCGCGGGGGCGGGTCCGGCTCCCGGTGGCTATGGTCCGGACATGGAGTCCGTGCGTGCCGTGCTCGTCGACATCGACGGGGTGCTCACCGTTTCGTGGCGGCCCCTGCCCGGGGCCGTGGAGGCGCTGCGCCAGATCAGGGAGGCCGGGCTCGCCGTCCTGCTGGTCACGAACACGACCTCCCGTACGCGGGCTTCGATCGCCGAGACCCTGGCGGACGCGGGGTTCCCGTTGTCCGCCGAGGACATCCTGACCGCTCCCGCGGCAACCGCCGCATACCTCGCCGGGCACTGCCCCGGTGCCCGGTGCGCCCTGCTGAACAGCGGCGCCATCGAGGAGGATCTCGAGGGTGTGACGGTCGTCGACGCGGCGGACACCGGCACCGTGCCGGATGTCGTGCTGGTCGGCGGGGCCGGTCCCGAGTTCGGCTACGCGGCGCTCGACGGGGCTTTCGGGCATCTGCAGCGCGGGGCCCGGCTGGTGGCGATGCACCGCAACCTGTACTGGCGTACGGACGAGGGGCTTGCGGCTGGACTCCGGTGCGTTCCTGGCCGGCCTTGAGCAGGCCGCCCGGGTGGAGGCCGAGATCACCGGCAAGCCGGCGCGGGCGTTCTTCGAGGCGGCGCTCGACCGGGTGGGCGCCGGTGCGGGCGAGGCGGTGATGGTCGGGGACGACGTCGAGTCCGACGTGCTGGCGGCGCAGCGGACCGGTCTCACCGGGGTTCTCGTGCGGACCGGCAAGTTCCAGCCGGAGGCGCTCCACGCAGCCGAGGGCACGCCCGACCACGTGATCGACTCCTTCGCGGACCTCCCGGCGCTGCTGCGGAGCTACACGCAACGGTAGGCAACCGTCAGCGCAGCAGTAGCTGCAGGCCGCCCACGATCGTCGCCGCGATGACCAGCCGCTCGAAGAGCCGCTGGTTGATCCTGTGCACCGCCCACTTGCCGAAGAGCGCGCCGGGCACGACGAACACCACGAGCGCCAGGTCGAGCAGCAGCGAGCGGCCGTCGATCAGGCCGAGGCCGGCGCTGAAGGGCAGCTTGGAGACGTTGACGATCAGGAAGAAGAAGGCGGAGGTGCCGAGGAAACCGAGCTTGCGGAAGCCCGCGGACAGCAGGTACATCGACATCACCGGGCCGCCCGCGTTGGCGACCATGGTGGTGAATCCGCCGAGGACCCCGTACGAGCGGGCCTTGACGCGGCCCGCCCGGCTGGTGACCGAGTCCGGTTCCTCCTCGGCGTCCGCCGTACGCCGGCGCCAGACCGTCACAGCCGCCATCAGCAGCAGGATCGCGCCGATCGAGGTCCGTACGATCGCGTCGTCCGCCCACATCAGGAACACCGTGCCGACGACGACGCCCGCGGCGACCGCCGGGAACAGCCGCCACAGGGTGGGCCAGTGGGCGTGCCGCCGGTAGGTGGCGACGGCCAGCAGGTCCCCGGCGATCAGGACCGGCAGCAGGACGCCGGTGGAGGCGCGGGCGGGCAGCACCGCGGCGAAGATCGGCGAGGCTGACCGTGTTGGCCCCGCTCACGGCGGTCTTCGAGAAGCCGACGAGGCAGGGCCGCGAAGGCGAGTGCGGCGAACTCCCAGCCGGTGATGTTCCAGAGCGTCATCGTGTCCATGCGAACACTGATGCTATGTGCAACGAACCGGGGCCCGTAGTGCCGTCTCGCCTGGGATTGGCCCGGGACGTCGGGCTACGCGCCCGCTCGACCAGCACCGCACTGCCCTGCCCGACCCCCACACACATCGTCGCCAGCCCCCGCCCCGCCCCCGTACGCCGCATCCGGTGGAGCAGCGTCGTCAGGATGCGCGCGCCCGAGCAGCCCAGGGGGTGGCCGAGGGCGATGGCGCCGCCGCTCGGGTTGACCAGGCCGGGGTCGATGCCGAGCTGGTCCACGCAGGCCAGGGCCTGGGCCGCGAAGGCCTCGTTGAACTCGGCCTCCTCGAGGTCGCCGACGCTCCAGCCGACGCGGGCCAGGGCCTTGCGGGTGGCGGGGACCGGGCCGATGCCCATCACGTCGGGGTGGACCCCGGCGGAGGCGCCCGCGACGTAGCGGCCGAGCGATTCCAGGCCGAGCTCGTTCAGGGCCTCCTCGCTGACCAGGAGGAGGCCGGCGGCGCCGTCGTTCATCGGGGAGGCGTTGCCCGCGGTGACCGTGCCGCCTTCCCGGAAGACCGGCTTCAGCCGGGACAGCTTCTCGTACGAGGTGTCCTCGCGGACGCATTCGTCGGTGTCGACGACCACACCGTCGGGGCGCTCCACGGGCAGGAGTTCGTCGTCGAAGTGGCCGTTCTTGCGGGCCAGGGCGGCCCGCTGGTGGCTGCGCAGGGCGAACTCGTCCTGGCGTTCGCGGGCGATGCCGTACCGCGCGGCGACCTCCTCGGCCGTCTCGCCCATGGCCAGCAGGCCGTGCAGGTCCTGCATCGCCGGGTTGACCAGGCGCCAGCCGAGGCGGGTGTCGGCGGTCTCGATGCGGTGGGGCAGCGCCTCGTCGGGGCGGGGCAGGACGAAGGGGGCGCGGCTCATCGACTCGGAGCCGCCCGCGATCACGATGTCGGCCTCGCCGGCGGCGATGGTGCGGGCGGCGGTGGTCACCGCCTCCAGGCCGGAGGCGCAGAGCCGGTTGACGGTGGCGCCGGGCACGGACTCGGGGAGGCCGGCGAGCAGCGCGGCCATGCGGGCGACGTTGCGGTTGTCCTCGCCGGCCTGGTTGGCGGCGCCCCAGTAGACGTCGTCGACGCGGGCCGGGTCCAGCGCGGGCACGTCGCGCGACCAGGCCGCGGATCGACGGTCGCGGCGAGGTCGTCGGGCCGCACCGAGGACAGGGCTCCGCGCAGCTTGCCGATGGGGGTGCGGCGGGCGGCCGCGAAGTGGACGGGACGCACGAAGGGACTCCTCACACCGCGCTTAAATTAGCACTGCTAGTTTCGGACTATAGACCCTCGGCGTGCCGCCTGTGAAGGTTCCCGGGTCCCGGGGCTCCTGGCGGGCGTCGCCGCAGGCCGGCAGGCCACTGAGGGGCAGACCACGGGCGTCACGCGTCGCGTTTGCACCAGCGCACCCGGGGCACCCGCGCGTTCATGGAGTGGTTGCGGAGCGCCGCCTGCGTGGACGAGGACCCCGAGTTGTTCTTTCCCGTGGGCACGACGGGCCCGGCCCTGCGCGACGTCACGGCCGCGAAGCGGATCTGCTCGCGCTGCCCGGTGACCGACCAGTGCCTGAGCTTCGCGCTGAGCAGCGGCCAGGCCTCGGGCGTGTGGGGCGGGACCTGCGAGGAGGAGCGCGACGCACTGCTCCGGACCACGAGGAACGACGCGAGAAGGAGAAGCGCCCTATGACGGCCGTGAGGAGCACACTGCCCGACGAGGCCCGCCGGGTCGCCTGCGAGGCACTCCAGGACACCCTGGTGGATCTGCTCGGACTCTCGCTGATCGGGAAGCAGGCGCACTGGAACATCGTCGGACCGCGGTTCCGGTCCATCCACCTCCAGCTCGACGAGGTGGTGTCGGCGGCGCCGAACTTCGCCGACACGGTCGCGGAGCGGTCCGCGGCGCTCGGCTGTCCCGCCGGACGGCCGGCCGGAGACCATCGCCAAGGCCTTCACGCTGCCCGCCCCCAAGGAGGGCTGGGTACGCGACTCGGACGCCGTGCAGGTGATGGTGGAGTCGCTCCAGGACGGCCATCGGGCCGGCTGCGCGAGCGCATCGACGCGACCGAGAAGGCGGACCCGGTCACCCAGGACCTGCTGATCGCCATCACCGCGGAGCTGGAGAAGCAGCGGTGGATGTTCGACGCCGAGAACTGCCGCCCGCGAGTACGGGCCCTGACGCGGCGTACGCACCGTACGTACGTACAAGGGGCACCCGATGACCGACGCCCTCGAACTCGACGCGCTGTGGGAGGACTTCCACCGCGTGGTGAACATGACCTCGCAGGAACTCGCGGCCTGGCTGCGGATCCGCGACGCCGACGAGGACGACCGAGCCGCTGCCGGACCAGGCGGGTTCGCCGACCGGGCAGCACGTCCTGGCGATCCTCCAGAAGCGGCGCACCGACCTGACCGAGGACGACCTGCGGGTGATGCGGAACGTCGTGGACAGGGTCACCGACGCAGGTGGACCTGGAGAACGAGCCGAGCCCGAGGTGACGGCCGAGGACACGCGCCGTCGGCACCGGCTGATGACCGTCGGGCACGACCCGCTGAAGGCCTAGCCGTGAGCCGCCAGGAGCGCGTCGTACGGGAACTCCTCGGCGCGCACGGCCGGACGTACGCCGAGGAGGCGGGCATCCGGCTGAAGGACACCCCGCAGCCGCTGTACCGGCTGCTGGTGCTGTCCCATCTGCTCAGTGCCCGCATCCGCGGCTCGATCGCGCTGGCCACCGCCCGTGCCCTGCACGAGGCGGGGCTGCGCGATCCGCGCGCGCATGGCCGAGGCCGACTGGCAGGAACGGGTGGACGCGCTCGGCCGGGGCGGCTACCGGCGCTACGACGAGCGTACGGCCGACCAACTCGGCGAGGCAGCCGAGCTGCTGACCGACCGGTGGGGCGGCGACCTGCGGCGGCTGCGCCGGTGAGGCGGACGGCGAGGTCTCCGAACTGCGCCAGTCTCCTCCAGGAGTTCCCCGGGATGGGACCGGCCGGCACCGACATCTTCCTGCGCGAGGCGCAGGGCGTCTGGCCCGAGGCGGCCCCCACCTGGACGCGCAAGGCCCTCCAGGGCGCCGGGCGGCTGGAACTGCCGAAGGACTCCGAAGCGTCTCGCCGAGCTTGCCGGGAAGACCGACCCGGCCGTCCTCGCCGCCGCGCTGGTACGGGCGGCGGTGGACAAGGGGGTCGCCGAGGACACACTCCGACGCGCCGCACTGACTCCTTTCCTCGCCCGGCCCTTCACCCCAGCAACCACCCCCGTCCACGCTCAGTTCGACAGCGTTGACCGAGCCGTTGCGCAGCAGGAAGTCCACGGCGTCGACCACGTCGGCCATCGTGGCGAGCCGCCCGGTGGGGGTCTCGGTGCGCAGGGCGGCGAGTACCTTCTCCGGCTTGTCCCGCCAGTACGGGCTGTCGCCGACGACGCCCGGGTGGACGGCGTTCACCCGGATCGGGGCGAGTTCGACGGCGAGGGTGTTCACCAGTCCGCCCACACCCGCGTTGACCGTCGCGACCGTCGTCGCGCCCGGGTAGGGGCGCGCCCTGGCCTGCCCGCCGAACAGCACGATCGCGCTGTCGTCGTGCAGCCGGGACACCAGCGTGTGCACGACCTCGGTGTAGCCGACGAGTTTCAGGGTGACGAGCTGCAGGCGGCGTCGATGTCGTACTCGGTGACCTTGTTGTCGTCGCGGGAGACGCCCGCGATCACGAGGTGGTCGAGGCGCCCGACGTCGACCAGCGCGGCACGCGATCTCCCCCGGCCGCGCGAGGTCGAGCCCGATCCCGCGGGCGCCGAACTCCTTGGCGAGGGTGTCGGCGCGGTGAGTGTCACGGCCGGTCAGGACGACTTCGTCCCCGCGCCCGGCCGCGCATTCGGGCGAACTCCAGGCCGATGCCGGACGTGCCGCCCACGATGAGAACGCTGCTCATGACTCCTTGAGTGCTCCCTCAGGTACTCCCAGTCCCGCGTGAACCGGTAGGAGTGGCGCGGCGGCGGCTGCGGCGCCTGCGTCTCCAGCCAACGCAGCGGCCCCTGCCCGGCGTTGGCGAAGCCGTGTACGCAACCGGCGCCCGCCCAGGCGAGTCGCCAGGGCCGAGCCGGTACCGCTCGCCGTCGAACACCGCGTCCGCCTCGCCCTTCGAGGAACAGGTACGTCTCCTCGAAGGGGTGGTCGTGCGTGCCCGCGACGCCGTCGGGCGCGTACTGCACCATGAACATCGTCGAGGCGACCGCGCCCAAGTCGCCGTCGACCATCATCTTCACGGTGATCCCGCTGTAGACGAGCAGCGCCGTGCGCATGCTCGCCGACACCGCGAGGAGGTCCTGCGACTGCTTGCCGGGATCCATCTGCGCCGGGTTCGAAGTGGCCGAACGACCGGGTGCGCGGGTCGCGGACGTCGATGCGGACGGGGTCGCGCTCGGGCAGCGCGGGCACCGCCTGCGTGTCGTGGCCGTAGCGGGCCCGCGGCACCGGGGCCAGCATGTCGGCCCAGCGCCCGCCGGTGTCCCCGGCGCCGCGCCAGGCGTGCGGAACGCCGGTCGGGAGAAGGCCGTAGTCGCCCGCTTCCAGGAGGTACGACCCCTCGGGCACGTCGAGGATCACGGCCCCGTCGAGCACATGGAAGCTCTCCTCGTACGAGTGCACATGGGCGCCGACCCGGCCGTCCGGCCGCATCTCGCACAGGCCGAAGCCGGTGTGCACGCTGCCGTCGTCCTCGCCGACCAACTCCGCCGCCGGTGGCCGTGTCCGTCGTACGGCGGCTGTCCGGGCAGGTCGGCGGCGCGGCGCACCAGGTGTCGGGTCATGCCGTCGCTCTTCGCCTCCTTCGCCGCGCAGGAGCCGGTCGCGGGACTCCTCGACGAGCCGCCGGGCCCGGCCGAGTGTCGGCGAGCAGCCTGCCGTCGCGCTTGCGGATCACGCCGTCGACGATGACGGTGTCGACGTTGGAGACGTCCGCGCACAGGGTCACCGCGGCTGCCGCGTCGTGCACCGGGGCGACGTTCGCGCGGTGGCGTCGATCGCGACGACGTCGGCGCGCTTGCCGGGGGTCAGGGAGCCGGTGCGGTCCTCGACGCCCGCGACGTGGGCGCCGTTGCGCGTCGCGATCTCCAGCATCCGGCGCGCCGTCAACATCGTGTCGGGCACCGGCATGTTGGCCTGCCAGCAGTCGGCGTTGACGCGGGCGCGTTCGGCGCCGAAGGCCGCGCGGATCTGGGTGAACATGTCGCCGGGCACGGTGGTGACGACGTCGATGCTGAGCGAAGGCCGCAGCCCGTACTCGATCGCCAGCATCACGGGCGGCCAGCCGTGCCCCATCTGGAGCTCGACCTGCGGCGCGACCGACACCGTGCCGCCGCTGTCGGCGACCATCCGCCACTCCTCCTCGCTGAGGTGGCAGCAGTGGACGTAGGTGGTGTCCGGGCCGAGGAGCCCCATGCCGTGGAGCTGCTTGACCATGCCGAAGCGGCCGGCAGGCGCCCCATGGCCACGTGCACGGTGATCGGGATACCCAGCTCGCGCGCCAGGGCCCACTCGGCGGCGACGACCTCGTTGACGCAGAATCCGGGGCCGCGGGTGGCCAGGCCCATGGTCAGCAGTCCGTCGTCGGACGCGAAGTACTTGCCGCGGATCCGCCGTACGTCGTCCGCCGGGATCGCGATCGTGCTCTCGAACCAGTACTCGGCGAGGGACGTGTTGGCGCTGCCGTACGCGTACTGCGCCCGGATGCCGGACTCCGCCAGGCCCTGGATCGCGGCGTCCGGGTGCTCGGGCGTGTTGTTGATGTGCGACCAGTCGACGAGCGTGGTGATGCCGGCGTTGAGGCATTCGAGCGCCCCCGCGAGGTTGCCGGCGTAGACGTCTTCGGGGGTGTAGAGGGGTGCGAAGCTGTCGAGGATGTCGACGAAGTAGTCGTCGAGGGTGGCGTCGGGTGCGACGCCCCGGATCGGGGCCTCCCAGGTGTGGCGGTGGGTGTCGACGAAGCCGGGGATGACGATGCGGCCGGTCATGTCGAGGACCTCGGCGTCGGCGCTGATCTCGGGCCGCACGGCCGCGATCCTGCCGTCCTCGACGAGGACGTCCCCCTGCGGCAGATCCCCGATGTCGGGGTCCATCGAGATCACGTGACCGGAGCGCAGCACTGTCCGTGTGGTCATCGCGCTTCCTCCCATGGGGTGTGCGGTACGGGGACCAGCGGGCAGCTCAGTAGGCGGCGAGTCTTCGGACCGCCGCCACGACCTTGTCGACAGTGGGGATGACCTGCTCCTCCGACGCGTCGGCGAACGGCAGCGGGACGCACTCCCCCGCCACCCGCCGCACGGGCGCGTCCAGCAGGCCGAAGCCCTCGTCGGCGACGACCGAGACGACGGTGGCGCCCCAGCCGCCCTGGTACGGGTTCTCCTCGACGGTGACGAGCCGCGAGGTCTTGCGCAGTGAGGCGAGCACGGTCGCGGCGTCCAGCGGGACCAGACAGCGCAGGTCGACGACCTCCGCCTCGATCCCCTCCCCCGACAGCGCGTCGGCGGCCCGCAGGGCCAGGGGCACCATCGAGGCCAGCGCGACGAGCGTGACGTCCGTGCCCTCGCGCACGACGGCGGCCCGCCCCAGCTCGACGACGTGACCCGGGGGCGGCGGGCGCCCCCTTGGTGGCCAGCAGGCCCTTGTGTTCGAAGAAGACCACGGGGTCGTCGCTGCGGATCGCCGCCGCCAGCATGCCGATGACGTCGGCGGGCGTCGACGGCGCCGCGATCTTCAGGCCCGGGACGGTCAGTGCCCAGTTCTCGGTGGCCTGGGAGTGCTGGGCGCCGAAGCCGAGCCCGCCGCCGTTGGCGGTGCGCACGACGAGGGGGACGGTCACCTGGCCGCCGGTCATGTAGCGGACCTTGGGGATCTCGTTGGCGAGGTAGTCCCAGCAGCAGGCCAGGAAGTCGGAGAACATGATCTCCGCGACGGGCCGCATCCCGGTCATGGCGGCGCCCATCGCCGCGCCTACGATGGCCTGTTCGGAGATGGCGTGTCCCACACCCGCTCGGACCCGAACTCCTTGAACAGCCCGACGGTCGTCTTGAACACCCCGCCGGCCGCGCCGATGTCCTCCCCGAGGCACACCACCGACGCGTCCCGGCGCATCTCGCGTGCGATGCCCTCGGCGACCGCCTCCCGGTAGGTGATCACGTCCGCCATGCGGCACCCCCGTCGGCCCACACGTCGGTCAGCGCCTCCCGCGGGTCGGGCGGCGGCGCGGCCTTGGCCGCCTCGACGGCCTGCTCCACGACGACCCGGGCCCGCTCGTCGGCCTCGCGCGACCGCCTCGTCTCCGACTCCCGAGCTCGGCCAGCCGTCCCCGCGCGAGGTCCAACGGGTCGTGCTCGAGCCACCGTTCGACCTCCTCGGCCGGGCGGTAGGTCGCCGGGTCGGCGCGGCTGTGCCCGAAGTGGCGGTAGGTCTCGGCCTCCAGCACGGCGGGCCCGTCTCCTGCCCGGGCCCGCCCCGCGAGCCGTGCCACCGCCTGCGCCACGGCCACCACGTCGTTGCCGTCGACCACCTCGCCCGGGATGCCGTACGCGGGCGCCCGGTCGGCGGCGGGCCGGGGCACCGCCGTGACGTCGGCGATCGGCGTGTACTCCATGTACAGGTTGTTCTCGCAGACGAACAGCACGGGCAGCTTCCACACCGCGGCCAGGTTGAGCGCCTCGTGGAAGGCGCCGATGTTGGTGGCGCCGTCCCCGAAGAAGGCGACCGCGAGCTGCTCGGTCCCCCGCAGCCGGGCCGACCAGGCCGCGCCGACCGCCATCGGGAGGTGGGCGCCGACGATGGCGTACGAGCCGAGCATGCCGGTGGCCGCCTTGGTCAGGTGCATGGAGCCGCCCTTGGCCCGGCACAGCCCGGTCGCCCGGCTCATCAGCTCGGCCAGGCACTCCTCGGGGGTGGCGCCCCGGGCGAGGGCGTGGTGGTGGCCCCGGTAGGTGGCGAACACGTAGTCGTCCGGGCGCAGGGCGGCACTCGCGCCGACGGCGATCGCCTCCTGGCCGGCGGCGAGGTGAGTGGTGCCCTTGACCAGGCCCTGCAGGAACAGGTCGTGGGCGGCCTTCTCCGTACGGCGGATGACGGTCATCCGCTCGTAGGCGGCGAGGAGTCCGGCCGCTTCCATCAGTCCGCCCCGCCGCCACGAGAGGTGTTGAGGTGGGACTGCGCCTCGCGGCGGGTGTTGAGCTCGCCGTCCACCGTCCAGTACTTGCGCCCGGCCACCAGCAGTTCCTCGGCGGGGAACTTGGTGATGACCTCGCAGCCGTCGGCGGTGACGACCAGTTCCTCCTCGATGCGGGCGGCGGACCAGCCGTCGGCGGCCGGCCAGTAGGTCTCCAGGGCGAACACCATGCCCTCCTCCAGGACTTCGGGGTGGTCGAGGGAGACCAGGCGGCTGAAGATCGGCTTCTCCCAGATCGACAGGCCGACGCCGTGGCCGTACTGGAGGGCGAAGGCTGCGGTCTCGTCGGCGAAGCCGAACTCCTCGGCGCGCGGCCAGACCTGGACGATGTCGGCGGTGGTGGCCCCGGGCCGGACCAGGGCGATCGCCTGGTCCATGTACTCCCGGCAGCGCACGTACGCGTCCCGTTGCGCGCGGGAGGCGCTGCCCACGGCGAAGGTGCGGTAGTAGCAGGTGCGGTAGCCGAGGTGGCTGTGCAGGATGTCGAAGAAGGCGGGGTCGCCGGGGCGGATCAGGCGGTCGCTGTAGACGTGCGGGTGCGGTGAACAGCGCTCGCCCGAGATGGCGTTGACGCCCTCGACGTACTCGCTGCCGAGGTCGTACAGGACCTTGCTGACGACTCCGACGCACTCGTTCTCGCGGACACCCGGCCGCAGGTAGCCGTACAGCTCCTCGTAGGCCGCGTCGACCATGGCGCAGGCCTGGGTGAGCAGGGCGATCTCGTCGCCGGTCTTGATCCGGCGGGCCTCCAGGAAGACCTGCTGTCCGTCGACGACGTCGATGCCCTCGGCGCGCAGGGCGGTAAGGACGGGCATCTCGGCGACGTCGACGCCGAGCGGTTCGTTCGCCAGCCCGTGCTCGCGCAGCTCGGCGGCGATCTTGGCGGCCACGTCCTCGGCGATCTGGGCGTCCGGGTGGAAGGCGCCGCGCAGGGTGGAGATACCGGCGCGGGCGCCGGTGGGCGGGCCGCCCTTGCCGTCGCTGTAGTCGAGCCACGGGTTGTACAGCTGGTGGTGGCGGGCGGCGGAGCCGAAGTCCCAGACGACCGGTTCGC
Organism: uncultured Actinomycetota bacterium; assembly: GCA_963798065.1. Taxonomy (GTDB): domain Bacteria; phylum Actinomycetota; class Actinomycetes; order Streptomycetales; family Streptomycetaceae; genus Streptomyces. The sequence continues at coordinate 475,782 of CAWCSC010000005.1, read as the reverse complement.
CGTCGCGCACCAGCAGGGCGAAGCGGATCAGCTTGTCCATCGCCCAGGTGCCGATGTGTGTGGCCGTCATGTAGCGGATGTTGGCGAAGTCGAAGCTGAGCACCGCGCCCAGCTCGGACCGGTTCAGGGACTCGTGCAGCCGGGCCAGCCGCTGCCCGCGCAGCCGGTCCAGGTCGATGCGCTCTTCCCAGTCGACGGCGTTGGGCCCATATGTGCGGATCGCCATGGCGACCACCCCCACTTCGGAGTGAACGCCCGGGTGGCACGGGTGTCAAGTGTCACTGAACACCCCCGGTCACGAACCAGACGCCCACAGCGGGTACCTCTCCATCGTTGCGGTACAGGTGGGGGGTCGTCGACTCGAAACTGACGGCGTCGCCCGGGCGCACCGTGTACTCGTCGAAACCGAGGGTGAGGATCAGCTCACCGGAGGTCAGATAGCCGTACTCGGTGCCCGCGTGCCGCATGAGTCCGCCGGAGCCGGCGGAGGAGCCGCCGGGCCGGTAGGTCACGAGCAGGAAGTCGACATCCGTGCCCGGCACCCGGCCGAGGCGCTCCCACACGACCCCCGAGTCCAGCTCCAGCGTCTCGCGCTCGCCCGCGCCGACCAGCGGGCCGATACGCCGGCCCGGGTCGGCGGCCAGGGCCGCGAGGGCGTGCAGGACGGTGCCGGGCGACGTCCCGAGCGGGCTCGCAGCCGCGCTCTCCCGGACGTCGAAGAGGGACTCGACGGAGATCCCCAGAGCCGTTGTGATCGCGTACAGCGTGCTGACGGAGGGCTGGCTCTTGCCGGTCTCGATCTGGGACACGAGACTCGCCGACACACCGATCTCCCGGGCCAGCGCGCGCAGGCTCGTACCGCGCTCCAGACGAGCCTGCCGGATGCGCGCGCCGACGGGCGGCACGACCGCGGGGGACACGGGCGGCTCCTCTGCTCGGGCGGCGTGTGCAGCTTCATTGAACAGCGCGCGGGAGCCCTGACGCCAGGATTCGAGCAGTTCCCTGCTTCTCCGCCGAAATACCGCCCGCGCCTGCCCCCCTCCCGGGCCGGGCGGGGACGGGCCTGCCCGGCCCCGCGTGCACCTCGCCGCCCAGCGCGGTCACCCGTTCCGTCAGGCCGACCAGGCCGAATCCGCCGCCGTGGGCGGTCTCCGGGATGGTGCTCACCCGAACAGTCCGGTGCCGGTGGTGGGCCGTGGGTGCCGGTGGTGCGCTGAGGGCACGCGTCACGTTCTCAGGAGGCACTGCCGATGACCCGTCGTCCGTCCCCGCTGGTCCGCGTTCTCTCCTCCGCCCTGGCGGCGGGCACCCTGTTGGCCACCGCCGCCTGCTCGGACGACGGCGACGAGGACGGTGCGCGAGCGTCGGGCATCACCGCGACACAGGTCGCCGGGAAACAGCAGACCCCCTCTCCCACCGCCACCCTCACCGGGGACGGCGCACGGACCGCGCTGATCACCGAGGCGGACATCGAGGACGACTGGACCCAGGTCAAGGACACGGAGGCCGAGAACTGGCACGACAGCCTGTTCATCGGCACGGTCGACGTCTCCGACTTCCTCACCGCCAAGACCGACGCCGCCGACTGCCAACGGCTCATGAACTCCCTCTTCGACGACGACCTGCTGGGCAGGCCGTCGGGAGTGAACGCGCTGCGCGGCTTCGAGCAGGGCGACTCACGCCTCCTGTACCAGGTCGCCTCCTATGACCGGACCGACCCGCAGGGCCCCATGAACTGGATGGCGACCCTGCCGGAGAAGTGCGACCAGTTCACCGTGACCGACGGCGGCGAACAGCGCACCGTCCAGGTCACCGAGACCTCGCTGCCCAAGGTGGGCGACGCGCGTGAGGGCCTGCGCGTGACGGTGCAGGGCACGGCCGGGGGTGCGCAGGCCACGCTGACCCTGGACGTCGCCGCCGTACGCGTCGGCAACGACGCCATCACCGTCACGGCGGGCGGACTCGACGGGGGCGAGAACGACTCCGTCGAGCAGGCGGTGAAGCTCGGCACCCAGCGCCTGAAGGACGTACTGGCCGGCAAGACGCCCGCTCCCGATCCCAGCGAGATCGAGTAACCGGGCCGCAGCTCTCCCCCGCCCGCGCCAACGGCCCCGCCCGCTCCACCGATTCCCGGGACAGCGTGATCATCGGAACGGCACAATGGCGGCGACGGCCGGTTCCGGTCGCTCGTGCGAGGAGAGGACGAGACGTGAGTGAGAGCCACACCCCGTCGAGCGGCTCGGCGCGGCTGAACACCGGTGTGGCGCACAACGCACGCGTGTGGAACTACTGGATCGGCGGCAAGGACAACTACGAGGTCGACCAGCAGGTCGGCGAGCACGTCGCCGGCATGTTCCCGATCATCCGGGACATCGCGCGGGCGGACCGGGACTTCCTGGGCCGGGCCGTGTCGTTCCTGGCGGGCGAGCGCGGAGTGCGGCAGTTCCTCGACATCGGCACAGGGCTGCCGACGGCGGACAACACCCACGAGATCGCCCAGCGGATCGCGCCCGACTCACGGATCGTCTACGTCGACAACGACCCGATCGTGCTGGTGCACGCCCGAACCCTGCTGACCGGCACCCATGACGGCGTCACCGCCTACATCGACGCCGACGTGCACGACCCGGACGCCATCGTCGAACGAGCGGGACACACCCTCGACTTCACCCGGCCCGTCGCCGTCATGATGCTGGGGATCCTCAACTTCGTCCTGGACATGGAGAAGGCCCGGGAGATCGTGCGCCGCGTGATGGCAGCGGTCCCCTCCGGCAGCTTCCTGGTCCTCACCCACCCCACCTTCGACGACGAGCTCGGCGGCGCGGGCCAGATCCCGGCCATGCGGTTCTGGAACGAGAACGCCACTCCCCCGATCACCGCCCGCAGCGGCACGGACATCGCCGCGTTCTTCGAGGGTCTCGAGCTGCTCGAACCGGGCATGGTGTCGTGCGGGCAGTGGCATGCGGAGGCCGGCTCGGCCGTGCTGGTACCGCAGTTCGGCGCGGTGGCCGTGAAGGCCTGAGGCACGGCGCCGACCCCGTCGGGGAAGACGAGGAGGACACTCATGACCACCCTGGCCGATCCCGTGCCCGGCGGCCGCCCCGGTGATGTCGAGCGGGCCACCGCGCTGAGCGGCGAGCTCTCCGGACGGGGTGTGCACGGCGTCGTGCTGGCCTACGTCGACACCGCCGGCATCAGCCGGGTGAAGACCGTCCCGACGGCCAGGCTCGCCTCCGCCGCGGCCTGGGGTGTCGGCATGTCCCCGGTGTTCGACACGTTCCTGGCGAACGACTCCATCGTGACCACCGACGTCCTCGGCTCCCCCGACGGCGACCTTCGCCTCTACCCGGACCTCGACCAGCTGGTGGTGCTGGCCGGGCAGCCCGGCTGGGCGTGGGCGCCGGTCGACCGGATCACGCAGGACGGGGAGCGGCACCCCGGCTGCGCGCGCACGTTCCTGCGCCGGATCGTCACCGAGGCAGCCGAGCGCCACGGCCTCACCTTCAAGGCGGCCATCGAGATCGAGTGGACCGTGGCCCCGGGCGACGCGCCCGGCGACCCGTTCGTGCCCGCGACGACCGGACCCGCGTACGGGGCCACCCGGCAGGTCGAACTCGGCGACTGCACCGCCGACCTGCTGGCCGCGTGCGCGGCGCAGGGCATGGACGTCGAACAGGTCCATCCCGAGTACGCGGCCGGACAGTTCGAGATCTCGGTGGGTGCCGTCGATCCGGTGGCGGCGGCCGACCGCAGCGTGCTGGTGCGGCAGACCATCCGCGCGGTGGCCCGACGGCACGGGCTCCGGGTCTCCTTCGCCCCGGCCGTCGTGGGACAGGGCGTCGGAAACGGCGGACACGTCCACCTCTCCGCCTGGCGCGACGGCGTCAGTCTGCACGCCGGCGGCGAGGGCCGCTACGGCATGACGGCCGAGGCGCAGTCGTTCACGGCCGGCATCCTCGCCCACCTGCCCGGCCTCACGGCCGTCACCGCCCCGAGCCCCGCCAGCCATCTGCGGCTCAGGCCCTCCCAGTGGGCCGGCGTGTTCACCGCGTGGGGCCGCGAGACGCGGGAGACCGCGCTGCGCGTCGTCACCGGCACCGCGGGCCTGCGCGACCAGGCGGCCAACCTGGAGATCAAACCCGTCGACCTGGCCGCCAACCCCTACCTCGCGATCGGCTCCCTGATCGCCGCCGGTCTTGACGGCCTGACGTCGTCCGCCGCCCTGCCCGAGGAGACCACCGGCGACCCGGCCCGGCTGGCCGAGGCGGAGGCGGTGGCCCGGGGCGTGCGCCGGCTGCCGAGTCTCGCTGCAGCGAGGCGGTCGAGGAGTTCCGTGACGGACGAACCGCTGCGGGCGGCGCTCGGCCCGGTCCTGGCCGACGCCGTCATCGCCGTACGGCGGGGCGAACTGGCGTCCGTGGCCGGGCTGGACGACGAGCAGGTGGCGGCCGCGTACCGCTGGAAGTACTGACGTGAGCGCGGTCCGTACGAGGCGCTCGGCTCCGCTGCGGCTGGTCGACCACCACTGCCATGGCACCGTCACCGCCGACCTCGACCGGGAGGCCTTCGAGTCCCTCCTCACCGAGGGCGAGCGCCTGGCCGGGCATCTCGCCCTTCGACAGCCCCGTGGGCGTGGCCGTGCGCCGCCACTGCGCGCCCCTGCTGGACCTGCCCCGGCACGCGCCGGCCGAGGAGTACCTCGCCCGGCGCTCGGAACTGGGCCGGCACGAGGTGCGGCGGCGCTTCCTGCGCGCCGTCGGGCACGGACGTCCTCTGCGTGGACACCGGCTACGCCCCCGACCGCCTCACCACCCCGCCCGAACTCGCCGAGGCCGCGGGCGGGACCGCGTACGAGGTCGTACGGCTGGAGAGCGTCGCCGAGTCGGTGCAGGCCGCAGGGGTCGAGCCGGACGCGTACGCGGACGCCTTCCGCGCGGCAGCGCTCGACGCCGTCCGGCGGCCCGGCGTGGTGGCCGTGAAGTCGGTGGCGGCCTACCGCACCGGCTTCGACCTGGACCCGGCCCGCCCCTCGGACGCGGAGGTCACCGAGGCGGCCCGGCGCTGGCAGGCCCGCGGCGGCCGCCTGGCCGACCCGGTCCTCGTACGGCACCTGCTGTGGACCGCCGTCGACCTCGGCCTGCCGCTGCAGCTGCACACCGGGTTCGGCGACAACGACATCCGGCTGCACCGGGCCGACCCCGCCCACCTCACGGACTGGCTGCACCTGACCGCCGGGACGATCCCCGTCCTGCTGCTGCACTGCTGGCCCTTCCAGCGGCAGGCCGCCTACCTGGCGGCGGTCTTCGAGCAGGTGTACCTCGATGTCGGTCTCACCCTGCACCACGTCGGCCCCGCCCGGGCCGGTGCGGTCCTCGCGGAGGCCTTGGAGATCACACCGTTCCGCAAACTGCTGTACAGCTCCGACGCCTACGGTGTGGCCGAGTTCTACCACCTCGGGGCGCTCGCCTTCCGGCACGGTCTCGCGGGACTGCTCCAGGAGCGGGTGGACGCCGACGAGCTGTCCTTGCCGGACGCGCTGCGGATCGCGCGGTGGACCGGGCGGGACAACGCCCTCCGGGTCTACCGGCTGCCGTCCGGCCTGCCGGAAGACGATTGAACGGCGTGTGGCCGGTCACAGTTCTCCTGGAGCGGGTATCCAGGAAGTCCGAACGGCTGAAAGTATGATCAAGCAATGTCTGACATGACCGAAACCACGCCCGGCTGGCTGTCCTCCGACGAGCTGGAGATGACACGCGCCCGCATGCCGATCCTGTACGTCGAGGCCGTCCCGGTACGCGTCGACGACAGCGGCGAAGTCACCAGTGTCGGCCTGCTGCTGCGCATCGGCCCCGACGGAACGGTCAGCCGGACCCTGGTCTCCGGCCGCGTGCTGCACCACGAGCGCGTCCGTGACGCCCTCCTGCGCCACCTGGAGAAGGACCTCGGCCCGGTCGCGCTGCCCCGCGTCCCGCGTCGCTCCAGCCGTTCACGGTCGCGGAGTACTTCCCGACGCACGGCGTCACGCCGTACCACGACCCGCGCCAGCACGCGGTGTCCCTCGCCTACATCGTGCCGGTGACGGGCGACTGCCGGCCCCGGCAGGACGCGCTCGACCTGGTGTGGTTCAGCCCGCAGGAGGCCGTCTCCGAGGCGGTGCAGAGCGAGATGCCGGGCGGGCACGGCGTGCTGCTGAAGCAGGCGCTGGCGCATGCGGGCTGTGTGATCTGACGGGTGCGGTCCCTCAAGGAGGGGTGAGCTGATGCGGCTTCCCGACATGCCGCTGCACGATCCGTTCGTCGTCGCCGACGGCGAGACCCGTACCTACCACCTCTACACGTCCAACGTCCCGTCCGTGTCGGGCGTGGACGGCACCGGCACGATGGTCTACCGCAGTCACGACCTGCGCGACTGGAGACGCCCCGTCGTGGTGTTCCTGGCAGCCGAGCAGGAGGGAATCTGGGCGACGGACGGCGCATGGGCACCGGAGGTGCACGCATGGGACGGCAGGTACTACCTGTTCACCACGCTGCACAACGAGGACAGACCGCTTCCCGTCCCACCGCCCGGCCGATGGGGTGTCCCGTTTCGGACCCCGACCCATATGCGCGGCACGATCACGGCGGTCTCCGACTCACTGCTCGGCCCCTTCACCGTGCTCGACCCCTCACGCCCCGCCCCGCCCGAGCACCTCATGACCCTCGACGGCACGCTGTACACCGACCCGGCCGGGCAGCCCTGGATGGTGTATGCGCACGAGTGGCTCCAGACCATCGACGGCACGATGGAGGCGATCCGGCTGGCTCCGGACCTGTCCCGGACGGTCGGCGACCCGGTCTACCTCTTCAAGGCCTCGGACGCGCCCTGGACCGCCGAGCAGATCCCCGCCGGCGTACCGCACCAGCTGCCGCCCTACATCACCGACGGCCCCCAGCTGTACCGCACCCCTGACGGGTCCCTGCTCATGATGTGGTCGACCTACGAGAAGAACACGGCCCGCCAGGACGGCACCGTCAGCGGCGGCTACGTACAGACGTACGCCGTGTCACGATCCGGGGACGTCCAGGGCCCGTGGCAACAGCACCGGCCACTGGTCCGCGACGACAGCGGCCACGGCATGCTGTTCCACACTTTCGACGGCCACCTGATGATGATCGTCCACCGGCCCTTCGAGAACGCCCGCGGGAAGCTGTACGAGATGCGGCTGCGCGGTCACGAGCTGGAGGTACTGCGCCGACGCGACGACCTGGACGGGGGCGGCTGACCCGCCTTTCCCCCGTCACCGAGCGGCGGTGGAGCCGGCCGGCGTGATCACGGCGAGTCCGCGTCGGATCGCTCCGACACGGCCCGGCATTAGGCTGTACCAGGTGAGAAGGCATGTCGTGGTGACATCCGCCGGCCGGCGCCCCGCCGGGGTGGACGCCGCGACAGCTGCCACCCGAATGTGACCCGGGACCGGGCAAGAGGCGCTCGTGATGGCAGGAGAGCGGCAAGGGCAGCATCCGAGGCAGCCGCAGCTGCCCGACCTGCACCTGCGCCTGCGGAGCGAACTGAGCCGGATCGACGAGCAGCTGGGCGCCCTGCTGGACGCCATGGACCGGATGCAGGGCCTGCTGGACGCGGTGGTGGCCATCACGCGGGAGGTGGAGCTGACCGCTGTGCTGCGCCGCATCGTGACCACCGCCATGGACCTGGTGGGCGCCCGCTACGGGGCACTGGGCGTGCTCAACGAGTCGGGGGAGCACTTGGAGGAGTTCATCACGGCCGGGCTTTCCGAGCAGGAACGCGCCGAGCTGGACGGTACCGACCTGCCCCGCGGACTGGGTGTCCTCGGTCATCTCATCAGCCACCCCGAGCCCCTGCGGATCGACGACATCCCCGCCCACCCGTCCTCGGCCGGCTTCCCGCCCCGCCATCCGCACATGCGTACGTTGCTCGGGGTCGCCATCAGCGTCCGCGGCGCGATCTACGGCGACCTGTACCTCGCCGAGCGGCGCGACGGACAGCCCTTCGACATCCACGACCAGAACGTCGTCACGGCCCTGGCCAGCGCCGCCGGCATCGCGATCGAGAACGTCCGCCTGTTCGAACAGGTTCGTCTCGGAGCGGAGCAGTTCCAGCGGCTCCTCCTGCCCGCACTGCCCGACCTGCGGCCCTTCACCGCAGCAGCCGTCTACCGGCCCGCGGCCGAGCCCAGCAGACTCGGAGGGGACTGGTACGACGCGATTCCCCTGCCCGGCGACGCCGTGGCGGTCGTCATCGGTGACGTGGTCGGCCACGACCTGGAAGCCGCGGCCGCCATGGCCTCGACGCGCAACATGCTGCGCGCCCTGCTGTTCGACCGGGGCAGTACGCCCGGTGCGGTCCTCGCCCGGCTCGACCGCACGCTCCAGGCCATCACGACCAACCCCGTCACCACCACGGCCCTGGCCCGCATCGAACCGGAGGGGCCGGGCTGGCGCATTCACTGGAGCACCGCGGGCCACGTCCCGCCCCTGCTGCTCACCCCTGAAGGACGGGCGGAGTACCTCTGGGCCGAGCCAGGGCTGCCGCTCGGGGTCGACCTCGAGGAACCCCGCCCCGACCACTCCCGATTCCTCTCCCCGGGCGCCACACTGGTCTTCTTCACCGACGGGCTGATCGAACATCCTGCCCACTGCATCGACGAGAGCCTGAACGAGTTCGCCGAGCTCGCCACCGTCCATGCGGCCCTGCCCCTGGACGAGCTGGTGCGGGCACTGGCCGATCAGCACCCGAGCGACGGTCATGACGACATGGCCGTCCTCGCCTTGCGCGTTCCGCCCGCCCGGACAGAAGACCCAGCTCAACGGCCGCGTGGAGGTTCCGGCGGATCCGGCGGATGATGGTCGGGAAGGATGTCGATGCGGAGGTCCCCGATGACTGTCGCGCGACATGCCTGGCCTCGGCGCGCCGGCTCGGCCGGCCTGGAGATCTGCGTGGTCGCCGCGCTGTACTACGGCTCGGCCGAGATCGGACTGCTCCAGCAGCTGGTGCGCGGCCAGGTCACCCCCCTGTGGCCGCCGAGCGGTATCGCGCTGGCCAGCCTGCTCCTGCGCGGCCCGCGGGTCTGGCCCGGGATCGCGCTCGGCGCGTTCCTGGTGAACATCTCGCTGGGGCCCTCGCTCCTGGCCGTACTCGCGATCGCGTCGGGCAACACGCTCGCACCCATCTGCTCGTACGCCTTGCTCCGCCGTTCCGGGTTCCGCAGGGAGATGAACCGTCTGCGGGACGCCCTCGCACTGATCTTTCTCGGCGCCTTCACCGGCATGCTGGTCAGCGCCACGCTGGGCAGTGGGACGCTGGTCCTCACCGGTGCGCTGGACCTCGGCGACTTCTGGCCGACGTGGTCGGTCTGGTGGACCGGCGACGCGATGGGTGTCCTGGCGGTGACTCCGGTCCTGCTGGTGCTCCGCTCGGCCCCCCTGCCCAGGGGCGCTCCGCTGTCCCGATGGGTGGAGGGGGTTTTCCTCCTGGCCGTCACGGTCTGCGTCGGTTTCGTCGAGATCAGCAGCACACCTCTGCTGTTCCTCGGTTTCCCGCTGCTGATCTGGGCGGCCTTCCGTTTCCAATTGGCCGGGGCCGCGCCCTGCGCCCTCGCCGTGTCGACCTTCGCGATCGTCGCGGCCGCCCAGAAGACGGGTCCGTTCGCCGGTCACGATCTGTTCACCAACATGATCACCCTGCAGGCGTTCAACGGTTCCGCCTCGCTGACCGCCCTCCTGGTCGGAGCGGCTGTCAGCGAACGCGCCCAGGCCCAGAGGGAGATCACGCTGGCGTGTGGACAGCTCGCCGCGATGGTGACCAGGATCGCCGCCAGTGATCGCCGCCCGACGTTCCCCGCCAGCGAGAAAGAGCAGGCGGAGCGGGGTACGGCCCCGAAATGACGAAGGGCCCCGCCCCACCGAAGTGGAGCAAGGCCCTGCCCGGGAGAAACCCCAGGCATTCTGTCGGGACGACAGGATTTGAACCTGCGACCCCTTGACCCCCAGTCAAGTGCGCTACCAAGCTGCGCCACGTCCCGTTGCCCGTCTGACCTGGGGATTTCCCCCGGCCGAACGCGCAGAGCAACAATACCGCACTCGCGCCGGTGATCGCGCACCCGTTTCCGGGGGCCCGCCGCTCTCAGTCCGCCGCCGGCAGACCCAGCCGGGGATACGCCTCCAGGAGCCGGGTCGGGGCCGCCTGGCGCCAGGAGTCGGCGAGGATGTCCCGTAGTTCGCCCTCGCTCTCAAGCGCGGCGAGCCGGGCCCGCACCCAGGCGAACTGTGCCTCGTGGTCGGCGATCCAGAACTTCCCCGGCTCGGCGAGCACCAGCTCGTCACGCTCCTCCTTGGGGCAGCGCACGGCGATGGAGGTCTCCTCCTCCGGCAACGTGGCGAACATCTTCCCCGCGACCCGGAACGTGGGCATGCTCCAGGCGATCTTCTCCGTCGTGTCCGGCAAGGACAGGGCGATACGTCGTACGTCTTCGGCATCCGGCATGGCAGGCACGGTATCCGCTCCCACTGACAGTCACCTGGTGAGAGCGCCTGCCGGTACGTGCTTGTAGTAGATCGTCGTCGGCCGCAGCACTCCCGTCCGGGCTCGCCGCGTAGTCGGGGATCGCGCCGATCGCGGGTCCATCCGGCGGATCGGTACAGATGCTCGGCGGGGCTGCCGGTCTCGGTGTCCAGGTGGAGGAGGGTGACGCCGGCCGCGGCGGCCGCGTCCTCGGCCGTCGTCAGGAGTCCGCGGCCGAGGCCGCGCCCGCGGGCGTCCGGGTGCACCATGAGCTTGACGAGCTCGGCGCGGTGCCGGCTGTTGGACTTGTCGGGCGAAGGCCAGGCTCGACGGTGCCGAGCACCCGCTCCCCGCTCGTATGCCGCCCACACGGCGAGCCGGCCCGCGGCCACGTCGGCGGCCCGCTCGCTCCCACCAGGCCAGGGCCTCCGCACGGTCGAGCGGGGCCAGGAACCCGACCGAGGCACCATCCGTTCACGGTGTCCGCCAGCAGATCCGCCAACTCCTCGACGCTTTCGCAGCAGTCGGGATTCGTCGAGACGGTTGACGATCACGGCCGCACCACCGCCAGCACGTACCGCACGCCCTCGGGACCCGCGCACCGGAACCGGGTCGGCCCCCAGACCCGCATCCGCAGGCAGTCCCCGGCGTCCAGGCGGTGCTCGGTGTCCTGCGCGGTCACGTCGAGGGCGCCTTCCAGGACCCAGATGTGCTGCTCCAGGCCGGCGACGGGCGGACGGTCGTAGGCGATGTCGGCGCCGGGCGGCGAGCCGGGCCTCGACGAGTTCGCCGCGCAGGGCGGCGTGCGGCGGGGACACGGAGCGGCGTACGAAGCCGGAGGCGCTGTCCTCGCCACACGGGCTGGTCGGCGGACCGCACCACAGCGCCGGCTCGGCCTCGACCTCGCTGAGCAGCTGGGACATGGTCCGCCCGTAGACGGCGCACAGGCGGTTCAGCGAGCGAGGCCGTGGGACTGATCTCCGCGCGTTCGGCCCGGGACAGGGTGGACCGGCTCACTCCGCTGCGGTCCGCCAACTCGCCCAGGGACCAGCCGTGTTCGGCCCGCAGCTCGGCCAGGCGCGGCGCCCAGCCGGGCGTCGACGGTCGGTCCGTCTCATCGTCGTTCTCATATCCGGGACGCTATCCCGAATATGAGACGCAGGGTTACGGGGATCTCACACCGGCAGCGGCTCCGCCCGGGCCGCCTCGCCGAGCGCGTCCAGCACCGGCCGGATCAGCGGATGCTCCTCGGCGCCCCGGCGAACGGCCGCGAAGACCCGGCGGGTGGGGGCCACCCCGTCGACGGGGCGGACGACCACGCCGGTGAGGTCCATGCCGCGCAGCGCCGAGCGGGGCACGAGGGCGACGCCCGCGTCGGCCGAGGCGAGGGCGACGACCGCGCGGAAGTCGTCCGAGGAGTGCTCCATGCGGGGCTGGAATCCGGCGTTCTCGCAGGCCAGGACGACCACGTCGTGGCAGGGGTTGCCGGGGTACGGGCCGATCCACGGGTCCTTGGCCAGCTCCGCGAGCGGGCACCTCGGCCGCGTCGGCCAGGCGGTGGGCGACCGGGACGACCGCGTCGAAGGGCTCGGCGTACAGCGGGACGTGGGCCAGCCGCGGGTCGTCGGCGGGCGGCGCCCCGCGGTACTCGACGGCGACGGCGACATCGACCTGCCGGTCCAGCACCATCGGCAGGCTGGCGTCGCCCTCGGCGTCCTGGACGCGGATGCGGATGCCGGGCGCCGACTCGGCGAGGCGGGCCACCGCGGGCGCGACGACCAGGGCGATGCCGGTCGCGAAGGAGGCGACGGTGACCGTGCCGGCCGCGCCCGAGCTGTACGCGGCGAGTTCGGCCTCGGCCCGCTCCAGCTGGGCGAGGACGGCGTTGGTGTGGCTCGAGCAGGATCTCGCCGGCCGGGGTGAGCCGTACGCCCTTGGCGCCGCGCTCGACGAGGCGGTGGCCGGTCTCCTGCTCCAGGGCGGCGAGCTGCTGGGAGACCGCCGACGGGGTGAGATACAGCGCGGCGGCAGCCGCCGTCACCGTGCGGTGGTCCGCCACCGCACGGAGGATGTGGAGCCGCCGCGCTTCGATCATGCGATCGATTATCTCAAATGCGCCTCCAGGCCGGCGGTCAGGCGTCCAGCTCGGCCCGCGCCGCGACGAAGGCGTCCACCGCGCGGTTCGACGTCGTCCGTGGAGTGCGCGGCCGACAGCTGCACGCGGATGCGGGCCTGGCCCTGCGGCACCACCGGGTAGGAGAAGCCGATGACGTAGACGCCGCGCTCCAGCAGCAGCTCCGCCATGCGGCCCGCGACGGCCGCGTCGCCGATCATCACCGGGGCGATGGCGTGGTCGCCGGGGAGGATGTCGAAGCCCTCCTCGGTCATCCGGCCGCGGAAGAGGGCCGTGTTCTCGGCGAGCCGGACGCGCAGGTCGTCCGCCGACTCCAGCAGGTCGAGGACCTTCAGGGAGGCGGCCGCGATCACCGGGGCGAGGGTGTTGGAGAACAGGTACGGCCGGGAGCGCTGGCGCAGCAGGGCGACGATCTCGGCGCGGGCGGCGACGTAGCCGCCGGAGGCGCCGCCGAGCGCCTTGCCGAGGGTGCCGGTGATGATGTCGACGCGGTCCATGACGCCGTGCAGCTCGGGCGTGCCGCGGCCGCCGGGGCCGACGAAGCCGACGGCGTGCGAGTCGTCGACCATGACCATCGCGTCGTAGCGGTCGGCGAGGTCGCAGATCTCGCGCAGCGGGGCGACGTAGCCGTCCATGGAGAAGACGCCGTCGGTGACGATCAGCCGGCGCCGGCGCGTCCGACGGCCTCCTTGAGCTGGGCCTCCAGGTCGGCCATGTCGCGGTTGGCGTAGCGGAAGCGGCGGGCCTTGGACAGGCGGATGCCGTCGATGATCGAGGCGTGGTTCAGCGCGTCGGAGATGACCGCGTCCTCCGGGCCGAGCAGGGTCTCGAACACGCCGCCGTTGGCGTCGAAGCAGGAGGAGTAGAGGATCGTGTCCTCCTGGCCGAGGAACGCGGAGAGCCGGCGCCTCCAGTTCCTTGTGCACCTCCTGGGTGCCGCAGATGAAGCGGACGGAGGCCATGCCGTAGCCCCAGCGGTCCAGCGCCTCGTGGGCGGCGGCGACGACCTCGGGGTGGTCGGCGAGGCCGAGGTAGTTGTTGGCGCAGAAGTTGAGGACCTCGCCGGGGCGGCCGCCCGCGGTGACGTTCGACGGTCGCGGACTGCGGGGTGCCGATCACGCGCTCGGGCTTGTGCAGACCGGCGGCGCGGATCTCGTCGAGGGTGGCGCGCAGGTCGTCGCGCACGGAGTCGAACATGCAGGAGCTCCTAGAGGATGCTTGCGGGAGGGCGCGGTGGCTTACGCGGTCCAGTCGAGGATGACCTTGCCGCCGCGGCCGCTCGCCGCGTCGGCGAACGCCGCCTCGAAGTCGCGGTAGCCGTACCGGCCGGTGATCACGGGGGCGAGGTCGAGGCCGCCTTCGAGCAGCACGGACATCGCGTACCAGGTCTCGAACATCTCGCGGCCGTAGATGCCCTTGATGGTGATCATCGAGGTGACGATCCGGGCCCAGTCGACGGGGAACTCCTCGGCGGGCAGGCCGAGCATGGCGATCCGGCCGCCGTGCGTCATGTTGGCGATCATGTCGCGCATGGCCTCGGGGCGGCCGGACATCTCCAGGCCGATGTCGAAGCCCTCGCGCAGGCCGAGTTCGCGCTGCCCGTCGGCGATGGTGGCCTGCGAGACGTCCAGCGCGAGGCTCACCCCGATCTTGCGGGCCAGCTCCAGGCGTTCCTCGCTGACGTCGGTGATCACGACGTTGCGGGCGCCCGGCGTGCCGGGCGACGGCGGCGGCCATCAGGCCGATCGGGCCCGCGCCGGTGATCAGGACGTCCTCGCCGACCAGCGGGAAGGACAGCGCGGTGTGCACGGCGTTGCCGAACGGGTCGAAGATCGCGGCGACGTCGAGGTCGACGGGGACCCGGTGCACCCAGACGTTGGCGGCGGGCAGAGCGACGTACTCGGCGAACGCCCCGTCCCGGCCCACGCCGAGCCCGATGGTGGCCCGGCACAGGTGGCGGCGGCCGGCCAGGCAGTTGCGGCACTTGCCGCACACCAGGTGGCCCTCGCCGCTGACCCGGTCGCCGACGCCGATGTCGGTGACGTCCCGGCCGGTCTCGACGACCTCGCCGACGAACTCGTGCCCGACGCACGAGCGGGGTGCGGATCGCCTGCTGCGCCCAGCCGTCCCAGGCCCGGATGTGCAGGTCGGTGCCGCAGATGCCGGTGCGCAGCACCTTGATGAGTACGTCGCCGGGTCCCGACGGCGGGCTCCGGGACGTCCGCGAGCCACAGCCCGGGCTCCGCCTTCTCCTTGACCAGCGCCTTCAACGCTACGGCTCCTGATGGGTGAGTCCCGGCTCCGGGCATGCCGAAGGAGCCCGCGAGCCGGGGAGAGGAGTGGAATCGCACTGCAATCTGCCGTACGGCGGCCGCACCGGGTCCATCGAGGATTTCTTAAGCGCCGCCGCAGCTTTCCTTCACGCCGCCCAGGGAACGCCGCCGAACAGCCGCGGACGCTCAGCAAGGCAGCGAGTCCGTCCAGGCCGCTCCAGCTCGAAGCGGCGACGAGCTCGCGCGGCGTGTTCGACTTGATGGCCGTCAGGCCCGGCTTGCCCCACGCCCGCGGCGCGACGTCGGCGACGCAGACCGTGCCCAGCACGAGTCCCGTGCTGTCGATGAGCGGGGCGCCGAGATAGGAGCGGATGCCGAACTCGTCGACGACCGGGTTGCCCGCGAACCGCGGATAGTCGCGGACGTCCTCCAGGACCAGGGCCTTGCGTCGGACCACCACATGGGGGCAGAAGCCATGGTCGCGGGGCAGGGCGCGGCCCACCTGCGGGCTGGTGCCGTCGCTCCGCACGACCGGCGCGACAGCCGGCGACGTGCAGGCCCGCGAAGAACTGCCGCTGCTCGTCCGGGAAGTTGACCATGGCGTACGGCGCCCCGGTGAGCTCGGCGAGATGGTACGCGAAGGCGTCGAGTGCGGGTTCGGGGCGCTCCCCCAGACCCAGCCGACGCAGTCGGTCGGTGCGGGCGGGGGCCTCCTTGTCCTCGGGGGTGAGCAGCAGACGACCGGCCGGGCGCGGCGGGTCGTAGCTCATGGGCGTACTCCGGAGTGTGGGCATGCGTCATATAGGGGCTCCGTGGCAGGTGTTCGGGGGTCACATGTGGGCGCCGTACCCCGTCGTGGGGGCCGGAGCGTGGGCGATGAGATGGCGTACCAGGGTCAGCAGGGTCTGCACCCCGGAGCTGGAGATCCGGGCGTCGCAGCGGACGACGGGGACTCCTCGGGTCAGGTCGAGGGCGGCGCGCACCTCCTCGGGGTCGTAGCGGTAGGAGCCGTCGAACTCGTTGACGGCGACGATGAAGCCGAGGCCGCGCTGCTCGAAGAAGTCGACGGCGGCGAAGCACTCCTCCAGGCGGCGGGTGTCGGCGAGGATGACCGCCCCGAGCGCGCCCTCGCACAGCTCGTCCCACATGAACCAGAACCGCTCCTGGCCGGGCGTGCCGAACAGGTACAGCACGTGTTTCGGGGTCGAGGGTGATGCGGCCGAAGTCCATGGCCACGGTCGTCTCGACCTTGTTCTCGATGCCGTCGAGGTTGTCGGTCGCGGCGCTGACCGTGGTGAGCAGTTCCTCCGTGCTGAGCGGCGCGATCTCGCTGACCGCGCCGACGAAGGTCGTCTTGCCCACGCCGAACCCGCCCGCCACCAGGATCTTCAGTGCGGTGGGGAACGGATCGGCGCCTTCGCCTCCGTCGCGTGTCAGAGCTGTCGTCGTAGTCCATCGAGCACTGCCTCCAGAAGAGCCCGGTCCGTCGGGTTGTGGTGGAACGCGGGGGGCTTGGTGGTCAGCGCCCCGCAGTCGACGAGGTCCGACAGCAGCACCTTGGTGACCGCCACCGGCAGCTTCAGATGGGCGGCGACCTCGGCGACCGCGACGGGCACGCGGCACAGGTCGAGCGCCTGCGCGTGCTCGGGGCCGAGGTAGCCGAGGGGGGTCGCCCCGGTGGCCATCACCTGCGACATGAGGTCGAGCGCGACGGTGGGCCGGGTACGGCCGTTGCTGACCGTGAACGGGCGCACCAGCCGCCCGGCCGCGTCGTCGAGCCAGGGCCCGTCGCCGGCCGCCGTCACGCTCAAGGCCTCATCGCCGGGGATTCGACGGCTGCTGCCGGGGAGCGGTCGACCAGGTAGGGGCGGACGCTCTTGACCAGCATCGCCATCTCGTAGCCGAGCACGGCCGCGTCGGCCTCGCGGCCGGCGAGCACGGCGAGGCAGGTGCCGGAGCCGGCGGTGGTGACGAACAGCAGGGTCGAGTCGAGTTCGACGACGACCTGCCGCACCTCACCGCCGTCGCCGAAGCGGACGCCGGCGCTGCGGCCGAGGGAGTACAGACCGGAGGCCAGGGCGGCCATGTGGTCGGCGCTGTCCGGGTCGAGGCCGTGCACGGACTTCACCAGTCCGTCGCAGGACAGGAGCACCGCGCTGCTCGTGTGCGGCACGCGCTGCACGAGGCCGCTCATCAGCCAGTCGAGGTCGGATACATGGGCGGTCGGCGCATCGCTCGCCATGGTGGATCGACTCCTTGGGGTACGAAGGTCTGCGGGAGCGCTGGGGGTGGGGGTGGAAACGGGGGTGGTCATCCGGCGGGTGCGCTCCCGTCGCGCCGGGTGGTGGTGCTGTGGTCGGGGCGGGACGCGGTCGCACCGTCACGTGCGCCGCGTGCCTCGGCTATGCGGGCTTCGTCCATGGCGGGAAGGGACTCGGTGTGTACCGGCTCCACGTGTGCCGGCGCGAGGTGCGTCAGCGGCTCCATGTCGCCCGGCCCATGTTCCCGGCCTCCATGTGCTGCTGGGCCTCGGCGAGGCCGATGCCGCGCTGGAAGGCCGCCATCAGACCGGGGTCGTGGCCGACGAGGTCTCGGGTTCCTGGCGCGGCGCCGGGCCGTCGCGCAGTTGGGGTGCGATGTGCTCCTGGGCGCGGCGGCGGGGCAGTTGGGGCTTGCCCATGGTGCCGCGCACGACGCCGTTGCGCGGGGTGGGCGGCGTGGCCGCGTTCTCGGCGAGGACGCGCCGGTCGTCGGGGCTGATCGCCGGGCCGTGCCTCGGCCGGGTTGGGCCGCTCCCGACGGGTCCCGCGCACGGGCAGGGGCGTGGGACGGCCGCCTTCGGGCTTGCGCCCGGGGCCGGTTCGGCTTCCTGCCGGTGCGCTCGGGACGCGGCGGGTGCGGACGGCGGGACGGGCGGCCGTGCCTCGGAGGCGGCACCTGACACGGACG
Source organism: uncultured Actinomycetota bacterium (assembly GCA_963798065.1). GTDB lineage: Bacteria > Actinomycetota > Actinomycetes > Streptomycetales > Streptomycetaceae > Streptomyces. The sequence continues at coordinate 457,908 of CAWCSC010000005.1, read as the reverse complement.
AGAAGCCGTACACCGTCGAGGCGCCTGCCGCGGGCGCGGACCCGGGATCGGACGGGCCTGCGAGACCGACCCCACCGGAGACAGCCCCCTCGGCCAGGGAACTCCTCTGGGAGGCCGCTCCGGCTCCGTCCTCGGACCCGGCTCCCGCTCCGGCTCCAACGGCGGACGGCCCGAGCTGTACCTGCTGCCCGGCCTGCCGCAGCGGTACGGCCGGACGATCCGTGCCGCCCGCCCCGCCCTCCGGCTGCCCGATGCCCCCCGGGCGCTCCCGCCTCCGCCCCCAGCAGCGCCTGCGGCACGACGAGTACGGCCTGCACTCCGCCGTAGATGTTGGTCTGGAGGCGGACGGTGATGCCGTGCCGCCGGGCGAGCTGCGAGACGACGAACAGGCCGATGCGGCCGTCCGCCAGCAGGCGGGCGACGTTGACCTGGTCGGGGTCGGCGAGCAGGGCGTTCATCCGCGTCTGCTCGCTCGACGGGCATGCCGAGCCCACGGTCCTCGACCTCGACGGCGAGCCCGGAGGTGACGAGGCTGGCGCGCAGCAGCACCTGGGTGTGCGGGGCGGAGAACACCGTGGCGTTCTCGACGAGTTCGGCCAGCAGGTGGATGACGTCGGCGACGGCGTGGCCGCGCAGGGTGCCGTCGATCGGCGGCACGAGTTTGACCCGCGAGTACTGCTCGACCTCGGCGATGGCCGAGCGCAGCACCTCGGTCATGGAGACCGGGTTGCTCCACTGGCGGCGGGAGACGGCGCCGCCGAGCACGGCGAGGTTCTCGGCGTGGCGGCGGATGCGGGTGGCGAGGTGGTCGACGTGGAAGAGCCCCTTGAGCAGGTCGGGGTCCTCGATCTCGTTCTCCAGCTCGTCGAGGATGGAGATCTCGCGGTGCACCAGTGACTGCAGGCGCCGGGCGAGGTTGACGAACACCTCGAGCTTCTGTTCGCTGCCCGCCTGGCTGGAGAGCTGGGCGGCCTGGACGACGGCGGTGACGGCGCCGTCGTGCGCGCGGGTCAGGTCGGCGGCGAGGAGTTCGAAGTCGTCGGCGTCCGCACCGGGGCCGCCGCGCTGATCGTCCGGACTGTGCTGCGGCGGGCCGTCGCCGCGGCGCAGCGTCTCGACCAGGGCGCGCAGGTCGGCCTCGCTGCCGAGCGGTGCTCGCGGCGCAGGGCGCCGATGCGGTCGTGCACGGAGCCGGGCGGCCCGGTTGGCGGCCACCGCGGCGACGACGAGAGCGACGAGGGTCACCGAGACCGCGCCGGCGAGCACGGCCCACAGGCGTGAGGCTCGGCCGTGCTCCGGTGGACCGGACGGTGAAGAGGACGGCGGCGCAGCCGCTGAGGGCGACGGCGACGGGCGGCAGCACGGCGAGACGCAGCAGTTGGGGCCGTATATGGGTCTCGGGCAGCGCGGGGTGCGGTGCGGGCGGCCGGCCGTCCGTGCCGCCCGCCCTCACGGCGGTCTGCGCGTGCGGCCGGGGCGCGGAGGTGAGACATCGGTTTCCTCGTACTGGTCCGTCGGTCCTGGGTGCCAGGGGGGCTTGCGGGCGCACGATCGGGCTCGCGTGGCCGTTTCCGCGCCCCCCGGGGCAGCCGCCGGGACGCGCCCCGCTTCCGCCCGGCACCGACGCGACCGGAGTCCGGGTGCCGGCCCGGACCGGCGGCCGCGGCGGCATCCGGACCGGCGTCGGTGGTGCGTGGGCAGCGGGGATCCCCGTCGCGTCGACTCCCTCGTCCGCCTTGCACCTGCACGTGCCGGTCCCCGCTCCCTGTTCCGCCCTGTTCCCCGACGGCCACTGACAGTAGTCGCCAGCGCATCATGTGCGGTGGGCAGTTGACAAACTCATACGCTGAGCGTCCCGCTCTGGTATGAGGTCTCGCACGACAGACCGATAACTCCCTCACACATCCGACCACGAACGAAGGCAACTCGATCCGACCTGGTCAGAAGCGGTCAGCGGGAAACGACGAGGGCCGGGGAGCCTCTCGCTCCCCGGCCCTCGCCGTCTGTCCGCCGTCCGCCCCGGGTCAGCCCGCCGGGAGGGACTCAGGGTCCTCGGTGCCCTTGGCCGCCCCACCTCGACCGTCACTCACCGTATCGGCCTGGGCCACGGCTGCCGTGTCCGACGCGGCCTTGATCGCGGCGTCGGCGATGGCTTCCCCCGTCGCGAACCCACCCGCCGGGGCGAGCGCCACCGCACGCCACCACGGCTCGGACGGGACGGTTTCGGCTGTGGGCTCGAAGGGCTCGCCGGGGCGGGGCAGGGCGACTCGGGCGCCCACCGCGCGGGCGGCCGCGACCGTCCCCTCCCCGGGCTCCGCCCACGGATGCGTCGCCAGGTTGAACGTGCCCCAGTGGATCGGCAGCATGGGCCCTGCGCCGGTGCCGCCCTGGAGGTCAAGGTGGGCGCGCATGCCCTCCTCGGGGGTCATGTGGATGTCGGGCCAGAAGTCGGAGTACGCGCCGATCTGGATCATCGTGGCGTCGAACGGCCCGTGCTCGGCGCCGATCTCCTTGAAGCCGTCGAAGTAGCCGGTGTCCCCGCTGTGGTAGATCCGGTGCTCCTCGACCCGCGACGACCCAGGAGGCCCACAGGGTGTGCTGGGTGTTGCGCAGACCTCGTCCGCAGAAGTGCCGGGCCGGGGTGGCGGTCAGGGTGAGGCCGCCGATCTTCGTGGTCTCGTGCCAGTCCAGCTCGCGCAGCCGGTCTGCGGACACGCCCCAGTGCTCCAGGTGCGCGCCGACGCCGAGCGGGACGGCGAACAGCGTGTCCGTGCCGGCCAGCGCCTTGATGGTGGGCATGTCCAGGTGGTCGTAGTGGTCGTGCGAGATGACCACCACGTCGACCGGGCCGAGCGCGGCCAGCGGCAGGGGCACCGGGTGCAGCCGCTTGGGCCCGGCGAAGGCGAACGGCGAGCAGCGATCGCCCCACACCGGGTCGAACAGGACCCGCCGGCCGTCGATCTCCGCGAGCACGCTGGAGTGCCCCATCCAGGTCAGCCGCAGCCCTGTGGCCGGGGGCCGGGCGAGGTCGGCGAGGGTGGTGGCATGCACCGGCACCGTGCCCTTCGGGGTGCGGCGGGGCCGGGTCTCCTTGTCGAAGAAGACCTTCGCGAAGTCCAGCGGTCGAGCCCGAGGGCCGGGTCCGGGCGGTGCCGCCGGGGTTCTGGAAGACCCCGTCCTTGAAGTGCGGGGATCTGCGGATGCGCGCCATGCGCTCACCGCGCGGATCCGCGCCGAACGCCCCGGGCCGCAGCGCGCGGAGCCCGGAGCTCAGGGAACGGAAACCGGCCACGGTACCTCCAGGTGGAGTCGGTCAGGCTTTCCATTATGGTCGGCCCCTGCTGACAACACCGGGACTCAGGGGTCCCGCCGAGGGTGATACTCACTGTTCATTCAGTAACCCGGCGAAGGAGCCCGCATGGCCAGCCCCCTGCTGTCCCTCACCTGGACCGACCACCTCACCGGTCACCAGGGCTTCCTGGTCGTCGACCGGCTGGTGCGCGGGGTCGCCAGCGGCGGGCTGCGGATGCGCGCGGGCTGCACCCTGGACGAGGTCGCCGGCCTGGCCCGCGGCATGACCATGAAGGAGGCCCTGCACTACGACCCCGAGAGCCGCTACGTCCCGCTCGGCGGCGCCAAGGGCGGCATCGACTGCGACCCCCGGGACCCGGAGGCGTACCCGCTGCTCGTGCGCTACCTGCGCGCGATGCGGCCGTACATCGAGAGCTGCTGGACGACGGGCGAGGACCTCGGGCTCACCCAGGACCTGGTCGACCGGGCCGCCGCCGAGGCGGGGCTGGTCTCCTCCATCCAGGCCGTGTATCCGCTGCTGGACGACGAGGCCGAAGCCCGGCGGCGGCTCGGGGACGCGTTCGCGGTCGAGGTGGACGGCATCGGTCTGGACGAGCTGGCCGGCGGCTGCGGTGTGGCCGAGGCGGCCCTCACCGCACTGGACCGGGCCGGCGTGCCGCACGCGGGGACGCGGGTCGCCCTCCAGGGACTCGGCACCATGGGCGGGGCCACGGCACGCTTCCTCACGCGCGCGGGACTCACGGTCGTGGCCGTCGCCGACGTCAAGGGCACGATCGCCAACCCTGCGGGCCTGGACGTCGAGGCACTGCTCGCCGCGCGGGACGCCCACGGCACCGTGGACCGCTCCGCGCTGCGGCCCGGCGACCGCGAACTGCCCGGCGACGCCTGGCTGTCGGCCGACGCGGAGGTGCTGGTGCCCGCAGCCGTCTCGTACGCGATCGACGCCGGGAACCAGGACGCGGATCACGGCCCGCTGGGTGGTCGAGGCGGCCAACATGCCCGTACGTCCGGAGGCGGAGCTGCTGCTGGCCGCGCGCGGGGTGACCGTACTGCCGGACGTCGTGGTCAACTCCGGGACGAACGCCTGGTGGTGGTGGACGCTGTTCGGGGACATCGGCGCCGACGCGGAGGAGGCGTTCACCCACACCCGCCGCTCGATGCGGGCCCTGGTCGAGCGGATGCTGGCCCGCGCAGCAAGCCGACGGGACGACACCGCGGGCCGCCGCCCACGCGATCGCGGCGGACCGCCTGCCGGTGATCGCGGAACGGTTCGGCTGGTACCGGTGACGGCCGGCAACGGGGCCACGGGCCCCTGCAGGACCGGCCGAATCCACACGTCAAGAGGGTGCACGCGCGTGTGTAGGGTGACGGCGTGGCGAGAGTCCGGTTGAGCGTGGCGCAGCGGCGCGAGGACCTGCTGCGGGCCGCCGTCGAGCAGATCGAGGCCCGGGGTGTGGCGGCGGTCAGGATCGCCGACGTGGCTTCGGCGCTCGGGGTGAGCAACGCGCTGGTGCTCTATCACTTCTCGACGAAGGAGCAGTTGGTGGCCGCCGCGTTCCGGCACGCGGCCGAGGGCGACCTCGCGCATCTGCGCAAGCTGCTCGGCCGCCGTACGTCGGCGCTGCGGCGGCTGCGGTCGGCCGTACGGTGGTACGCCCCGACGGGCCAGGCCAAGGGCTGGCGGCTGTGGATCGAGGGCTGGGCGGCGGCGCTGCGCGAGCCCGCGCTGCGGGAGGTCACCCAGGACCTCGACAGGCAGTGGAAGGCTGCCATCGCCGAGGTCATCGCGGAGGGCGTGGCGGCCGGCGAGTTCCACTGCCCGGACCCGCACGGCACGGCCCTGCGCCTCACCGCCCTCCTCGACGGTCTCGCCGTCCAGCTGACGTCCTACGCGGGCGCGGTACCGCGGGCGCGGGCGCAGGAGTGGGTGGAGGAGACCCTGTCTCGTGAACTGGGTTTGGAGTCAGCGGCCTTGACCCGACCGTAGGCCGCCCGGCATCGGTGCTGAGGCCGGGTGGGTCCGCAGCCCGGCGTGAGCGGGGTGCAGCCGCGCCCACCGTGCCCGCACCCCCACGAAACCGCTCCCTCACGCCACCGAGGCGATCCGCATCCTGATGTCGCTCCGGCGACAGCGCCCCCTTGGCCGTCGCATGGTCCCCCGAGGACTCGCCGCGCAGCCGGCGCCCGATCCACGGCACCAGGAACTCGCGTGCCCAGTGGACGTCGTCCCGCCGGATGTCGAGGGTGCCGCGCACCGGCAGCGGAGGCCACTCCTGCTCGGGGTCGGCCGGCACGTCGAGGCCGAGCACCTGTCCCGCGCGGAGCGCCACGCGCGTGTGCCCCTCGGGCGACAGGTGCAGCCGGTCGGCGTCCCAGGCCCTGCGGTCCTGGACGCTGCGCAGGGACCACAGGTCGAGCACCGGGCAGCCGTACCGGTCGGCGATGGCCCGGACATGCCCGTTGTACGTGGCGATCTTGCCACGCAGGTGCTTGAGCACGGGCATGCGACGGGTGTCGAACCCGGTCGTCACCATGACCGTGCCGGCCACGGCCGTGAGCTGGGCGATGGCGCGCTCGAAGCGCTCGGCCACCTCGTCCGGGTCGGTGCCGGGCCGGAGGATGTCGTTGCCGCCCGCGCAGAACGAGACGAGGTCCGGGGCCAGTGTCGACGGCCCTGGGGAGCTGGTCTCGCCACGATCTGGTCGAGGAGCTTTCCGCGTACGGCGAGGTTGGTGTATTGGAAGTCGCCCTCGGGCCTGCGGTCGGCGAGCAGGACGGCGAACCGGTCGGCCCAGCCGACGAACGCCCCGTCGGGGCCGGGATCGCCGACGCCCTCGGTGAAGCTGTCCCCCACCGCCACGTACGACCCGATCACTGCTCTGCTGTCACTCTTCGAATCGTCTGCCACAGCCGCTCATGATTCACCCTCGAATGTGACCTACGCGACCGTAGGAAGGGGTTGACGGGCGGTGAGATAAGCCACTCGTAAAGTGTTCGCCAACTCCGGAATAGGCCACCCGTCAGGGATGTTGCGGGGTCAGTCGCCAGACCCGGAAGCCCGCTGATCCGGAAGTGACTCCACACGGTCCGGAAGGCGAAGTGCCCGCTCGTGTACGGCTGCGGGTCGGTGTAGTCGAAGACGAGCCGCCCGTTGTTCCACCACCGCACCGTGGAGCCGTCGGAGACGATCCGGACCCGGTTCGGCTCGCCCGGGACCAGCAGGGGCTCGGTGTAGTCGAAGATCAGGGGACGGACACCGGCCTCGCCGACGTAGCGCCGCAGCCGGGTCGTGGTGTTGTAGTTGGCGCCGTAGCCGGCGTAGTACGTCGTCAGGTGGTCGTACTCCTCCAGCGCTCCGCCGCGCGGCGTCGCGAAGAGGTCGTCCGGGGAGCGGACGTCCGTGGCGTTCCAGAAGTTGTTGAGGTCCGAGACCCGGTCGTTGACCCCGCCCTCGCAGACGGGGGTGGCGGTGTACTCGAGGACGTACGGCCCCTCGATCCGCCGCCTGAACCAGACGGTCGCTCCGCTGGGTACGTCGATGTCCAGGACGCCGCGGGAGGCGGTGACGCTGCCGCCGCCCTGGAGCTCGGTCGCCCACCGGGCGAGGCCGTGACAGAAGTCGTCGTAGGCGATGAGGCGGCGCTGACGGGGTACGGCGTTCGCGGTCGCCGTCGGGGCGAGGGCCGCCAGGGCGGCTCCGGCGGCCAGGGCTCCGAACGCTCTGCGGGTGGTCGGCACGGGACACAGCTCCTTCGGGATCCGCCTGGAAAGCTCAAGAAAGCGCTTGCACTCCGAACGGGATCACTCTGTCCCAACTACCGCCCCCTGTCGATCCCTTGGGATGCCCGGGAGCCTCTCGGGACGGTCAACTGCCGCGCACACGCCGAAGGCCGGACCCGGGGATCCGGGTCCGGCCTTCGGCCGCGTGTCAGGCAGGTGGTCGTGCGGTCGGTCAGCCGACGGAGACGCCGTGCGAGCGCAGGTAGGCGACCGGGTCCACGTCCGAGCCGTAGTCCGGCGTGGTGCGGATCTCGAAGTGCAGGTGCGGTCCGGTCACGTTGCCGGTCGCACCGGACAGGCCGACCTGCTGGCCCGGCGGTCACGGTCTGGCCGGCCGAGACGGAGAGCGAGGAGAGGTGGGCGTACTGCGCGTAGTGGCCGTCGCTCGAGCTGGATGACGACCTGGTTGCCGTACGCGCCGCCCCAGCCGGCGGAGACGACGGTGCCCGCACCGACGGCCTTGAGCGAGGTGCCGGTCGGGACGACGAAGTCGACACCGGTGTGGTAGCCGCTGGACCACATGCTGCCGGACATGTGGTACGGGGTGCCGACGGTCGCGCCGTCCACCGGGAGACGGTGAAGCCGCTGGCGGTGCTCGGCGGCCGGGCTTGGCGGCGGCCGGCTTCGACGGCGGCCTTCGAGGACGACTCGGAGGCGGACGACTTCGAAGCCGAGGACTTCGACGAAGACTCCGAGGGGGCCGACGCCTCGGGCTCGCTCGTCGCCGCCTTCTTGCCGATCGAGAGCTTCAGGCCCGGGTGGATCAGCGACGGGTCGGAGCCGACGGCGTCACGGTTGTCGGCGTAGAGCTTCTTCCAGCCGCCGCTGACGTTCTGGTCGTCGGCGATCTTCGCGAGGTAGTCGCCGGCCTTCACGGTGTACGCGCGGGCGCCCGTGGCCTTTTCGGCGGCCTTCTTCTCGGCGGCCGGAGCGGACTGGACGGCCTTTTCCGGAGCCGACTGCGGGGTGGCGGCGTGGGCGCCGGCGGCCCCCATGAGCGGAAGGGCGAGGGCGGCGCCACCGGTTCCGGCGACGGCGATGGAGCGGGTGAAACGCTGGGTCTTCGGGCGGCGGTGCTTACCCTTCGCGGGCATGGCGAATTCCTCTCCGGCGCCTGCGAGGTGAGCTGTCGGGTGCGGGCTGGAGATGCCCGGCCGCGCCGAAGCGCGGCTTGAACCCCAAGCCGTTCCGGGAACCGGAACAGGCGTCGTACCTGTGGGTCCCCCGCTCCTGCCGTACACGGGTGAGTGTGTGGGGCTCCGGGCGGCGGCAGGATTAGGCGTCCGTCCGGATTGGTGTGGAACGTAAGCGACCAAGACGCAATGGGACAAGCTTGCGGTTGCCCGTGACAGCGCTTTTCTTGACGCGTCGGCACATTTCCCGTCACCGTGCGTGGATTACCGATCTCCGGCTCTCCTCAATACCCCTGAATAACGCAAGAATTACGTGAACATGGCGACAACACATCGTCACGAATATGACGATGGTCACGCACCCCGACCTCATCTCCTTTACAATCGGGGCACGTTATACCGAAGTGCCTGAAGTGCCCTATCCGCCTTATTCGGACAGAACGACTACTTGCGCGTAAGACGGACGACCGTGGCATCCAGGTCCCCGCGCAGGCCGACCCGCAGCCCGTGATGGAGAAGTACGGCCCCTCGGTGAACTTCGCCCGTTTCGCGGCATTCATATGACGCTGTCGGGTCGAGGCCCCGCAGCCGGAGCGCCGGAACGGGCTCGCCGTAGCGCTGCGCCTGGAGCCAGGCGAGGGCGACGGTCTCGTCGCCGAGGACGTACTGCACCGCGCTCAGGCCGCCCTCCGGGGGCCGCAGCCGGTACAGCTCGCCGCGCTGCACCACGGGCCGGATCTCCTTGTAGAGTCGCCACCCACTCCCGCGCCTCGGCGAGCTCCTCCGCGCGTCCACTTCGTGAGGTCACCCCCCACCCCGAGCACCCCGGCCATGGCACTGACGAACCGGAACCGCAGGGAGCTGGCCCGCTGGTTGAGCATGGCGTTCGGGCTGTCGGTGACCCAGGCGGCCATGACCCGGGCCGGATGGATCTGGCTGAAGCCGTGCTGGATGGCGAGCCGGTCGAGCGGGTCGGTGTTGTCCGAGGTCCACACCTGGTCCGTGCGGCCCAGCACCCCGAGGTCGATCCGGCCGCCGCCACCCGAGCAGGACTCGAAGGCCACCCCCGGATGGGCCGCCCGCAGCCGGTCCAGCAGGGCGTACAGGGCACGGACGTGGTCGACCCACAGGCGCTGCGGGTACGGGTCCTCCGGCCAGCCGGCGTCGGTGAAGCAGCGGTTGAAGTCCCACTTGACGTAGTCGATCGGCGCGCTGGAGAGCAGCCCGTCGAGCTGCTCCCACAGGTACTCCTGGACGTCCTCACGGGCGAGGTTCAGTACGAGCTGATTGCGGAACTCCGTCCGCTTTCGTCCCGGTTGGTACTGCACCCAGTCGGGGTGCGCGCGGTACAGGTCGCTGTCCGGGTTGACCATTTCGGGCTCGACCCAGATCCCGAACTGCATGCCGAGGCCGTGCACATGATCGGCGAGCGGCTCCAGCCCGTCCGGGAAGCGGTCGGGATTGGGGGCCCAGTCGCCGAGCCCGGCCCGGTCGCTGGTGCGGGCCCCGAACCAGCCGTCGTCGACCACGAACAGCTCGACACCCATGGCCGCGGCCCGCTCGGCGAGCGCCCGCTGCTGCTCCTCGGAGATGTCGAACTCGGTGGCCTCCCAGGAGTTGAACAGCACCGGCCGGTCCCGGTCGGCGTCCGGGACGACATGCGCGCGCTGGTAGGCGTGCCAGGCGCGGCTGGCCCCGCCGAAGCCGCCGTCGCTCCAGAGCCCGGCGAAGACGGGGCGTCGTGTACGACTCGCCCGTGCCCAGCATCAGCAGGCCCGAGTCGTCGTATCCGGCGCCGCCGGTGATCTGCACGCGCGCGTCCGGGAGTTGGGCCACGGCGATCCGCCAGGACCCGGACCAGCCGAGGGCGCAGCCGTAGACCTCGCCGCGCTCCTCGGTCGCGTCGGTGTCGAGCGCGACCCACGGCAGGTGCTGGTGACCGGTGTGGCCGCGGCGGCTGCCGATGACCTTCTCGCCGTAGGTGAGAGCGGAGCGCGCCAGCCGGGACTCGGCGCCCCAGCGGCCGTGCAGCTGGGACAGCCGCCAGGCGCTCGCGGTCGGGCAGGGTCCAGGTGGCGGAGTCGGCGCGCAGCAGCTCGACGGCCGGGCCCCGGTTGTCCAGGGTCACCCAGCGCTCGATGACGTCGTCGCGCATCCGGTAGTGCAGGGTGACGGCCAGGTCGCCGTCACGGAAGCGGAGCCGCAGCTCGCCGTCCTCGGTGTCGTACCCCTCGTAGGCCCACTCGGTGCCGCGCCGCTCGGCGGTGCGCACGGACAGGGCGGGCCGGACGAAGCGGGGGCCGCCCTCGACCGGGTACTCCTCGCGTCCGTCGAGCGGGGACTCGAAGGGCCAGTAGTCCGGCAGCGGCCGGACGGCGAGGGCCTCGGCGTCGGCGAGGCCGATCCGGGCACCCCAGTGCAGGTGCAGCAGCTCGTCCCGGTCGGTGACATGGACGGCGTAACTGCTGGCCGGTCCCGGAGAGCACCCACGTACGACCGTCTTCGGAGATGTCCAGCATCGAGCCCTCACAGATTCGAACAAGCCCGACCAGGTGCGACCAGGCACCAACATCATCAAGGGCGGCCGGGGCTCCCGGCAACGCCTGTGGACAACTCATTGCCCCAGGCAGGCATGTCGTATCGTCGAGGCGAGCCCGTCGACGAGCCGCGCCGGCGGCGCCGACTGGGAGGAGCCCCCGTGACGCAGCAGGTCCCGTCGACCGAGCCCGAGCTGGCCGGAGTGCGCAACTTCCGCGATGTGGGCGGACTGCCGACCGTGGACGGACGGCGGGTGCGGCACGGGGTGCTGTTCCGCAGCGGCCACCTCGCGCACGCGACCGGGGAGGACGCCGCCTTCCTGACCACCCTCGGGCCTGCACACGATCTTCGACTTCCGCAACGCGGCCGACCAGAAGCTCGAGGGGCCGGACGTCGAGCTGCCCGGCGTGCGCAATGTGAACCTGCCGCTGAGCGACCCCGCCGACGGCGCCGAGTTCTGGAAGATGGTCCGCGACGGCGACCTCGACCAGCTGCGCGACGATCCTGTCGGACGGCAAGGGCGCGGACCGGATGATCGCCTCCTACCGCACGATCATCAAGCGAGCGCACCGCCGAGCACTCCCAGGTGCTGCACGCGCTCGCCGAGGACAGCGTCCCCGCGCTGATGCACTGCGCGGCGGGCAAGGACCGCGCGGGCCTGTCGATCGCGGTGACGCTGCTCGCGGTGGGCGTCGAGCGCGAGGCGATCGTCGACGACTACCTGAAGTCGAACGCCAAGCACCGCCGCTACAAGGTGCGCCGCAGCGGCTCCGCCGACTCGGCCTACTCCCCCGAGGTCATGGAGCTGCTCAGCCCCCTCTTCGACGCGCGCGCCGAGTACCTGACGGCGGCCTTCGAGACCATCGAGGAGACCTGGGGCGGCGTCGACGCCTACCTGGAGCAGGGGCTGCGAGCTCACTCCGGAGACCCGGGAGCGGCTGCGCGAGCGGCTGCTCGACTGACCGGACGGCCCGGCGCCCGGCCCTTCGCGCCGAGCCGAAGAGCAGGTAGAGGAAGGCGGCGAAGACGTGGCCGGCGCGAGGTAGACGAACAGCCGCACCCACAGGGCGCGGGGGAACTTCTCCTCCATGTCCCTCATGGCGTGCTCTCCAGGGGTGGGGCCCAGGCACAGGGTGGCCGTGGGGCTCTGCAGCAGGGTGTGGACGAAGAGCAGCTCGACGCCGTCGTGGTCCTCGGCGGCGATCCGGTGCGGGGTGAGCGAGTCGAAGTGGGCGCTGTCGCCGGGCGCCGAGCCGATGCGCGGTGTCCCCGAGGCGCAGCCGCAGCCGGCCCCGCGAGCACGTGGAGCCACTCCTCGCCGGGGTGCACGCGCACGATGTCGCCCTGGGAGCCGTACGGCACGTGGACCCGCAGGGCCTGCATCCCGCGCCCGGGAGCGCCGGCCTGCCAGTACGTCCAGCCGCCGGCGCGCGGTCGGTTCCATGTCGGCCGCGCGGACGACGGCGTCCCGGTCCGGCGACCGTCTCACCGAGCAGCTCGGAGACGGTCGTACCGTAGACGCGGGCGAGGGCGAGCAGCATCGGCAGCGAGGGCTGGCGCTGCCCGGTCTCCAGACGGGAGAGGTGGGCGGGCGACAGCCCGGCGGCGCGGGCCGCGGCCTCCAGGGTGAGGGAGGCCCGGCGCCGCAGCGCGCGCAGCTGGGGCGCGACGGCGGGCAGCGCGCCGGGCCGTTCGGCCGACGAGTCGGCCTCGGAGGACCGCTCGGTCTCGGAGGAGCTCATGCCTCCATTCAGCCGGAGTCTTGCCTCGCGGGCAAATTTCTTGCCTCACAGGCAAAACGCGCTCATGCGGTTGGCCACCGCCTGCTTGACCAGGGTCTTGCCGAAGTCCCACATCAGCCCGCCGCCGCTGTGCGCGTCGTCCATCACGGCGGTGAAGGCGTCGACGAACCGGTCCACCTCCCGCTCGCCGATGATCAGCGGCGGGATCAGCTTGATCACCTCCAGGTGGTCGCCGGAGACCTGGGTGAGGATCCGGTGCCGCTGGAGCAGCGGCACGACGACCATCTGCGCGAACAGCCCCTTGCGGGCGGCCTGGAGCATGGCCCAGCGGCTGCGCAGCTTCAGCGACTTCGGGCGGCCGAACTCGATGCCGATCATCAGACCCCGGCCGCGGACGTCGGCGAGCAGCTCGTACTTGTCGGTGAGCGCCGCCAGCCGGGACCTCAGCTGCTCCCCGGTGGCACGGACGTTGGCGACGATCTGCTCGTTCTCCATCACCGACAGCACCGCGAGGCCCGCCGCCATGGCCTGCGCGTTGGACCCGAAGCTCGCCGAGTGGACCAGCACCCGGTCCATCGACGAGTAGACCTTCTTGAAGATCCAGTCCTTGCCGAGCGTGGCGCCGACCGGCACATAGCCGCCGGAGAGCGCCTTGGCCACGCACACCAGGTCGGGTTCGACGCCGTCCTCGTGCTGGTAGGCGTAGAAGTCGCCGGTCCGGCCGAGGCCCGTCTGCACCTCGTCGGCGATGAGCAGCGCCTTGTGCCGGTGCAGCAGCTCCTGGGCGGCCCGCAGATAGCCGGGCGGCGCCGTCGTGCACGCCCTTGCCCTGGATCGGCTCGACGATCAGGGCGGCGACGTCGCCCTTCTTCAGCTCCCGTGCCAGCGCGTCGAGGTCGCCGAGGGGTACGGCCGTGTCGGGCAGCAGCGGGGCGAAGCCGTCGCGGAAGCCGGACTCGCCGTTGACGGAGAGGGAGCCGGTGGTCAGGCCGTGGAAGGCGTGCGTCGCAGTACAGGATCCGGGGCCTGCCGGTGGCGAACCGGGCGAACTTCAGCGCGCCCTCCACCGCCTCGGTGCCGCTGTTGCCGAAGAACACCCGGTCCAGGTGCGGGCTGTGCGCGAGCAGCTTCTCGGCCAGCAGGCCGGGCAGCGGCTGGCAGTCGAAGCGGGTGAGGTCGGCGAGCTGGGCGTCCAGGACGTCGTGCAGCGCCTTGCGGACGACGGGGTGGTGGCGGCCGAGGCCCATCACCCCGAACCCGGCGAGCATGTCGAGGTAGTCGTTGCCGTCCGCGTCGCAGAAGTAGGCGCCCTCGGCGCGTTCGTAGACCTTGTCGAAGCCGATGGTGTGCAGCATGCGCGGGAGCTGGTGGTTGAGGTACCTGGTGTGCAGCTCGTAGCGCTCGGCTCGCGCGCTCGGCCAGCAGCTTGCCGAGGTCGAACTCCCCGGCCTGCGGCGACTCGGCACGCGGACTCGGCGGTTGTCATTCCAGTAGCTCCTTGGACGGCTCTTGCCCGACGGCCAGGCTCGCGCTGATCCGTCCGGCGATCTCGACGGGTGTCAGGCCGATGTCGGCGAGCACCTCGCCGCGCTTGGCGTGCGCGAGGAACTGCTCGGGGATGCCGAACCGCCGTACCGGCACGTCGACTTCGGCGTCGCCGAGCGCCAGCGCCACGGCCGAGCCGACCCCGGCCGCCCGGCTGTTGTCCTCGACGACGGCGACCAGGCGGTGCTCGGCGGCGAGGCCCGGGAGCGCCGGGTCGACGGGCTTGACCCAGCGGGGGTCGACGACGGTGCAGCCGATGCCGCGCGCTTCGAGCAGCTCGGCGGCCTGGAGGCAGACGGGCGCCATCACGCCGACGGCGACGAGGAGCACCTCCGGCTCGGCCGGCCCGGTGCAGCACGTCCAGTGCCGCCCACCCGGTCGAGGGCCGGGATCGACGGGCCGACGGACTCCTTCGGGAAGCGCAGCAGGGTCGGGGCGTCGTCGACGGCGACCGCCTCGCGCAGCTGGGCGCGCAGCTGGTCGGCGTCGCGCGGCGCGGCGATCCTGCAGGCCGGGTACGACCTGGAGGACGGACATGTCCCACATGCCGTTGTGCGAGGCCCCGTCGACGCCGGTGACGCCGGCCCGGTCCAGCACGAAGGTCACCCCGCAGCGGTGCAGGGCCACGTCCATCAGCAGCTGGTCGAAGGCGCGGTTGAGGAAGGTGGCGTAGACGGCGACGACCGGGTGCAGTCCGCCCGTCGCCAGGCCCGCCGCGGACACGGCCGCGTGCTGCTCGGCGATGCCCACGTCCCAGACCCGGTCCGGGAACCGCTCGGCGAACGCGCCCAGGCCGACGGGATGCAGCATGGCGGCGGTGATCGCCACGACGTCCTCCCGCTCCTCGCCGATCCTGACGATCTCCTCGCCGAACACCGAGGTCCAGGACGGGCCGCCCGAGGGCCCGAGCGGTTCGCAGGTCAGCGGGTCCATCACGCCGACGGTGTGGAAGTGGTCCTCCTCGTGGGCGAGGGCGGGTTCGTAGCCCCGGCCCTTCTCGGTGAGGCAGTGCACGAGCACCGGCCCGTGGAAGCGTTTCGCGCGCCGCAGCGCGGACTCCACGGCGCCGATGTCGTGGCCGTCGATCGGGCCCAGGTACTTCAGGCCCAGGTCCTCGAACAGGCCCTGCGGGGCGAACGCGTCCTTGAACCCCTTCTTCGCGCCGTGCAGGGCCTCGTAGAGGGTGTTGCCGACCAGCGGGCGTGCCCTGGAGCACGTCCTTGCCCCAGGCCAGGACCCGCTCGTAGCCGTCGGTCGTGCGCAGGGTCGCGAGGTGGTTGGCGAGGCCGCCGATGGTGGGGGCGTAGGAGCGTTCGTTGTCGTTGACGACGATGATCAGCGGCCGGTCCTTGGCGGCCGCGATGTTGTTCAGGGCCTCCCAGGCCATGCCGCCGGTCAGGGCGCCGTCGCCGATGACCGCGACGACGTGGCCCTTCTCCCCCTGCACCTGGCGGGCCTTGGCGAGCCCGTCGGCCCAGCCGAGCGCGGTGGAGGCGTGGCTGTTCTCGATGACGTCGTGCTCGGACTCCTCGCGCGAGGGGTAGCCGGACAGGCCGCCCTTGCCGCGCAGCTTGGAGAAGTCCTGACGTCCCGTCAGCAGTTTGTGGACGTAGCTCTGGTGGCCGGTGTCCCACAGGATGCGGTCGACCGGTGACTCGAAGACCCGGTGCAGGGCGATGGTGAGCTCCACCACGCCCAGGTTGGGCCCCAGGTGGCCGCCGGTCCTGGCGACCGCGTGCACCAGGAACTCCCTGATCTCGTCGGACAGTTCGCCGAGTTCCGCCTCGGACAGCGCCTTCAGGTCGCGTGGTCCCCGGATGCTCTCCAGAATCGTCACGCTCGGGCCCCCTTCGGTCCGTGCTGTTCAGCTCACGGTGACGGCCGGCTCCCCCGACCCCACGCCGTCCTGCTCCATCTGCTCGGCGATCTTCATCGCCTCTTCGATCAGGGTCTCGACGATCTTCGACTCGGGGACGGTCTTGATGACCTCGCCCTTCACGAAGATCTGCCCCTTGCCGTTGCCGGAGGCGACCCCCAGGTCGGCCTCCCGCGCCTCGCCGGGTCCGTTGACCACACACCCCATGACGGCGACGCGCAACGGCACTTCCATGCCCTCGAGCCCGGCCGTGACCTCGTCGGCGAGCTTGTAGACGTCGACCTGGGCGCGCCCGCAGGACGGGCAGGAGACGATCTCCAGCCGGCGCTGCCTCAGTCCCAGGGACTGCAGGATCTGGATGCCGACCTTGACCTCCTCGACCGGCGGAGCCGACAGCGACACCCGGATCGTGTCGCCGATGCCCCGCGACAGCAGCGCGCCGAACGCCACCGCCGACTTGATCGTGCCCTGGAACGCCGGACCCGCCTCCGTCACCCCCAGGTGCAGCGGGTAGTCGCACTGCTCGGCGAGCTGCCGGTACGCCTCGATCATCACGACGGGGTCGTTGTGCTTGACGGAGATCTTGATGTCCCGGAAGTCGTGCTCCTCGAACAGGGACGCCTCCCACAGCGCGCTCTCAACGAGCGCCTCCGGGGTCGCCTTGCCGTACTTCTGGAGCAGCCGCCGGTCCAGCGACCCGGCGTTGACGCCGATCCGGATCGGGGTGCCGTGGTCCTTGGCGGCCTGCGCGATCTCCTTGATCCTTGTCGTCGAACTGCTTGATGTTGCCGGGATTGACGCGTACGGCCGCGCAGCCCGCCTCGATCGCCGCGAACACGTACTTCGGCTGGAAGTGGATGTCCGCGATCACCGGGATCTGCGACTTGCGCGCGATGGTCGCGAGCGCGTCCGCGTCGTCCTGCGTCGGGCAGGCGACCCGGACGATCTGGCAGCCGGACGCGGTGAGCTCGGCGATCTGCTGCAAGCGTCGCGCCGATGTCCGACGTACGGGTCGTCGTCATCGACTGCACCGACACCGGGGCCCCGCCCCCGACCGCCACCGGACCGACCTGGATCCGGCGCGACAGGCGCCGCTCGGCGATCGGCCGGACCGGCACCTCGGGGACACCCAGCGAGATGGCGGTCATGACATCACTCCCGGTTTCCGGAGACCGTCTCGCGCATGGCGCGCAGGGACTCCTTCAGCGAGCCCATGGTGGCGAGGACGGCGGTGGGCTCGTAGCCGCAGTGCGCCATGCAGTTGGCGCAGCGCGGGTCCTTGCCGCGGCCGTACTTGTCCCAGTCGGTGTCCTCGATCAGCTCCCGGTACGTCGGCACGTACCCGTCGCTCATCAGGTAGCAGGGGCGCTGCCAGCCGAACAGCGAGTAGTTCGGGATCGCCCACGCGGTGCACGGGAAGTCGACCTTGCCCTCCAGGAAGTCCAGGAAGAGCGGGGAGTGGTTGAGCCGCCAGCGCCTGCCGGTTGCCGCCCGCGAAGGCCTTCTTGAACAGCTCGCGGGTCTGCTCGACGCCGAGGAAGTGCTCCTGGTCGGGGGCCTTCTCGTAGGCGTAGGCGGGCGAGATCATCATCTCGTCGACCTGGAGGTCGTCGTTGAGGAAGTTCAGCACCTCGATGATGGTCTGCGGGGTGTCGGTGTTGAAGAAGGTCGAGTTGGTGGTGACCCGGAAGCCGCGCTGCTTGGCCTCCTTGATCGCCTCCACGGCCTCGTCGAACACGCCCTCCTTCGCCACCGACTCGTCGTGCCGCTCGCGCAGCCCGTCGATGTGCACCGCGAAGGCGAAGTAGGGCGAGGGCTTGAACTTGTCCATCTTCTTGCGCATGCAGCAGCGCGTTGGTGCAGAGGAAGACGTACTTCCGCTTGGCCACCAGCTGGCGCACGATCTCGTCGATCTGCGGGTGCATCAGCGGCTCGCCGCCGGCGATGGACACCATCGGCGCGCCGGACTCCAGCACCGCGCCGACGGCCTGCGCGACCGGCATCCGCTGCTTGAGCACTCCGGCCGGGTGCTGGATCTTGCCGCAGCCCTCGCACTTGAGGTTGCAGGCGAACAGCGGCTCCAGCTCGACGATCAGCGGGAACTTGTCCCGTCGGCGGAGCTTCTGTTCGGCCAAGTATGTAGCGACCTTGATGGACTGACGCAGCGGCATGGCCATCTGGCTCACCTCCTGGGGAGCAGCAAGGAACGGTGCCATTCGAAGAAAGCGGGAAGAACGGAACGAAGGACACGGAAAGCTGATATTCCACCGCGCACCGTGCCGATCCGGACGAGTTCATGTTCTGGAGCGTCCACGACCACCCGGACGGCCGCAACCGGGCGCTCGCCCGCGCGCACGGCGCTCAGGAGCGTGGCCGCCGACTCCATGTCGACCGCGATCGCGCCGGTCGCGAGCAGAGCGGACCGTTCGTGACCGCGGACGACGTGGTCGGAGCCGGTCAGCGGCCCGGTGTGGACGGTGCGGCCGGGCACGGCGCGGGCCAGCTCCTTGACCAGCAGGTCGGTCCCGACGCACGGGATCGGTGCCGCGCGGGTCGCGGGTCTCCTCGGCGACGACCAGGTCGCCGGGGTGCATGCCGGGCGCGAGCCCCGCGCAGAAGCCGGTGGCCAGCACGGCGGCGTCGCGCAGGGCCGGGTCGGCGAGCATCCGGGTGACGGACCGCTCGGCCGCCGCCGGGGCCCATGCCGGTCCGCAGCACGGTGACCGGCCCGCCGGCGCCGCCGCGGTCGCCCGCGCGCAGGGCGAGCTGCTCGATGCCGAGCGCGCAGGCGATCAGCAGCGGGGCCGGGGCGGGCTGTGGGCTCATCAGCTCCCCTTGGCCCGGCGCGTGGCCTCCGGGCGTGGCCAGTGGGCGTCTCGGCGAAGGGCTCGCCGTGGACGTACCGGCCGAGCGCGGTGAGCGGGAACACCTGCCGGTAGAGGTGGTAGTTGATCGAGAAGTCCCAGGGGAAGCCGGTGCCGGTGAAGTACGGCTCGTCCCAGGAGCCGTCCTCCCGCTGGGTGGCGGCGAGCCACTCGACGCCGCGCTCGACGGCCTTGGAGTCCCGCTCCCCCGCCGCGAGCAGGGCCATCAGCGCCCACGCCGTCTGGGAGGCGGTGGAGGCGCCCCGGCCGCTCCACTCCTTGACGTACTTGTAGGAGCGCAGGTCCTCGCCCCAGCCGCCGTCGTCGTTCTGGACCGACTCCAGCCAGGTCACGGCGCGCCGGATCGCCGGGTGCGCGGCGGGGATGCCCGGCGGCCACCAGGGCGGGGACGACGGATCCGGTGCCGTAGACGTAGTTGACGCCCCAGCGCCCGAACCACGAGCCGTCCGGCTCCTGTTCGGCCAGCAGCCACTCGATGCCGCGCCGGGTGCGCGGGTCGTGGGCCAGGCCCTCGACCGCGAGCATCTCGACGACGTGCGCGGTGACGTCGGCGGACGGCGGGTCGATGACCTCGCCGAAGTCGCAGAACGGCAGCCGGTTGGGGAACGGGCTGGTGTTGTCGACGTCGAAGGCGGCCCACGCGCCGTTCTTCGACTGCATGCCGAGGTTCCAGCGCACGCCGCGCCCGATGGCCTTCTCCAGCCGCTCCGGGTCGTGGTGCGTGACCCGGCGCAGCGCGAGGACCACCTCGGCGGTGTCGTCGATGTCGGGGTAGTTGTCGTTGTGGAACTCGAACGCCCAGCCGCCGGGCGGCAGTGCGGGCCGCTTGCACGGACCAGTCGCCGGGCCGGACGATCTCCTCGCCCAGCATCCAGTCGGCGGCCTTCACCAACTGGGGGTGGTCGGCGGGCAGTCCGGCGTCGACGAGCGCGATGGCGGCGAGGCAGGTGTCCCACACCGGCGACTGGCAGGCCTCGATCATCCGGGCCCCGTCCTCGCGCCACACGGCGAACCGGTCCAGGGACGCCAGCCCCTCGCGCATCACGGGGTGTTCGAGGTCGTAGCCGAGCAGGTGCAGGGCGATGATCGAGTACACGGCGGGCGGCTGGATGCCGCCCCAGCAGCCGTCGTTCTCCTGCCGCTCGATGATCCAGCGGGCGGCGCTGTTCATGGCGGCCCTGCGCAGCCGGCGCGGGGCGACCTTGCGCAGGGCGTGCAGCGCCTTGTCGAGCCGCTGGAAGGCGCCGTCCCAACTGGCCACCGGGGCGAGGGGCTTGGCGGGGTTCGGGTCGGACGGGTCGGTGTGCAGCTCGTCGAGCGGGAAGGGCGCGGGGCGTACCGGCCGCTTCGCGGAGACGATCGTCAGCGGGACGATGGTCTGCCGGGCCCAGCAGCCGAAGTCGTAGATGTTGAGCGGCATCCACTTCGGGAAGTAGATGAGCTCCGGCGGGAGTTCGGGCAGGTCCTCCCACTTCCACCAGCCGAACAGGGCCAGCCAGATCCGGGTGAAGACCCGGGCGGCGGCGATGCCGCCCTGCTCGCGGATCCAGGCGGAGGCCTTGGCCATGTGCGGCGCGTCGGGCGCGTCACCGGCCAGGCGGAGGGCGACGTACGCCTCGATGGTGGCGGAGAGTTCGCCGGGGCCGCCGTAGAAGGTGGCCCAGGTGCCGTCCTCGCGCTGCTCGCCGCGGATGAACAGGGCGGCGGCCTGGGTGGTCTTCTCGTCGCGGATGCCGAGGAACTGACGGAGCAGCAGGTCCTCGGCGTCCATCGTGACGTTGGTCTCGAGGTCGCCCTTCCACCAGCCCTGGGCGTCCTGGCGGGAGAGCAGAAAGTCCGTGGCGCGCCGGGCGGCGCGTGCGGCGGCTTCTGGTACCCCGGCCGCCGCAGTGGTTGTCGGTGTCGGTTTCGCTGGCCGCGGCAGCGCGGGCCGGCAGGGCCCCGGTGCTTCCGTCGGTCGTCGCTGTCATGGCTTCCCCTTCGTGCAGTGGTGCAAGGTGTGCAGCTGCTGTGGGTCCGCCGTCGGCCGGTGCTCCGTGGTGTCTCGCGGCACCGGCCGGCGACTACGCGAGGGCTATTCGACCGATAGTGATCATCTCTTTCGTACGACGACGAAGTCGGCGAGCGCCGCGAACTGCTCCCGCACCCGGTCGGGCATGTCGACGGCGTCGAGGGCTTCGATGGCGATGGTGTGCTGACGGCGTGCCTCGTCGGCGGTCCACTCGCGGCCGCCCGCCTCCTCGATGAGGGCGGCGCGGGCCGCGAACTCCTCCTCGGAGAAGTTCTCGAAGTCGCTGCTCTTGGCGTCGGCGGCGAGGATCTCGCCGAGCCGCTCGGAGGCGGGGCCGCCCGCCGCGAGCGCGGCCACGACCGGCAGCGACTTCTTGCGCTGGCGCAGGTCGCTCCAGGTCTGCTTGCCGGTGGAGCCCGGGTCGCCCCAGATGCCGAGCAGGTCGTCGACGGCCTGGAAGGCGAGGCCCAGGTGGTAGCCGTACTTCTCCAGGGTGTCGGCGGTGCGGTCGTCCGCGCCGCCGAGCACCGCGCCGATGGAGCTGGCGCAGGCGAGCAGGGCGCCGGTCTTGTTGCCCTCCATCTCCAGGCACTCCTCGACGGTGACGCGGTCGCGGTGCTCGTAGGAGATGTCCTGGGCCTGGCCGTCGATCAGGGCGCGGGTGGCGGTGGTCAGACGGCGGGTGGCGCGGCCGGCCTCGACGGTGCCGAGTTCGAGGAGTACCTCGTTGGCGAGGGCGAACAGGGCGTCGCCGACCAGGATGGCCTGGGCGGGGCCGTGCACCTTCCAGACCGTGTCGCGGTGGCGGCGCTGTTCGTCGCCGTCCATCAGGTCGTCGTGGAGGAGGGAGAAGTTGTGGACGAGTTCCACGGCGACGGCGCCGGGGATGCCGGTCTCGGGGGCGGCGACAGTGACCTCGGCGGACAGCACCGCGAGGGCGGGGCGCACGGCCTTGCCGCCGTCCCCCGCCGTGGGCCTGCCCTGGGCGTCGATCCAGCCGAAGTGGTAGGCGGCAACGGTGTCCATGGGAGGTGCCAGGCGGTCGATGGCCGCCCGCAGTACCGGCGTGGCCAGGGTCCGGCCGCGCTCCAGGAGCGCGGTCACGTCCACCGCGGTCTCTCGAGCGGCCTTCGAGGCCGGGGGCACAGTGGGCACAGTCTCTCCTCTTGTTGCGGTACCGGAGGTGCGGGGGCCGCCTGCCGGGCGCTGGTGATCGAGCATCACGCCGCCTCCTCGAACTCGAAGAGGTGGCGTGGGCGGGGCCGGCCCAGGGCGCCCAGCGCGGCGTCCGCCGCGCCGACGCCACTGCGGACCGCACTCTCCATGGTCGCGGGCCACCCGGTGGCGGTCCACGCTCCGGCCAGGTAGAGGCCGGATGCCTTGGTGCGGGCGCCGGGCCTGAGACGCCCGACGCCGGGGGTGGGAGCGAAGGTCGCGGTGCGCTCCCGGGTGACGAAGAAGTCCTTCACCTCGGCGCCGCGGGTCAGGGGCAGCAGCCGCTCCAGCTCGGGCAGATACCGCTCGCGCAGCACGGCCACGGGCTCGTCGATCTCGTCCTGCGCGGCCGACTGGGACAGGGCGAGGTACTGCCCCTCGCGCAGCCCGGAGGCCTCGGTGCGGTCGAAGACCCACTGCACCGGGGTGCCGAGCGCGGTGAAGAACGGCCGGGCGAGCACCTTGCGGTCGTACACCACATGGACGTTGAGGATCGGCGCGGTGCCGATCTCCAGGAGCCGCTCGGGCGCGTCGAGGGCGCCCTCGGGCAGCAGGTCGTGCGCCTCGCGCTGCGGTACGGCGAGGACCACCGCGTCCGCCTCGCAGCGTCTCGCCGGGAACCTGGACGCTCCACCCGCCGTTCTCGTTTGTCGCAGACGGAGGTGACGCGTGTACGGACCTCGGTTCGCACGCCCGCGGAGTCGAGCGCCTTGCGGGCCAGCCGGTCGTGCAGTTCGCCGAGCGGGACGTGCGCCCAGCCGATGTCGGCCGCGCCCGGGTCGGACAGCAGACCGGTCTTGAACACCATCGCGGCGAGCCCCAGCGAGGCGTCGCCCGCGACCGCGTTGAGGGTGGCGACCCCGACCAGGTCCCACAGGGCCTCGACGGCACGCGCCGACTGGCCGTGCGCGGCCAGCCAGCTGCCGAAGTCCTGCGCGTCCAGCGCGCGGATCGGCGAGGTCGAGCCCCTTGAGCGCGAGCGCGGCCCGGCCCGACCTTGGCGCGGTCGGCGAGCGACAGGTGCGGATAGGTGGCGAGGCTGCGCCCCAGATGCAGAGGCACGGGCAGCGCGTCGCGCCGCAGTCTGCCGAGCCGGCGCCCCTCGGGCCGCGCGACGTCCAGGACGGGTACGTCGAGCCGGTCCTGCAGCGGAGCCAGCGCCGCGCCCTCGATGCGGTCGAGGAACCAGCGGTAGGCGGTGCAGCAGCGCAGGTAGACGTGCTGTCCGTTGTCGACGGTCAGCTCGCCGCGCTGGAAGGAGAAGGCCAGTCCGCCGAGTCTCGGCCTGCCCTCCAGCAGGGTGACGCGCACTCCGGCGTCGGCGAGCGCGAGCGCGGTGGTGATACCGGCGAGCCCGCCGCCCACCACGACGGTGTCGCCCGGGCGCCGGTGTCCGCGACCGGCCCCTGGGACCGCGTGCCGTGGGTCATCGTGCACCCTCCCCTGCGCGGCGGCCGTGCTGCTTGAACGGTGCAGGACCGGCCGTCTCAGTCAGGGACGCGGCACCGCGCCGGAGGGTTGCCCACCACTTGTCTCCGACGGCGCGGCGGTCAGGGGCGTCGTAGCCCTCGGTCTCATGGCGGGCGTGAGCCTTGTCGCGGGAGGCATCCCCTTGAACCGGTTGGTCCATCACGCACGCCTCCTGACGGCCCGTCGGGTCACATGCCGGGCGTCGAGGCCGGACAGGCCGCGCACGGCGACGTACGCCTTCTCCCGGCCGGGCAGCGAGACCCGGCCGCGCAGCACGGCCTCCGGGTCGCGCTCGATGCGGTCGAGGAGGCGGCGGTAGATGCCGGCCATGGCGGCGACACAGGCGCCGCTGCGCCGGTCGAGCATGGGGAGCAGCCGGTAGCCCTCGGCGAAAAGAGCGCGGGCCCGTCGCACTTCGAAGTGCACGAGGCCCGCGAAGTCGGAGCCCTCCGGTGGCCGTCGGTCCGCTGAAGCCGGCCGAGCAGCCGAACTTGGCGAGGTCGTCGGCGGGCAGATAGGTACGCCCGCCCTCGGCGTCCTCGCGGACGTCTCCGCAGGATGTTGGTGAGCTGGAGCGCTAGCCCGAGCGTGTCGGCGTACTCGGGCGCGCGGTCGACGCCGCGCGCCCCCGGTTCCGTGCCGAACACACCGAGCGAGAGCCGCCCGATGGCGCCCGCCACGCAGCGGCAGTAGACCTTCAGGTCGTCCCAGGTCTCGTAGGTCTCGCCGCGGACGTCCATCAGGACGCCGTCGATGAGCTCGTCCAGGCCGCCGAGCGGGATCGGGAAGGACCCGGCGGCGTGGGTGAGGGCGACGGCGACGGGGTCGGTGTCGTCCTCGTCGACCGCCCCGTCGCGGATCCGGGTGAGCAGCGCCCGGGTCTCCTCCAGCCTGGCGACCTTGACGTCGTCGGTCGAGCGCGCCGTCGCCGATGTCGTCGACGCGCCGCGAGAACGCGTACAGCGCCGACATCGCGCGGCGCTTGGGCGTCGGCAGCAGCCGGATGCCGTAGGCGAAGTTACGGGCCTGCTGCCCGGTGACGGCCTCGCAGTAGCTGTAGGCGGCGAGTACCGGTGCGGACGCGTGTGGTGCCGACTCCACGGTCCGGATCACCCCTCTCCTCGCAGAGTCACGCCCACCTCACGCAGCAACTGGAGCTTGCCGGGCTTGGGCGGGCCGGGAAGTACGTCGTATTCGGCGGCGGCGATCGCGCGGACGGCCGCCCTTCCCCCTGCCACGAACCCTGCGAGCAGCAGCTTCAGCCTGCCGTGGACGCTACCCACCAGGGGGGCGCCTTCATTCAGGAGATCCCGGGCGCTTTGCGGCTTCGTACGCAATCAGCGCGCGCACCGACGCGCCGGCGGTTTTCGCGGCGAGGTCCGCCTCCTGGACGTGAAAACGCTTCATGTCCGCGGCGGGCAGGTAGATGCGGTCGCGGCCGAGGTCCTCGGCGACGTCCTGGAGGTGCTCGACGATCTGCAGCGCCGTGCAGACCGCGTCGGAGCGGCGGATCCGCTCGGGCGTCGCGGTGCCGGTGACGGCGAGGACGAGACGGCCGACGGGGTTGGCGGAGAGCTCGCAGTAGGCGAGGAGGTCGTCGTAGGTCTCGTACCGGCTGACCAGCTGGTCCTGGCGGTTGGCGGCGATCAGGCCGAGGAACGGCTCGGGGGTCAGGGAGCGGCGGCGGACGGTCGGCTGCAGGCGGCGCAGCAGGGGGTGGCGCGGGGTCGCAGTCGAAGACGCGGCGCAGGTCGGCCTCGAAGGCGTCCAGCAGGACCAGGCGGTCCTCGGCCTCCTGCGGGGACACGCCGAGCAGCCGGGCGTCGGCGCCGCCCGGGGCCAGGTCGCCGTCGCCGATGTCGTCGACCAGACGGGCGAAGCCGTAGACGGCCATGAGGTCGGTGCGCCAGGCCCGGGGCAGGAAGAACGGGGCCACGGGGAAGTTCTCGCCGCGCGGCCTTGTCGAGGGTGCCGCGCTCCGGGTCGAGGGCGCGTGCCGTGCCGGTTCCCGTCACCGCGCGGCTGCCCGGCGCGGGGACGGCACGTGCTGCGTGGAGCTGGGGAGTTTCCGTAGCCATTGCCGTCACATCTCCCGTTCTACACTGCCGACCCAATACACACTATTTCGGACACGCCGCCCGGCCGTCCGCACGGTTGCCCGACGGGCGGTGTCGCGCATTATCGCCCCGATTGCCGCGTTTCGGGACCGGTACAGCTTACGTTGTACAACGCGATCGGGTCCGCCGGGGTGTCCTGCACATCACAAGAACACACCGATTGGCCTCAAGATTCCTGAGGACGGACCGGAGTTGACGTTTCCTTTGCAGACGCGGGGCCCCGCCGGAGCAGTTCCGGCGGGGCCCTGGCCGAATGTCCGGTCTACTTGCCCGGTGAACTTCTCGTACTCCTTGAGCACCTCGTCGGTCGGGCCGTCCATCCGCAGCTCGCCGCGTTCCAGCCACAGGACGCGGTCGCAGGTGTCGCGGATCGACTTGTTGTTGTGGCTGACCAGGAACACGGTGCCGGCTTCCTTGCGCAGCTCCCGGATGCGCTCCTCGGAGCGCTTCTGGAACTTGCGGTCGCCGGTGGCCAGCGCCTCGTCGATCATCAGGACGTCGTGGTCCTTGGCGGCGGCGATGGAGAAGCGCAGCCGGGCCGCCATGCCGGAGGAGTAGGTGCGCATGGGCAGGGTGATGAAGTCGCCCTTCTCGTTGATGCCGGAGAAGTCGACGATCTGCTGGTAGCGCTCCTTGATCTCCTCGCGGGACATGCCCATGGCGAGCCCGCCCAATATGACGTTCCGTTCGCCGGTGAGGTCGTTCATCAGGGCCGCGTTGACGCCGAGCAGCGAGGGCTGGCCGTCGGTGTAGACCTTGCCCTGCTCGGCGGGGAGCAGGCCGGCGATGGCCCGCAGCAGGGTCGACTTGCCGGAGCCGTTGGAGCCGATCAGGCCGATGGCCTCGCCCGCGGTACGCCACGAAGGAGACACCGCGCACCGCGTGCACCTTGCGCACGCCGCGCGCCGCGTCGTCGGAGCCCCGCTTGAGGATGCGGCTGAGGGCGGCGGTGGCGCTGCCCTTGCCGGTCTTGGCGCCGTTGACGCGGTAGACGATGTGGAGGTCGTCCGCGATGACGGTGGGAATCCGCGCGTCCTGCTTCTGCTCAGCCACGGCCGTACCTCTCCTCCGCCTTCCAGAAGTACACGAAGCCGCCGAGGGCGAACAGCACGGCCCAGCCGCCCGCGACCGCCCACACGTGGTCGGGGCAGGTTCGCCGAGCCGTAGCCGTCGATGAGGGCGAAGCGCATCAGGTCCATGTAGATCGCGGCCGGGTTCCACTGCAGGACGTTCGCGATCCAGTCCGGCTTGTCCTTCAGGAAGATCGGGATGGAGAACATCACGCCGGACGCGTACATCCACGTCCGCATCACGAACGGCATCAGCTGCGCGAGGTCCGGGGTCTTGGCGCCCGCCCGGGCCATGATCAGCGCGAGGCCGGTGTTGAAGCAGAACTGCAGGACGAGCACCGGCACGATCAGCAGCCAGGACAGGTCCGGGTAGCTGCCGAAGCCGATCGCGACGGCGAACAGCACGATCATCGAGAACAGCAGCTGCTGGAGCTGCTGGAGCGCGAAGGAGATCGGCAGCGCGGCGCGCGGGAAGTGCAGGGCCCGCACCAGGCCGAGGTTGCCGGAGATCGCGCGCACGCCCGCCATCACCGAGCTCTGCGTGAAGGTGAACACGAACACGCCCGTGACCAGGAACGGGATGTACACCTCGCGGGACATGCCCCGGTCGGCCTCCAGGAGCAGGCCGAAGATGAAGAAGTACACGGCCGCGTTCAGCAGCGGCGTGGCCACCTGCCACAGCTGGCCGAGCTTGGCCTGGCTGTACTGGGCGGTCAGCTTCGCCCGGGAGAAGGCGAGGATGAAGTGGCGCCGGTCCCAGAGCTGACGGACGTACTCGATGAGGGACGGCCGGGCGCCGCTCACGGTCAGCCCGTGCTTGGCGGCGAGCTCCGCCGCCGTGAGTCCCTCGTCGGGCGACGCGGGCGCGCTCACCGCGACCGCGGCGTCGTGCGTTGTCTCACTCACTAGTGGAAACTTTCGTCTTCGAGATGCGTCGGCCTGTGCGGGCCTGGCATGAGCCGGGGGCCGGGGTACGGCCCGGGTGCTCCCGGATGCTCCCGGATACGAGCTTGTCAGATGACGGGGGGCCGGCCCAGTCGGGTCAGCCGCCACACCGTACGCCACTTCATGGGCCGGCGGGGCCGCACGGGGTGGTCCAGCCTTCGCGGAATCCGCCGAACCAGGCCCGCAGGGCGGGGCGGGAGGGGCGGCGTAGCGAGGGTGAGCAGCAGCCACACGCCGAGATAGACCGGGACGAGCGGCGCCGGGGAGGTTGCGGCGGGCCAGCCAGACGCGGTTGCGGGCGACCATGCGGTGGTAGACCGCGTGCCGCGAGGGAGCGGTCGTCGGGTGGTACAGCACCATGTCGGACCGGTAGTCGATCATCCAGCCCGCGTCGAGGGCCCGCCATGCCAGGTCGGTTTCCTCGTGGGCGTAGAAGAACTCGTCCGGGAGTCCGCCGACGTCGGCGAAGACCCGGGTGCGGACGGCGTTGGCGCCGCCGAGGAAGGTGGTGACGCGCGAGGAGCGCATCGGGTCTGCGGCGCGCAGCCGGGGCACGTGGCGGCGCTGGGTGACGCCGGTCTCCGGGTCGGCTATGCGGAAACTCGACGATGCCGAGCTTCGGGTCGGCCTCGAAGGCCTTCCGGCACAGCTCGGCGGTGTCGTGGCTCGCGAGCAGCCCGTCGTCGTCCAGGAAGAGCAGGATGTCGACGTCCCGGCCGGCCGGGGCCGAAGGCCTCGATGCCGACGTTGCGGCCGCCGGGGATGCCGAGGTTCTCGGGCAGCTCGATGGTGCGGACGCCCTCGGGGACGTCCGGGACGGGCGAGCCGTTGCCGACGACGACCACCTCGACCGGGTCGCCGTCCTGCTTGGCGACCGAGTCGAGGAGGGCGCGCAGTTCGTCGGGGCGGTTGCCCATGGTGATGATGACCGCGCCGACCTTCATGCCGCTCACTTCAGCCTGCTCGAAGCGAGGATGGACACGAGGTGCAGCAGGGTCTGCACCAGCGCGATGCCGGCCAGCACCGCGACGCCGAGCCGGGAGAAGAACAGGTCGCCGCGGACCTGGTCGACGATCGCCAGCACCAGGATCAGCAGGGACGCCTCGATGCCGAGGATCAGCCGGTGGAACTTCAGGGCGCGCGGCGGCCTTGCGGGCCAGCGCCATGCCGGAGGAGCGCATCTCGGAGGCGGCCTCCTTGACCGGGCGGCTTTCCGGCCTGGTGGCGGGCGACGCCGACGAGGTCGGTCTCGGCCTTGATCAGGATGGCGCCGAGGGCGGCCAGGGTGCCGAGGAAGGCCCACAGCCAGTCGATCCGGCCGCTGCCCCACAGGTCGGCGGCGCGCAGGCCGAAGCCGACGAGGACCGCGGCGTCGGTGAGGTAGGCGCCGACCCGGTCGAGGTAGACGCCGTTGAGCGAGTACTGCTTCTTCCAGCGCGCGATCTCGCCGTCGACGCAGTCCAGCAGCAGATACATCTGGACCATGACGACGCCGAGCACCGCGCCCGCGATCCCCGGCACCAGCAGGGCCGGGGCCGCGAGCACACCGCAGACGGTCATCAGGTAGGTGAGCTGGTTGGGCGTGACCCTGGTGTTGACCAGGTAACGGTCGACCCGCAGGGACACCTCACGCATGTAGAGGCGTCCCATCCAGTGCTCACCGCTGCGCCGGTCCTTCACCCCCGCGGGGTGAACGACGGGGCGGAGTTCAGCTACCGATGGCCTTGACATAGTCGGCGTAGATGTCCTTGATCTGTTCGGTGTTCAGGTCGAGGTGTTCGAGGATGGTGTAGCGGCCGGGCCGGGTCTCCGGGGCGAACTCCACGGCCTTGACGAACTCGTCCGTCGTGAAGCCGATCTCCTCCGGCAGCACGGGCAGCCCGTGCCGGCGCAGCACCTCGGCCATGTACGCCGACTCCTCGTGCGCCCCGCGCAGGTACATCGCGAAGGCCGCGCCCAGTCCGCACTGCTCGCCGTGGGCGGCGGCCCGCTTGGGGAAGAGCAGGTCGAAGGCGTGGTTGATCTCGTGGCAGGCGCCGGAGGACGGCCGCGAGTCGCCCGACACCGACATGGCGATGCCGCTGAGGACCAGCGCCTCGGCGAGCACCTGGAGGAAGCCGTTGTCGCCGATGCCGCCGGGGTGCCGGAGCACCGCCTCGCCGGCCTGGCGGGCCATGGCCGCGGCGAGGCCGTCGATCTTCTCGCCCTTGACGCGGTTGGCCAGCTCCCAGTCGGCGATCGCGGAGATGTTGGAGATCGCGTCGCCGATGCCGGCGCGCACGAAGCGGACCGGGGCCTCACGGATGACGTCGAGGTCGATGACGACCGCGATCGGGTTCGGCACGCCGTACGAGCCGCGGCCCGCGTCGTTGTCGAGGGTGGCGACCGGCGAGCACAGGCCGTCGTGCGCGAGGTTCGTCGGCACGGCGACCAGGGGCAGGCCGACCCGCGCCGCGGCGAACTTGGCGCAGTCGATGATCTTGCCGCCGCCGAGGCCGACGACCGCGTCGTAGTGGCCGGCCTTTATGTCGCTCGGCCAGCCGGACCGCGTCGTCGAGGGTGCCGCCGCCGACCTCGTACCAGGTGGCGCCGGGCATGCCGGGCGCGATCCGCTCGCGCAGCCTGGCACCGGAGCCGCCGCTGACGGCGACGGCGAGCCGGCCGGAGTGCGAGATGCGCTCGTCGGCGAGGACGCAGGCCAGGTCGTCGAGGGCACCCGGGCGGATGTCCACGACGAGCGGCGAGGGGATGAGCCGGGTCAGTACTGGCACGCGATCTCCCGTCCGCGGGCGAGATCGTCGTGGTTGTCGATCTCCACCCACTTGACGTCGCCGATCGGCGCCACGTCGATCCGGAAGCCGCGGTTCACGAGCTCCTGGTAGCCGTGCTCGTAGAACTGCTGCGGGTCGGTCTCCCACACCGTCTTGAGCGCGTCGGCCAGCTCGGGGGCCGCGTCGCCCTCGATGAGGGTGACGCCGATGTACTCGCCGGTGGCCTCGGCGGGGTCCATCAGCTTGGTGATCTTCGTCATGCCCTTCTCGGGGTCGACGACGACCTTCATCTCCTCGTCCGCGAGGTCCTTGACCGTGTCGAGGGCGAGGATGATCTTCTTGCCGTCGCCGCGGGCGGCGAGCAGCGTCTTCTCGACGGAGACCGGGTGGACGGTGTCGCCGTTGGCGAGGATCACGCCGTCCTTGAGGGCGTCACGCCCGCACCACAGGGAGTAGGCGTTGTTCCACTCCTCGGCCTTGTCGTTGTCGATGAGGGTGAGCTTGACGCCGTACTTCTGCTCCAGCGCCTCCTTGCGCGCGTACACGGCCTCCTTGCGGTAGCCGACGATGATCCCGACCTCGGTCAGGCCGACCTCGGCGAAGTTGCCGAGGGTCAGATCGAGAACCGTCGGTTCGCCCTCTATACCCGCGGGCCCCACCGGCACCAGAGCCTTGGGAAGGCTGTCGGTGTAGGGGCGCAGACGCCGTCCGGCGCCGGCCGCCAGCACGAGGCCGATCATGCGGGTTCTCCTTCATCGTGTACGGCGGGTGCCCCTGCGGACACCCAGAAGCGGATGCTCTCGACGAGCACCACCAGGGCCACGGCCACGGCGAGTGACCGTGAGCGCGACCGTGAACTGCGAGGCGGTGAGCAGCGCGGCGAGGACGGTGACGAGCAGCGTCCGTCCTTCGTGCCCCCCGATGGCGCGCACCAGCCAGGCCGGCGGCGCTCCGGCGTTGCCGCGGATGCGGTACACCGTGTCGTAGTGATGGTAGGCGACCGCGGCCACCAGCCCGAAAGCCGCAGGAAGGGCTCCGTTCACGTCCGCCTTGGCCGCCAGCACCAGGACGGTGCCGTACTCGGCGGCGCGGAAGAACGGGGGGACCAGCCAGTCGAGGGCGCCCTTGAGTGGGCGGGCGACGGCGAGGCCCGAGGTCAGGACGTAGACGACGGCCCGGCGACGAGCACCCACGGTGCGCCGAAGCCGGTCAGGGCGCCCGAGCAGGACGACGGCGACGGCCTCCGAGGAGGGCGACGGCGGGGGCGGCGAAGCCCGGCAGCCTGCGGGCGGGCTTCTTGACCGCCTCGGCGATGCCCTGTGCGAGCGGTCCGCTGTCCGCGAGGTCGGCCAGCGCCCGCGGCCGCCCGGTCGGTGCGCCGGGCCTTGCGGGTCAGCGAGCGCAGCACCCGGCCCGCCGTGGTGTACGTCGCGGCGAGGGCGCAGCCGATGAGCAGCACGTAGAAGGTGATGCGGGGAGTCGTGGCCGCCGTGAGGACCGCGATCATCGCCCAGCGCTCGCCGATGGGCAGGACGATCATCCGGCGCACCCAGACCGTCCAGCCGACGCTGTCGAGCTTGTCGGAGAGGGCGGCGGTGGGGCTGGTGTTGGCGGTGGCGTCGTGGTTGGCCTCGTTGAAGGAGAAGTCCACGACGTGCCGGCAGGTCTGCAGGACCATCGCGCCGAGGGCGAGGGCCCAGACGTCGTCACCGCCGCGGGCCGCGCCGAGGGCGAGGCCCGCGTAGTAGGCGTACTCCTTGGCCCGGTCGAAGGTGGCGTCCAGCCAGGCGCCGAGCGTGGAGTACTGCAGGGAGTAGCGGGCGAGCTGGCCGTCGGTGCAGTCCAGGACGAAGGAGGCGATCAGCAGGACGCCGGCCGCGACGAAGCCGCCGCGGGTGCCGGTGGCCGCGCAGGCCGCCGCTATGAGCGCGGTGATGCAGCGAGGCGGTGGTGACCTGGTTCGGGGTCAGGCCGCGGCGGGCGCACCAGCGGGCGATGTAGCGGGAGTACGGGCTGATGCAGTAGGTGGTGAAGAAGCCGTCGCGGGACTTCACGGCCGACTTCAGGCGTACGGCCTCGTCGTCGACGGCCGCGACGGCCTGCCGTGCCTCGTTGCGGGCCTGCGGGTCGGCGGGGACGGCGGCGACCAGGCTGCCCAGCTCGGGGCGGTGCACCTCGGTGCCGTCGGCGTCGAGGGCGGTGACGATGCGGTCGGCGAGGCTGTCGACGGCGACCGCGGTGCCGTGCCGCCGCCCGCGGAGTTCTCCCGGGCCATCGCCCGGGTCAGCGCCTGGCGGCCGGCGGGCTGGGCGGTGACGGCGCCGGGGATCGCGGCGAGCGGGAAGCGGGGGTCGGTGAGGCCGAGGCGCAGCGCGTGCAGGTGGCCGACGAACCGGGCGTCGACCAGGGCGACCCGCTCCTCGCCGGGCACCGCGGCGAGCAGGGTCTCGGCCTCGGCGGCGTCGGCGGCGCTCCGCACGTCGAAACCGAGGGACCGCAGATCGCCCTCGATCGACGATCCGGGGACCGGCTGACCGGTGAGGATGGCGGTCGACAACCGAACTCACTCCCTGGGTACCGACGCGTCCGCGCCGGTGCTGTGCATGGTGGGGGCGCCCGCTGCCGGTGGCTCCCGGGCGGCATGTCGGCAGAGGCTATCGGATGCCGGGAGGGCCACGTTCACCGCCCGTTCGGCGGATCGATCAACGTGGTTTGCCCAAGCCTTTGCCGCGATCATCATCGGGGATCCGGGGCCCGCCCCACAAACCGTGCCCCCAGACCGGACATCGGGGACATTGCGCAGGGCCCGGCCGTGGCGGCATAGGGTGGGCGACCATGACGTGGCTGATCACAGGCGGGGCCGGCTACATCGGGGCACATGTGGCGCGGGCCATGACCGAGGCCGGGGAGCGCGTCCTCGTACTGGACGACCTCTCGGCCGGGGTGCCCGCGCGGCTCCCGGCCGACGTCCCGCTCGTCGAGGGGTCGTCGCTGGACGGGGACCTGCTGAAGCGGGTGTTCGCCGAGCACGGCGGTGACGGGTGTGGTGCATCTCGCGGCGCGCAAGCAGGTCGCCGAGTCCGTGGCACAGCCGACGCGCTACTACCGGGAGAACGTCGGCGGTCTGGCGACCCTCCTGGACGCGGTCGCCGAGGCGGGCATCGGGCGCTTCGTGTTCTCCTCGTCGGCGGCCGTGTACGGCAACCCGGACGTGGACCTCATCACGGAGGACACGCCCGTGCGTGCCGGTGAACCCGTACGGCGAGACCAAGCTCGCCGGGGAGTGGCTGGTGCGGGCGGCGGGCCAGGCGCACGGGATCTCCACCGTGTGCCTGCGCTACTTCAACGTGGCGGGCGCCGCCGCGCCGGAGCTGGCCGACACGGGTGTCTTCAACATCGTCCCGATGGTCTTCGACCGGCTGACCCGCGACGAGGCGCCGCGGATCTTCGGCGACGACTACCCGACGCCGGACGGCACCTGCGTCCGCGACTACATCCACGTCGCCGACCTGGCCGAGGCGCATCTCGCGGCGGCCCGGCGGCTCGCCGACGGCGGGCGTCGACGCGGCGACCTGACGGTCAACATCGGCCGCGGCGAGGGCGTCTCCGTGCGCGAGCTGATCACGGTCATCGGCGAGGTCACCGGCGACCGGCGCGCCGCCGGTGGTCGAGGAGCCGCCGCCCCGGGGACGCGCCGCGGGCGGTGGCCTCGGCGGCCCGGGCGGCCGAGCAGCTCGGCTGGACGGCGCGGCGCGGGGTGCGCGAGATGGTCGAGTCGGCGTGGCAGCGGCTGGCTGCTGCACCACGGCGCCGTGACCGACTGACGGTAGCCCTGACCTGCGCATCGTTTCCGCAGGTCAGGGCACATGACAACGGTGTTCAGTGCCGCGTTGCCCGATACCCCCTCACCCGTAGTTCACTGTGACCGGTGCCCGAGCACGATCTGACGGACACAGGAGGCGGCTTTCCATGGGGGCTGGGCACGATCACGGGCACGCGCACGGCGCGCGCGGCCGGCGGTACGGCGACCTCGGCGTACCGCGGCAGGCTGCGGGTCGCGCTGGCGATCACGCTCGGCATCATGGTCGTCCAGATCGTCGGCGGCGCCGCTCGCCGACTCGCTCGCCCTGATCGCGGACGCGGCGCACATGGCGACGGACGCGCTGGGCCTGGGCATGGCGCTGCTCGCCATCCACTTCGCGAACCGCCCGCCGAGCGACCGGGCGCACCTTCGGCTTCGCCCGCGCCGAGATCCTCGCCGCCCTGGCCAACTGTCTGCTGCTGCTCGGCGTCGGCGGCTACGTCGCTGTACGAGGCGGTCGAGCGGTTCATCACGCCGGCGGACACCGAGGGCGGGCTGACCCTCGTGTTCGGCGCGATCGGCCTGGTCGGCGAACCTGGTCTCGCTGGCGCTGCTGATGCGCGGCCAGAAGGAGAGCCTGAACGTGCGCGGCGCGTTCCTGGAGGTGGCGGCGGACGCGCTGGGCTCGGTCGCGGTGATCGTCTCGGCCGTGGTGATCCTGCTCACCGGCTGGCAGGCCGCCGACCCGATCGCCTCGCTGGTCATCGGCCTGATGATCGTGCCGCGCACCTGGAAGCTGCTGCGCGAGACGCTCGACGTGCTGCTGGAGGCGGCGCCCAAGGGCGTCGACATGGCGGAGGTACGGGCCCACATCCTGGCGACTGGACGGGGTCGAGGACGTCCACGACCTGCACGCCTGGACGATCACCTCCGGCATGCCGGTGCTCTCGGCGCATGTGGTCGTCAGCTCGGAGGTACTGAACGCGATCGGCCACGAGAAGATGCTGCACGAGCTGCAGGGCTGCCTCGGCGACCACTTCGACGTGGAGCACTGCACCTTCCAGCTGGAGCCGACCGGGCACGCGGAGCACGAGGCGCGGCTCTGCCACTGACGCGGAGGCTCATGAGGTGCCTGAGACTGGTGGGGCGCATTCCGATGCGAGTGCGCCGGGGGACGCAGCCCTCGGCGCACGTCTGCGCCCCGCTGCCCCTCACCGCACCGGCAGGGACGATTCTCGGCCCACCGCACCGGGCACGATCAGCTACTGGGTCCCTCTTCCGCCGTCCGAGCGCCGCCGTCCGCTCTCCGCGCCACCGCGCGGGGACATGCGGGCGGGCCGCGAAGTGCCGGGAGTGCCGGATTCGTACGGCAGACTTGGGGCGCGAAGACCGATGCGAAGGATGGGTATGCCGATCACACCTGCCACCGCGACGCACAACCCGTCGAACGGCACCGCAGACGCGATTTTGCTGGAACTGGTCGACGAGAACGGCGTGACGATCGGCACCGCGGAGAAGCTCGCCGCCCACCAGCCGCCCGGGCAACTGCACCGCGCGTTCTCCGTGTTCCTCTTCGACGAGCACGGGCCGGCTGCTGCTCCAGCAGCGCGCGCTGGGCAAGTACCACTCCCCCGGCGTGTGGTCCAACACCTGCTGCGGCCACCCCTACCCCGGCGAGGCGCCCTTCGCGGCGGCGGCGCGGCGGACCTTCGAGGAGCTGGGCGTCTCCCCGTCCCTGCTGGCCGAGGCCGGCACGGTCCGCTACAACCACCCGGACCCGGACTCGGGGCTGGTGGAGCAGGAGTACAACCACCTCTTCGTCGGCCTGGTGCAGGCCGTGCTGCGGCCGGACCCGGAGGAGGTCGGGGTCGACGGCCTTCGTGACCCCGCCCGAGCTGGCGGAGCGGCACGCCAAGGACACCTTCTCGGCCTGGTTCATGACCGTCCTGGACGCGGCCCGGCCCGCGATCAGGGAGCTGACGGGCGCGTCGGCCGGCTGGTGACGCAGGTTCCGACGACCGGGCCTAGAAGAAGCAGGCGGGCTTGAGCGGCAGGGCGGCCCAGATCACCTTGCCGCCGCTCGCGGTGTGCTCGACGTCGCACACGCCGCCCGCCTCCCGGGTGACCTCGCGCACCAGGAGCAGTCCGCGCCCGCCGGTCCGGCCGTGGTCGGTCTCCAGGGCGGTGGGCCGGTAGGGGTGGTTGTCCTCCACGGACACCCGCAGCCACTCGGCCCCGACGGCCACCTCGACGGCGAGCGTCGGCGACAGCACCGCCGCGTGCTTCACGGCGTTGGTCACCAGCTCCGAGACGATCAGCAGCAGGCCCTGGGCCAGGTCGTCCGAGACCGGCACGCCCTGGCGCAGCAGCAGGTCCCGCACGGCGTGCCGGGCCTGCGGGACCGAGGCGTCGACCGCGGGCGCGGTGAACCGCCAGACCCCCTCGTACGGCAGCGGATCCGCGGGCCCGAGGGGCGCCGCGCCGCCCTCTGGGCGCAGGCCGTGCCCACGCCCGTGGTCGTCCATCGTCCGGTCGCCACCCTCGCGCTCGATTGTCACCACATCTCGAGTGTTGGTAACGATGCGCTCCGCGCCCCAGGGCTGAACAGAAGTCAGCAAGTATCGAGCACTTCTGACCGTTGGCGTATGACACGGTCAGTTGTGGGACTGGTCCTGTCCCTGTTGTGCCGTCTCGGTGAACTATTCGGGTTGTACGGGTTTGCCATCCGGATAGCATCCGCGCATGGAGCCGCAGCTGCTGCACAGCGTGACCGACTCGGTCGCGACGGTCGTCATCCACCATCCCCAGAAGCGCAATGCCATGACCGCCGCGATGTGGCGCTCGCTGCCGCCGCTGCTTGAGGGGCTGGCCGGCGATCCGGCCGTGCGTGCGCTGGTGCTCACCGGCGAGGGCGGGACGTTCTGTGCCGGGGCCGACATCTCGACGCTCCGGGACTCGCCGGGGGAGGCGCAGGGGCTGGCCGTGCGGGCCGAGGAGGCGCTCGCCGCGTTCGCGAAGCCGACGCTGGCGGCGGTGCGCGGACACTGCGTGGGCGGCGGGGCGCAGCTGGCGGCGGCCTGTGATCTGCGGTTCGCCGAGGAGGGGGCGCTGTTCGGTGTGACGCCCGCGAAGCTCGGCATCGTGTACCCGGCGTCCTCGACGGGGCGGCTGGTGTCCCTGGTGGGTCCGGCCACCGCCAAGTACCTGTTGTTCTCCGGCGAGCTGATCGACACGGAGCGGGCGCTGCGCACCGGTCTGGCCGACGAGGTGCTGCCCGAGGGGGAACTCGGCAAGCGGGTCGCCGAGTTCACCCGGACCCTGGTGTCCCGTTCGCAGCTGACACAGGCGGCGGCGAAGGAGTTCGCGGACGGGCGTACGGACCGGGACGCGTACTGGGCCGGGCAGGCGCGCGGGAGCGGCGACACCGCGGAGGGCGTCGCCGCGTTCCTGGAGCGCAGGCAGCCGTCGTTCGGCTGGGGTGTGCCTACGTCAGGATGAGGTCGGCGTGCGACCGGAACCGGTCGACGAGGTGCGGGGGCGCCTTCTCGGGTGTTCCGGCGTCGTAGGGCGGCTGCGGGTCGTACTCGGTGGCCAGCTGGACGATCTGTGCGTGGTCGTGGCCCGCGATCCTGCCGAGCAGGGTGAGCCCCATGTCGGTGTGCGGCCGTGGAGGGCATACCAAGCGGTTGGTAACCTTCCCGGCATGACGACTGCCGCCCTTGAGCCGCTCGCCGGCCGCCGCTGCCAGAATGTGCTCAACTCCCTGCACTCGACGCACTATTTCTCGCCGGATCTGGGACGGGAACTGGGTGCTGCCGGGATCACCCATCGCCACGCCGTGAACTTCGCCGTGCGGTCCGCCGCCCTCGGACCGGTCGGGCCCGGGGCGGTGGCGGCGGCCTTCTACAACTACAAGTACGAGCTCGTGGCCCGGCACGTGCCGGCGGTGTGGGAGACCGCCGCACCCGGCCAGGTGCTGGCCGCACGCGTGCGTGCGGTCGACGCGACACTGCGCCGCCTGCTGGGCGAGGAGACCCTGGCGTCATCGGAGATGGCCGAGGCGGCGCGGCTCGCGCTACGCGCCACCGAGGCCTGTTCGCGCGGCGCGAGGCCGCTGTACGCCGCCCATGCCGACCTGCCCGTTCCCGAGGAGCCGCACCTCGCGTACTGGCATGCGGCGACCCTGCTGCGCGAGCACCGGGGCGACGGGCATCTGGCCGTGCTGATGTCCGCGGGGCTGGACGGTCTCGAGGCGATGGTGACCCACACGGCGACGGGCAAGGGCATGACACCGAAGTGGGTGTTCGGCACCCGGGGCTGGAGCCAGGAGGACTGGGACGCGGCGACGGACCGGCTGCGTGAGCGCGGACTGCTGGACGCGACCGGCGAGCTCACCGAGCGCGGCGTTGCCCTTCGCGAGGAGATCGAGCAGCAGACGGACCGCCTCGACCGGGCTCCGTACGAACATCTGGGTCCGCAGGGCGTGGCCCGGCTGACCGAGCTGGGCACCGCTTTCGCTCAGGCGGCGGTCATGGCGGGGGCCTATCCGGAAGGTCTGCTCGGCAAGCGGTGAGGCGCGCTCCGCTGCGGGTGCGAACCGCACCAAGCACTCGTGTTCGACCATGACGCATGGTGAAGCGTCAACGAGGTACCCGGTCTCTCCCGGCCGGTGCGGTCGGGAGAGGAAAGGGGAATGAACGTGTTCCGTGCTATCGCAGACGTGCTGCGCCAGATCGGCGGCGCCATCGCCACCGTCGTGACCCTGCCCTTCCGGGCCCTGGCCCGGCTCTTCGGTGGAGCGTCGTCCTCCACCCGCAGCCGCCGGGTCTGATCGGGCGCCACTGGCGACCTGCCGGGCCGCCCTGGACCCCGAGTGTCGGTGCCACCTGCCACAATTGCCGCGCAACCTCAGTGGAGAAGGCGGTACGGGATGTGACGACACCCGGGTCCCTCGAAGTAGGGTCCATCGAAGGCAGGATCGCCGAGGAACTCGGCGTACGGGAGCGGCAGGTCAAGGCTGCCGTGGAGCTGCTCGACGGCGGTTCTACGGTGCCCTTCATCGCCCGCTACCGCAAGGAAGCGACCGAGATGCTCGACGATGCGCAGCTGCGCACGCTCGAGGAGCGGCTGCGCTATCTGCGGGAGCTGGAGGAGCGGCGGACGGCGATCCTGGAGTCGGTGCGCGAGCAGGGCAAGCTCACCGAAGAGCTTCAGGCACGGATCCGGGGCGCCGAGACCAAGGCGCGCCTGGAGGACATCTACCTCCCGTACAAGCCCAAGCGACGTACCAAGGCACAGATCGCGCGTGAGGCGGGTCTCGAGCCGCTGGCGGAGGGGCTGCTCGGCGAATCCGCCGTGGAGCCCCTCGCCGCGGCCGCCGCGTTCGTCGACGCCGACAAGGGCGTCGCCGACCCGCAGGCCGCCCTCGACGGCGCCCGGGCGATCCTCACCGAGCGGTTCTCGGAGGACGCCGACCTGATCGGCGAGCTGCGCGAGCGCATGTGGGTGCGCGGGCGGCTGGCCGCCAAGGTGCGGGACGGCAAGGAGGAGGCGGGGGCGAAGTTCGCCGACTACTTCGACTTCGCCGAGCCGTTCACCGAGCTGCCCTCGCACCGCATCCTGGCCATGCTGCGGGGCGAGAAGGAGGAGGTCCTCGAGCTCGTCCTGGAGCCCGAGGAGGCCACGGACGGCCCGTCGTCGTACGAGGGCA
Source organism: uncultured Actinomycetota bacterium (assembly GCA_963798065.1). Taxonomy (GTDB): domain Bacteria; phylum Actinomycetota; class Actinomycetes; order Streptomycetales; family Streptomycetaceae; genus Streptomyces. Next base: position 417,986 of record CAWCSC010000005.1, on the reverse strand, counting down.
TCGTCGCGAACCGGTTCGGGATCGCCGACCGGGGCCGCCCCGCCGACAAGTGGCTGAAGGACACGGTCCGCTGGGCGTGGCGCACCCGCATCCTCGTCCACCTCGGCATCGACCTGAGGCTGCGGCTGCGCACGGCCGCCGAGGACGAGGCGGTGCGGGTCTTCGCGGCGAACCTGCGCGACCTGCTGCTCGCCGCCCCGGCGGGCACGCGCGCGACGCTCGGCCTGGACCCCGGTTTCCGTACGGGCGTGAAGGTCGCCGTGGTCGACGCCACCGGCAAGGTCGTCGCCACGGACGTCATCCACCCGCACGTCCCGGCCAACCGGTGGGACGAGGCGATCGCCAAGCTGGCCCGGCTCGCGAAGGAGCACGCGGTCGAGCTGGTCGCGATCGGCAACGGCACGGCGTCCCGCGAGACCGACAAGCTCGCCGGTGAACTGATCACCAAGCACCCGGAGCTGAAGCTCACGAAGGTGATGGTGTCCGAGGCCGGCGCGTCCGTGTACTCGGCGTCCGCCTTCGCCTCGCAGGAGCTGCCCGACATGGACGTGTCGCTGCGCGGCGCCGTGTCGATCGCGCGCCGGCTGCAGGACCCGCTGGCCGAGCTGGTGAAGATCGACCCGAAGTCGATCGGCGTCGGCCAGTACCAGCACGACCTGTCCGAGGTGAAGCTGTCGCGCTCGCTGGACGCGGTGGTGGAGGACTGTGTGAACGGCGTGGGCGTGGACGTCAACACCGCGTCGGCCCCGCTGCTCGCCCGGGTCTCCGGCATCACCTCCGGGCTCGCGGAGAACATCGTGGCGCACCGGGACGCCAACGGGCCGTTCACGTCCCGGGGGGAGCTGAAGAAGGTGGCGCGCCTCGGTCCGAAGGCGTACGAGCAGTGCGCGGGCTTCCTGCGGATCCGTGGCGGCGACGACCCGCTGGACGCGTCCAGCGTGCACCCGGAGGCGTACCCGGTCGTGCGGCGCATGGTGAAGACCAGCCGGCCAGGAGGTCGCCGCGCTCGTCGGCAACACCGGTGCGCTGCGCTCGCTGAAGCCGCAGGACTTCGTGGACGAGACGTTCGGTCTGCCGACCGTCACCGACATCCTCAAGGAGCTGGAGAAGCCGGGCCGCGACCCGCGTCCGGCGCTTCAAGACGGCCACCTTCAAGGAGGGCGTGGAGAAGATCTCCGACCTGGCGTCCGGGATGGTCCTGGAGGGCGTCGTGACGAACGTCGCCGCCTTCGGGGCGTTCGTCGACGTCGGTGTCCACCAGGACGGCCTGGTGCACGTCTCCGCGATGTCGAAGACGTTCGTCAAGGACCCGCGGGACGTGGTGAAGCCCGGGGACATCGTCAAGGTGAAGGTCCTCGACGTCGACATCCCGCGCAAGCGGATCTCGCTGACGCTGCGCCTGGACGACGAGGCGGCCCCGCAGAGCCAGGGCGGCGGCTCCGGCGAGCGCCGGCAGCGCGGGGGGCGTCCGCCGCAGCAGCGGCAGGGCGGCCGGGGCGGTGGCGGTGGTGGCGGCCGAGGCGGTGGCGGCGGTTCGCGTCAGGCGCCCCCGCCGGCCAACAGCGCGATGGCCGACGCGCTGCGCCGCGCCGGTCTGGCCGACCCGAAGAACGGTCGCCGCTGACGGCTTCGCCGGGGTGGCCGTGGGGAGCTGCGGGTCCGTTGTGGCTGGTCGCGCACACGCGGCGGAGCCGCAGATCGAAACGGTCCCGCGCCCCTGGAAGAGGCGCTTCGCGCCCTTCCGGCCTAGTGTGATCGGCATGTCTCCTTCGCGTGCCATCACCTGGGAAGTGTCCGCGAGCCGGGGGTTCGAGACCGCCTGGGCCCAGCTCGGGGACGGCGAGTTGCGCGCGCACGGGCGAGCCGTCGGGGTCGATCCGGAACCGTACTGGGTCACATACGAACTCGACACGGTCGGCGGCTTCGTGACCCGCGGCCTGCTGGTGACAGCCGAGACCGCCAACGGCATCCGCACGCTCGACCTGCGGCACGACGGTCAGGGCCGCTGGACCGCGAACGGCGAGCCGCTGCCCGACGTCGACGGCGCCCTCGACTGCGATCTCGGGCTGTGCCCGCTCACCAACACCATGCCGGTGCTCCGGCACGGGCTCCATCAGGCGCCCGGCGAGCGGGAGTTCCTGATGGCCTGGGTGTCGGTGCCGGATCTGACGGTACGGCCGTCGCGGCAGACGTACACGCATCTCGGGCCCGGGCGGGTCCGTTACGCCTCCGGTGACTTCCGCAGCGACCTGGAGTTCGACGAGGAGGGGTGCGTCGTGGACTACCCCTCCCTCGCCACCCGTCTGACGGCCCGCTAGCGCTCGGTCACCTTGCCGTCCGCGACCTCCAGGCGGCGTGTCACGTGTACGGCGTCCAGCATGCGGCGGTCGTGGGTGACCAGGACGAGGGTGCCCTCGTAGGCGTCGAGGGCCGACTCCAGCTGCTCGATGGCGGGCAGGTCGAGGTGGTTGGTCGGCTCGTCGAGGACCAGGAGGTTGACGCCCCGGCCCTGGAGCAGCGCGAGGGCGGCTCTGGTGCGCTCGCCCGGTGAGAGGGTCGCCGCGGCGCGCAGGACGTGGTCCGACTTGAGGCCGAACTTGGCCAGGAGGGTGCGGACCTCGGCCGGTTCGGTGTCCGGGACGGCCGCGCGGAAGGCGTCGAGCAGGGCCTCCTGGCCGTGGAACAGCTTGCGGGCCTGGTCGACCTCGCCGAGCAGGACGCCCGAGCCGAGCGCGGCGTGCCCGGCGTCGAGCGGGACGCGGCCGAGCAGGGCGGCGAGCAGCGTGGACTTGCCGGCGCCGTTCGCGCCGGTCACCGCCACCCGGTCCGCCCAGTCGATCTGCAGGGACACCGGGCCCAGGACGAAGTCACCGCGGCGCACCTCGGCGTCCCGCAGGGTCGCGACGACGGCGCCCGAGCGCGGGGCCGACGCGATCTCCATGCGCAGTTCCCACTCCTTGCGGGGCTCCTCGACGACGTCCAGCCGTTCGATCATGCGCTGGGTCTGCCGGGCCTTCGCGGCCTGCTTCTCGCTGGCCTCGCTGCGGAACTTGCGGCCGATCTTGTCGTTGTCGCTGCCCGCCTTGCGGCGCGCGTTCTTCACTCCCTTGTCCATCCACGACCGCTGTGTCTGGGCGCGGTCCTGGAGGGCCGCCTTCTTGTCGGCGTACTCCTCGAACTCGTCGCGGGCGTGCCGGCGGGCGACGTCCCGCTCCTCCAGGTAGGCCTCGTAGCCACCGCCGTAGAGGTTGATCTGCTGCTGGGCGAGGTCGAGTTCGAGGACCTTGGTGACGGTGCGGGTGAGGAACTCGCGGTCGTGGCTGACGACCACCGTGCCGGCGCGCAGGCCGCTCACGAAGCGTTCCAGGCGCTCCAGGCCGTCCAGGTCGAGGTCGTTGGTCGGCTCGTCGAGGAGGAAGACGTCGTAGCGGGACAGCAGGAGTGAGGCGAGGCCGGCGCGGGCGGCCTGGCCGCCGGACAGGGACGTCATCGGCTGGTCCAGGTCGACCGCGAGGCCCAGCGAGTCGGCGACCTCCTCGGCGCGTTCGTCGAGGTCGGCGCCGCCGAGCCCGAGCCAGCGCTCCAGGCTCGTGGCGTAGGCGTCGTCGGCGCCGGGGGTCTCGTCGACCAGGGCCTGGGTCGCCTCGTCCATGGTCCGCTGGGCCTCGGCGACGCCGGTGCGGCGGGCCAGGAACGCCCGTACGGTCTCGCCGGGCCGGCGGTCCGGTTCCTGCGGGAGGTGGCCGACGGTGGCGGTCGGCGGGGACAGGCGCAGTTCGCCCTGCTCGGGTGCGGTGAGTCCGGCGAGCATCCTGAGCAGGGTGGATTTGCCCGCGCCGTTGGCTCCGACCAGGCCGATCACGTCGCCGGGCGCGACGACGAGGTCGAGCCCGGCGAACAGGGAGCGGTCTCCGTGGCCGGCGGCGAGGTTCTTGGCGACGAGGGTGGCAGTCATCAGATCGCTGATCCTAATGGCCGTCGCGGGTGGTTCGCGTGGCGGTTCTCAGTGGGGCACGGCCGTCACCAGCACGCTCGTGGAGGTGCGCGCCACCAGGAAGGACTGCCCCTTCACCGCCTTGGCGTCGAGGGCGATGCGGTGGCGGCCCGGTTCGAGGACTCCGTCGAAGATCTCGTGGGTGTGGGTGCGGGAGAGCCGGTCGAGACGGTACGCGGTGAGCGTGACCCGGCAGGCGGAGGTGACCTCGACGTCCGCCGCGCCGTCGTCGGCGGTCAGGCCGGTGAGGCGGCGCTGTCCGACCGGACTGCCATCCAGGGCGTGTTCGATCTGGGCGACGAGGAGCGGAACGACCGGGGCGAGGCCGTCGACGCAGGCGACCGGGATCCCGGCCTGGTCGAAGGCGCGGCGGACGGCGGCACGTTGCCGCTCACCGGTCGCGCGGCCGAAGACGACGGCGCCGTAGCCGCGCAGTTCGTCGGCGGGCACGCCGTCGGCGTCGTGGGCGATGTCGGCGCCGACGCCGATGGTGCGTAACGCCGCGGCCAGCTTGGCGAGGACGGCGACGCGGGCGCCGATCAGCAGGACGCGGCGCCGGGTGTCCGGGGCGGAGCCGTTCAGCAGGGCGCTCAGAGCCGTCGCGGTACTCGGCGCCGCGGAAGCGGAACGGGCCGATGCCGTGGTAGCCGTTGAGCTCCAGGTCGGCGTGTTCGTCGGTCTGCCAGGCGAAGTCCCGCCAGATGAAGTCCTCACCTTCACGCCGGATGATCGCGGTGACGGCGCCGCAGGCCAGGTCCTCGCACTCGGGGCAGCCGTAGACGACGTACCGGCCGCCGGGCAGCGGTGCCGCGCTCTCCAGGAGCAGGCTGCGGACCTGCGCGGTGAAGATCGCCGGTGGTACGTCGGAGGCGAGCGGGGAGACCGCGTCGAGGTCGGAGAGCTGGAACAGCAAGGGGCGTCCGTCGACGATGAAGTCCACGAAGTCCCGGTGGACCTGGAAACCACCGTCGTCGAGCACTCCGCCGGCCCGCATCGCGGGTGCCAGGCCGAAGGTCGCGTATTCGGCACACATATTGTGAGTATCCCCACACTGCGCGTGATGTGAGCACGGCATGACACATTCCGCTACGGTCCCGGCATGGCGGGCGAGCGAAGTGACGAGATCGTGGTGGTCGGCGGCGGGGTCGTCGGGCTGACGACCGCGGTGGTTCTCGCCGAACGCGGGCGGCGGGTGCGGGTGTGGACGCGGGATGCCGTCGAGGCGACCACCTCAGCGGTCGCGGGTGCGCTGTGGTGGCCGTACCGGATCGAGCCGGCCGCGCTCGCGCGTGAGTGGGCCTTGCGGTCCCTGGAGGTGTACGAGGAGTTGGCGGCGCGGCCCGAACCGACCGGCGTGAGCATGGTCGAAGGCGTACTGGGCGAGACCCGCCTCGACGAGGTCGACGGGTGGCTGGCGGGGCGGGTGCCGGAGCTGCGGGCGGCCACGGCCGAGGAGTACGCGGGGACGGGCGTCCGTACACGGCTGCCGCTGATCGACATGCCGGCTCATCTGCCGTGGCTGCGGGACCGGTTCGTCGCGGCCGGCGGGGTGGTCGAGGCTCGCACGGTGTCCTCGTTCGCTCAGGCCGACGCGCCGGTCGTGGTCAACTGCACGGGGCTGGGTGCGCGGGAGCTGGTGCCGGATCCGTCCGTACGGCCCGTGCGCGGGCAGTTGGTCGTCGTGGAGAACCCCGGGATCGACACGTGGCTCGTCACCACCGACGCGGCCGGGGAGCACGCGTACATGTTTCCGCAGCCGGGCGGGCTCGTCCTCGGCGGTACGGCGGAGGAGGACGCGTGGTCGCCGGAGCCCGACCCCGCGACGGCCGAGGCGATCGTCCGCCGTTGCGCGGCGCTGCGGCCGGAGATCACAGGGGCGCGCGTCCTGGAACACCGGGTCGGACTGCGCCCCACCCGCCCCGCGGTCCGCCTGGACCGCGACATCCTGCCGGACGGCCGGCTCCTGGTGCACAACTACGGCCATGGCGGCGCGGGGGTCACGGTGGCGTGGGGGTGCGCCGAGGAGGCGGCGCGGTTGGCCATCGGCTGAGGGGCGTGCGAGCGGCTGGGGGCGGACGGTTTTCCGGAGGGTGTCATCCGAGCAACTGGCCCTGGAGGGCCTCCGGTCGAGGGCCGATCCCAGGCCGCCAGGCCTGAACGCCCCCGACCCAAGGCAGCCAGGCCGCCGAGCCAAAGCGCCCCCGGCCCACGGCAGCCAGGCCGCCGAGCCTGAACGCCCCCGGCCCACGGCAGCCAGGCCACCAGACCGCCCAGGCCTGAACGCCCCCGGCCCACGGCAGCCGGGCGGCCAAGACAAAGCGCCCCCGGCCGAAGGCGTTCGAGCCGTCAGGCTCCAACTCTCCGGCCAGGGGCGCCCGGTAGACCGGCTCCTCGGGTCAGTGCTTGCCGATGGGGTCACCCTCGACGTCCGGGCCGACGCCCGGGCCGACGCGGAACTCGAAGTCGCCGTCGTACTTCTTGTGGCCTGCCATGACGGCCATTTCGACGGCCTCGGAACCCATCTGCTCACGCACGATCACCGGGTCACGGCGCAAGTCGCGCATGAGGGCGACGCACATGAAGGTCATCACGACGACGAACGGCGCCGCCGCGAGGATGGTGAGGTTCTGCAGACCTGTCAGAGCGTCGCCCGAGCCGCTGCCGACGAGCAGCATGATCGCGGCCACCGCTCCGGTGACCACGCCCCAGAACACCACCACCAGACGGCCGGGTTCGAGCGCGCCCTTCTGCGAGAGCGTGCCCATGACGATCGACGCCGCGTCGGCACCCGAGACGAAGAAGATGCCGACGAGGACCATCACCAGCAGGCTGGTGGCGGTGGCGATGGGGAACTGCTGAAGCACGTCGAAGAGCTGGCCCTCCGGGGTCGCCTCCTTGCCGAGCTTGCCCTCCTCCTGCATCTTCATCGCCGAGCCACCGAAGATCGCGAACCAGATCAGGCTGACCGTGCTGGGCACGAGGATGACGCCGCCGACGAACTGCCGGATGGTCCGGCCCCGGCTGATGCGGGCGATGAACATGCCGACGAACGGCGTCCAGGAGATCCACCACGCCCAGTAGAAGACGGTCCAGCTGCCCAGCCAGTCCGCTACGCCCTCCCCGCCGCTGGCCTCCGTCCGGCCGGCCAGCTGGGGCAGGTCGCCGAGGTAGGCGAAGACGGACGTGGGCAGCAGGTCGAGGACGATGATGGTCGGGCCCGCCACGAACACGAACAGGGCGAGGACCAGTGCCAGCACCATGTTGGTGTTGGACAGCCACTGGATGCCCTTCTCCACGCCGGAGATCGCGGACGCGACGAAGGCCAGGGTCAGCACCGCGATGATCGTGACCAGCAGCCCGGTGCTCACCTTGTCCATCCACTTCAGCTCCTGCACACCGGAGCCGATCTGCAGCGCGCCGAGCCCCAGGGAGGCGGCGGAGCCGAAGACGGTCGCGATGATCGCGAGGACGTCGATGGCCCGGCCGATGCCGCCGTTGGCGTGCTTCCTGCCGATGAGCGGGGTGAAGACGGCGCTGATGGTCTGCCGGCGCCGCCTGCGGAAGGTGCTGTAGGCGATGGCGAGGCCGACCACCGCGTAGATCGCCCAGGGGTGGAGCGTCCAGTGGAACAGGGTGGTGGCCATGGCCGTCTCCATGCGTTCGCCGGAGTCGGCCGGGTTGGTGCCCGGCGGGGCTGTCGAGTAGTGCGACAGCGGCTCGCTCACACCGTAGAACATCAGGCCGATGCCCATGCCCGCGCTGAACATCATCGCGACCCAGGACACCGTGCGGAACTCGGGCTCCTCACCCTCCGCACCCAGGTGGATACGGCCGTATCGGCTGATCGCGAGCCAGAGGGCGAACACGACGAAGCCGGAGGCGGCGAGCATGAACGCCCAGCCGCCGTTGTGCATCAGCCCGCCGAGCATGCTGGTGGAGACGGATTCGAGCGATTCGGTCCCCGCGGCACCCCAGATCACGAAGGCGAGCGTGAGCACCGCCGTGACACCGAAGACGATCCGGTCGGTCTCGGGCTTCGCCTGACCGGGGAGGCCCGCTTCCGATCCCGGCAGCGCGCCTCCCGTATGGGGGTCGTTCTCGCTTGGTCGGTCGTGCGTCACAGGCGGCACCTTTCATTGGAACGTAGGAGGAACGTAAGTCCTCCGTAACGCCCCTACCACGTGTGGCGCAATTTCATCCTCCTCAACATTGCGTTTCGGACTCGGCTGCCGTCAGGTGGTACGTGGCTCGCTCGTCGAGCAGCAGCGGGACGAGCGCCCGCAGGGGCTGGCGCAGGGGTACGAGCACGCCCTCGGCGTCCCGTCGTACGCGCACACCGTGCAGCGCGAGTTCGTCGCTGACCTCGGCATACTGCGCGGCGGTGAGCCGATAGCCGCAGGGCGGATTCTGGATCACCTCGGCGGGTTCGGGCGCGTCGTTGTCGGCGCCGCCCACGTAGACCGGACCGGTGGCGACGTAGCCGGCGAGCCGAGCCTTGCCCGTGGTCGCCTCGATCCGCCCTCGGCGCTGCTCGGTGTACCCGAACAGGCCCTTGAGCGCGTCCAGTTGGGAGGTGACCCGGCGCCTGTTGTTCAGTGCCTCGTCCGCTTTCTCCGCTTCGGTGAGCGGGTCCACACGGCTCTCGATGAGCAGTCCGACCGAATGCTTCACGCCAGACATATTGCGCAAAATGCGCTCCTGCCCGTCTCCGGCGACCTGTTTGACCGGTTCGCCGGTTTCCGGGTCGGTCCAGATGCCGTAGGTGCCGGTCGAGTGGCCGGCGCGCTGCGCCGCGGGGCGGACGTACGCCTGGGAGAGGGTCTCCGCCTCGTCGTGGACCGCCTCGTGGGTGTTGAGGTTGCGCGGCCACAGGTCGAAGAGTGCTTTGTCGTAGTACGGGGGTGTAGCGCCGTATTCGTGCAGGTCGTAGATGATGTCGGGGAGTTGGTCGCGGATGAGCGCGGCCAGGGCGCGGCCCTCGGCGGTCCTAAGGGCGAGGTGGTCGCGGTTGATGTCGACGCCGTCGCTGTTGCCGCGCGTGTCGGCGGCCCGGCCGTCGGGGTTGGCGGTGGGCACGACGAGGACCGTGGTCCGGTCCAGGAAACGCCGAGTTCGGCTGTCGCGGGCGTACGCGAGGTCACGGACGGTGGTCAGACAGGCTTCGCGGCCGGAGGGTTCGTCGCCGTGCTGGCTGCAGACGAGCAGCACCTTGTTCGGGCTCGGGCGGGTGCCGATCCGGACGAGCTGGAGCGGGCGGCCCTGCTTCGTCGTACCGAAGCGGGTCATGGAGACCCGGCTGCCCGACCGGTCGACGGCCTTGAGGAAGTCCTGTTCCTCGGGCTGGGTGGTCCAGCGGGCGCCGTCGGTCCGCTCGAAGCCGGTGCGCGGCGGGGAGTCGGTGGCCGTCGTCGCCTGGGCGGGGACGGCGACCAGAGATGCGGCGAGGGCCGCGGCGGTCAGGGTGAGAGCGCGGACGCGGGCCGTGGCCCTGCCTGCGGTGTCGCGGATCACTGGCTTGCCTCCGGGACGCGGTGAGTGGTGCGCGGCTCCCGTACGCCGTCCAGGAGCGCGGCGACGGGCGTGGCCGGAGCGGCGCCTGCCGTGGCGCGGGCGAAGGCGGCGGGTCCACCGACGAACGGCACGTCGGCCGAGGTACGGGACAGGTCCAGCGCCAGCTTCGGCGTGTCGGCGGGAGGGTCGATGAGGCCCTTGTCGGTGCCCGCGACGATCAGCGCCAGGCGGTGGCCCTCAGGGACGACGTGGTCGGTCGCCGCCAGATCGAGGGTGATCGTGTACCGCTTGCCCGGCGTGAGCGGGGAACCCTTCCCGTCCGAGGCGTGGTTGCCGAGGTCGGCCCAGCCGCGGCTGACGACCGTGTAGTCGACGTCGGCGGTCTTCGCCTTCGCCTCCTTGAAGCAGGAGCTGTCGCCGGCGGTGCTCGGGCCGAAGCAGGTGCGGTTCGTGAGGGTGGTGACGCCCTCGCCCGCGTCGGCGTAGTCACGGATGGTGTCGGGGCCGACGTCCACGAGGACGGCGGAGAGATGGGCCGTCGGGGTGGAGGGCGTCGCGGTGACGGTGACCTCGGAGGAGCCGGACAGGCGCAGGTCGCGGGTGAGCGGTCCGGTGGCGAACCCGGCCTTCCCCGGTGTCGACTTGTCGATCTGTGCGGCCCAGTCGGTCTCACTCAGCTTCGGGTCGTCGGTGAAGGTCTCGGTGCCGTGGCCGCGATACAGGCCGAGGGTGCCGACGCCGGCCTGGGTGCCTCGGTCGGGACGCAGGGTGGTGGCCCGGGTGCCGGTCGGCGGCCAGACCTTGGAGGTGCTCCACTGGTCGGGGTGGCGTTCGATGTCGGCCATGGGCTCGCGGTCGATGCCGTTGTCGTAGCCCATGAGTTCGTGGTCGAACCAGCGGTGCAGGGTGTCGACCCAGGTGGCGCGGCGGAAGTCGAAGGGGTCGACGTGGCCGGTCTGGGAGAGCCAGATCTTGCGCTCGACGCCGTGCTTCGCGAGGGCGTCCCACCACTGGCCGACGTGCTTCATACGCACGTTGAGGTCCTGCATGCCGTGGATCAGGAAGACGCTGGCCTTCACTCTGCTCGCGGCCTTGACGTAGTCGCGCTCGGTCCACAGCGGGGTCCGGTCGCCGGTGCGCGGGGCCCCGTCGACGAGCCTTTGCTGCACTGCGGCGCACTTCTCGCGGGCGTCGGGGCTGTTGACGTAGTCGGACAGCCACTCGGGGCCGGAGTCGTAGAGCGGGGCGCCCTGCTGGAAGTAGTAGTCGTACCAGGAGGAGATCGCGCTGATCGGGACGATGGTCTTCAGGCCCTTGACGCCGCTGGCGGCGACGCCGTTGGCAACGGTGCCGTCCCAGCTCTTGCCGATCATGCCGGTGCGGCCGTTGGTCCAGGACGCCTTGGCGCGGGCGGTGCCGGTGCGGGTCGTATAGGCCTTGGCGCGGCCGTTCAGCCAGTCGACGACGGCCTTCGCGGACTGGACGTCGGAGCGGCCGCCGACATCGACGCAGCCGTCGGAACGGTTGGTCCCGGCCAGGTCGACGCCGACGAAGGCGTAGCCGCGGGGCACGAAGTAGTTGTCGTAGAACAGCGGCATCTGGACGACGTCGCCGTTCGCGTCGTACGTCTTGCGCTGGCTCTCGTTGCCGCGCCCGCAGCAGGAGTAGTACGGGCTGGCGTCCATGATGACGGGGATCTTGCGGCCCTGCCGGGCGGGTTCGCGGGGGCGGACGATGTCGACGGCGACCCGGTCGGCCTTCCCGTCGCCGTCGCCGTCGAGTCCGGTGTCCACCCAGACGGCCTCGCGGACGGCCTTCTCGTACGAGTAGACGGGTTCGCTCCCGCGCGGGGCGGCCTGTGCCGCGGCCGGGGTGAGCAGGGTGGCCAAGAGGGCGGCGGTGGCCGCCGTCGCGAGCGGTCTCCAGGTCGTGAAGCGCGTGCGTTTCGGCATGCGCCGGACGCTACATCGGTGAACTCCTGTTCAGAAGAGGGCAGCTGACGGACCGGCGTGTCCGGGAGAGGCCAACGGGGCGAGTGCCTCATGTCGGCCGAATGGCGATCCTGTGACAGCAGAGACGATGGACATGACTAGTGACACAGGGAGTCAATAGGCTCCGGACAGCTTTCGGGACCTACGACTTGGAGCCTTGCGTGCACCGCAGAATCATCGCGCCGGGAGCCCTGGCAGCGGCCGTTCTCCTGCTGGCGATCCCGGCATCGGCCGCGCCCCACTCCCCCGGCGCGCCGGGCATCGGTGACCCCTACTACCCGGCCTACGGGAACGGCGGATACGACGTCTCCCATTACGACCTCAGGCTGAAGTACCAGCCGGCCACGGACGAGCTGGAGGGCACGGCGACCCTCGTGGCCCGCACCACGCAGGACCTGTCGAGCTTCAACCTGGACTTCCTGCTCGACGTCGGCGAGGTGCGTGTCAACGGCGCGAAGGCCTCGTTCAGGACGTCGGGCGAACACGAACTGGAGATCACGCCGAAGACCCCGCTGGCCAAGGGCACGCCCGTCACGGTCGTCGTGCGCTACCGCGGGGTGCCGTCGTCGAAGCAGGCCTACGGCTTCACCAGCTGGCACCGCACCGCGGACGGCGGTGCCGCGGCGAACGAGCCCGAGGCGGCCGCATGGTGGTTCCCCAGCAACGACCACCCGCTCGACAAGGCCACCTACGACGTGTCCGTCCTGGTCCCGGACGGCACGCAGGCCATCTCCAACGGCACGCTCCAGTCGACGAGTTCACGTCTCGGCTGGACCCGCTGGAACTGGCGCTCGAACAAGCCGCAGACCACGTACCTCGCCACGCTCGCGGTCGGGAAGTTCGACATCACGACGGGCACGACCGAGAGGGGCATTCCGGTCCTCAACGCCTACAGCAAGGACCTGGGCGACCACGCCGGCGCGGCGCGGGCGAGCCTCGAACGGACCGGGGAGATCGCGGACTGGCTGGCCGGGTACTTCGGGCCGTACCCCTACAACGCGCTCGGCGGGTACGTGCCGAACACCACCACCGGCTACGCGCTGGAGACGCAGACCCGGCCGTACTACAGCCCGCGGCAGTTCGCGAACGGGTCGAACGTGTCCCTCGTCGTCCACGAGATCGCCCACCAGTGGTACGGGGACTACGTGTCCCTCAAACGCTGGAAGGACATCTGGATCAACGAGGGGTTCGCGCGGTACGCGCAGTGGCTGTGGTCCGAGCACGAGGGCGAGGGCACGGCGCAGGAACTCGCCGACCACGTGTACGCCTCGCATCCGGCGGACGACTCGTTCTGGACGGTGCGGCCCGGGGATCCCGGCCCGGAGCACCAGTTCGACGCCGCCGTCTACGACCGGGGCGCGCTGGCCGTCCAGGCGCTGCGCAACGAGATCGGCGACGAGGCGTTCTTCGCGATCCTCAAGGGCTGGCCGCAGAAGTACGCCCACGGCAACGCGTCGGTCGCCGACTTCCGGCGATACGCCGAGGAGGTGTCCGGGAAGCCTCTGGCCGCACTGTTCGACACGTGGCTGTTCCAGCCGTCCAAGCCGACGTCATCGGCGGCCCGGACCGCGTCCGTCGCCAAGGCCGGCGGGACGGTGTCGCAGCCGAAGTCGTGGAAGAAGATCGCCGCGACGAACGGGGTGCACGAGCACGGGGCGCACGGGAACGGCGGTCACGTGCGCTGACGCGCCTCCTTCCGCACGGCGGTCTACGGTGGGCCCATGCGCGTCCGGCGTATGGGCCCGGGCGGTGCGTCGGCCGGCGGGTGAAGGGAGCCGGGCGTGCGGGACGTGGCGATCATCGAGGCACCGTCCGTGCTGGGGCTGCGGCCGACCGGCGTCGAGGAGTTGCCGGAGGCGCTGCTCGGGGCGGGACTGGCCGAGGGGGTCGGGGCGGTGCGGGCCGGCCGGGTGGAGCCGCCCGCGTACGACCCGGAGCGGGACCTGGACACCGGGGTTCTCCGTCCGGACGGCATCGCCGGGTACTCCGTCCCGTTGGCCGATGCCGTCGGCGGTGTCCTCGACGACGGCGGTTTCCCGGTAGTGCTGGGCGGCGACTGCAGCGTGCTGCTCGGTAATCTGCTCGCGCTGCGCCGCCGGGACCGGCACGGTCTGCTCTTTCTCGACGGGCACACCGACTTCTACCAGCCGTCGGCGGAACCGGCCGGTGAGGTGGCCTCCATGGAACTCGCCCTGGCCACCGGGCGCGGACCGCGCGTGCTGGCCGACCTGGAGGGCCGGGGCCCCTCGGTGCGGGACGAGGACGTCGTCGCCCTGGGCTTCCGGGACGCCGAGGAGTCCGCGGCCTACGGCATGCGGCCGCTGCCGTCCGCGCTGCACGCGATGGAGCCGGACACCGTGCGCACCCTGGGCGCGGCCGAGGCGGCCCGGCGCGCGGTCGGGCTTTCTCACCGGCGACGGCGCGGGCGCCGGGTACTGGGTCCATCTCGATGTCGACTGGCTGGACGACGCGGTCATGCCCGCTGTCGACTACCGGCTGCCGGGCGGGCTGTCCTGGCGAGAGCTGGAGAGCGTCCTGCGCACGGCGCTGTCCGGCGGCGGAGCCGTCGGCCTCGACGTGGCGATCTTCAACCCCCGGCTGGATCCCGACGGGGCGATCGCGCAGCGCCTCAGCGACTGTCTGGTGCGTGCGTTCGACACGGACGGCCAGGGCTGAGCCGGGGCGCCGTCAGTCCCCGTGGTCGTACACCGTCACCCGTATCCCCCGCCGCACCAGCCGCTCCTCGACGAGCGGCTCGACGCGGGACCACTTTCCACCGGCCAGACCGCAGCCGATGCGCGGCATGTGGACGGACGCGCCCAGCTCGGCGGCCTTGCCGGCGAGGGAGCCGAGGGCCGTGTCGATCGCCTCGTAGCGGACGGGGGCGCCCTTGCTGCCGGTTCTGACGCCGCGTTGGCCGATCATGTTGGCCACCCACACGTACGGCTCGACCTGCACGAACTGCGCCGCGCCCAGCCCGAAGTCGTTCGCCGCGCGGTCCCGGTGCCAGGCCCGGTACGCCGCCTCCGGCTCGGGCCAGCGGCGCGACAGCGCCAGGACGAAGCCCCTGCCCCAGCCCCCGATGTCGTTGCAGACGTGGGCGATGACCTTGACGCCCTTCACCGACGGAACGGTGGCGTCACCCCGGACATACACGATCCCCGACATGACGCCACCGTAGACGCGACCACTGACAAGGGCCCTGGCCTGCTACTTCGTGAGCTTCGACAGCTCCTGGTTCGGCGTTCTGCGACACCCTGCGGCGGACGCCGAACCAGCCCGCGACCAGCATGGCCGCGATCAGCGGGACGAGCAGGAGCGTCTTGCGGCCGACCTCGGGGTCGTTCCACATCATGCCGAGGCAGGCCAGCAGGAAGACGACCGTGGTGATCTCCGTGACCGGGCTGCCGGGGAGGCGGAACGAGGGGCGGGCGACCAGGCCCGCCCTGGCGCGGCGGACGAAGACCAGGTGACAGATCATGATGATCACCCAGGTGCTGATGATGCCGAGGGAGGCGACGTTCAGCACGATCTCGAAGGCCTGGGCCGGGACGAGGTAGTTCAGGCCGACGCCGAGCACGCACACCGCGCAGGTCAGCAGGATGCCGCCGTAGGGAACCTGGCTGCGGTTCATGCGGGCGGTGAACTTCGGCGCGGAGCCGGCCATGGCCATCGAGCGCAGGATGCGGCCGGTGGAGTAGAGGCCGGAATTCAGCGAGGACATCGCGGCCGTCAGGACGACCAGGTTCATCACGTCGCCCGCCGCAGGGACGCCGATCTTCGACAGGACCGTGACGAAGGGGCTCTGGTCGGCCGAGTAGACCGAGCCGGGGAGCAGCAGGGCGAGCAGGACGACCGAGCCGACGTAGAACAGGCCCACGCGCCACATGATCGAGTTCACCGCGCGCGGGACGACCTTCTCCGGCTCGGCGGTCTCACCCGCGGCGACACCGACCAGCTCCAGCGCGGCGTAAGCGAAGATCACGCCCTGCATGACCAGGACGACGGGCATCATGCCGTGCGGGAAGACGCCGCCGTTGTCCGTGATCACGCTCATGCCGGGGGTCCGGCCGCCCACCTCGTGCTGCGTGGCGAGCAGGAAGATGCCGATGAACATGAAGCCGACGAGCGTCGCGACCTTGATGATCGAGAACCAGAACTCCATCTCGCCGAAGATCTTCACCGAGATCAGGTTCACGGCCAGCACGACCGCGAGGGCCGCCAGCGCGAGCACCCACTGCGGAATGTCCGTGAACAGGCTCCAGTAGTGCGTGTAGAGCGCGATCGCGGTGATGTCGGCGATGCCGGTGGTCGACCAGTTCAGGAAGTACATCCAGCCGGCGACGTAGGCGCCCTTCTCACCGAGGAACTCGCGCGCGTACGACACGAACGAGCCCGACGACGGCCGGTACAGCACCAGCTCGCCGAGGGCGCGCACGACGAAGAAGGCGAAGACGCCGCACACCAGGTACGCCAGCGCGAGCGCCGGGCCCGCGTCGCGCAGCCGCCCGCCGGCGCCCAGGAAGAGTCCGGTGCCGATCGCGCCGCCGATCGCGATCATGTTGACGTGGCGGGGCTTGAGGTCCTTGCTGTAGCCGGCGTCACCCGCGTCCGCGGGCACTCGGGCCGCATCGGTACGCGGCGTGGCCGCAGCCGTGTTCACGGCGTCCTTGCTCACGGGTGGTTCCACTCTCTGGATCACCCCGGACGTCGTGGGCCCGGGTGTCCGTACAGTGCAAATGGCCCGCACCACCCTTGTGACGTGGCCCAGACCAAGGCGCACCTTCCCACACCGATCCGCTCGCATACGGTGACCGGCGTCACAGGGCGTCACTTCTCACAAGGTCCACCACGGAAGGGCACAGCGGACACCCGTCATTCACTTCATGGTCATGAAGGGATGCGGACGAGGTTTCACAGCACTGGTGAGACAGCGATACTGCTGCACATGACGACCGACACGCGAGGAGCCGACCCTCACGATCGACGAGCTGGCCGCCCGGGCCGGTGTCACGGTGCGCACGGTCCGCTTCTACGGCACGAAGGGGCTGCTGCCGCCTCCGGTGCTCGGTCCCCGGCGCGTGGGGCACTACGGGCGTAAGCATCTGGCCCGGCTGGCGCTGATCGAGGAGTTGCAGCACCAGGGCCTGACACTGTCGGGCATCGAGCGCTACCTGCGGCAACTGCCGCCGGACCTCAGCGCGCACGACCTCGCCATCCACCGGGCCGTGGTGGCCTCCTGGGCGCCGGACAGCGTCGAGACGGTCACGTGGAAGGAGTTGGAGCGGCGGGCCGGGCGGCCGCTCGGCGACGAGGATGTCGAGCGGCTGGTCGCGATGGGCGTGGTGCGGCCCGGGGACGACGGGTACGAGGCCGACCTCGGTCTGCTCCGGCTGGGCGCCGGGCTGCTGGACGTGCCGCTCTCGCAGGAGGCGATCTTCACGGCGCGCGAGGTTCTCGTCGAACACTCGCGCGCCGCGGCCCGTGAACTCTCCCAGCTCTTCCGGGGCGAGGTGGCGGAGCGTGACGCCCGGGACGTGCGGTCCCTGTCGGCGGACATGCACCCCTTGGTGGTGCAGGCGCTCCTCACGGCCTTTCAGCGGTCGCTGAAGGAAGAGCTGGGCGAGTGGCTCACCGCGCCTTCAGAGGAGACAGGGCTTTCGGAGGAGTCAGGCTGAGTCGCTGAACCGCTCCCCCTTCTCCGCCTTCTCCACCAGCAGCGCGGGCGGCGTGAACCGGTCGCCGTAGCGCTCGGCGAGTTCACGCGCGCGTGCCACGAATCCGGGCAGACCGCCCTCGTAGCCGTTGATGTACTGGAGCACGCCGCCGGTCCAGCCCGGGAAGCCGATGCCGAAGATCGAGCCGATGTTGGCGTCGGCGACCGACGTCAGCACGCCTTCCTCCAGCAGCCGGACGGTGTCCAGCGCCTCGGAGAAGAGCATGCGCTCCTGCATGTCCGTGAAGGGGATCCGGTAGCCGGGCTTCGTGAAGTGCTCGCGCAGTCCCGGCCAGAGCCCGGCGCGCTTGCCGTCCTCGCCGTACGCGTAGAAGCCGCCGCCCCCGCTGCGGCCCGTGCGGTCGAACTCGTCGACCATGCGGTCGATGACGGCCTCGGCGGGGTGGGCCACCCAGGTGCCGCCCGCCTCCTCCACGGCGCGCTTCGTCTCGCCCCGGATCTTGCGGGGCAGCGTCAGTGTCAGCTCGTCCATCAGGGACAGCACCTTGGCCGGGTAGCCGGCCTGGGCGGCGGCCTGCTCGACCGACGCGGGCTCGATGCCCTCGCCGACCATGGCGACGCCCTCGTTGATGAAGTGCCCGATGACCCGGGAGGTGAAGAAGCCGCGTGAGTCGTTGACGACGATCGGCGTCTTGTTGATCTGCCGGACCAGGTCGAAGGCTCGGGCCAGGGCCTCCTCCCCCGTGCGCTGGCCCTTGATGATCTCGACGAGCGGCATCTTGTCGACCGGCGAGAAGAAGTGCAGTCCGATGAAGTCGGTCTGGCGCTCGACGCCTTCGGCGAGCGCGGTGATGGGGAGGGTGGAGGTGTTGGAGCACAGCAGCGCGTCGGGCGCGACGACGTTCTGGATCTCCTGGAACACCTTGTGCTTGAGGGACGTGTCCTCGAAGACGGCCTCGATGACGGCGTCGCAGCCGGCCAGGTCCTGCGCCTCGGCGCTGGGCGTGATCCGGGCGAGCAGCGCGTCCGCCTTCTCCTGGGTCGTACGGCCCCGGGAGACCGCCTTGGCGCACAGCTTCTCGGAGTAGCCCTTGCCCTTGAGGGCCGCCTCCAGGGAGACGTCCTTCAGGACGACGTCGATGCCGGCGCGGGCACAGGAGTAGGCGATGCCCGCGCCCATCATGCCGGCACCGAGGACGGCGACCTTGCGGACCTTGCGGGGCTCGATGTCCCTTGGGCGGTTGGCGCCGGAGTTGACGGCCTGGAGGTCGAAGAAGAAGGCCTGGATCATGTTCTTCGACGTCTGCCCGGCCGCGAGGTCCACGAAGTAGCGGGCCTCGATGACCTGGGCGGTCTCGAAGTCGACCTGGGAGCCCTCGACGGCGGCGGCGAGGATCGCCCGCGGTGCCGGGTAGGGGGCGCCGCCCGTCTGCTTGCGCAGGGTGGCCGGGAAGGCGGGCAGGTTGGCGGCGAACTTGGGGTTGGCGGGCGTGCCGCCCGGGATCCGGTGGCCCGGCTTGTCCCAGGGCTGCTGGGCGTCCGGGTTGGCGTCGATGAAGGCGACGGCCTTGGCGAGCAGTTCCTCCTGGGTCTCGGCCACGTCGTCGACGAGGCCGTTCTCCAGGGCACGGCGCGGGCTGTACTGGGTGCCCTGGAGGAGGACCTTCAGCAGGGCGTCGGCGATGCCGAGCATGCGGACGGTGCGGACGACGCCGCCGCCTCCGGGGAGCAGGCCGAGGGTGACCTCGGGGCAGCCGATCTTCGAGCCGGGCGCGTCGAGCGCGACGCGGTGGTGGCAGGCCAGGGCGATCTCGTAACCGCCGCCCAGGGCCGCGCCGTTGAGCGCGGCGACGACCGGCTTGCCGAGGGTCTCGATGCGGCGCAGGTTCCGCTTGATCGCCATGCCGCCGTCGAACAGCTCCTGGGCCGTCTCGGGCGTGACGCGGATCAGGTCGCGCAGGTCGCCGCCGGCGAAGAAGGTCTTCTTGGCGGAGGTGAAGATGACACCCCGGATGGTGTCCTTCTCGGCTTCCAGACGGTCGGTGACGGCCGCGAGCGAGTCGCGGAACGCCTGGTTCATGGTGTTCGCCGACTGGCTCGGGTCGTCGATGACGAGGGTGACGAGGCCGGTGCGGTCCTGTTCCCAGCGGATGGTGGTGGACTCAGTGCTCATGGGGAGATGCTCCGTGGTGATCCGTTGGGAGGGTGGTCAGATGCGCTCGACGATCGTGGCGACGCCCATGCCGCCGCCCACGCACAGCGTGGCGAGGCCGTAGCGCTTGTCCTGGCGCTCCAGTTCGTCGACGAGCGTGCCGAGGATCATCGCGCCGGTCGCGCCGAGCGGGTGGCCCAGCGCGATCGCGCCGCCGTTGACGTTGACCTTGTCCAGGGACAGGCCCATGTCCCGCGCGAAGCGCAGCACGACCGCCGCGAACGCCTCGTTGATCTCGACGAGGTCGATGTCGTCGATGGTCAGTCCGGCCTTGGCGAGGGCCTTGCGGGTGGCGGGGGCGGGGCCGGTGAGCATGATCGTGGGCTCGGAGCCGGACACGGCCGCGGAGACGATCCGCGCGCGGGGGGTGAGCCCGTAGCGCTCGCCGACCTCCTTGGAGCCGATCGCGACGAGCGAGGCGCCGTCCACGATGCCGGAGGAGTTGCCCGCGTGGTGGACGTGGTCGATCTTCTCCACCCAGTGGTACTGCTGGAGCGCCACCGCGTCGAAGCCGCCGAGTTCGCCGATGTCCGCGAAGGACGGCTTGAGCCTCGCGAGGGAGTCGGCGGTGGTGCCGGGGCGCGGGTGCTCGTCGTGGTCGAGGACGACGAGGCCGCTGCGGTCCTTCACCGGCACGACGGACTTCTCGAAGCGGCCGTCCTTCCATGGCGGTGGCCGCCCGCTCCTGGGAGAGGGCGGCGTACTCGTCGACGTCGCGCCGGCTGAAGCCCTCGATGGTGGCGATGAGGTCGGCGCCGATGCCCTGCGGCACGAAGTTGACCTGGAGGTTGGTCATCGGGTCGTTGAACCAGGCGCCGCCGTCGGAGGCCATCGGCACCCGCGACATCGACTCGACGCCGCCCGCGAGGACGAGGTCCTCCCAGCCCGAACGCACCTTGGCGGCGGCCAGGTTGACGGCCTCCAGGCCCGAGGCACAGAAGCGGTTCTCCTGCACGCCGGCCACCGTGTCGGGCAGTCCGGCGGCGATGGCGGCGGTCCGGGCGATGTCGGAGCCCTGGTCGCCGACCGGGCCGACGACGCCGAGCACGATGTCGTCGACGGCGGCCGGGTCGAGGCCGGGGAAGCGGGTGCGGATCTCGTGGATGAGTCCGACGACCAGGTCGATGGGCTTGGTGCCGTGCAGGGCGCCGCTCGCCTTGCCGCGCCCGCGCGGGGTGCGGATCGCGTCGTACACGTACGCTTCGGTGCTCACGAGGAGGCCTTTCGCTGAGGGTTGCGTGGCGCTGAGAGGAGCCCGGGGACG
Source organism: uncultured Actinomycetota bacterium (assembly GCA_963798065.1). Lineage (GTDB taxonomy): Bacteria > Actinomycetota > Actinomycetes > Streptomycetales > Streptomycetaceae > Streptomyces. Next base: position 397,337 of record CAWCSC010000005.1, on the reverse strand, counting down.
TCCCAGTCCCGGGCGACGTCCGCCGTGTCGGCGCCCGGACGCGCCGGGCCGGTGCGCACGGAGGTCGCAGTCGCGGAGAAACGGGGGGCCGGGGCGGGCTGGGTGATGCCGCCGTGGTCGGTGAAGGTGCCGCGGGCGGCGAGATGTGGGTGGTGCGGGGCCTCGCGCAGCGACAGGACAGGCGCCACGCACGCGTCGGAGCCCTCGAAGACGGCCGTCCACTCGTCCCGCGTGCGGGTCTTGAAGCGGGCGGCGATCTGTTCGCGCAGTTCGCCCCACCGGGTGACGTCCTTGCGGGCCGTGGCCTGGTCCTCGATGCCGAGGAGGGTCAGGAACTCCTCGTAGAACCGCGGCTCCAGGGCGCCGACGGCCATGTGCAGGCCGTCGGCCGTCTCGTATGTCCCGTAGTACGGGCAGCCGCCGTCCAGGAGGTTGGCGCCGCGGCGGTCCTGCCAGCCGCCGGCGGCGAGCATGCCGTGGATCATCGTGGCGAGGTGGGCGGTGCCGTCGACGATGGCGGCGTCGACGACCTGGCCGGTGCCGGTCGCGCGCGCGTGGTGCAGGGCGGCCAGGACGCCGACGACGAGGTACAGGGAGCCGCCCGCGTAGTCGCCGAGCAGGTTGGCCGGGACGGCCGGCGGCTCGTCCGGCCGGCCGATCATGCCGAGCGTGCCGGTGGGGGCGATGTACGCGATGTCGTGCCCGGCGCGCTCGGCGAGCGGGCCGTCCTGCCCCCAGCCGGTCATCCGGCCGTAGACGAGACGCGGGTTGCGGGCGTGACAGGCCTCGGGGCCGACGCCCAGGCGCTCGGCGACACCGGGGCGGTAGCCCTCGACGAGGATGTCGGCGCGTGCGGCGAGGTCGAGCACACGGGCGGGGCCGTCCCGCGGACTTCAGGTCGACGACCACCGAGCGCTTGTTGCGGTTGGTGACGTCGTACGCCGGGTCGATCGCGAGTCCGGGGCCGCCGGGCCGGTCCACGCGGACGACGTCGGCCCCGAGGTCGGCCAGGAGCATGGCGGCGAACGGGCCGGGCCCGATGCCGGCCAGCTCGACGACGCGCACGCCGGTGAGCGGGCCGTGTCCTGGCGTCCTTGCCGTGGTCATCCAGCCCCCAGTGCTGTGACACAACTGATGTAACACCAGTGATGCTAAGAACGCGTTCCGACTCGACACAAGACCTGAAGAGAGCAAGCGCTTAGTAATCTGCCCGACGGAGTCAGTCCCCGTCCAGTTCCGCTATCAGCCGTTTCGGCGCGATCACCCGGTAGCTCTCCTCCACCCAGTCGCAGAGCATCTCCGCGGCCGGGGCGCCCTGCCGCTCCAGGGGGATGCTCACCCAGCCGGCCTTTCCCAGTCCGTAACCGGCGGGCTCGGCGCCGGGGCCGGCCAAGGCGTGGGCGTGGGCCGTCTCGTCCTTGAGCTTCACCGTCACGCCCAGGGGGTAGCTGCCGTCCTGGACGCCGAGGAAGACGAACACCTTCTTGTTGACCTTCGCGACGGACTCGCCCCAGGGGAACTCCTCGACGGCTCCCGGCAGCCCCAGCGCGAACGCGCGCACTTTCTCCCACTTCTTCAGGGCATTCCTCGGTCACGGCCATCGTCGTTCCTCCGGGCTCGTCGTCGGGCTCCGCACACCTCACGCTAGCCTCGGCCACCGACAGCGGCACGGGCTGCACGACCGAGGGGTGTCATGAGCAGGCTGAACAGGACGGACCGTCCGTACGACATCGTGCTCTTCGGAGCCACCAGTTTCGCCGGGACGCTCACCGCGGAGTACCTGGCCGCCCACGCACCGGAGGGGCTGCGCTGGGCGATCGCGGGCCGCAGCGCGGAGAAGCTGGAGCGGCTGCGCGAGCGGCTGCCGGACGACGCCGAGGTCGGGGGTGCTGCGGGCGGACGTCTCCGACCCGGCCTCGCTGCGCGCCCTCGCCGGGCACGCGCGCGTGGTGGCCACGACGGTCGGCCCGTACGTGACGTACGGCGAGGAGCTCGTGGCCGCCTGCGCGGACGCCGGGACCGACTACCTCGACCTCTCGGGCGAGCCGGAGTTCGTGGACCTGATGTACGTCCGGCACGACGCACGCGCGCGGGAGACCGGGGCCCGGCTGGTGCACGCCGCCGGCTTCGACTCGATCCCGCACGACCTGGGCGTGTACTTCACCGTGCAGCAGCTGCCCGAGGGCGTGCCGCTGACGGTGGACGGTTTCGTGACCGCGGACGCGGCCTTCTCGGGCGGGACCTTCGCCTCGGCCCTGAACCAGTTCGCGCGGCAGCGGCAGATGGCGGCGGCCGCGCGGGACCGGCGGCGGCACGAGCCGCGGCTGGTGGAACGGCGGGCCTCGGCGCCGACGGGTGCGCCACGGTTCGCCAAGGAGGTCGGCGCCTGGGCGCTGCCGATGCCGACCATCGACCCGCAGATCGTGCGGCGCTCGGCGTCGGCCCTCGACCGGTACGGCCCCGACTTCCGCTACCGGCAGTACGCGGCCGTCCGGCACCTGCCCGTCGCGGTGGGCGGGGTCGCTGCCGTCGGCGCGCTGGTCGCGGCGGCCCAGGTGCCGCCCGCGCGGCGCTGGTTGTCGGACCGGCTCAAGCCCGGCGAGGGGCCGAGCCCCGAGAAGCGGGCGAAGAGCTGGTTCTCCCTGCGCTTCGTGGGCGAGGGCGGCGGCCGGCGGGTGTACACGGAGGTCTCGGGCGGCGATCCCGGCTACGGCGAGACGGCGAAGATGCTCGCCGAGTCGGCCCTGTGCCTGGCCTTCGACGATCTTCCGAAGACGGCGGGTCAGGTCACCACGGCGGTCGCGATGGGCGACGCGCTGATCGACCGGCTGCGCGCGGCGGGCATCCGCTTCCGCGTCGCGTCGTCCCGCTGAGGGGGCGCCGAGGGGTTCCCTGCCTACATCGGCCACTCGGCGATGGTGTAGATCATCCCGGCGATCCAGGCAAGCCCCGCCAGCACGGCGAGGATCAGGCCGATCGTGACGGCCCGCTCGACCGGTCTGGGTCGGTCCGGCAACAGGCTTGGGAGCGCGGTGCGTTGTCATGCGCCCCAGCCTGCCGACCGGGGTGGCGGCCGGGCATCCGTACAGGTACTCAGAGCCGGTACTCAGATCGCACGGCCGCATTTCGCGGTCACCCCCTCCCCCGGTTGAGACTGTTCCTGGCTCTGGCCCGAGCCACCTTGCGCGACAGCACAGAAGTGCCGGATCGGCCATCCACGACTCGGAGTACCGCGAGGTGGGCCGCTGGCGCGTGGCCGATCAGGCCGAGTAGGTCCCCCGCAGCGCCTTGCGGCAGAGCGCGTCCGCTCTGCGCGTGGTCTCCGGGAGGCGGTACTCCGGGGTCAGCGCCAGGGTGTGGGCGCAGGCGCTGGCGAGCGCTCACGCGGTGGCCGACCGAGACGAAGACCGGCTTGACGGCGTCCCGGGTGCGCAGGGCGCGGCCGACCTCCTCGGAGCCGGCGAGGAGCGCTGAGGTGCTGCCGCGCGGGGTGTCCGGGTCGTCGTAGGTGAAGGTGAAGGGGTTCTTGGCGACGCCGATCGTGGGCAGGCCGGTCAGGACGCCGAGGTGGCTGGCGAGGCCGAAGCGGCGGGGGTGGGCGAGGCCGTAGCCGTCGCAGACCACCAGGCCGGGCGGGCACGGCAGGGCGTCGAGTGCTGCGAGCACCGTCGGGATCTCGCGGAAGGCGAGCAGTCCGGGCACGTAGGGGAAGGAGACCTGTCCCACCGCCGTGGCCTCGGCGACGACGTCAAGACTCGACGCGTCCAGGACGACCGCCGCCGCGGCGACGACGTCCCGTTCGTCGTCGTAGGCCACGTCGACCCCCGTCACATGCCCCGTTGCGGGCGGCGGTCCCGGTTCGTCGAGGATCACGCGCTCGCGCAGTTCGTCCTGGACGGCGCGGGCCTGTTCCTCGGTCGCGGGCCAGTGGTCGGGGATGCGTACGGTCGTCATGGTGGGCCTGAGCCTACGCACTTCCCTCCGGCCGCACGGTGCCCGGCGGTAGGCTCGCGATCATGTTCGTGCTGGAGCTGACCTACACCGCCCCGCTGGACGCCGTCGACACCGTGCTGGAGGCGCATGTGGCGTGGCTCGACGAGCAGTACGAGCGGGGCGTCTTCCTCGCGTCCGGACGCAAGAACCCCCGCGACGGCGGGGTGATCATCGCCGTCGCGGGGGACCGTGCGCGGATCGAGGAGATCGCCGCGGGGGACCCGTTCGTCACCGCGGGCGTGTGCGCGTACCGCATCACCGAGTTCGTGGCGACGAAGACGGCACCCGCGCTGGAGGCCTACCGGGAGACCCTCTGAGGCGTGCGCCTCACTTGCCCAGTGCGCGCTGCAACTGGCTCTTGTTCATGCTGGAGCGGCCCTCGACCCCGCGGCGCTTGGCCTCCTGGTACAGCTGGTCGTAGGTGGGCCCCTGGGAGCCCTGGCCCGACCGGCGGCCGCCGCGCTGCCCGGACGACATGTCCTTGACCGAGGTGCGGCTGGCGGTCTTCGACTCGCCGGAGCGGGCGCGTTCCTTGTTCACCGTCCGCGCCGCGATCTCCTTGGCACGGCCGGTGCCCTCGCCCCGGTCCTTCGCACTTTCCTTGATGTGCTCGTACTGACGCTCCCGCTTGGAGCTCGAACCGCGTGGCATTACCGCTCACTTCCTTTCACGATCAGTGAACGAGTACCCACACTGCCAACGATCAGGGCATACCGCATGCTCAGTGCTCCAGGCGGGCAATCCGCCCCTTCTCACCGGCGGCCCAGCACCCTTGGTGCGGGGTGCAGTCGACGGTGTCGTAGGAACCCGTGTCGACCGTCCGCCAGGTGCGGCCGCCGTCCGTGGTGAGGTCGGTGCCGGTGGGGCCGACGGCGAGGGCGGCGGTGCGGCTGTGCGGGAGCCAGGCGACTCCGGAGCGGTAGGCGGGCGGGGGTGTGGCGGCGGGGCGCCAGGTGCGGCCGCCGTCGGGGGTGCGCGCGGCGGCCCGCGGGGAGGGCTGGTCGGGGCGGAAGTCACCGCCGACGGCGAGTCCGTGGGCGCGGTCGCGGAAGGCCAGCGCGAAGACACCACGGGCCGGGTCACCTGCCGGAAGGGCCGTGTCCGTGGCCGTCCAGGTGTGCCCTCGGTCGGCGGAGTGCAGCACACGCGCGCGTGCGGCCCCGCCGGTGGCGAGCCAGACGTCCTTCGGCCCGGAGGTGACCAGACACTGGCCGCTCGCCGCGAATCCTGCCTCGCCCTCCTGCGCCGCCGGCATGCCCTCGCTCGGCGGCACCTTCCAGGTACGGCCGCCGTCGCCGGTCGACAGGATGCGGAACCTGCCGTCCACCGGGTCGCTCATCGCGAGGCCGTGGCGGGAGTCGAAGAAGGCGAGACAGTCGTAGAAGGCCTTCGGGTCGGTGTTGCGGAAGGACTCCGTCCAGGTCGCTCCGCCGTCGTCGGTGCGGTACACGCGGGACGCCTCGCCCTCACCGATGGCCAGGACCACGGCCCGGCGTGCGTCGAACGCCTCGACGTCCCGGAACTGCAACTCCGCCGGCGCCCGGGGGCGAGACGTTCCGCCAGGTCGCCCCGCCGTCGGTGGTGCGCAGGACGGTGCCGCCGGTCCCGGCGGCCCAGGCGGTGTTCCGGCTGACGGCGGCGAGGCCGCGGAACCGTACCTCCGGGGTGCCGGTGTCCGTCAGCTCCCAGTGCGGCCCCCGGCGCTCCGGCTCGTGCGCCTGCGCCGGTACGGCGGTCAGGGCGGCCAGTGCCGCCGCGCAAGCCGCCGCCGCGGTCGCCCTGCGCCGTGTTCGTCCCGTGCGTCGCATGCTCCCCAAGCGCCTCATGGCCGGGGAAGCTAGCCCACCGCCCGGGCGCCGTCCAGACGGCCTCGCGAACGCGGCGGGTGTTCCGGCGGGCGCCACAAGTGCCCGCCGTGGCACATGAGGAGAGTCACGTCACTCTGGTGCATGAACACGGTGACAGAGGTCACTCGCACTTCGTGTGCACGGATTGGCTGAATCCGGCGTCTCTTCCAATGCCCGGCCGCAATCCGACCGGAAGTCCGTCCAGCCGTCACAAGGGAGCAAGGCGTTGTCCATCGTCATCGAGCAGCCCGTGGAGGCCCGTCTCGTCGCCGCCGCGCCGCGTATGCCGAGCATTCCCGCGACGCTGCACTACGACCGACGTGATCCGTTCGCCGTCCGCATGACCTTCCCCGCCCCGGCCACACTGGAGGGCGTCGAGGTCTGCTGGACCTTCTCCCGCGAGCTGCTCGCCGCGGGCCTGAAGAGTTCCGAGGGACACGGCGACGTCCGGGTGCGGCCGTACGGGTACGACCGCACCGTGCTGGAGTTCCACGCCCCCGAGGGCACCGCCGTCGTGCACGTCCGCTCCAGTGAGGTGCGCCGGTTCCTGGAGGCCACGAGCGAGCTCGTGCCCGTCGGTCTCGAGCACCTGCAGCTGGATCTGGACCACGGCCTGGCGGAGCTGATGCGGGACGCGTGCTGAGCTAACGCCTCTGCTCCAGCAGCAGGTTGACCTCGCCGTAGTCCAGGACGTCCGCAAGTGCCCCGTATGTCCCGGTGTCCAGCAGCTCCCGCGCGGCCCGGCGGACCAGGGCGCGGGCGGCCTGGGCGACGCCCGAGCCCACACTGACGCGGGCGACGTTCAAGGCGGCCAGTTCGGCGACCGGCGGTGCGCCGGGGCCGGCCATCACGTTCAGCGGCCCGTCGACGCCGTCCACGAGCTCCTTGACGATCTCCGGGTCGACGGCCCCGGGGACGAAGACCCCGTCGGCCCGGCGGCGCGGAACGCGGCGGCCCGCTCCAGAGTCAGGTCCGCTCCCCCGGCACCACTGAGGAAGGTGTCGGTCCGGGCGTTGAGGAACAGCGGCACGCCCGCCGCGTCGGCCGCCTCGCGGGCGGCGGCGATCCGTTCGGCCTGCTCTGTGACGTCCCGCAGCGGGCCGCCCGCTCCGGCGCCGTGCAGCGCGTCCTCGATGTTCACCCCCACCGCTCCCGCGGCGAGGACCGCGCGGACGGTGTCGGCGACGCCCGCGGCATCCTCGGCGTAGCCGCTCTCGATGTCCGCGGTCACGGGGACGCTCACGGCACCGGCGATGCGGGCGACGGCTTCGAGGGCCGCGTCGCGGTCCACCCGCTCGCCGTCCGGCGCGCCGAGCGCCCGGGCGAGCCCGGCACCGGTCGTCGCCACGGCGGCGGCCCCCGCGTCCTCGACCAGCCGGGCGCTCACGGCATCCCAGATGTTGGGCAGGACGAGCGGGGTCCCGGGAATGTGCAGCGCGCGGAGCGCCGAGGCCCGGTCGCTCTGGTTCGTCATGCCGGCAACCCAAGCAGCGGGGCGAGGCCCGTGTCCGGCAGGAATCCGACATGGACGTATGTCAGGGCGAGGCGGGCGCCGTCGGCTCCGCCGCCAACGCCGTACGCACCTCGCGCACGATCTTCCCCAGCCCGGGCGCCGCCGCCCCGGCGCGCACGGTCAGCTCCTCGACCCGCCGCTCATGGGCACGGACGTCCGGCAGCAGGCCCGCCGCGGCGGCGAGGGCGACGAGCGCCGCGTCCCGCTCGGTGGTCTCGGCCACCGGCGGCGGTCCCTGGAGGACCTGCCGCGTCTCCTCCCGCAGCGCGTCCACGGCGGTGAAGCGCTGCAGTGCGTACTCGACGGACGGGAACACGCCGAGGACCCGCTTCTTCTCCGCCCGCAGATACCCCTCGGCCACGAGCTGCTCCCGCGCGGCGTCGAGCGTCACCCGTGCCCGCAGCGTCACCCATGTCCGCCAGGGGTGCGGGCACGACTCGCGGACGAGCTCCAGCAGCCCGTCGAGGACCGCGTCACCGGCGCGCGAGTCGAGATCGACCGGTGTGGCGATGCCGTCCTCGTCGGTGAGCAGGCCGCGCTGGGCCAGTTCGGTGAGGGCACCGGCCCGCACCAGGTCGGCCAGGTGGCCCGTGGCCGCCGGCCGCGCGGGGTCCCAGGCCAGCAGGCAGAGCCGAGCGGGCAGTGAGAGCGGGCCATGGGGCACGGAGCCTCCTCGGGGCGGGGAGATCGGGCTTCACGTTAAATCGTTGACAGGCCCGACGCCCCCTCGTACGTTGTACAACGTCCTGTTGCCGCCGATTGGAGAAGGACGTTGCTCGTCTGAGGTCCTGAGACACCGCGTCACACACTTGGAGTGTGTGCGCTGCGTGCGACCTCGGCGTCCCAGCCGTCCTTCGGGTGCAGGGCTTTCTCATCCGGCCCGCGGAGTTCCTCCTCCCTGGTCGCAGGTGTCTCGATACGCGTTTGCCCCTGACCGCATCAAGCAACCGCGAAAGAGGCCCGCATGCCTGCTTCCATCACCGTCACGTCCCTCTCCTTCACCTGGCCCGACGGCACCCCCGTCTTCGAGGGCCTGGACGTCGCGTTCGGCCCGGGCCGGACCGGCCTGGTCGGCGTCAACGGGTCGGGAAAATCAACCCTGTTGAAGCTGATCGCCGGTGAGCTCGCACCGGCCGACGGCACCGTCCGCGTGGCCGGCGAGGTCGGGTACCTCCCGCAGAACGTCACGCTCGACACCGCCCTGCGCGTCGACGAGGCGCTCGGCATCGCCGACCGGCGGGCCGCGCTGCACGCCATCGAGGCGGGCGACGTGGCCGAGGCGCACTTCGAGACCGTCGGCGACGATTGGGACGTCGAGGAGCGCGCCCTCGCCACCCTCGGCGAACTCGGGCTCGGCCACGTCGAGTTGGACCGCACCGATCGGCGAGGTGTCGGGCGGCGAGTCGGTGCTGCTGCGACTGGCCGCGCTGCTGCTGCGCCGGCCCGACGTGCTGCTGCTGGACGAGCCGACCAACAACCTCGACCTGTACGCGCGCAGGCGGCTGTACGCGGCCGTCCAGTCCTGGCCGGGCGTGATGGTCGTCGTCAGCCACGACCGCGAACTGCTGGACCTCGTCGACCAGATCGCCGACCTGCGCTCCGGCGAGATCACCTGGTACGGCGGCAACTACTCCGCGTACGAGGAGGCCCTGGAGATCGAACAGGAGGCGGCCGAGCGCATGGTGCGCGTCGCCGAGTCCGATTTCCGCAAGCAGAAGCGCGAACTGGCCGACGCCCAGGTCAAGCTGGCCCGCCGCAAGCGGTACGGGCAGAAGATGTGGGACCAGAAACGCGAGCCGAAGATCGTCATGGGGGCGCGCAAGCGCGCGGCACAGGAGTCCGCGGGCAAGCACCGCATCATGCACGAGGAGAAGCTCGCCGAGGCCAAGGAGCGGCTCGACGAGGCGGTGGAGGCCGTACGCGACGACGACGAGATCCGCGTCGACCTGCCGTACACGGCCGTGCCGCCGGGGCGTACCGTCCTCACCCTCCAGGATCTCGGGCTTCGGTACGGCGCCCGAGTGAAGGGCGGCTTCGAGCTGCGCGGTCCCGAGCGGGTCGCGCTGATCGGGCGCAACGGCGCGGGCAAGACCACGCTGCTGCGCACGATCGCCGGCGAGCTCGGTGCCGGAGTCGGGCGAGGTACGGGCGCACGTCCCGCTGCGGTTCCTGCCGCAGCGGCTCGACGTCCTCGACGGGGAACTGACCGTCGCCGAGAACGTGGCCCGGTTCGCGCCGGCCGCCACCAACAACCGGGTCCGGGCGCGGCTGGCCCGCTTCCTGTTCCGGGGCGCCCGCGCCGACCAGAAGGCGGCGACGCTGTCCGGCGGCGAGCGCTTCCGGGCGGCGCTGGCCGCGCTGATGCTGGCCGAGCCCGCGCCGCAGCTGCTCATGCTGGACGAGCCGACCAACAACCTCGACATGGCGAGCGTGCGGCAGCTCACCACGGCCCTGGAGTCGTACGAGGGAGCGCTGATCGTGGCCAGTCACGACCTGCCGTTCCTGGAGTCGATCGGCATCACCCGCTGGCTGCTGCTGGAGGACGGAGAACTGCAAGGAAATCACGCCAGAGGCTGTCGGGTATTCCGCCTAGCGTCAGTGCATGACCGATTGCACCCGATGCATCACCCTGACCGGAGCCCGCGAGAACAACCTCAAGGACGTCACCCTCCGCATCCCGAAGGGCCGGCTGACCGTGTTCACCGGCGTTTCGGGGTCGGGGAAGTCGTCCGTCGTCTTCGACACGATCGCGGTGGAGTCGCAGCGCCAGCTGAACGAGACGTTCCCGTGGTTCGTCCGCAACCGGCTGCCCAAGTACGAGCGGCCGCACGCGGACGGCTCTGGAGGACCTCTCCCCCGCGATCGTCGTCGACCAGCGGCCGGTCGGCGGCCACTCCCGGTCCACGGTCGGCACGATGACCGACGTCTACTCGGTGATCCGGGTGCTGTTCTCCCGGCACGGCACCCCGAGCGCCGGGCCGGCGACCGCGTACTCGTTCAACGACCCGTCGGGCATGTGCCCCGACTGCGACGGCCTCGGCCGGACGGTACGGCCCGACTGGGACCGCATCCTCGACCCGGACCGCTCGCTCGCCGACGGGGCGGTCCGCTTCCCGCCGTTCGCCGCCGGGACCTGGCAGGGGCAGGCCTACACCAACAGCGCCGACCTGGACCCGGACAAGCCGGTCGGGCGGTTCACCGCCGCCGAGCGGGAGTTCCTGATGCGCGGGCGGCCCGGCAGCAAGGTCACCGTCAACGGCAGCGGCGGCACCTGGACCACCGAGTACGAGGGGCTGGCCGACCGCTTCGAGCGGCTGTACCTCAAGCGGGACCTGTCGGCCATGAGCCAGAAGACCCGCGACCTGGTCGCGGGAGTTCCTGGTGGAGGGCACCTGCCCGGCCTGCGGCGGAGCCCGGCTCAACGCGGCGGCGCTCGCGACCCGGATCGACGGCCGGTCCATCGCCGACTGCGCACGCATGCAGGTCACCGACCTGATCGCCGTACTGAAGGAGATCGACGACCCGGTGGCCGGGACCGATCGCCGGGGCGGCCGTCGCCGCGCTGGAGCGTATCGAGGCGATCGGGCTCGGCTACCTCAGCCTCGACCGGGAGACGGCCACGCTCTCCGGCGGCGAGGGGCAGCGGCTGAAGACGGTGCGGCACCTCGGCTCCAGCCTGACCGGGATGACGTACATCTTCGACGAGCCGAGCGTCGGCCTGCACCCGCGCGACGTGGGCCGCCTCGGCGACCTGCTGCTGCGGCTGCGCGACAAGGGCAACACCGTGCTGGTCGTCGAGCACGACCCGGACGTGATCGCGCTGGCCGACCACGTCGTCGACATGGGGCCGGGGGCCGGCGCCGGGCGGCGGGACGGTGGTGTTCGAGGGGACGCCGGACGAGCTGGCCGCGTCCGGCACGCTCACCGGGCGCTGCCTGCGCACGCCGTACGGCGCTCAAGGACGAGGTGCGCGCCGCCCGTCGGCGGCCTGTGGGTCAAGGGCGCCGACCGGCACAACCTGCGGGACGTCACCGTCGGTTCCCGGCCGGTGTGCTCACGGCGGTGACCGGGGTCGCCGGGTCGGGAAAGAGCACCCTGGTCGCGGAGTTCACCGCCGCCCACGACGAGGCCGTGGTCGTCGACCAGTCGTCGATCGGGATCTCGGGCCGGTCCACTCCCGCGACCTACCTGGGGATCATGGACACGGTACGGAAGGTCTTCGCCCGAGAGACGGGGGCCGATGCGGGCTTCTTCAGCTTCAACTCAACTGGGCGCCTGCGGCACTTGCGAGGGCCGGGGCATCATCCACACCGACCTCGCCTTCATGGACCCGGTGACGACGACCTGCCACGACTGCGAGGGGCGGCGCTTCAGGGAAGAGGTGCTGCGGCTCACCGTGCGGGGCAGCTCCATCGCCGACGTTCTGGAGATGACGGCCGAGCAGGCGCTCGAGTTCTTCGACGACACGGGCGTACGACGCCGGCTGCACGCCCTGCGGGACGTCGGACTGACGTATCTGACGCTCGGACAGCCGCTGTCCACCCTCTCCGGCGGTGAACGGCAGCGCATCAAGCTGGCCACGCGGCTGCACCGGACGGGCGCGGTCTACGTGCTCGACGAACCGACGACCGGCCTGCACATGGCGGACGTCGAGGGACTCGCTCGCCCTGCTGGACCGGCTGGTCGACACCGGCAACACGGTCGTCGTCGTCGAGCACAACCTGGACGTGGTCGCCCGGGCCGACTGGGTGATCGACCTCGGTCCGGACGGCGGCAGGGACGGCGGCGAGATCGTCTTCGAGGGCACGCCGCGTCAGCTCCTGGAGGCTCAGGGGTCGTTCACCGGGGAGCACCTGCGGCGAGCGGTGCGGGCCTCGGCCGGCCTGCCTCCAAAGGTCGTTCCCGGGCGCTGAAAGGTCGTTCCCGGCACTGATCTTCCCGGGCACTGACACGTCAAGGCGCGGTCCCGGCATTGGACCGATGGGGTGGTTTGGTCCTCCGGCGGCCGATCACACCTGCGGGCTCGCGAAGACTGAGGGTGGGGGTGGCACGGGCCGCCGGGGAGGGGAACGACATGGCCGACAGCACGGTCCTGGTCGCGGTGACGGAGCATCCGGAGGACGGGGGCGCCGCCGCGGGACAGCTGGTGAGAATCGCCGAGGCGATCCGGGCGCGCGGCTTACAGGTCCGGTGGGTGGTGGGCGTCGCCGATGCCGAGGCGGTACTCAGGACCGAGGCGGGGCTCGCCGCCGCGATGGTCGCCTGGGATCTGCCGCCCGGGCCGGGGGCCGACGGAGAACCGGGCGGTGCGGCGGTGCTGCGCCGGATCGGGCGCCGGTTCCAGAACCTGCCGGTGTTCCTGGTGATGGCGGGCGAGGAGTTGCGTGAGCTGCCGCTGTGGGTGTCGCAGTCGGTGGTGGGCTACGTGTGGCCGCTGGAGGACACGCCGGCGTTCATCGCGGGGCGGATCACCACCGCCGCGCGCGCCTACCAGGACGCCCTGCTCCCGCCGTTCTTCAAGGCGCTGCGCCGCTTCGACGACGCGCACGAGTACTCGTGGCACACCCCGGCGCACTCCGGCGGTGTCGCCTTCCTGAAGTCGCCGGTGGGCAGGGCGTTCCACGACTACTTCGGAGAACGGCTGCTGCGCAGCGACCTGTCGATCTCGGTCGAGGAACTCGGCTCGCTGTTCGAGCACACCGGGCCGATCGGCGAGGCGGAGCGCAACGCGGCGCGGGTCTTCGGCTCCGAGCACTCGTACTTCGTGCTGCACGGCGACTCCACCTGCAACCGTCTGGTCGGTCACTTCAGCGTGACCCGCGACGAGATCGCCCTGGTGGACCGCAACTGCCACAAGTCCGTCCTGCACGGCTTGGTGGTCTCCGGCGCCCGGCCGGTGTACCTGATCCCCACCCGCAACGGCTACGGTCTCGCCGGGCCGCTGCCCCCGGCCGAGATCGCGGCGGACTCGGTGGCGGCGCGGATCGCCGCGAGCCCCCTGGCGGCGGACGCGGTGTCGTCGCGCGCCCAGTACGCGGTGTTCACCAACTCCACGTACGACGGCCTGTGTTACGACGCGGTGGCGGCGGCCCGGGCCTTCGCCGCCGGCACGCCACGGCTGCACTTCGACGAGGCCTGGTTCGCCTACGCCCGCTTCCACCCCCTCTACGCGGGGCGCTACGGCATGTCGGTGGACGAGAAGACCCTCCCCGGCCCCGACCGGCCGACGGTCTTCGCGACCCAGTCGACCCACAAGCTGCTGGCGGCGCTGTCGCAGGGCGCCATGGTGCACGTCAGGCCCGCGCCCCGGGCGCCGGTGGAGCACGACCGGTTCAACGAGGCGTTGATGATGCACGGCACCACGTCGCCGTTGTACCCGATGATCGCCTCGCTGGACGTGGCCACGGCGATGATGGACGGCCCGCAGGGGCAGTGGCTGGTCGACGAGGCGGTGACCGAGGCGGTCCGGTTCCGCCAGGAGATGGTGCGCCTCGGGCGGCGGATCGAGGCCGCCGGGGACCGGCCGCCCTGGTTCTTCGGCGTATGGCAGCCCGGTGAGGTGACCGACCCGGGCAGCGGCACACGCCTGCCCTTCGACGAGGCACCGGCGGACCTGCTGCGGACCGAGCCGTCCTGCTGGCATCTGGAGCCGGGCGCCGACTGGCACGGCTTCCCCGGGCTGACCGACGGCTACTGCATGCTCGACCCCATCAAGGTCACCCTGACCTGCCCGGGGATCAGCGCGACCGGTGACATGGCCGACTGGGGCATCCCCGCTCGGGTGCTCACGGCGTACCTGGGCACGCGCGGCATCGTCGTGGAGAAGACCGACAGCTACACCACGCTCGTGCTGTTCTCCATGGGCATCACCAAGGGCAAGTGGGGCACGCTGCTCGACGCCCTGATGGACTTCAAGGACCTCTACGACGGTGACGCCCCGCTCGACCGTGTGCTGCCCGCGCTGGTCGCCGAGCATCCGCGGCGCTACTCCGGGCGGACTCTGCGCGAGCTCTGCCAGGAGATGCACGACCATCTGCGCGAGGTCCGCCTGGTCGAGCTCCTGGACACCGCCTTCCAGCAGCTCCCGGAGCCCGTGGCCCCGCCCCAGCTGTGCTACCAGCGCCTGATCCGCGGCGGGACGGAACGCATCCGGCTGACCGACGCGCCCGGACGCGTCGCCGCCGCGATGGTCACCGTCACGCCACCCGGAATCCCCGTACTCATGCCGGGCGAGAGCGTCGGCGCCGCGGACGGCCCCCTCCTGCGCTATCTCCGCGCCCTGGAGTCCTTCGACCGCCGCTTCCCCGGCTTCGGCAGCGAGACCCACGGAGTCACCCGCGACCCCGACACCGGCGACTACCTGATCGAGTGCCTACGCCCTGCCGGGCCGGAGCGGGCCGACGGTACGACGACACCGGCACAGCGGAGAGCCTCGGGAGGCGCCAAGTCCGTGGGGTGAGCCCGGGGGCAGCGGCGGGTTGACGGCGGGTCGGCCGCTGAGTCCGGTCGTCGTCGGGGGCACTCGGACAGCGGCTGAGCCCGGCCAGCGACAGGCTGGCGGTCAGACGACCGTCGAGTCCCTAAGGCCGCCCGGGAGCGGGCGGCTCCGGGCACAGACCCGGGAGCCGGGCACAGACCCGGGAGCCGGGCACAGACCCGGGGCCCGGCACACCCGGGGCCGGGCACGGGCCGCGTCGGCGGCAGACGGGCCCGGATTCGGCGCTCGCCCGAACACCCCACAGAGGCCGGACCAGGCCCCCTGCCGGCAGCAAACCGGGCCGGACTCCCACGCTCGCCCAGACACCTCACAAAGGCGCCGGCCCGGAGCAGAGCAGACCAGGTGCCGACCACGCCAACAGCAAACCGGGCTGCGATCAGCGCTCGCCCGGACACCCCACAGAGGCGCCGGGCCGGTGCAGGCCGGGCCGGTGCAGGCCGGGCCGGTGCAGGCCGGGCCGTTGGCCGGCGCCTCCCGCCGCTGCCCAGCACGGCGCCGGCCGCCTCCGTCCCTCCCCCCTCTCCACACCTCCCCGGGGGTGTCGCCTCGCGGGATCGCCCTGCATGATGGTCGGCTGACGCCCGACGCGTTCCGGTCGACCCCGGAGGCCCTGTCGGTGCCGTCCAGACACGTCCCATCCGATACGGAGTCACGCTCGTGCCCAGCAAGAAGGCCCTCGTCCGCCGCCCCAGCCCGCGTCTTGCCGAGGGACTGGTGACACACATCGAGCGGGAGAGGGTCGACGCCGACCTCGCGGTCGAGCAGTGGGAGGCGTACGTGACGGCCCTGCGTGCGCACGGCTGGGAGACCATCGAGGTGGATCCGGCCGACGACTGCCCGGACTCGGTGTTCGTCGAGGACACGGTCGTGATGTACCGGAACGTGGCGCTGATCGCGCGCCCGGGCGCAGAGCCCCGGCGTGAGGAGACCGCCGGGGTCGAGGAGGCCGTGGCCGGTCTGGGCTGCTCGGTGAACTGGATCTGGGAGCCGGGCACGCTGGAGGGCGGCGACGTACTGAAGATCGGCGACACCGTGTACGTCGGCCGGGGCGGGCGCACCAACGCCGCCGGCGTCCAGCAGCTGCGCGCCGCGTTCGAGCCGCTGGGCGCGCGGGTCGTCGCCGTACCGGTGAGCAAGGTGCTGCACCTGAAGTCGGCGGTCACGGCGCTGCCGGACGGGACGGTCATCGGGCACATCCCGAAGATGGACGCGCCGTCGCTGTTCGAGCGCTTCCTGCCGGTGCCGGAGGAGGCCGGGGCGCACGTGGTCCTGCTCGGCGGTGACAAGCTGCTGATGGCGGCGAGCGCGCCGAAGACCGCGGAGTTGTTCGCGGACCTCGGGTACGAACCGGTTGTCGTGGACATCAGCGAGTTCGAGAAGCTCGAGGGATGTGTGACGTGCCTCTCGGTGCGGCTGCGCGAGCTGTACGCCTGACCGGGTCGGCGTGTGACCCCTCCCGCCCACGACCTGCGGGTCCGGGGGCGGCGGCAGGCGCAGGTACGACCCGCTGATCAGCGGCCTTTACAGCGCTCTTAACCTACGGCATCGTAACCTACGGAAACGTAGCCTACGATGCCGTAGGTTACAGCTCACCGCTCGTACGCTTGTCCCCCTGGAGAGTCCATGACGATCACCACTCCCCACCTCGGCAGCCCCGCCGGCGCCTGGACCGACGCGCAGCTGCTGTACGCACTGGAGGAAGTGGTCGAGAAGGAACTCAACCGGCATCTGCAGGTCGCCAAGGACTGGATGCCGCACGAGTACGTGCCCGTGGAGCGACGGGCGCAACTTCCCCGGCCTCTTCGAGGACGGCGAGGCCTGGGAGAAGGAGCACTCCAAGGTCACCGAGATCGGCCGCATCGCTCTGATCGTCAACCTCCTGACCGAGGACAACCTCCCCAGCTACCACCACGAGATCGCCTCGCTCTTCGGCCGTGACGGCGCCTGGGGCACCTGGGTGCACCGCTGGACCGCGGAGGAGGGCCGGCACGGCATCGTGATGCGCGACTACCTGCTCACCTCGCGCGCGGTGGACCCGGACAAGCTGGAGCAGTTCCGCATGTCCCACATGAGCGAGGGCTTCGAGTCGGACAACCGGCACTCGATGCTGCACTCGGTCGCCTACGTCGCCTTCCAGGAGCTGGCCACCCGCATCTCGCACCGCAACACCGGCCACCAGTCCGGAGACCCGGTCTGCGACCGCATGCTGGCCCGCATCGCGACCGACGAGAACCTGCACATGGTCTTCTACCGCAACCTGCTGAAGGCGGCCTTCGAGCTCGCGCCCGACCTGACGATGCAGGCCGTGCGGGACGTGGTCGTGAACTTCCGGATGCCCGGTCACGGCATCCCCGGCTTCGAGCGGGCCGCCGCGCAGATGGCGATCGGCGAGGTCTACAACATGCGCATCCACCACGACGACGTGCTCCAGCCCGTGCTGCGCTTCCTGAAGATCATGGAGATCGACGGCCTGGGCCCCGAGGGCCGCAAGGCGCAGGAGGAACTCGGGCTGTTCATGAGCGGCCTGGACTCCGAGGCGTCGAAGTTCGACGAGAAGCTGGCCGCGCGCAAGGCACGCATGGCGGCGCGGGCGGCCGGCGCCTGACGCCAGGCCCGGCACATCCGGCACATCCGGCCGTGAGGCCCCGACCGACACGAGCGGTCGGGGCCTCACGGCTTTTCGTACGCTCAGCTCCCCGGCCAGGCCGAAACGCCGGATGAACGGCGCACCACACGGGCATCGGATCACAGGCTCTCCCCGCCTCACACCGGCAGGCCCGCAGCCGTGCGGCTACCTCGACGTACGCCGCAGCTCAAGCCGTTCCTTCTCCGACAGACCGCCCCAGACGCCGAAGCGCTCGTCGTTGGCCAGGGCGTAGTCCAGGCAGGCCGCGCGGATCGGGCACAGGCCGCAGATCCGCTTCGCGTCCCGCACCGAACTACCCGGCTCGGGGAAGAAGAAGTCCGCCCCGGTCTGCGCGCACAACGCTTCCTGCTGCCAGGCGAGTTCGGGCATGGTGATCGTGTCGATGTGCATGGCCAGAAGCGTTCCGGTCGGCGAAAAACGTTCGATCAACGCGGGATCAACACCGCGTTCACGGGCCCCCGGCCGCTCCGATGGTCGCCCCTCGGACGAGCCGACGCACGGCGGCGCGCGGGAGCGTCGCACACCACGCCCGGCAGCGCTCCGGCGGCGATCGTCAGGGGGCGGTGGAAGACTCGGCAGAGCAGACGACGGGACCCTGTGCGAGGAGGGCGACCATGCTCACCACCCGTTATGTCACCGGCGCTCCGAACTGGATCGACCTCGGCACACCCGACATCGACGGCGCCGCCGCCTTCTACGGCGGACCTGTTCGGCTGGCGGTTCCAGCCGGGCGGCGCCGAGGTCGGCGGGTACGGCCTCTTCCAGCTCGGCGGCAGGACCGCCGCCGGCGGCATGCAGACCACTCCGGAGCAGGGACCGCCCTCCTGGACGGTGTACTTCCAGGTCCCGGACGCGGACGCCACGGCGAAGGCGGCCGAGCAGTCGCGCGGCTCGGTGCTGATGCAGCCCATGGACGTGCAGGACCTGGGCCGCATGGCGATCCTCGCCGACCAGGCGGGGGTGCTTTTCGGTCTGTGGCAGCCGGGCCGCAACAAGGGGCTGGACGTCGTCCAGGAGCCCGGCTCGCTGTGCTGGCTGGAGCTGTACACGGCGGACGTCCCCGCCGCGGCCGCCTTCTACCACGGGGTGCTCGGCCTGGAGACCTTCGGCGTCGACTTCGCCGGCGGCACCTACACCACGTTCAACCCCGCCGGAGAAGGCGAGGACGCCATGTTCGGCGGTGTCGTACCGCTGGCCGACGACCCGGGCGAGGAGGAGGCGTACTGGCTGCCGTACTTCGAGGTCACCGACCCGGACGCCATCGTCGCCCGGGCACAGGAGCTGGGCGGCACGGTCCGCGTGCCCGCCACGGACCTGCCGGACGTCGGCCGCCTCGCCAAGCTCGCCGACCCGTACGGGGCCCGCTTCGCGGTGATCCACAGCGAGCCGCGGCAGAGCTGAGGCCGCCGCCCGGCGTTCAGCAGGGCGGGGCGGCCTGCCCGCCCGTGACGACCACCTGGTCGCCGGGTACCGCGCGGGCTACGCGGACGCGCGCCGCACCAGTGTCGTCGGCAGGACCACGCTGGACGGCGTGTCGCCGACGCCCCCGCCAGAGCCACCGTGCGGGGTGCCCCGGTCGAGCTCGCGCAGCAGGAGGCGGGCCATCAGCCGGCCCATCTCCTCGATGTCCTGACGGACCGTCGTGAGGGGCGGGTCGGTCTGTTCCGCGACGGGCAGCATGTCGTCGAAGCCGATCACGGCGACGTCGTCGGGGACACGCCGTCCGGCCGCGCGCAGGACCCGCAGTGCCCCGGAAGCCGTGAGGTCGTTGGCGGCGAACACCGCGTCCACGTCCGGGCAGCGGTCGAGGAGCTCGCGCATCGCCCGCTCGCCGCCGGCCGGGGTGAAGTCGGCCTCGGCGATCAGCCGCGGGTCGGCGTCCACCATGACGTCCCGGTAGCCGTCGAGCCGGTCCACCGCGGAGGTCTGGTCGAGGGCGCCGGTGATGTGCGCGATACGGGTGCGGCCGAGGCCGGCCAGGTGGCGGACGGCGTCGCGGGCGCCGCCGCGGTTGTCGCTGTCGACGTACACCACACCGCGCCGGTCACCGCTCCAGCCGGGCCGCCCGCCGAAGACGGTGGGGACACCGGCCCGCTGGATCAGCTCCGGCAGCGGGTCGTCGAGGTGCAGGGAGAAGACGAGGGCCCCGTCGACATGCCCGCCGGCGAGGTAGCGGCCGACCCGGGCGTGATCGTCGCGGCCCTCCGTGAGCAGCAGCACGAGCTGGTTGTCGTGGGCCGTGAGCTCCTTGCTGATGCCGCGCAGCTGGAGCGCGAAGAACGGGTCGGCGAAGACGCGGGTCTCCGGTTCGGCGACGACGACGGCGATCGCGTCGTGCCGCCGGGTCACCAGACTGCGGGCGGCCTGGTTGGGCACGTACCCGAGCTCGTCCACGGCCTTGCGGACCCGCTCGACGAGGATGTCCCGCACCCCGTCCCCGCCGTTGACCACGCGGGACACGGTGGCCCGCGAGACACCGGCCCGGGCGGCCACGGCCTCCAGAGTGGGACGCGGCGCTGTGTCGGTCACTTCGGGGCTCCTCATCTGCGGCTGCGGATCAGGATAGCCCCGGGCGCACAGCGTGGTGAGAGCGCTCTCGCGGCCTCGTGGCGGGAGAGCGGCCGTGTCACGTCGCCCACGCGTCCGTCAGTGCTCGTGCTCGCGCCCCCGCTGCCCGCCGCCGTG
Organism: uncultured Actinomycetota bacterium; assembly: GCA_963798065.1. Taxonomy (GTDB): domain Bacteria; phylum Actinomycetota; class Actinomycetes; order Streptomycetales; family Streptomycetaceae; genus Streptomyces. The sequence continues at coordinate 377,154 of CAWCSC010000005.1, read as the reverse complement.
CTCGTGCGGGTCGTATCCCGGGATCGTCCCGTCCGGCTTCTTCACCAGGAACAGCCCCACCATCCCCATGTCGGAGTGGCTCTGCACATGGCAGTGGTACATCCACGCCCCGGCGCCGACCCCCTCCCCCGCGATCACCTGGAAGCCGAAGGAGTCCGCCGGGCCCGTGATCTTGTTGTCGATGACCTGGCTGGGGTCGTCGGGGCCGGTGAGCATGCCGGTGCGGTTGTCCGCCCAGCGGTGACCGTGCATGTGGAAGGTGTGGTAGTACTCGCCGTGCGTGATCACGACGAACTCGACGCGATCGCCCACCGTGGCCTCGAAGTTCGGCCCGGAGTGCGGCGGCTTGTTGTTGATCAGCATGTCGTTGAAGACGATCGTGTGCGTCGCGTCCGGCAGGACGTCGCCCTTGCGCCGGACGATCACCGGGCCGTAGAGGCCCTTGCGGATGCCGCCGCGTGCCGTGTTCCGTGCCGACGACATGGTCGTGGTAGTGCCAGTAACCGGCGCTGCCCGCCCGCCAGGTGCCGTCCCCGCGGCGGCCGGGGGCGTGGGTGCGCCAGGTGTAGGTGCGGGTGCCGCCGGGCTCGACGTCGCTCTTGTTCATCTTCGTGCCGTCGCTGGTGATCTCGTAGTCCAGGCCGTGGACGTGCAGGCTGACCGCGCACGTCCATGGTGTTCTCGAACTCGATGTGCAGCGTGTCGCCCTCGTTGAGCTCGATCAGCGGGCCGGGGACGGTCGCCTTGCCCTTCTCGAAGCCGTAGCCCATCTGCCCGTCGGCGAGCTTCTCGGCGTACAGCTTGATGTGCCTCACCTCGCCCCCGGCCGGGCGCCGTCTTCGCCGGTGCCGATCGGCGCTCACGGCCTCCGGGGCCACGGACAACGATGTCGCGACGGCCGCGCCGCCCAGCAGGACCCGCCGGTTGAAGCTGCGTCTGTCCATGCCGAACTCCCCACGCTGGTACGGAATTTACGGAGGCGTACCTGTGATGAACCTGTGCGACGGTACCGGCCGCGCTCCCGTTTATCCACACTCAGGACAAAGTTGGTGCCATCCCGGTCATAGGTATTGGCGAGCCGCGCAAAGGGGTCTAGCTTCCTTGGCGCTGTTGCTGTGACCGAGGAGGTGCCCATGCGCTTACGAGGGTTGAGCACGAGAAGACAGAGCCTGGGCGGCCTCCGTGACCGCCGGGGTCGTCGACCGCCGGGCTGCTGTCGGGCCCCGGCCGCGAACGCGCGCCCGGTCTCCGGAACCCCCGCTGACAACGATGTCGATCAAGTCGCCGCCGGGCGGCGCGAACGTGCGTGTGCTGATCTTCTACGGTTCCGCGGCGGCCGGCGAGGAGTCGCCGGTCGTGAACGCCGGTATCGAGGCCATCGAGAGGATCGGCCTGTCCGGCCCGGCGAACCAGCGCTTCAAGGTCGAGGCCACCGACGACGCCTCGGTCTTCACCGACGAGACGAAGCTGGGCCGCTTCAACGCGATCGTGTTCCTGACCGGCGGGCGGCGATGTCCTCGACCCGGAGCAGGAGGCGGGCCTGGAGGCGTACATGGAGGCCGGCGGCGGTTTCGTCGGCATCCATGACGCGGCCCGCGCGGAGCCGTACTCGGACTGGTTCACCGGTCTGGTCGGCGCCCGCCCGGCCGCCGTCGAGCCCGACGAGCGTCCAGCGGGCCGACCGTCGAGGTCGGCGACCGGCGGCACCCGGCCACCAAGGACCTGCCGGTGCAGTGGAAGCGGCCCGGACAAGTGGCTGAACTGGGCGAAGAACCCGTCCGGTGACGTGCACACGGTCGCCCGGGTACGCGAGTCGACGCTACCAGCCGGGCGCGAGCGCCAACGGCTGGGACCATCCGGTCAGCTGGTGCCGTGACTACGACGGCGGCCGCTCCTTCTACACGGGCATGGGCGGCACGGTGTCGTCGTACGACGAGACCGACTTCCGTACGCATCTGCGCGGCGCGCTGCTGTGGACGACCCGGCTGGCGCAGGCCGACTGCAAGGCCACCATCAACGGCAACTACAAGGCGGAGCGGCTGACCCAGCCCAACCAGCCGGGGCAGAACGACCAGATCGGCGAGCCGCACGGCCTGGTCACCGCGCCCGACGGCCGGGTGTTCTACATCGGCCGGGGCGGCGCCGACTCCTCCCAGCCGGTGATCACCGACTGGAACAACCCCGACATCGGCAAGGGCAAGGGCGAGATCCACGTCTACGACCCGAAGACCAAGAAGGTCACCCTGGCCGGGGCGCTGACCGTCTTCGGCAACAAGGGCGGCGGCGACGAGCTGATCAAGGTCGAGGAGGGGCTGCTCGGCATCGAGCTGGACCCGGGGTTCGAGCAGAACGGCTGGGTGTACCTGCACTACACGCCGCACTCCCGGATCAACCGCGACACGCGGATGGCCGAGCGGCGCGTCTCCCGCTTCACGCTCGACCAGGCCACCGAACAAGCTGGACCTGGGCAGTGAGAAGGTGCTGCTGAAGTGGCCGGTGCAGGTCCACAGTTGCTGCCACTCGGGCGGCGGGATGGCCTGGGACTCCAAGGGCAACCTGTACATCGCCACCGGTGACAACAACTCCAGCGGGTTCAGCGACGGTTACTCGGGCAACAACCCGCAGCCGAACTACAAGGGCGTCTCCTTCGCGGACGCGCGCCGCACCGCCGGCAACACCAACAACCTCAACGGCAAGATCCTGCGCATCCACCCGGAGCCGGACGGGACCTACACGCTCCCCGAGGGCAACCTCTTCACCGGCAAGGAGACCGACGAGGGCGGCGGCAAGACGCGCGGCGAGATCTATGTGATGGGCGTCCGCAACCCGGCGCGCATCTCCGTCGACAAGTCGACCGACGTCCTCTACGCGGGCTGGGTCGGCCCGGACGCCGCGCGCGCCCTCGACCACGTGGGGCCCGGCGAAGTACGACACGTTCGCCGTCATCACCAAGGCGAGCAACCGGGGCTGGCCGTACTGCATGGGCAACAAGCAGCCCTACCGGGACCGCAATCTGCCGGACCCGTCGCAAGCCGCTGGGCTGGTACGACTGCGACCACCCGAAGAACGAGTCGCCGAACAACGACGGCCTGGTCAACCTGCCGCCGGTCACCGGCAACAACATCTGGTACTCGCCGCAGGGCGGCGGCCCGGACTACCCGCGCGACGCGAACGGCATCCCGTCGTACAAGCAGGAGGAGGCCACCTACCGGCTGCCCTGGCTCAAGGGCGGCGGCCAGGCCGCGATGAACGGGCCGGTCTACCGGTACGACGCGGACGAGCACCGAGCGCGACCAAGTGGCCGGCCTACTGGGACGGCAAGTGGTTCGTCGGTGACTTCTACGACGCCGACCAGCCGCGCAACGCGGTGCTCATGGACCCGAAGACGCAGGGCGACGGCGGTCTGCCGGTGCACTCGGAGTCGCTGAAGAAGATCGTGCCGATCGGCAACGACGGCATCAAGAACCTCATGGACTGGAAGTTCGGTCCGGACGGCGCGCTGTACGTCCTCGACTACGGCCGCGGCTTCTTCACCTCGGACGCCAAGTCGGCCCTGTGGCGGGTCACCTACAAGGGCGGCGGGCCGACCCCGGCCGCCGACCAGCTGGCGAGGGGGACCGAGTGACACGGCAACGAAGAATGTGGGCCGCCCTGCTGGCCGCCCTGCTCGATGATGCTCGGACTGCAGGCGTTGCCCGCGGCCGGGCAGCCCGGCCAGCGCGCCGAGGCCGCCGACCAGGTCCTCACCTGGACGGCCGGCGACGACATCGACAAGTACCTCTCGGCGCCCAAGACGGCGGTCGCCGGCACCGGCCACGATCGTCTTCGAGAACAGTGCGGCCACCGGCAACACCACCGGCATGCCGCACACGCTGACGTTCGTCACCAGCGACCCCGAGTTCAACAACGACGTCCAGCTGAACATCCTCGCCAACCCGAACGACGCCCAGGGCGGCAAGCACACCGCCGAGGTCACGCTCACCCCCGGCCGGTACTGCTACCACTGCACGATCCCCGGTCACGGCCAGATGCAGGGCATCCTCGTGGTGACCGAGGGCAGCGGCGAGGACACCACGGCGCCCGAGGCCTCGGCGCAGGTCGAGCGGGACGCAGAACGCGCAGGGCGAGTACGTCGGTTCGGCGAGCGTGGCGCTGCACGCCACCGACGAGGGGCGGCTCCGGGCGTCGACCGGATCGAGTACGCGATCGGCGACGCGGGTGCCTGGCAGCCGTACACCACGCCGGTCGTCGTCGACCAGGTCGGCGACCACAAGGTCCGCTACCGCGCCTTCGACAAGGCGGGGAACGTCTCCGCCGAGAAGAGCGCCGACTTCACGGTCGTCGCCACCGCAGTCCGACGACACGACCGCGCCGGAGACCTCGGCGACGGTGAGCGGTGAGCGGATCCCGACGGGGCGTACATCGACATGGCGACGGTCACCGTCTCCGCCTCCGACACCGGTTCCGGCGTCAACACGATCGAGTACGCGGTCGGCTACGGCGCCTGGCAGCCGTACACCGCGCCCGTGATGGTGCACGAGGTCGGTACGCACACCGTCCGCTACCGCGCCACCGACAAGGCGGGCAACGTGGCGGCCGAGAAGAGCGTGCGGTTCACGGTCGTCGCGGCACCGCCGCAGGACACGACCCCGCCGGTGACCGGCGTGACCGTGGAGGGCACGAAGAACTCCGCCGGGGCGTACGTCGACAGCGCCAAGGTGACCGTCACGGCGACCGACGAGCACGGCTCGGGCGTCGACCGGATCGAGTACTCGCTGGACGGCGGGCCGTACCTCGCGTACACGCGCGCCGGTGGTCGTCGACCGCGGCGGGCGCGCACACCGTGGCGTACCGGGCGAGCGACAAGGCGGGCAACACCTCGGCGGCCCGCACCGTGACCTTCACGGTCGTCTCCGGCCAGGTCCCGGCGCCCGACTGCCCTGAGTACGACGAGCGGTTGACGGTGATCGTCGGCACGGTCGACTCGGGTGTGCCGCAACCGGGTCACCGACAACCGGTGCCGGATCGACGAGTTGATCGAGGACGAGAAGGAGTGGACGTCCCACGCGCTGTTCCTCAAGCACGTGACGTCCGTCCTGGACGCGCTGCTGAAGGAGGGCGTCGATCGACCAGCGCGAGTACAACGCCGTCCGCAAGGCCGCCCGCCAGTCCGGGATCGGCAAGCCGGGGCAGACCGAGGGCTACCGCGCGATCTTCGACGGCAGCGCGGAGTCGTTCGCCAAGTGGCAGCAGGTGGGCGGCGGTTCGTTCGGGCTGAACGCCGACAGGATCGATCACCTCCGGCACCACGACGCCCGGCATGGGCATGCTGTGGTTCCCCGAGCGCAAGTACGGCGACTTCTCGCTGCAAGCTCCAGTGGCGTGACGACGCCCCGGGCACGGGCAACGCCAACTCCGGTGTGTTCGTGCGCTTCCCGTGGGTCCACGACCACCCGGAGGAGTCACGCCCGGAGTGGGTCGCCATCAAGTACGGGCACGAGGTGCAGGTGCTCGACCGGCCCGACGGCGACATGTACAAGACGGGCTCGGTCTACGGCTTCGACCGGGTGGGGCTCGCCGGTGCCGGCGTGACGCAGAAGGGCACCTGGAACGACTACGAGATCCGGGTGGTCGACCAGCACTACTCGGTCTACCGCAACGGCGTGCTGATCAACGAGTTCGACAACACCGGCGGCCAGGAGTTCGCCCCGCCCCGCTCGGACGACCCGGGCACGGACGGGCGTCGGTTCGCCTCCGGCTACATCGGGCTCCAGGTGCACGGCACGACGGATGTGGTCTCGTACCGGGACATCCGGATCAAGGAGCTGTAGTCGTCAAGGAGTGGCAGGAGGCTTCTCCTTGCGGGCCCTGCTCGGCTGTACCCGCCTGGGTTCTCCCGGCATCTTCGGATACTCGGGCGGGTACGGCAGATCCCCGAGCCCGTGGTCGTGTTCGTCGCGGCGGGCCAGGTCGAGCAGGGCTTCGAGGGAGAAGCGGTGGTCGTCCATGTCCGCGTGCACGTCGCCGAGTCCGGCGAAGCGCGCGGGCATGGTCGCGAGGTCGAAGTCCTGGGGGCGCGCGACCCCCACCTCGTCCCAGCGCAGGGGCGCGGAGACGGGGGCGTGCGGGCGGGGCCGTACCGAGTAGGCGGAGGCGATCGTGCGGTCGCGTGCCGTCTGGTTGTAGTCCACGAAGATGCGTCTGCCCCGCTCCTCCTTCCACCACTTGATGGTCACTTGCTCCGGCATCCGCCGCTCCATCTCCCGGCCGACGGCGATGGCGGCGCGCCGGACCTGGGTGAAGGTCCAGCGCGGTTCGATGGGCACGAAGACGTGCAGGCCCCGGCCGCCCGAGGTCTTGGGGTAACCGCGCAGTCCGCCGAACTCGTCGAGCACCGCCCGGAGTTCGTGGGCGGCCCGGACGGCGTCCTCGTAGTCCGTACCCGGCTGCGGGTCGAGGTCGATGCGGAGTTCGTCCGGGCGGTCGACGTCGTCGCGGCGCACCGGCCAGGGGTGGAAGGTGAGGGTGCCGAACTGGGCGGCCCACACCACCGCTCCCACCTCGGTGGGGCACATCTCGTCGGCGCTGCGGCCGCTGGGGAAGGTGATGTGCGCGGTCGGAATCCAGTCGGGCATGTTCTTGGGCGCCCGCTTCTGGAAGAAGTTCTCGCCGTTCACGCCCTCGGGGTAGCGCTCCAGGGTGGTGGGGCGGTCGCGCAGGGCGCGCAGGATGCCGGGGCCGACGGCCAGGTAGTAGCGGGCGAGGTCCAGCTTGGTGAAGCCGCGCTCCGGGAAGAAGACCTTGTCCGGGCTGGACAGCCGTACCGTCCGGCCACCCGCCTCCAGTTCCACCGCGTCACCCATGCGAGCCACGCTAGGCGCAGCGCGCGGGCCTCGCACGCGGAGCGTCGCGGTGTCAGACGGAGCGCAGGCGGGTGGCCAGCAGGGTGACGTCGTCCTCGGTGGTGCCGTGCACGAGGCGTGACGAGGGCGTCGACGACGCTCTCCAGGGGGCCGGAGGTGTCGAGGCGCAGATGGATCTTGTACTCGTGGGCCTGCTCGACAGCCTCGTCCGGCGCCTCGGACCTCATCGACAGCAGCGCGTCGGCGGCGCCCGAGAAGAGCCACGTCGGCGGAAGCTGGTCGAAGCCCATGCGGCTCCTCCTCGTCCCCGCCCTGATCGGAACACGCCACGCACCAGTGTGTCGCCCGGGGCGGGGCCGCGCATCCGCAGCTCCGCGGGATCTCGCTGTGACCTGCGGCTTTCGCGGGCCTGCTCAACAGGCGGAGCCGGGAGGCGGCTCCTAGAGTCGAGGCATGGACCTGCCGGTGATGCCCCCTGTGACTGCCGATGCTCGCCAAGTCCGTGGCGGCGATCCCGGCGGGCATGCAGTACGAGGCGAAGTGGGACGGGTTCCGGGCCATCGTGTTCCGCGACGGGGACGAGGTCGAGCTGGGCAGCCGTACGGGCAAGCCGCTGACCAGGTACTTTCCCGAGCTGGTGACAGCCGTGCGGGAGCGGTTGCCGAAGCGGTGTGTGGTGGACGGGGAGATCGTGATCGCGCGGGAGGGGCACCTGGACTTCGACGCGCTGACGGAGCGGATCCACCCGGCGGACTCCCGGGTGCGGATGCTGGCCGAGAGGACGCCGGCCTCGCTCGTCGCCTTCGACCTGCTGGCGCTGGGGGACGCGTCGCTGATGGACGTCCCGATGACCGACCGGCGGGAGCCGCTGGCCAGGGAGCTGGCGGGGGTGACGGCGCCGGTGCACCTGGCGCCGGCGACCACCGACATCGAGGTGGCGCGGCAGTGGTTCGAGCAGTACGAGGGAGCGGGCCTGGACGGTGTCATCGCCAAGCCGCTGACGGTGCGCTACCGCCAGGACGAGCGCGCCATGTTCAAGATCAAGCACGAGCGCACGGCGGACGTCGTCGTCGCCGGCTACCGCCTGCACAAGAGCGGGCCTGTCGTGGGCTCGCTGCTGCTCGGCCTCTACGACGACCGGGGCACCCTCCAGCACGTGGGCGTGTCCGCCGCCTTCCCGATGAAACGGCGTGCCGAGCTGGTGGAGGAGCTGGAGCCGCTGCGCATGGACGACGTCGCAGGGGCATCCGTGGGCGGCCTGGTCCGACGAGGCCGCCCACGAGAAGGCCCGGCTGCCCGGGCGCGCCGAGCCGCTGGTCGGGCCGAAGGACCTGTCCTGGGTGCCGCTCAGGCCGGAGCGGGTGGCAGAGGTGGCGTACGACCACATGGAGAACGGGGCGCGCTTCCGGCACACCGCCCGCTTCCGCCGCTGGCGCCCGGACCGGACCCCCGAGAGCTGCACCTACGCACAGCTGGAGGAGCCGGTCCGCTACGACCTGGCGGAGATCCTCGGCGCCTGAGGACGCCCGGGGACGCCCAGGGTCGCCCGGGACGCTCAGGGCTGCATCAGCACCTTGACCGCGCCGTCCTGCTTGCGCTGGAACATCTCGTACGCGTGCGGGGCGTCGGACAGCGGCACGCGGTGGGTGGCGAAGTCGTCGACGCCGAGCGGGTCCTCGTCGGTCAGGTACGGGAGGATGTCGTCGCTCCAGCGGCGGACGTTGGCCTGGCCCATCCGCATCTGGATCTGCTTGTCGAACAGGGTGAGCAGCGGCATCGGGTCGGCCATGCCGCCGTACACGCCGCGACAGCGAGATGGTGCCGCCGCGGCGCACCAGGTCGATGGCGGTGTAGAGGGCGGCGAGCCGGTCGACGCTGAACCGTTCGGCGAGCGGGCCGCTCGATGCTTGCGGGGCAGCATCGCCGAGGCGTTCTGCACCAGCGCGGCGGCGGCGCTGCCGTGGGCCTCGGTGCCGACCGCGTCGATCACGGCGTCGGGGCCGCGGCCGTCGGTCTCGTCGCGGATCGCGGCGACGAGTTCCTTCTCGTCGTCGAAGGCCCTGCAGGTCGTACGTCTCCACGCCCCGCGCGCGTGCCCGGCGCAGCCGCTCCGGGCACCAGGTCCACGCCGAACACCCGGCCGGCGCCCTGCACCTGGGCGACCCGGCAGGCCATGTCGCCGATGGGGCCGAGGCCGAGCACGGCGACGCTGCCGCCCTTGCGGGATGTCGGCGTAGGCGACCGCCTGCCAGGCGGTGGGCAGCACGTCGGAGAGGTAGACGAAGCGGTCGTCGGCCGGGCCCTTGCGGGACCTTGATCGGGCCGAACTGCGCCTGCGGGACGCGCAGGTACTCGGCCTGGGCGCCGGGCACCGCGCCGTACAGGCGGGTGTAGCCGAACAGGGCGGCGCCCATGCCCTCGCCGGTGACCTGGGTGGTCTCGCACTGGGTGGGCAGCCCGGTGAGGCACATCCAGCAGTTGCCGCAGGCGATCTGGAACGGCACCACGACCCGGTCGCCCGACCTGGAGGTCCGGCACCCCGGCGCCGACCTCCTCGACGATGCCCATGGGTTCGTGGCCGAGGATGTCCCCGGGTGTCATGAACGGCGTGAGCACTTCGTACAGGTGCAGGTCGGACCCGCACAGCCCGGTGGAGGTGATGCGGATGACCGCGTCCGTCGGCTCCTGGATCGTCGGATCGGGCACGTTCTCCACCCGCACGTCCCGCTTGCCCTGCCAGGTCACTGCCCTCATCGCCTCGCGCTCCCTCCGTGAGCGTGCGCGTCGGTCGGTCGGCGCCAGGACCGGGTACCCGGGTGCCCCGCGCTGAACCTTGAGCCGATCGACGGACGCGACAGCAGACACCGTCACGTCAAAAACGATCGGGCATGGCCATCGATGCTCAGATAAGCGCACAATCAGAACAAACCGATGACATGAGGTGCGGTGGCGACGGTGGGCATGGGACGAGGGGCGCGCGGACGGCGCGCGCGCGACGACAGCGGCGCTGCTGGCCGCCGACCGTCACGGCGGCCCTGGCGGCGGGCTGCACGAACCGGGGCGGTGCCCGGCCGACGACGGACGGGGATCGGCCGAGCGAATCGGAGCCGGGAGAGTCGCCCGCGGCGAGTGACGGCTCCGTCCTCGCCGTCAAGATCGACAACGCCGGCGCCGCCCGGCCGCCGACGGGGGTCGACGCCGCGGACGTCGTGTACGTGGAGCAGGTCGAGGGCGGGCTGAGCCGCCTGATGGCGGTGTACGCGACGAAGCTGCCGAAGGAGGTCGGGCCGGTGCGCAGCGCGCGCGAGTCGGATCTGGAGCTGCTGCGCCAGTTCGACCGGCCCACGCTCGCCTTCTCCGGCGCCCAGAAGAAGCTCCTGCCGCTGATCGACAAGGCGCCGCTGCGGGCGGTGACACCGGGCAACGCCTCCGACGCCTTCTTCCGCGGCTCCGGCAGGCCCGCCCCGCACAACCTCTACCTGCGGCCCGAGCGAGCTCGTGCCCGAGGCCCCGGGCGCGGGCCGCCCTGACCACCGGCTTCCGCTTCGGCTCCGCCCCCGCCGGCGGCACGGCGGCGGCCTCGCAGACGGTGCGCTACCCGGCGGCCCGCTTCACCTTCACCTGGTCGGACTCCCGGGACCGCTGGCTGGTCGGCATGGACGGCACGCCCGCCGACGACGGCCGACGGCGAACGGATGGCGCCCGCGACGGTCGTCGTGCAGTACGTGAAGGTGCGCGAGTCCGCCTTCCGCGACTTCCTCGGCAACAACACGCCGTACACCGAGACGGTGGGCTCGGGGAAGGCGAAGGTGCTGCGCGACGGGCGGGCCTACGACGTCAACTGGAAGCGCGAGGACGGCCACGCGACGGCACGACGTTCACCACCGGCGACGGCGCAGCCGGTGAACTTCGCGAAGGGCCAGGTGTGGGTGGTGTTCGCCAAGGCGACTCCTGACCGGCCGCGCACGGCCCGCGCCCGGTCAGCCGCGGGCGCCACCAGGGACTCCCCCGGGTTGCGCAGCCCCTCGGCAGCGTCCGCGACGCGCCGGATCAGGTCGAAGAACACGGTCTGCTCCTCGGCGGAGAGCGGGGCGAGGAAGACCTGGTTCATCCGGGCGGTGCGCACGGTCAGCTTGCGATGGGTGCGCACGCCCCTCGTCCGTGAGGCGCAGCAGGAAGCGGCGGCCGTCCTGCGGGTCGCGGACCTTGTCGAGCAGCCCGCGGCGGCTGAGCCGGCTGATCACCTCGGCGATGGTGGACCGGTCGAGCCCCACCCGCTCCCCCACCGTGCGCTGGTCCAGGCCGGGCTCGGCGACGAGCGTGTTGAGGACGGCGAACTGGGGCGAGGTGATCTCCTCGGAGACCATCGTGTTCCACAGCAGGTAGTGCGCCTGCTGGAGCCGCCGGGCCAGGTGCCCGGGGTGGGTGGTGAGGTCCACCGCCGCCATGTGCACCCCTGGTCGTTTTCGTCGGTGCACTGAACAATACCCGGCCCACCGTCGGACTGTCTGCCGCCCATGAAAGCGATCACAGGCGCATCTTACCGAGGCCTTGACGCCTCTGCCGTCCCGATGGCAGCGTGAGGACAGCTTCGCAGAAATACTCAGTGCCCTGACTAATTCGCGGTCGGGATGCTCGGAAGAGATGGGGCTTCTCGGATGGACAAGGTGGTCGCCACGGCCCTGGAGGCGGTGGCCGACGTGCCGCGACGGCGCGTCGCTCGCGGTGGGCGGCTTCGGGCTGAGCGGTGTGCCGAACGTGCTGATCCAGGCGCTGTACGAGCGCGGCGTGGCCGGGCTGTCGGTGGTCTCCAACAACTGCGGGGCGATGGAGTCGGGCCTCGCCGTGCTGCTGGCCGCCGGCCGGATCGCCCGGGTGACCGGGCTCCTACATCGGCGCGAACAAGGAGTTCGCCCGGCAGTACCTGGCCGGGGAGCTGGAGGTCGAGCTGATCCCGCAGGGCACGCTGGCCGAGCGGCTGCGGGCCGGCGGCGCCGGGATCCCCGCCTTCTACACCCCGGCCGGCGTGGGCACGCAGGTCGCCGACGGCGGGCTGCCCTGGCGCTACGACGGCGCACGGCGGGGTCGCGCTGGCCTCGCCGCCCAAGGAGGTCCGGGAGTTCGACGGCACCGAGTACGTGCTGGAGCGCGGCATCCGCACCGACTTCGCCCTGGTCCGGGCGGCGAAGGGCGACCGGCACGGCAACCTGGTCTTCAACAAGTCCTCCCGGAACTTCAACCCGCTGGCCGCGATGGCCGGGCGGGTCACGATCGCCGAGGTGGAGGAGCTGGTGGAGCCCGGCGAGATCGACCCGGACGCGGTGCACCTGCCCGGCATCTTCGTGCAGCGCGTGGTCGCGCTCACCCCGGAGCAGGCGGCGGACAAGAAGATCGAGCGGCGGACGGTGAGGTCAACTGATGGCCTGGACGCGTGAAGAGATGGCCGCGCGGGCGGCGCGCGAGCTGCGGGACGGACAGTACGTCAACCTCGGCATCGGCCTGCCGACGCTGATCCCCAACCACCTCCCCGAGGGCGTCGAGGTCGTCCTCGAGTCGGAGAACGGCATCCTGGGCACCGGCCCCTACCCCACCGAGGACGCCGTCGACCCGGACCTGATCAACGCCGGCAAGGAGACCGTGACGGTCCTGCCGGGCGCGTCCTTCTTCGACTCGGCGCTGTCCTTCGCGATGATCCGGGGCGGGCACATCGACGTCGCCGTGCTGGGCGCCATGCAGGTCTCCGAGCGGGGCGACCTGGCCAACTGGGCCGATCCCCGGCAAGATGATCACCGGCATCGGCGGGGCGATGGACCTGGTGCACGGCGCCCGCACGGTCGTCGTCGTCATGACGCACACCGCCAAGGACGGCTCGCCGAAGATCCTCACCGAGTGCGCCCTGCCGCTGACCGGCAAGGCGTGCGTGAACCGGATCATCACCGACCTCGGCGTCCTCGACGTCACCGACGACGGCCTGGTCCTGGTCGAGACCGCGCCGGGCGTGACCGTCGACGAGATCGCCGCCAAGACCGACGCCCGAACTGACCGTGCCGGAGGGCCTGAAGTGAAGGACGTCTACATCGTCGACGCGGTCCGCACCCCGATCGGCCGCTACAACGGCGGCCTGGCGTCCGTCCGCCCGGACGATCTGGCCGCGCACGCGATCCGCGAACTCCTCGCCCGTACGCCGCGAGCTGGACCCGTCCCGGATCGAGGACGTGTACTTCGGCAACGCCAACGGCGCCGGTGAGGAGAACCGCAACGTCGGCCGGATGGCCGCGCTCCTCGCGGGTCTGCCCACCTCCGTGCCGGGCGTGACCGTCAACCGGCTGTGCGCCTCCGGCCTTGAGGCCGTGATCCAGGCGGCCCGCGCCATCGCGCTCGGCGACGCCTCGATCGCGCTGGCCGGCGGGGTCGAGTCGATGACCCGGGCGCCGTACGTCCTGCCCAAGAGCGACAAGCCCTTCCCCGCCGGGCACACCGAGCTGTACTCCACCACCCTGGGCTGGCGGATGGTCAACCCGCGGATGGAGCCGCGGTGGACGGTCCCGCTCGGGCGAGTCGGCGGAACTCATCGCCGACAAGCACAAGATCAGCCGCGAGCAGCAGGACGAGTTCGCCCTCGCCGCAGCCACCACAAGGCCGCCCGCGCACAGCGGCAGGGCCTGTTCGACGCCGAGCTCGACGCCCGTGGCGATCCCGCGAGCGCAAGGGCGACCCGGTCGTCTTCGCCGCCGACGAGTGCGTCCGGCCGGACGCCTCCCTGGCGGCGATGGCCAAGCTCAAGCCGTCCTTCCGCAAGGAGGGCGGCACGGTGACCGCGGGCAACGCCTCGCCGCTCAACGACGGTGCCGCCGCCCTGCTCCTCGTCGACGAGGAGGGCCTGAAGGCCACGGGCCGCGAGCCGCTCGCCCGGATCTCCGCCACCGGCGTCTCAGCGATCGACCCGCACTACTTCGGGCTCGCGCCCGTCGAGGCGGTCAACCGGGCGCTGGCCAAGGCCGGGCAAGGGCGTTCGACGACCTGTCCGTGCTGGAGCTGAACGAGGCGTTCGCCGCCCAGGTGCTGGGCTGTGTGGCCGAGTGGCCCGAGTTCGACCCCGCGATCCTCAATCCGCAGGGCGGTGCGATCGCGCTCGGCCATCCGCTGGGCGCCTCCGGTGCCCGCCTCGCCGGCACCGTCGCCCACCAGCTTGCCCGGCGGGGCGGCGGCGTCGGCGTCGCCACCCTCTGCATCGGCGTCGGCCAGGGCCTCGCCCTCGTCCTCGAACGTTAACGAAACGCAGGAACCCCATGACTCTCACCCAGCACGACATCGACCAGGAGATCGCGGCCGAGCACGCCGCGTACGAGAAGCGCCTCGCCGACGGCGCGCCCGTCGAGCACCACCCGCGCCGCGACTACGCGCCCTACCGCTCCTCGGTGCTCCGCCACCCGAAGCAGCCGCCGGTCACCATCGACGTCAGCAAGGACCCGGAGCTGGTGGAGCTGTCCTCCCCGGCCTTCGGGGAGCGGGACATCACCGAGATCGACAACGACCTCACCCGGCAGCACGACGGCGAGCCGATCGGCGAGCGCATCACCGTCTCCGGCCGGCTGCTCGACCGCGACGGCCGCCCGGTGCGCGGCCAGCTCGTGGAGATCTGGCAGGCCAACTCGGCGGGCCGCTACGCACACCAGCGCGAGCAGCACGACGCGCCGCTGGACCCGAACTTCACCGGCGTGGGCCGCACGCTCACCGACGCCGACGGCCACTACCGCTTCACCACCGTCCAGCCGGGCCCGTACCCGTGGCGCCAGCACCTCAACGCCTGGCGGCCGGCGCACATCCACTTCTCGCTCTTCGGCTCGGCGTTCACCCAGCGGCTCGTGACGCAGATGTACTTCCCGAGCGACCCGCTGTTCCCCTACGACCCGATCATCCAGTCGGTGACGGACGACGCGGCCCGGCAGCGGCTGGTCGCGACGTACGACCACAGCCTGTCGGTGCCGGAGTTCTCGATGGGCTACCACTGGGACATCGTGCTGGACGGGCCGAACGCCACCTGGATCGAAGAAGGGCGCTGACCTGCCATGACGAAGATCGACACCAGCAGGCCGGAGAGCGTGCTGCCCACCCCCTCGCACACCGTCGGCCCGTTCTACGGCCACGCCCTGCCCTTCCCCGGCGGCGAGGACATCGCGCCCGTCGGGCACCAGGACACGGTCACCGTGCACGGCTACGTCTACGACGGCGAGGGCAACCCGCTGCCCGACGCCCTGATCGAGCTGTGGGGCCCGGACCCGGAGGGCAACCTGCCGACGGCCGACGGCTCGATGCGGCGCGACCCGGCCTCGCGGCGGCTTCCTGGGCCGCAACGGCGTGGAGTTCACCGGCTGGGGACGCATCCAGACCGACGCGAACGGCCACTGGTACGCGCGGACGCTGCGGCCCGGCGCGCGCGGGCAGAGCGCCCCGTACCTCAGCGTGTGCGTCTTCGCGCGCGGACTGCTGCGTGCACCTGTACACCCGGATCTACCTGCCGGGCGACGAGGCGGTGCTCGCCGCCGACCCGCTGCTGTCCCGGGTGGAGGACGGGCGCCGCGACACGCTGATCGCGCGCGGAGGAGGCGCGCGGCACGTACCGTTTCGACATCCGCCTTCAGGGCGAAGGCGAGACGGTCTTCCTGGAGTTCCAGTGACATCTGCCCGATCCGGCGACACCGGCCTGCTCGCCCCCGGGTGGGCCGACTCGCGCGGCCGCGTCCGTCGACCGGCGACCACGCCTATCTGCGGGCGCTGCTCGACGCCGAGGCCGCGCTGACCCGGGCCCAGGCCGCGCTGGGGCTGGCCCCCGCCGGAGGCGGCGACGGCGGTGACCGAGGCCGCCGGCGCTCCGGCGCCTTCGACGTACGGTCCCTGGCCGAGCGGGCCCGCGCGCGGCGGCAACCCCGTCATCCCCCTGGTCGCCGACCTGACCGAAGGCCGTCGGCGACGAGTACGGCCCCTACGTCCACCGGGGCGCGACCAGCCAGGACATCATGGACACGGCGACGATGCTGGTCGCCGCGCGCACCCTGGACCTGGTACTCGCCGACCTCGGCCGTACCGAGCAGGCGCTGGCCCGGCTGGCCGCCGAGCACCGTGACACCGCGATGCCGGGGCGGACGCTCACCCAGCACGCCGTGCCGACGACGTTCGGGCTGAAGGCGGCCGGATGGCGGGCGCTGGTCCTCGACGCGCGGGACCGGTCGCCGGCCGTACGGGACTCGCTGCCCGCTCAACTCGGCGGCGCGGCAGGCACGCTGGCCGCCTTCGGGGCGTACGGCGCGAGCGATCCGACCGGCGCTCCCGACGGCATACGCCCGCGAACTCGGCCTCGGGACGCCCGACCTGCCCTGGCACACCCTGCGGACGCCCGATCGCCGATCTGGCCGGGTGCCTCGCCTTCACGGCGGGCGCGCTCGGCAAGCTCGCCGTGGACGTCCTCACCCTGTCGCGCACCGAGATCGCCGAGGTCGCGGAGGGCAGTGGCGGCGAGTTCGTCCGCCATGCCCGCACAAGTCCAATCCCGTACGGTCCACGCTGATCGCCTCCGCCGCGCGGCGGGCACCGCAGCTCGCGGCCACGCTGTACGGGTCGCTGGCCGCCGAGGACGAGCGGCCGGCCGGGGCCTGGCACGCCGAGTGGGAGCCGCTGCGGGACCTGCTGAGGCTGGTCGGCGGGGCCGCCCGGGATGCCGCCGAGCTGGCGCGAGGGACTGCGGGTCAGGCCCGACGCCATGCGCGAACACCTGGATCTCACCCACGGGCTGATCGTCTCCGAGCGGCTGTCCGCCGAGCTGGCCCCGGTGCTGGGCCGCGCCCGCGCCAAGGAGCTCCTCACCCGGCTGGCGCGCCGACCGAGGGCGACCCTGCTCGCCGAGGCACCCGAGTCTGGCGGACGTCGACCTCGACCCCGCCCACTACACCGGCTCCGCCGGAGCCCTCACCGACCGTGCTCTGGAGCGACGTTGACCATGCTCGCACCACCGTGCCGAAGGGCCCGCCTGCGCACCCCCGCTGCTGCTCGGTCCCTCGCTCGGCACGTCGTACGCCCTGTGGGACAAGGTGGCGCCCGAGCTGTCGATCACGCCATCGGGTGGTCCGCTGGGACCTGCCGGGGCACGGCGGTTCGGCGGCCGGATCTCATCGGGCGGGCGCGACGGTCGGTGACCTCGCCGAGCTGGTGCTGGCACTCGCCGACTCGCTCGGCGTCGAACGGTTCGCGTACGCGGGCGTGTCGCTGGGCGGGGCCGTGGGGCTGCATCTCGCGGTGCACCATCCCGAGCGGCTGTCGTCGCTCGCCGTGATCTGCTCGTCGGCGCACTTCAACGGGGCGAAGCCCTGGGAGGAGCGGGCCGCGCTGGTGCGGCGCGGAGGGGCTGGCGCGGGCTGGCGGAGAGCGCGGACGCGCGCTGGTTCACGCCCGGTTTCACCGTGCCGGAGCTGGTCCGGGACCACCGGGACGCCGACCCGGAGGCGTACGCCGCCTGCTGTGACGCGCTCGCCGCGTTCGATCTGCGGGACCGGCTGTCCGAGATCGCCGTACCGACCCTGCTGGTCGCCGGCCGCGACGATCCGGCGACGCCGCCCGCGCATCTGCGGGAGATCGCCGACGCGGTGCCGGGCGTCGACGCTCGTCGAGCTCCCCGGCGCCTCGCACCTGGCGCCCGCACAGTGCCCGGAGGCCGTGCTGACCGCCCTGCGGGCGCACCTCGGCGCGACCTGCCGGGCGCGGGCATGGAGGTGCGGCGCGAGGTGCTCGGCGACGCGCACGTCGACCGGGCGCAGTCCCGGCAGACCCCGTTCACGGCCCGCTTCCAGGACTTCATCTCGCGCTATGCCTGGGGCGAGATCTGGACCGACCCGACGCTGTCGCGCCGCGAGCGCAGCATGATCACCCTGACCGCCCTGGTCGCGCACGGCCACTACGACGAGCTGGCCATGCACGTGCGGGCGGCACGCCGGAACGGGCTCACGCCGGAGGAGATCGGCGCGGTGCTGCTCCAGACGGCCGTGTACTGCGGGGTGCCGGCGGCGAACTCGGCGTTCGCGACGGCCCAGCGGGTGCTGGCGGAGGAGGACGGCACGGCAGGGTGACCCTGCCGGTCGTAGGCCCGGTGGCACCGTCGGCTCGGCGGACAGGAGCCCCTCGATGCCCCCGGCCCGGAGCTCACCCGCCGCTGCAGCGGCCTGTCGGCGTACTGCCGCAGCACGTTCGGCGGTGGCTTCGCGCCCCGGCACACGGTCGTTGACGGCGCACCGGGCGTGCTCGCACTGCCCCCAGCTCCTGGGCACGGGCCGCTGCTTCGACGGCACCCGTGCCGCCCGGGCGCATTGAGGCGACGTACCACCCCGAGGTGCGGGGGCGGCTCGCGGCGGTGAGCGACCGGTTGTTCCGCGCCTGGGCTACCCCGGTCCGACGCCGGCCTTGAGCGCGGCCCGCGCCCGCGCCGCCAGTCCGTCCGCGCCGCACGAGAGTCGCCAGGTCAAGGCCGCGGTCGAGCTCGCTCACCGAGCGGGCGGCGATGCCGTACTCGATGCGGGCCGCCGCGTGCTCGTACTGGCAGGGCGAGGCCTCCAGGTAGGCGACGGCCTGGGCGGCGAGCCGGACCGCGCGCTGGCCGGTCTCCAGGGCGGCGGCGCAGCGCAGGGCCTCGCCGATGGCGGTGTCCGTGCCGAAGCGCTCGG
This sequence comes from uncultured Actinomycetota bacterium, assembly GCA_963798065.1. GTDB lineage: Bacteria > Actinomycetota > Actinomycetes > Streptomycetales > Streptomycetaceae > Streptomyces. The sequence continues at coordinate 358,583 of CAWCSC010000005.1, read as the reverse complement.
CCTGCCGGCGGACGTCGACGGCGAGCCGGGCGGCGCGGGCCGGGTCCTCGGTGCTGAGGGCGCGGGCGAGGTCGGCCGCCCAGGGGACGAGCACGGGGTTGTGGTGGCCGCGTGCCGCCGCCGCCTTCTCGGCGGCCTCCAGTTCGTTGACGCCGTCCTTGGTGCGGCCGACGGCCAGCAGCAGCCGGCCGCGCACCGAGCGCGGGTCCGGCAGGACGATGGTGGACGGGTAGGGCGGGGCGAAGCCGTGCCGTTCGGCGACGTCCCAGGCCGCCTCGACATGGCCGCGGGCGAGCAGCGTGTCGACGAGGTTGCAGGTCGCCGACCAGTACAGGGGCAGGCCGCGGCCGACGCGCTCGGCGAGGCGCAGCGACTCGCGCAGGGACGCCTCCGCCTCCCTCAGGCGGCCTCGCCTGCGGTGGCCGAGCCCGACGTAGGCGTGGGCCAGGGCGAGGTGGCCGCCGCTCCAGCCGGCCGTCTCGTAGGCGCGCAGGGCCTCGTTGTAGAGGGTCTCGGCGCGGTCGAGGCGGTCGGTGAAGGCGTAGGCGTTGGCCAGCATCAGCAGCAGCTCGATGCCCCACTCGGTGTCGGTCCAGCCGAGCCCGGGGGCCAGGCGGCCGTTGACGAGGGCGCGGTCGCAGAATTCGGCGACCTCCTCGGCGTTCTCGCCGTGCATGAGGGCGTCGAAGCCGCGCAGGATGAGCAGGGCGCGTTCGGAGTTGTCCCGGCCGGTGCAGGTGCGGGCGAGCTCGGCGAGCCGTCGGGAGCGGTCGGGTGAGGTGGCCTCGCCGGCGTGGATGCCCTCCCACATGAAGTGCACGGCCTGGAGTCGCATCCGGGCGGGTCCCGGCCGGAGCCGGGCGGCCTCCGCCTCGACGGTGCGTACGGCCTCCTCCAATTGGTCGTTGTGGAGCAGCGCCTGGGAGAGCCGGAAGACGGCATCCACCCGCTTGTCCCCGTCGAGGCCCGGCATGCCGAGCGCGGTCCGCAGATGGCCGATGGTGCGGGCGGGCGCGGTCAGGAAGGTGGCCTCGGCCAGTTCGTACAGCACGTGCGGGTGGGACTCGGGCCGGGGCGGTTCCTTCAGGGCGCGCTCCAGGCAGCGGCGGGCGGCGTCGGGGGCGCCGACGGCGAGGTGCTCGCGGGCGGCCTCGCGCAGTTGCCCGACGAGTTCCTCGTCGTCGTCCGGGTGGACCTCGAGGAGGTGGCGGGCGGCTGCCGCGGCGCCGCGCCCCTCGTCGGAGACGATCCGGGCGGCTATGCCGTGCATGGCGGTGCGCAGGGCGTTGGGGATCGAGTTGTAGACGGCGGTGGCGATCAGCGGGTGGACGAACTCCAGGTCGCCTTCGGCGCTGCGGCCGGTCGCGGGGTCCGGTGCGGTGAGGATGCGGGCGGTGCGCAGCAGTTCGGCGCAGCGACGGGCGTCGTCCGGCCCCAGGGTGGCGAGCTTGGCGACCAGGTCGACGGAGATGCCGGTGCCGAGGATGGCGGCGGCCCAGGCGAACCTCGTCGCGTCGATGCCGAGTTCCTCCAGGCGGGCGACGAGGCCGCCGCCGCGGGCCGAGCGGTTCAGTTCGCGCAGTTCGCCGGCCCGGGCCTCGACCGGTTCGAGTTCGCTGTCCTGCACCTTGGCGAGGAGTTCGACGGTGTCGTACGGGTTGCCCGCGGTGACGGCCCAGACCTCGCGGCAGAACGCGGCGTCGGCGTGCTCGCCGAGGGTGGCGCGGGTGAGCCCGGCCGTCGCGTCCGGGGTGAGGGCGCTCAGAGTGCGCGACGGGGCCGTGCGCGCCGCGGCGGCGACGGTGTCGAGGTGGCGGGCGCTGGTGCCGGAGACCTCGCCCGGGCGGCTGGCGACCACGACCAGTACGGACATCTCGTCGAGGCGCTCGGCGAACCCGGCGAGCCAGCGCAAGGTCTCCTGGTCCGCCCAGTGGGCGTCGTCGATCAGCAGCACCAGCGGCCAGTCCCGGCGGGCGAGCCGGCGCACGGCTACGACCAGGCCGTCGCACACGCCCTGCGGGTCGGCCTGCCGGTCGCCGGGGTCCGCTATACCGAGGGCGGGCCCGGCGATGTCGTACCAGTCGCCGAGGTACTCGCGTGCCTCCTCGGGGAGCATCGACACCAGGGCGGGTTGCAGCAACTGCCGAACGACGTTGAAGGGGACCGACCTGAGGGTCTCGCCGCCGCGTGCCGACCAGACCGTGCAGCCGCGAGCCTCGGCGATGCGGCGGGTTTCGGCCAGCAGCGTGGTCTTGCCGAGTCCGGCATCGCCCCGGATGACCAGCAGTCCGCCGGACGAGGAGCGGTCAGCGCACAGGCTGTCGACCGCCCGCGCGACGGCGGCGACTTCCTCGTCGCGCTCCCACAGGGAAGCCGAGGCGCCGGCCGTGGGCCGTACCTCCGTCATCCCGCTACCTCCCCAAGTCGCCCGAACGACGTACAGACATCGAGCGTAGCCGTCCGATTGCCTGAGTGGAGGGCGGACCGGGCACCTGTTGCCGTGACGGGTGACACCGGGTGCGATCGGACGACGCGACCGGCCTCGCCACCAGCCGCATTCGGGTCAACAGCGCACAACGGCACGGGAGGTGACGTCCATTCACCAGAAACGGGACACACGGCGCGACCGGCGGGCGCTCGTCGCGGGATCGGTGGGCAATCTCATCGAGTGGTACGAGTTCGGCGTCTACGGCTACTTCGCGACGATCATCGCGGCACGGTTCTTCACGCCGGAGGGCGGCAGCGAGATCGAAGGGTTGGTGAAGACGTACGCGTCGTTCGCGCTGGCGTTCTTCTTCCGGCCCGTCGGGGCGGTGCTTTTCGGCCGTCTCGGGGACCGGATCGGCCGCCGGCCGGTACTGGTCCTGGTGATCACGCTGATGACGGCGGCGACGACACTGATCGGCACGTTGCCGACCTACGCGCAGGCGGGTGCGCTGGCGCCCTGGCTGCTGACCTTCCTGCGGGTGCTCCAAGGGCTCTCGGCCGGCGGGGAGTTCGGCGGGGCGGTGTCGGTGATGACGGAGTTCGCGCCGCCGGGCCGACGGGGGCTGTACGGATCCTGGCAGTCGTTCACGGTGGCGCTGGGGCTGCTGGCCGGTGCGGGCGCGGCGGCGCTGCTCGCCACCGTGCTGACCGAGGAGCAGCTCGGGGCGTGGGGATGGCGGCTGCCGTTCCTGCTGACGCTGCCGCTGGGCCTGGGGGCGCTGTGGCTCAGGCTACGGCTTGACGAGACGCCGGAGTTCGTGGCGGAGCGGTCGCAGGGGACTCCTCCCCCGCGCGAGGTCGCGAGGGCCATCGTGCTGGGCGCGGGGCGGATCATGGGGTGGGCCGCGGCCGGTTACACGTTCCTCGTCGTGCTGCCGTCGTACCTGCAGAGTTCGCTGGGTGCGACGTTCGAGCAGGCGCTGGTCGCGACCGTGCTGGCCAATCTGGGCTTCGCGGTGACGATCGTGCCGGCGGGGCTGCTCAGCGACCTGCTCGGCCGGAGGGCGGTGATGCTGACGGGCGCGGTGCTGGTCGTGGTCCTCTCGGTGCCGCTGCTCAACCTGCTGCAGGAGCCCGGCGTTTCGAACGCCGTGAAGGGGGCGGCGGTGTGCGGCGCGGGTGCCGTGGTGGGGCTGATGGCGGGACCGGGCCCGGCGATGCTGTCGGAGATGTTCCCGACGCGGGTGCGCTACACGGGCCTGGGACTCGCCTACGCCCTGTCCAATGCGGTGTTCTCGGGGTGTGCCGGGCTCATCATCACGGAGACGATCGAGCGGACGGGGAGCGTGGACGTCCCCGCGTACTACGCGGCGGTGGCGTGCGCGGTGAGCATGCCGGCCCTGCTCACGTTGCCCGGGCGGCGGTTGCGGGTGGCGGACACGGCACAAGAGAAGGCCGGCTGAACGGAGGCGGGTGATCGGATGCGGGTGATCGGATGCGGGTGATCGGTCTGATGTCCGGCACGTCGTACGACGCCATCGACGCGGCGGCGGCCGAGCTGGACCTCGTCGGCGACAGCCTGGTGCTGAAGCCGCTCGGCATGGTGAGCGAGGCGTACGACGGCGAACTGCGTCAGGCTCTGGCCGCCGCGCTGCCGCCGGGGAGCACCACGCTGGGCGAGGTGTGCCGGCTGGACACCCGGATCGGGCAGGCCTTCGCCGCGGCCGCGGTCCGGGCCGACCGTGAACTGTGCGAGGGACGTGCCGAGTTGGTCGCCTCGCACGGGCAGACCGTCTACCACTGGGTCGCCGAGGCGGCGGTCCACGGAACGCTCCAGCTCGGGCAGCCCGCCTGGATCGCCGAGGCGACCGGGCTGCCCGTGGTCGCCGACTTCCGGCCGCGCGACATCGCCGCCGGCGGGCAGGGCGCCCCGCTGGTCAGCCTGGTCGACCTGCTGTGGCTGCGCGGCCGGCCGGGCCGGCCCGTCGCACTCAACCTCGGCGGCATCGCCAACCTCACCGCACCCGACGGCACCGCCTTCGACACCGGCCCGGGCTGCGCACTGATCGACGCGGCGGCCCGGGGGTTCAGCGGCGGAGCCGCTGGCCTACGACACGGACGGGGCCCTGGCCGCCCGCGGCCTGGTGCACGGGCCGCTGCTCGGCCGGCTGCTGAAGGAGCCGTACTACGCACTGCCCGCGCCCAAGACGACGGGCAAGGAGCTGTTCCACCTCGGCCATCTGCGGGACGCGCTGGCCGGGTTCGGGACACTGCCCGCCGAGGACGTCGTCGCCACGCTGACCATGCTCACGGCCCGGACCGTGGCCGACGCCGCGCGGTCGGTCGGCGCGACGGAGGTCATCGCCTCGGGCGGCGGGACGCGCAACCCCGTGCTGATGAGGATGCTCGGGGAGCTGCTGCCCGGGGTGGCGGTGCGCGCCTCGGACGAGTCTGGGGCTGCCGTCCGGGGCGAAGGAGGCCTACGCCTTCGCTGTCCTGGGGTTCCTGACCCTGCACGGGCTGCCCGGCACCGAACCCGCGAGCACCGGTGCGCGGCATCCGAGCGTGCTGGGGTCGGTGACGCCGGGCCGGGACGGGCTGCGGCTGCCACCGCCCGCCGGCCGGCGGCCGACGCGCCTTCTCCTGGAATGACCGATCCGGGTCGGCTCCCTCTCATGCCACTTTCACAGACGCCTCATACGGTGGGGGTATGACGCAGGAGACTCCTTCCGGGTGGTACCCGGACCCCGGACAGACAAGTGACGGGCCCGCCACCGAGCGCTGGTGGGACGGCAAGGCCTGGACGGACCGCATCCGTCCGGCGGAGCCTGCCGCCGCGTGGGGTCCCCCGGGCCAGCCGCCGACCGCCGGAGGGCCGCCGACGCATCCGGCGGCCGCGGACGGTCCGGCCCCCGCGGGGGACTCGGGCTCCGCGGACGGTTCGGCCCCTGCCACGGGCTCCGCCGCGGCGGACCGGCCGCCGGGAGGCTGCGAGCAGGCTCCGGGCGATATACCGGGCAACTGCGACACCCGGACAGTGTCGCACGAGGACTTCGGGCATCCGGCAGTCGGCCGAGGCAGGTGAGCGCGCCGGGCATCCGGCAGCCGGGGTCCGGAACCTCGGCGGCATCCGGGATGCCGGACACCGGGAGCACCGGACATCCAGGCACCGCCGGCAGGTGAGCGCCGACGGGCATCCGGGCGCGGCGGTGACCCGCGGCATCCGGGCACGGCCGGACAACTCGGCACCACCGGAATCCAGGCACCGCCGGACAGGTGAGCGCCCACGGGCATCCGGGCGCCGGCGGTGACCCGAACCTCGGGGGCCATCCGGGGCATCCGGGCGCCGCTGGACATCCGGCCGCCGGATACCCGGGGCCTGCCCGGTATCCGAGCGCCACGGGACACCCGACTGCCGCCGGATACCCGAGCGCTGCCGGGTATCCCGCCTATCCGGCCCCGCCTCCGGCCGGCCGGGGGCGGGGGCTGCGGATCGGGATAGCCGTGGCGGCGGCCGTGGTCGTCCTCGCGAGCATCGGCGTCGGCGTGTACGCGCTGACCGACAACGGCGGCTCGGGCGGCGGCTCGGCCACCTCACAGGGGCCTGGCGGCCCGGGCGCGCCCGGGGGCCAGGGCGGGCCGTTCGGCGGACCGGGCGGATCCGGCGGACGGGGTCCGGCGGCGGATCCGGGGGGTCCGGCGGGACGGCGGTTCCGGCGGCCAGAGCCCGTCGCCCGAGCAGTCCGAGCCGCCGAAGATCAGGAGCGGGTCGGTGACCGACGCGGTCAGCGGGATCAGCATGCCGATCCCGAAGGGCTGGTACGGCCAGGAGATCACGGTCGGCGCGCAGGTGACGTCCGACGACTCCTACAAGTGCCCCGGCGACACCTCCTCGACCTGCACGAAGGGCGGCGCCTACTCGGCACCGGCCCTGGCCCTCGGCACCAAGGGCAGCACCGCCGAGGAGATCGCCAAGGCGGACATCTCGGCCAACGCCGAGGAGTCCTACGGCGGCAAGTCCTACGGCGGGATCACCTCGCACGACGTGCTGGCCGCCAAGTCGGTGACCGTGGCCGGGCAGAAGGGCTATCTGGTCCGCTGGAAGGCCGTCACGAGCAAGGGCGCCGACGGCATCGTGGAGTCGCTCGCGTTCCCCTCCCCCGCGAACGCGAAGCAGATGGTCGTCGTCCGGTTCGGCGTCGACGCCGACCAGAAGGAGGCCGTCCTCGACGACATCGCCAAGGGCATCAAGGTGTCGAAGGGCGGCGGCAACGGACAGGACGTCTGACAAGGAACAGCTGACGGCCAAGGGCGCTCCCCCGGACACCGGTTCGGCCGGGCGGGGCGCCCCTGCCGCTCACAGGGGAACCCCACCCGGCCGGGGGGTGCGCGCCGCCCCCGTCCCCACGGGTCGGCGCGGTCGGGTCACCGTCCGGTCATCCCGCGGACGGCGGCCCGAGTCTCATGTCAGGCCCAGTGCCGGCAGCACGGCGGCCTCCACGAAGCGGACCAGGTAGTCCGGGTCCGCGTACTCGCCCTCCAGGACGGGCCGGATGCGCAGGACGCCGAACATCTGCGCCGGGATGTACTCCAGCGCCGGGTGGTCGGCGGCGCACCTCTCCCCGCTCGACCCCGCGCCGGATGATCTCCCTCAGCGCGGCGATCTCCGGTTCGACCAGCGCCTCGCGCAGCGCGCGCTGCAGCTCCGCGTCCTGAGGGGCGGCGTGCGCGAGCGCCTGGAGGAGCTTGGTGTCCCGGCCCGACAGCTCTCCCGCCGCCCGGGCCGCCTCGCGCAGGTCGTCCGCGAGCGAGCCGGTGTCGATGCCAGCGCGTCCGCCGGTGGGAGCGCAGCGCCGCCGCCACGAACTGGGGCTTGGTCTTCCACTGGCGGTAGAGCGTGGACTTGCTGCACCGGGTGCTGGCGGCGATCCCCTCCATGGTGACGGAGTCGTAGCCGCACTCGCGCATCTGCTCCAGCACGGCGTCGAAGAACTCCTGCTCACGCTCGGGCGTGATCTTGGAGCGGCGCGTGGCACCGACCGGCTCGGGCCGGTCCGCAGCCTGCGACGTCATGGGCTGTGCTCCTGGCTTTCGTCGGGCGGCCGGAAATTCCCGGCCGGTGGTGTGTCGTACGTCTATCGATACGCCAGTGTACCGGTACGCGAGCCGTATCGGTACACTGGCGTATCGGTACGCACTCGTACCGATAACAGCACCACCGTCATCGAAGGGGCCGGGGGATGAATGCCCGCACCGAGCCTGCGCGGCGGGGTCCGACGCGATAGCGCGACCGCCGCTCGTCCGGGAGCTCCTGCTCGTCGCAGGGCTCTTCCTCGTCTACAAGTTCGGCCGGCAGCTGGCCACGGGCCACACCGGCGAGGCCTTCCGCAACGCGCACCGCGTGTGGGACTTCGAGCGAGCCGTCCATCTGCCCGGCGAGGGCTCGGTGCAGTCCCTGCTGCTGCACGGCGACGGCCTCGTGCACGTCGCGAACACCTACTACGCGGCCGTCCACTTCCCGGCCACCGTCGCCTTCCTGGTCTGGCTCTATCTGCGCCGCCCGGCCCACTACGTGCTGGGCCCGCCGGGTCCTCGCCGCCGTCACCGCCGCCGCCCTGGTGCTGCACCTGCTGTTCCCGCTCGCCCCGCCGCGCATGCTGGCGGCGACCGGTCTGGTCGACACGGCACGTGTGTACGGCCCCTCGGTGTACGGGAACGCCCGCGACCGACTCCCTGTCGAACCAGTTCGCGGCGATGCCGTCGCTGCACTTCGGCTGGGCCCTGATGGTGGCGATCGGCCTGATCGTCGCGACCCGCTCGCGGTGGCGCCGGCTCTGGCTGCTGCATCCGCTGCTGACGCTGCTGGTGATCGTCGGCACGGCCAACCACTACTGGCTGGACGCGATCGTGGCGACGGCCCTGCTCGGTCTCGCGCTCGCGGTGATCCTCCCCCGGACTTCGTCCGGGGTGACCCCCATCTCGCTTCGCTCGCCGCCACCGCGACGCGGCCGCGACGCAGGGCCGGCAGCTCGTACCGGCACCGAGCCGAGGAGCAGGCACTCGTGGGAGCGGGCCGATGAACGCCGCCCTGATCGCCGTCGCCCTGTCCCTCGTCTCCGCCGTCGCCTACGCCGCCGCGGCGGTCGCCCAGGAGCGGCTCGCCTCCCGCGCCCCCGGCTCGGGCGCTGCTGCGGCTGCTCGGCAGCGGCGCCTGGTGGTGGTCGGTCGGGCTCAACGCGTCGGCCGCGCTGCTGCACGTCGTGGCCCTGAGGTACGGTCCGCTGACCGTGGTGCAGCCGCTCGGCGCGCTCACCCTGGTCGCCGCGGTGCCGCATGGGCGCGCGGCTCGCGGGGCGGCGGGTCAGCGCGGTCGAGTGGAGGGGCACCGCGCTGACGCTGCTCGGCCTGGCCGCGATCCTGGTCACGGCGTCCGGGCCCGGCGCCCGACGACGTGCTGAGCGTGTCCCGAGGCGCTGGCGGTGGCGGGTGCCACCGCGGCGCTGATCGGCATGCTGTCCCGGCCGGGCGCCCGGCCCGGGCTGCGGCACGCGTCCGCGTCCGGCATCGCCTCCGGGGTCGCCTCGGCGCTCACACAGACCGTGACGGTGGCCGTGACGGACCGCTCCGGTCCGCTGCTCAGCGTCGCAGGTGATCGGGGTGGCGCTGCTCGTGGCGGCCTTCGCGGCGGGCGGGCTGCTGCTGTCGCAGACCGCGTACCGGGGCGGCCTGGGCGCCCCGCTCGCGATGGTGACGCTGGCCAACCCGCTGGCGGCCGCGGTGATCGGCCTGTCCCTGCTCGGCGAACGGCTCCAGGGCGGCCCGGCGGGCGTGCTGCTCGCGCTCGCCGGGGCCGGGCTGGCGTCCTGGGGCGTGGTGCTGCTCAGCCGGGCGACGCCGCGGTACACCATGGCCGACTCCGGTGGACGACGACCACCCGGTGGCCGCCGTCCTGGCCCTGGAACCCGGTTCGGCGGCGACCGAACCGGCGCTGGTGCCCCGGCCGCACGATCCGGGGCACCTCACCGCTCTGACCGGCTACCCGGTGATGATCGCCGGGTCGCTCACACCCGGCCGCCCGTTCTCGACGTGCCCCGCGAACCGCCGCAGGAACGCCGGGTCGCCGTCGGCGGTGACGGTCAGGTCGTACCAGCGCCGGCTGCCGGCGAGGTCGACGGTCCGGCGCACGTTCGCGCCGGGCCGCACGGTGACGGTCGTGGGCCGCCCGCCGTAGCGCGTTGGCGACCTTCAGCCGCGCCGTGCCGGAGCCCTTGTTGGTGAAGGTCAGCTCGATGTCGTCACCGGTGTGCCGGGCGGTGACCTCGCGGCCGGCCGTCTTGTTCGAGCCCTTGAAGACGCGCACGAAGCCGTTCGGGCCGTGCACGGTCAGGTCGTACGAGCCGTCCGAGTACGCCGAGTTCCAGGTGTCCGCGAGCGTCTTGCCGGCCTCGGTGGTGTACGTCCAGGGGCCGTCGGTGCGGTTGCCGGACGTGACGTGGAAGGCGGCGCCGGCCTTCGGCGCCGGAGGCGAAGGCGAGGGTGAACTTCCCGGCCGCCGCGTCGACCGAGGCGTCCACGTGCGGGGCGTACTTCAGCGGCCGGGTCGGGCGCAGGCCGCGCTCCTGCCGGGGCATGCGCGGGTCGGCGGGCGGGGTCGGCTTGTAGTCGGGGTGGCGTTCGCGGTCCTGCGGCTCGTAGGCGTCGGTGCCGGGCAGCGCGGCCGGCCGCGGCTGTCCTTGCGGGAGAAGTCGAAGGCGGACGGTCAGGTCACCGCAGATGGCCCGGCGCCACGGCGAGATGTTGGGCTCGCGCACGCCGAAGCGGCGCTCCATGAACCGCAGGATCGAGGTGTGGTCGAGGGTCTCGGAGCAGACGTAGCCGCCCTTGCTCCACGGCGAGACGACCAGCATCGGCACCCGCGGGCCGAGGCCGTACGGGCCGGCCGTGTTCTTGCCGTCGCCCGGGAAGAGGTCGAGGGAGACGTCGACGGTGGACAGGCCCCGCGAGGCGTCCTTGGGCGGCAGCGGCGGCACCACGTGGTCGAAGAAGCCGTCGTTCTCGTCGTAGGTGATGAACAGGGCCGTCTTCGACCAGACCTCCGGGTTGGAGGTGAGGGCGTCCAGGACCTGGGCGATGTACCAGGCGCCGTAGTTCGACGGCCAGTTGGAGTGCTCGGTGAAGGCCTCGGGGGCGGCGATCCAGGAGATCTGCGGCAGCTTGCCGGCCTTGACGTCCGCCTTCAGCCGGTCGAAGTAGCCCTCGCCCGCCTTGGCGTTCGGTGCCGGTGCGGGCCTTGTCGTACCAGGGATCGCCGGGCTTGGCGTTGCGGTACTTGTTGAAGTACAGCAGCGAGTTGTCGCCGTAGTTGCCGCGGTAGGCGTCCTCGATCCAGCCCCAGGAGCCGGCCTGGCGTCCAGGCCGTCGCCGATGTCCTGGTAGATCTTCCAGGAGATGCCGGCCTGCTCCAGGCGCTCGGGGTAGGTCGTCCAGCCGTAGCCGAGTTCGTCGTTGCCGAGGACCGGGCCGCCGCCGGTGCCGTCGTTGCCCGTGTAGCCCGACCACATGTAGTAGCGGTTCGGGTCGGTGGAGCCGATGAACGAGCAGTGGTAGGCGTCGCAGACGGTGAAGGCGTCGGCGAGGGCGTAGTGGAAGGGGATGTCCTCGCGGGTCAGGTACGCCATGGTCGTGGTGCCCTTGGCGGGCACCCACCGGTCGTACTTGCCGCCGTTGTAGGCCTGGTGGCCGTCGGGCCAGGCGTGCGGCAGGCCCTCCAGGAACTGCATGCCGAGGTCGTCGGCGTCCGGGTGGAACGGCAGGATCTCCTTGCCGTCCTTCTCGACTGGTGCCAGATCGACTTGCCGTTGTCGAGCGTGACCGGGTGCGGGTCGCCGAAGCCGCGGACGCCGCTCAGCGTGCCGAAGTAGTGGTCGAAGGAACGGTTCTCCTGCATCAGGACGACGATGTGCTCGACGTCCTCGATCGACCCCGTGCGGTGGTTCGCCGGGAGCGCGGCGGCGCGCTGGATGCTGCGCGGACAGCGCGCTGAACGCCGTGGTGGCGCCCGCGAGTTGAAGGAAGCTGCGCCGGTTGACTTCGGGCATGAAGGACGAGACCTCTCATCCTGAGGGTGCGGGACTGGCCGGAACATGACGGAATGCTGCGCGGAAGGAGTGTTCCAGGAGCACCAAACGTCAGGGAAGGGTCCGGTGGCGCTCGTGTGAAAGTCGCCGGTACGGGAGGTGTGCCGGGGCATCGGTCAGGGGATGGTCGCGATCATGACAGAGACGCAGCACGGTTTCCCCGCCGACGAAACGGCCCGTTCGCCAGCTCCTCGCCGCCTCCGTGGGCAACGCCGTGGAGTGGTACGACTGGTACGCCTACACGTTTCTGGCCACCTATATCGCCGACCAGGTCTTCCCCAAGAGCGCGGACAACTCACTGGTGCCGCTGCTGTCCACGTTCGCGGTCTTCGCGGTGGGCTTCTTCATGCGGCCGGTGGGCGGGCTGCTGATGGGCGCGGTCGCGGACCGGCGCGGGCGGCGCGCCGCGCTGACGGTCACCATCCTGCTGATGGGCGGCAGCAGTCTGCTGGTCGGGCTGACCCCGACGTACGCGGCGGTGGGCGTGCTGGCGCCGGTGGTCCTGGTCCTCGCCCGGCTGCTCCAGGGCCTGTCCGTGGGCGGCGAGTTCGCGGCCTCGACGACCTTCCTGGTCGAGTCGGCGGCCCCGGGCCGGCGCGGGCTGTTCTCCAGCTTCCAGTACGTGTCGACGACCGTCGGACAGCTCGTCGCCTCCGGTATCGCGACGCTGCTGGTGGACACGCTGAGCGACGGGCAGATGAACGGCTGGGGCTGGCGGGTCCCGTTCGTGCTCGGGGCCGTACTGAGCCTGGTCGGCTTCTGGATCCGGCAGGGCGCGCAGGAGACCCGCAGCGCCGAGCAGCAGCAGGCCCCGCGCCCGGGCCTGTTCGAGGCACTGCGCCGGCACCCGCGCGAGTCGCTCCTCATCGGCGGCATCACGGCGGGCGGCACCATCGCCTACTACACGTGGACGTCGTACCTGCCGACGTACGCCGAACTCAACGCGGGCCTCGAGAAGTCGGACGCGCTGCTCGCGGGCACGATCTCGCTGGCCTTCTTCGCCCTGCTGCAGCCGCTCGGCGGACTGCTCTCGGACCGCTTCGGCCGCCGCCCCCTGCTGCTCTTCTTCGGCCTGGGCTTCGCCCTGCTCGCGGTGCCGCTGCTGCACGCCCTGCGCGACTCGTTCGCCGTGCTGCTGCTCGTGCAGTGCGCGGGCATGGTGCTGCTGACCGGGTTCACCTCGATCAGCGCGGCCGTGAACGCGGAGATCTTCCCGCCCCGGGTGCGCGCGGCCGGTATCGGCTTCCCCTACTCACTGACGGTCGCCCTCTTCGGCGGCACGGCTCCGTACGTCGGCACGCTGTTCAAGGAGCTGGGGCACTCGGGGTTGTTCCCCTGGTATGTCGCGGTGCTCTGCCTGCTGTCGTCGCTGGTGTATCTGCGGTTGCCGGAGACGGCTCACACACCGCTCCGGCGTTGAGCGGACGGCCGGTTCACGACCCGGCTCGGCGACCGGGCTCCACCGCCCGTTCCTCCTTTCCCGTGCCCTCCCGCGGGCCCTCGAGAGGCCCTTCGTACTCTCCGTTGCCGGATTGGTCGTGTGGTCCGGGCGCCGCGGGCTCCCCCTCCGCGGCGATCTCCTTGACGGCGGCCCGCTCCGGGTCGGTCGCGGCGTCCGTGGGTCTGCCGACCTCCTCCAACGTCATCTGGGCGCGGTCGTCGACGAGTCGGGTCACCAGGTGCTGTGCGGCACCGAAGGCCGCGGCCCAGCCGAGGACCTGCGCCCTGCTGTCGAGGTCGCTCAGCCCGGGGACGAAGGCGCCCCTGATCAGCAGCAGACCGAGGAAGGCCGAAAGGGCGCCGGTGGGGAACTTCAGCACCGCCGACGCCAGGGGCAGCATGTAGGGGGAGTCGGTGCCCCGGATGCGGCGCAGCGAGGCGATGACGGTGAGGGCCGCGCCGGCGAGCCCGGCGATCTCGACGGTGAGGATGTCCCTCGGCTTGGCCAGGTTGCTGGCGTCGGTGCCCGCCGGGACGTTGTGATGCTCCGCGGTGGGGCAGACGACGGTGATCCGGTCCGCGGCTCCGGGACCGCCCTGGGGTGTGAAGCACAGACTGAGCGAGCCGGGCGAGAACCAGCCGTAGAGGGCGAGGCCCGTCACGCCGAGCAGCACGAGGAACGTCGCGGTCCACAGAATGTTGCGCAGACTGCGCACCCGGGCCAGCTCGTCGTCCAGAGCGCTGTATGCCGCGTCGAGCGCGCGGACCATGAGATCCCGGTCGGTCTGCGTCAGGTCACCGGCGATGATGGGGCGCAGCCGCCGGGCGAGCCTGACCCGCCGGGGATCGTCGGTTTCCAGGTGCTGCTTGACGAGCGCCATGACCTCGCTGGCGCGGCCCGCGGCTTCCTCGTCCGACACCAGCTGAAGCAGCATCACTTCCGCGCTGCGCACATTCGACCAGACGCCCTCGCGGGCGGCGGACTTGGACCACGGCCATCGCCATTCGAAATTCTCGTCGGCAGCCGCGCGGGCCTTTTCGAGATGGACCCGCATTCCCTCGACGAGCGTCATACGGTCTTCCGGACACGGCCTGACGCTCTCGTATCTCAGCTGCGCCTCGAGATAGGCGATCCGCGTCTTGGCCCGTGCGCGCCATGCCGACCGCGGCGGCCCGTTGCGCAGGCCTGTGATCCGACTCTGCGTACGGGCCGTCGGGTTTTCGGTTCTGGTCACTCGTAAACGGCGGGCACGTGCAGCTTGTCCCAGGAGTTCCGGCCCGGGATGCCGTCGGCGTCAGGGCCACCGAATCCGAGCTTGCGCTGCCACTTGGCGTACGACTTCTGGTCCGCCGGACTCCACTGCGAGTCGGGCCCGCCCGAGTACGCCGAGCAGTTCTCCTCGATGAGGCGGTAGCCCATGGCCTCGATGACCGGGCTGGTCACTGACGCTTGGAAGAAGTCTGCGCCTGGAAAGGGCTCGTACTCACCGTCCGGTTCCGGGTCCAGTGGCGGGGCCACGCGTATCCGCTGGTCGGGGTAGATCTTGTTTCGGTCCTTGATCTGCGGGTTCCACGCCATGATCTGGTCCACCGTCACATGGAACATGCCCGCGATCTTGGTGAGGTTGTCACCGGTTTTCACTACGTAGAACTGCGTTGTCTTTTCCATATATCCACACTAAATGGACATCGCATGACAAAGAAGGCCCGCCGGGAAAAACAATCCCCAACTTTCGTTTCGATTTCATTCTTTGATGAGGAAACAGCTCACCTTGTCGACGCCACCGCGGCGGCCGCGTTCGGTAAGACTTCCGCCTGACGGAAGGCACCTTGCCGAGCCGTCGCGACCCTCAGGACCCTGAGTGCAACCACGGCACGCGGGGCGAGGACGCCCCGCCGACAGGGACGGGAACGCCATGCCTCACATGACCGCCTTCGCCAGGAACCAGTGGTACGTCGCCGCCTACAGTCACGAGGTCGGGCGGGAGTTGCTCGGCCGGACGATCCTCGGTGAGACGCTCGTGCTGTACCGGACCGAGGAGGAGGGCAGCCCGGTCGTCCTGCACGATCGGTGTGTGCACCGCCGGTACCCGCTGTCCGAGGCCCCGACCCGCCTCGACGGCGACCGGATCGTGTGCGGATACCACGGGTTCACGTACGACACGACCGGTACGTGCGTGTACGTGCCGGGTCAGAAACGGGTGCCGCGCACCGCCCGGGTCGCCTCCTACCCCGTCGTGGAGCAGGACTCGCTGATCTGGGTGTGGATCGGCGACCCGGCGCTCGCCGACCCCCAGACCATCCCCCGGGCCAGGCACCTGGACTCCCCCGGCTGGACCACCGTGCGCGGCATGGAACCCATCGACTGCGACTACGGCCTGCTCGTCGACAACCTCCTCGACCTCTCCCACGAGACGTATCTGCACGGCGGGTACATCGGCACCCCCGAGGTCGCCGAGACACCGATCACGACGGAGGTCGACGAGGGCGCCGGGATCGTCCGGGTGAGCCGGCACATGGACGACGCCGAGTGCCCGCCCTTCTACGCCAGGTCCACCGGCATCGACGGCCGGATCACCCGCTGGCAGGACATCGAGTACCACGCCCCCTGCCTGTATCTGCTGCACAGCCGCATCGCCCCGGCCGGTGTGCTGCCCGAGCCGGACGGCAGCGACCCGAACGGCTTCCACACGGAGATCACGTACGCGATCACGCCGTCGGGCGACGGCAAGGTGTACGACTTCTGGGCCGTCTCGCGCGACTGGGCGACGGACGACGCCGAGGTCACCGAGTTCCTGCGGGGCAACAACCACACGGTCGTGATGCAGGACGTCACCGCGCTCAACCTGCTGCAGAAGACGCTGGGCAGCGAACGCACCGGCTACCAGGAACTCAGCATCAACATCGACACCGGCGGCCTGGCCGCCCGCCGTATCCTCGGCCGGCTGGTCGAGGAGGGCGACAAGCCCCTGGAGAAGGTCCAGTGACATCACCCTCTTCCTTCAGGACCGGCGAGATCTACCGCATCGACTGGCTGCCCGGCACCGACGTCCTGCACGGCACCTGCCACTGCGGCCGTGAGCACACCGCGCAGGACCCGCTCGAGATGTGGGAGTGGATGCTCGCCCACCCGCAGGGGCACTCCGTCGACGAGCCGCGAGGGGACAGCTCATGAGCCTGTACGAAGCCGAACTCGTGGTCGAGCAGAGGGAGTTCGCCGCCGATGGCGTGCTCGCCCTCACTCTGCGCCACCCGCTGGGCGAGCCGCTCCCCCGCTGGGAGCCGGGCGCCCACATCGACGTCGTGCTCGGCCCCGGTCTGGAGCGGCAGTACTCGCTGTGCGGCGACCCGGCGGACCGGTCGGCATGGCGGATCGCGGTGCTGCGCGAGCCCGCCGGGCGGGGCGGCTCGGCCCATGTGCACGAGCAGGTCGGGCAGGGCGACAAGGTCCGCGTGCGCGGGCCCCGGAACAACTTCGGCCTGGAGCCCGCGCCGCGCTACCGGTTCGTCGCGGGCGGCATCGGCATCACCCCGATCCTGCCCATGCTGGCGGCAGCCGAGGCCTCGGGCGCCGAGTGGACGCTGCTGTACGGCGGTCGCACCCGCCGGTCCATGGCGTTCGGCGAGGAACTGGGCCGGTACGGGGACCGGGTGAGGATCGCGCCCGAGGACGAGACGGGGCTGCTGGACCTGCCCTCGGTCCTGGACGACGTACCGGACGGCACGCTCGTCTACAGCTGCGGCCCCGGCCCGCTGCTGGACGCGGTGGAGGCCCGGTGCCCGTCCGGGGTGCTGCGCGTCGAGCGGTTCCGGCCGAAGGAGCAGGAGAGCGGCGGCGACACCGAGTTCGAGGTGGAACTGGCACAGAGCGGCAGGACGCTCACCGTCGCGCCGGACGTGTCCGTGCTCGACGCGGTGCGCTCCGCCGGGGTCGAGGTGCTCTACTCCTGCACCGAGGGCACCTGCGGCACCTGCGAGACCGACGTCCTGGAGGGCGAACCGGACCACCGCGACTCGGTGCTCACCGACGACGAACGCGCGGCGGGCGAGACCATGCTCATCTGTGTGTCCCGCTGCCGTGGGAAGCGGCTGGTGCTGGACCTGTGATCCGGCCGCCCTCGCCGTCCCGGTCCCGCACCGGGACGGCAGGGATCACGAAGCGGTGTGCGTGATCGCGTGAACAGACGGTCAGGGCGCTGCCCACAGGCCCCGGACATGCCCCAGGTGCCGGGTCATCACCGTCCGTACGGCCTCCTCGTCCCGGGCGAGCAGCGCGTCCAGGATCTCCAGGTGCTCCTGAGCCGACGCCTCCAGCCGCCCCTGCTCGGCGAGCCCGGTCAGCCCGTACAGCCGGGAGCGGCGTCTGAGGTCCCGTACGACGTCGACGAGATGGTCGTTGCCGGCGAGGGCCAGCAGGCCCAGGTGGAAACGCAGGTCGGCCTCGACGTACGCGATGAGGTCGCCGGCCGCCGCGGAGGTGACGATCTCCTGGGCGACCGGGCGCAGTGCCTGCAGCGCCACCGGGTCGGCCGTGCCCGCGAGGCCCGCCGTCGTGGGGATCTCGATCAGCGCCCGGATGTGGGTGTACTCGTCGAGTTGCTTCTCGGAGACGGCGGTGACCCGGAAGCCCTTGTTGGGCACGGTGTCGACCAGGCCCTCCTTGGCGAGGTCGAGCATGGCCTCGCGTACGGGGGTGGCGGAGACGCCGAAGCGGGCGGCGAGACCGGGAGCCGAGTGGACCTCGCCGGGGCGCAGTTCACCGGCGATCAGGGCGGCCCGCAGCGCGTCCGCGACCCGCTCCCGGTGGCTGGGTTTCCTGCTGCCCAGCAGGGGCAGGGCGGGGGTGTGCTGCGGGGCCATGACGGTCGCGGTTCCTCTCGTGGTTGTCTCGTGTGCGGCTTACAGGACGAAGCCCGCCGGGAAGGGGTCCTCGGGGTCCAGCAGGTACTGGGCGGTGCCGGTGATCCAGGCGCGTCCGGTGAAGCTGGGCAGTACGGCCGGGCGGCCGGCGACCTCGGTCGTGCCGAGCAGTCTGCCGGTGAACCGGGTGCCGATGAAGGACTCGTTCACGAACTCGGTGTGCAGCGGGAGTTCGCCGCGCGCGTGCAGTTGTGCCATGCGGGCGCTGGTGCCCGTGCCGCAGGGCGAACGGTCGAACCAGCCGGGGTGGATGGCCATGGCGTGCCGGGAGTGGCGGGCGGTCGAGCCGGGGGCGGCCAGGTAGACGTGGTGGAGGCCGTGGATGGACGGGTCCTCCGGGTGGACGGGCGGTTCCCCGGCGTTGACGGCGGCCATGAGGGACAGGCCGGCCTGGAGGATCTCGTCCTTGCGGGACCGGTCGAAGGGCAGGCCGAACTGCTCCAGCGGCAGGATGGCGTAGAAGTTGCCGCCGAAGGCGAGGTCGTACGTCACCGTCCGCCCGTCGGCGAGGGTGGCCTTGCGGTCGAGTCCGACGGCGAAGGAGGGCACGTTCCGGAGGGTGACCGCCTTGGCGGCGCCGTCCTCGACCGCCACCTCGGCGACGACCGGGCCCGCCGGGGTGTCGAGCCGGATGGTGGTGACCGGCTCGACGACCTCGACCATGCCCGTCTCGACGAGCACGGTCGCCACGCCGATCGTGCCGTGCCCGCACATCGGCAGATAGCCGGAGACCTCGATGTAGACGACGCCCCAGTCGCAGTCGGGGCGGGTCGGCGGCTGGAGGATCGCGCCGCTCATGGCCGAGTGGCCGCGCGGCTCGTTCATCAGCAACTGCTTGATGTCGTCGCGGTGTTCGCGGAAGTACAGCCGCCGCTCGTTCATCGTGGCGCCCGGAATGGTGCCGATACCGCCGGTGATCACACGGGTGGGCATGCCCTCGGTGTGCGAGTCGACGGCGTGCAGGACGAGTCTGCTGCGCATGGTCCCTATGCCAATCCGGCCGCTACGGCCTTCTCCGTGGCCGCGCGGACCGCCGCCTCCTGCTCGGGCAGCAGCGGCATCCGGGGCGAGCGGCAGGGGCCGCCGCGCCGGCCGACGAGGTCCATGGACAGCTTGATGGCCTGGACGAACTCCACCCGCGAGTCCCACCGCAGCAGCGGATGCAGCTGCCGGTACAGGGACAGCGCGGTGTCGAGGTCGCCGTCGACGGCCGCGTGGTACAGCGCGACCGAGGCCTGGGGCAGCGCGTTCGGGTAGCCCGCCACCCAGCCCTTGGCCCCCGCGACGGCCAGCTCCAGCAGGACGTCGTCCGCGCCGACCAACAGGTCGAGTTCGGGGGCGAGTTCGGCGATCCGGTAGGCCCGGCGGACATCGCCGGAGAACTCCTTCACGCCCCGGATGTGCCCCTCGCCGTGCAGGCGCGCGAGCAGCTCCGGCACGAGGTCGACCTTGGTGTCGATCGGGTTGTTGTAGGCCACCACCGGCAGGCCCGCCTTCGCGACCTCGGCGTAGTGGGCGAGGACGGAGCGCTCGTCGGCGCGGTAGGCGTTCGGCGGCAGCAGCATCACCGCCTCGCAGCCCGCCTCGCCCGCCTGCTCGGCCCAGCGCCGGGACTCGGCGGACCCGTACGCGGCGACGCCGGGCATGACGCGCTGCCCGCCGATCGCGGCCACGGCGGTCTCGACGACCCGGGCGCGCTCCTCGGGGGTGAGCACCTGGTACTCGCCGAGGGAGCCGTTCGGCACGACGCCGTCGCAGCCGTTCTCGACGAGCCAGACGCAGTGCTCGGCGTACTTGTCGTAGTTCACGGAGAGGTCGTCGTGCAGCGGGAGCGCGGTGGCGACGAGGACGCCGCGCCAGGGGCGGTGGTCGGTCATGACAGTCCCTCCTGGGTGTGTTGACGTGCGAGTACGCCGAGCGGCACGGGACGGGCGAACGGCCTTCTGGCCGGGGCCGGCCGGCAGCCGGCGAGACCTGCGACCGCGGACTGGCACATCCGGCCCTGGCACCAGCCCATCCCGGCCCGGGTGAGCAGCTTCACGGTGCGCACGTCGCCCGCTCCGAGGTCCAGGGCGTCGCGCACGGCGCCGGCGGTGACCTCCTCACAGCGGCAGACCACGGTGTCGTCGGTGACCTGCTCGGGCCAGTGCGCGGGCGGCGCGTAGGCGGCGTCGAGGGCGGCTGCGGATCTCCGGAGCTTCGTACGGGCCTTGACGGCGGCGGGGGCCGGGTCGGGGGCGGTGCCGTGCAGGTACGCGGCGACGGAGCACCCGGCGATGTGCCCCTCGGCGAGGGAGAGGGCCGCGCCGCCGATGCCGGTGGCCTCGCCGGCCGCCCACACGCCGGGCACGTCCGTGCGCTGCTCGGTGTCGACGGCCACGGCGAGTCCGTCGAGGCGGCAGCCGAGGCCTTCCGCCAGGTCGGTGTGCGGGAGCATGCCGTGCCCCACGGCCAGGGTGTCGCAGGGCAGGTGCCGCTCGGTGCCGCTCCTGACATGTCCGCCGGTGTCGAGGGCGGCGACCGTGACGCCGGTCAGCCGGTCGTCGCCGTGGGCGCGGACGACGGTGTGGCGGGCGAGGAACGGCACGCGGTGGCGCAGCAGCCGGGCGGCGTACCCGGCGCCCTCCGGGAGCTTGCCCGCCAGGGCCCGGCCGTGACGGGCCAGGCGCGCCGGGTCGGCGGACTCGACGAGGGCGGCGATCTCGACACCGGCCGCCGCGAGCCCGGTCGCCACGGGCAGCAGCAGCGGCCCGGTCCCGGCCACGACGGCGCTGCGCCCCGGCACCACGAGCCCGCCCTTGAGCATGGCCTGGGCGCCTCCGGCGGTGACGACGCCCGGGAGGGTCCAGCCGGGGAAGGGCAGCACCTGCTCGTAGCCGCCGGTGGCCAGGAGCACGGCACGGGTGCGCACCTCGGCCGGCTCCTCCTGCTCAGGCCCGAGCAGCGCGTGCACGACGAAGCCGCCGGATACGCGCTCCACACACCACACGTGATGATCCGTCAGCACCCGTACGGCGCGGCCGGCGAGTCCGTCGCGCAGCCGCTCCCAGGTCCGCCACCGGTGGTGCAGCGCCTGCGGCCGCCCGGCCCCGAGCCCGGCGGCGGGCTGCCGGTAGAACTGCCCGCCCGCCTCCGTCGCCGCGTCGACGAGCGCGACCCGCGTGCCGCGTGCGGCCGCCGCGAGGGACGCGGCGAGACCGGCCGGTCCGGCGCCGATCACCACGAGGTCACTGCGCATGACCGGCCTCCTCGTCTCCCGCTCCCCCATGGCCCTCATGGCCCGTCCCCTCCTGCGTGCCGATCGCGTCCCCCGGCCGTACCGGCACCAGACAGGCGCGCTGGTTGGGGCGGCCGTTGACGGTCACCAGGCAGTCGAAGCAGACGCCGATCCCGCAGAACACCCCGCGCGGACGGCCCTCGCCCCGGGTGGTTCGCCAGGAGGTGACACCCGCCGTCCACAGCACGGCGGCGACCGTCTGCCCGGGCAGCGCCTCGACCGGCCGCCCGTCGAACGTGACCGTGAAGGCGGGGCCGGGCCTGGCTCCCGCCAGCTCCAGCGGATTCACTCGGCCTCCTCGGCGAAGCGGTCGGGACGGAAGGGGCCGAGGTCCAGGTCGGGCGCCTGCCCGGTCAGCGCCTGGGCGACCAGGCGCCCGGTGCCGGTGGCCAGACCGATGCCCGCGCCCTCGTGTCCGCAGGCGTGGAGCAGTCCGGCCGCCCGGGGGTCCGGGCCGATCGCGGGCAGATGGTCCGGCAGGTAGGGCCGGAAGCCCGCGTACGTCCGCATGGCCCGGACGCCGGCCAGGAAGGGAAAGAGCCCTGTCGCGCCGGCCGCCAGGGCGCGCAGTGCCGGGAGGGACAGCGACCGGTCGAAGCCGACCCGTTCGCGGCTGGCGCCGATCAGGATCGGCCCGGCCGGCGTGCCCTCCACCACCGGGGAGGTCTGCAACGCCGCCGAGTCGCTCGCGACGTCGCCCACGTAGTCGGCGGCGTACACCTTGTGCCGGATGCGGGGCGGCAGCGGCTCGGTGACCAGGACGAAGCCGCGCCGGGGCAGCACGGGCAGGGACACGCCGGCGCGGGCCGCGATCTCGCCGCCCCAGGTGCCGGCCGCGTTGACGACGGCCGGGGCGTGGATGTCGCCCCGGTCGGTACGCACTCCGCGCACCTCGCTACCGGGGCCGCGCAGCACCGCGGTCACCTCCCGGCCGGTGAGCAGCCGGGCTTTCGAGGCGCGCAGCAGGTGCGCCGCCGCGAGGGCGGGCATCACCTGGGCGTCCTGCGGGTAGTGCATGCCGCCCGCCAGGCCGGGAGCGAGGTAGGGCTCGACGTCGGGAAGCCGGTCGGGGGGCACGGGGAGGGCCTCGACTCCGGCCGCGCGCTGCCCGGCGGCGAGTTTGTCCAGCCCGGCCAGTGCCCCGTCGGTGCCGGCGACGACGACACCGCCCTTGGCCTCGTACTCGACCGCCTTCCCCAGCCCCTCCTGGGCCAGCTCGGCCCACAGCCGGCCGGACAGCAGGGCGAGTTCGAGCTCGGGTCCGGGCTCCTTGTCGGAGACGAGGAGGTTCCCCTCCCCCGCGCCGGTCGTACCGCCGGCCACCGCGCCCCGGTCCACCACGACGGTGTCGAGGCCGGCACGGGCCGCGTACAGGGCACAGGCGGCGCCCACCACTCCGGCTCCGACCACCACGACATCGCAGGTCAGCGACTCGCTCACGCCAGTACTATGTCACACACCACACCTCCTGGGAATGGGGCGGACGCCGACCGGGTGAGGCCGGGAGGGCTCAGTCGGCCACCGGGACGACCCTCAGGTGGGAGGCGGTACGACGGGCCCTGCGGTCCCTGGACGGGGTGCGGCGGGCCTCGCGCAGGACGAACGTGAGCCGGGTGCAGCCCAGCTCCTCGAGCGTCCTGGACGTCTCGACCACGACCCGGCACTCGGTGGCACCCCGGCGCGGGTCCGGGTGCAGCAGTGGGCGTACCGCTCCGTCGTGCTCGACGGCGTCCTCGCCGACCGAGCGGATCCAGTGCGGCAGGCCGTGCCGGTAGGCGGCCTCCATGATCGGGTCCTGGGCGATGTCACGGCGGATGGCCTGGAGCCCGTGGTCGGGGCCGTGACTCTCCACGGTGCGCGCGAAGTGCGCGAGCATCGGCAGACACCAGCTCGCCTCGTGCTCGCCGAGCACCGTGGGGGCGTCGGGGTGGAACAGCACGAACCTGAGGAAGTTGTCACCCGGCATGGCCGTCGGGTGCGGGCCGACGCCACCGAAAAGTGACCGGAACGCACTATTGGTGAGCGCCACGCCCCAGCAGCGGTCGACGACGAGCGAGGGGAAGGAGACGGCCTCCAGGAGGCCGGCGTAGTCCTCCAGGTAGGCCTGGGCCTCGGGAGTCTCGGGGACGGGCCGCGGTGCCGGCCGCTGCCCTCCTGCCTGATATGCCATCGGGAGGTCACCCCTCTTGCCTGTGCGGCCTTGACGCGGCGCCCCGATCCTGATGCCCGGAGCTGATGCGTGTCAACTATCGTGGCATTTCATGCCTGTTGACGGCTGAAATAGGCCACAGTTGTGGCGAGACCTGGATGTGAGTTCGAAGCACCGGCTACGCTCCGGGAAGTTCACGCCGGGGAAGGTCACGGCATCCACTTGTGAGAAGCCTGTGAGAGACGTAGGAGATCTGTCGGTGACGGGTGGCTTCGTCGAAGGTCCGGGCGCCACGCCGACGGCCGTGCTGGCGGCCGTCGTCTCCCGTGTCACCGCGCTGAGCGACCGGCTGGGCGTGCCGCACGCCGAGGTTTTCGACTTCCGCGGTCTGTCCGTCGCCTCCGGGGTTCCGGAACCCGTGGTGAAGGCCCTGCTCTGCGGCAGGCCCGCGGGCGAGCCCGATGTGCAGGCCCGGTTCCTGCAGCGCCTGGACCTGCTGCGCCGGACCCGGCTCAAGCCCAACGGCCGCAAGTACACCCAGCAGGAGATCGCCGACGGTGCGGGCATGTCCCGGCAGCAGGCCGGCGCCCTGATCAACGGCGACCGGCGGCCGACCATGGAGCACTGCGACGCCCTCCAGCGGTTCTTCCGGGTGCACGCCGGTTTCCTCACGGCGGAGGACCCCGAGGCACTCGTGAGTGCCCTCCAGCACACCGAGCAGGAGCTGTTGCAGAAGCTCGCCGACCGCGAGCGGGAGGCGGCCGCGGCGGCCGACGACCCGCTGGAGCGGCTGTTGCAGGACCACGGCGTGCGCGGCATCGCCTGGCGGGCCGCGCAGCTGCCCACCGACCAGCATCGCGACAAGGTCGCGGAGTGGCTGGACATGCTCCTGGAGAGCGTCAAGCGGCCCGATTCGTGACCGTGGGGAGAACTGTGGGCATCGGTAAGGAAATGCGCCGCCTGTGCGGCGAGCTGGTCGCGGAGCTGACCCTCCCCGCGCCGGCGCGGCCCGACGAGCTGTACGCCGCGTTGTGCGACGCCATGAGCAGACGCCGTGGCCGGCCCGTCCACTTCCGTACGGCCGCCTTCCCGCCCGGGACCGCCAGCGGGCTCTGGCTCGACATGGCCGAACAGGACCTCGTCGTGATCGAGGAACGCACCGCGCCCGACCACCAGTTGGTGATCCTGGGCCACGAGCTGTGGCACATGAAGGCCGGGCACTGCTCCCACCACGTCGAGGGCGCGGCCGTCGCGGCCCGGCTGCTCCACGACGACGCCGATCTTCAGGCGACCGTCCTGAAGGTCGCGGCGCGCACCCGCTTCGACCTGGACGACGAGAAGGAGGCAGAGAGCTTCGGCTTGCTGCTGGCCAGCAAGTGCCGGGCGTGGCTGGCCGGTTCGTCGTCGCGAGGGCCCGTGCAGCGGGACCATCTGGCGGGGCGGATCGAGGCGTCGCTGGGGTATCGGGGCCCACAGGTCTGACGGGCCGTCCGGTTCCGCCGAGCGGGCGAACCGAGGGGCCGCGGGGCCGGATTGTCAGTGGTGGACGGCAAGCTGGAGGTGCGCCCTTTTCGTACGGGGCGTGCGCGCCGCCGGGCGCGGGACCGAAGACGCCGACACGGGGAGAGCCGACCGATGCCGACCGCCCTACTGACCGACCGTGAACGCACCGCCGTCCAGGCCTACCTGCGGCTGCTGCACACCGTCCGTGCCGCGTTCGATCTGGAGACCGGCAGCCGTCCCGCGATCGTCCCGCCCGGCGTCCTCGCCGAGGCGGAAGCGGCTCTCGAGCGGGCGGGGCTGACGGGTAACGAGGAGGAGTTCTTCCGGCTGTTGCGGAGCTGGTGTCCCGAGTCGTCAGGCTGAGGCGGGGCGGAGTCGCGCCCGGGAGTGCGGGTGGTCTTCCGGGCGCGGCCTGTTCGGGGCCGGTCGCGCAGTTCCCCGCGCCCCTTCGGGCGCGGCGGCGCCCTCAGACGTGCGGTACCGCGACCGCCGTCGCCACCAGGCCCCGCCCCGCCGTCCAGCGGCCCTCGAAGTGGTCGAGGCGGCGGTCGCCCACCAGCGGCCCGGGGACGAGGAGCGCCGCGCGGAAGCCGCCGTCGGCGGAGATCTCGATGTCCGCCTCCATGAAGTCCAGCCACTTCCCGGTGAGGGGGAACCACGCCTTGTAGACGGACTCCTTCGCGCTGAACAGCAGCCGGTCCCAGTGGACGTCGGGGCGCCGCGCGGCGAGCAGGCGCAGCCGCTCCGCCTCGGCGGGGAGGGACACGGAGGCCAGGACCCCCTCGGGCAGCGGCCCGTGGATCTCGGCGTCGATTCCGAGGGAGGCCAGGTCGGCGGCGCGGACCAGGGCGGCGGCACAGTAGCCGTCGCAGTGGGTCATGCTGCCGGCCAGCCCGGCAGGCCAGCCCGGGGCGCCGCGCTCCCCGGGCAGGATCGGCTGTGGCGGCACACCGAGCTTCTCCATGGCGCGGCGGGCGCAGGAGCGCACGACGGCGAACTCCCGCCGGCGCTTGGCGACCGCCCGCGACATGAGCGCCGCCTCCTCGGGGTACAGCGGGGTGTCCGCCCCCTCGTGGCCATATGCCTCCACGGTGACCACGGCCTCGGGCAGCAGTTCCTCGATCACCGCTCGTCGTCCTCCTTCGACAGGATGCGCCGCAGCCGCCCCGGCGGCCCGGACCGCTTGCGCCACTCGCGGGGATAGCCCACCGAGACCTCTTCGAAGCGCACGCCCTCGTGCCAGGTGGTGCGGGGGATGTGCAGGTGGCCGTAGACCATCGTGTGGACACGGAACCGACGGTGCCAGTCGGCGGTCAGGTCGGTGCCGCACCACATGGCGAACTCGGGGTGCCACAGGACATCCATCGGATGCCGGTCCAGCGGATAGTGGTTGACGGGGATCACGGGCAGGTCTTCGGGCAGCTCGGCGAGTCTGCGTTCGGTCTCGGCGACCCGTGCCCGGCACCAGGCCTCCCGGCTCGGGTAGGGGTCGGGGTGCAGCAGGTACTCGTCGGAGCACACGATCCCCGTGCCGTGGGCGTACTGCAGGCCCTGCTCCTTGGTCGTGCAGCCGGCCGGCAGGAACGAGTAGTCGTACAGCAGGAACAGCGGGGCGATGGCCACCGGCCCGCCGGGACCGTCCCAGACGGGGTAGGGGTCCTCCGGTGTCGTCACGCCCAGTTCCCGGCACAACTCGACCAGGTACTCGTATCGGGCGACACCGCGCAGGGTGACGGAGTCGCTCGGATGGGTCCACAGCTCGTGGTTCCCGGGCACCCAGACGACCTTGCGGAAGCGTCCCGCGAGGGTCTTGAGGGTCCAGCGGATGTCGGCCACGGTCTCCGCGACATCGCCGGCCACGAGCAGCCAGTCGTCGTCCGTCACGGGCTCCATGCGCTCTACCAGAGCGCGGTTCTCCGGGTAGCCGATGTGCAGATCGCTGATGGCCAGCAGTTGTCCGGCACCACTGCCAGTCGACGTCACCCTTCGCCCCCTCCGCACACACGAACGCCACCAAGAGATCACATCTCGGCCCCGGGGACAAGACCGGCCGGATGGGCGGGCGACCGGAGGAATCCTTCACACGCGCGTTGCACGAGACGGCCCGCCGAGCCCGTATGATCGGCCCAACACCACCGCTACGGATCTCCCTTTCGCAGGGGCGGTTTGGTGTACCCACATTCTTCCTGCCCGGGCACGGGCTGCTGAGCCCTGCCCGCGAACCGTGAAAGGCGGCCTGCATGGTCTCTCGCGTACGCGTCTGGCTCAACCGCACGTACGCGGAGAACGTGTTCTTCATGGATCAGCTGCGGAGAAATCCCAGCGACCGGGCCGTCGAGATCCATGCCACCCACGGCGACCCCGACTCCCCCGTCCTGGCCGCCGCCGACACCGCCGAGCTCGAGCCCGAGGGCCTGTCCCCGGCCGGCTACGTCGAGTACGCGCTGGCCCAGTGCGCGCGGCGCGGCATCGACGTGTTCGTCCCCCGGCTGCACCAGGCGGCGGTCGTGGCGCACCGCGCCGAGTTCGAGGCGGCCGGTACCGCGGTACTGGCGCCGCCACCCGAGGCGGTGGCCGTCTTCCACGACAAGGTGATCGCCTACGAGGCGGTCCAGGCGATCGGTGTGCCGGTGCCGCCGTGGTGGCGGGTCCGCTCGGAGGACGAGCTGGTATCCGCCGTCGAGGAGTTGGAGGCCGACGGGCACAAGGCGTGCTTCAAGCCGGCGTCGGGAGCGGGCGGGGTGGGCTTCCGCGTGATCACACGCACGCCCTTCTCGCTCACACAGCTGAACGGGTTCCCGAGCCCGTACGTGCCGCTCGACCTGGTGCTGGAGGCGCTGCGGCAGGCCGAGGAGCCGGTGGACTGGCTGGTGATGCCGCGCCTGGAGCAGCCCGAGGTGTCGGTGGACTGCCTGACCGGTCCGGACAACCGGGTCCGGCTGGCCGTGGGCCGCACCAAGAACGGCCGCCGTCGGGGCTTCACGCTGCATGAGCAGTGGCTGGACCCGGCCCGGCGGATCGCGGAGGGCTTTGGTCTGCACTACCTGTCCAACATCCAGTTCCGGATGTTCGGTGACCGGCCGGTCCTGATGGACGTCAACACCCGCCCGGCCGGCGGCCTGCACCAGCTGTCCCTGTGCGGCGTCAACGCCCCTTGGGCCGCTGTCCGGTTGGCGCTCGGCGAGGACCCGGGCGAGGTGGTTCCGCCGTTCCTGGGCCAGGACTACACGGTGGTGTCGGGCCTCCGCCCGCTGCGGCCGGTGTCGCTGCCGCAGCAGCGGGCGGAGGCGGCCGAGCCGCTGCCGCCGGTGCCGGTCGACTCCGTCGGGGCGGCCCCGCAGGTGACGGCCGAGGCCCTGCCCCTGTAGCTCCCTCTAGGCGCCGTACCCCCACGCCTGTGCCAGTTCCCGCAGGCGTGGGGGGAGTTCGACGTCCGGATCGGCGGCGCGGGCCGTCTGGATGCGGCCGGACTTGATGGTGGTGGACCAGTCGCCGAGCTGGGGGCGGAAGGTGCCGTGGTCCTTGCTGCCGTAGTCGAGCATGCCGGGCTCCCAGGGCACGCCGAGGTGGTCGCAGATGCCGCGGGTTACCTTCTCCGGCTCGGCGGTGAGCTCCTCGTACGTGATCACGTGCGGGTCGAGGTTCCGGCGGGCCTCCTCCAGCTTCTCGCTGTACTCGAGGACCTCGGCTCGGACCGCCTCGTGATCGGGGTCGGTGCGGCGGCTGGTGAGGGACGCGACGACCGCGCCGGGGTGGCGGAGCAGCAGGATGTAGCGGGCGTTCGGCCAGCATCGGCGCAGGCGGGGCCAGATGAGGGTGTTCGGCGGGGTCTTGTCGACGATGACGTCCTTGCCGCTGCGGGCGAGTTCGAGGTGCAGCACCCGGTCCCACAGCACATGTTCCAGCTCGTCCTTGTCGAGGTGGAGTGCCTTCATGGCGTCCGCGGTGAAGTCGCGGGACAGGCTGACGTGCACGGTGCGCAGGTGCATCTCGTGCGGGGCGCGGATGGCGCTGTGGCTGTTGAGCAGGACACGCAGCAGGGTCGAGCCGGAGCGCACCGACGACAGGACGAAGACCGGCGAGTCCACCAGCCGCGGGGCGGGCGGGGCGGTGTAGGTGTCTGCGGCCGGGCGGGGGCCGGGGATGACGTCGAGGTTCCGGCGCGGGGGACTGACCGCCTCTATCACCAGCCTTCCGCGACGCTTCAGTCCCTTGCCGATGGCAGACATACGCGGGTCTCGCACGGTGACACCTTTCTTTCGCTGTGCGTTCCGATCCCAGGGGGGCCGGGCGAACCGCAGGTGTCGCACAGGCGAACCGGCCTGCTCACGGGCGTCCACATACCGTCCGTGAGCAGGCCTTTTGCCACTTTCTTAAACTTTCGTCAGAACCGGCCCGCTCCGCGGTACAGCTCCAGTTCCCCTTCCAGTTCGACGGCCAGCACCGTGGCGTACGGGTCGAGGTCCGCCGCCGTGGGGGGTTCGATCCAGAGGATGCCCGGAGTCTCGTGCAGGCCGCCGGTGACGCGGTGGGGCAGTTCCGTGCCGCTGCCCAGGACCGAGACCCCGCGCACCTTGCTGAGCAGGCCGCGGACGTTGATCTCGGCGCGTGGGGCGTCGAACAGGGTCAGATAGAGGGTGCGGCGGTCCTCGGAGAGGGTGCTCGGGCCGTAGTGGTGGCCCGGCGGGAGTCCCCGTACGGTGCCGTACACCGCTTCCGCGTGCTTGGCGATCCAGTCGCCGAGTCCTTCCAGCCGCTCCGCCTGCTCGGCCGGGATGGTGCCGTCCTCGCGCGGACCGACGCTGAGGAGCAGATTGCCTCCGCCGCCGATGGTCTCGGTGAAGTAGCGGATCAGCTGGTCGACCGACTTGTGGTTGTGGTCGTGGTGCTGATGACCCCAGGAGTCGTTGACCGTGAGGCAGAGCTCCCAGGGTCCCTCGGGCGGTATGACGGGTGCGCCCTGTTCCGGGGTTGCGTAGTCGCCCTCGCTGAGCATGCGGGCGTTGAACACGACGTCCGGTACCTCGGAGCGGATGAGGGCGGCGAGTTCGGGGATGCGCCACTGCTCCTCGCTGCGGTCCCACTCGCCGTCGAACCACAGCAGGTCGGGCCGGTAGCGGCTGGTGAGTTCGCGGATCTGGCCGTCACGGTAGACGAGGAACCTCTCCCAGGCGTCCAGGTCCTCGTCCTCGGCCGCGACCTCGGAGTAGCGGTTGTCCTCCAGCTCCGGCGGGCGGCCGGGCTTGCGGGTGGAGGCGTAGTCGGGGTGGCTCCAGTCCGAGTGCGAGTAGTAGAGGCCGACCTTGAGGCCCTGCTCGCGCAGGGCGTCGGCGTAGCCGGCGATCAGGTCGCGGCCCACGTTCAGGTCGCCGTGGGCGGTGTCCCACAGGGCGACGCCGTCGTGGTGACGGCTGGTCAGCACGGCGTACCGGGCGCCGGCCCGCGCGAAGAGCTTCGCCCAGTCGCGCGGATCGTAGCGGGAGGCCGTGAAGCGGTCGAACTGGGACATGTACTGGTCGTAGGGGACGTTGTCGTCGTAGAACGACCAGGACTCCTGCACGCCGTCGACGGCGTAGATCCCCCAGTGGACGAAGATGCCCAGCTTGGCGTCGGTGAACCAGGGTTGCATGGCCATGGGTCAGCCCCTGCGCAGACGGAGTGTCAGGATCTGGAAGGGCCGCAGGGTGACGGGGACACCGCCGTCGGCGAGGTCCGCGTCCTCGAGAGGACGCTCCAGCAGGTCGGTGATCTGTGCGCCGGCGAGCGGGAAGCCGGTGCGCAGGACGCCCTGGGCCCGCCCTCCGCGGGACTCGTAGAGCCGTACGACGACGTCGCCCGACGCGTCGTCGGCGAGCTTGACCGCCTCCACGGTCACGCCCTCGCCCTCGACCGAGACGACCGGTGCGGGGGCGCCTGCCGCTTCGGCCACCCGGAGCGGGAGGTTGAGGGCGTAGCCCTCGGCGACTGCGTCCTCCACGGTCGCGCCGGGCAGCAGGGCGTAGGTGAAGCGGTGGCGGCCCTGGTCGGCCTCGGGGTCCGGGATGCGCGGGGCGCGGACCAGGCTGAGGCGGACGGTGGTCGTGGTGCCTCCGTCCTCGCGGACGGTGCGGGAGACGTCGTGGCCGTACGTCGAGTCGTTGATGACCGCGACGCCGTAGCCGGGTTCGCCGAGGTGCACCCAGCGGTGGCCGGAGACCTCGAAGCGGGCCGCCTCCCAGCTGGTGTTGGTGTGGGTGGGCCGCTGGATGTGGCCGAACTGGATCTCGGCGGAGGAGTGCGGGGCGCGGATGTCGACCGGGAAGGCCGCCTTGAGGATCTTCTCGGTCTCGTGCCAGTCGATGTCCGTCTCGATGTCGATCCGGGGGCTGCCGGCGCGGACGGTGATCGTCTGGGTGATCGTGGAGCCCTTGCCGAAGGACCGCTCGACGCGGACCGCGCCGACCAGCGGGTCCTGCTCGACGACCGTGACGGACGAGGCGTCCAGCAGGTCCGTGTAGCGGTGCTGGTAGTGCTTGTCGATGTCCCAGGCGTCCCAGTAGTTGGGCAGGTCCGTGTGCAGGCGCAGCAGGTTGCCCTGGTCGGCCAGGACCTCGCGGTCCGCGCGCAGGTCGCGCACGGACGACAGGGTGCCGTCCTCGGCGATCTCCACGCGGACCAGCCCGTTGTCGAGCACCCGGCCGCTCACCGTCACGGGCTGCGGGGGCCGGGCGTCGGCGAGGGCCGCGGAGCCGTTCGCGGGCACCTCCACGTACACCGGTGCGCCGTCGGCGGTGCGGACCACCTCGGCGCGGCCGTAGGGGCTCGTGTTGAAGGCACGGGGCCCGCCGGTGCCGAGGGCGGCGAGGGCCTCGGCCGTGAGCTCCTTGAGTTCACCGGCCACGCGGGCGTACTCGGCCTCGGCCTCGCGGTGCACCCAGGCGATGGAGGAGCCGGGCAGGATGTCGTGGAACTGGTGCAGCAGCACCGTCTTCCAGAGCCGGTCCAGCTTCTCGTGGGGGTACGCGTACCCGGGCGCGTGCAGCGCGGCCGTCGTCGCCCACAGCTCGGCCTCGCGCAGGAGGTGCTCGGAGCGGCGGTTGCCCTGCTTGGTGCGGGCCTGGGAGGTGTAGGTGGCGCGGTGCAGCTCAAGGTAGAGCTCGCCGACCCACACCGGGGCGTCCGGGTACTCCTCGCGGGCCTTGGCGAAGAACTCGTCGGGGTGTTCCACGACAACCTTCGCGGAGCCCTCCAGGTCCGCCAGCCGGCGGGCGCGTTCCATGATCTCGCGGGTGGGGCCGCCACCGCCGTCGCCCCAGCCGAAGGGGGCCAGGGAGCGGCTGGCGCCGCCCTTCTCCTGGTAGTTGCGGACCGCTCGGGACATCTCCTCGCCGCTGAAGCGGGCGTTGTAGGTGTCGACCGGCGGGAAGTGGGTGAAGATGCGGGTGCCGTCGATGCCCTCCCACCAGAAGGTGTGGTGGGGGAACCTGTTGGTCTGGTTCCAGGAGATCTTCTGGGTGAGGAACCACTCGTTGCCTGCGAGCTTGGCGATCTGTGGGTAGGCCGCGTTGTAGCCGAAGGAGTCCGGCAGCCAGACGCCCTTGGTCTCGATGCCGAAGTGCTCGATGAAGAACCGCTTGCCGTGGATGAACTGGCGGGCGACGGCCTCGCCGCCGGGCAGGTTGCCGTCGGACTCGACCCACATGCCGCCGACCGGCGCCCACTGGCCCTTCTTGACCGACTCCTGGATGCGGGCCCAGACCTTGGGGTAGTTGTCGCGCACCCACTCGTACTGCTGGGCCTGGGAGCAGGCGAAGACGAAGTCGTCGTACTCGTCGGCCAGGGATGTGACATTCGAGAACGTGCGGGACGTCTTGCGCTTGGTCTCGCGGATCGGCCAGAGCCAGGCGGAGTCGATGTGGGCGTGGCCCACGCCGGAGACGGTGTGCGCGCTGGCGTGCGCGGGGCGGGACAGGGCCGGCTTGAGCGCCTCGCGGACGGCGGTTGCGGAGCCGGAGACGTCGTCCAGGTCGAGCAGGTCCATCGCCCGGTCGAGCGCGTGGGCGATCTCGTGCCGGCGCGGGTCGTGCTCGCCCAGCTCCAGCATCAGCTCGCGCAGCACCTGGACGTCGAGGTCGAGGTGCCAGACCTCCTCGTCCAGGATCGCGATGTCGGCGCTGCGGAAGGTGTAGATCGGCTGGTCGCCCGCGGTCAGTTTGTCGCCGAGCGGGGTGATCTTCGAGAAGTTGTCCGCCAGGATGTCCGGGTTGGAGGCCGCCTCGACCAGGTAGTCGACCGTCTCCCCGCCCGTCGCCGGGTTGGCGATCGCCACGTACTGGTTGAGCGGGTTGACGGCCTTCAGCGGGGTGCCGTCCGTGAGGTGCACGAGGGCCTCGGCCTGGTTGCCGGGCCAGTCGCCCACGAAGCCGAGGTCGATGACGGCCTCGACGCGCTTGCCGGCCCACTCGGCGGGCACCTGGCCGCGCATGCGGAACCAGGTGGTGCCCCAGGGCGGGCCCCACGGGGTGCCCATCGCGAACGGCTCGTACGAGGCGGCGGCGGCCTCCTCGAACGGGACCGGCTCCCCCGGGGCCTGCCAGGCCTCGACCTCGAAGGGGACGGTGGCCGCGTAGACCGCGGCCTTGATGCGCTGGTCGTGAAGGCGCTGCACGCGCTCCTCGATGCGGCGGCGTTCGTCGTGCATGAAGTGTCTCCAGGAAGCGGGAAGAGCGGCGGGGAAAGCGCTTACCGTCGGGTGCTCACCTAAGGTACGCCAGCCCGGGATGGACCTCGGTGTAGCCCTCGACCAGCCTGCGGGCCACGTTGACGGAGTCGACGAGGGGGTGCAGCGCGAAGGCCTTCACGGCCGTCGAGCGGGAGCCGGAGTCGGCGGCGGCCAGCACCTCGCGCTCGACGGCCTTGACCGCGCAGACCAGTCCGGCGGCGTGATCGGGCAGCGGGTCGACGGTGACGGGGTGGGCGCCGTTGGCGTCGACGAGGCAGGGGACCTCGATGACGGCGTCCGTGTCCAGGACCGACAGGGTGCGCTGGTTGCGGACGTTGAGGATCAGGGTCGTGCGCTCGTCCCGGGCGATGGCCCGCATGAGGGCGAGGGCCACCTTCTCGTAGCCGCCGGACAGGTCGTCCTCGTCGCGTTCGCCGGCGCCCGCCGTCTCACGGTTCTCGGCCATGTAGGTGGCCTCGCGTTCGGCACGGGTCCGGTCCCAGACCTTGAGGGCCGGGGCGTCCGGGTTCTTCATCTCGGCGTAGAAGCGGGCCTGCTGGTCGTGCAGGAAGGCACCGCGGGTCTTCTCGGCCTGCTGGTAGGCCCGTACGGCTTCGCGGTTGTAGTAGTAGTAGTGCAGGTATTCGTTCGGAATCGCGCCGAGGGACCGGAGCCAGTCGACGCCGAAGAGCTTGCCCTCCTCGAAGGAGCCGAGCAGGTCGGTGTCGGCGAGCAGGCGCGGAAGTTCGTCCCGGCCGGCGACGTGCAGGCCGCGCACCCAGCCGAGATGGTTGAGGCCGACGTAGTCGATCCACGCCTCCTTCGGCTCGGCGCCGAGGACGCGGGCGATGCGGCGGCCGAGGCCGACCGGGGAGTCGCAGATGCCGATGACGCGGTCACCGAGATGGCGGGACATGGCCTCGGTGACCAGGCCGGCCGGGTTGGTGAAGTTGATGACCCAGGCCTCGGGCGCGAGCCGGGCCACCCGCCGCGCGATGTCGACGGCGACCGGGACCGTGCGCAGGCCGTAGGCGATGCCGCCCGCGCCGACCGTCTCCTGGCCCAGGACGCCCTGGGCCAGGGCCACCCGTTCGTCGTTCGCGCGGCCCTCCAGACCTCCGACGCGGATCGCGGAGAACACGAAGTCGGCACCGCGCAGGGCCTCGTCCAGGTCGGTGGTGGCACTCACCTCGGGCGCGTCGGGGACTCCGGCCGCCTGCTCGGCGAGGACACGGGTCACCGCGGACAGTCTCGCGGAATCCAGATCGTGCAGGACGACGTGTGTCACCCGGCCCTCGGCGTGGTCCTGGAGGAGCGCCCCGTACACCAGCGGCACGCGGAATCCTCCGCCGCCCAGAATCGTCAGCTTCACGTCTGCACCTTTCCCGCCACGACCACCTCGACGCCTGCCTCCTGAAGGGAGGCCCGCGTCGCCGTGTCGACCGGCGCGTTCGTCACCACCACGTCCAGGTCCTCGGGACCGCAGACCTTCGCCATCCCGTGTCCGGGGAACTTCGCCGCGTCGGCGAGCAGGGCGACCTTCTCTCCGGCCCTGATCATGGCTCGCTTGACCGGCACCTCCACGACCGTCGTGTCCATGACCTGCCCGCCGGGCCGCACGCCGCTGGTGCCGAGGAAGAGCCAGTCGGCGTGCAGCTGGCGCAGGTTGTCCTCGGTGAGGAAGCCGACCAGGGAGCGGTACTCGCGGCGGACCATGCCGCCGAGCAGGACCAGCTCGATGCCCTCGTCGTCGGCGAGTTCCTCGTAGACCACCAGATTGCTGGTGATCACGGTGAGCCGGCGGCCGTGCAGCTGCCGGGCCAGACGGTAGGCCGTCGTCCCGATGTCCAGCAGTACGGACTGGCCGTCCTCGATCATCGCCGCCGCGCGCTCGGCTATGGCGTCCTTCTCGGTCACGCGCAACTCGGCGACCTCGGCGAAGGGCTGGTCGCCCTCCTCGACCACGGCGCCGCCGTGGACGCGAGTGAGAAGACCGTCTTCTTCCAGTTTGACCAGGTCACGCCTGATTGTGGCGGGACTCACGCCCAGCCGCTCCGAGAGGTCGGTCACGGCCGCGGGCCCGCCGGAGCGCAGGGCCCGCAGGATGAGGTGGTGTCGTCGTTCTGCCAGCACGGCGTGAACAGTACTCGTCATCTCCAATCATTTCCATGCTCACTTCTGCTCGGGTATTGACCAATCTCTCCGAGCAGCGCACGATTCCGGTCACTGAAATGAAGAGTTTTGACGATCTCCGTCGAGGCTTCGAGCGAGAGGACACATCCGTGGACGATGACCGGCCCGATGTGCTGCTGACCGGGCTGCTCTTCTACGATCTCGTCCTCACGGGGCTCGGCAAACCACCGACGCCGGGCGAGGAGATCTGGACGACGGGCATGGGCTGCGGCCCGGGCGGCATCGCCAACCTGGCGGTGGCCGCCGCCCGCTTCGGCCTGCGCACCTCGCTGGCCACGGTGTTCGGCGACGACCTCTACGGCGAGTGCTGCCGGGACATCCTGTGCGACCAGGAGGACGTCGACCTCTCGCTCTCCCGTACCGCCGACGGCTGGCACACCCCGGTCACCGTCGCCCTCGCCCACGGTCACGACCGTGCCCTGGTCACCCACGGCCAGGAGCCGCCGTACTCGCAGGACGTGCTGGTGGGCGACCCGCCCGACGCGCGTACCGCCCTGGTGCACATCGAGGCGCGGCCGCGCGACTGGCTCGCCAAGGCCGCCGCGAACGGCACGCGGATCTACGCGGACGTCGGCTGGGACCCCACCCAGGAGTGGTCGACGGCCCTCCTGGACCAGCTCTCGCTCTGCCACGCCTTCCTCCCGAACGAGACGGAGGCGATGGCCTACACCCGCACCGACAGCGCGGTGGCCGCGCTCGGCATCCTCTCCGAGCTGGTGCCGGTGGCGGTCGTGACGCGGGGCAAGGACGGAGCGATGGCGGTCGACCAGATCACCGGCGAGTACGCGGAGGTCCCCGCCCTCGACGTCGGCGTTCTGGACGCGACAGGCGCCGGCGACGTCTTCGGAGCGAGCTTCGTCGCGGCCTCGCTCGGCGGCTGGCCACTGGAGCAGCGGCTGCGGTTCGCGGTGCTCGCGGCCGGGCTGTCGGTCCAGCACCACGGTGGGGCGCTCGCAGCCCCGGGCTGGTACGGCGTCGAGCGCTGGTGGGGCTCGCTGACCGACCCCGAACTGCGCCGCGCGTACGGGTTCCTGGCCGACCGCATCCCGGCCGACGTCGGCCCGCCCGTGCACCACGCCCCCGTCACCCCGCCGGCCCCTCACACGTCCGTCGGCCCGCGCGCCTTGAACGGCGGCGCTGACTCCCCAACCCTCTCGGCACGTCGAACCGGATCAACAGGAGTGACCCGTGGACCTTTCTCGTAGAGGCTTCCTCCAGGCCGCCGCGCTCACCGCGGCCGCCTCCGGCCTGACCGTCGCATGCGGCGGCGGCTCAGGATCGGCCGGCAGCAAGAACGGCAAGAACCTCACCTTGTGGTACTGGGGTGGTGCACTCAGCGACAAGGTGGTCGCCGAGGCCAGGACGCACTTCGCCAGCCAGGTGAAGCTGACCGCCGCCTCGATCGGCGGCGACTTCAAGCAGAAGCTCACCACCACCCTCGCGGCGGGCGCCTCCGTGCCCGACATCACCGGCATCAAGGGCGAGGACATGGCGTCCTTCCTGCCCAACGCAGGCCGCTTCCTCGACCTGAACGATCTGGGCTTCAAGGAGATCTCGTCCCAGTACCTGGACTGGAAGACCAAGCTCGCCCGGACCGAGGACGGCAAGCAGATCGGTTTCCCGATCGACATCGGTCCCACCGCGCTCTTCTACCGCGCCGACCTGTTCGACAAGGCCGGGCTGCCCACCGACCCCGACAAGGTCGCCGCTCAGGCGGAAACCTGGGAGGACTACTTCGCGCTCGGCACCGAGCTGAAGAAGAAGGTGCCCGGCACCTACCTGGTCAACAACATCAGCTCGGTGTTCAACATGGCGGTCGGGCAGGGCACCGAGCGGTTCATCGACAAGGACAACCGCTTCATCGGCGACCAGGACCACATCCACACCGCGTGGACCACGGCGGTCCGCCCCTACACCCTCGGCCTCGACGCCAAGATCAACGACAACACCTGGAACGCCGCCGTCGGCAAGAGCCTGAGCACCGAACTCGGCGCGGCCTGGCACGCGCTGGACATCGAGCAGGCGGCCCCGAAGACCAAGGGCAAGTGGCGGGTCTGCGCGATGCCCGGCGGACCGGCCAACCAGGGCGGCTCCTACCTGGCCCTGCCCAGGCAGTGCCGGAATCCCGAAGAGGCATTCAAGATCATCAGCTGGATACTCAGCCCGGAGAACGACGCCCGCGGCTTCGCCGACGCCGCCATCTTCCCCGCCGCGCCGGCGGCGTACGCCATGCCGGCCATGACGGGCGGCGACCCGTTCTTCGGCGGGCAGAAGGTCATCGAGGTCTTCGGCCCGGCCGCCAAGGCCATCCCCTCCAGCTACGAGGCACCCGCCGACGCCGCCGTCATGGCTCCCTTCATGACCGAGCTGAGCAGCATCGAGGCCAAGGGCAAGAAGCCCGAGGCCGCCTGGAAGGACGCGGTCAGCCAGGCCAAGCAGATCGCCCGCCGGCAGGGGGTGAGCTGAGAAATGTCCTCACCTCCGGTCACCGGTTCCGCCGCGGTGCCCCGGCATCGCGGCGGGCCGGGCCCGGCCCGATTCCGCCCGCGGCGTACGCCGCCCGCGGGCGCCGTGCGGCCGAGGCGCCGAGGCGTGCTGTCCCACTGGCGGCAGTACCTGGCGATCTCGCCCTTCTTCCTGATCTTCGGCGCCTTCTCGTTCATCCCGGTCTTCTACTCGCTGTACCTCGCCTTCCACCGCTGGGACGGCCTGGGAACCATCCAGTTCGTGGGTCTGCAGCAGTTCCGGTTCCTGTGGACGGACCCGGTCTTCTGGCTGTCGATCCGCAACACCCTGGTGATCTGGGTCCTGTCCACCGTTCCCACACTGTTCGGGGCTCTGGTGCTGGCGACGCTGCTGCATTCGGTGCGTCGCTTCAAGGGCTTCTACCGCATCGCCCTCTACGTACCGAACGTCACCTCGATCGTCGCCGTGTCGATCTTCTTCGGCGCGGTGTTCAGCAACAACTTCGGCCTGGTCAACGCGATCCTGGGCACGGTCGGCATCTCACCGGTGCCGTGGCTGAGCAATCCGTGGCTGATCAAACTGGTCATCGCGCTGCTGATGACCTGGATGTGGACCGGCTACAACATGATCATCTACCTGGCGGGTCTCCAGGCCATCCCCACGCAGATCTACGAGGCGGCCAGGCTGGACGGCGCCGGCCCCATCCGTACGTTCTTCCAGATCACCATGCCGATCATGCGGCCCATCATCCTGTTCACGGTCATCATCTCGACCATCAACGGCCTGCAGAGCTTCAGCGAGCCCCAGATCCTGTTCGGCAGCAACGCCGCCAACCCGAACCTCGGCGGTCCCGGCCAGGCGGGCCTGACCACGCTCCTGTACTTCTACCAGTCGGCTTTCGTCAACAACGACTACGGCTACGGCGCCGCCATCGTGTGGGCCTTCTTCGTACTGATCATGGTGCTGGTCGTCATCAACTGGCGTGTCGTGCAGCGCGGGAGGAAGTCATGACCGCAGCGGTCACGAGGCGGTCACGGCGTCCCAAGGGCCTGACCGCGCACATCGTCCTCGTCCTGGCCGTGCTGATCTCGGTCTTCCCGTTCGTGTGGACGATCGTCATGGCGACGAACACCACCGAGGACATCTACAAGAGCCCGCCGAAGCTGACCTTCGGTCCCCACCTGCTGGAGAACATCCGGCACGTGCTCGACACCATCGACTTCTTCGGGTCGATGCTGAACACCCTCGTCGTCGCGTCCGTCACCACCGTCCTGGTTCTGTTCGTCGACTCCCTGGCGGCCTTCGTCTTCGCCAAGTTCGACTTCCCCGGACGCAAGGTGCTGTTCGCCACGCTGGTGGGGTTCATGATGCTGCCGCTCCAGCTGGCCGTCCTCCCGCAGTTCATCCTCATGTCCGACATCGGCTGGGTCGGCACGCTCAAGGCGCTGATCCTGCCCGCCCTCGCCAACGCCTTCGGCATCTTCTGGCTGCGCCAGTACATAGAGAACGGCGTGCCGGACGAACTCCTCGACGCCGCGCGCATCGACGGCGCGGGGTTCTTCCGCCAGTACTGGAACATCGTGCTGCCGATGATCAGGCCCGCGTTGTCCTTCCTCGCCATCTACGCCTTCGTCGGCGCCTGGAACGACTACATCTGGCCGCTCGTCGTGCTCAACGACCCCGGCCACCTCACCCTCCAGGTGGCGCTCGCCCAGCTCCATGTCGGCCACACCACCGACTACAGCATGGTCATGGCCGGCGTGCTCATGGCGGCCATCCCGCTGGTCGTGGTCTTCACCATCTTCGCCCGCGGGTTCATAGCGGGTGCCACCGAAGGAGCGGTGCAGGGGAGCTGACCCGGCGAGCACCGACGACGAGAGGGGCATCCAGTGGCGGACGTCGACGCGACCGCGTACGGCAGGGTCCTCGTGGTGGGCATGGACGGGCTGCGCTTCGACCGGCTGGCCCTCTCCGCGTCCGTGGCGCCCGTGCTCCACGGCCTGATGGCCGCGGGCGCCCACGGCACCAGCCTGCTGCCCTACGGCGTGGCCGACGGCCAGGCCGAGAACGGGCCGTCGGCCGGCACGGCCTACACCGACTCCGGACCCGGCTGGTCGAGCGTGCTGACCGGGGTGTGGCCCGACCGTCACGGGGTGACCGGCAACGACTTCGCCGGCGCCGACTACACCCGCTACCCCGACTTCCTGAGCCGGGCCGTCACCGCCCGGCCCGGTCTGCGCACCGCGGCCGTGGTGTCCTGGCCGGAACTGGTCCACCGCGGCGTCCTCGGCGACGCCATCGGCCGCCGTGTGCACCACGACGGCGAGTCGGACGGCTACGCGACCGCGGACCGCCTGGTCGCCCGCACCGCCGCGCGCTGGCTCACCGAGGACGACCCGGACGTCGTGTTCGTGTACTTCGGTGCCACCGACGAGGCCGGCCACGCCACGGGCCCCCTCTCTCCCGCCTACGATCACGCCCTCCTCGCGCAGGACACCCACCTCGGGCGGCTGCTGGAGGCGATCGACGCCCGGCGCTCGGATCCGGGACGCGCCGAGGAGCACTGGACCGTGCTGGTCACCACGGACCACGGTCACCTCGACACCGGCGGCCACGGCGGCGACACCCATGCCGAACAGGAGGTCTTCGTCATCCTCGCCGAGCCCGGCAGGCCCGCGGGCACCCGGCTCGACACGCCCCGCCTCATCGACATCGCCCCCACCGTCCTGAACCGTCTCGGCATCCCCATCGACCCCGTCTGGGGCCTGCAGGGCCGCGTCCTGCCCAGGCCCACCACACCGACTTCGGAATGATCATGACCGACGCACTGCCCGATCCCCTGCTCGCCCTGCGCCCCTGGGAGGCACCCGAGGTGACCTCCTGGGGGCGGCTGCCGATGAACGCCGTGGACCGGCGTCGCGGTGCCGTCTCCCTCGACGGCGACTGGCGTTTCCAGCTGCTGCCCGCGCCGGACGCCCCGCTCGGGGAGGTCTGGTCGTCGTCGTACGTGCCCGGCGTGTGGACCATGCAGGGCACGGACGACCTCCCGCAGTACCTGAACATCCGCATGCCGTTCGCCGAGTTCCCGCCTGAGGTGCCCGCCGCCAACCCGACGGGCGTGTACGAGCGTGCGGTGGACGTGCCGGCCGAGTGGGCCGGGCGGCGGATCGTGCTCCAGGTCGGGGCCGCCGAGAGCGTGCTGCTCGTGCACGTGGACGGGCGGCCGGTCGGGATCTCCAAGGACTCCCGTCTGGCGGCCGAGTTCGACCTGACGCCGGTGGTGCGCCCCGGTGAGCGGGCCGTCCTGCGCCTGACCGTCGTCAAGTGGTCGGACGCCTCGCACATCGAGGACCAGGACCACTGGTGGCACGGCGGGATCACCCGCTCGGTCCTGCTGTACGCGAGGGATCCGCTGCATCTCGCGGACGTGGGCGTGCGGGCCCGGCGGGACGGTGACCTGCGGGTGGACTGCCGGGTGCGGGACGCGGGCGGAGCGCTGCCCGGGGGCTGGTACGTCAGCGCCGAGCTGGACGGGCACCTGCTCACGCAGGACGCGGAGTTCGACCGCGCGGGCGCCGAGGACGGGCGCGTCTCCGACTTCCTCGGCGAGGCCCGGCTGCGGGCCGCGGTGCCGGACGTGCGCACCTGGACCGCCGAGACGCCCGAGCTGTACGGCCTGACCGTACGGCTGCACCGCGCCGACGGCACGGTCGCCGACACCTCCCACCACCGGATCGGCTTCCGTGACGTCGAGATCGCCGGCCGGGACCTGCTGGTCAACGGCGAGCGCGTGTTCATCCGGGGCGTCAACCGGCACGACTTCCATCCGCTGACGGGCCGGACGGTGTCGTACGACGACATGCGCGCGGACCTCGCCCTGCTGAAGCGGTTCGGCTTCAACGCGATCCGCACCGCGCACTACCCGAACGACCCGTCCCTGTACGACCTGGCCGACGAGCTCGGTCTCTACGTCGTCGACGAGGCCGACATCGAGTCCCACGACCACGCGCACGAGATCGCCGACGACCCGCGCTATCTGGGCGCCTTCGTCGACCGGGTCGCGCGGATGGTGCTGCGGGACAAGAACCACCCCTGCGTCATCATCTGGTCGCTGGGCAACGAGTCCGACTACGGCGCGAACCACGACGCGGCGGCGGGCTGGGTACGCCGGCACGACCCGGCCCGGCGGCCGGTGCAGTACGAGGGCGCGGCCAAGCTCGGCTGGGCCGATCCGGACCTGGCCTCCGACATCGCCTGCCCGATGTACGCGCCGCTCCAGGACTGCCTGGCGCACGCCATGTCCGGGACCCAGACCAAGCCGCTCATCCAGTGCGAGTACTCGCACGCCATGGGCAACAGCAACGGCACGCTCGCCGACCATTGGGAGGCCATCGAGGCCACCCCGGGTCTTCAGGGCGGGTTCATCTGGGAGTTCTGGGACCACGGCATCCTCCAGCGTGTGAACGACGGCAGACCGGCCGGGCGTGGGGGCGCCGGGCTCTATGACAACGGTGTCGCCGCGCCCGGGCATCGCTGGGCGTACGGCGGCGACTTCGGGGAGACGGTCCACGACGGCGCCTTCATCGCCGACGGTGTGGTCTTCCCCGACCGCACCCCCAAGCCCGTGATGTTCGAGCACCGGGAGATCGCGGCGCCGGTACGGATCGAGAGCTTCCGGCACGAGGGCGTCGTCCTGGGCAACCACCAGCACTTCCGCGGCCTGAACTGGCTGTCCGGCGCGTGGGAGCTCTCCCTCGCCGACGGCGGCACGCTGACCGCTCCCGCCGAGCTGCCCGATCTGCGGCCGGGCGAGACGGCCGCGGTGCCGCTGCCGTTCGAGCTGCCGGAGGACGGCGGTGAGGCATGGCTGACGCTGCGGGTGACGACGGCCGGGGACGAGCCGTGGGCACCGCGCGGCACGGTCGTGTGCCTGCCGCAGGTGCGGCTGCGGACGGCGCAGCCGGTGCGGCACACCCCTGTCACGGACCGCCCGGTGGAGGTCGACGAGGACGGGCTGCTGGTCCATCCGCTGCTGACGGCCGCGCCCACGCTGTCCCTGTGGCGGGCGCCCACCGACAACGACGAGCTCGGCGGCATGGCGGGCCGCTGGCGGGACTGGGGGCTGGACGCGCTCACCCGCGAGCTCGTCGCCGTACGGCGTGAGCCAGGACGCGTCACCGTGGTCGCCGACCACCTCGGCCCGGCCGGGACCGTCCGCCACGAGCAGGTGTTCACGGCCGTGGCGGGCGGGCTCCTGGTGGAGGAGAGCGCCGAGCTTCCCGAGGAGCTGGACGACGTGGCCCGGGTCGGTTCGGTCTTCGAGACGGTCGCCGGGCTGAACCTGCTGGAGTGGTTCGGGCAGGGGCCCTGGGAGTCGTATCCGGACCGGGGCGCGGGGGCGCCCGTCGGCCACCACGGTCTGCCGGTGGACGAGCTGTTCACGCCGTATCTGCGGCCGCAGGAGAGCGGCGGGCGGCACGGTGTACGGCGGTTCACGCTGTCCGCGCCGGACGCCACCGGGCTGGCGGTGCGGCTGGACCGGCCCCGCCAGGTGTCCGTGACCCGCCATCGCGCTGCCGACCTGGCCTTCGCCGCGCATCACGACGAACTGGTGCCGCGTGCCGGGTGCGTGGTGCACATCGACGCGGCGCACCGCGGGCTGGGCACGGCGTCGTGCGGGCCCGACACCTTCGCTTCCTACCTCGTCGCGGCCGGCGTCCATCGCTGGAGCTGGACGCTGCGCGTTCTCTGACGCTTCCTCCCTGTCACCTTCTCCGAGACTTCCTCCCTGTCACCCCTTATGGAGCACACGTGTGCACACCTCATGACCAGGCCCGGGGCCAGGCGCCCCAAGCCGGTGCCGGAAGACGCGGTTTCCTTCGCGCCACGGCGCTGCTCGGTGCCACCGCCGCGGCGGTGACCGCGTTGCCGGCCGCCTCCGCCGCGGCGGCGCCCGCGAGTTGGCGCCCCGACCCGCACAGTCGCCGCTTCACGCTCGCCGTGATGCCGGACACGCAGTACCTCTTCGACGGGCCGAGCATCGACAAGGCACCGGTCGAGGCGTCGCTGCGCTACCTCCTGGAGCACGGGAGGGACGAGAACATCGTCTTCCTGTCCCACCTCGGCGACCTCACCGAGAACGGAGCCCAGGCAGAGGTCACCGCGATCAGCGAGTCGTTCGGACTGCTCGACCAGCGCGGCGTCGGCTACAGCGTCCTGGCGGGCAACCACGACGTGAAGTCGTCGACGGACGACCAGCGGGGCCCGACGCCGTACCTGGACGCCTTCGGGCCGAAGCGGTTCCAGGACAAGCCGACGTTCGGCGGCGCCTCCCCGGACGGCTACAACACCTTCCACCGCTTCAAGGCCGCCGGCCGGGAGTGGATGGTGCTCGCGCTGGACTGGCGGCTGTCGGCCAAGGGCTACGACTGGGCGAAGGGTGTCCTGGCCCAGCACCCGAAGACACCGGTCGTCCTCACCACGCACGAGCTGGTCGTCGAGGACGACAGCCTGTCGGAGTACGGACAGCAGCTGTGGGACCGGCTGATCGCGGACCACGACCAGATCTTCCTCGCCCTGGGCGGGCACTACTGGCCGGCCGGCCGGGCCACGCGCAAGAACGCGGCGGGGAACGACGTCCACCTGCACCTGACCAACTACCAGAACCGGTACTTCGGCGGTGCGGCGATGATCCGCCTGTACCACTTCGACCTGGACCGGAACGTCATCGACGTCGAGACGGTCTCCCCGTGGATCCTCGGCCGCGCCGCGAAGGG
The DNA here is from genome assembly GCA_963798065.1 of uncultured Actinomycetota bacterium. GTDB lineage: Bacteria > Actinomycetota > Actinomycetes > Streptomycetales > Streptomycetaceae > Streptomyces. Next base: position 313,594 of record CAWCSC010000005.1, on the reverse strand, counting down.
GCTCAACGAGCTGGAGAGGCAGGAGATCGAGCTGAGCGGCGACGCCGACCGGTTCTCCGTCGACATCGACTTCGCCGACCGCTTCGCCGGCTTCGACCCGGTGGCCCCGCGCCCGGCCCGGCCCGCCTCGAAGATGCTGCTCCCCGGCACGGTCGCTTACTGGCGCTTCGAGTCACCGGCGTCCGGCACGATCCGTGACCTGTCCGGCCGCGGGAACGACCTCACCCTGGTCACGGTGGGCGGGGGCACGCTCGGCTGGTCCTCGGACCACCACCCCGACCAGCCCGGCCACGGCAGCCTGGAGTTCCGAGGCTACAAGTCCCCGCTGAAGGGCGCCTACCTGCGCACGGTCGACGGCGCGCCCCTCAACTCCGCCACGTTCAAGGCCGGTTACACCATCGAGGCCTTCTACCGCCTCCCCGCCGACTGGGACCCCGATCACAACGCCTGGTCGGGACTGGTCAGCCGGACGGGCACGGGCGGCGCCGCCGGCAAGACCGCCGACGACCCCGACGAACCGCTCGCCACGCTCTCCCTGTCCGACGGGCCCGGCCCGCAGTGGGCCGTCCGCCCCCTCAACCAGCAGGGCATCGCCACGAACTGGGGCGACGAGACGGCCCGGGAGGCGTGGTGGCACGTCGCCGTGGTCAACGACGGCTCCCACACCACGATGTACGTCCAGGGCTGCCCCGTCGCCCGCAATCCGCACGCCACCGCTGTCGGGCTCACCTCCGTCGGGCTGCCGTGGCTGCTCGGGGGCTACGAGTACGCCGGAAAGATCGACCAGATCCTGCACGGACGGCTCGGCGACGTCCGGATCGTCGAACGGGTGCTGCCCGTCACCTCGTTCATGAACCACTGAATCCGCAGCATCAGCAGAGGACAGGCACGATGACCGATCAGCAGCTTCCCTCCTGGGCCGATCCTTTCGTCTCCCCCTCCGACCTCGACGCGCAGGGCGTCTCCCGCCGCGGGCTCCTGCGCCGCGCGGGCCTGTTCGGCGCCGCGTTCGCCCTGGGCTCGGCGGCGACCCCGGCCCTGGCCGCCGGTGACCGACCGCTGGGCGGCGAGGACCCCCGCCTCGCCTACCTCGTCGGCGACCACCACATCCACTCCGTCTACAGCCACGACGCCAAGTACACGTTCTCCCAGCTGGCCGCAGCGGGGGCGAAGTACGGCCTCGACTGGATGGTGTTCACCGAGCACTCCAACTTCGGGCACGCCGACTACGGGGCCGCGCTGGAGCACAAGGAGATCCTCGAGGCGCGTGCCGACAACCCGCGTCAGCTGATCTTCCAGGGCCTGGAGTGGTACATCCCGGCGGCCGAGCACTGCACGGTGTTCACCGCGCCCGGCCCGCACGAGGTCGACGTACTGACCCGGTTCGAGAGCGCCTACGACGGCAAGCTGCTCGGCTACGACAAGGGCGGCCCCGCCGAGCCGGACACCGCCCGCAACGAGGCGCACGCCGTCAAAGCGCTCAAGTGGCTGGCTCAGCAGCGCCGTTCGGGCTACGTCGACGACGTCCTGGTCCTCGCCAACCACCCCATGCGCCTGGGCATCGACTCCCCGCACGAGATGCGCGGCTGGCGGGACGCGGCGCCCGAGATCATGATCGGCATGGAGGGCGCGCCGGGCGCCCAGGGCGCGGCCATCCCCGGCTGGCGCGGTGCCACCTCGATCCGCGGCGAGTACGAGAACAAGCCGTCCGCGCAGTCCTGGCCCGGCTACCCGGCGGACGCCTATCTGACGTACGGCGGCTTCGACTGGGCGACCGCCACCGTCGGCGGCCTGTGGGACTCGATGCTCGCCGAGGGGCGGCTGTTCTCGATCACCACCAACTCCGACGCCCACCGGATCGTCTTCGACACCTGGAAGAACGGCGACTGGCAGGCCGGCCAGACCTTCGACAACACCGGCAAGCTGCCCGACCCGGTGAACACGGACACCCCGCAGCCGGGCAGCGACTTCTGGCCCGGGCAGTTCAGCCGCACCCACGTGGGCGTGACCCGCTACGGCTACCGCGCGGTCATGGCGGGTCTGCGCGCGGGCCGCGTCTGGCTCGATCACGGGCATCTGCTCGACGGGCTCGACGTCCGGCTGACGCGGGAGGGCAAGAGGGGCCGGGGCGTGACGCTCGGCGGCCGGATCCGCGTCCGCAGGGGCGAGAAGCTCACGCTGCACATCACCGTGACGACCGCCTCACGGCCCAACCCCCAGGGCATCCTGCCCGAGTTGGCGCACGTGGACGTCATCCGCGGCGCGGTGCGCGGCCCGGTCACCGACCGCGACACCTGGAAGGCCCCGGACACCCGCGTCGTCCACTCGCAGGACGTCTCCGGCCGTACGGGCACCTACACCCTGCGCGTCCCGCTGACCGCGGGCGAGGAGTCCTTCTACGTCCGGCTGCGCGGCAGCGACGGCAACCGGAACGGCACCGGCTACCTCGGTGCCTCGGTCGACCCGCACGGGCCGGTTCCGCACGCGCCCGGGGACGGTGACCCGTGGGCGGATACGTGGTTCTATGCGAACCCCGTATTCGTCGACGTGGAAGGTTCCTGACCTGATGAGACGTCAACTGCTCGCCGCCGGCGCCTTATTAGGATCCTTTCTGCTGGGTGCCGGCCCGGCCTCGGCCGCCGGTGCCCCGCAGTGGGCGGAGACCGGCACGGCGTACACCGACACCCTCGGCGGCGGACAGGGCCTGGCCGGGCGCGCGGACGGCTCCCTGCTGTACCGCGGCCTGGCCTCCATCCCGCTGGACCTGCGGATCAAGGGCTGGACCCACATAGGCGACCCGGACATCGCACGCGGCCATGTCTTCGACGCCTACCAGGGGGCGGACACCGCCGTCTCCAAGATGTTCGCGGTCACCACCCCGGCCGGGAAGCGCTACGCGTACGTCCACCCGCTGAATCCGGGCGAGAAGCCCAACAACTCGTTCGCCGCCGTCTCGCCCGACGACCAGTGGCTGGTGTCGGGCGAGTGGGGCGTGCAGAACCGGCTCCAGGTCTTCCCGGCGCCCCTGCTCAACCCGTCCACGCCGGCCACCGGCGGCGAGCTGCGGGAGGCCGGGCAGATCACCCTGGACAAGCCGGTGCGCGACGTCCAGGGATGCGACTTCGTCACCGGCACCCGCCTGCTGTGCGCCTCGAACGACGCCACGGGCACCCTCTTCCCGGAGATCCGGCCGCTGCTCCGGGTCGACCTGTCGCGCACGCTGGACGGGCAGCCGGTCACCGGCACGGTGAAGAGCCTGTTCGCCCTGCCGCAGCGCAGCGTGTGCACGGGCACCTTCGAGACGGAGGGCATCGACTACGACGGGACCCGCGGCACCCTGCGCGTGCAGGTGATCCCGCCGGGCCTCTGCGCGGTGACCACGGCCGTCCACGCTTACCGGCAGGTCACGGACTGATCGAGCCGGAGGTACGGTGGGCCGCGTGACCGGTGAAGAGTCGCTGCGGCCCCAGTCCCTCATGCTGACGTTCCTGGGCGACCAGGTGCTCGGGCGTGACGTGTGCGTGTACTCGGGCAGCGTCATCGACGTGTTCGCCCGCGCCGGGATCGGCGAGCAGGCGACCCGCTCGACGCTGACCCGCATGGTGGGCCGGGACCTGCTGCGCCGCCAGCGCGAGGGCCGCCGGATGTACTTCGGGCTGACCGAGCGCTCGGAGGCCGTGCTGCGCGACGGCGAGCGGCGCATCTGGCAGACCGGGGCCGTCAACCGGCACTGGGACGGCACCTGGACCCTGCTCGGCTTCTCGCTGCCCGAGTCCTGGCAGCGCCGGCGCCACGACCTGCGCTCCCAGCTGACCTGGAGCGGCTTCGGTCCGCTGTTCAACGGCCTGTGGATCGCTCCCGGCGAGGTCGAGGTGTCGGCGCTGGTCACCGAGCTCGGCCTGTCCGCCCATGTGAAGGTCTTCCGGGCACACGCGGACACCGGGACGGACATCGGCCAGATGATCGAGGAGACGTGGGAGCTGTCCGACCTGGCCGGACGCTACGAGGCGTTCGCACGCCGCTGGCAGCCGTGGGAGGACGAACTGCCGGACGCCGACGACGCTCCCCCGGCCTCCGGCCGGGGGGACCCCCGTCTCGCTGCGCTCGTGCTGCGGCTGCGGCTGCAGACCGAGTGGCTGCGGATCGTCCGGCGCGATCCACGCCTGCCCGTCAGGCACCTGCCGGACGACTGGCCGGCGGAGCAGGCCGAGAAGACGTTCCGGGCCGTGCACGAGCGGCTCTCACCGCTCGCCCGTGACGCCTCGGAACGCCTTCTGGACCTGGTGCCGACGCGGCCTCAGGCGTAGAACCGCGACAGGCTCTGGAGCACCGCGGCCGGCTTGCCGCCGCCCTCGATCTCGATGGCGCCCTCGACCGTGATCTGCACGCCGCCGGTCACGTCCTCGACCTCGGCGAGCTTCGCCACCAGCCGGATGCGGGAGCCGACCTTCACGGGGGAAGGAAAACGCACCTTGTTGAGGCCGTAGTTGACCTTCGTCGTCACGCCCTGGACGTCCAGCAGCTCGGTGAACAGCGGGATGAAGAGGGAGAGCGTCAGGTAGCCGTGCGCGATGGGGGCGCCGAAGGGGCCCTCCTTGGCCTTCTCGGGGTCCACGTGGATCCACTGATGGTCCCCGGTCGCGTCGGCGAAGGTGTCGATCCGCTCCTGCGTGACCTCGATCCACTCACTGGTGCCGAGGTCGCTGCCCGCGAGCTTCTTCAGTTCGTCGAGACCGTTGACGGTGATGCTCATGTAACTGTCCTTCGCTAGGAGTTGTGGCCGTAGCGCTTGCGCACGCGGGACTTGAGGAGCTTTCCGGAGGCGGTACGGGGGAGTTCGTCCGCGACGACGACCGACTTCGGGATCTTGTACTTGGCGAGGCGACCCGCGAGCGACGCGAGCACCTCGTCGGGGTCGAGCGCGGCGCCCTCACGGGGGACGACGACCGCGCGCGGCACCTCGCCCCACTTGTCGTCCGGCACGCCGATGACCGCGCACTCGACGATGTCCGGGTGGGCGAGGAGCTGGTCCTCGATCTCGGCGGGGTAGATGTTCTCGCCGCCGGAGATGATCATGTCTTTGATGCGGTCGACGATGTGGACGTAGCCGTCCTCGTCGACCTGGGCCGCGTCACCGCTGCGGAACCAGCCGTCCGCGAAGGACGCGGCCGTCTCCTCGGGCAGCCCCCAGTAGCCGGGCATGACGTGCGGCCCGCGCACCACGACCTCGCCGACCTCGCCGACGTCGACCGGCACCAGGTCCGGCCGTACGACGCGTACGTCGCTGAAGAAGTGCGGCACGCCCGCCGAACCCGCCTTGCTGACGGCGTGCTCGGCGTCCAGGAACAGCGTGCCGGGGGCGGCCTCGGTCATGCCGTAGCCCTGCAGGAAGGTCAGGCCGCGTTCCTGGTAGGCCGCGATCAGCGGGGTGGAGACCGGGGAGCCGCCGCAGGTCAGGATCCGCAGCGACGACAGGTCGGCCTCCGGCCAGCGCGGGTGCCTCGCCACCTGGTCGAACATCGTCGGCACCCCGAACATGAAGGTGATCCGGTGCTGTTCGATCAGGTCGAAGGTGGCGTCCGGGTCGAAGGCCTCGACCAGGACGCAGGTGCCGCCCTTCAGCAGGACCGGGAGCGTCAGCATGTTGAGGCCGGCGGTGTGGAACAGCGGGGCGGAGACCAGGGCGCGTTCGTCGGCGAGCAGATCGTGGTCGATGAGGACGTTGACCGCGTTCCAGGTGAGGTTGCCGTGGGTGAGCATGGCGCCCTTGGGGCGGCCGGTAGTCCCCGAGGTGTACATGATGATGCAGGTGTCGTCCGGGGTGACCGGCGTGTCGATGGACTCCTCGGAGGCCGAGGCCAGCGCCTCCTCGTACTCGGCGCCCACTTCGACGTAGGTACGGACGTCCGTGCTGCCGGGCAGTCCCGCGACCAGACCGGCGTGCGAGGGGCCGTAGACGAGGGCCTTGGCGCCGGAGTCGGCGAGCTGGTAGGCGATCTCGGGGCCGGCCAGGCGGGTGTTGAGGGGGACGAAGACCGCGCCGAGCGTGCCGGCCGCGAACAGGGTCTCCAGATAGGAGGGGTGGTTCGGGCCGAGGTAGGCGATGCGGTCGCCGCGGCGGATGCCCCGCTCGCGCAGGGCGTGGGCGAGGCGGGTGGTGCGGCCGTACAGGCCGGCGTAGCTGCGGGTGGTGTCGCCGTGGATCAGGGCGGTGCGGTGCGGGGTCTTGCGGGCCCGGCGTGCGGGCCACGACCCCAGTCCCTCGTTGCGCATGTCACGCCCCTTACGGTTTCGTCAGCCCGAGGAGGCGGGCGGCGTTCTCCTTGAGGATCTTCGGCCTGACCTCTTCCTTGATCGTCAGCTTGTCGAAGTCGGCGAGCCAGCGGTCCGGGGTGAGGACGGGGAAGTCGGAGCCGAAGAGGACCTTGTCCTTCAGCAGCGTGTTCGCGTACTGCACGAGCTGCGGCGGGAAGTACTTCGGCGACCAGCCGGACAGGTCGATGTGCACGCCCGGCTTGTGCGTGGCGACGGCCAGGGCCTCGTCCTGCCAGGGGAACGACGGGTGCGCCAGGATGATCTTCAGATGCGGGAAGTCGGCTGCGACGTCGTCCACGTGCAGCGGGTTGGAGTACTTGAGCCTGATCCCGCCCCCGCCGGGCACGCCGGCGCCGATGCCGGTCTGGCCGGTGTGGAACAGGGCGATGGTGCCGGTCTCCTCGATCACCTCGTAGAGGTCGTAGGCCACCGAGCGGTCGTTGGGGAAGAAGCCCTGGATGCTGGGGTGGAACTTGAAGCCCTTCACCCCGTACTCCTCGACCAGGCGCCGGGCCTGCTTCACGCCCGCCTTCCCCCGGAAGGGGTCGATGGAGGCGAAGGGGATGAGGACGTCGGCGTTGGCGGCGGCCGCCTCGGCGACCTCCTCGTTGGGGACGGGCGGGGTGCCGGTGGCGGACTCGGCGTCGACCGTGAAGATCACGGCGGCCATCTTCCGCTCGCGGTAGTACGCGGCGGTCTCCTCCAGGGTCGGCTTCCGCTTGCCCTCGACCTTGAAGTAGGCGGAGGAGGCGTCGTGCAGGTCGTCGTCCAGCGAGGAGTGGCCCTTGGAGGACACCTCGGCGTGGGTGTGGACGTCGATCGCGACGAGGTCGTCGACGTTCATCAGGCCTCCGGGAACTTGGGGGCCGGGATGCCGACCGACTGGAGTTCGGCACCGACCGAGGTGGGGAAGGCGTCGGCCAGGGCGGTGGGAGTCCAGCCACCGTCGGCATAGGCCGCCCTGATCTCCTGCGGATGCGACCAGAGTGCCACCTTGTCGCCGCCGATGCCGATGCACTGGCCGCTCACGCCGCGCGCCGCCTCGGAGGCGAGGAACGGGACCAGGGCCGCGCAGTCCTCCGGGGTGCCGAAGCCCTCGCCCTTGCGCAGGAAGTCAGGCAGCGGCTCGCCGCCGCGCATGGCCTCGATGTACGGGGCGAAGGCGGGGATCGTCTCGGTCATCGCGGTCGCGGCGACCGGCACGATCGCGTTGACGGTGATGTTCGCGCGGCCCAGTTCCATGGACCAGGTGCGGGTCATGGCCGCGATGCCGGCCTTGGCGGCGGCGTAGTTCGTCTGGCCGAAGTTGCCGCGCTGTCCGGCCGGGGAGCCGACCAGGATCAGCGAGCCGCCCTCGCCCTGCTCGCGCATCCGGACGGCGGCGGCGCGGGCACAGGTGAAGGTGCCCTTGAGGTGGGTGGTGATCACCGCGTCGAAGTCCTCGTCGGTCATCTTCCACAGCACCTTGTCGCGCAGGATGCCCGCGTTGGTGACGAGGATGTCCAGCCGGCCGAACTCCTCGACCGCGCGGGCGACCAGCCGGTCCGCCGCCTCGGACGTACCGACCGCAACCACCTCCGCGACGGCCTTGCCGCCCGCCTCGGTGATGGACTTCACGGCCGCCTCGGCCACCGCCTCGTCGACATCGTTGACGACCACGGACGCGCCGTGGGCGGCCAGGGCGTGGGCATAGGCGAGGCCGAGGCCACGGCCGCTTCCGGTGACGACGGCGGCCTTGCCGGTGAGATCGATGCTGGGCACGAGTGGGTCCCTTCACACGGTGATGCGGGTGGTGCGCATCTGCGAGATGCGGGTGAGGCGTTCGAGATCGAAGCTAAGAGCAATAATTGTTGTCGTCAATAGTTGTTGCCACCCGTCGGGTGCGCGACACTGAGACCGGACCAGAAATCGCCGCACGACCAGGGAGCCCGCCATCAGCCGCCAGCACGCCATGAACGAGGCCCCCATCGACGCCGACGAGCCGTGGATGCGCGGGCTGCACGCCGACACGGGCTACCTGCTGTACCGCCTGGGCCTGCGCTCGGGGCAGCTCTTCAACGCCTGCCTGCAGGAGTCGGGGCTGCGCCTGCGCCACTACGCGGTACTGCGCTTCCTCGCCACCGCCGAGGGCGCCCTCCAGCGCGAGCTGAGCACCCGGCTCGGCTACGACCCGAGCGCGATCGTCGGCCTGGTCGACGACCTGGAGAAGCTGGGCTTCGCCGAGCGCCGCCCCTCCCCCGACGACCGCCGCAGCCGGATCGTCGCCCTGACCGAGAACGGCCGCGCCTTCCTGCGCGACACCGACGAGGCCGGGCTGCGCGTGACCAACGAACTTCTGGACCCGCTGGGCCCGGCCGAGCGGGAGGCGCTGCACGCACTGCTGCTGCGGATCGCGGAGGACGGCCTGAACTGATGTTGTGCAAATGATTGACGGCTGCACGATCGATGCATAACTTCACGGCCTAACCGAGACCCGTCCCCAGGGAGCTCCCCGTGCAGCCATCCCCCTCAGCCGCTCAACCATCCCCGGATTCCCGCCAGTTGCGCCGCGTCGCCGTGTCCGGCCTGCTCGGCACGACCGTCGAGTTCTACGACTTCCTCGTCTACGGCACGGTCGCCGCGCTCGTCTTCGGCGAGCTGTTCTTCCCCCAGGCCGACCCGGCCGTCGGCACCATCGCGGCGTTCGGGACCTTCGCCGCGGGCTATCTCGCCCGCCCGCTGGGCGGCATCGTCTTCGGCCACTTCGGCGACCGGATCGGCCGCAAGTCGATGATGCTGCTGACCATGGTCCTGATGGGGCTGGGCAGCTTCCTCATCGGCCTGCTGCCGACCTACGACGCGATCGGCGTCTGGGCCCCGATCCTGCTCGTCGCCCTGCGCGTCGTGCAGGGCATCGCGATCGGCGGCGAGTGGGGCGGCGCGATGCTGATGGTCGTCGAGCACGCCGAGCACGCCCAGGGCTCCCGGCGCGGCCTGTGGTCCAGCTTCACCCAGCTCGGCGCCCCGCTCGGTTCCGTGCTGTCGGCCGGTGTGGTCACCCTCGTCGCCGGCCTGCCCGACGACGAGTTCCGCTCCTGGGGCTGGCGAGTGCCGTTCCTGCTGAGCATCGTGCTGCTGGCCGTCGGGCTGTTCGTGCGCCTCAAGGTCGCCGAGAGCCCCCTGTTCGCGCAGGCCAAGCGGGAGCCGGTGGACAAGCCGCCGATCGTGGAGCTGCTGCGCCGCCCGAAGCCCGTGCTGCTCGCCGCCTGCGTCGGCATCGGCGCGTTCACCACCCAGTCGCTGCTGACGAGCTTCATGATCTCCTACGCCGTCGACGAGGGGTACACCCGACCGCAGGTGCTGACCGCGGTGACCGTGGCCTCCTGCGTGGCCCTCGCCGTCCTGCCCGCCGCTTCCGCGCTGTCGGACCGGGTCGGCCGCCGGCCCGTCGTGCTCGCCGGCGCCATCGCCTCGGCCGCGCTCGCCTTCCCCGTGCTGGCCCTGGTCGACTCCGGCTCGCCCGGCCTGCTCATCCTCGCCCTCGCCCTCGGCCACGGCGTCGCCCAGTCCACGATGTACGGACCGCTCGGCGCCCTGCTCACCGAGATGTTCGGCACCCGCGTCCGCTACACCGGCGCCTCCCTCGGCTACCAGGCCGCCACCCTGGTCGGCGCCGGTTTCTCCCCGCTGATCGCCGGCAGCCTCCTCGCCTCGTACGGCGGCGGGAGCACGCCCGTCTCGCTGCTGCTGTGCGCGGGCGCCGCGATCACCGCCGTCACCGTATGGCGGCTGCGCGAGACGCACACGGACGCCCTGGACTCCCCCGCCGCCACCCCCACTCTGGAAGGAACCCCGCGTTGAGGATCCGCCTCGCCCTCCTGACCACCTGCCTGTCCGTGGCGACAGCGCTGCCCGCGCAGGCCGCCGACGCCACCGACGCCCACCTGGAGGGCGAACTCCCTTCCGGCGCCGCGTACGTGATGGACGTACCCGCGTCCTGGAACGGCACGGTGCTGCTGTACAGCCACGGCTACGCCCCGGCGGGCTCCCCCAAGCAGGCCCAGAACACGCCGAGTACGGCCGCCCGGGACAAGCTGCTGGCCGAGGGCTACGCCCTGATCGGCTCCTCGTACGCGACGAACGGCTGGGCGATCACCGAGGCGGTGCCCGACCAGCTGGCCACGCTGGACCTGTTCACCGAGAAGTTCGGATCGGCCCGGCGGACGCTGGCCTGGGGCACCTCGTACGGCGGCTTCGTCACCACCATGCTCGCCGAGCGGCACGCCGACCGCTTCGACGGCTCACTGTCGATGTGCGGGCTGGTGCAGGGCGGCGTCGCCAACTGGAACAGCACCCTGGACCCGGTGTTCGCGCTGCGTACGCTGCTCGCCCCGGACTCCGGCATCCGGCTCGCGGGGTTCGCGGACCAGGCCGAGGCGGTCGCCGCCGCGAAGAGCCTCACCACGAAGGTCGACGCCGCCCAGCAGACCCCCGAGGGTCGGGCACGCATCGGCCTCGCAGCCGCCCTGCACAACATCCCCGGCTACAACGACGCCTCGCAGACGAAGCCGGGCCCCACCGACTGGGGGACCCAGCAGTCCAACCAGGTCGCCGCCGTCCGAGGGCTCATCCAGAGGCCCGCCTTCAGCTGGCGGCAGGAGGCCGAGAGCCGGGCGGGCGGCAACCCGTCCTGGAACACGGGCGTCGACTACGGGGCCATGCTCGCGCGGTCCCCGCTGTACAAAGAGGTCACGGAGCTCTACAAGGAGGCGGACCTGTCCTTGCGCAGCGACCTCTCGGCCCTGGGCCGGGCGCCCCGGATCTCCGCCGACCCGTCGGCCGTGGGGTGGATGCGCAACACGAGCGTGCTCTCCGGCCGGCTCACCGACCCCCAGCTGAACATCCACACGACGGGTGACGCGCTGATCCCGGTACAGGCCGAGAGTGCCTATCGGCGGGCAGCCACGGCCGGGGGCTCCGCGGGGCTCCTCCGCCAGGCCTACGTCGACGGCCCCGGGCACTGCGCCTTCACCACCGGCGAGACGCTGGGCGCCCTGGACGCCCTGGAAGACCGCCTGGACACGGGCCACTGGGACGTGTCGCCCGGGGCGCTCAACTCCCGTGCGCAGCAGGAGGACCCGACGACCGAGACCCGCTACGTTCCCTACCGTCCCAGCGCCTACCCCCGCCCCCACGACCTCGCCCACCCGGGAGACGCCCGGCCATGACCGGCCCCACCGCGCCCGACCGGCTGCTGTCCGTGCTCGCGGCCTTCGACCACGAGCACCCGGCCCTGTGCCTGACGGACATCAGCCGGCGGGCCGGCCTGAGCCTGACCACCGCCCACCGGCTGGTGGGCGCGCTCACCGAGTGGGGCGCCCTGGAGCGTGACGATTCCGGCGTCTACCACGTCGGGCTACGGCTGTGGGAGCTCGCCGCGCTGGCGCCGCGCGGCCTCGCCCTGCGGCAGATCGCGCTGCCGTACCTGGAGGACCTGTACGAGGCGACGCACGAGAACGTGCAACTTGCCGTGCGGGACGGGGCCGACGTCGTCTACATCGAGTGGCTGTCGGGGCGGTCGGCGGTCGGCGTGCACATCCGCGTCGGCGCCCGCTGGCCGCTGCACGCCACCGGCGTGGGGCTCGCCCTGCTGGCCCACGGCGACCCGGAGTTCCAGAAGGAGTACTGCGCGGGCGGGCTCGCGTCCTTCACCCCGTACACGATCAACGACCCGGCGCGGCTGCGTCGGGAACTGGCCGAGGTACGCCGTTCCGGCGTCGCGGTGAGCGACCGCCAGGTCACCGACGACGCCCTGTCGGTGGCCGCGCCGGTACGCGGAGCGGACGGCACGGTGACCGCCGCCGTGTCCATCGTGGTCCCGCATGCGGACGCCCAAGTGCCGGTGCTGGCCCCGGCGGTGCGGGTGGCGGCCCGCGGGATCTCACGGGCACTGGGGTGGCAGCCGGAGCGGCCGTGACCGCCCGCTGGGCCGTGAACGGCTTTCTCGGCTTCATCTCTTGACGCCGGCCGTACGGGGAGCACGTGTGCCCACGCCGACGTCTGAGAGCGCTCTCAGCCCTCTCCTGCGCCTCGGCGCTCCCCCCACCCCCTCCCGACCCCTCGGCCGTCGTGCCGCAGATGTGTTCGTGGATGGCGCGGACGTGGTCGACCGCCCGCTGGGCGTCGGCGGCGGTGCCGTAGGTCGTCACCGCCAGGAAGGTGCTGGTTCTCTGCAGTCGGCCCCAAGGGTCGCCGCGGTAGCCGGAGTGCCCGGCCACCGCCCCCATGGCGAGCGGATGAAGGGACTGCAGCAGCAGGGCGCTCAGCCCGCCGATGAACATCGAGGTGTCACCGTGGACCGTGCGGATCGGGCGGTCCGGTCCGAACCAGCGGGGGCCGGGGGTGTGGTGGATGCGGGCGCGCGTCGCCGGGCCGTCGGGGCCGGCGACGCGCCGGAACAGGGCCTGGCCCAGTTGTTCACGGACTGCGGTCAGCACGGTCGGCCTCCCCTCTCCTGCTGCCAGTGTCCGCGATGGCAGTTCGGATCCGGGCATGGTGGGGTCGTTCACCGGGCGGTGGGCGCATGCCCTGGTTCACGGTGAGCGGACTGCTGCGCACTTGGCTGTCCCTTCCGTGGTGGAGGCGGTGTTCACATGCGGGTCAGGTCTCCCGGGGCCGCGGAACCACGCGATCCGGGCGCCGCGCCCGGCGGCCTCCGCGGGCCAGGGCCGCGCACCAGCCGTCGGGCGGCGTCACGGTCGACGACGATCGATGCCGGCGGCGGTGCGGCCTGTGCCATCGGGGGCCTCCTCACAGGCACTCAGGGTCCTGCCGCCGGGGTCGGGTCAGCGCCTGGCTCCGGTCCGGTCGCGGCGGGTCAGGAGCCGTTGGGCCCGGGCGAGGCCGGGAGGCCGGTGGCGGCGCAGGGCGGCCCGGGCGGCGTTGGCTCCGGGTGCGCCGTGCACGCCACCGCCCGGGATGGGCCCCGGCGGAGGCGAGGTAGAGCCCGGGGACCGGGGTCTCCGGGCGGCCGGTGCCGGGCACGGGACGGAAGACGAGCTGCTGGTGCATGGCGGTCGTGCCGCCGTTGATGGCGCCGCCGCACAGATTGCTGTCGAGGGCCTCCAGGGTCGGCGGCGCCAGAATGCGGCGGGCCCGGATCAGTGAGCGGAAGCCGGGTGCGAAGCGTTCCACCTGGCGTTCGACACGGTCGGCCATGAGTTCCTGGTCCTTGGTGTCCCAGCGCGCCGGTCGACGCCCTCGTCGCCGGCGTCGGCGCGGATCGTCGTCGGGGAACATGGGTGTAGGCCCAGGCCGATTCGGTGCCCAGCGGGGAGCGGGTGGCGTCGGCGGTGGTCATCTGGCCGAACAGCAGGAAGGGCCGGTCCGGGACCTGCCGCATGGCGATCTGCGCGGCGAATCGGGTGAGTTCGTCCATGCCGTCGGCGAGGTGCACGGTGCCGGCCCGGGACGCCTGCTCCGGCCTGCCAGGGCACCGGGCCGTCGAGCGCCCAGTCCACCTTGAAGGTGGCGAAGTCCCACTGGAAGCGCCGCAGGTCGTCGAGGAGCTGCGCGGGCAGTGCTCGGGTGCGACGAGTTCGCCGTACAGGGCGGGCACCGACACGTCCGCCAGCACCGCCCGGCGCGCCGGCACCGCGTCACCGCCGGCCGTGCGGACGCCGACGGCCCGCCCGCCGCGGACCACGATCGCGCTCGACGCGCTGCCCGCAGCGCACCCGTCCGCCTCGCGCCTTCAGACGTCGGACCAGCGCCGGGGTCAGGGCGCCGGAGCCGCCGACCGGGACCGGGAAGCCGTACGTCTGCCGAGCATGGCCATCAGCCAGCCGAAGCCGCCGCTGCCCGCCGACTCCGGGGCGAGGTCGGCGTGCAGGGCGTTGCCGGCCAGCAGCAGGCTGCCGCCCTCGACCGCGGAACTCCTCCTCCCCCAGGCGGCGCACCGGCAGCACCAGGGAGCGGGCCATGCGCAGTCCGCCCGCGGCCCGCAGCCGCAGCGCCAGCCGGCCGCGCGCGCGGACGGGCGGGAAGGGCGTGAAAAGGGCGCCCAGGAGGTCGGGGTACACGCGCTGCCACACCTCGTGCAGCCGCTCGCCAGGCGGCCCCGTCGCCCGGCGCGAAGGTGTCGAGGGACGCAGCGGTGATGCGACGTCGCGGTCCAGCACGGCGCAGCGGCCGTCGGTGAGGGGTGGGCCAGCACGCTGGGCGCGTGGCTCCAGCGCAGTCCGTGGTCCTCCAGACGCAGGGCGGCCAGGACCGGCGAGGCGGCCGCGAGCGGGTAGAAGGAGCTGAAGAGGTCGTTGACGAAGGCGGGGTGGACACCCCGGTCGTGGCGCACCGCGCCGCCGGGCTCCGGCTGCTCCTCCAGCACCTCGACGCTCCACCCGGCGTCCGCGAGCACGTTGGCGGCCACCAGGCCGTTGGGGCCCGCACCGATCACCACGGCGTCAGGCATGGCCGGCTCCGTCGTCGCCGGCACCGCCGATGTGACCGCCGCCGTCCGCAGGCCGCGGCGGGCGTCTCGCGGGCCTCGCTGCCTCGCACAGGCGGGCGAGCCGGGCCAGCATGGCGCGGTGGCGCAGCTGGATCAGCGCCTCGAAGCCGACGTTGTGCAGCCGGCCGCCGGCTCCGCTGCAGGGGGTGCTCGTCCACGATCACCAGGCACTGCTCGCCCCAGGGCCGCAGCTCGATCGCGATGCGGGCAGTGCCGAGCATGCCGGCGTGGGCCTCCAGCTCCAGCATCTTGCCTTCCTCGCAGCGGCGGACGACCGTCTCGTTGTCGAGCCGCACGGGGCCCAGCCGGACCTCGTAGCCGATCGCCGAGCCGGTCGCGGCCACTGTCCGCGCACCGGGTGGGACTCGGAGGTGCCCACCACCCATTCCGCGTACCGGTTGCCGTCGGCGAGGACGTCCCACACGGCGCCCGGGCCGACTCGGATCAGGTGATGGCGTACGGCCACGGCTGCCTGCTGCCTCGACCGGTTGGCGGCTTAACCCGAGAGACGCGGGGACCCGGGTTCATCAGCGCGGCCCGGCGGCCCGCCCCCGTCGCGCCGCAGGGTGTGTGAGAGCGCTCTCAGGATGCGGTTGGAGGCTTACCAGGTCTGCCTCGCTCCCCGCCCGCATCACCCCCGTTGCGGCTCGGCTGTTTCAAGCTGTGCACTCATCGAGCACCCCGCACCTTTCCTGGCTTTACCTCTTGACGGCCCGGGGGCCGTGGAGCACATTGACGACACTCTGAGAGCGCTCTCACCTACCGAGAGGCATCCCCGCATGAGCGACACCTCCGGCACCTCCCACAGACGGCGCCCCTTCCGGCGGGCGTTCGTCGCCGTCGTCAGCACGCTCGGTCTCGCGGCGGCCGCCGCCACGGCGGCCACCCCGGCCGCGAACGCCTCAGCGCCGCCTCCCCCGTCGGGCTGGACGCAGGTGTTCGCGGACGACTTCAACGGCGCCGCGGGCAGCGGCGTCAACACGTCCGACTGGCAGTACGCGACCGGCAAGGGCTACCCGGGCGGCCCGGCCAACTGGGGCACGGGCGAGATAGAGACCATGACGAGCAGCCCGGACAACGTCTCGCTCGACGGCAACGGCAACCTCCGCATCACTCCTAGGCGGGACTCCGCCGGCAACTGGACCTCGGGCCGCGTCGAGACCAAACGCACCGACTTCCGGCCCCCGGCAGGCGGCACACTCCGCGTCGAGTCGCGCATCCAGGTGCCGAACGTCACCGGGGCCGCGGCGAAGGGCTACTGGCCCGCGTTCTGGATGCTGGGCGCCCCCTACCGCGGCAACTACTGGAACTGGCCGAGCGTCGGCGAGCTGGACATCATGGAGAACACCCAGGGCATGAACACGGTGTTCGCGACGATGCACTGCGGCACCTCGCCGGGCGGCCCCTGCAACGAGACCAGCGGTATCGGCAGTTCGACCAGCTGCCAGGGCACCACCTGCCAGGCCGGCTTCCACACCTACCGGATGGAGTGGGACCGCTCGACGAGCGTCGAGGAGATCCGCTTCTACCTCGACGGCACCAACTTCCACACCGTGCGCGCCAACCAGGTGGACGCGACGACCTGGCGGAACGCGACGGACCACGGCTTCTTCGTCATCCTGAACGTCGCGATGGGCGGCGGCTTCCCGGACGCGTTCGGCGGCGGCCCGGACGCCGGGACGCAGCCGGGCCACCCGATGGTCGTCGACTACGTCCAGGTGCTGTCGTCCGGCGGCGGCACCACGCCTCCGCCGACCGGCGACCGCGACGCCTACGGCACCATCCAGGCCGAGTCCTACGACGGCCAGTCAGGCGTGAGCACCGAGACGACGGCAGACTCCGGCGGCGGCCAGAACGTCGGCTCGCTGGCGAGCGGCGACTGGCTGCACTTCAAAGGCGTGAACTTCGGCTCCTCCGCGGCCCGGCAGTTCAGCGCCCGGGTCGCGAGCGGCGCGGCGGGCGGCGTCAGCGGACTGGTCGAGGTGCGGCTGGACAGCCGTGGCAGCGCGCCCGTGGGGAGTTTCTCGGTGGGCAGCACCGGGGGCTGGCAGTCATGGCGGACGATTCCGGCGAACATCAGCTCCGTGACGGGCACCCACGACGTGTATCTGACCTTCACCAGCGGTCAGCCGCAGGACTTCGTGAACGTCAACTGGTTCACCTTCGGGCGCTGACGGTTTTCGACCGGGGGCCCCGCGCGCGTGGGGCCCCTTTCCGCTGCCCTCAGCGCAGTTCCGCCCGGAACGCCGCAGGGGTCAGGTCCGTGTGCTGGTGGAAGAACTTGGAGAAGTTCGCGGCGTCGGGGAAGCCGACCGCCGCGCCGACCCGGCCGATCGGCAGGTCGGTGTGGGCGAGGAGCCGTTTGGCCTCCAGGACCACGCGCTTGTCGATGAAGGCCTTGGGGGTCTCGCCGGTGGCTGCGCGCACCGCACGGACCAGGGTGCGGCGGGAGTAGCCGAGCGCGTCGGCGTAGGCACTGACGCTGTGGTTGGTGGCGAAGTCCTGCTCCACGGCGTCCCGGAAGAGAGTGAAGGTGGAGTCGGACTGCTGTCGCAGCGACTGCGCCGAACTCGCGGCGAGATGAGCCAGGCGCAGCAAAAACGCCGTCAGCGAGTGGCGCAGGACGGCGGTGTGCAGGCTGAGCGGCAGTGTGGCGGTGTCCTCGTACTCGCGCCGGAGTTGTTCGAGCGCGCCCCGCAGACCGGCGAGTTGGGCCGCGTCGGGACGCAGCAGCGGCGGCAGGTCGTAGCGGTAGAGGCCGGTGGCCTCCACGGTGGCGCGGGGCAGGAAGCCCGGCTGCATGGTGAGCACGGTTCCGCGGTACTCGCTCGAACGCGAGAAACGGTGGACCTGCCCCGGGCGGATCCACAGCAGGTCCCCGGCCATGGCCTCGTACTCGGTGAAGTCGACCATGTGCCGGACCGGGCCCTCGCCGAAGAGCAGCACGACATGGAAGTCGATGCGGTGCACGCGCTCCAGCGGCGCGTCGGCGTGCCAGGTACGGCCGGTGCCCATCGGACCGACCTGCATGCCGACACCGCCGACACTCAGTTCGACCGGGAAGGGGAACGTTCTGATCCCGTCGCCATCTTGGGCGCTTCTGTCCGCCATGTCCGCCTCGTTCCGCCCCGTTCGTGCGCCGCACTGCCCGTGGGTGTCCCACTTTCACCACAGGCTGGCACACGGCGACCTTCCGTCGAAAAAGTCAGACTTTTAGTTTTGAAGACGTCAGACCAGCTACTTCGCTCCTATCGAGGACTTCTTGAAGATGAGCACGCAGACAGCGGACAGCTTCGAATGGACCGATCTCGACCGGCGTGCCGTCGACACCGCCCGTCTTCTGGCGGCGGACGCCGTCCAGCGGGTCGGCAACGGCCATCCCGGCACCGCGATGAGCCTGGCGCCTGCCGCCTACACGATCTTTCAGAAGGTGATGCGACACGACCCCGCCGACCCGGAGTGGGCCGGTCGTGACCGCTTCGTCCTGTCCCCCGGTCACACCTCGCTGACCCTCTACACGCAGCTGTACCTCGCGGGCTACGAGCTGGAGCTGGACGACCTGAAGGCGTTCCGCACGCACGGCTCGAAGACGCCCGGCCACCCCGAGTACGGGCACACCGCGGGCGTGGAGACCACCACCGGCCCGCTCGGCCAGGGCGTCGCGAACGCGGTCGGCATGGCGATGGCCGCCCGGTACGAGCGCGGCCTGTTCGACCCGGAGGCCCCCGAGGGCACCTCCCCGTTCGACCACACCGTCTGGGCCGTCGTCTCCGACGGCGACCTCCAGGAGGGCGTCTCCGCCGAGGCCTCCTCGCTGGCCGGCCACCAAAAGCTCGGCAATCTGGTCTTCCTCTACGACGACAACCACATCTCCATCGAGGGCGACACCGCGACCGCCTTCTCGGAGGACGTGCTCAAGCGGTACGAGGCGTACGGCTGGCACGTACAGCGGATCGAACCGCAGGAGGACGGCGACGTCGACGTGCCCGCGCTGTACGCGGCTCTGAGGGCGGCTCAGGCCGAGACCGAGCGCCCCTCGATCATCGCGATGCGCACGATCATCGCCTGGCCCGCCCCGAACGCCCGGAACACCGAGGCCTCCCACGGCTCGGCGCTCGGCGAGGACGAGGTGGCGGCGACCAAGCGGGTGCTGGGGTTCGACCCGGAGCAGAGCTTCGAGGTCGCCGATGAGGTACTGGCGCACACCCGCAGGGCCCTGGACCGGGGCGCCGAGACGCGCACCGCATGGGACAAGCGGATCGCCGCCTGGCGCGGCGACAACCCGGAGCGGGCCGTCACCTTCGACCGTGTCAGCAAGGGCGAGCTGCCCGCGGGCTGGGAGGACGCCCTGCCGGTGTTCGAGCCGGGCAAGGCGGTCGCCACCCGGGCCGCGTCCGGCAAGGTCCTCCAGGCGCTCGGCGCGGTCGTCCCCGAGCTGTGGGGCGGCTCGGCCGACCTGGCCGGTTCGAACAACACCACGATCGACAAGACCTCGTCCTTCCTGCCCCGGGGCAACCCGCTGCCGGAGGCCGACCCGTACGGCCGGACGATCCACTTCGGCATCCGCGAGTTCTCCATGGCCGCGGAGATGAACGGCATCGCGCTGCACGGCAACACCCGCATCTACGGCGGCACCTTCCTGGTGTTCTCCGACTACATGCGCAACGCCGTCCGGATGTCGGCCCTGATGCAGCTGCCGGTGACGTACGTGTGGACGCACGACTCCGTCGGCCTGGGCGAGGACGGCCCGACCCACCAGCCGGTCGAGCACCTGGCCGCGCTGCGGGCCATCCCGGGCCTGAACGTCGTACGCCCCGCCGACGCCAACGAGACCGCGATCGCCTGGGCCGAGATCCTCAGGCGGCACACCACCGACCCGGCCCCGCACGGCCTCGCGCTCACCCGCCAGGGCGTGCCCACCTACGAGCCGAACCCGGACGCGGCGAAGGGCGGCTATGTCCTCGAGGAGTCGTCGAAGGGGACCCCGGAGGTGATCCTCGTCGCCACCGGCTCCGAGGTCCAGCTCGCCGTCGCCGCCCGTGAGGCCCTGGAGGCCGAGGGGATCGGCGCGCGTGTGGTGTCGATGCCGTCCGTGGAGTGGTTCGAGGAGCAGCCGCGCGAGTACCGCGAGCGTGTGCTTCCGCCGTCCGTGAAGGCCCGGGTCGCGGTCGAGGCCGGTATCGGTCTGACGTGGCACCGGTTCGTGGGGGACGCGGGACGCATCGTCTCCCTGGAGCACTTCGGCGCCTCCGCCGACGCCAGGACCCTGTTCGCCGAGTTCGGCTTCACCGCCGAGAACGTCGTCGCCGCCGCGCGTGAGTCCCTCGCCGCGGCCCGTGGCTGATCCGACCGCCCGAAAGAAGATGATCACTGTGACCGAAGCGACCGCGAGCGCGGGAGCACTCAAGCGACTGTCCGAAGAGGGCGTGTCGATCTGGCTCGACGACCTGTCGCGCCGGCGGATCGAGTCCGGCAACCTGGCCGAGCTCGTCGCCACGAGGAACGTCGTCGGCGTCACCACCAACCCGTCCATCTTCCAGGCCGCCATCGGCTCGGGCGAGGGCTACGAGGCGCAGCTCGCCGACCTGGCGGTGCGGGGCGTCACCGTCGACGAGGCCGTCCGGATGATGACCACCGCCGACGTCCGCGCCGCCGCCGACGTCCTGCGGCCGGTGTACGACGCCACCGGCGGGCGGGACGGCCGGGTCTCCATCGAGGTCGATCCGCGGCTGGCCCACGACACGACGGCGACCGTCGCCGAGGCCCGGCAGCTGGCCTGGCTGGTGGACCGTCCCAACGTGATGATCAAGATCCCGGCGACAAAGGCCGGCCTGCCTGCGATCACCGAGGTGATCGGCGCGGGCATCAGCGTGAACGTGACACTGATCTTCTCGCTGGAGCGCTACCGCGAGGTGATGGACGCCTATGTCGCCGGTCTGGAGAAGGCCCAGGCGGCCGGTCTCGACCTGTCGGCCATCCACTCCGTCGCGTCCTTCTTCGTCTCCCGCGTCGACTCCGAGATCGACAAGCGGCTGACGCTGCTGGGCACGGACGAGGCCCTCGCTCTGAAGGGCAGGGCGGCCCTGGCCAACGCGCGGCTCGCCTACGAGGCGTACGAGCACGTCTTCGCCGGGGCGCGCTGGCAGGCGCTGGGCGGGGCCCGTGCGAACCGGCAGCGCCCCCTTTGGGCCTCCACCGGTGTGAAGGACCCCGCATACAAGGACACCCTGTACGTGGACGAACTGGTCGCCCCCGGCACGGTCAACACCATGCCGGAAGCCACGCTGAACGCCGTCGCCGACCACGGCGACGTCCAGGGCGACACGGTCACCGGCGGTTACGCCCAGGCCCGCGCCGACCTGGCGGCCGTCGAACGGCTCGGCATCGCGTACGACGAGGTGGTGCGGCAACTGGAGAACGAGGGCGTGGCCAAGTTCGAGGTGGCCTGGCAGGACCTGCTGGACGCGGTCACCAAGTCCTTGAACAGCAAGGGAGTTGACGCGGAATGATCGAGGGCATCCCTCAGACGGCCGATCAGGAGACCATAGGGACCAAGGAGGACAAGGAGGCCCGGGCGGCCCAGGAGGCGGCCGGGGTCGAGCAGACCGGGGTGAGTGGCAAGGCCGAGGCCGCCCCCCGCGCGGTGCACGCCGACGCCGATTTCGCCAATCCCCTGCGCGATGCGCGCGACCGCCGTCTGCCCCGGATCGCGGGCCCGTCCGGGCTCGTCATCTTCGGTGTGACCGGCGACCTGTCCCGCAAGAAGCTGATGCCGGCCGTGTACGACCTGGCCAACCGCGGCCTGCTGCCGCCGGGCTTCTCGCTGGTGGGCTTCGCCCGCCGGGACTGGGAGGACCAGGACTTCGCGCAGGTGGTGCACGACGCGGTCCGTGAGCACGCCCGGACCCCGTTCCGCGAGGAGGTCTGGCAGCAGCTCGCCGAGGGCATGCGGTTCATCCCGGGCGACTTCGACGACGACACGGCGTTCAAGCAGCTGCGCTCCGCCGTCGAGGAGCTGGACGCCTCCCGGGGCACCAGCGGCAACTACGCCTTCTACCTCTCGGTGCCGCCGAAGTTCTTCCCGAAGGTCGCCCAGCAGCTGAAGAAGCACGGCCTGGCGAACGCCCCCGAGGGTTCCTGGCGCCGCGCGGTCATCGAGAAGCCGTTCGGGCACGACCTGGAGTCGGCCCAGGAGCTGAACACGATCGTGCACGACGTGTTCGACCCGGAGCAGGTCTTCCGGATCGACCACTACCTGGGCAAGGAGACCGTCCAGAACATCCTGGCGCTGCGCTTCGCCAACCAGATGTTCGAACCGATCTGGAACCGGTCGTACGTCGACCACGTGCAGATCACCATGGCCGAGGACATCGGCATCGGCGGCCGTGCCGGATACTACGACGGCATCGGCGCCGCCCGTGACGTCATCCAGAACCACCTGCTCCAGCTGATGGCGCTCACCGCGATGGAGGAGCCGGCCGCCTTCGACGCGGCCTCGCTGCTCACCGAGAAGCTGAAGGTGCTCCGGGCCGTGCAGGTGCCGCGGGACCTGGGGCTGAACACCGTGCGCGGACAGTACGGGGCCGCCTGGCAGGGTGGCGCGAAGGTGCACGGTTATCTGGACGAGGACGGCATCGACGCCTCGTCGAAGACCGACACGTACGCGGCGATCAGGCTCCAGGTGGACAACCGCCGCTGGGCCGGGGTCCCGTTCTATCTGCGCACCGGCAAGCGGCTCGGCCGCCGGGTGACGGAGATCGCCGTGGTGTTCCAGCGGGCCCCGCACTCCCCCTTCGACTCCACCGCGACCGAGGAGCTGGGCTCCAACGCGATCGTCATCCGCGTCCAGCCGGACGAGGGCATGACGGTCCGGTTCGGCTCCAAGGTGCCGGGTACGTCGATGGAGATCCGGGACGTGACGATGGACTTCGCCTACGGCGAGTCGTTCACCGAATCGAGCCCGGAGGCGTACGAACGGCTGATCCTTGACGTCCTCCTGGGCGACGCCAACCTGTTCCCCCGTCACCAGGAAGTGGAAGAGTCCTGGAAGATCCTCGACCCGATCGAGCAGTACTGGGCCACGCACGGCAGGCCGGCGCAGTACGCCTCGGGCAGCTGGGGACCCGCGGAAGCCGACGAGATGCTCGCACGAGACGGACGGAGCTGGCGCAGGCCATGAAGATCGACCTGACCGACACCACGGCAAGCAAGATCAACAAGGCGCTGGTACAGGGGCGCCGCGCCATCGGCACGCCCGCTGTGGGCATGGTCCTGACGATGGTGATCGTCACGGACGAGGAGAACGCCTACGACGCGATCAAGGCGGCCGAGGAGGCCTCGCACGAGCACCCCTCGCGCACCCTGGTCGTCATCAAGCGGCACGCCCGCACCCCGCGTGACCGCACCCAGTCCCGGCTGGACGCCGAGGTCCGGGTGGGCGCCGACGCCGGCACCGGCGAGACGGTGGTGCTGCGGACCTACGGCGAGGTGTCCGACCACGCCGACTCGGTGGTGCTGCCGCTGCTGCTGCCGGACGCGCCGGTGGTGGTGTGGTGGCCGATGGACGCCCCGGAGGTGCCCTCGAAGGACCCGCTCGGGGCACTGGCCCAGCGGCGGATCACCGACCTGTACGCCGTCGGGAACCCCCTGGAGGTGCTGGAGAGCCGGGTCCGCTCCTACGCACCCGGCGACACCGACCTCGCCTGGACCCGGCTGACGCCCTGGCGTTCGATGCTGGCGGCGGCGCTGGACCAGGCCCGGGTGCCGGTGACCTCGGCGGCCGTGGAGGCCGAGGCCGACAACCCGGCCGCCGAACTGCTGGCCCGCTGGCTGGAGGCGCGGCTGCACGTCTCGGTCGACCGCGTGGTCACCGCCGGGCCGGTCGTCACCGCCGTACGCCTGGGCACGGAGACCGGCGAGATCGTCATCGACCGCCCCGAGGGCCCGCTGGCCACGCTGACCCTGCCGGGCCAGCCCTCTCGCACCCTCGCGCTGAAGGTCCGTGCCACCTC
This sequence comes from uncultured Actinomycetota bacterium, assembly GCA_963798065.1. Classification (GTDB taxonomy): domain Bacteria; phylum Actinomycetota; class Actinomycetes; order Streptomycetales; family Streptomycetaceae; genus Streptomyces. The sequence goes on along the minus strand of CAWCSC010000005.1, from coordinate 289,780 downwards.
CGAACTCATCGCCGAGGAGCTCAGGCGCCTCGACGCGGACGAGATGTACGCCATCGCCCTGAACGGCGAGGCCACCGAGGAGACCCCTGCTCATGTCTGACTCCCCCTCCGGCTCCCCCGAGCTCACGCGGCGGCCCGAGTGGACCGCCCTTGAGGACCACCGCACGGACGCCCTGCCGCAGCCGGACCTGCGGGAGCTGTTCGCGGCGGACCCCGGGCGTGCCGAGCGCTACGTCGTGCGCGTGGGCGACCTGCGCATCGACTACTCCAAGCACCTGGTCACCGACGAGACGCTGGCCCTGCTCCAGGAGCTGGCCGCCGCCACCGACGTGTTCGGACTGCGCGACGCCACGTTCCGCGGCGAGCGGATCAACGTCACCGAGAACCGGGCCGTGCTGCACACCGCGCTGCGCGCCCCGCGGGACGCGGTGATCGAGGTCGACGGCGAGAACGTCGTGCCGGGCGTGCACGCCGTGCTCGACAAGATGGCCGGCTTTGCCGACCGCGTCCGCTCCGGGGAGTGGACCGGCCACACCGGCCGCCGCATCCGCAACGTCGTCAACATCGGCATCGGCGGCTCGGACCTGGGCCCGGCCATGGCGTACGAGGCACTGCGGCCGTTCACCGCGCGGGATCTCACGTTCCGCTTCGTGTCGAACGTGGACGGCGCCGACCTGCACGAGGCCGTGCGCGACCTGGACCCGGCGGAGACGCTGTTCATCGTCGCGTCCAAGACCTTCACCACGATCGAGACGATCACGAACGCGACCTCGGCGCGCTCCTGGCTTCTCAAGGGCCTCGGAGGCGACGAGAAGGCGGTGGCCAAGCACTTCGTGGCCCTGTCGACCAACACCGAGAAGGTCGCCGGGTTCGGCATCGACGTCGACAACATGTTCGAGTTCTGGGACTGGGTCGGCGGCCGCTACTCGTACGACTCCGCGATCGGCCTGTCGCTGATGATCGCCATCGGCCCGGACCGCTTCCGCGAGATGCTCGACGGCTTCCGCATCGTCGACGAGCACTTCCGCAACGCCCCCGCAGAGGACAACGCCCCGCTGCTGATGGGCCTGCTCGGCGTCTGGTACGGCAATTTCCTCGACGCCCAGTCGCACGCCGTCCTGCCGTACAGCCACTATCTGTCGAAGTTCACCGCCTACCTCCAGCAGCTCGACATGGAGTCCAACGGCAAGTCGGTGGACCGCGACGGCCGTCCTGTTCAGTGGCAGACGGGCCCCGTCGTGTGGGGCACGCCCGGCACCAACGGGCAGCACGCCTACTACCAGTTGATCCACCAGGGCACCAAGCTCATCCCGGCCGACCTGATCGGCTTCGCGCGGCCCGTCGCCGAGCTGAGCGACGAGCTGAAGGCCCAGCACGACCTGTTGATGGCCAACCTGTTCGCGCAGGGGCAGGCGCTCGCCTTCGGCAAGACCGCCGAGGAGGTGCGGGCGGAGGGCGTGCCCGAGGAGCAGGTGCCGCACCGCACCTTCCAGGGCAACCACCCGACCACGACGATCCTGGCCACCGAACTGACCCCGTCGGTCCTGGGCCAGCTGGTCGCCCTCTACGAGCACAAGGTGTTCGTGCAGGGCGCGGTCTGGAACATCGACTCCTTCGACCAGTGGGGCGTCGAGCTCGGCAAGGTCCTCGCCAAGCGCGTCGAGCCCGCCCTGACCGAGACGTTCTCGTCAGCCGCTGACGCGGCGGGCTCCGTCCCCGGTCTCGACCCGTCCACGGCCGCGCTGGTGGCCGCCTACCGCAATCTTCGGGAAGTGAACTGACATGCAGATCGGTCTTGTGGGTCTCGGCAAGATGGGCGGCAACATGCGCGATCGCCTGCGCAACGCCGGCCACACCGTCATCGGCTACGACACCAACCCCGAGAAGTCCGACGCGAGCAGTCTGGCCGACCTCGTCAACCAGCTGGAGGCGCCGCGCACGGTCTGGGTCATGGTCCCGGCCGGCGAGCCCACCCAGCACGTCATCGACCGCCTGGCGGACCTCCTCAAGCCCTACGACACGGTGGTCGACGGCGGCAACTCCCGCTGGACGGACGACGAGAAGCACGCCGAGGAGCTGAGCAAGCGCGGCATCGGCTTCGTCGACGCGGGCGTCTCCGGCGGCGTGTGGGGCCTGAAGAACGGCTACGCCCTGATGGTCGGCGGCGAGAAGGAGTACGTCGACCGGCTGCAGCCGATCTTCGAGGCGCTCAAGCCGGAGGGCCCGTACGGCTACGTCCACGCGGGCAAGGTGGGCGCCGGGCACTTCGCGAAGATGGTCCACAACGGCATCGAGTACGCGATGATGCAGGCCTACGCCGAGGGCTGGGAGCTGCTGGAGGCCGTGGACTCGGTGGACAACGTCCGCGAGGTGTTCCGCTCCTGGCAGGACGGCACCGTCATCCGCTCCTGGCTTCTGGACCTGGCGGTGCACGCCCTGGACGAGGACGAGCACCTGGAGGAGCTCCGGGGCTACGCCCAGGACTCCGGTGAGGGGCGCTGGACCGTGGAGGCCGCGATCGACAACTCCGTACCGCTGCCCGCGATCACCGCCTCCCTCTTCTCCCGGTTCGCCTCCCGTCAGGACGACTCCCCGCAGATGAAGATGATCGCGGCGCTGCGCAACCAGTTCGGCGGCCACGCCGTCGAGTCCGCGAAGAAGGCGTAGCACCGTGGGCGATCTGCTGCTGGTCCGTCACGGCGAGACGGAGTGGAGCCGGAGCGGACAGCACACCAGCTTCACCGACCTGCCTCTCACCCGGCACGGCGAGGAACAGGCCAAGTCGCTGGTTCCACTCGTGGCGGGCCGCCCCTTCGCGCTGGTCCTCACGAGCCCTCTCACCCGCGCGGTGCGCACCGCCGAACTCGCGGGCCTGACGGGGGCCGTGCAGGACGCGGACCTGCACGAGTGGTACTACGGCGCCTACGAGGGCGTCACCAGCGACGAGATACACCGCACCCGCCCCGACTGGGATCTGTGGACCGACGGGGGTCCGCCCGGTCCCGACGGCCGGCCGGGCGAGTCCCCCGAGGAGGTCGGAAAGCGGGCCGACCGGGTGCTGTCCCGGGTGGCGGAAGCGCTGCCCGAGGGCGATGTGGTGCTGGTGGCCCACGGCCACTTCCTCCGCGTCCTGACGGCCCGCCGCCTGGGTCTGCCGGCGGCGGAGGGACGGCTGTTCCGCCTGGAGACGGGCACGGTCAGCCGGCTGTCGACCGAGCACGACCGGCCTGTGATCGCGGAGTGGAACGCGCGGGCGTAACGCATGTCGGCCGGGGGCGAGTTGGGGGTGGGTTGACAGCCTCCGGCCGGCGCGTCAGAGTCCCCGCTGATGGAGATCGACAACATGACACCCGCCGAGGAGCGGGTGTGGCGCGCCTTTTCGCGTGGGCAGGACGTGGACTTCCGGGAGTCGGCGGACGAGGATCCGGAGCGGGGCGCGGACTGGGGCCCCGAACGGACCGTACGCGCCGCCGTGTTGCGGGCCCTGTTGCTGAGCGCTCCGCAGGAGGACGGGGAGACAGCGGCCCTCAGACTGGCGGGCGCGCGGATCACCGGGGTGCTCAGCCTGCAGTACGGCGACATCGACCACGCCGTGCGCCTGAGCCACTGCTTCTTCGAGAAGGTGCCCGTGCTGTACGCGGCGCGCCTGCGCCAGTTGAACCTGCGCGGCTCCGTCCTGCCCGGCCTGGACGCCGCCACGCTGCGGGTGGACGGCGTCCTGCGCATGTCGGACTGCCTGTTCGAGGGGCCCGTGCGGCTCGGCGGCGCACAGATCGCCGGGGCGCTGTTCATGGACCGGGCCGATGTCGGCGAACCTCCCACCGGTCAGCCGGCGCTCCAGCTCAACCACGTGACCATCGGGGACGGCCTCTCGGCGCCGGGCCTGGGGACGCGGGGCGCGGTGCGCCTGACGGGCGCGTCGGTCGCCGGGTCCGTCGACCTGGGCGAGGCCCGGCTGCGGGGCGGCACGGGTGAGATCGTCCTCGACGCGGAGTTGGCCGCGGTGGAAGGCGACGTCCTGTTGCGCGGCGTGGAGGTGTACGGCTGGATCGGCCTGCGCGGCGCCCGGATCGAGGGCCGTCTCGACCTGTCGCACGCGCGCCTGTCGAACCCCGGTGACGCCGCGCTGCGCGCCAGCAGCTGCACCATCGGGGAGGTCTGGCTGCGCAAGAGCCCGCCCATGGAGGGCACGCTCAACCTGCGCCGGGCCCAGCTGGACGTCCTGTGGCTGGAGCCGGACGTGGTCCCGCAGGAGGTCCTGCTCGACAGCCTCGTCTACACCTCCCTCACGCCGCACGTGCCCGCCGAGCGCCGTCTGGCCATGCTGAAGCGGGACGGCGAGGGCTATGTCCCGCACGCCTACGAACAGTTGACCGCCGCCTACCGGCGGATCGGCGACGACCACGCCGCCCGCCAGGTCCAGCTCGCCAAGCAGCGCCGCCACCGCGGCACCCTCCCCTGGTACGGCCGGCTGTGGGGCCATGTGCAGGACGCCACCGTCGGCTACGGCTTCCGCCCCCTGCGGGCCGCGGGCTGGCTGGTGTCGCTGCTCGTGCTCGGCTCCGTCGCCTACACGCTGCATCACCCCCAGCCGCTGAAGGCGGACGAGGCCCCGCAGTTCAACCCGGTGTTCTACACACTCGACCTGCTCCTGCCCGTGATCTCCTTCGGGCAGGAGGGCGCGTTCGCACCCGCCGACGGGTACCAGTGGCTCTCCTACGCCCTCGTCCTCACGGGCTGGATTCTCGCCACGACGGTCGTCACGGGCATCACCCGGACCGTCAGCCGCCAGTGAGCGCCCGCACCGCGTGCTGTGCCGCCAGCCGCACCGGGGCGTTCGCGGCGCCGTAGCCCCGGTAGCCGCCGTCACGCTGGACCAGTTCGAAGAAGACGCGGCCGACGGTCCGGGTGTAGCAGTGCCGGAAGACGCCGTGGTCGTCGCGGTCGTAGAGGATGCCGAGGTCGCGGTAGGTCTCCAGCTCGCCGTCGGCGAACTCGAAGCGTGCGGCGAGGTCGTCGTAGTAGTTCGCCGGGACGGGCAGCAGCCGGCCGCCGGCCTCGTGGAAGCGGCGGGCCGAGGCCACCACGTCGTCGGTGGCGAGGGCGATGTGCTGGGCGTGGACGGTCTCGTCCGTGGGCGCCGCGCCGACGGTGAGGGCGATCCGGACACTGCCGTCGCCATTGGTGACGGCACGGCTGCGCAGCAGACCGTAGGGGTCGGCGACGTCCACGCTCTCCTGGGCGCGCAGGCCGAGCACGCCGTGGTGGAAGAGGGCCGCCTCGTCGAAGTGGTGCCAGGGCTGGGTGAGGGCGAGGTGGTCGATACGGCGGATGCCCGTGGGGGCGGGGGCCGGGCCGGTGTCCTCGAAGTCGGCCCGCCAGTCGGACAGGCCCGGGCGGCCGGTGGCGCAGAAGAAGAGCTCGGTGCCGTCGGGGGCGGCGACCGCGTCGAGCGGGGCGTCCTCGGGTGCGCGGCGGCGCGGCAGGACAGGGGCCAGCAGCGCCTCGGCACGCCGGGCCGCCGCGGCCGGGTCGGGTGACTCCAGCCCGATCGCGGCGAGCTGGGTGCCGTCACGGCGCACGGCCGGCCCGGTGTTGACGAGGATCCGGGCCTCGCCCTGCTCCCACAGGGCGACGGGCTTGCCGCGGTGCCGGGCGGTGCGGGTGAAGCCGAGGGAACCGAGCAGGGCGTTGAGGAGCTCGGCGTCGGGTGTGACCAGCTCGGCGAAGGCCACGCCGGTGGGGACGACCGGGTCGGGCAGGGAGGCCTGGCCGACCCTCTCCTGGAGGACCAGCAGGGAGCGCCGGGCGTCCACGGCGGTCGGGCCGGCGTCGGCCTGCCGGAAGACGTCGTTGAAGACCTCCAGGGAGAGCGGGCCGTCGTAGCCGGTGCTCAGTACGTGCCGCACCAGACCCGCGACGTCGAAGCCCCCCTGGCCGGGGAAGCAGCGGTAGTGGCGGCTCCACTGCAGGACGTCCATGGCGAGCAGCGGGGCGTCGGCGAGCTGCAGGAAGAAGATCTTCTCTCCGGGGATGTCCTCGATGCCCTTGGGGTCGGAGCCGCGCGAGAGGATGTGGAAGCTGTCCAGGCAGGTGCCGAGCGCCGGGTGGCCGGCCGCCTCGACGATGCGCCAGGCGTGGTCGTACGTACTGACGTGCCGCCCCCAGGCGAGCGCCTCGTAGGCCACCCGGACACCGGACTCCCGCGCGAGGTCGGCGAGCCGGCTCAGCTGCTCGGCGGCGAGGGCGTCGTCGTCCACCGCCTGCGGGGAGACGCTGGAGCAGACGAGGACGGTGTCGGCGCCGAGCCTGCGCATCAGCTCGAACTTGTGGCGGGCCCGCCGCAGATTCCGGGCGAACTCGGCCTCGGGCACGGCCTCGATGTCCCGCATCGGCTGGAAGAGATCGACGGTGAGACCGAGGTCGGCGCAGCGGGCGCGGATGTCCTCGGGGGTGAGGGGGCTGGCGAGCAGGTCGTTCTCGAAGATCTCCACCCCGTCGAAGCCGGCCCGGGCCGCGGCGTCGAGTTTCCCGGTGAGGGATCCGCTGAGGGAGACGGTGGCGATGGACGTACGCACGTCGGTACCTCTCTCTAGTTCGGTGCCCCTACAGCGCCGGCCAGTTCGGTCAGGTCCGTGAGCATCCGCGCGGCATCGGGTTCCCGCCCGGTGAACAGGCGGAACGCGTCGGCGGCCTGGAAGGCGGCCATGCCGCCGCCGTCGAGGGTGGCGCAGCCCAGCGCGCGGGCGGTGCGCAGCAGTTCGGTCTCCAGGGGGCGGTAGACCACCTCGGCGACCCACAGCCCGGAGTGGAGCAGGTCGGCGGGCAGGGGCAGGCCGGGGTGGGCCGCCATGCCGGTGGGCGTGGCGTGGACGATGCCGTCGGCGTGCGCGAGCAGCTCGGCCTGCCGTTGTGGGGGCGCGGCGGCCGCGCGGCCCTGACCGAAGGCGCGGTTCAGGGAGCCGGCCAGGGCGGCGGCCCGTTCGGGCAGCGCGTCGACGACGGTGACCCGCTCGGCGCCGAGGGTGAGCATGGCGTGCGCGACGGCCGCGCCCGCACCGCCGGCGCCCAGCTGCACGACCCGCTCCAGCGGCGCGTCGGGCAGTCCGCGCGCGAAGGAGGCGGCGAAGCCGGTGACGTCCGTGTTGTGGCCGACGGCGCGGCCGTCCTCGAAGACGACGGTGTTGACCGCGCCCAGTGCCTCGGCCTGCGGGGCGAGCGCGTCCAGGTGCTCGATGACGAGCTGCTTGCAGGGGTGCGTGATGTTCAGCCCGTCGAAGCCCAGGTCGCGGGCGGCCCGCAGCAGATCGCCCACCGCCTCGGGCGGCACCCCGAGCGGGTCGATGTCGATGAGCCGGTACAGCAGGCGCAGGCCCTGTCGGTCGGCCTCCCGCTCGTGCAGCGCCGGACTGAGCGATGGACCGATGCCGGAACCGATCAGTCCGACGAGATACGAGTCCTTGGGCACACGGGCCTCCCGAGCAGCTCACTAATGTACGAACTAGTACGTTAGCTATATCAGCCGAGCACAGCCACGGGAAGCCCCCGTCGGGCACGGGCCCCTGCTTCTAGAATCACCGGCACCGGCCCCTCCGCCCGAAGGAACCTGATGACCAGCGTCGAAGAACCGGCACGTCCTGGCGAGCGCATCCGTGACGCCGCCCGCACCCAGGCCGAGATCCTCGACGTCGCCACGCAGGAGTTCGCGCGGGCCGGCTACGACGGGGCCCGGGTGGACGAGATCGCCGCCCGCACCCGCACCACGAAGCGGATGATCTACTACTACTTCGGCGGCAAGGAACACCTGTTCACGGCCGTGCTGGAGCGGGCCTACGGCGTGATCCGGGAGGCCGAGCAGCAGCTCGACGTCGAGCATCTGGACCCGGTGGCGGCGATCCGGCGCCTGGCCGAGGTGACCTTCGACCACCATGAGCAGCACCCGGACTTCATCCGCCTGGTCAGCATCGAGAACATCCACGGGGCGCAGCACATCGCCGCCTCCGAGAAGCTCGGGAAGATCGGCTCCCCCGCCCTGGACGTGATCCGCCGGATTCTGGCGTCGGGCCAGGAGTCGGGCCTGTTCACGGCCGACGTCGACGCCGTCGACCTGCACGCGATGATCTCCTCCTACTGCTTCTTCCGGGTCTCCAACCGGCAGACCTTCGGAGCGCTGTTCGGCCGCGACCTGCTCGATCCGGCGCGGCGCGCGCACTACCGCACCATGCTGGGCGACATGGTGATCGCCTATCTGACCGCGGAGCGCACGGACCACTGAACGTCCGGCGCGCGACCTCTTGACACCGGGGGCACACGGGCGCAGCATCACTGGCCATCCCCTACTAACTACCCAGTGGGTTAATTAGCCGCGATCCGGCCCGCCCTCTCTGCTCGCCGTTCGTCTCACTCCGCCTAGGGTGGAGCCCGCTAAGGAGCCGCCGTGTCCGTCCCCGCCACGCCCCAAGGGGCCGCCGCCCCGCCCGGTCAGCCCAGGAAAGCCGCGACCGCCGCCTGGATCGGCAGCGCACTGGAGTACTACGACTTCTTCATCTACGGCAGTGCCGCCGCGCTGATCTTCCCCGCCGTGTTCTTCGACGAGTCCGACCCGGCCACGGCGACCCTGCTGTCGCTGGCCACGTTCGGCGTGGCGTACGCCGCCCGTCCGGTCGGCGCGCTGGTCCTGGGCCACTTCGGCGACAAGCTCGGCCGTAAGAAGATCATGGTCTTCACGCTGATGCTGATGGGCCTGTCGACGTTCCTCATCGGCTGTCTGCCCACCCGAGGACAGGTCGGTACCCTCGCCCCGGTCCTGCTGGTGCTGTGCCGGGTGCTCCAGGGCATCTCGGCGGCGGGCGAACAGGCCAGCGCCAACTCCATGACGCTGGAACACGCGCCACCGGGCCGGCGCGGCTTCTTCACCAGCTTCACCCTCAGCGGCACACAGGGCGGCCAGCTGCTGGCCACACTGGTCTTCATCCCGGTCGCCGCGCTGCCCGAGGAGCAGTTGCTGTCGTGGGGCTGGCGGGTGCCGTTCTGGCTGAGCGTCGGGGTCGCCGTCGTCGGTTACGTCATCCGGCGCAAGCTGGACGAGACCCCGGCCTTCGCGCAGCAGGCCGCCGAGGAGGGCGTCGTCAAACTGCCGCTGGTGGTGCTGATGCGCGAGCACTGGGCGGATGTGCTGCGGGTGATCGCGGGCGCGCTCATCGCCTCGGTCAGCACGATCTTCACGGTGTGGGCGCTGGCGTACGCCACCAGCGACGCGGTGGGCATGTCGCGTACCGCCATGCTGTGGGTGGGCGCCCTGGCCAATGTCGTCGCGCTCGCCGCGATCCCGCTGTGGGCCACACTGTCCGACCGGATCGGCCGCCGACCGGTGTTCCTGATCGGTGCGGCCGGCAGCGCGGTGACGATGTTCCTGTACCTGTGGGCCGTCTCCACGGGCTCCTACCCGTTGACGTTCCTGACCGGCGTCCTCTGCTTCGGCGTGGTCTACAGCGCCGCGAACGGAGTGTGGCCCGCCTTCTACGGCGAGATGTTCACGACCCGGGTCCGGCTGTCCGGCGTGGCCATCGGCACGCAGATCGGCTTCGCCGCGGCCGGTTTCGCGGTGACGTTCGCCGCGCAGATCGCCGGGCCGGGCGGCGACGACTGGTCGGCGGTGGCCCTGTTCACGGCGGCGCTGTGCGTACCGCCGGTGATCGCGGCGGTGACGGCGCGTGAGACGCACCGGGTGCCTACGGAGGTGCTGGGTGAGCGTGCCGCTCGGGGAACTGTTCAGCCGGCGAAGGTGACGGTCTGACCACCCTTTGGTGCCGGGTTCCGGCGCGTGGGGGCTGGTCGCGCCCACGCGGCGGAGCCGCACAGGGAAGCAGCCCCGCGCCCCCAAAGGCGGGTCTTCAGCTGTTGGACCAGGCTCGACGGCACAGGACCAAGCGGTAGCCGTCGGGGTCCTCGATGGTGACGCCCCACTCGTTCCAGTACGGGTTGGGGGACTCCACCCGCTTGCCGCCGTGCTCCTCCAGACGGGCGACCAGGGCGTCCGGGACGGGGCCGTCGGCGTAGATCACCAGCAGGTCCTCCTCGGTGGGGCGGGGCTCGACCGGCCGGGCGGCCTCGTACACGAGCTCCAGATGCCAGTCGGCGTCGGGCCACCCGAGCATCAGCAGGTCATGCTCCCCTGGTTCACCCCCGCCCTCGGCCCGCCACACTACGTCGAGCCCGAGCCCCTCATGCCAGAAGCGCTCGGCCGCCGCGAGGTCCCGGGAGGGACGGGCGATCCGGATGTGGCTGCGGCCGTTCACGGGCATCGTGACCTCTTCTCATGGCGTCCTGGTCTGTGGCGACCTGCCTCACAGCCTAGAAACCCGACCGCCGCGTGACATCGGCCATGAGTCCTGCGCCCCGGGATCTAGGCCTTGGTGTGCGCGATCTGGATCAGGTTGCCGCAGGTGTCGTCCAGCACCGCGGCGGTGACCGGACCCATCTCCAGCGGCTCCTGGGTGAACCGCACCCCGAGCCCGCGCAGCCGCTCGAACTCCGCCTGGACGTCGTCCACGGCGAACGAGGCAGCCGGGATGCCGTCCTCGACCAGTGCCGTCTTGTACGGCTGCACCGCCGGATGACCCGAGGGCTCGAGGAGCAGCTCGGTCCCGCCGGGATCCTCCGGCGAGACCACGGTCAGCCACCGGTCCGTGCCCACCGGGACGTCGTGCTTCCGCACGAAGCCCAACACGTCCGTGTAGAAGCGCAGGGCCTTCTCCTGGTCGTCGACGAAGACACTGGTGATGTGGATCCTCATGAGGTGTTCTCCGGGGTGTCGGGCCTGATCTCGAACAGCCTGCGGCCGTCCCGTTCCGACGGTACCGGTGAGGGCGGTCCTCCACCTGTTCCTGCACGATCATGAGTGGTTCCTTCAGCGCGAGGGGATCGGAGGCGGCCCGGGCGGGGTATGCCGGATCTCACCTCGACGAGCGCGACGGAGGAAGAGCGATGGCACAGCTGCGACAAGAGGTCGATCCTGGTGCGGCCGGGCTGGATCCACGGGTGCTGGACCAGCTGGACCGGAATCTCGCCCGACTGGTCGACGAAGGGCGGCTGCCGGGCTTCCTCGTGTCCGTCGCCCGCGCCGGCCGCGTCGCACACCTCACGACGCACGGGCTGCGTGACATCGCGGCCGGACTCCCGGTCGAGCCCGACACGCTGTGGCGGGTCTACTCCATGACGAAGCCCGTCACCGCCGTCGCCGCGCTGCTGCTGGTGGAGGAGGGCCGGCTGTCGCTGGACGACCCGGTCGCCGACCATCTGCCGGCCTTCGCCGAGCCCCGGGTGTACGTCAGCGGCTCCGGGGCCGACGTGCGGACCCGCCCGGCCGACGGCCCGATACTCGTCCGGCACCTGATGACCCACACCTCGGGTCTGACCTTCGGCTTCTACCACACCCACCCCGTAGACGCCCTGTACCGCGATGCGGGCCTTGAGTCGTCGGTGCCGCCGGGCGCCGACCTGGCCGAGACCATCGAGGTGTACGCGAGCCTGCCGCTGCAGTTCGAACCGGGCACCCAGTGGAACTACTCGGTCGCCAGCAATGTCCTGGGCCGGGTCATCGAGGTCGTGTCGGGCCGCCCGCTCGACGTGTTCTGTGCCGAGCGGATCTTCGGCCCCCTCGGCATGACGGACGCGGGTTTCCACGTCACGGACGAGCAGGCGCCCCGGCTGTCGGAGATGTACGGGGAGAAGGAGGGCGGCGGCATCGGGCCGATCCCGGGGCTGCCGCTGCGCGGCCGGCCGCGGTTCCTGTCGGGCAGCGGCGGCATGGTGGCCTCCGCCCACGACTACCACCGTTTCATGGAGCTGCTGCGCCGCCGCGGCGAACTCGACGGCGTCCGTGTCCTCGCCCCCGAGACCGTGGGCCTGATGACCCGCAACCATCTGCCCGGCGGCGCCGACCTGCGCGCCTTCGGCAGCCGCCCCGCCCACGACGAGCCCGGGAACGAGGGGCTCGGCTTCGGCCTCAACTGCTCCGTGGTCATCGACCCGTCCCGCACAGTGGCGCCGTCCGGGCTCGGCGCCTACGGCTGGAGCGGGGTGGCGACGACGACGTTCTGGGTGGACCCGGGCCGCGACCTGACGGTGCAGTTCATGACGCAGGTGCGGCCCCGGACCTCGCACACGGTGTTCCGGGACCTGAAGAGGCTGGTCCACGAGGCCCTGTCGGGCTGAGCCCCGCTACTGGTCGACGCGGAGCGTGAACTGGGTTCCGTCCTGGGCGAGTTCACGCAGCCACTGTTCTGACCGGGCCGCCGTCTCGGCGGCGCGGTTCAGACCCGGCGGCAGGGAGCCGTCCAGCACATGGCGCACGCCCAGGGCGAGGGTGCGCGAGACGCAGCGTGCCATCGCGCTCTCCCGCGCGTCGCCCACCAGGTCGAGGAGGTAGCCGCCGGCCCAGGTCCGCCCCGTCTCGGCCCGCACCTCGAGCGACACGGCGAGGACGACCCGGTCACGGTCGTCGTCCGTGGTGGGGTAGGCGGCGGCCAGTTCCTGGGCCAGGGCGGCGATCCGGGTGTCGTCGCCCCGCTTCAGCTCCTCGAAGACACCGTCCCAGGCCCGCAGCCAGCCCTCCAGGCGCAGGGTGCCGCGTACGAACGTCCGTGGCGTCCAGGCGTCCGGCAGCTCGTACTGCGCGACGAACGGGACGCTGTCGCGGTTGGGGTAGACCTCGAACGTCTCCCCTTCGAGGACGTGCCGCCGGGTCGCCTCCCACGGACGGTCGGCGACGGTCTCGGCACCGTCCTCGATGTAACGGGCCGGGGAGCGCAGGGCGTTGAGGACGCCCGCGGGTGCCCAGCTGAAGCGGTAGGTGAAGTCGTTCGGGACGGCGGGGACCCCGCCGCAGTACGAGGTGAGGGTGTACGAGGCGGGCGTCCCGTCGCCGATGGTGTCCCGGGCCCGGGCGACGAGTGCGTGCGCGAAGAGGTGGTCGATGCCCGGGTCGAGCCCGCCTTCGGTGAGGACGACGACCCCGGCCTTCGCGGCGGCGGGCACCTGCTCCAGCACCGCCTGGGACACATAGCTGGAGCAGGCGAAGTGCGCTCCCCGCCGTACGCACTCGGCGAGCAGCGGCGCGTGTTCCGGCGTCGGGCAGCATGGACACGACGACGTCGCCGGGCGCGAGTTCGGCGGCGAGCGCGGACAGCGTGTACGCACGGGGCTCGGCCCGTCCGGCGAGGCCCAGCCGGCCGAGGGCGTCGGCCGCGCGGCTCTCCGTGCGGTGCCAGAGCCGTACGCGCTCGGCGGTGTCGCACAGCGCGGCCAGTCCGCTGCCGGTGGAGAGGCCGGCGCCGACCCAGTGGACGGTGCCGCTCGCGGATACCAGGTCAGTGGTCATGGAACTTCTGCTCGTGGAACTCCCCCTCGGCAAGTCCGTGTTCACGGCAGGCCTGACGGAACCGGTCCAGGCAGCGTCCCCAGGGTCCGGCGACGCCGAAGTCGAGCAGGTGGGGCAGCAGGGCGGCCGAGAAGTCGGCGCTGGACTCCAGCGGCAACAGGGAGGGGAGGTTGTCGATGGCGATCAGGTCGAGCGGGGGTTCGGCGCGCAGCCGGCGTACGGGCTCGTCCCAGTCGGTGGTGTCGTCGTACACCGGAAGGACGTTGAGCGGGGAGCCGACGTCGCAGGTCACGTCGCACAGGGTGCGCAGACGGCGGTCCGGGGTGTCGAGGTCCTGCGCGCGGAGGAAGGGCGGGACGGGGGTGGTGGCGAGCACCGCGTTCACCATGACGTCGTGCTCCAGCAGGGCGTGGCGGTCCAGGTCGCGGGTCTCGGCGAGGTCCCAGCAGGTCGGGTCGACGCCGGCGGTGGTGAAGGCCACGCGGGCACCGCGGCCGCTGCGTCCCAGGGCGCCGATGACCAGGCCGGTGAACTCGGCATCGTCGGCGGGCCGTCAGGGACTCGTCCAGTTCCTCCTTGGTGGTGGGCGCCAGCGGCGTCCGCAGCCGGCCCCGGTGCTGGAGCACCGCCAGGGCGGCGCCCAAGTAGCCGGCCCAGAAACCGAAGGCGGCGAGGCGCCGCCCGGTGTCGTCCACCAGGTACTCCAGGTCGAACAGCGCCCCGCCCCCGGCGGCGAACCGGCGCAGCAGGCCGGCCGCTCCGGGCTGGCCCTTGTAGGCGTGGCCGAAGAAGATGTGTCGGTGCGTCAGTTCGCGCCGGCTCCTCGGGCAGTTCCTTCAGGCCGAGCACGACGGCGTCCCGCGGCGCCGTCACCCAGGAGCCCGCGGGGGCGACGCGGCAGCCGGCCGCCTCGTACTCCTTGATCGGGAAGACCCGCTGCGGGGACTCCTCGACGGTCAGTTCCACTCCGTTCCCGACGAGCCGCCGGGCGTCGTCGGGCACGATCGGTGTGCGTCGCTCGGTCGTTCGGGCCTCGTGGCGCAGCCACAGATGGAGCTCGGTCATACCAGGTGGGCCTCCGGCGTGAGGCGTCGGCCGCTGAGGGCCGACGCTCAAGGGGCTGACGTCCACGAAGCGTACGCGGCCCGCCTGCGGGTCGCGCAGGAATGCGCCCAGGTCACGCCGAGGAAACCGGAGCCCGCCCGCGCGAGCGCCCGGCGCCTCAGGAGGAGCTGACCACCGCGTCCAGGTGGGGCAGGTGGTGGTCGAGGCGCTCCCGCTTGGTGCGCAGATAGGTGATGTTGTTCTCGCACGGCGGGATCAGCAGCGGCACCTGCTCGGCGACCTGGATGCCGTGGTCGCACCAACGCCTCGCGCTTGCGCGGGTTGTTGGACATCAGGCGGACCGACTGCACGCCCAGGTCGTCCAGGATCCGGGCGGCGACGCCGTAGTCGCGGGCGTCCACCGGCAGGCCGAGGGCGAGGTTGGCCTCGACGGTGTCCAGGCCCTCCGCCTGCAGGGCCATCGCGCGCAGCTTGCCGAGCAGGCCGATGCCACGGCCCTCGTGCCCTCTGAGGTAGACGACGACGCCGCTGCCCTCGGCGACGACCGCACGCAGCGCGGCGTCGAGCTGGTCGCCGCACTCGCAGTGCTGGGAGCCGAAGGCGTCGCCGGTCAGGCACTCCGAGTGCAGCCGGATGAGGACGTCGTCCGTGCCGATCTCGCCGTAGACCAGCGCCACCTGTTCGTCACCGCGGTCGTGGTCCAGGTAGCCGACCGCCTGGAATTTCCCGTACACGGTGGGCAAGGGGGCATTCACGACGCGTTCCACGCCGGAACGCTGCGTGCGACTTCTTGCCGAGTACGCCAATTTTTTCTGTCATGATTCTCGAGTTCCTAAGCAGAGACGAAAGGCCGTGAAACGATGAGTGGTTCGGAACGCGGCCGGCGGCACACTACTGGTGCCGGCGGACACCACGGAAGACGTACGGACGCGGGGCGCGGGTGTCTCACGGCAGGTCGCGGTCCTTCCCGTGGGGAGCTTCGAGCAGCACGGTGCGTTCCTTCCGCTGGCGACCGACACGCTCGTCGCCTGTGCCGTCGCGCGCGAGATAGCCGCGCGCGTACCCGGTGCACCTCCTTCCGCCGGTGACGATCTCGTGCTCGCACGAGCACGCGGCCTGGCCGGGGACCGTCAGCATCTCCTCGGTGACCCTTCATGCGGTGGTACGGGACATAGCGGCTTCGCTCCGCCGGTCCGGGCGTCGACGCCCTGGTGGTGGTCAACGGGCACGGCGGAAACTACGTACTGGGCAACGTCGTTCAGGAGTCCTCCGCGCGCGGCGAGCGGATGGCGCTGTTCCCGGCCGCGGAGGACTGGGAGGCGGCGCGGGAGCGGGCGGGTGTGGTCACCTCGCTGCTCACCGACATGCACGCGGGGGAAATCGAGACCTCCATCCTTCTGCACGCTCATCCCGAAATGCTCCGACCCGGTTATGAGACCTCCGATTTCGTCGCTGACGACCGGCGTCATCTGCTCACCCTCGGCATGTCCGGCTATACCGATTCGGGCGTCATCGGCCGTCCTTCGCTGGGTTCGGCGGAAAAGGGGAAGGAACTCCTGGCGAGCCTCGCGGATTCCTTCGGGGCGTATTTCTCGCTGCTGACCTCCGACGCGCGATGCCTTGCGGACACGGGAGACGAGATGGCGGCCGGGGCCGGATCCGCCGGTGCGCGGCCCGGGTCCGCGCGCAGGCCGGTGTACCAGCGGGCGACGAGGACGACGGCGCCGGGCAGGCGCGGCCACGAAGCTGAGCACGCCGTACACGACGGCGACGGCCAGTCCGCGTGCCGGCGCCCAGTCCCGGCGGCGCCGAACGCCCAGGCGGTGACGCCCTCCCGGGGGCCCAAGCCGCCGACGTTCAGCGGCAGTCCCATGGCGAGCAGGGCGAGGACGGCGAGCGGCAGCAGGACGGCCACGGAGGCGGCGGCTCCGGCGACCGGGCGGCGAGCACGAACATGCGCGAGGTGACCGGCCAGAACGACCGCCGGAGGAGACAGCGACTCCGGGCCCGTTGCGGCGGGACAGCAGCCCTTCGCGCGCCTCGCGCGAGGGTCGCGCGCAGCCTCCGGCCGCGCGGCGCGAGGGCGCCGGTGCCCGGTTCATGCGCACGGCGAGGACGACGGCGAGCGCGCCCACCGCGGCGAAGGCCGCCGAGCGGGGCGAGGTGCGCGGGCCTCGTCCAGCACCGGGGACGGCATGGTCAGCAGCACGACGGCGCCGCGACGGCGAGCACGCGATCTGCCCGGCGGCCCGTTCGAGGACGACCGCCTTCACGCCGCGCCCCATGTCACCCGGCGCTCTGCCCGTGCCGCACCGCCCGGTGCACATCGCCGAGGACGCCGCCGGGCAGGGCCGCGTTGAGGAACAGGGCGCGGTAGTAGTCGGCGACGGCCGGCCCGAGCGGCAGCCGGATCCGCAGCCCCCGGGCCACGAACGCCCACCGCCACGCGCTGAACACGGTGGTGACGAGCCCGATCCCGAGCGCCAGCACCAGCGACGTCGCGTCGATCCGGCGCAGCCCGTCCAGGAAGACGCCGGTACCGAGCCGCCAGAACAGCACGCCGAGGATGGCGACTCCGACGACGGTGCCGAGGTGCGTGCGGACCTTGGGGGAGTCGAGGCGGGCGCAGGGCGCGCAGGGAACGGGCGAGGGCGACGGTGGTCCGGCGGGCCTGCGGCTTCCGGCCCGGGGCTCGGACGACGTCGGCGCCGGGGCCGGTGGCGGCGACGGCTACGGCGGCGGCGGCGGCCGCTGGAGCGCGGCCACACGTGCGGTGCCGGGGCGGCCGGACGTCCGCCGAGCCGGGCCCGCACGGCTCCGGGGCGCCGACGCCGCGCCGCTCTCGGGCTCGGCCGTCGCGTCGCGTGACGCGCGCCCTGCCGTCGCCTCGGGGCTCATGACGCTCCGCCCGCCGGCCGGCACAGGGCCAGCAGGTCGCTGTGGTGGACGACGACGCGCAGCTCGCCGGCCGCGCAGGCGGCCAGGCGTTCGGCAGGTAGCGCGTCGGCGCGCTCGCGCAGCTCGGGGCGCTCCTCGACGGCGGCGCCGACCCAGCCGCGCAGCCACTGCGCGGTGAGCGCGGCCTGCTCGGGGCCGAGCCGCCAGGGGCTCGGGTGCAGCCGTACGGTCGCGCCGTGCTCGGAGAACGCCTCGGCCGCCGCCGTGACCGCGTCCGGGCCGAGCAGGCCGTCGCGGCGCTGGTGGTCGTTGAACGCCTCGGCGATCTCCGTGTCCAGCGGGTGGGACGGGGTCGAGTTCGACGCGCCCGGCGACGGACAGCGTCAGCAGCGCGGGGCAGCCGGCGCCGGCGCAGGCGGCGGCGAGGGTGCCGACCTCCTCGCGGGTGAGGACGTCCAGCAGCGCGGACGCCGTCACCAGGGAGGCGCCGTTCAGGGCGTCCGGGGTGAGGCGGGCGACGTCGCCGCGCCGCGTCTCCACCGTGACCCGGCTGCCGTCGGCGGCGGAGCGCGGGGAGGCGACGGCGGCGAAGTGCAGCAGGTAGGGGTCGCGGTCGTGCAGGATCCAGTGCTGGGCGCCGTCCAGGCGGGCCGCGAGCCAGCGGCCCATCGAGCCGGTGCCGCAGCCCAGGTCGTGGATGACGACACCGCCCGGCTTCCCGGGCAGGTTGGCGAGCCGGATCCGCAGCGGATCGAGCAGGTCGTGCGCCCGCGCGGCGGCGTCGGCCGGCTTCGCGCAGCTCCAGCCACTCGGGCGCGTAGCGGGGCGGATCCTCGGGGTCGGCCTCCCGCAGCTTCACGGTGGGCCGCGAGCCGGGCTTGCCGCTCGGGCCGGCGCCCGGGATGACGGCGTCCGCGTCGGAGCCCGCCGGTGACGGCGCCACGCCGCCCACGCGATCACTGCATCCGCCGACGGCCCCGCCACGGCGTCCGCCCGATGTGGCGGCCTCCGTCGGCACGGGACCTCCCTCGGCCCGGGCTGCGCCGGAATCGTCCCGCCTGCTGGGTCGTCGCCGGGTTCGTCATGCGGCCCTCCGGGGTTCGGTCGGGCAGCCGGCGCAGTACCGCGGCCAGGCTCTGGCCGTGGTCGCCCAGCCGTCAGGGCGGCGCGGCGGCCGCGGGCGGCGGCCTTCAGGCGGCGTCGTACGTCCGCCTCGCCGAACCAGCCGCGCAGTTCGGCGGCGATGGCGGCGGGGTTCTCCGGCGGGACGAGGATGCCGGGCACGCCGCCGTCGGGGGCGCGGCCGACCGCCTCCGGCAGGCCGCCGACGTCCGTGGCCATGACCGGGATGCCCCGCGCGAGTGCCTCGGTCACCGCCATGCCGTACGTCTCGGCGTAGGAGGTGAGGACCATCAGGTCGGCGGTGGCGTAGCTGGCGTCGAGTTCGGCGCCGGCCTTCGGGCCCGCCAGGTCCAGCCGGTCCTCGAGGCCGTGCTCGCGCGATCGAGGGACCGCAGCTGGGCGACGTACTCCGGGTCCTGGGTCGAGGCCGCCGACGCAGCACGCAGCTCCACGGCAGGTCGGTCACCGCGGCCAGCGCCTCCACCAGCCGGTGCTGCCCCTTGCGCGGGGTCACGGCGGCCACGCACAGCAGGCGCGAGACGCCGTCGGTGCCGGGCGCGAGGGGCGCGATGTCGGCGCCGGGGGCGGCGACGTGGACCCGCTCGGGGGCGAGGCCGTGGTGGGAGACCAGGCGGCGGACCGCCCAGTCGCTGGTGGCGATGACCGCCGGCACCGCCCGCAGCACCGCGCGCTCCCGGGCGTCCAGTTCGGCCGCCACGGCCGGGTCGAGTCCCGTCTCGTCGCCGAGCGGGAGGTGGACGAGGACGGCCATGCGCAGCCGTTCCGCCTCCGGGCACGACGATCTCCGGGCACCCCGCAGGCGACCAGCCCGTCGAGCAGGACGACGGCCCCGTCCGGCAACTCGCCGCAGGGCGCGGGCGAGTTCCGTGCGGGCCGCCGCCCCGGGCCGGGGCCAGCTCACCGGCGACGGCGTGCTTGGTCGACCTGCCAGCCGAAGCCGGGCAGGTCCAGGCACACGCGCCGGTCGTAGGCGTTGCCGCCGCTCGGCGCGGCCGGGTCGTCGACGCCGCCCGGCAGCACGAAGTGCACGGTGCGCAGGGACATGGGGATGATCTCGGCGTTCTTCAGGGCGGCGTGCTGCACGGGAACGTAGTTCGAGCGCGACCTGCTCCGAGCCCGGCTGCCCGGGCCGCTCGATGGTCGTGTCGGTCACAGCGCACGCTCGTAACTCGCCCAGGCGATGTGCGACTCGTGCAGGGTGACGGTGAGGCCCGCGAGTGCCCTTGGCGCCCTCGCCCAGCGCGCCCTTGTGGATGCGCTCGGCGAGCCGGTCGGCGATGACCTTGGCCAGGAACTCGGTGGAGGTGTTGACGCCGGCGAAGTCGGGTTCGTTGTCGAGGTTGCGGTAGTTCAGCTCGCTGACGACGGCGCCGAGTTCCTGGGTGGCCAGTCCGATGTCGACGACGATGTTGTCCTCGTCCAGCTGCTCGCGCCGGAAGGTGGCGTCCACCAGGAACGTCGCTCCGTGCAGGCGCTGCGCGGGTCCGAAGACGTCGCCGCGGAAGCTGTGGGCGATCATGATGTGATCGCGGACGGTGATGCTGAACAACGGACGACCCTCCAGGTGCGGCGCGTCTGCTCCCCCGCTGTTGCCTGCCGGGGATGCCGGGTAGTACGGCTCTTTGCCTTCCCCTGTTCAGCCGTCCTCTACGTCTTTTCTCAGGTCAGGCGCTCTTGCTGGTCACCGGATGGCACGAATCGTCAGCCGATGCGTCAATCGCTCTCGTCGTACCGGACGCGGTGGCACAGCGCGGGGAGCTCGCCGGAGGCGAGTTTCGGCAGCACGTCCGGCAGCTCCTCGAAGGCGGATCTCGCCGGTGACGAGGGCGTCGAGAGCCGGGTCGGCGAGCAGGTCGAGGGCGAGGGCGAGCCGGTCGGCGTAGGTGCGGTTGGCGCGGCGGGCCGGGGAGACGGTGCCGACCTGGCTGCTGCGGATGGCGAGCCGCCGGGAGTGGAAGGCCTCGCCGAGCGGCAGGCTGACCTGCCGGTCGCCGTACCAGCTCAGTTCGAGGACGGTGCCCTTCGGCGGTGAGCAGTTCCAGGGACCGGGCGAGGCCCTGCTCGGTGGCGCTGGCGTGGACGACCAGGTCGCATTCGCCGAGCGGCGTCCTCGGGGGCGGCGAAGCCGACGCCGAGGGCCTCGGCGATCTCGGCGCGGGACGGGTCGGCGTCGACCAACTGGACGCCGGACGCCGGGGAACCGGGCGAGCAGGGCGGCCACCGAGCAGCCGACCATGCCGCCGCCGACCACGGCGATCCGGTCGCCGACCAGAGGCGCGGCGTCCCACAGGGCGTTGACGGCGGTCTCCACGGTCCCGGCGAGCACGGCCCGTTCGGCGGGCACGGTGTCCGGTACGGGCGGTGACGGCGATGCGCCGGGACGACGTACCGGCTCTGGTGCGGATAGAGGCAGAACACCGTACGGCCGACGAGCGCGTCGGGCCCCTCCTCCACCACGCCGACGTTGAGGTAGCCGTACTTCACCGGGCCCGGGAAGTCGCCCTCCTGGAACGGCGCCCGCATGGCCGTGTGCTGGCTGACCGGGCACACCGCCGCGGAAGACGAGCGTCTCGGTGCCGCGGCTCACTCCGGAGAACAGCGTCCGGACCAGCACCTCGTCCTCGCCGGGTTCCGGCAGGGTGACGTCCCGGATGCCGCCTCGCCCGGGCGAGTCGATCCAGAACGCCCGTGCGGTGTGCTTCATCGAAGTCCTCCTGAACGATCGGGAAGCGGCTTGCGTACCGAGGGGTGCACAGGCCGCGCACAAGGTAGCGGCGTTGATCGACTCTGTCACACGGCCGGAGGGTGTTCGGTGGCCCTGAACAACACTTACGACGCGAGGCTCGTACAGCAGGAGACCGCCCTGGGGGCGGGAGTGCAGATCCTGCTGCTCGCCCTGATCGGTACGGCGATCGGGATGGGCCCGGCGGGCTGGCTGACCGGCCTCGCGTTCGCGATCGCCACCTGGGCGGTGCTCTCCCGGGCCCTGCACCGCTCCCGGCTGCGCTCCTTCGGCGCGGCCAACCGGGTCACCCTCGGCCGCGCCACCCTCGTCGGCGGGGTCACCGCCCTGGTCGCGGACTCCTTCCAGAGCTCGCCGCCGGTGTCGCTGTTCGTCGGCCTGACGGCAGTCGCCCTGATCCTCGACGGAGTCGACGGCAAGGTGGCCCGCCGCACCGGCACCTCGACGGCGCTGGGGGCGCGCTTCGACATGGAGGTCGACGCGTTCCTGATCCTGGTGCTGAGCGTGTACGTGTCGATGGAGCTGGGCCCGTGGGTGCTGCTGATCGGCGGCATGCGCTACCTCTTCGTCGCCGCCGCGCGGGTCTGGCCCTGGCTGACCGCCGCGCTCCCGCCGAGCACCGCCCGCAAGACGGTCGCCGCGCTCCAGGGCGTGCTCCTGCTGGTCGCGGGCGCGGACCTGCTGCCGTACGCGGGCAACTTCGGCGTGGCGGCCCTGGCGCTGGGCCTGCTGGTGTGGTCGTTCGGGCGGGACGTGCTGTGGCTGCGGCGGACCTCGCGGGTCGAGGAGCGGTCGACGCGGCGGCAGGTACGGGAACTGGTCGCGAGCTGACACCCCGGCCGGTCAGGCGTCGAACCGCCCGCGCGCTGCCTCGATATGCCCGAGGTGCTGATGGGTCCAGCCGCAGAGCAGGTCGACCGTGGCCCGCAGGGCCCGGCCCGGCTCGGTGAGGGTGTACTCGACCTTCGGCGGCACTGTGGGGTGCACCTTCCGGTCGACCAGGCCGTTGCGCTCCAGCATCCGCAGGTTCTGGGTGAGCATCTTGTGGCTGACGCCCTCGACCTCGCCCCGCAACTCACTGAAGCGCAGCGTGCCTTCGCCGAGGGCCTCGATGATCAGGAGCGCCCACTTGTTGGCGACGTCCGAGAAGATCTCGCGCGCCAGCGAGTCCGCCCGACGCAGATCCGCGTCCTCGGGCAGGCCGCTCAACTGCCGCTTGGTCACCATAAGGTTCCCCAGTCACCGAAAAGTGCGTTCTTCCAGGTCGGCGGTCACTCTCCTACAGTTCCCGAGTAACCGCAAGAGAGCACGTCGTTGCGTGCTCGACGGAAGGACGGAAACTGTGACCACCCCCGACGTCTACAACCACGACGTGCCCGCCGAGAGCTACTTCGGCTACGCACAGGCGATCAGGTCCGGCGACCTGATCCACGTCTCCGGGCAGCTCGCGTTCGACGAGGCGGGCACCTTCCGCCCCACGGACGACCTCACCGCCCAGCTCGAGGGGACCTACGCCAACATCGACAGGGTTCTGGCCCACTACGGCGTCACGCGCAACCAGATCGTCTCCCAGACGCTGTACGTGGTGGACCTGGTGAAGCACGCCGACGCGGTGGCGGTGGCCAACCGGGCGTACTTCGGCACCCACCGCCCGGTCAGCACGGCCCTGGGCGTCACCGAACTGACCTTCCCCGGGCAGTTGGTCGAGATCAGCTGCGTGGTCGACACGCAGTCTGCCCGCTTGAGCCTCTCAGCGACGCGTCCCGGTGCCCACCAGTGTCCGCTCGTAGGGGTCGAGGAGCACGCCCCGGACCTTGGTGGAGACGCCGGCGATGATCTGCTGGTGGGCCAGCGGCACGACCGCGTCCGTGCCGAGGATCGCGGCCTCGGCGGCCATGGCCGCGTCCTGCCGCTCACCGGTGCCGTCGGTCCCGTCGGCCTTGGTGACGGCCCGGTCGACGTTCTTGTCGCACAGCAGGGCCAGGTTGTAGCCGCCGTCACAGGTGTAGTCACTGCCGAGGACGCCGACGGGATCGCCGGTGTCCAGGAGGCTGTTGCGGGCGCCGATGAACGCGTCGAACCTCCCGGCGAGCGCGTCGCTCTCCAGCCGTGAGTACTCGCGCACTTCGAGCTTCACCGTGAAGCCGGCCTTCTCCAGCTGCTGTTGCACCACCTGGGCGACCTCGGGGAGCTCGGGCCGGTTGTCGTAGGTGGCGAGGGTGATCACGCTCACCGTCGGGCCGGGCGGCTTCGGCTCGCCCGGCCGGCTTCACGCGCTTGCTCTCGGCCCAGGTGACGGCGGGACCGTAGACGCCCGCGCCCGGATCGGCGTACCCCTCGAAGACGCCCTTGACGATGGCGGAGGAGTCGATCGCCGTGCGGGCGGCGGCGCGCAGCTTCGGGTCCTTGAAGGGGCCGGTCCTGGTGTTGAGCTGCAGGCCGGTGGTCCGGGTGGTGCCGGCTTCCCTCAGCGTCGCCTTGTCGAGCGTGGCGGCCTGGGCGACGGGGATCGCCTCGGCGATGTCGACGTCGCCGGTGCGTACCGCGTTGGCGCGTGCGGTGCCGTCCTTGACGAAGCGTGCGTCGATACCGGAGGCCTGGGCGCGGCCACTCCAGTAGTCGTCGTAACGGTCGAGGGTGGCGGATCCGCCGCCACTGACCTTCGTGATCTCGAAGGGGCCGGTGGCGGTCCCGACCGGGTCGGGGTTGCCCTTCTTGCCGTACGCCTTCGGGGAGAGGATCGCCAGGCTCGGGCTGGACAGGCGCATGGGCAGGACGGGATCGGCCGCGGCGGTGGTGACACGTATGCCGCGGTCGCCGTCGGCCTTCGCGTCGAGCGTGACACCGGCGAGGGCGGCGGGCGCGGGCTTCGCCTTCGTGGCGCGGGTGAGTGCGCCGGCCACGGCGGCCGGGGTGACGTCCGTGCCGTCCTGGAAGGTGGCCTCGCGCAGGGTGAACCGCCAGGTGCGGTCGTTCTCGCGGCGCCAGGACTCGGCGAGTGCGGGGGCCGCGGCACCGTTGGCGTCCAGGGCCGTCAGGCCCTCGGTGACGCCGAGGCGGCTGAGGAGGGTGGCGTCCGCTCCGTACGGCGAGAAGTTCTCGGCGGGCGGGAAGGCGAGGGCGACGCGCAGGCGGGAGCCCGGCTGCCCGCCGTCCGACGACGACTCCCCTCCGGGGGAGGCGAAGCAGCCGGCCAGGCACGGGACGAGGACGAGGGCGGCGAGGAACCGGGAGCGGCTCTTGATGCTGTGGGGACGCACTTGCACAGCATATGCATCAAGCGGAGCAAGCCCACCAGCCGGGTACGACGGGCGTTCGATACCCGGGCCGCCGCCCCAAGTCCCGAACGGCCTAGGCGATTTGACACCGGCGACGACCACTCCCTAAACCTGACCACATGACATCCATTTTCAAAAAGGTGGAACGGTCGTGAGGATCGCGTTCGTCGGCAAGGGCGGCAGCGGCAAGACCACGCTGTCGGCACTCTTCTCCCGTCACCTGGCGCGCTCCGGCGCCCCGGTCCTCGCCATCGACGGCGACCTCAACCAGCACCTGGCCGAGGCGCTCGGCGAACAGGACAAGTCCGCCCCTCCCCTGGGCGCCCACCTGGCCTGGATCAAGGACTACCTGCGCGGCACGAACCCGCGCATCGCCTCCGGCGAGGCCATGATCAAGACGACCCCGCCCGGACGCGGCTCCCGCCTCCTGCACCCCCTCGGCGACGACGAACTGCACGCCCGGCACGTCGGCCGCGCGGGCGGCGTACCGCTGATGGTCACGGGCGAGTTCGACGAGTCCGATCTGGGCGTGGCCTGCTACCACTCCAAGCTCGGCGCGGTCGAGCTGTACCTCGGCCACCTGCTGGACGGCCCCGGCGAGTATGTCGTGGTCGACATGACGGCGGGCGCGGACGCCTTCGCCTCGGGCCTGTTCACCCGCTTCGACATGACGTTCCTGGTGGCGGAACCCACCCGCAAGGGCGTCTCGGTCTACCGCCAGTACCGCGAGCACGCGGAACGGTTCGGCATCCGCATCGCGGTCGTCGGCAACAAGGTGACCTGCGAGGACGACCTGCTCTTCCTCAAGGAACAGGTGGGGGACGACCTCCTGACCCACCTGGTGCACTCCTCCTGGGTCCGCTCGGCCGAACAGGGCCGCGCGGAAGGCGGCCTGGACGCTCTGGCGTCCTTGGAGCCGCACAACCGCCACGCCCTCAGCGTCCTCCGCGAGGCCGTCGACTCCCACCCCCGCGACTGGGACCGGCTCCACCGCCACGCCGTCGAGTTCCACCTGCGCAACGTCCGGGCCTGGGCGGACGCCCGCACGGGCGAGGACCTGGCGGCCCAGGTGGACCCGGACTATGTCCCGACGCCGGAGTTCAGGGACTGCTGACCCCGTCCAGGAAAGCCACCAGGGCCGTCACGAACCTCCCTGGATCATCCAGCCACGGAAAGTGGCCCGCCCCGTTCCGCACGACCAGTTCAGCCCTCGGGAACAGTCCCGTGTACTCCTTCATCACGCGCGCGGGCCCCGCCACGTCGTACTCCCCGGCGAGGACGAGGACCGGTGAGGGAAACGCGGCGAGGGCGGTCCGGGTGGCGTCCGGGTCGAAGGCGCCGTCAAAGGCGTAGCGGGCGGCGGCCTCGTCGTTCCGCTGTCGCTCCTCCGCCGCACGGAACGCCCGCGCCCTGTCGTCCCACCGCCCGTACCAGAACGGTGCGACGGCCTCCCAGGCGTCGTCGGTGGCCCGGCCCTCGGTGATCGACTCCAAGGCCGCGTACGCCGGGGCGAACCACGGTTCGTCCCGGCGCAGTCGGGCCGTCTCCAGGCGGTCCTCGCCGGTGGTTTGGAGGCCGACGGCGAAGACGCTGGGCGTGATGAGGACGAGCCGCCTCACGCGGTCCGGATGCCGGGCCGCGTACAGAGCGGCCAGGTTCGCCCCGGCGGAGTGCGCGACCAGGTCCAGCCGCTCCAGCCCCAGCTCCTCGCGCAGCGCCTCGACATCGCCCACCTGCCGGTCACAGCGGTACGACGCCGTGTCCCGCGGCACCGCCGAGCGGCCCGTACCCCTGAGGTCCAGCCGGATCAGGGTGCGGTGGGCGGTCAGACCGCCGAGGTCCCCCAGATAGACCGAGTCCTGCATCGGGCCACCGGGGAGGCAGACCAGGGGCGGGCCGTCTCCCGTCACGTGGTAGGCGAGAGTCGTGCCGTCGGGGGCGGTGAAGGTGGGCATGGGCGCGAGGCTGGCAGGGTGCGCGGCCCGGGGCAACCGGATATCGGCCGGGGCGGGTCGCCGGCGTCGGGACGGCTGCCGTGCCGTCGACGGTCGCGTCGTCCTTGTGCGGGAGGCCCCCTTCTCTCCCGGTGCCGGAAGGGAAGGGGGCCACTCGGCGCTACCGCGCCGGCGTCGCGACCGGCGCCGGCGCGTAGCCGGTGGGCCGGGCCGTGAAGGTGCCGCGGCCCTGGGTGCGGCTGCGCAACCGGGTCGCGTAGCCGAACAGTTCGGCCAGCGGCACGGTGGCCGTGACGACCGCCGCGCCCGCCCGGCTGACCGAGCCGGAGACCCGGCCGCGCCGGGCGGCCAGGTCGCCGAGCACGCCGCCGACGGCGTCCTCGGGCACGGTGACCGTGACCTCGACGACCGGCTCCAGCAGGACCATCGCGCAGGCGCGCAGGGCCTCGCGGAGACCGAGGCGGCCGGCCGTGCGGAACGCCGTGTCCGAGGAGTCCTTCACATGGGTCGCCCCGTCGGTGAGCGTGACGCGCAGCCCGGTCACCGGGTGGCCGCCGAGCGGCCCCTCGGCCAGGGCGTCCCGGCAGCCGGCCTCGACCGCCCGGACGTACTCCTGCGGCACCCGCCCGCCGACGACGGCCGAGCGGAACTCGAAGCCGCCTTCGTCCCAGCGGCTCCACGTCGAGGACGACATGGGCGAACTGCCCCGCCCCGCCGTCCTGTTTGACGTGCCGGTAGACCAGCCGGACACCCCTCGGCCGACCGTCTCGCGGTAGCTGACCCGGGGGCGGCCGACGTTGACCTCCAGCCCCAGCTCGCGCCGGATCTTCTCCACCGCGACCTCCAGGTGCAGTTCACCCATGCCCGACAGCACCGTCTGTCCGGTCTCCGGGTCGGTCCGCACGACCAGCGAGGGATCCTCCTCGGCCAGCCGGGCCAGCGCCGAGGCCAGCCGGTCGGTGTCGGTGGACGCTGCGGGCCTCGACCGCCACGGACACCACCGGCTCGGCCACGCCCGGCGGTTCAAGGACGAGCGGGGCGTCCGGCGCGCACAGGGTCGAGCCGGCGCGGGCGGACTTCAGCCCGACCACGGCGACGATGTCCCCGGCGACCGCCCGGTCCAGCGTGGGCGTGCCGGTCGGCCTGGACCCGCAGGATCCGGCCGATCCGCTCGGTGCGCCGCGCGCCCGCGTCCAACACGGTGTCTCCCTTCTCGATCGTTCCCGAGTACACCCGCAGGTAGGTCAGCCGCCCGGTCGGGGTCGCGTTCACCTTGAACGCCAGCGCGGCGAACGGCGCCGCCGGGTCGGCGGGCCGCTCCTGCTCCTCGCCGTCGTGCACACCGCGTACCGGCGGCACGTCCAGCGGCGACGGCAGGTAGGCCACGACCGCGTCGAGCAGCGGCTCGACCCCGCGGTTGCGGTAGGCCGAGCCGCACAGCACGACCACGCCGTCACCGCCTGCGCGTCAGGTCGCGCAGGGCGGCGGCCAGGGTCTCCGCGCGAGAGCGTCGACCGTGTCGCAGAACTCCTCCAGCGCGGCCGGATGCAGTTCCGCCACCGCCTCCTCCAGCAGCCGCCGACGCGTGCGCGCCTCCTCCCGCAGGTCCTCGGGCACCGGCTCGTCCTCGGCCGTGTCGGCGCCGTCGGCCCACACCAGCGCGCGCATGCGGACGAGGTCGACGACGCCGGTGAAGCCGTCCTCCGTACCGATGGGCAACTGCACGACCAGCGGCGCCGGGTGCAGCCGCTCCCGGATCGACGCGACGGCCGCGTCGAGGTCGGCCCCGGCGCGGTCCAGTCTTGTTGACGAACGCGATCCTCGGCACGCCGTGCCGGTCGGCCTGCCGCCACACCGACTCGCTCTGCGGCTCGACCCCGGCGACCGCGTCGAACACGGCGACCGCACCGTCCAGCACCCGCAGCGAACGCTCCACCTCGTCGGCGAAGTCGACGTGCCCCGGGGTGTCGATCAGGTTGATCCGGTGGCCGTCCCAGGCGCAGCTCACCGCCGCGGCGAAGATGGTGATGCCGCGGTCGCGCTCCTGCGGGTCGAAGTCGGTGACGGTCGTGCCGTCGTGGACCTCGCCGCGCTTGTGGGTGGTTCCGGTGGCGTACAGGATCCGCTCGGTGACGGTGGTCTTGCCGGCGTCGACGTGGGCGAGGATGCCGAGGTTGCGGACGACGGCGAGCGGGTTGAGGTTGGTGCGCACGGCCCATGGCCTTTCGAGGCGATCCGGAGAAGGGGCAGCGCGATTCCCGGGCGAGGCAGGTGTCGGTGTCACACGCCTGCTTCGGCTTGCCGACGCCAGGTCAGCAAGCCGAAGCAGGCGTTTTCAGACGTTCGTCCCGGTCATCCGGTGCCGGCCGCGCAGCGGGCACCGGAGCGACGAGGACACGAGGATCACCTCGTACCGCGGCAGGGGAGACGACGACAGCGGTGTGGTCACGCATGGCCGTCTCCCTTCGTTCGTCATGACAGTGCCCGCCGCTCAACTCGTGGGCGGCGTCGGGTACTCGGAGAGTGTAGGGAGGGCGGTGGGAATCGGGCCAGGGATTATTCCGGCGGGGTCGGAGTGTCGTGGGTCCGGTACATCGCCTGGACGTCCAGCTCCAGCTGCACCGTCGGCCCTACCACGGCGATGCCCCGGGCCAGCATGGAACGCCAGTTGAGGGTGAAGTCCTCGCGGTGCAGCTCCGCCGTCGCCAGGGCGGCGCAGCGCAGCTCCTGCCCGTAGCCGCCGTTCACCGTGCCGAGGTACGTCGTGTCGAGCGATACGGAGCGGCTCACACCGTGCATGGTGAGGGAGCCCAGCAGCGACCACTTGCTGCCGCCGCGGTAGGCGAAGCGGGTGCTCGTGAAGTCGATGTACGGGAAGCGCTCGACGTCGAGGAAGTCGGCGGACCGCAGGTGGTTGTCGCGGGTGGTGTTGCCGGTGGTGATGCTGGAGGCGTCGATGCGGACGTGGACTCGGGAGTCGGTCATGTCCTGGGCGATCCCGATCCCGCCCTCGAAGCGTTCGAAGCGGCCGTGGACATGTGCCATGCCGACGTGCTTGGCGATGAACCGGATCGCGGTGTGCGGCGGGTCGAAGAGCCACGTTCCGGGCGTCGGGAGCTGGAGGGCCTCGGCCGGTTGCAGCCAGACGCGCTCGGTGGGCGCCGGCGGGCCTGTGCCGATCTCGATCGTCTCGCGGTGCGGCCGCAGGCCCTCCGCCGCGACCAGCAGGCTGTACCGGCCGGGCGGCAGCGCGGCGAGGAAGTAGCCGTACGGGTCGGTCGTCCCGCGGGCGGCCACCCGGTGGGTGTCCAGGGCGGTGACGGTGACGTCCGCGGCCGCCAGGGGCGAGCCCATGGGGTCCACGACCTCACGTGCCACGGCACCCGCGCCGGACGGAAGGGGGAGCGCGAGGCCCGCCGCCGCGGCGGAGGAGCCCTTGAGCCACCGGCGCCGGAGCAGTGCGAGGGCCATGTTGTTCACCTTTCATCAGGTGGCACGGCCGTACGAACGGTGCCTCAGAGCACGCCGACGGCCGCACCCCATTGCGGTCACACCCCCTTGTCGATCTTGTGGCCCCGGGCTTCGGGGCGGGTGTCTCAATACGAGACAGTCGCCGGGCGGGACTACGCCCTGAAGGCGTCCGCGTGTTCGCCGGCCCACTGGGCGAAGGTACGGGCCGGGCGGCCGGTGACCTTCTCGACGGTGCCGGAGACCGTACGGCCCACTTCCGGTGTGTTCCCGTACGCCTCCAGCAGGAAGCCGATCACGTCCTCCGGGAGGTACGCCGCCCGCCACGCGGCGACGGCCTGCTCCTCGGTCAGCTCGACCAGGGCGATCTCCCGGCCGACGGCGGCGGAGACGGCCGCCACCTTGTCGCCGACGGTGAGTACTTCGGGCCCGGTGATCACGTACTCCTGCCCTCCGTGGCCCTCCTCCGTGAGCGCGACCGCGGCGACGGCGCCGATGTCGCCCTCGTGGACCATGGCACTGAGCCGTGCGACGAACGGCTCTCGCACCTCGCCCGCGGCCAGGATCCCGTCCGCCCACTCCAGGGCGTTGGCCATGAACTCGACCGGCATGAGCACGGTCCAGGTCACCCCGTCGTCGCCGCGCACCGCGTCCTCCAGCGGGGTGGGCCCGCCGCCGTGCAGCACGGTGATCCGGCGGACACCGGCCGAGCGGGCCAGTTCCAGGATCCGGGGGCCGGTCTCCAGTGGGGTGAAGGCGGCCCCGCCGAAGGTGATCAGGTGGAGGCCGGTGATCCCCTCCAGGGCCGGGACCAGACTGTCGGGGTCGGTCAGGTCGCCCTCGACGACCTCGACACCGGCCGGGAAGGCCGCCTTCGCGGCGTCCCGCGTGAGGGCGCGGACCGCGTGGCCCCGGGCCAGCAGTTCGGCGACGACCTGGCGGCCGACCGTTCCGGTGGCGCCGGTGACAAGAATCCTCTGCGTCTGCTTCATGCCACGACCGTAGGGACCCTTGCGGTCACTTTCTGTCCGCGATCCCCTGTCCCGCTAGGGGGCGGTTTCCCCGGCGGGCTCCGGCGGCCCTCCCTCGTACGCCGCCCGCAGCACGGCCCGCACCCCGTCCGCCGTCACCGGGCGCGGGTTGGCGTACGGCTCGGCCCGCGGCCCGGTCCGCAGCCGGCGTCACGTCGCCTTCCGCGAGGCCGAGTTCGGCGAGGGAGCGCGGTGCGCCGAGGCGTCCGGCGAGCTCCCACAGGGCGCGCGGCACGTCGTCGGCGCCGAGGGCCCGGCCGCAGTACGCTCAACGCCTCGCGGGGCGGCGGGGGCGTTGTAGGCCAGGGCGTAGGGCAGCACCACGGTGTGCGTCTCGGCGTGCGGCAGTCCGAAGCGTGCCGCCCAGGACATGGCACAGCTTGTGGTGCAGCCCCATCGTGGTCGCGCCGAGGCACGCGCCGCACAGCCACGCCGCGTACAGCGCCCGGCTGCGCGCGTCGAGGTCGTCGGGGTCGGCGGCCACTCGCGGCAGCGCCCCGGCCATCGCCCGTACGCCCTCCTCGGCCATGACCGACACCAGCGGCGAGGCGTCCGGGGCGTACAGCGCCTCGACGGCGTGCGCGACCGCGTTGACGCCGCTGGTCACGGTGAGCGGCACGGGCAGGGACAGGGTGAGCTCGGGGTCGTAGACGACGCTGCGGGGCAGGACGACCGGGTCGCGGCCGGTGCGCTTGGCGCCGTGCTCGGTCAGGCCCCAGACCGGCGTCATCTCCGACCCCGAGTAGGTCGACGGCACGGCGATCAGCGGCAGCCCGGTGCGCAGGGCGATCGCCTTGCCGAGCCCGATCGGCGGAGCCGCCGCCGACCGCGACGCACCCGTCCGCGCCCGGCCGCCCGCGCCGCCGCGACGGCCCGGTCGGCGACCTCGGCGGGGACGTGCATCCGCGCCTCGGCGTGCAGCCCCGCACAGCTGTCGCCGAGCGCGTCCGCGACCGCCCGGGCGACGGTTTCGCCCCGGCTGCCGCACACCACCAGCAGCCGCCGCAGGCCCAGGCGCTGCGGCCTCGCCCGGGGTCGCGGTGACGGCCGCGCCGGGCCGGAAGACGACCCGCACGGGCCGGGTCTCGTACGAGAACTCGCTCTGGAACGTCATGCGGCACGCTCCAGGACGAGGTCGAAGCGGGCGTGCCGGAAGGGGTTCGCCACGCCGAACTCCCCTGCGCCGGCGACGGGTCGTCGGTCTCGGCGAAGTCCTGTGACCAGGCTCCGCTTCACGGCGAACACCGCGTCGGAGTCCAGGTACTCGCCTGCCCGCCACGAAGATGTGCGTGGTGACCGGGCGTGTGTCCCTCGGCCGTGGCGATGAAGTGGATGTGCGCGGGCCGGTAGGGGTGCCGCCCGGTCGCGCGCAGCAGCCCGCCGACCGGGCCGTCGGTGGGGATCGGATAGGCGGCTCGGAACGCAGGTGCGGAACCAGAAGCGGCCCTCGGCGTCCGCGGTGAACAGCCCGCGTCCGTTGCCCGGCGGGCTGCACGTCCGGGCTGCTGGACGTCGTAGAAGCCCTTGTCGTCGGCCTGCCACACGTCGACGACCGCGCCGGGCAGCGGGGTGCCGTCCCGCGGACAGCACCCGGCCGCTCACCACGCACGTCTCGCCGCCGCCCACCAGGTCGATGTCGTCGCCGAGCTCGCGGACCGGCGACTCGGTCATGTGGAAGGGGCCCAGCACCGTCGACTCGGTGGCGCCGGGCGCCGTGCCGGTCGTTGATCGTCTCCACGAGCATCGACAGGCCCGAGCACGTCCGACAGCAGGATGAACTCCTGCCGGATGTCGGTGCACGCCTGCCCGGTCGCCGTCAGGAACCCGATCGCCCGCTCCCACTCCTCCTGCGTCAGCCGGGTCTCGCGCGCGAAGGCGTGCAGATGGCGGACGAGGCCGGTCAGCAGCTCCCGCAGCCGCGGGTCGGCCGTGTCTCGCGCAGGCTGGCGACGACCTGCTCGGTGACGCCGTGTCCTGGTCGCGTCGGTGGTCATGTCGGCTCCTTCCTCGTCGCCGTCCGCTTCTTCCGGCTTTCCAGGTCGCTTCCCCTGCTTCCGGGCGTCCATCTCAACCGTGCCCGAGAATCCGCCGCAGCGCGTCCGTGAGCAGCCGTTCGGCGTCCTCGGGCGGCGTCGGCGTGCCGGAACGCCACGATAGCCGTCGGGGCGTACGAGGAGGGCGCCCGCGTCGGAGATCTCGCGCAGGCCGGCCCAGTCGCCGTACGGGTCCTCGTACTCCTGGCCCGGGCCGATCGACGACCGTGGCGATGTCGAGGGGCTGGGCCGCCGCGGCCCGCACCCACGCCTCGCCGCCGATGCCGGTGAGCAGCGTGAAGCGGCCCTGGCCGACGGTGTCGAGGGTGGACAGGGTCCGGGTCCCGGAGGTGATCCAGGCGTGCGGGAGCTTGGCGCCGGGGCGGGAGGTGGGCTGGTGGTACAGCTCGGGGTCGCGGGTGAAGCCGGGGTCGGGCGTGCCGTCGGGGACGACCGCGGCGGAGGTGTAGCGCTGGTTGAGGTCGACGCCGTGCGCGTTGAACTCGTACACCTTGAAGGCGATCGCCTCGCGCAGCGCCGCCCGCTGCTTCTCGGCCGCCTCGGTGGCGTCCTTGCGGGCGGCGATGTTGGCCCACAGCTGCTCGGGCGTCTGCGGCGAGAGCCCGTCGAGCGCCTCGAAGATCGGGGCGGTCTCGGCGATGGACTGGTTGGCGCGGGTCACGATCTGCCTGCCGACCGGCGCGCGCTCCACGGTGTAGGTGTCCAGCAGCTCGGGCGAGGCGACGCCGTCGAGGACGAGCTTCAGCTTCCAGGCCAGGTTGTAGGAGTCCTGGATGGAGGTGTTGGAGCCCAGGCCGTTGGACGGCGGGTGGCGGTGCACGGCGTCACCGGCACAGAAGACCCGGCCGTTCGCGTACGTCTCCGCGTACATCTCGTTGACCGTCCACGCCGAGGACGACTTGATGGTCACCGGGATCTCGTCGTCGCCGACCAGCTGCCGGACGACGGACAGCGCGTACTCCTCGGTGAGGTCGGGCGCGCCCGCGCTGACGTCGTAGCCCCACACGATCAGCCACTCGTTCCAGGGCCGGACGCAGCGCACCAGGCCCGCGCCGATGCCGCCGACCGTCGGCGCCGGGCGCGAGCACCCAGTAGAGGGTGGAGGGGCGGTGCGCGGTGTACTTCGCTCAGGTCCGCGTCGAAGACGATGTTGATGCTGCCCGCCACGCCCATCTGGCCGCCCATCGGCAGCCCGGCGTCCTCGGCGACCTGCGACCGCGCCGCCGTCGGCGCCGATCAGGTACTTGGCGCGGATCGGTGTACTCGTCGCCGCGCAGCCGGTCGCGCGACGGTGGCCGTGACGCCGTCGGCGTCCTGGGTGTAGGACGAGGTACTCGGTGTCGAAGCGCAGCCGGGGCCGCGGGCGATCGGCCGCGTTCACGAGGACCGGCTCCATCAGGTGCTGCGGCATGTCGCACATGCGGGTCGGGCTGGCGAGTTCGTGCTCGGCCTGCACGTGCGGGTCGTTGCCCCAGGAGCGCACCCGGCCGAGCTCCTCGCCGGCCAGGCTGGTGCAGAACGTCGTGTTGCCCATCAGGTGCTGCGGGCGTCGCCTGCGCGATCGACCTCCTGTTCCACGCCGAGGTCGCGCAGCACCTCCATGGTGCGCTGGTTGGTGATGTGCGCGCGGGGCGTGTCGGCGAGGCTCGCGTACCGGGTCACCACGATGTTGCGCACGCCGTAGGTGCTCAGGGCGAGCGCGGCCGAGCGCACCGGCGGGGCCGCTGCCCACGATCAGGACGTCGGTCTCGACGACGGTGGACACAGGGACACTCCGGCGGGGGAAACGGACTTCGGCCGTTCATGATCATGGAGCGGTTCGGCGGGTGGTGGGTGTCTCATTACGAGACATCGTGTGCGCCGGACGTTCCGGACACGGCAGTGGTTGTCCGTTCAACGGAACCCGATACGGTGGACATGTCGTGACTACCACAGAGCGCACCCCCGCCCCTACCGCCCTCCCCTCGCTGCGTCTCGCCCGTGAACGCTTCCTGACGGGGCGCCCGCTGCCCGACGGCGTACCGGAAGAGGTCGCCGCGGCGTGGCGGCGGGCCCGGTTCTTCGGGGTGCCGCACGACTTGAAGGAACCGGCAGCCCGTCCGGTGCGGCCGGTGGAGTCGGCGCTGCTCGGCGCCGCCCGCCCGGTACTCGACCGGATCGTCCCCGCCCTGGCCGCGGGCCGGTCGCTCCTCGTACTGACCGACGAGCGGCTGCGCGTGCTGTGGACGGCGGGCAGCGTGCCCGGACTGGAGACCTGCCCCGTCCTGGCGGAGCAGGAGGTCGGCAACAACAGCGCGGCCCTCGCCCTGCGCACCCGCCGCCGGGCCGAGGTGCACGGGCCGGAGCACTTCCTCGACCGGTGGCAGGACGTGTCCGCGGTCAGCGTCCCGGTGCTCGCCCCGGAGGGTGCCCAGGTGCTCGGCACGGTGACCGTGGCGTCGCGGCTGTGCACCACGCGTTCACCCCATCCGCAGGCGGCACTCGCCGAGGCCGCCGCGGCTGCGGTCGAGACGGAACTGCGCGCGCGGGCGGGGCGCGCCGAGCGGGTGCTGCTGGACGCGTATCTGCGGGCGGCCGGACCGGACGGGGCACGCGGGGCGGAGCCGGCCGTGGTCGCCCTGGACGGCCGCAACCGGCTGGTCAGCGGTGCGGCGCAGCAGTTGCTGACACCTGCGGTTCTCGAAGCGCTGGAACGTACGGCGGTGAGCGCGCAGCGTGGGGACGGTGTGGACGAGGCGGCGGCGACCCGAGGGAGCCGGGTGCGCCGCGCGGATCACCCCCGCGCGTCTGGACGACGGCACGGTCCTCGGGATCGTCGCCGTCCTGGAACCGCTCGGCGATGCCGTGCCGTCGGCGCCGGCCTCGCCGCGCCCGCCGGTCACCCTCGCCGGCTCCTCGGTCCCGTTGAGGCACGCCATCGCGCGTGCGACCGAACTGGCCCGCTCCCCCGAGCCGCTGCTGCTGACCGGTGAGCGCGGAACGGGCAAGTCTGCGCTGGCCCGGGAGTTGCTCGGCCAGGGCCTTGTCCAGGTCGCCGACGCGGCGCAGGACGCCGGGCTCGACGAGAGCCTGTCCGCGTGGCCGGCCGGCCGGGCGCTCCTGCTCCGCCACGCCGAGCGCCTCGCGCAGCCCGGCGTGGCCGCGCTCAACTCCCTGCTCGACACGCACCCGGACACCCGCCTGCTGGTCACCTACACGCCCGGCGCGCCGGTCGGCCCCTGCCTCCAGCGCCTGCTGGACAAACTCTCCGCCCGCTCGGTGACCCTGCCCCCGCTGCGGGAACGCACCGAGGACATAAGGGAGCTGCTGCCGGCCCTCGCGCCACGGCCGATACCCGGGCAGCCTCCGCTGACCTGGACCCTGGACGCCCTGCGGGCGCTCGAGCTGTACCCGTGGCCCGGGAACGTCACCGAGCTGGCCCATGTCGTCCGGGCCCTGGCGGAGCAGCGGCGGATGTCGGGGCCGGTCCGCCGGGCTGAACTGCCGGACCCCGTGCGCGAAGGGCCGGCCGCGCGTCCCCTCAGCCCGATGGAGCACGCCGAGCGCGCCGCGATCCTGGAGGCACTGCGCCGGCACGGCGGCAACAAGGCACGCGCGGCGGCCGCGCTGGGGATCGGCCGGGCGACGCTGTACCGCAAGCTGCGCGGGTATCGGGACTGAGCGGTCGGGGCTGAGCGACGACGCACGACAGCTCGGGCGGGCCGAGGAGAACCTCGACCCGCCCGAGCTGATCTGTATCTGTGTCCGAGGGGGGACTTGAACCCCCACGCCCGATAAAGGGCACTAGCACCTCAAGCTAGCGCGTCTGCCATTCCGCCACCCGGACCAGGTGTCCGTCGCCTTGCCAGGGGTGTTCCCCGCGGCGACACGGACAACAATACCAAGGTTTCGGAGTGCCCTTCACCTGCGTTTCCGTCCGCCTGGCGGGGGTCCGGGACCTCGCGGCCCGATACCCCTAGGGTCGCACCATGAGTGACTGGATGGTGACGCAGGGCTCTTCTGTGGGGCGTCGTCGGCGGGCGCTGTCGCCGCTCAGGGAGCATCTGCGGGACACGTTCTGGTTCGCGCCCACCGCGGCGATGGTGAGCGTCTTCGTGGTCTGGGCCGGGGCGCAGGCGCTCGACACGGCCCTCGTCGAGGCGCTTCAGGAGGACGGCGACTACGACACGCTCGCCGAGCTGCTGCGGTTCGCGGAGGACGCGAAGGCCGTGGTGAGTGCGGTCGGCTCGGCGATGATGACCTTCATCGGTGTGGTCTTCAGCATCTCGCTGGTGGCCGTGCAGATGGCGAGCGGGCAGTTCACCCCGCGTGTGGTGCGGCTCTTCGTCCGGAGCCGGATCACCAAGGCGACCTTCGCCGTCTTCCTGGCGACCTTCGTGCTGACCCTGCTGGTCCTGACCTCCTTCGACAGCGTCGACGACCCCCGTGCCGTCACCTCGGTGCCGCTGGTGCAGTCGGTCCTCACGCTCTGCATGGTCGCGCTGAGCCTGTTTCTCTTCGTGCTGTACGTGAACACCACCCTGCGGCTGATGCGGATCAGCCATGTCATCGCGCGGATCGCCACGGAGTCCTTCCGGGTGGCCGCCTCGATGCCCGCGCCGGCGGGCGGACTGGACGGACAGGACGCCGACCGCCTCGGTTCCGCGACCGCGTGGGTGGCGCACGAGGGCCGGGCGGGGGTGCTGCGGGACGTGCACATCGCGCGGTTGGTGCGGGGCGCGCGCAAACACGGGGTCGTGCTGCGGCTGGTCCCGCGGATCGGGGACTTCGTGGTGCCCGGTACGCCCGTGCTGGCGGTCCACGGCGGACCGGCCCCGCCGCGCAGGGCGCTGCGCTACACGATCTCGGTGGGAGTGGAACGGACCTACCACCAGGATCTCGGCTTCGGGCTGCGGCAGTTGTCCGACATCGCGCTGCGCGCCCTGTCACCCGCGATCAACGATCCGACGACCGCCGTCCAGGCCCTGGACCGCGTCGTCCAGTTCCTGGCCGCGCTGAGCCGGCGACCGCTGGACGCCGCGCTGCACCGGGACCGGGGCGGGGCGGTGCGGCTGGTGCAGCCCGTGCCGGGGTGGACCGAGCTGGTGGATCTCGGGTTCACCGAGGTAAGGAGGTGCGCCATCGGGAGCCCGCAGGTTTCCCGGCGCATGCTGGCCGGCCTGGACGACCTGCTCCTGCTCGTGCCACCGCAACGGCGGGAGCCGCTGCTGCGTCACCGCGAACTGCTCCGGCAGGCGGTCGACCAGGCCGAACCGGCCCCCTCGGACCGCGCGTTCGCCCTGCGTCCGGACCGGCAGGGCATCGGCTGAGTCCGAGACCGACGCCGGCGACCCACGCGGGAACCCGCATGGCGAACCGGCGCCGGACACGGCAGCCCCTCCTCACGGCAGGAGCTGGTACTCCGGGAAGTTGCCCGGCAGCCGCTCCCCCGCCGGTCCCCGCGTCACCGCGCGCACCAGCAGCTCGCCGCCGACGAACGCGCCGCGCCAGGACGCGCCGAGCCCGCCGAAGAGCTCGTCTCGGTCGCCGCGGGAGCGGGGTCGGCCGTGGCCGACCTTGAACGCGCGGATCTGCGGGGCGAGCCGCGTCGTAGGTCGCCCGGTCGTCCGTGGACAGCGTGGCCACCAGCGCGCCGTTCGAGGCGTTCATCGCGGCCAGCAGCTCCGCCTCCGTGTCGACCAGGACGATCGTGTCGACCGGGCCGAACGGCTCCGCGTGGTGCAGCGGGGAGGACGAGGGCGGGTTGAGGAGCGTGACCGGCTGGACGTAGGCCGAGGTGTCCTGGCCGGGCAGGAAGCGGGCGTCGGCCGGGCTGCCGCGGTGCAGCGGTACCGCGCCGCGCTCGATCGCCTCGGCGACCTGGTCCTGGAGCTCCTTCGCCTTGGCGGCGTTGATCACCGGCCCGAAGTCCAGCTCGGCGTACGGGTCGTCAGGCTTTTCGACGGCGAGCGGGTGGCCGACCCTGAGCGTGCGGACCGCCGGGAGGTACGCCGCCAGGAACGCGTCGAACAGGTGCCGCTGGACGACGAAGCGCGGGTACGCCGTGCAGCGCTGCTTGCCGTAGTCGAAGAGCTTGGGGATCACCGCCGTGAGCGCGTCCCAGTCCGAGTAGTTCCAGATGCCCCAGGTGTTGAGTCCTTCCTGTTCGAGTACGTGTCGTTTGCCGAGGTCGGCGACGGCCGTGGCCACCGCGGCGCCGGTGTCGCGCCCGCCGACGAAGGAGACGCAGCCGATCTCGGGCGCCCGCACCAGCGCCTGGGACAGCTCGCCCCCGCTGCCGCTGACGAGGGTGACCGGGATCCCCTCGCGGGCGGCGAGGGCACAGGCCAGGGTCAGGCAGGCGACACCGCCGTCGGTCGGGGTCTTGGCGATGACCGCGTTGCCTGCCAGTGCCTGGACCAGCAATGCGTGAACGAGCACGCTCATCGGGTAGTTCCAGCTGGCGATGTTGGACACCGGTCCGTCCAGCGGGGCCCGGCCGGCGACCATCGGTTCGATGCCGTCGACGTACCAGCGCACCCCGTCGATGGCCCGGTCGACGTCCGCCTGGGCGAGCCGCCAGGGCTTGCCGATCTCCCAGACGAGCAGCAGCGCGAGCAGCCGCGGTGTTCGGTCGAGGGCGTCGAGCGTGGCCGCGACGCGGGCCCGGCGCTCCGGCAGGGGGAGGTGCCGCCAGGCGCGGTGCTGGTCGAGGGCGGCGCGCACGGCCTGGTGGGCGGTGGCCCCGTCCAGGCGCGGCGGGCCGGCGATCGGGCTGCCGTCGACGGGGCTGACGGCGGGCAGGGCCCGGCCGTCCGCCTGCCAGGCGCCGTTCCAGAGGTTGAGGACCCGGTCGTCGCGGAAGGCCTCGGGCGCGACGGCGAGGCAGCGCTGCCAGGCGTCGGGCCAGGACGTGCCGGATTTGAGGGTGAGGGTGGGTGCCATGGGGTTGCTCCGCTCTCGGTGCACAGTCGGGGGCGGGAGGGCCTGGCTCACATCACGGGGATGCCGGGACCACATCAGCTGTGGGTGCCTGTCGTCGCTGTTCGAGACGCGCGAGTACCAGCTTCGCCGTCTCGGTCGGTGTGCCGCCCACGCTCACCCCGACCGCCTCCAGCGCCTCCTTCTTCGCCTGCGCGCCGTGCCGGACGAGCCGGACACGATCGCGCCCGCGTGGCCCATCGTCTTGCCCTCGGGTGCGGTGAACCCGGCGATGTAGCCGACGACCGGCTTGGTGACGTGGTCGCGGATGTACGCCGCCGCGCGTTCCTCCGCGTCGCCGCCGATCTCGCCGATGAGGACGATCAGTTCGGTGTCGGGGTCGTCCTGGAAGGCGGCGAGGCAGTCGATGTGCGTGGTGCCCGACGACCGGGTCGCCGCCGATGCCGACGCAGGTCGAGAAGCCGATGTCGCGGAGCTCGTACATGAGTTGGTACGTGAGCGTGCCCGACTTGGAGACCAGGCCGATGCGGCCTGGCTTGGTGATGTCGGCCGGGATGATGCCGGCGTTGGACTGGCCGGGCGTGATCAGGCCGGGGCAGTTGGGGCCGATGATGCGGGTGCCCTTCGTCTTCGGCGTACGCGGTGAAGGCGACGGAGTCGTGGACGGGGATGCCCTCGGTGATGACGACGGCGAGTCCGATGCCGGCGTCGGCGGCTTCCACGACTGCCGCCTTGGCGAAGGCGGGCGGTACGAAGACGACGGTGACGTCGGCGCCGGTCGACGCGCATGCCGTCGGCGACCGAGCCGAAGACGGGCACGGCCCGGTCGTCGAAGTCGACGGTGCGGCCCGCCTTGCGCGGGTTGACGCCGCCGACGACGTTCGTGCCGGCCGCGAGCATGCGCCGGGTGTGCTTCATGCCCTCGCCGCCGGTCATGCCCTGGACGAGGACCTTGCTCTCCTTGGTGAGGTAGATGGCCATGGCGTTCCCGTCTCCTCAGGCTGGCGGTGGCGAGTTCGGCGGCGCGGCGCGCGGCGCCGTCCATGGTGGTGGCCTGCTGGACCAGCGGATGCGCGCGGTCGTCGAGGATGGCGCGGCCGCGGGCGGCGTTGTTGCCGTCGAGGCGGACGACGAGCGGTTTGGTCAGCTGGACGGTGTCCAGGGCCTGGACGATGCCGTCGGCGACCGCGTCGCAGGCGGTGATCCCGCCGAAGACGTTGACGAAGACGGACTTCACGGCCGGGTCGGAGAGGATGACCGACAGGCCGTCGGCCATGACCTGGGCGCGAGGCTCCGCCGCCGATGTCGAGGAAGTTGGCGGGGCGCGCGCCGCAGCCCGCGACCACGTCGAGGGTCGACATGACGAGTCCGGCGCCGTTGCCGATGATGCCGACCTCGCCGTCCAGCTTGACGTAGTTGAGGCCCTTGGCGGCGGCCGCCGCCTCCAGCGGGTCGTCGTGCGCCGCTGCCTGTCGCGCCCCAACGCGCCTGCCGGAAGCGGGCGTTGTCGTCGAGGGTGACCTTGCCGTCGAGGGCCAGGATCCGGCCCTCTGTGCGGTGCGGACGAGGGGGTTCACCTCGACGAGGAGGGCGTCCTCGCGGACCAGTACGTCCCACAGCCGTACGAGGACGTCGACGGTCTGCGGCGGCAGCCCCGCCGCCTCGGCGATCTCGCCCGCCTTCGCCGAGGTGACGCCTTCGGCGGGGTCGATGGGGATGCGCGCCACGGCCTCGGGGCGGGTGGCGGCGACCTCCTCGATGTCCATGCCGCCCTCGGCGGAGGCGATGGCGAGGAAGCGGCCCGCCGCGCGGTCGAGGACGTAGGAGACGTAGAACTCGCTCTCGATGTCCACCGGTTGGGCCAGCATCACCTTGCCGACCGTGTGGCCCTTGATGTCCATGCCGAGGATCTGGCGTGCGGTCAGCTCGGCCGCGGCCGGGTCCGCGGCGAGCTTCACGCCGCCCGCCTTGCCGCGCCCGCCGGTCTTCACCTGCGCCTTGACGACGACGCGGCCGCCGAGCCTGCGGGCGATCTCGCGTGCCTCCTTGGGCGAGTCGGTGACCTCGGCCCTCGGCACCAAGATGCCGTGTTCCTCGAAGAGTTCCCTTGCCTGGTGTTCGTACAGGTCCATCTCCGGCTCCTGACTGAAAGTGCCGCACGCCCCCTGGACACCACCCACCGGATGCGGGATAACAAGCTTCATACAGTATTCGTCGACTGTATGCAATGTACCGCGAGAGCCGTCTCCAACCCCCTACGAAGGGACAGGACTTCGCCATGCCCGACGACACCCAGGACGTCATCTCCGGTGGTCATCTCGTCGCCAAGGCACTGAAGGCCGAGGGTGTCGACCGCATCTACACGCTGTGCGGCGGCCACATCATCGACATCTACGACGGCTGCGTCGACGAGGGCATCGAGGTCGTCGACGTACGCCACGAGCAGGTCGCCGCCCACGCCGCCGACGGCTACGCGCGCATCACCGGCAAGCCCGGCTGCGCGGTCGTCACCGCGGGTCCGGGCACGACCGACGCCGTCACCGGTGTCGCCAACGCCTTCCGCGCGGAGTCCCCGATGCTGCTGATCGGCGGCCAGGGGGCCCACACCCAGCACAAGATGGGGTCCCTCCAGGACCTGCCGCACGTCGACATGATGACGCCCGATCACCAAGTTCGCGGCGACCGTGCCGGACACCGCGCGCGCCGCCGACATGGTGTCGATGGCGTTCCGCGAGTGCTACCACGGCGCGCCCGGCCCCTCCTTCCTGGAGATCCCGCGCGACGTCCTCGACGCCAAGGTGCCGGTCGAGAAGGCACGGGTGCCCGCAGGCCGGCGCCTACCGCGCCTCGACCCGCTCGGCCGGCGACCCCGAGGCGATCGAGAAGCTCG
This sequence comes from uncultured Actinomycetota bacterium, assembly GCA_963798065.1. Classification (GTDB taxonomy): domain Bacteria; phylum Actinomycetota; class Actinomycetes; order Streptomycetales; family Streptomycetaceae; genus Streptomyces. Next base: position 246,953 of record CAWCSC010000005.1, on the reverse strand, counting down.
CCGACCTGCTCGTGCACGCCGAGAAGCCCGCCATCCTGCTCGGCAGCCAGGTGTGGACGACCCGGGGCACCGAGTCCGCCATCGAGCTCGTACGCACGCTCAACATCCCCGCGTACATGAACGGCGCCGGCCGCGGCACGCTGCCGCCCGGCGACCCGCACCACTTCCAGCTGTCGCGCCGGTACGCCTTCTCCAACGCCGACGTCATCGTCATCGTCGGCACGCCCTTCGACTTCCGCATGGGCTACGGCAAGCGGCTGTCGCCGGACGCGACCGTCGTGCAGATCGACCTCGACTACCGCACCGTCGGCAAGAACCGCGACATCGACCTCGGGATCGTCGGCGACGCCGGGCTGGTCCTGAAGTCGGTCGCCGAGGCGGCCTCCGGGCGCATCAACGGGGGCGCGTCGAAGCGCAAGGAGTGGCTCGACGAGCTGCGCGCCGCCGAGCAGACCGCCATGGAGAAGCGGCTGCCGAGCCTGAAGTCGGACGCCTCGCCGATCCACCCGTACCGCCTGGTCAGCGAGATCAACGACTTCCTCACCGAGGACTCCATCTACATCGGCGACGGCGGCGACATCGTCACCTTCTCCGGGCAGGTCGTGCAGCCCAAGTCGCCCGGGCACTGGATGGACCCGGGCCCGCTCGGCACGCTCGGCGTCGGCGTCCCCTTCGTGCTCGCCGCCAAGCAGGCGCGGCCCGACAAGGAGGTCGTCGCCCTCTTCGGCGACGGCGCCTTCTCCCTCACCGGCTGGGACTTCGAGACCCTCGTCCGCTACGACCTCCCGTTCGTCGGCATCGTCGGCAACAACTCCTCGATGAACCAGATCCGCTACGGCCAGGCCGCCAAGTACGGCCAGGAGCGCGAGCGGGTCGGCAACACCCTCGGCGACGTCCACTACGACAAGTTCGCCCAGATGCTGGGCGGTTACGGCGAGGAGGTCCGCGACCCCGCCGACATCGGCCCGGCCCTCCAGCGCGCCCGCGAGTCCGGCAAGCCGTCGCTGATCAACGTCTGGGTCGACCCGGACGCGTACGCCCCCGGAACCATGAACCAGACGATGTACAAGTGAGGTGCCCCGATGACTGCTCACGGCACAGCCAAGGCCCTCGAAGGCATCCGCGTCCTCGACATGACGCATGTCCAGTCCGGTCCCTCCGCCACCCAGCTGCTCGCCTGGCTCGGCGCGGACGTCGTCAAGCTGGAGGCGCCGACCGGTGACATCACGCGCAAGCAGCTGCGCGACCTCCCGGACGTCGACTCCCTCTACTTCACGATGCTCAACTGCAACAAGCGGAGCATCACCCTCAACACCAAGACCGAGCGCGGCAAGGAGATCCTCACCGAGCTGATCCGGCGCTCCGACGTCATGGTCGAGAACTTCGGACCGGGCGCGGTCGACCGGATGGGCTTCACCTGGGACCGCATCCAGGAGATCAATCCGCGGATCGTCTATGCCTCCATCAAGGGGTTCGGCGACGGCCCGTACACCAACTTCAAGGCGTACGAGGTCGTCGCGCAGGCCATGGGCGGGTCGATGTCGACCACCGGTTTCGAGGACGGGCCGCCGCTGGCGACGGGAGCCCAGATCGGGGACTCGGGCACGGGCGTCCACGCCGTGGCGGGCATCCTCGCCGCGCTGTTCCAGCGGGAGAACACCGGGCGCGGGCAGCGGGTGAACGTGGCCATGCAGCACGCCGTGCTCAACCTGTGCCGGGTGAAGCTGCGGGACCAGCAGCGCCTGGCACACGGGCCGCTCGCTGAATATCCCAACGAGGACTTCGGCGACGAGGTTCCCAGGTCCGGCAACGCGTCCGGCGGCGGGCAGCCCGGCTGGGCGGTCAAGTGCGCGCCGGGCGGCCCGAACGACTACGTGTACGTCATCGTGCAGCCCGTCGGCTGGCAGCCGCTCAGCGAGCTCATCGGCCGGCCCGAACTCGCGGACGACCCCGAGTGGGCGACGCCCGGAGGCGCGGCTGCCCAAGCTCAACAAGATGTTCCAGCTGATCGAGGAGTGGTCGTCGACGCTGCCCAAGTGGGAGGTGCTGGAGCGGCTCAACGCCCACAACATCCCGTGCGGGCCGATCCTGTCCACCAAGGAGATCATCGAGGACCGGTCGCTGGTCGCCAACGAGATGGTCGTCACCGTGCCGCACCCCGAGCGGGGCGACTTCGTGACCGTCGGCAGCCCGCTCAAGCTCTCCGACTCCCCCGTCGAGGTGACCAGTTCGCCGCTGCTCGGCGAGCACAACGAAGAGGTCTACGTCGGCGAGCTCGGCCTCGGCGACGAGGAAGCTGCGCCTGCTCAAGTCGAACGGAGTGATCTGACGTGATGGCCGAAGACCGGGTCCTGCGGGTGCGGACGCTCCTCGACTCCGTGCGGGCCGAGGGGCGGACCGCGCTGACCGCGCCCGAGGGCAAGGTGATCGCCGACGCGTACGGGATCGCCGTACCGGGCGAGGAGCTGGCGACGGACGTCGACGAGGCGGTGGCGTACGCGGCGCGCTTCGGCGGGCCCGTCGTGATGAAGATCGTCTCGCCCGACATCCTGCACAAGACCGACGCCGGCGGCGTGATCGTCGGTGTCGAGGGCGCGGCGGACGTACGGGCCGCGTTCCACAAGATCATCGACAACGCGCGCGCGTACGACGCCGAAGGCCCGTATCGAGGGCGTGCAGGTGCAGGAGCTGCTGCCCCAGGGGCAGGAGGTCATCGTCGGCGCGGTGACCGACCCGACGTTCGGGAAGGTCGTCGCCTTCGGGCTCGGCGGGGTGCTGGTCGAGGTCCTCAAGGACGTCACCTTCCGGCTCGCGCCCGGTGGACGCCGACGAGGCGCTGTCGATGCTGGACTCGATCCGGGCGGCGGAGATCCTGCGCGGGGTGCGCGGCGCAGGCCGGCGGTGGACCGGTGGGCGGTCGCCGAGCAGATCCGCCGGGTCTCCGAACTCGTCGCGGACTTCCCGGAGATCGCCGAGGTGGACCTCAACCCGGTGATCGCCACGCCGGAGGGCGCGGTCGCCGCCGACATCCGGGTCATCCTCGCCGAGCGCAGTCGCCGAAGCCGCGCCGCCGTACTCGCGCGACGAGATCCTCACCTCGATGCGCCGGCTGATGCAGCCGTCGCTCGGTCGCCGTGATCGGCGCCTCCAACGAGCAGGGCAAGATCGGCAATTCGGTGATGCGCAACCTCATCGACGGCGGCTTCGCCGGGGAGATCCATCCGGTGAACCCCAAGGCCGATGACATTCTGGGCCGCAAGGCGTACAAGAGTGTCACCGACGTTCCCGGTGAGGTGGATGTGGCGGTCTTCGCGATCCCCGCCAAGTTCGTGGCCTCGGCCCTGGAGGAGGTGGGACGCAAGAGGATCCCCAACGCCGTACTGATCCCCTCCGGGTTCGCGGAGACCGGCGAGCACGAGCTCCAGGACGAGATCGTGGCGATCGCCGAGCGGCACGGCGTCCGGCTGCTCGGGCCGAACATCTACGGCTACTACTCGACGTGGCAGGACCTGTGCGCCACGTTCTGCACGCCGTACGACGTCAAGGGCGGGGTCGCGCTGACCTCGCAGTCCGGCGGCATCGGGATGGCCATCCTGGGCTTCGCGCGCACCACGAAGACGGGTGTGTCGGCGATCGTCGGGCTCGGCAACAAGTCGGACCTGGACGAGGACGACCTGCTGACCTGGTTCGGCGAGGACCCGCACACCGAGTGCATCGCGATGCACCTGGAGGACCTCAAGGACGGGCGCGCCTTCGTGGAGGCCGCGCGGGCGACCGTGCCGAAGAAGCCGGTGGTCGTCCTGAAGGCGGGCCGTACGGCGGCGGGCGCGAAGGCGGCCGGCTCGCACACCGGCGCCCTCGCGGGCGACGACGCCGTGTACGACGACATCCTGAAGCAGGCCGGGGTCATCCGGGCGCCCGGGCTGAACGAAATGCTGGAGTACGCGCGCGCGTTGCCGGTGCTTCCCGCGCCCAAGGGCGACAACGTCGTGATCATCACCGGGGCCGGCGGCAGCGGCGTACTGCTGTCGGACGCGGTGACGGACAACGGCCTGTCGCTGATGGAGATCCCGCCGGACCTGGACGCGGCCTTCCGGAAGTTCATCCCGCCCTTCGGCGCCGCGGGCAACCCGGTGGACATCACGGGCGGCGAGCCGCCGTCGACGTACGAGGCGACGATCCGGCTGGGTCTGGAGGACCCGCGCATCCACGCGCTGGTCCTCGGCTACTGGCACACCATCGTCACTCCTCCCATGGTCTTCGCCGAGCTCACCGCGCGCGTGGTGGCCGAGTTCCGGGAGCGCGGGATCGAGAAGCCCGTCGTGGCGTCGCTCGCGGGCGACGTCGAGGTCGAGGAGGCCTGCCAGTACCTCTTCGAGCGCGGGGTCGTGGCGTACCCGTACACGACCGAGAAGCCGGTGGCCGTGCTCGGCGCGAAGTACCGCTGGGCGCGGGCGGCGGGGCCTGTGCTGGGGGGCGGTACATGAGGTGAGTGAGCGGGAGGCCTGCCGACGGTGCGCGTCGGCCGGCCCCGGGACCCGCGCGCGCACGAAAGGCATGGGACAGGGGGCGCTGGCCAGATCTTTCGACGCAAGGGGTGCGACACGACATGACAACGACCGATCTGCCCACCACGGTTCCCTACCGGGAGGTGACCGACGCGAACGGACGCGTCTACCGCGTCGGTGAGACCGACATCGACATCATGGGCCGCAAGCGCAAGTGGATGGTGATCCTGCCCTGGATCGGCATGATGGGCATCTCCTCCGCCGAGTACGCGTTCGCGTCCGCCGAGGACACGCTGCACACGGCGCACCACTGGAACAGCATGCACATCTTCTGGATGATGACCGTCTGGGTCTTCTTCCAGGCCGCGGTGGCCTTCCCCGCGGGCAAGCTGCGTGAGAGCGGAAAACTGCCGGCCCGCTGGGCGATGATGCTGCGGCGCGACGGGCACGCTGCTGGGCTACCTTTCCCTGGCCTTCGCACCGCATGTCGTCGTCGCCTACATCGGCTTCAGCATGTTCAGCGGCATGGGCGCGGGCATGGTGTACGCCACCTGCGTCAACATGGTCGGCAAGTGGTATCCGGAGCGCAAGGGCGGCAAGACCGGCTTCGTCAACGGCGGTTTCGCCTACGGCTCGGTGCCCTTCGTCTTCCTCTTCAACGGCTACATGGACCTGACCAACTTCCGCTGGGTCCTGGTCTCGGTGGGTGTCTTCCTGGCCGCGATGGTCGCCTGCGCCGGTTACTTCTTCCAGGACCCGCCGAAGAACTGGTGGCCCGCCACGATCGACCCGCTCAACCCGTCCGAACGACCCGCGGCGCGGCCCGCTCGCTGGAGATGAACCCGCCGGCGGTCAGCAGTACTCCCCCATGGAGGCGTGGAAGACCGGCCGGGTGGCCCTGATGTGGTTCTGTCTGGCCTGTACCTCCGGCGTGAACATCTTCGGTATCGCCTTCCAGGTGGACATCGGCGAGGAGGCGGGCTTCGCGGGCGGGATCGTGGCCACGGCCATGTCACTGAAGGCGATCGTCAACGGCACCGGCCGCGGCGTCATCGGCTGGCTCTCCGACCTCTACGGCCGCAAGCGGTGCCTGCTCTTCGTCTGCCTCATCCTGGGCCTCGCCCAGTACGGCATCCTCTGGTCGGCCGAGAGCAAGAACCTGCCGCTGTTCCTGATCTTCTCCGCGATCTCCGGATTCGGCGGCGGCGCGATCTTCCCGATGTTCGCGGCGCTGACCGCCGACTACTTCGGCGAGAACAACAACGCGTCCAACTACGGCATGGTCTACAGCTCCAAGCTCGTCTCCGGTCTGGGCGCGGGCATGGGCGCCGTGGTCGTCGGCGCCTGGGGACACTCCGGCGCCTTCATCCTGGCCGGCTCCATCTCGCTCTTCGCCGGCTGCGTGGCCCTGTTCCTCAGCCCGCCGGGACGCGACAAGGAAACGCGCGCATCGCTCCCAACCCGCAACCGCTCGGCGAGGACTCGGCCTGACAGGACGGCAGGTCCGTACCCGGCGAGCAGCCGCCGCACCGTGCGGGAGTACGAGGACGACATGTGAGGAGGCCCCTCCCGCGCAGGGAGGGGCCTCCTCATGCCGTGCGGGCGGCGCCGCGTCACGGCGGTGCTCGCCGCCGCGTCCGCCCGGCTCGCCATCTCAGGCGGTCAGCGCGTCGATGAGGGCCTTGGTGACGTCCTCGGTGGAGGCGGTGCCGCCGACGTCGCGGGTGAGGATGCCCGCGGCCGTGGTCGTCTCGATGGCCTTGTTGAGCGGGCCGCCTGCTCGGGCAGCCCGAAGTGCTCCAGCATCAGGGCCGCGCTGCCGACGGCGCCGATCGGGTTGGCGAGGCCTTGGCCCGCGATGTCGGGGGCGGAGCCGTGCACCGGTTCGAACTTGCTCGGGAAGCGGCGCTCGGGGTTGAGGTTGGCGCTGGCCGCCGATGGGTCCCGCTTCAGGCGTCGCGGGCCCGCCGCTCGGCGAGCGACCTGGTGAGGTCGAGGAAGGCGCGTACGGCGGGAGTGAGGTGCGCGGGCAGGCTCACCATCGCCACGTGCAGCTGGGCGGTGGGATCGATGGGCGCGACCACGGCGCCGCAGCGACGGGCCAGGCGGGTCCAGGAGGGGGGCAGGACCGCGACTCCCACACCGGTGAGGACCAGCGGCAGGATCGAGGTGCGGTGGTCGACGACCGTCACGATCTGGGAGCCGCCGCCCGCGGTGACATCGTCGACGCTGCTGCGCATCAGGCTGCCGGTGCGGGACGCGATGAGTTTCTGGCCGGCGAGGTCCTCGGGCCGGATCGTGGCGTCGTCCTCGATCGCGCCGCCGGGAGCGGCGACGACCACGAACGGCTGGTCCTCGACGTGCAGCACGTCCAGCCCGGTGGGATGCACCGCGGCAGCGCTGCCCAGCAGTCCCAGCCCAGCACGACGCCGACCACGATCACCACCAGCACCTGTACGTACAGCTGCCGGTACCACGGCGTCGCCGCGATGCGCGCGGCCTGCCCGGCCCGCTCCTTGCCCGGGGTATGCGTCATTGCGGCCTCCCTGATCGCGCGGCCGAGCCCGATCGGTCCGCGCCAGCTCCGCGCCACAGCGAACCGGCGCACAGGTCAGGGGGTCCACGACCAGAAATCGATGCCCTGGATAGGCGTGGCCTATCTGTCCCTGCACAGGCGGCAGGCACGGTTTCGGGCGGGTGAGACCGGCGGGAGCGGGAGGCGCGAGGACTGCTGCCCGGCGGGTCTGTACACACGGCCGCGTGTACAGACCCGGCGTTCGGGCGGGGGAACCGTCAGCACTTCTCCCTGAGGGAGTGCAGGTGCGCGCTGGAGCGGCGCGCGAAGGTGAAGGACTCGGCCGGGTTGTCGTGCTCGGCCTGCCAGTGGTGGGCCATGCGGTGGCCGCGCAGCCGGGTCACGGCGGAGATGAACCGCTGGTAGTCGATGTCGCCGTCGCCGACGTCGGTCATGTTGTAGCCGTACGGGTTCGACGGGTCGCTCTTGCCGTCCTTCACGTGGAACAGGGGGTAGCGGTCGGGCCGCCTGAGGACATAGTTCAGCGGTTCGAACGGCGCGGGCGTGCCGTCGGGCCGCTTGGAGAAGCGGAACTGGCCGACGTACGCCCAGTAGATGTCCATCTCCAGGTAGACGAGGTCCGGATCGGTCTCCTTGAGCAGGATGTCGTAGAGACGGACCTTGGGGTTGTCCGTGGCGAAGGAGAACTCCTCGGAGTGGTTGTGCTGGTAGAACTTCATGCCCCGGGCCTTCGCCGCCGCGCCGTAGGTGTTGAAGTCCTCGGCGGCGCGCTTCCAGGCGTCGACGGTCGAGCCGTAGCGGAACGGGCCGGAGGCCGTGCCGATGTGCTTGAGGCCGAGGGCCTGGGCTTCGTCGAGGACCTTGGTGAGATTCTGGGCGAAGGTGTAGGCGTTCGGGTCGTCGGAGTAGTAGCCGACGTGGCTGCCGATCGGGTTCAGACCGTGGTTGCGTGCCAGCCGCTTGAGCTGGGCGAGCGTGATGGGGCCCGCCGAGCCCTGGGTGTAGCCGGCGAACTCGACCTCGTCGTAGCCGTACCTCTCCAGTTCGGCGAAGACGGGGCCGAAGCCGAGGGTGGAGACCTTGTCGCGCAGGCTGTAGAGCTGGATGCCGAGGCGGCCGGGCGGCAGGACGGGGCGGCCGCGGCCCTTGGCGCCGGAGGCCGTGGCGGTGGCGGCCGTCGCGTTGCCGGTGGCGGCGGTCGCGGGGGCCGCGGCACCGAGCAGGGCGGCGGCGGTGGCGCCGGCGGCGACGCCGAGCATGCCTCGTCTGCTGAGGCGGTGGGTGAGCTCGGGATCGGGTTGGGAGAAGCGGCTCATGCGTGGAACTCCTCGTGATCGCGGGGCGTTGTCAGTGGTGAGTGCTTCACTTGTGACCAGTCGGGGCTGAGGCTTCTGTCCTCAGGTGAGACCGGCGAGTCGGAGCAGCAGTGACTTCACATCGGTGGCCGCGACGCGGTCGCCGACAGCGCGGGGGGTGGAGCAGATGAGGAGCGGACCGTCGTCGTCGCTCGCCGGAAGGCGGCCGTGGCTGCCGCGAATAGGTGAGGGATCCAGGGGCACGACCGCCATGCGGTAGCGCATGCCGAGTTTCTTGCGGGCCAGCGCGGTCGCCGCCTTGACCTTGACGTAGGGGTCGAGGGGATCCATGAAGAGTTCGACCGGGTCGTAGCCGGGTTTGCGGTGGATCTCGACGAGCTGCGCGAAGTCGGGCGCGCGGGCGTCGTCGAGCCAGTAGTAGTACGTGAACCAGGCGTCCGGTTCCGCGACGGCGACGAGTTCGCCGGAGCGCGGATGGTCGAGGTGGTGGGTCTTCTTGCCCTCGTCGTCGAGGAGTTGCTCGATGCCGGGCAGGCCGTCGAGGGCGGCCCGGGTGGCGTCGAGGTCCTCGGGGCGGCGCACGTAGACATGGGCGATCTGGTGGTCGGCGACCGCGAAGGCACGTGAGGCCATCGGGTCGAGGTACTCCATGCCGTCCTGGGTGTGCACTTCGAGGAGTCCGGCGCGGCGCAGGGCGCGGTTGATGTCGACGGGCCGGTCCACGCGGGTGATGCCGTACTCGGACAGCGCGACGACGGTGCGGCCCTCGGCGCGGGCGTCGTCCAGGAGCGGGGCCATGGCCGCGTCCAGGTCGGCGGCCGCCTTCAGGGAGCGCGGGTCGTCGGGGCCGAAGCGCTGCAGGTCGTAGTCGAGATGAGGGAGGTAGCAGAGGGTCAGGTCGGGGTGCCGGGTGCGGATGATGTGGCGGGTCGCGTCGATGATCCAGCTGGCTGGAGACGAGGTCGGCGCCGGGACCCCAGAAGTGGAAGAGCGGGAACGTGCCGAGTTTCTCGGTGAGTTCGTCGTGCAGGGCCGGGCGGCCGGGTGTAGCAGTCGGGTTCCTTGCGGCCGTCGGCGTAGTAGATCGGGCGAGGGGTGACGGTGATGTCGGTGTCGGCGCCCATGGCGTACCACCAGCAGATGTTGGCGACGGTGTAGCCGGGGTGCGCGCGCCGGGCGGCGTCCCAGAGTTTGTCGCCGGCCACGAGCCCGTTGTGCTGGCGCCACAGCAGTACGTCGCCGAGTTCGCGGAAGTACCAGCCGTTGCCGACGATGCCGTGCTCGGAGGGGTGGGTGCCGGTGAGGAACGTGGACTGGGCGGCGCAGGTGACGGCGGGCAGGACGGTGCCGAGCGGGGCGCTGGGAGCCGGACTGGGCGAGCGTCTTGAGGTGGGGCATGTGGTCGAGGAGACGGGGGGTGAGGCCGACGACGTCGAGGACGAGGAGCGGGTGTGGGGTCTGCGTGGAGCCGTCGGTGTGCGCCCGGCGCTGCGGAGGGCTCGTGGGTGCTCATGGCAGCTCCTTCAGGCCGAGGTCCGTCAGCAGGTCGCGGGCGAGGGTGAGTTCGGCGGCGATGCCGTCGGCGAGCTGGGCGCGGGCACGGGGGCGCAGCTCGGGCGGGAGGGCCTGCCAGGTGTAGGTCTCGACCTCCAGATGGCGGGTGAGCGGGTGCGGGCCGCCGACGAGCCGGGTCAGCGCGGCCTTGAGGACGGGGAGTGTGGAGGTGAGGGGCGCGGCGGGGGCCGCGTGCAGGGGGACGTGGAAGTGGGCGCGCCAGGGTGAGGCGTCGGGCAGGGCGTCGCCCTTGAGGGCCTCGTCGAGGTCGTCGGTGCCGCGCAGGCCGGCGGCGGTGGCGTGCGGGTCTGGTGCAGGAAGCGGGGTTCGGCGAAGGCGGCGAGGGCCTCGCGGACCTCGGGGAGGTGGGGGTGTTCGGCGTGCAGGGCGGCGGAGAGCTGGGACTTGACGACGGGGACGCGGGCCTCGGTGAGGGCGTCCAGCGCGGTGTGCGGGTCTTCGAAGGAGGTGGCGAGGTGGCAGGTGTCGACACAGATGCCGATGCGGTCGTGGCCGATCGCGGTGAGCGGGGCGATGGCGTCGCGCGGTGGTCTCGACGATGCAGCCGGGTTCCGGTTCCAGGCCGATGCGGATGGAGCGGCCGGTCAGCTCCTCGAAGCGCGTCGAGGCGTTCGGCGAGGGTGAGCAGCGCGGTGCGGGCCGGTCTCGGCGCGGCTCGTCGTCGTAGGCGGTGCGCCAGGCGAGGGGCAGGGTGGAGATGGTGCCGTCGGTGACGTCGTCGGGGAGGAGGCCGGCGAGGACGCGGGCCAGGGCGGTGGTGTGGTCGAGGCGTTCCGGGTCGGCCCAGTCCGGCTTGTAGACGCGGTACTTGACCTCTTCGGCGCCGAAGCCCTCGTAGGGGAAGCCGTTGAGGGTGACGACTTCGAGGCCGCGCCGGTCGAGTTCGGTGCGCAGGCCGCGCAGCGCGGCGGGTCGGTGACGAGGGCGTGGGCGGCGTCCTTGGCGAGCCACAGCCCGATGCCGAGCCGGTCGCGGCCGAGGCGTCGGCGGACGGGTTCGCAGTGGTCGCGGAGCTGGGCGAGGACGCCGTCGAGGGTCTCGGCGGGGTGGACGTTGGTGCAGTAGGCGAGGTGGACGGTGGAGCCGTCGGGGTGGCGGAAGCGCATGGGTCACGCCTCCGTGGCGGGGACGCGACCTCGGCTCGTCGCTGTCTCCCCGGCTGGGATCCGGCTCGTGCGGGTCCTTCGGGGCGCCGCGGAGGATGGAGTTGCCCTCGTGGGTGGCCTCCGTGCCCGCGACGTCGAGGTTCAGGCGGCCGCTGAGCCCGTAGAAGGCGACGGGGTTGCGCCACAGCACCCGGTCGACGTCGTCCTCGGTCGAAGCCCTCGGCCAGCATCAGGTCGCCGACCTTGCGGGTCTTGAGGGGGTCGCTCTTTCCCCAGTCGGCGGCGGAGTTCACCAGTACCTGCTCGGTGCCGTACTCGCGCAGGATCGCGACCATCCGTTCCTCGTCCATCTTGGTGTCCGGATAGACGGAGAAGCCGAGCCAAGCAGCCGCTGTCCTTGGCCTCCTTGACGGTGGTCTCGTTGAGGTGGTCGACCAGGACGCGTTCCGGGGGCAGTGCGGACTCCCGGACGACGTCGAGGGTGCGGCGCAGGCCGGCCAGCTTGTCGCGGTGCGGGGTGTGCACGAGCGCGGGCAGGCCGTGGTCGGCGGCGAGCTGGAGCTGCGTGGCGAGGGCGGTGTCCTCGGCGGGGGTCATCGAGTCGTAGCCGATCTCGCCGACGGCCACGACGTGGTCCTTGACGAGATACCGGGGCAGTTCGTCGAGGACGGGCACGACAGCGGGGGTCGTTCGCCTCCTTGGGGTTGAGGGCGATCGTGCAGTGGTGGGCGATGCCGTACTGGGCGGCGCGGAAGGGCTCCCAGCCGAGGAGGGAGTCGAAGTAGTCGCGGAAGGAGGCGGGCGAGGTGCGGGGCTGGCCGAGCCAGAAGGAGGGCTCGACGACGGCGCGGACACCGGCGGCGTACATGGCCTCGTAGTCGTCGGTGGTCCGGGACGTCATGTGGATGTGGGGGTCGAAGATGCGCATCAGGACTCCTTGCCGTGGGGCGTGGGCGCGTGCCGGGGATCGGGGTGGCTCGGTGCTCGGTCAGGTCCAGGACGCGGTGCAGGTCCTCGGGGACGGTGCGGCCCGCGGCGGTGCGTTCGGCGGCGTAGTCGCCGAGCATGCGGGCGAGTTCGTCGTCGCCGTGGGCGCGCCGGGGCAGGTCGGCCACGTGCTCGACGGGGACGCCGGTGAACAGGCACTTCAGCACGGCGTGCCGCCAGTCGTGGGGGTCCAGGTGCCGGGCGGCGTACGGGCCGACGGCGGCGGTGAGGAGCCGGGTGTCGTTGGTGCGCAGGGCGTCCTCGACGAGCGGGAGGGCGTCGGGGCCGGGCACGAGGTGGGGCAGGGCGTGCAGGACGGCGCGGCGTTCGTCGGCGGTGCCCTGGAAGTACACCCGGGTCAGGGCGTCGGTGCCGGCCCGGGCCGCGTGCAGGATGAGGACCCGGGCGGCGTCGGCGTGCGTCGGCACCGCAGCGGCGGCCGGCCTCGGCGAGGCGCAGCTCCCACGACGGAGATGGGCCCGTGGATGCCGGGGTGGGCGGCGGCCTCGTCGAGGGCGTGGTCCAGCCAGGCGCGGGCGGCTTGGTCGAGCTGGCTGGTGAGGTGGCGCGGAGGTCGGTGATCGAGGGAGCGTGCCGGGTGCCGGCGTCCTCGGGGTCGGGCGTCGTCGTCCGCGGTCCGGTGGCCTGGACGGTCGCGCGGTGTGGCGCGGGGCTGGGTCATGGGTGTTGCTCCCTTCAGGGGCGGCGGAGGGAGCGCCTGTGGCGCGGACTCTGGCAGGCCGGAGGCGGTGCGGCGACGGGTGGCCGCGGCCGCTCGGCGTGGCGGAGGAACGGGAGGGAGTGTTCGGCGAAGTGGGGGCCGGCGTGGGAGTGGCGGGGCAGTTCGACGACGGTCAGGCCCTGGTAGCCGGTGGCGGCGAGGGCCGCCGAGAACGGGCGGGAAGTCGATCTCTCCGTCCCCGAAGGGGAGGTGCTCGTGGACGCCGCGGCGCATGTCCTCGATCTGGACGTGGCGCAGCCAGGGGGCGGCGGCGCGCACGCAGTCGGCGGGAGAGAGGGGTTCGAGGCACTGGCAGTGGCCGATGTCGAGGGTGAGGCCGAGGGGTTCGGGGTCGCCGAGGGTGCGGCGGAGGCGGTGGAAGTCGGCGAGGGTGGCGAGGAGGTGGCCCGGTTCGGGTTCGACGGCGAGCGGGATGCCGGCGGTGGCGGCGGCGTCCAGGACCGGGGTGAGGGTCTCGGCGAGGCGCTTCCACGCGGTGTCCGTGTCGGTGCCCGTCCGGGATGACGCCGCTGAAGCAGTGGACCGCGTGGGCGCCGAGGTCGGCGGCGACCCGGACGGCGCGGACGAGCAGGTCGACGCGGCGGGCGCGGTCGTCCGGGGTCCGGGTCCAGCAGGGAGGGGCCGTGCTTGCGGCGCGGGTCGAGCACATAGCGGGCGCCCGTCTCCACGGTGACGCCCAGGCCGAGCGCGTCCAGCCGTGCGGCGACCGGCGGGTGCGGGCCGCGAGGTCGGGGGCGAGCGGGTCGAGGTGCATGTGGTCGAGCGTCAGGCCGACGCCGTCGTAGCCGAGGTCGGCGAGGAGGGAGAGGGCGTCGTCGAGCCGGAGGTCGGCGAGACCGTTGGTGCCGTAGCCGAAGCGGAGGGGGATGCGGCGGGGAGGCAGGTTCGCCGGGGTCCCGCGGGCCGGGTCGGGCCGGGGCTCATGTGACGCTCACCTTCTTCGCGAACCTCGCGTCCGAGCGGGGCGAGGGCCGCGATGAGCAGGGCCGTGGCCGTGCCCCGGCGCGGGCGGCGAGGGCGGCCTGGAGGGGGATCGTGGCGCGGATGCCGCCGCCGACGGCTCGTTGGGTGAGGGGAGGTGAGGGATTGAGGGTGGCGTGGATGTAGGGGCGGGCGGTCGTGGCGGCGTAGGCGGCGGCGAGGGCGGTGGTGAGGGCGCCGCGGGCGTGTCGCGGCCGGCGCATGCCGTCGAGGCCGGGTCCGGCTCGGATGCCCGGCCGGCCGCGGGCGGTCCTGCTCGCCGTCGCCGGCCGGCGCAGTCGCTTCGCGCCGGGTGCGCGTCACCAGCCGGGTCAGCACGCCCGTCGTCGCGAGGGCCGCCAGGGGCGCCAGGGATGAGCCGCCCTGGGTCTCCCGGCGGGAGACGGTCGTGACGGCGAGGGTGTGGGTGCCGAGGAGGGCGGCGGAGGGCAGTGCCTCCCGGGTCGGCCGGTGGTGGCGCGGCGCCCAGGAGCAGGTCGAGGCCGCGGGCGGCGGCCATGGCCACGGGCCCGGCGGGTGTGTGCTTCAGGACCGAGGTCGTACGCCCAGACGGTCGCCGCCAGGGGGGCGGCCACCGCCAGGGCGGGGCGGCCCGCCGCGGCGGCCAGGGCCGAGCCCGGCGCCGGTCAGGACGCAGGCCGCGGTGAGGGCGGCGGCCGGCCGGATGCGGCCGGAGGGCAGGGGGCGGTGCGGGCGTTCGACGGCGTCCTCGTCGCGGTCCGCCCAGTCGTTGAGGGCCATGCCGGCCTCGTAGAGGCAGAGGGAGGAGCCGATGGCGAGCAGGGTGCGGGGGTTGGGCGGGCCACCGGCCGCGGCGGCGCCGGCCAGGGCGTCGCCGGGGACGGTGAACAGGGCGGGCAGCCGCAGCAGTTCGGCCCAGGCACGGCTGCGGCTCGCGACCGGTCCCGGAGCGTGCTCGCACGGGTCGGACGGCCAGCGCGGCAGCGTCCTCGGCGGGCTCGCGGTGCCGGCGCCCGCGGGCGTCCGCAGGCTCCCGGCACGGCGTCACGGTCGCCGGTACCCCGAGCGCCGGACCTGCCCCGAGCTGCGGCCCTCATCCCCAGCCGTGCCCCCGTGGTCTCGCCGGCGCCGCCCGACGGAGCCGCTCCCCGAAGCCCGACCAGTTCCGCGTACTGCTCGGCCAGGCCCGACGGGCCCGTCCCCCACCGGGTCCTTGAAGTAGAAGCCCAGTTCGGAGAGCGGGCCGGACAACCCCGCCTCGTGGGCGCGGGCGGTCGAGGCGGGCCAGGTCCAGCACCAGGGGTGCCGCGAGCGCCGAGTCGCAGCCCTGCCAGATGGTCTGGAGGATCATGCGGGTGCCGAGGAAGCCGTCGAAGGCGATGTGGTCCCAGGCGGTCTTCCAGTCGCCGAGGGCCGGGACGTCGTCGATGTGCACCTCGCCCTCGGGGACGGTGCCGAGGGTGTCGGCGAGGACGCGTTCCTTGCCGGCGTTCTTCGCCGCGGCGGCGGCCGGGTCGGCGAGGGCCGCGCCGTCGCCGCCGCCGAGCAGGTTGGTGCCGGACCAGGCCCGCACGTTCAGCGCCCGCTGCGCGAACATCGGGCCGAGCACGGCCCGCAGCAGCGTCTGCCCGGTCTTGCCGTCCCGGCCGGCGTACGGCAGGCCGCTGCGCTCGGCCTCGCGGGCGGCGACGGGGTGGTGCATGCCCTCGGAGGGGGTGAAGTTGACGTAGGGGCAGCCCGCGCGCAGGGCCGCCAGCGCGTACAGGGTGCTGGCCGGCAGCGGGGCGTCGGGGCCCTGGGACGCGGGTTCGGTGGAGGCGACGTTCACCACCACGGCCCGCTCCAGTTCGTGGCGGTGCATGAAGTCGCGTATGTCGTCGGCGAAGGCCGTGATCAGTTCGGCCTCGCTCCTGGTGTCCCCCGGGGTGGGGCCGCCGGGCCTGATCTCCCGGTCGGCGGCGGCGAGTTCGGCGGCGACGGCGGTGGCGACGCCGGGTGGGAGGACGCCGCCGGCGGTCAGGGTCTCGGCGCGTTTGGGCAGCGGGCAGTCGAGGGTGTCGTGGCCGCCGAAGACGAGGTCGGACAGCGCGGGCAGACCGCTGTCGGTGAACGCCGGGGTCTCGGTCACCATGCCGGTGGGCGGGTGCAGTCCCGCGGCGACGGCGGCGCACCCCGTGACGACGGTGGTGGCGACGGAGCCTCGGGCTCCGATCAGCCACACCCCCACACGCGGTCGGGAGAGGGACGCGGACATGGGCAGCCTCCTGGTCGTGCGCTGAGCCCGGGGGGAGGGGAGGAGACGGCGGGCGGGGGTCCGGCGTCCCCCGCCCGCCGCCGTTCAGTCGCCCTGGACGGGCAGTTCCTTCAACTGGATGTTGCGGAAGGAGACCTGGTCGTCGGCGCCATGGTTCTGGAGGCCGATGTAGCCGTCGGTCAGGCTCCGCTCGGGGTCCTTGTTGGTGAAGTCGTTGATCTTGACTCCGTTGAGGAACACCTGGAGGCGTTCGCCCTGGACCTTGATCTCGTAGGAGTTCCACTGGCCGGGCGGCCGCAGAACCTGGTCACGGGCCTTGATGTTCGGCCGACTTGAACGAGTAGACGGAGCCCGTGGTGCGGTCGGGCGCGTCCGTGGCGTCGATCTGGATCTCGTAGCCCTTGTTCACCGCGGACCAGGGGTCGTCGGAGGCGGGGAAGCCCACGAAGATCCCGGAGTTGTCGTCGCCCTGCATCTTCCAGTCGAGCTTGAGGGAGTACGACTTCAGCTCCTTGGCCTGGTACCAGAGCAGCCCCATGCCGCCCTCGGACTCCAGGGTGCCGTCCTTGACGTTGAACTTGCCGGGGCCGGCCTGCTTCCAGCCGTCCAGGGTCTGGCCGTTGAAGATCTTCCGGTAGTCCTTGCTCGGCTTGCAGTCCGCCTTCACCTGGCCGGTGGCGTACTGCAGGCCGCCGAGCAGGTGGGCCGCGGAAGGCCTCGTCGGCGTAGGACTCCTTGGTGTGGCCGCCGCCGGTGTAGAAGGACCGGCCGCCGCCGTAGCTCTGGCACCAGGCGATCGGGTGGTCGCCCTTCATGTTCCCGCCCTGGTAGGTGGTCTCGTCCAGGGTGGCGAGGACCTTGGCCTGCTCGCGCGGGTTGGTGCGGTAGTTGTACCACTCGTCGGTGCGCTCCCAGGCGTCGTCCAGGTGCGCGGTCGACGGGTGGTCGTGGTCCTCGACGCGGACGGTGGCCTTCTGGATGGCCGGGTGCGAGTCGAAGTAGGCGCCGACGAGGCCGCCGTAGAACTCCCAGTCGTACTCGGTGTCGGCGGCGGCGTGGATGCCCATGTAGCCGCCGCCGCTCGTCGACGTAGTTCTCGAACGCCTTCTGCTGCTCGGCGTTGAGCACGTCACCGGTGGTGGACAGGAAGGCCACCGCGTCGTACTTGGCGAGGTTGGCCGTGGTGAACTGCCTGGCCTCCTCGGTCGCGTCGACCGTGATGCCGGCCGGGGCGCCGAGCTCCTTCAGGGCGGCGATGCCCGCCGGGATGGAGTCGTGCCGGAAGCCGGCGGTCTTGGAGAAGACCAGGACCTTCTTGCCGCCCTTGAACGGCTTCTTGGAGAACTCGAAGTCGTCCACGTCGTACAGCGCGCCCTCGCCGCCCTTGAAGACCAGGTAGATGTCCGTGGTCCTCTTGGGCAGCGACCGCAGCGGCACGTCGACGTTCTGGAAGGTCTCCCAGCTGCCGGTCGGCGGGATGTAGGCCGAGCCGTGCAGCGGCCCGTCGGGCGAGCCGGTGCGCAGCTCGATGAAGCCGCCCGCGCCGCCGGAGGAGGCCCGCACGGTCATCTTCTTCTGCCCGTCGAACCGGTAGGGGGTGAAGGAGATCCAGTCGCCGTCGTTGATGTTGCCGACGGTCTTGCCGCCGTTGGCGCCGGTCTTGTCGACGACCGACACGCCCGACTGGGTGGTGAAGTGCTCGCCCTGGCGGTGCAGCGGCTGGAGCACGGTGCGGGCGGTGCCGGTCAGGGCCTCCTGGCCGTTCGCCCCGCCGTCGGTGTAGCTGGCGCCGACGACGCCGTAGATGTTGGCGTTGGGGTCGTGGCCGCCGTCACCGGCGGGCGGCGTCAGGGTGCCCTCGCAGCCCATCTCGCTGGTCAGCTCGTGGGCGTGGGAGTCGTGGCCGAGGCTGTAGGCGACCTTGACCTTGGAGCAGTCGATCGTCTCCTCGGGGTCGGTGACGGTCACCTTGAACGGGACGGGCTTGCCGAACTCGGCCAGGGTGCCGTTGCCCGGGACGTCGATCCTCACCTTGGGCTCGGTGTTGCCGACCACGATCCGGACGCTGGCGTTGCCGGTGTTGCCCTCGGGGTCCTTGGCGGTGAAGGTGGCGGTGTAGGTGCCGACCTTCTTGTACCTGTGGGTGGGGTTGAGGCCCTCGCCCTTGGTGCCGTCGCCGAAGTCCCAGCTGTAGGTGAGGTCCGGGGAGTCGGCGTCCTTGGCGGAGGCGGTGAACTTGACCTTCAGTCCGGCCGCGCCGGACGTCTTGTCGGCGCTCACCTCGGCGATCGGCGAGAAGCCGTCCTCGGCGTTCTCGATCCGGTACAGCGCGGAGTCCTCGTCGCCCTGGAACCAGGAGAGGCCGTAGTCGAGGACGTAGAGCGCGCCGTCGGGGCCGAACTCCATGTCCATGATCTGGGTGCCGGTCCACGGGAAGTCGTTGATCTTCGCGACGGAGCCGTTCGTCGTTCTGCTCGATCCGCTTGATCCAGCGGCGGCCGAACTCACCGGCGAAGAAGTCGCCGTCGTAGGCCTCGGGGAACTTCACGCTGGAGTCGAGCTCGGGGTCGTAGCGGTAGACCGGGCCGGCCATCGGGGACTCGGAGCCGGTGCCGAACTCGGGCACGGAGCCGCCGTCGTACGGGATCCAGGCGGCCTGCGCGGGCGGCAGGTCGGTCAGGCCCGTGTTGTACGGCGAGGTGTTCTTCGGGGCGGCGCAGTCGAACTTCTCGCCGGACTCCTTGGTGGCGAAGTCGTAGTCGACGTAGGCGTCGTTGTCGCCGGTGCAGAACGGCCAGCCGAAGTTGGCGGCCTTGGTGACCTTGGCGAACTCGACCTGTCCCGCCGGGCCGCGCTTCGGGTCGGCGGCGCCCGCGTCGGGGCCGTAGTCGCCGACGTACACGATGCCGGTCTTGTCGTCGACGCTCATCCGGAACGGGTTGCGGAAGCCCATCGCGTAGATCTCGGGGCGGGTCTTCTCGGTGCCCGGGGCGAAGAGGTTGCCCTCGCGGGACGGTGTACGAGCCGTCCTCGGCGACCTTGATCCGCAGGATCTTGCCGCGCAGGTCGTTGGTGTTGCCGGCGCTGCGGCGGGCGTCGAAGGCCGGGTTGCGGCCCTCGCGGTCGTCGATCGGGGTGTAGCCGTCGGAGGCGAAGGGGTTGGTGTCGTCGCCGGTCGACAGGTAGAGGTTGCCGTCCGCGTCGAAGTCGATGTCGCCGCCGACGTGGCAGCAGGTGCCGCGGGAGGCCGCGACGTCGATGACCTTCTTCTCGCTGGACGTGTTCAGCGTGCCGTTGGGCGTTGAGGACGAAGCGGGAGAGGCGGTTGACGCCGTCGAACTTCTTGAAGTCCTCGGCGGTGCCGGTCTCCGGGGCGTCGCCCGCGGGGGTGTCGAGCGGCGGGGCGTAGTAGAGGTAGATCGCCCGGTTGTTCGTGAAGTCCGGGTCGATGCCGACGCCCTGGAGGCCCTCCTCGTCGTGGCTGTAGACGGAGATCTTGCCGGCGACCTTGGTGACGCCGCCCTGGTCGGTGAGGCGCAGCGTGCCGTCGCGCGAGGTGTGCAGGACGCTGCGGTCCGGGAGCACGGCGAGCGACATCGGCTCGCCCATCTCGGGCTCGCCCTTGGCGAGCGGCACCTGCTGGAACTGGCCCTCGGCGGCTGCCGGTTCGTCGTGCTCCGGGTGGCCGGGGTGGGCGCCGGCGACGGTGGCCGGGGTGCCGACGGCGAGGAGCAGGCCGGTGAACAGGGCGACGGTGGTGCGAAGCCTGGGCCGCCTGGGGGTGCGGGTGCTTCTGAGTCTGGTTCTGTGCACGAAGTCCCTCCGGGAACGGGGTGGGCCGTACGGGGTGGGTGCGAAGCGTGCGGTGCGGGCGCCGGGGTGCGCCGTCACCCCGGAGGTGTGTGTGTCCTGAACACATCAAGGACGGTAGCCGCGTCCGTCCGGGGCGAACACCCCTTGCGTCAGGACTCGGTCGGGCTTTCTCCCAGCCCAGGACAAAGCAGGACCCGCGCAGGTCGGAGGGGGGACCGGCGGTGGTACCGGTCCCCGTCCCCGACCTGCGCCGGGTGCGTGATTCAGCTGTTGAACGCGGCGTCGAAGGACGCGCTGGGCGGCTCGAAGTCGAAGGCCTTCAGCCGGGTCAGCGCCTCGGGCGCCCCCTGGAGCCGGTCCATGCCGGCGTCCTCCCACTCGACCGAGACCGGGCCCTGGTAGTCGATGGAGCGCAGCATCCGGAAGACGTCCTCCCAGGGGACGTCTCCGTGCCCGGCGGAGACGAAGTCCCAGCCGCGCCGCGGGTCGCCCCAGGGCAGGTGGGAGCCGAGGCGGCCGTTGCGGCCGTCGAGGCGCTTGCGGGCCTCCTTGCAGTCGACGTGGTAGATCCGGTCGCGGAAGTCCCAGAGGAAGCCGACCGGGTCGAGGTCCTGCCACACGAAGTGCGAAGGGTCGAAGTTGAGGCCGAAGGCGGGGCGCCGGCCGACCGCCTCCAGAGCGCGCGGACCGTCGTCCAGTAGTCGTAGGCGATCTCGCTCGGGTGGACCTCGTGCGCGAACCGCACGCCCTCGGTGTCGAAGACGTCCAGGATCGGGTTCCAGCGGTCGGCGAAGTCCTGGTAGCCGCGTTCGATCATCGACTCGGGCGCGGGCGGGAACATGGCGACCAGGTGCCAGATGGCGGAGCCGGTGAAGCCGATGACGGTGTCGACGCCGAAGGCGGCCGCGGCGCGCGCGGTGTCCTTCATGCGGTCCGCGGCCCGCCGCCGGACCCCTTCCGGGTCTCCGTCGCCCCACACCCCTCCCGGCAGGATCGCCTGGTGGCGTTCGTCGATGATGGCGTCGCAGACGGCCTGGCCGACCAGGTGGTTGGAGATCGCCCAGCACTTGAGGCCGTACTTGTCGAGCAGCGCCCTGCGGGAGTCGAGGTAGCGCGGGTCCGCGAGGGCCTTGTCGACCTCGAAGTGGTCGCCCCAGCAGGCGAGTTCGAGGCCGTCGTAGCCGAAGTCGCGGGCGAGTCGGCAGACCTCCTCCAGGGGCAGGTCCGCCCACTGGCCGGTGAACAGCGTGAACGTACGCGGCATCGCGCGTCAGCCTCCTCAGACCGCGATCGGGGTGTAGACGGAGTTCTTCTCGGCGCTCTCCTCGACCGCCGCGAGCACGCGCTGCACCTGCAGCCCGTCGGCGAAGGAGGGTTCGGGGCGGCGGCCCTCGGCGACGGCGTGGACCAGGTCGCGGGCCTGGTGGACGAAGGTGTGCTCGTAGCCGAGGCCGTGGCCCGGCGGCCACCAGGCCTCCAGGTAGGGGTGGTCGGGTTCGGTGACGAGGATGCGGCGGAAGCCGGCGTGCGCGCCGGGCTCGGTGCCGTCGTGGAACGACAGCTCGTTGAGCCGCTCCAGGTCGAAGGCGAGCGAGCCGCGTTCCGCCGTTGAGTTCGATGCGCAGGGCGTTCTTGCGGCCGGTGGCGTAGCGGGTGGCCTCGAAGGAGGCGAGGGCGCCGGAGGGGAAGCGGGCCGGTGAACAGGGCGGCGTCGTCGACGGTGACCTGGCCCGGTGCCGGCGGCCGAGACGGCGCGCAGCCCGCTCGCGGCGCCGGCGGGCAGCGGCCGCTCCCGTACGAAGGTCTCCGTCAGCGCGGAGACGCCCGCCGAGCCGCTCCCCCGCCAGGTACTGCGCGAGGTCGATGATGTGCGCGCCCAGGTCGCCGAGCGAGCCCGAGCCGGCCTGCTCCTTGCGCAGCCGCCAGGTCAGCGGGAACTCCGGGTCCACCAGCCAGTCCTGGAGGTACGTCACGCGCACGTGCCGCAGCGTGCCGAGGCGGCCCTCGGCGACCATCCGCCGGGCCAGTGCGGTGGCGGGCACCCGGCGGTAGTTGAAGCCGACCATCGCCACCTGGCCGCGCTGCGTGCGCCTCTTCGGCGGCCCGCGCCATCGCCGCGGCCTCCTCGACGGTGTTGGCGAGGGGCTTCTCGCACAGGACGTGCTTGCCGGCGGCCAGCGCGGCGAGGGCGATCTCGGCGTGGCTGTCGCCCGGGGTGCAGATGTCGACGAGGTCGATGTCGTCCCGTTCGACCAGGGCCCGCCAGTCGGTCTCGGTGGACGCCCAGCCGTGCCGGTCGGCCGCCGCCCGCACGGCGGCCCGCGTCCCGGCCGCAGATCACGGCCAGCACGGGGTTCAGCGGCAGGTCGAAGACGCGGCCCGCGGTGCGCCAGCCCTGCGAGTGGGCGGCGCCCATGAAGGCGTAGCCGACCATGCCCGACGCGCAGGGGTGGCTTCCGGCCGCTGCCTCGGTCCCGTGCCTCGACGGCTGCTGCGGCTGTCCCATGCGGGTGTCCTCCTCGTCGCGTGGTGCGGGGGGGGTGGCGCACGTGGGGCGGTCGGGCTGCGGGCGGGACGGGTCCGCACTTGAAGCCGGTGGGCATGTACTGGTCGACGTTGTCCTTGTCGACGACGGCCGAGTAGAGGGTGAGCGACGCCGGGATCTCGAACTCGGCGAGGCCGCCGATGCCCTTGCCCTGGCCGAGGGCGCGGGCGAGGTCGATCGCGGAGGCGGCCATGGTCGGCGGGTACAGCACGGTCGCCTTGAGCACGCCGTTGTCCTGCTTGATGGCCTGGAAGGCGGACAGGGCGCCGGCCCCGCCGACCATCAGGAAGTCGTCGCGCCCGGCCTGCTCGATGGCGCGCAGCGCGCCCACGCCCTGGTCGTCGTCGTGGTTCCACAGCGCGTCGAACTTCGACTGGGCCTGGAGCAGCTGGGCCATCTTGGCCTGGCCGGACTCGACGGTGAACTCGGCGGCCTGGCGGGCGACCTTCTTGATGTTCGGGTAGTTCTTCAGGGCGTCGTCGAAGCCCTGGGTGCGCTGCTTGGTCAGCTCCAGGTTGTCCAGGCCGGCCAGTTCGATGACCCGGGCGCCCGACTTGCCCTTGAGCTTCTCGCCGATGTAGTGGCCGGCGTTGAGGCCCATGCCGTAGTTGTCGCCGCCGATCCAGCAGCGGTAGGCCTGCGGGGTGTTGAAGATCCGGTCGAGGTTGACGACCGGGATGCCCGCGCGCATCGCCTTCAGGCCGACCTGGGTGAGGGCCTTGCCGTCGGCGGGCAGCACCACCAGGACGTCGACCTTCTTGTTGATGAGGGTCTCGATCTGGCCGATCTGCTGGGCGGTGTCGTTGGAGCCCTCGGTGATCTCCAGCGTGACGTCCGAGTACTTCTTGGCGCGGTTCTTGGCGTTGTCGTTGATGGCGTTGAGCCAGCCGTGGTCGGCCTGCGGGCCGGCGAAGCCGATGGTGACCTGCTTGCCGGGCTTGTCGTCGGCGGCGGGCTGGTCGTTGCCGGCCGGCTCGTCCTTGGAGTCGGAGGCTCGTTGCTCGTGCAACCGGTGAGGAGGGCACCGGCGGAGACGGCGGCGGCCCCGAAGAGCAGTCCTCTGCGGCTCGTGATCTCTGGCATGGCGGTGAACCCTTTCCTCAGGTCGTGCTCGCGGTACGGCGCTGGACCAGCACGGCGGCGACGATGATCGCGCCCTTGGCGATCTGCTGGACGTCGCTCTGCAGGTTGTTCAGGGCGAAGATGTTGGTGATCGTGGTGAAGATCAGGACGCCGAGCACGGAGCCGACGATGGTGCCGCGGCCCCCGGTGAGCAGGGTGCCGCCGATGATCGCGGCGGCGATGGCGTCGAGTTCGTAGAGGTTGCCGTTGGTGTTCTGGCCGGAGCCGGACAGGACGATCAGCAGGAAGGCGGCGATGCCGCAGCACAGTCCGGACAGCAGGTAGAGGTAGAGCCGCTGGCGGCGTACGTCGATGCCGGCGAGCCGGGCCGCCTCCGCGTTGCCGCCGACGGCGACCGTGCGGCGGCCGAAGGTGGTGCGGTTGAGCACCAGCCAGCCGATGACCGTCACGACCGCGAACACCATGACCAGCGGCGGGATGCCGAGGACGTAGGAGTCGCGCTCGCCGAGGTCGAGGACGGACGGCACGGTGACGATCTGGGTCTTGCCGTCGGTGATCTGGAGGGCGAGGCCGCGGGCCGAGGCCAGCATGGCGAGGGTGGCGATGAACGGCACCATCGCGCCGTAGGCGATGAGCACCCCGTTGACCAGGCCGCAGCCGACGCCGACGATCACCGCCGTGAAGAGGATGCCGGCGAAGCCGAACTCCTGGGTGGCGACGGTGGTCGCCCACACCGAGGCGAGGGCGACGATCGCGCCGACGGACAGGTCGATGCCGCCGGAGATGATGACGAAGGTCATGCCGACGGTGACGACACCGATCACGGAGGCCTGGGTGAGGACGAGTTGGAGGTTGCGGGTGTCGAGGAACTCGTCGGGCTTGGTGATGCCGCCGATGAGGATCAGTGCGGCGAGCACGCCGAGCAGGGAGAGGGTGCGGACGTCGGCGCGGGCCAGCAGGCCGCCGCCAGGCCGGGGTTCCGGGCCTGCGGTGCACCTTGCCGGTGCTCGTCCCGCGGCGGGGAGACGGGCTGCGTCATGACGCCGGGCTTCCTTCCATGACGAGGTCGAGTACGCGGTGTTCGTCGAGTTCGCGGGCGGGCGCCGTGTGCACGACACGGCCCTCGCGCAGCACCAGGACGCGGTCGGCGAGGCCGAGCACCTCGGGCACCTCGCTGGAGACCAGCAGCACGGCGAGGCCCTCGTCGGCGAGCCGGCGGATGACGGCGTACAGCTCGGCGCGGGCGCCGACGTCGACGCCGCGGGTGGGTTCGTCGAGCAGCAGCACCCGGCAGCCGCGCAGCAGCCAGCGGGCCAGGACGGCCTTCTGCTGGTTGCCGCCGGACAGGGTGCGCACGGGCACGGACGGGTTGTCGGGCCGCAGCGACAGCTCGCGGGTCGCGGCCCGGGCCGCGCCCAGCTCGGCGCCCCGGTCGATCCAGCCGCCGCGCGAGAAGCGGGACATGGAGGAGACCGACACGTTGCGGGTGACGGACTCCAGCATCAGCAGGGCCTGCGCCTTGCGCTCCTCGGGGGCGAGCCCGAGTCCGGCCCGGACGGCGGCCCGTACGCTGCCCGGCTTCAACGGCCGTCCGTCGACGAGGACCTGACCGGCGCTCGGCTTGCGGGCGCCGTAGACGGTCTCCAGGATCTCGGAGCGGCCGGAGCCGACGAGTCCGGCGAGGCCGACGATCTCGCCGGGCCGCACGTCGAGGTCGAGGGGCTCGAACTCCCCGTCCCGGGCAGTCCTTGCACCTCCAGCACCGGTTCGCCGGGCGGCGCGTGGTGAGCGGGCCGGTCCGGGAAGACGTACTCGACGTTGCGTCCCGTCATCAGTGCGACGACCTCGCGGGTCGGCGTCGACTTCGCCGGGCAGCCCGCCCGCCACGGCCCGCCCGTCCTTCAGCACCGTGACCCGGTCGCCGATGCGGCGGATCTCCTCCAGGCGGTGCGAGATGTAGACGACGGCGACGCCGTCCGCGGTGAGGTCGCCGACGATACGGAAGAGGTTGTCGACCTCGTCCGGGTCGAGGGCGGCGGACGGTTCGTCCATGACGATGAGCCGTACGTCGTGGGAGAGCGCCCGCGCCATGGAGACGATCTGCTGCTGCGCGGCCGACAACTCGCCCGACGAGCCGGGCCGGATCGATCTCCGGGTGCCCGAGTCGCTTGAGCAGAGCGGGCGGTTGACGCCTGCGCGGCCTTCCCGCGGACGACGAATCCGGCGGTGGTCGGCTCGTGGCCGAGGTGGACGTTCTCGGCCACCGACAGGTGCTCCACCAGGTCGAGTTCCTGGTAGATGGTGGCGATGCCGAGGCGCATGGCGGCGATCGGCGAGCGCAGGGTGACCTCCTCGCCGCGCCAGCGGATGGTGCCGGTGTCGGGCTGGTGGGCGCCGGCCAGGACCTTGATGAGGGTGGACTTCCCGGCGCCGTTCTGGCCGAGCAGGCAGTGCACCTCACCGGCCTGGACGTCGAGGTCGACGCCGTCGAGGGCCCGGACTCCGGGGAACGACTTGGTGATGCCGGACATGCTGAGCAGCGGTGGTTCTGGTGCCATGACGGTTCCCCTTGGCGGTGCGGGCCGGTTTCAGGGCAGGGCGGAGCAGAGGCGGGGCGGAACAGGATGCGTTGTGGAGGTGTGGCGCTGCGGCTCTGGAGATAGGCGGTACGAGCGTGGGCTTACGCGGGTGAGAACAGGTGGTCGCTGATGAGCCGGGCCGCGCCGATGACTCCGGCGGTGGGGCCCAACTCCCCCAGGACGATGGGCAGGTTGCCGGTCGCCAGGGGCAGCGACTGACGGTAGACCTGGGTGCGGATCGCGGCGAGCAGGGTGTGGCCGAGGCCGGTCACCCCGCCGCCGATCACCACCAGGCCCGGGTTGAAGAAGCTGACGAGTCCGGCGATGACCTGGCCGGTGCGGTTGCCGCCCTCGCGGATCAGATCGAGCGCGGTGGCGTCGCCCGCGGCGGCCGCGGCGGCGACGTCGACGGCGCTCAGGCGCGCCGTTCGCCTCCAGCCGGCTCGCCAGTTCCGCCGAAAGCCCCTGCTGGGCGGCCTCCGTGGCGTCGCGGGCGAGGGCCGCCCCGCTGAAGTGGGCCTCCAGGCAGCCCCGGTTGCCGCAGGCGCACGGGCGGCCGTCGGGCACGGCCTGGATGTGCCCGATGTCGCCCGCGCTGCCCGTCGTACCGCGGTAGACCTCACCGCCGACGACGATGCCGCAGCCGATGCCGGTGCCGATCTTGACGCAGAGGAAGTCGGCCACGGAGCGGGCGACGCCCGCGTGCTGCTCCCCCATCGCCATGAGGTTCACGTCGTTGTCGACCATGACCGGGCAGCCGAGTTCCTGGCTGAGCGCCTCCCGCACGGGGAAGCCGTCCCAGCCCGGCATGATCGGCGGCGCCACCGGGACGCCCTCGGGGAAGCGGACCGGGCCCGGGACGCCGATGCCGGCGCCGTCGAACCCCTCCGCGAGCCCGGAGGCCTTCAGCTTCGCGGCCATGGCCAGGACCTGCTCGAAGACCGCGACCGGGCCCTCGCGCACGTCCATGGGCTGGTTGATGTGCCCGAGCGATCTCCAGCTCGGCGTTGGTGACGGCGACGTCGACCGAGGTCGCGCCGATGTCGACGCCGAGGAAGCGCAGACCGGGGTTGAGCCGGATGTTGTGGGAACGGCGGCCGCCGCGCGAGGCGGCGAGTCCGTCGGCCACGACCAGGCCCGTCTCCAGCAGCCGGTCCACCTCCACGGCCAGCTTGGACCGCGAGAGGTCGACCTGATCGCCCAGCTGGGCACGGGAGTTGGGCCCGCCGTCGCGCAACAGCTTGAGCAGTCGGGCCTGGTGGGCGTTCGCGGGTCGTGCCGTCATACGTCTCACGAGCCCCTCCCCGCCTCGATCGGCCTGTGCGCGCCGGTTTTCCGCCACATCAGTGGCTTGCTTTCGAGAGGGAACGTAGCAGCGGCTGCCGAAGGTGGGAAGAAGTCGCGCAGGAATTGCCCCCTACTTCTTCCACTCACAGGACAAAGACGAGGGGCGGGGGCTTCACCTCGCAGCCTGGTGGGCCGGACGGACGCAGACCCAGGCGGTCCGGACGGTCTGGTCAGGGCACGTATGGCGCTAGGAACGCGCCCGCGCGTGGTACGACCGCCGCGTGTGCTCCGTGTGCTCGCGCATCAACTGGGTCGCGCGCTGTTCGTCCCGGTCGGCGATCGCGGCGATCAGTTCGCGGTGCTCGATCCAGGACTGGTGGCCGCGCTGCCGGGCCACCGGCGTGTAGTACCAGCGGACGCGCCGGTCGACCTGGGCGGCCAGCTCGGCGAGGACCGCGTTGCCCGCGAGCTCCATGATCTTGCGCGTGGAAGCGGGCGTTCATGGCGACGGCGCGCGTCCACGTCGTCGGCGCTCGACGGCCTTCTCGCCCTGCGCGCACAGCTCCTCCAGGGCGGTGATGCCCGCCGCTGTCCGCGTTGCGCCGCGGCGAGCCGGGCCGCCTCGGCCTCCAGGAGCGTACGGACGGTGAGGAGCTGGTCGGCCTCCTCCTCCGTCGGCTCGTGCACGAACGCGCCCTGCGCGGGCCGCAGATCGACCCACCCCTCGGTGTTCAGCCGCTGCAGCGCCTCGCGCACCGGCTGCCGGGAGACCCCGAGGTGCCC
This sequence comes from uncultured Actinomycetota bacterium, assembly GCA_963798065.1. GTDB lineage: Bacteria > Actinomycetota > Actinomycetes > Streptomycetales > Streptomycetaceae > Streptomyces. The sequence continues at coordinate 218,897 of CAWCSC010000005.1, read as the reverse complement.
GGCGAGTTCGCTCTCGACGAGGTGCTGGCCGGGCTGGAGGGCGCGGGTGGTGATGAGTTCGAGCAGCGCCTCGTAGACGCGGTCGCGCAACGGGCCGGGGCGTTCGAGCTTGGGCACCGCCCCCTGCGGCAGTCCTGTCGACAACATCGCGGTCCCCCTCCTCGGCAGGGCCGTGCACAGCGGCGGAAGCCGGTGTCACGCCGCAGAGTCAGTATCGATTGTCTTTCGTCTACAGTCTACGGCGCACAGTGGCCAGGCTAGGCGGAGTCGGCCTCGTCACACGCGTCACACCACGGGCAGCCGCCGGCAGGGCGTCAGGGACAGCGGACGACCTGTCCCGCGTACGACAGGTTCCCGCCGAAGCCGAACAGCAGGACCGGGTCGCCGGTGGAGACCGCGCCCTGTTCCACGAGCTTGGAGAAGGCGAGCGGGATGCTCGCGGCGGAGGTGTTGCCGGACTCGGTGACATCGCGCGCGACGACGGCGTTCACGGCGCCGATCTTCTCGGCGAGGGGTTCGATGATGCGCAGGTTCGCCTGGTGCAGCACGACCCCGGCGAGGTCCTCGGGCGTCGAGACCGGCCCGCTCGCAGGCCCGGCGCGCGATGGGCGGCAGCTGTGTGGTCGCCCAGCGGTAGACGCTCTGCCCCTCCTGGGCGAACCGCGGCGGCGTGCCCTCGATCCGTACCGCGTTCCCCATCTCGGGCACCGACCCCCACAGCACGGGCCCGATGGCCGGCCTCGTCGGCACGGCCTCCACCACCGCGGCCCCCGCCCCGTCCCCGACGAGCACGCAGGTCGCTGCGGTCGCTCCAGTCGGTCACGTCGGACATCTTGTCGGCGCCGATGACCAGCGCCCGGCTCGCGCCCCGCGCGCGGACGGCGTGGTCGGCGGTGGCCAGGGCGTGGGTGAAGCCGGCGCAGACGACGTTGAGGTCCATCGCGGCGGGCGGCGGGATGCCGAGCCGGGCCGCGACCCGGGCGGCCATGTTCGGGCGACCGGTCGACGGCGGTGGAGGTGGCGACCAGCACCAGGTCGATGTCGGCGGGGGCGAGGCCTGCCGCCGCGAGCGCCTTGGCGGCGGCGTGGGCGGCCAGCTCGTCGACCGGTTCCTCCGGCCCGGCGATGTGGCGCGTGCGGATGCCCACCCGGCTCCTGATCCACTCGTCACTGGTGTCGACCATGCCCGCCAGGTCCTCGTTGGTGAGCACCTTGGCGGGCTGGTAGTGGCCGACGGCGGCGATGCGCGAGCCGTTCATGTGGGTGGGTCCCCCTCGTTGCCTCGGGTAGCGGGACCCACCAGTCTGATCAGTGACTCGCGGGTACGACGTCAGCCAAGGCAACAGGAAACGCGCGCCCGGGTTGTCAGCTTCGGTCAGGACCTCGGACGCCCGGACACCTGTCCGGCGCCGGTACGGGCCTCACCCGGTGAACAGCTGCGTCGCCTTCCGGACGAGCTCGTACAGCCCGTAGGCGAGCGGTGCACCCACCCACACCCAGGCGAAGGCGATCAGCCGCCGCCGGTCCGGGCTCAGGCGGACTCTGGCTGCTGCTGGACATCGGGCGGCCTCCCTTCGGTGCCGGGATGTGGTGGCGCGGGTGGACGGGCCGGACGAGTTCGTTGGCGACGAAGCCGACGACGAGCAGTCCGATCATGATGACGAAGGACAGCCCGTACAGGGACGCGCCGTGCCGTGCCCGCCTCCTCCTGCCGGTCGGCGATCCAGTTCACGATGAGCGGCCCGAGCACACCGGCCAGGGACCAGGCGGTCAGCAGCCGCCCGTGGATGGCGCCGACCTGGTACGTGCCGAAGAGGTCCTTCAGATACGCGGGGATCGTCGCGAAGCCGCCGCCGTAGAAGGAGAGGATGACCAGCGCGCACAGGACGAACAGCGGCTTGGAGGAGTCGCCGAACAGGGCGATGAGCGGCGTACATCAGCGCGCCGACGCCCAGGTAGACGCGGTAGATGTTCTTGCGGCCGATCAGGTCGGACGTCGACGACCAGCCGATGCGGCCCGCCATGTTGGCCGCCGACAGCAGGGCGACGAAGCCGGCGGCGGCCGTCACCGACACCGGTGTGGAGGTGTCCGCGAAGAAGTCCGTGATCATCGGGGCGGCCTTCTCCAGGATGCCGATGCCGGCGGTGACGTTCATGCAGAGCACGAGCCACAGGCACCAGAACTGCGGGGTGCGCATGGCCTGGTTCGCGGAGACCTGCGGACCGTGCGAGCGGGCCTGTCGCGCAGTTTCCCGCGCCCCTGGGGCACTGCTCGGCACCCGGACCAGGAGCACACCCAGCAGCATGAAGACGGCGTACGACAGGCCGTGCACCAGGAACGCCAGCGCGATGCCGCCGCTGTCGGCTGCCGAAGGACTCCAGCATCTGGGCCGACCAGGGCGAGGCGATGAGCGCACCGCCGCCGAAGCCCATGATGGCGATGCCGGTGGCCATGCCGGGCCGGTCCGGGAACCACTTGATCAGCGTCGAGACGGGCGAGATGTAGCCGATGCCGAGGCCGATGCCGCCGACGAAGCCGTAGCCGAGGACGATCAGCCAGTACTGCTCCAGGGACGCGCCCAGCGCGGAGAGCAGGAAGCCGGAGGAGAAGCAGACCAGGGCGACGGTCATCGCCCAGCGCGGGCCGTTGCGCTCCACGAGCGTGCCGCCGAACGCGGCGGACAGGCCGAGCATGACGATGCCGAGCTGGAAGGGCAGCGCGCTCTGCGTGCCGCTGAGGCCGAGCGCGGACTCCAGGGGCGGTTTGAACACGCTCCAGGCGTAGGCCTGGCCGATGGAGAGATGGACGGAGAGAGCGGCGGGCGGGACGAGCCAGCGGCTCCAGCCCGGGGGCGCGACTGGGGGACTCATGAACCCCGGACGGTAGGAATGCGCACGGGAGTTGAGAAGGCGGCGCGTCGACGGTATGCGGTGAACGGTATCCAGCTTGCGCCGAACGGTCGCCGCACGGACCCTTGCCGCCCCAACCTCCATACTGTAGACAATATTCCGTCGACACAAGCCGCTCGGCGGCCGTACGGCGGCCAACGGCACTCACCTCCGCGGTATCCCTCAAACCGAACGGAGTGTTCCCGTGAAAGTCGCAGTTCTCGGCGCCGGTGCCATCGGCGCCTACGTCGGTGCCGCGCTCCACCGCGCCGGTGCCGACGTGCATCTCATCGCCCGTGGACCGCATCTGGCGGCCATGAGGCAGCACGGGGTCCGGGTGCGCAGCCCGCGCGGCGACTTCACCGCGCACCCCCACGCGACCGACGACCCGGCCGAGGTCGGCCCGGTCGACTACGTCTTCCTGGGCCTGAAGGCCAACGCGTACGCGGCGTGCGGGCCGCTGATCGAGCCGCTGCTGCACGAGACGACGGCGGTCGTCGCCGCCCAGAACGGCATCCCCTGGTGGTACTTCCACCGGCACGGCGGCCCGCACGACGGCCACCGCGTCGAGAGCGTGGACCCCGACGGCGCGGTCAGTGCGGTGCTCGCGCCCGAACGGGCCATCGGATGTGTCGTCTACGCGGCGACCGAGCTCGAAGGGCCGGGCGTCGTACGGCACTTGGAAGGCACGCGGTTCTCGATCGGCGAGCCCGACCGCAGCCTCTCGGCCCGCTGCCTCGCCTTCAGCGACGGCGATGCAGGCGGGCGGGCTCAAGTGCCCCGTGGAACCCGACCTGCGGGACGACATCTGGGTCAAGCTGCTCGGCAACATCTCCTTCAACCCGATCAGCGCCCTGGCCCGCGCGACCATGCGGCAGATGTGCCTGCACGGCGGCACCCGCAGGGTCATCGAGATCATGATGGCCGAGACGCTGTCGGTCGCCGAGGCCCTCGGCTGCGAGGTCGGCGTCTCCATCGAGCGCCGGCTCGCGGGCGCCGAGCGGGTCGGCGACCACCGCACCTCCACGCTCCAGGACCTGGAGCGCGGCAAGCCGCTCGAACTCGACGTACTCCTCGCGGCGGTCGTCGAGTTGGCGGAGATCACCGGCGTCGAGGTGCCCACCCTGCGCACCGTGCACGCCATCTCGGACCTGCTCGCGCTGAGGAGCGCCGCATGAGGAGCGTCGTATGAGGAAACGGCAACCGAAGACCTACACCCGGCTCGACGCACCCGCTCGTGCGGGACTCCCGCGACGAGCCCTTCCGGCAGGCGAGCTGGGAGGAGGCGCTGGACCGGGCCGCCCGGGGCCTCGAGCCGCGGCGCGCGGCGCGTTCGGGATGTTCTCCTGCGCCCGGGCCACCAACGAGATGAACTACGTGGCGCAGAAGTTCGCCCGGGTCGTCATGGGCACCAACAACGTCGACTCCTGCAACCGCACCTGCCACGCCCCGAGCGTGGCGGGCCTGTCGGCGGCCTTCGGCTCGGGCGGCGGCACGTCCTCGTACGAGGAGATCGAGCACACCGACCTCATCGTGATGTGGGGCTCCAACGCCCGCTTCGCGCACCCGATCTTCTTCCAGCACGTGCTGAAGGGGATCCGGAACGGCGCCCGGATGTACGCGGTCGACCCGCGCCGGACCTCCACCGCCGAGTGGGCGGAGAGCTGGCTCGGGCTCAACGTCGGCACCGACATCCCGATGGCGCACGCGATCGGCCGCGAGATCATCCACGCGGGCCTGGCCAACGAGGCGTTCATCGAGCGGGCGACCACCGGCTTCGAGGAGTACAAGGCGCTGGTCGAGCCCTGGACGCTGTCGCTCGCCGAGAAGGTGACGGGCGTACCGGCCGCCGCCATCCGGGAACTGGCGCACGCCTACGCCCGTGCCGAACGCGCCCAGCTGTGCTGGACCCTCGGCATCACCGAGCACCACAACGGCACCGACAACGTCCGCGCGCTGATCAACCTGTCCCTGCTCACCGGCCACGTCGGCCGCTACGGCTCGGGCCTGCAGCCCCTGCGCGGGCAGAACAACGTGCAGGGCGGCGGCGACATGGGCGCCATCCCCAACCGCCTGCCCGGCTTCCAGGACATCCTCGACGCCGGACATCCGGCTGAAGTTCGAGTCGGCCTGGGACACCGTCATCCAGCCGCACTACGGGCTGAACCTGACGGAGATGTTCGAGGCGATGGAGGAGGGCGCGCCTCAAGGCCGTCTACTGCATCGGCGAGAACCCGGCCCAGTCGGAGGCGGACAGCGAGCAGGCCGTACGGCGGCTGCGGGCAGCTGGACTTCCTCGTCGTCCAGGACATCTTCCTGACGAAGACGGCCGAACTCGCCGACGTGGTCCTGCCGGCGACCGCCGGCTGGGCGGAGACCGACGGCACCACCACCAACAGCGAGCGGCGGGTGCAGCGGGTCCGCAAGGCGGTCACCCCGCCCGGCGAGGCCCGCGAGGACATCGACATCATCTGCGACCTCGCGGCCCGCCTCGGCCACGACTGGAAGTACGCCGACGCCGAGGCCGTCTGGAACGAGCTGCAGGTCGCTCTCCCCCGACCACCACGGGATGACGTACGAACGCCTGGAGGAGCACCAGGGCATCCAGTGGCCGTGCCCGAGCACCGAGACAGCTCGAACCGACGCTATCTGCACGGCCGGTTGTGGGAGCCGGACCCGGCCGCCGCGCGGTCGGCTCGCGCCCTTCGGGATCGTGCAGCACGACCCGCCCGTGGACCTCACCGACGAGCGAGTACCCGATCCGGCTCACCACCGGGCGGCGGCTCGACTCCTACAACACCGGTGTGCAGAGCGGTGGTTACGCCTCGCCGCTGCGGCGCGGCGAGTTCGTCGAGCTGTGCCCGGAGGACGCCGAGCGCTACGGGGTCGTGGTCGGCGAGGAGGTCCAGGTCACCTCGCGGCGCGGGTCGGTGACTCGCGCCCGTGTGGGTCGACACCGCGCTGCGGCCCGGGCTCGCCTTCATGACCATGCACTTCCCCGACGAGGTGGACACCAACCAGCTGACGATCGAGGCGAACTGCCCGATCGCGGGGACGGCGGAGTTCAAGGCGTCGGCGATCCGGATCGAGAAGCTGCCCATCGCGACCATCGTGGGGTGACGCAAGTGGACCTGCACTTCGGTGACAGCAAGCCGACGGACGAGGAACGGGCGGCCGTCGACGCCCTGCTCGGCCCGCCCGAGTCGTCCTGGGAGGGCGCCGACCGCTCCGACTGCCGACCTGCGGTGGGCCCGCGGCGGCCGCGAGGCCCGGGACCGCCGCGACCTGCTGTTGCCGGGTCTGCACGCCATCAACGACCGGATCGGCTGGATCAGCGAGGGCGCCCTCGACTACCTGTGCCGGCGGCTGACGGTGCCGCCGGCGGAGGCGTACGGCGTCGCCACGTTCTACGCCATGTTCTCGGTCAAGCCCCGCCCCGCGACGGTGCTCCACGTCTGCACGGACCTGGCGTGCGCGGCGGCCGGGCGCGACGCGAGCTGTGCGCCGGGATCGAGGCACGGCTGGGCCCGGGAGCGGCGTGACGGTCGAGCGCAGCCCGTGCCTGGGCCTGTGCGAACGGGCCCCGGCCGGCGCTCGCGATGCAGGGCCGGGACGATCCGGTCCGGCGTACGGCGGTCTCGGCGCCGGCGCACCGTCGGCACGCGACGGCCGTACGCTCGCCGCGCGAGCCGCGCCCGGCACTCGGCGGACCGCGAGGACGCCCCAGCCGGCCGCGCGCTCGCGGTGCCCCAGGCCGGGCAGCGACGCCCTGCGCCTGCTGCACCGCGTCGGCGTCGTCGACCCGCGTCCCTCGACGACTACCGCGCCCACGGCGGCTACACCGCCCTGCGCCGGGCCTTCGAGCTGGGTCCCGCCGGCGTCATCCGCGAGGTCACCGACTCCGGCCTGGTCGGCCGCGGCGGCGCCGCCTTCCCCACCGGCCGCAAGTGGCAGGCCACCGGCGTCCCAGCCCGACCACCCGCACTACCTCGTCTGCAACGCCGACGAGTCCGAGCCGGGCACCTTCAAGGACCGCGTGCTCATGGAGGGCGACCCGTACGCGCTGGTCGAGGCGATGACGATCGCCGGCGTACGCGACCGGCGCCCACCGGGGCTACCTGTACCTGCGCGGCGAGTACCCGCGCGCCCTGCACCGGCTGGAGCACGCCATCGCGCAGGCCCGCGCGCGCGGCCTGCTCGGCGACGACGTCCTCGGCCAGGGCTACGCCTTCGACATCGAGATCCGGCGCGGCGCGGGCGCGTACATCTGCGGTGAGGAGACCGCCCTGTTCAACTCCATCGAGGGCTACCGGGGCGAGCCGCGCTCCAAGCCGCCGTTCCCCGTGGAGAAGGGCCTGTTCGGCAAGCCGACGGTCGAGAACAACGTCGAGACGCTGGTCAACGTCCTGCCGATCCTCGACCATGGGCGCCCCGGCGTACGCGGCGATCGGCACGCCGACGGTCCACCGGGCCGAAGCTGTTCTGCGTGTCGGGGAGTGTGGAGCGGCCCGGCGTGTACGAGCTCCCGTTCGGCGCGACGCTGGGCGAACTGCTCGACGCTCGCCGGCGTGCGGGACGGGCTGCGGGCGGTGCTGCTCGGCGGGGCGGCCGGCGGTTTCGTCCGGCCCGACGAGCTCGGACGTCCCGCTCACCTTCGAAGGCACGCGGGAGGCGGGCACGACGCTCGGCTCGGGGGTCGTCATGGCCTTCGACGACACCGTCCCGCTGCCCCGGCTGCTGCTGCGCATCGCCGAGTTCTTCCGCGACGAGTCGTGCGGGCAGTGCGTGCCGTGCCGGGTCGGGACGGTGCGGCAGGAGGAGGCGCTGCACCGGATCGTGGAGCGCACGGGTGCCGCCGCCGCCGGCGACATCGCCCTGCTGCGGGAGGTCGGGCGCGCGATGCGGGACGCCTCGATCTGCGGTCTGGGGCAGACCGCGTGGAACGCCGTGGAATCCGCCATCGACCGTCTGGGGGCGTACGAATGACCGTCGATACCGCTGGGGATCCCGCGCCGGCTGCTGGAGTTCACCCTCGACGGGCGAGGAGGCCCGGGTCCCCGAGGGCTCGACGATCCTGGACGCCTGCCGGGCGGCCGGGAAGGACATCCCGACCCTGTGCGAGGGCGACACGCTGCGCCCCGAAGAACGCCTGCCGGGTCTGCGTCGTCGAGGTCGAGGGCGCCCGGACCCTCGTCCCGGCCTGCTCGCGCAAGGCCGAGCCGGGCATGGAGGTGCGCACCGACACCGAGCGCGCCCGGCACAGCCGCAAGATCGTCCTCGAACTGCTCGCGTCGTCGGTCGACCTGTCGACGACCCCGCAGGTCGCCGAGTGGATCAAGGAGTACGAGGCGAAGCCGGACCGCTTCGGCCCGGACGCGGCCCGCGCTCAACGAGGAGCCGAAGGTCGACAACGAGCTGTATGTGCGGGACTACGACAAGTGCATCCTCTGCTACAAGTGCGTGGACGCCTGCGGCGACCAGTGGCAGAACAGCTTCGCGATCTCCGTCGCCGGGCGCGGTTTCGACGCCCGGATCGCCGTGGAGCACGACGCGCCGCTGACCGACTCGGCGTGCGTGTACTGCGGGAACTGCATCGAGGTGTGCCCCACGGGCGCCCTGTCCTTCAAGTCCGAGTTCGACATGCGGGCGGCCGGGTACGTGGGACGAGTCGCGGCAGACGGAGACGACGACGGTGTGCGCGTACTGCGGAGTGGGCTGCAACCTGACGCTCCACGTGCAGGACAATGAGATCGTGAAGGTCACCTCGCCGCACGACAACCCGGTGACCCACGGCAACCTCTGCATCAAGGGCCGCTTCGGCTACCAGCACGTACAGAACCGGGAGACTGATGGGCACGGACATGGGACGAGTCACGGAACGACGCAAGGTGATCCGCATCCGGGACGGGGTGGTCTCCAGCCGCCCGGACACGCTCGTCGCCGAGGAACCGCTGGAGATCCGGCTGAACGGCAAGCCGCTGGCGATCACCATGCGCACCCCCGGCGACGACTTCGCGCTGGCGGCCGGGCTTCCTGGTGAGCGAGGGCGTGCTGGCCGAGCGGCAGCGATCTCCAGAACATCGTGTACTGCGCCGGCGCGACGGTCGACGGCTCGAACACGTACAACGTGGTCGACGTGAAGACGGCCCCGGGCGTGGTCGATCCCCGACATCACCCTGGAGCGCAACGTCTACACGACCTCCTCCTGCGGGCTGTGCGGCAAGGCGTCCTGGACGCGGTGCGGACGACGGCCCGGTGGCCCATCGCCGACACTCCCCCGGTCCGGGTCGACCCCGAGCTGCTCGCGAGCCTGCCCGACCGGCTGCGCGCGGCCCAGCGGGTCTTCGACCGGACCGGCGGCCTGCACGCGGCGGCCCTGTTCACCGAGGACGGGCGAGCTGCTCGACGTCCGGGAGGACGTGGGCCGGCACAACGCGGTCGACAAGCTGGTCGGCCGCGCCCTGCAGAACGGGGACCTGCCGCTGTCCCGGACGATCCTGCTGGTCTCGGGCCGGGCCTCCTTCGAGCTGGCGCAGAAGGCCGTGATGGCGGGCATCCCGGTGCTGGCGGCGGTGTCGGCGCCGTCCTCGCTGGCGGTGGACCTGGCCGCCGAGACGGGGCTGACGCTGGTCGGGCTTCCTGCGGGGCAGCTCCATGAACGTGTACGCGGGCGAGGACCGCATCGCCCTGCGGGCCGCGGCCGCCCAGGGCTGACCAGGTTCCCCCGCGGCACGGCGGCGGGGCCCCGACCGGCGGGGAGCGCCCCCTGCGCCGCAGGGGCCCCGTCTCAGACTGCCCGGGGCGTCCCGCTTGTTCAGCGTGTCTCCGCTCAGTCAGCCTCGCGTCCTGCTCAGTCATCCGTCGTCCGCTCTGCGTGCCGGATATCCGGAGCAGCAGGCCATGAACTGCTCGCGCTCGGCCGCCGACAGCGGGGCGAGCAGTTCGTCGTTGGCGGCGCGGGCCGCCTTCTCGCAGCGCTTCAGCAGCCGCGCCCCCCGTCCGTGAGGGACACCGCGTTCTTGCGGCGGTCCTTCGGGTCCGGCTCGCGGACCACGAGGTCCGCCGCCTGGAGGTCGTTGAGGATTCCGACCAGGTCCTTGGGGTCCAGCCGGACGCCGCGGCCGAGATCGGCCTGGGCGACGGGGGCGAGGTCGCGGACGGCGGACAGCACCACGTGGTGCCACATCCTCATGTCCTCCTCGGCCAGCGCCTCGGCCACCAGGGCCCGGCCGCGGGCGGCGGCGCGGCCGAGCAGCCAGCTGGGCAGGGAGCGGATCGCGGGGAGCGGAGCTTCGCGACATGCGGCGCAGCCTAACCACAGAAATCGTTGGTTCTTCCTATGATCGCTCCTATACCGTTGGGGCTCCCCAACGAATTCATGGGGTCCACCAACGACCCGGAGGTGCGATGCGCCGCGTCCGCTACGAATCCCGAGGCGGCCCCCTGTTCGTGGAGGAGGCACCGCGTCCCCGCGCCCGGCCCCGGAGAGCTGCTCGTGCGCGCGGAGGCGATCGGCGTGACGCTCCCGGTCGTCCGCAAGGTCACCGAGGCGGCCGAGCCCGTCCCGCTCGGCGGCGAGATCGCCGGGCGAGGTCATGGCCGTCGGCGAGGGCGTCGCCCGCTTCGGCACCGGCGACCGCGTGACCGGGCTCTGCTTCGGCCACGGCTACGCCGACTTCGCGCTCCTGCACGAGGCCATGGCCTCCCCGGTTCCCGGCGCGCGCCGAGCGCCGTCGACGCGGTCGCCCTGGTCCGCAGCGGCCTGGTCGCCCTCGGCGCCCTGGAGGCGGCCCGGCCCGAGCCCGGCGAGGCGGCGCTGGTCACCGCGGCGGCGAGCGGCGTCGGCCATCTGGCCGTGCAGCTGGCCAGGACGCGCGGCGCCGGGCGGGTCGTGGGCGCCGTCTCCGACCCGGCCAAGGCGGACTTCGTCCGCGGCCTCGGCGCCGACCACGTCGTCACGTACGGCGACGACAGCTGGGGCACCCCGGTCGACTACGTCCTGGACGCGGTCGGCGGCGAGCTGCTCACCCCGGCCCTGCGCCGCGCTCGCCCCGGAGGGGCGGCTGGTGGCGTACAGCTCGGGCGGCGGGCACCATCCAGGCGTACGACCTGCTCGTGGGCGCCAAGTCGGTGATCGGGTTCCAGATGGCCCGTATCGCCCGCGGAAAGCCGGAGTTGTACGAGCGGTGGCGCGAGGAGCTGTGGCGAGCTGTTCGCCGCGGGAGAGCTCAAGCCGGTCGTGCACGGCGAGTTCGCCCTGGAGGACGCGGCGCAAGGCGCACGGGGAGATCGAGGCACGGTCCAACCTCGGGCAAGGTCGTCCTGATCCCCTGACGCACGCTTCTTGTGGGGGGTGCGTAGCCCAAGTACCGTCTGTGGCTCCACACATTGGACGTGGGATGTCCGGATGATTCCGCCGGATGTCCGTTCCCATGCCCGGTGGTCCAGCCGACAGACGCATGAAGGGCAGGTCGCACCATGCCGTCAAGTCTTCGCGCACGTCTGAGATCCACCCTGACAGCCGCCTCGCCGCCGCGGCGCTGCTCGCGCCCGTCGGCCCGGCACGAGCCCGACCCGCGCACCGGCATCACCGGAGTTCGAGCAGCAGGTCCTCTTCAAGGCCTCCCAGGACCCGGGCTACGCCTGCTTCCGGATCCCGGCGATCGTGCGGACCACGAACGGCACGCTGCTGGCGTTCGCCGAGGGCCGTGTCCTCAACTGCGGTGACGCGGCCGACATCGACATCGTCCTCAAGCGCTCCACCGACGGCGGCCGCACCTGGGGGCCGCTCCAGGTCGTCACCGAGGGCGCCGGCGACACGCACGGCAACCCGGCGCCGATCGTGGACCGCGAGACCGGCCGGATCCTGCTGGCCGAGACGTACAACACCGGCCGTACGGACGCCGGCAACTGCTCCGTCCCCTGCGACCGCACCCCGCATCTGCAGTACAGCGACGACGACGGCCGGACCTGGTCGGAGCCGCGCGACCTGAGCGACGAGATCCTGCCCGGGCACTGGAACTCCTGGTACGCCACCGGCCCCGTGCACGGCATCCAGCTCACCCGCGGCAAGCACGCCGGGCGGCTCGTCTTCGGCGTCAACACCGAGACGTGGAACGGCAGCCGGGTCTCCGCCAACCACGCCGCGCTCATCGTCAGCGACGACGGCGGCGACCACTGGCGGGTCGGCGCCACGGACTCCTGGCCCATCGCCGCAGGACGGCACGTTCCGGCAGAAGCCGTCCGAGGTGACGCTCACCGAACGCGCCGACGGCGCCCTCCTCGTCAGCGGCCGGGAGCAGGACGGCACCGACCTGGGCACCGCTCCCAGACCGTCAGCCGGAACGGCGGCGACAGCTTCGCCACGCCCGTTCCGCGCCCTCCCGGACCTCTACACCCCGCAGGTCCAGGGCGCGACCGCTACGCCTGGGCGACCGGCTGCTGCTGTCCGCTCCGGCCGACCCCGACCGCCGCCGGACGATGATGGTCCGCTCCTCCTACGACGGCGGGCGCACCTGGGACAGCGTGGACCGGGGCACGGTCGTCACCACGGACTGGTCCGGCTACTCCGACATGGCGGCGGTCGACGGCACGACGGTGGGCCTGCTGTACGAGGGCGGCGCGGTCGACGCCCGCGACGAGATCCGCTTCGCCCGCTTCACCGAGGACTGGCTGACACCGCGCCGGGGCCCCGACCCGACCACCCGCGACGCCGCGTCGGCCGCGACGCCGCGCGGCGGTCCTCGGCGGCGCCGGGCCGCGACGGACCGGCGTCCGCGGCGGTGCGCTGTCCTTCGACGGCACCGACGACGCCGTACGGCTGCCGTACCGGTCCCGGCTCCCGCTCGGCGAAGGGGACTTCACGGCCTCGCTGTTCTTCCGCTACACGGCCACGACCGGCGAACAGCCCTTCCTGTGGATGGGCGGCATCGGCAGCGGCCAGCCGCAGATCTGGCTGCGCGGTGAGCCGGCGAGCGACCGGGTCCGGGCGCTGATCACCACCCGGTCGGGCGCGACGACCGTCAGGTCCGCCTCGGTGTGGACGGACGGCGCCCACAACGACGGCCGCTGGCACCACCTCGCGCTGCGCCGCGGCGGAGGGAAGCTGACGCTCTTCCTCGACGGCAAGGCGATCAGCACCACGGACGTGCCGGGCTCGGTCAGCCGTAACTCCCCGTTCGGCGTGCACGTCGGCCAGCGCATGGACAGCCGGGCGTTCCTCAGCGGGGCGATCGACGACGTCCGCGTCTGGAACCGGGCCCTGAGTGACCAGGAGTTGGCCGCGGGCGCACCAGGAGAGCGGCCGCCACGGGCACGGTCCTGTGGCTGCCCATGGACCAGGTGAGCGGCAGCAACTAACGTCACGGAGCGTGCCCGACGACGCATACGCAGCACGAGCACGACAGCGCACGGGAACCGGGATCGGCCTGCTGCTGGTCCTGGTTCTCGGCGCCGCGCTGCTCATCGCCCTGCCGGAGGACGACGAGTCCGGACGAGGACGGTGCCTGTCGGGCGCGCACGGTGGACTCCTGGCAGGCGGACGAGGGCCGCACCGCCGAGTTCGCCCGGTACGGCGACGACGCGAGCCGCACCGACGACTGGACCGGCGGCGACGGCACCCACTCGGTGCGGCTGCCGGACGGCCGGGTGCTGTGGCTGTTCTCGGACACCTTCCTGGGCCGGGTGTACGGCCCGCCCAACCCGGCCGGCGAGTCCTACGCCTGGCGGGAGGCGGCCGCGCCGCTGGTGCGCAACTCGGCCGTGCTGATGCGCGAGGGCCGGCTGGAGACCACCCTCCCCGCCCCGCTCTTCGCCGACCCGGCGCCCAACCAGTGGCGCTGGCCGGTCGCCGCCCGCGTCGAACCCCGCTCCCCCGGCTCCTCGGAGCAGGTCGTCCGGGTGCTGCTGTGGGTGCGCACGGCCGGCCAGGCCCCGTGGATCTTCGGCGTGCCCACCGCCACCGAGGTCGCCACACTGTCGCTGCCCGGTCTGCGCCTGGAGTCGATCGTCAAGGTGCTCGACCAGCAGTTGGTCCCCGACCCGTCCCGGCGGGTGCTGTTCGGCACGACGCTGGTCGAGGAGGACGGCTGGACGTACGTCTTCGGCGGCGACGACGGCCAGGCCGCGTCCCGCCCGGCCTCGCACGCGTACGTGGCACGGGTGCCGGAGGGCAGGCTCGCGGATCCGGCGGCCTGGCAGTACTGGAACGGCTCGGCGTGGGCGGCCGCGCGCCCGCCCGCGGCCGGTGCTCGGGGACGGGCGGCGCAGGGGCGTGGGCAGCGCGTTCTCGGTCGTCCGGGAGCGGCGGCACGTACATGCTGTTCACGATGGCCGCGGGCACGAAGGGCCTGACCACCGTGGCCTCGTACTGGGCGTGCTCCCCGGCCGGGCCGTGGCACGGACCGACGAAGGAGTTCAGTCCGTCGCTGCCGCAGGGCCAGGTCGCCGCCTACAACCCGCAGGCCCATCCGGTGCTGAGCGGCGACGGGCGGCTCGTGCTGAGCTACGACGTCAACTGGCTGGAGACGACCGGTGCCGCCGCCCAGCTCAGCCGGAACGTGTCCCTGTACCGACCGCGGTTCGTGTCGTTGCGGCTGGCTCCGGCGACAGTGACCTCCGCCCGGGGATCGTGCGAGCGGCGCTTGGCGATCACCGCGCACACCATCAGCTGCATCTGGTGGAAGAGCATCAGCGGCAGCACGGCCAGCGAGGCGTGCGCGCCGAACAGGACGCTCGCCATGGGCAGTCCGGCGGCCAGGGACTTCTTCGAGCCGGCGAACTGGATGGCGATCCGGTCCTCCCGGCGGAAGCCCAGCGCCTTGCCGCCGTACCAGGTCAGCGCGAGCATCACGGCGAGCATCACGGCCTCGACGGCGAGCAGCCCGCCCAGCCGGGCGGGGCTGACCTGGTGCCAGATGCCCTGGACCATGCCCTGCGCTGAACGCGGTGTAGACGACGAGCAGGATCGAGCCGCGGTCGACCAGCCCGAGGACCTTCTTGTGCCGGGTGACGAAGCCGCCGATCCAGCGGCGCAGCAGCTGCCCGGCGAGGAACGGCACCAGCAGTTGCAGCACGATCTTCAGCAGCGAGTCGGCGGAGAAGCCGCCGCCGCTGCCGCCGAGCAGCGACGGCCGCGAGCAGCGGGGTGACGACGATGCCGACGAGGGAGGAGAAGGAGCCCGCGCAGATCGCGGCGGGCACGTTGCCGCGGGCGATCGAGGTGAAGGCGATCGACGACTGGATGGTCGACGGGACGAGGGTGAGGAAGAGCAGGCCCTGGTAGAGCGGGTGCGTCAGGATCACCGGCACCAGCCCGCGGGCCGCGAGGCCGAGCAGCGGGAAGACGACGAAGGTGCAGGCCAGGACGGTGACGTGGAGCCGCCAGTGCCGCATGCCGTCCAGCGCCTCACGGGTGGACAGCCGGGCGCCGTAGAGGAAGAAGAGGAAGGCGATCGCCGCCGTGGAGGCCCCGGACGCCACGTCGGCGGCCGACCCGCGGGCCGGGAACAGTGCGGCGAGGCCCACTGTCGCCGAGCAGCAGCAGGATGTACGGGTCGATCGGCATCCGGCGCGGCCAGCGCAGGCGTTTCACGGTGCTCCACTTGCTCGGAACCTACGGGCGGTACAGGGCCGGTGCGGCCCCCTTCCATCCTGCTCCTCGACCCGGCGATCGGGAATCCCGTACACCGCTCTCACTGTCATCGCGTTCCGCGATAACCTGAGGGTCATGTACGACCCCTCCCATCTGCGCACGTTCCTGGCGGTGGCGCAGACGCTGAGCTTCACGCAGGCCGCACGGCGGCTCGGGCTGCGGCAGTCGACGGTCAGCCAGCACGTACGGCGGCTGGAGGACGCCGCCGGGCGGCACGCTGTTCACCCGGGACACGCACTCGGTGGAGCTGACCGAGGACGGCGAGGCCATGCTCGGTTTCGCACGCCGGATCCTGGAGGTGCACGAGCAGGCGGCGGCGTTCTTCACCGGCACCCGGCTGCGCGGCCGGCTGCGCTTCGGCGCCTCCGAGGACTTCGTGCTGACCCGGCTGCCGGAGATCCTGGAGGGCTTCCGGCACGAACACCCGGAGGTCGACCTGGAGCTCACGGTCGAGCTGTCGGGCACGCTGCACGAGCAGCTGGCCGCCGGGAAGCTGGACCTCGTCCTGGCCAAGCGGCGCCCCGAGGACCCGCGCGGCGAGCTGGTCCGGCACGACAGGCTGGTGTGGATCGGCGCGGAACGCCTCCGGCTCGACCCGGACCGCCCGGTGCCGCTGATCGTCTATCCGCCGCCGGGCATCACCCGCGCGCTCGCCCTGGAGGCGCTGGAGCGCCAGGGCCGCGAGTGGCGCGTCGTGTGCACGAGCGGCAGCCTCAACGGCCTCGTCGCGGCGGCCCGGGCGGGCCTCGGCGTGATGGCCCACTCCCGTGGCCTCATCCCGCCGGGCCTGGTCCGGGTGCCGGACCGGGCGGGGCTGCCGGAGCTGGGGCAGGTCGACTTCGTCGCTGGTCCACGGCCGGCGGCACGGCCCTCCGCACAGGGTGCGGCGGACGCCCTGGCGGCGGCGATCCTGGCGGGCGGGGACCGGCTGCACGGCAGCTCACGCAAGGACCTGTGACAACCGGAGTGACAGAATCCGCTGCCGCTGCGCTGACAGAAGAGACCGCCCTCGGTGCGCCCTGCGCTGCGCCTGGAGACGTACAGATTCGGTGGAGATTACGGCACCGAAACTTACTCAACCGTCAGGATTCTGTCCGACCCTTCCCCATGTGGGCGCTTTTTCCCTCGCTGACCAGCGCCGACTGAGGGCGCTGCTCGACCGTCGACCCCCCTCCCACACCCTGGCGCCGGTGGGGTAGCTTTCACGGCGCTGTGCGGAGCGTCACTCGACAAGAGCGCTGAGGAGCGGGGAGCGGGGTTTGCGCGAGTTCACCAACCCTCCGTTGGCGTTGGCACCTCCGGTGGGCGGTCTGGCCGACGTCGTCTTCCAGCATGCCCAGGAGGACCCGCTGCACATCGCGCTCGGCCGCAAGGACGACGACGGGCAGTGGCGGGACGTCACCGCCGCCGAGTTCCGCGACGAGGTGCTCGCCCTGGCCAAGGGCCTGCTCGCCCAGGGCATCCGGTTCGGCGACCGGGTCGCGATCATGTCCCGCACCCGCTACGAGTGGACGCTGTTCGACTTCGCGCTGTGGACGATCGGCGCCCAGGTGGTGCCGGTCTACCCGACCTCCTCGGCCGAGCAGTGCTTCTGGATGCTGTACGACGCCGAGGTGACGGCCGCGGTCGTGGAGCACGAGGACCACGCGATGACGATCGCCACCGTCATCGACCGGCTGCCGCAGCTGCGCCGCCTGTGGCAGCTCGACGCCGGCGCCGTGCACGAGCTGTACGACGCCGGCGCGCACCTCGACGACGAGGTGGTGCACCGCCACCGGCAGGCCGTCACCCCCGACTCGGTCGCCACGATCATCTACACCTCGGGCACCACCGGCCGCCCCAAGGGCTGTGTCATCACGCACGGCAACTTCATGTACGAGGCGGACACCGTCATCGAGCGCTGGGAGCCGGTGTTCCACTCCAAGCAGGGCGACGAGGCCGCCACCCTGCTGTTCCTGCCGCTCGCGCACGTCTTCGGGCGGATGGTGCAGGTCGCCGCGATCCGCGGCAGGGTGCGCTTCGGCCACCAGCCGCAGCTGAACGCGGCCGCCCTGCTGCCCGACCTGGCCGCGTTCAAGCCGACGTTCTTCCTGGCCGTGCCGTACATCTTCGAGAAGGTGTTCAACGCGGCCCGCCGCAAGGCCGAGAAGGAGGGCCGCTCCGGCCCCTTCGAGAAGGCCGTCGACATCGCCGTCAAGTACGCGGACGCCGTGGAGGCCAAGGCCTGGGGCATCGGGCCGGGCCCGTCGGCGGGCCTGCGCATGCAGCACCAGCTGTTCGACAAGCTCGTCTACACCAAGATCCGCGCCGCGATGGGCGGCCGGATCCGGCACGCCATGTCGGGCGGCTCGGCGATGGACCGCCGGCTCGGCCTGTTCTTCGCGGGCGCGGGCGTGCACATCTACGAGGGCTACGGCCTGACCGAGACCACGGCCGCCGCGACCGCCAACCCGCCCGACGCACCCGCTACGGCACGGTCGGGCAGCCCATCCCGGGCATGACCGTGCACATCGCGGACGACGGCGAGATCTGGCTGCACGGCGAGAACGTCTTCCAGGGCTACCTCAACAACCCGAAGGCCACCGACGAGGCCCTGCACGACGGCTGGCTGGCCACCGGTGACCTCGGCTCGCTCGACGAGGACGGCTATCCTCACCATCACCGGCCGCAAGAAGGAGATCCTGGTCACCTCCGGCGGCAAGAGCGTCTCGCCGGGTGTGCTGGAGGAGCGCGTCCGGGACCATCCGCTGGTCAACCAGTGCATCGTCGTCGGCAACGACCGCCCGTACATCGCCGCCCTGGTCACCCTCGACCAGGAGGCCGTCGAGCACTGGCTGGCGATGCGGGGCAAGCCGCAGCTGTCCGCGGCCGAGCTGGTGCGCGACGCGGACCTGGAGACGGAGGTGCGGCGGGCGGTGGTCGCGGCCAACACCCTCGTCTCGCAGGCCGAGTCGATCCGCACCTTCCGCATCCTGGCCCAGCCGTTCACCGAGGAGCACGGGCTGCTGACCCCGTCGCTGAAGCTGAAGCGCAAGGCGATCGAGAACGCGTACGCGAACGAGGTCGAGGCGCTGTACCGGGCGTGAACTGCCCGTTAACAGATGGTTTGCCCGCCTGAATTCTCCGGTCAGGAATGCATCACGGCTCGTGATCGTTGACGATGGGAGTACCACCTGACCACAAACCGAAGGATCGAGAGCTCGTGAGCAGCAAGGTCCCCCCGATCATCCTCAACAACGGCGTCGAGATGCCCCAGCTGGGCTTCGGCGTCTGGCAGGTGCCGGACGACGAGGCCGAGTCGGCCGTCGCGACGGCACTGGAGGCCGGGTACCGCAGCATCGACACAGCGGCGATCTACGGCAACGAGGAGGGCACCGGCAAGGCCATCGCCGCCGCCGGGCTCCCCCGCGAGGAACTCTTCGTCACCACCAAGCTCTGGAACGGCGACCAGGGGTACGACTCCACGCTGCGCGCCTTCGACACGTCGCTGGAGAAGCTCGGCCTGGACTACGTCGACCTCTACCTGATCCACTGGCCGCTGCCGGCCCGGGGCACGTACGTCGACACGTACAAGGCGTTCGAGAAGCTGCACGCCGACGGCCGGGTCCGGGCCATCGGTGTCTCCAACTTCCTTCCCGAGCACCTGGAGCGGCTGATCGGCGAGACGTCGGTCATCCCGGCGGTCAACCAGATCGAGCTGCACCCGCACCTGCAGCAGCACGCCGCCCGTGAGTACCACGCGGAGCAGGGCATCGCCACCGAGGCCTGGTCGCCGCTCGGCCAGGGCAAGGGCCTGCTGGAGGTCCCGGCGATCGTGGCCATCGCCCGGAAGCACGGCCGCACACCGGCCCAGGTCGTGCTGCGCTGGCACCTCCAGCTGGGCAACGTGGTGATCCCGAAGTCCGTGACGCCGTCGCGGATCAAGGAGAACATCGAGGTCTTCGACTTCAGCCTGGACGACGGAGGACCTGGCGGCCATCAGCGCGCTGAACGAGGACCGCCGCCTGGGCCCCGACCCGGCAACGTTCGACGGAGCCTGACCCCTCCGGCCCTCCGCCGCGCGTCTCACGCTCCCCGATTCCGGCCCCTCCGGGGTTTCCGGAACCGGGGAGCGTTGTGTTTCGGCACGGGGGGGCGACTCAGCAAGCGGCGGGCCGGACCGCCGTGTGGACCGTGTGGGCCGCCAGGACGAACACGTCCGGGCGGCGGTGCAGGCCCCCCTCGTCGTCGGGGTCGAGGAGCCGGTCGAGGGTGGCGAGGTCGTCGGCGTCGAGCTCGTCGGAGAAGACCTCACGGAAGCGGGACAGGGACTCGACGACATAGGCGCGGGCCCGGTCCGAGGCCGGTGCGGGAAGGTCCAGGAGGAAGCTGTGCGTCCTGGTGTGCTTCAGGCCCGCGGCGGCCAGCAGGTCCGGCCAGTTCTCCGGCTCAGCGACATGGCCCGGCAGATCCGCCCGCATCCTCGCGAACCACTCCTCCTCCAGCGCGTCGATCCGCGCCTGGAGGCCGGGCCGGCCGATGCCGATGTCGCGCGGCAGGAACCGCGCGGGCAGGCCGCCCTCCATCAGGGCCAGCGTGCCACCGGGCGCCAGCCGGTCCGCGAACGCGGCGAGCGCGGCCCGCTGGTCACCCAGGTGGTGCAGGCTGCGGCTCGCCCACAGCAGATCTGCGGGGTAGTCCAACTCGGACAGCACGCCCGGGAGTTCACCCGCCAGCGTACTGAAGCGATCGGCGACTCCCTGCCGCTCCGCCCGTGCCCGGGCCCGTTCCAGCAGCGGCTCGGAGCCGTCCACGGCCACGATCCGCGCGCCCGGGAACGTCTCGGCGAACAAGCACGACACGACGCCGGGCCCGCTGCCCGCGTCCACGATCAGGCCCGGCTCGGTCACCTCCTTCGCCAGCCAGCCCAGTGCCCGTTCGTGGAGCGACGTGAACAGTTCCGCCTGGGACTCCAGCCGCGAGGCCATCGCGGCCCAGTCGATGTCGGTGTGGTCGTGGTGGTGCGCCATGGTGGCCAGCCTCTCGCTCGGATGCGGTCAGCGTGCGACGACGCACCGCGCGAAGGCCACCGTTGTTGCCGCTCCCGCAAAACGATCCGCCGGGGCCTGAGCCCCGGCGGATCAGTGGGGACGGGGTCAGCCAGTCAGGACAGCGGCGGGTACGCGTTCTGCATCAGCTGCCGGAACTGGGCGGAGAACCAGTGCCCGGACAGCGGCGCGTCCGACAGGGCACCGGACATGTTGTGGTTGTTGCGCGGGTTGCCCGTGTAGGTCGGGTCGCACATGCGGTCGAAGCCCTTGCCCTCGTCGTTCGGGATGGCCTTGCTCGCACCGTCGGACTCACCCGGCGGCTTCATCCACACGTAGGCGTCGATCCCCGCCGCCGGGGCGGCCTTCGGGCGTTCGCCGAGACCGGCTCCGGACTGGTTGCACCAGTTGCCGCCGTTGAAGCGGCGGTCGTAGCGCCCGCCGTCGACGTACGTGTCGACGCTGGTCGTGGCGCCCGGTCCGGTGGGCCGTGCGGTGCCGCCCCAACCGTTGCGGGAGGTGTCGATCAGCATGCCGATGTTCGAGTTGAAGCCCGACGAGACCAGCTGGCTGCGGAACGCCTGGGCGTAGGACAGCTCGTCCACGTACCGGTTCCAGTCGAGCCACTTCGACTCGCGGACGGACTTGCCGGCCACGGTGTCGTTGATGGTGAAGTTGTCCTCCTTCAGGGCGCTGTAGTTCGCCGTGTTGGTGATGAAGCCGTGGACGTCGTTCACCGTGGCGCCCTCGGCGGTCGCCGCCTCCTTCATGATGGTGGCGGTGGGGCCGAAGTTGTCGTCCCAGCCGATCCAGCCGTGGTGCCCGGCGTCGACGTAGTTGTAGACGTTGGGCACGTCGCCGAGCTTGTTCAGCGCGTAGCCGACGCCCTTGACGTAGTTGCCGTTGGCCTTCATCACGTCGCACTGCGGGACGGCCGTCGGGCGGCCGCCGGTGTTGGTGACGAGGTTGGGCAGCGAGTCGATCTCGACCGTGGTGACGATCCGCAGCGAGGAGTACTTCGAGTCGGCGAGGATCGTCTTGATCGGGTCGATGTACTCCGTCTTGTACCGGTCGATCTCCGTCGGGCCGAGCTCGCCGTTGGAGGCGAGGGCGGAGCAGTCACGGCCGGGCAGGTTGTAGATGACGAGCTGGACGACGAGTTCGCCGGAGCCCTTCTGGCGCAGCGCCTCGTCGAGGTGGGCGCGCAGGCCCATCTTGCCGCCCGCGCCGTTGACGGCCGCGGTCCGGTCCAGCCAGACACCCGTGGGCTGGTTGGAGACACGGCTGCCGCCCGGCTCGGCGGCGGCCTTCGCGGACCACTCCGGGTTCACGTACACCTTGGCACCGGCGTAGGGGTTGTCGGCCCGGTCGGTGGGGCCGCCCGGGTCCGGCGGATCTGTGGGGTCGCCTGGGCCGCCGCCGTCGACGTTGCAGGTCACGCCGTCGAGGGTGAAGGTCGCCGGGATCGCGTTGCTGCCGCTGTAGCTGCCCTGGAAGCCGAAGCTGACCGAACCGCCGGTCGCCAGCTGGGCGTTGTAGCTCTCGTTGGCCACGGTGACGGCGGCACCGCTCTGGCTGATCTTGGCGTTCCAGCCGCTGGTGACCTTCTGGTTGCCGGCGTACGACCACTTCAGCGACCACGAGGACTTGGCGGCGCTGTTGTTGGTCACGGTCACGGCGGCGGTGAAGCCGGTGCTCCACTCGTTCTGCACCTTGTAGTCCACGGTGCAGGGGACGGCGGCGATGCCGGCGCCGCCCGGGTCCACGGCGAACGCCGTGCCGGTCGCGCCGGCGACCAGGGCCATGGCGGCCAGTAACGCTGTTCTCGTACGGCTCATGAGTGCGGGTTTCCCTTTCGGTGGTGGGGGTGTCAGCCGTTCAGGGCGCGCTCCGAACAAGGGCATGGGGGACCCGGCATGGCACTCGCGCAGACGGGGACGACCGCACTGGCGGCGGCTAAAAGTACTGAACGCGAGAGGTGTCGCATGAGCGACTCCTTGCAGGTCGGGCACGCCGTGACGGACGCGTCGACTGATGGAACCGCTCCCACTGGTGTCAAGGAAGGTAGCGCCAAGTGTCTGCAAAGAACAGGGGAGTCACTGACTTTCGCTCAACCCGCGGCATCGAATCTTTTCGACTCTTCAAGGACCTTGACCGATACCGCACCCGTCCTCACTATGGGAGCGCTCCCACTGGTTCAAGCCTTGACTTCTCCGAGCCGCAAGGAGGAACCAGCACCATGCATCCCCCACCCCGGAGACACGGAGCGGTACGGCGCGTGTGGATCGCCGCCGTCGCAGCTCTCGCGCTTCCGTTGACGATGCTCTCCTCAGGGTCGACTTCCGCGCAGGCGGCGGCACTTCAGTGCAGTGTCGATTACAAGACGAACGACTGGGGCTCCGGCTTCACCGCGGATCTGACCCTCACCAACCGCGGCACGGACGCCATCGACGGCTGGACGCTGACCTACGCCTACTCCGGCAACCAGAAGCTGGGGAACGGCTGGAACGGCACCTGGTCGCAGTCCGGCCAGAACATCACCGTGAAGAACGCCGGCCACAACGCGCGGGTCGCCGCGGGCACCGCCGTCTCCACGGGCGCCCAGTTCACCTACAGCGGCAGCAACACCGCGCCGACGTCCTTCGCGGTCAACGGCACCGCCTGCACCGGCGCGCACCAGCCGCCGATCGCCGTGCTGACCAGCCCGGCCGCGGGCGCCGTCTACACCCAGGGCGAGGCGGTTCCGCTGGCGGCCACCGCGGCTGCCGCGGACAACGCCACGATCAGCAAGGTGGAGTTCTACGACGACACCACGCTGCTGGGCACGGACACGAGCGCGCCCGTACACGCTCTCGGTCTCCAATTTGACCGTGGGCAGTCATTCCCTGGTCGCGAAGGCGTACGACAGCATGGGCGCCTCCGCGGACTCCACGCCGGTCGGCATCACCGTCGCCTCCGGTCCCGCCGTCGTGGCGCTCGCCGCTCCAACTCGGCGTCCAGTCAGGGCAAGTCGGGCACCTACGAGGTCAAGCTGTCCAAGCAGCCGGCGTCCAACGTCACGGTGACGTCCGCCCGCGCGAGCGGCAACTCGGGCCTGTCGGTCACGGCCGGCGCCTCTCTCACCTTCACACCGCAGAACTGGAACACCGCGCAGAAGGTGACCGTCACCGCGGCGGGCTCCGGCACCGGCTCGGCCGTGTTCGAGTCGACGGCACCGGGTCACGCCAAGTCCGCGGTCACCGTGACCCAGTTGGCGGCGACGAAGGCGTACGACGCCCGCTTCCTCGAGCTCTACGGGAAGATCACCAACCCGGCGAACGGCTACTTCTCCCCCGAGGGCATTCCCTACCACTCGGTCGAGACGCTGATCGTCGAGGCGCCGGACCACGGCCACGAGACCACCTCGGAGGCGTACAGCTACCTCCTGTGGCTCCAGGCCATGTACGGCAAGGTGACCGGCGACTGGACCAAGTTCAACGGCGCGTGGGACATCATGGAGAAGTACATGATCCCCACCCACGCCGACCAGCCGACCAACTCCTTCTACAACGCCTCGAAGCCGGCGACGTACGCGCCCGAGCACGACACCCCGAACGAGTACCCCGCCAAGCTCGACACCGGCGGTCTCGGTCGGCCCGGACCCGATCGCGGGCGAGCTGAAGAGCGCGTACGGCACGGACGACGTCTACGGCATGCACTGGCTGCAGGACGTCGACAACGTCTACGGCTACGGCAACTCGCCCGGCAAGTGCGAGGCCGGCCCGTCGGACACCGGACCGTCGTACATCAACACCTTCCAGCGCGGCTCGCAGGAGTCGGTGTGGGAGACGGTGCCGCAGCCGACCTGTGACGCCTTCAAGTACGGCGGCAAGAACGGCTATCTGGACCTGTTCACCGGTGACGCCTCCTACGCCAAGCAGTGGAAGTTCACCAACGCGCCGGACGCCG
This sequence comes from uncultured Actinomycetota bacterium, assembly GCA_963798065.1. Lineage (GTDB taxonomy): Bacteria > Actinomycetota > Actinomycetes > Streptomycetales > Streptomycetaceae > Streptomyces. The sequence goes on along the minus strand of CAWCSC010000005.1, from coordinate 194,381 downwards.
ACGCGCGGGCCGTACAGGCCGCGTACTGGGCGGACGTCTGGGCGAAGGAGCAGGGCAAGGGCAGTGCCGTGTCCGCGACCGTCGGCAAGGCCGCGAAGATGGGCGACTACCTGCGCTACTCCATGTTCGACAAGTACTTCAAGAAGATCGGCAACTGCGTCGGGCCGTCGACCTGCCCGGCCGGCACCGGCAAGGACGCCTCGATCTACCTGATGTCCTGGTACTACGCATGGGGCGGCGCCACCGACACCTCGGCCGGCTGGTCCTGGCGCATCGGCTCCAGCCACGCCCACGGCGGCTACCAGAACCCGCTCGCCGCCTACGCGCTGAGCAACTACGCCGCCGCTGAAGCCCAAGTCGGCGACGGGCGCGGCCGACTGGGCCAAGTCCATGGACCGGCAGCTGGAGTTCTACCGCTGGCTGCAGTCCGACGAGGGCGCCATCGCGGGCGGCGCGACCAACAGCTGGGCGGGCCGCTACGCGACCCCGCCCGCCGGGAAGTCGACGTTCTACGGCATGTACTACGACGAGAAGCCCGTGTACCACGACCCGCCGTCCAACCAGTGGTTCGGCTTCCAGGCGTGGTCCATGGAGCGGGTCGCCGAGCTATACCAGCAGACGGGGAACGCGCAGGCCAAGACGGTCCTCGACAAGTGGGTCGACTGGGCGCTGTCCAAGACCACGTTCAACCCGGACGGCACGTTCCGGATCCCGTCGACGCTGCAGTGGTCGGGCCAGCCCGACACCTGGAACGCGTCGAACCCCGGGGCGAACAGCGGGCTGCACGTCACCGTCGCCGACTACACCAACGACGTCGGTGTGGCGGCCGCGTACGCCAAGACCCTGACGTACTACGCCGACCGCTCCGGTGACACGGAGGCCGCCACCGCGGCGAAGACAGCTGCTCGACGGCATGTGGGACAACCACCAGGACGACCTCGGTATCGCCGTCCCGGAGACCCGCGCCGACTACAACCGTTTCGACGACTCGGTGTACATCCCGAGTGGCTGGACGGGCACGATGCCGAACGGCGACGCGATCAACTCGTCGTCGACGTTCGACTCGATCCGGTCCTTCTACGAGGACGATCCGGCCTGGTCGAAGATCGAGAGTTATCTGGCGGGCGGTGCCGTTCCGTCGTTCACGTACCACCGGTTCTGGGCTCAGGCGGATATCGCGCTGGCCATGGGCTCGTACGCGGAGCTTCTCGAATAGCCCCCGCCGGGCGCTCCGCGGGTTGGCGTGTTCGACTGCGGGTCCGTTGTAGCTGGTCGCGCAAGCTCTGCGCCGCTACGTCGGCGCGCCCGCACCTGACTCCGCGGCGGCCTCTCCCGCACGGGGTCGCCGGCGGCTCCACCCGCACGGGAGCCGCCCGGCCCTCGCACGTTCCCCCTCACGGAAGGACCCCCACCGTGCGAAGAACCCGCATTCTCACGGCCGTGCTGGCGCTGGCGGCCGGTCTGCTGGCGGGCGCCCCCACCGCCCTGGCCGCCGACCCCCCGTCGACGAAGATCGCCGCCGACACGCTACACCTGGAAGAACGCCCGGATCGACGGCGGCGGCTTCGTACCCGGCATCGTCTTCAACCGCACCGAGAAGAACCTCGCCTACGCCCGCACCGACATCGGCGGCGCCTACCGCTGGCAGGAGTCGTCGAAGACCTGGACGCCGCTGCTGGACTCGGTCGGCTGGGACGACTGGGGGCACACGGGCGTGGTGAGCCTCGCCTCCGACTCCGTCGCCCCGAACCGGGTGTACGCGGCGGTCGGGACGTACACCAACAGCTGGGACCCGAAGAACGGCGCGGTCATGCGCTCCTCCGACCGGGGCGCGAGCTGGCAGACGACGAATCTGCCGTTCAAGCTGGGCGGCAACATGCCGGGCCGGGGCATGGGTGAGCGGCTGGCGGTCGACCCGAACAGGAACAGCGTGCTGTACCTGGGCGCGCCCAGCGGCAAGGGGCTGTGGCGGTCGACGGACTCGGGCGTGACCTGGTCGCAGGTGACGAACTTCCCGAACGTCGGCAACTACGTGCAGGACCCGAGCGACACGAGCGGCTACGCCTCCGACAACCAGGGCATCGTCTGGGTCACCTTCGACGAGTCCACGGGCACGTCGGGCAACGCCACGAAGACGATCTACGTCGGGGTCGCCGACAAGGACAACGCCGTGTACCGCTCGACGGACGCGGGCGCGACCTGGCAGCGGCTGGCCGGCCAGCCCACCGGCTACCTCGCCCACAAGGGCGTCCTGGACGCGAAGAACGGCTATCTGTACCTCGCCTACAGCGACAAGGGCGGCCCGTACGACGGCGGCAAGGGCCGGCTGTGGCGGTACGCGACCGGCGACGGGCACCTGGACGAACATCAGCCCGGTCGCGGAGGCCGACACCTTCTACGGCTTCAGCGGACTGACGCGTCGACCGGCAGAAGCCCGGCACGGTCATGGCCACGGCGTACAGCTCCTGGTGGCCGGACACGCAGATCTTCCGCTCCACGGACAGCGGCGCGACCTGGACGAAGGCGTGGGACTACACGTCGTACCCCGAACCGCGAGAACCGCTACACGATGGACGTCTCGTCCTCACCCTGGCTGACCTGGGGCGCGAACCCGGCACCGCCCGAGCAGACCCCGAAGCTGGGCTGGATGACCGAGGCCCTGGAGATCGACCCGTTCGACTCCAACCGGATGATGTACGGCACGGGCGCGACGATCTACGGCACCGAGAACCTCACGAACTGGGACAGCGGCAGCAAGTTCGCCATCAAGCCGATGGTGCAGGGCCTGGAGGAGACTGCGGTCAACGACCTGGCCTCGCCTCCGTCGGGCGCCCCGCTGCTGAGCGCGCTCGGTGACGTCGGCGGCTTCCGGCACACGGACCTGACCAAGGTGCCGTCGATGATGTTCACCCAGCCGAACTTCACCACGACCACGAGCCTGGACTTCGCCGAGTCGAACCCGGACACGGTCGTCCGGGTCGGCAACCTGGACTCGGGCCCGCACATCGCGTTCTCGACGGACAACGGCGCCAACTGGTTCGCGGGAACCGACCCGTCGGGCGTGAGCGGCGGCGGCACGGTCGCGGCGGCGGCCGACGGCAGCCGGTTCGTGTGGAGCCCGCAGGGCGCCGGCGTGCACTACGCGACGGGCTTCGGCACGTCGTGGCAGGCCTCCGGCGGGATTCCCGTCCGGGGCGGTCGTCGAGTCGGACCGGGTCGACCCGAAGACCTTCTACGGCTTCAAGTCCGGGAAGTTCTACGTCAGTACGGACGGCGGCGCGACGTTCACCGCGTCCCCGGCGACCGGCCTGCCGAGCGGCGACAGCGTCCGCTTCAAGGCGCTGCCCGGCGCAAAGGGCGACGTGTGGCTGGCGGGCGGCGCGACGGACGGGGCGTACGGCCTGTGGCACTCCACGGACGGCGGGGCGAGCTTCACCAAGCTCTCGAACGTCGAGCAGGCCGACACCATCGGCTTCGGCAAGGCGGCGCCCGGTGCCTCCTACCAGACGCTCTACACCAGCGCGAAGATCGGCGGCGTACGCGGCATCTTCCGCTCCACGGACAAGGGCGCGAGCTGGACCCGCATCAACGACGACGCCCACCAGTGGGGTTGGACGGGCGCGGCCATCACCGGCGACCCGCGGGTGTACGGCCGGGTGTACGTCGCGACGAACGGCCGGGGCGTCATCTACGGCGACAGCTCCGGCGGCGGCACCACGGATCCGGGGCCGGACCCCGACCCGACACCGACCGGCGCCTGCACGGTGACGTACAAGGTCACCAACCAGTGGTCGGGCGGCTTCCAGGCGGACGTCCAGCTCACCAACACCGGCACCAGCGCCTGGAACGGCTGGTCCCTCGACTGGTCCTTCGCCGACGGCCAGAAGGTCACCCAGGTGTGGAACGCCGACGCACACGCAGTCGGGCTCTGACGGTGACGGCGAAGAACGTGGGCTGGAACGCGCAAGCACAGTCGGGTCCGACGGTGACGGCGAAGAACGTCGGCTGGAACGCCAACGTGGCGGCGGGCTCGTCGGTGAGCTTCGGGTTCACGGCGAGCTGGTCGGGGACGAACGCGAAACCGACCGCGTTCAAGCTGGGTGACCAGAGCTGCACGGTCGCCTGACGGCCCTGCTGTCGTGACCGGTGGGCGCGCGCTCCCCCGAGGCACGCGCCCGCCGGAGACTCAGGGCGTGTAGACCGTCGGCCGGGGGCCGTCGGCATGCCGTTGCCGATGAAGAAGCTCGGGTGCGGGGGCTGGTTGTAGGCCGTGTTCTGCCAGGCCAGGGCCGTGCGGTACATGGGGTCGTGCAGCAGGGTCGTGATCCTCGTGTTCGTCTCGTGCGGCGTCGAGTAGATGCGCAGGGCCGTGTTGTCGCTGGTGCGCCAGACGACCTCCTCGCGCCAGTCGCCGAGGATGTCGCCGGACAGCACGGGCGTGGCCTTGGTGCCGTTGTTGGAGGAGACCCCGGAGCCGGTCAGCAGGCGGGTGTCGGCCGACGTGCCGTACTTGTCGATGCGGGTGCCGTCGAGGAGTTCGCGGACGGGGTCGCCGTCCCACCAGGACAGGAAGTTGATGCTGGACGGCTCGCGGCCGAGGAGGCGCCGGTCGGTCGCGCGCAGGGTGGTGTCGGAGGCGGACCAGGACTCGGCGCCGGCGTTGCCGGCGAGATGTCGCCGGCGACGCCGCGGCCGTTGTCGGAGCCCGACGGCGTCGGCCAGAGGATCTGGCCGGTGCGGGCGTCGGCCATCCAGGAGCCGGGCTTGCTGCTGTCCTCGGAGACCTTGAAGTACTCCAGGCCCGCGCGGGACGGGTCGAGGTCCCCGACGTGCTGGGCGTCGCCGTGGCCGGCTTGGTGGTCCACAGGCCGTTGCCGTTGTCGTCGACGGCCATCGCGCCGTAGACGATCTCGTCCTTGCCGTCGCGCGTCGACGTCCGCGACGGACAGGCTGTGGTTGCCCTGGCCGTCGTAGCCCTTGCCGCTGTTGGTGGAGGAGTTGGTGTCGAAGGTCCAGCGGCGGGTGAAGGTGCCGCCCCGCCAGTCCCAGGCGGCGATCACCGTGCGGGTGTAGTAGCCGCGCGCCATGATCAGGGACGGGCGGGCGCCGTCCAGGTAGGCGGTGCCGGCGAGGAAGCGGTCGACGCGGTTGCCGTACGAGTCGCCCCAGGAGGAGACGGTGCCGCGGGCCGGGACGTAGTCGACGGTCCGCATCGCCTTGCCCGTCTGGCCGTTGAACATGGTCAGGAACTCCGGGCCGGACAGGACGTACCCGCTCGAGTTGCGGTGGTCGGCCGAGGAACTGCCGATCACCGCGCCGGTGCCGTCCTTGGTGCCGTCGGCGGTCTTCATGGCGACCTCGGCCTTGCCGTCGCCGTCGTAGTCGTACACCTGGAACTGCGTGTAGTGGGCGCCGGAGCGGATGTTGCGGCCGAGGTCGACGCGCCACAGCCGGGTGCCGTCGAGCTTGATGCCGTCGACGATCGTGTTGCCGGTGTAGCCGGACTGGGAGTTGTCCTTGGCGTTGGTGGGCTGCCACTTCAGGACGATGTCCAGGGCGCCGTCGCCGTCGAGGTCGCCGACGGAGGCGTCGTTGGCCTCGTAGGTGTACGCCGAGTTGCCGTCGGGGCGGTGCCGCCGGCGGGCGGGCAGATCGGGATGTCCTTGTAGCCGGTGCGGAACTGGACGGCGTGCACCGAGTCGCCCTGCTCCGTGCCGTTCACGACCGCGCGGACGGTGTAGTCGGCTTGGGAAGGGGCCCCGGAGTGGAAGTAGTTCGTGGAGCCGGTGACCGGCGTCGAGTTGACCTTCGTGCCGGCCCGGTAGACGTTGAAGGAGACGTTGTCCGGGTCGGTGCCGAGCCAGCGCCAGCTGACCAGGTTGCCGCTGCCGGTGTGGACGCTGACCACGCCCCGGTCGAGCTTCTCGACCTGCCGGGCGGTGGCGGCCTGGGCGGCGTTGTCGGTGGCGAACGTGGTCAGGCCGGCGCCGACGAGCGCCGCCGTGGCGGCGGCCACCGGGAGGAGCACACGGCGTCTACGGTGCCTGTGGGGGTGCTTCACGTGACGGACCTCCTGCAAGGACGGGGCGGGTTCCGACTCTCAGTCGTCGCCGGGGCCACGGGAGTTGCCGTACCGCTCCGCCAGTTCGGCGACGGTCCGGGCGATGCGCGAGCGCAGTTCGCCCGGAGCCAGCACCTCGATGCCCGTGCCCAGCCGCAGGAACTCGGCGTGGGCGTGCGCGACCGACTCGATGGGGACCGTGGCGCGTGTCCAGCCGTCCTCGTCCGTACGGCCGTTGTGCCGTACCGCCTCCCCCGCCGGGCCGGTGAGTGTCGTCCCCGGGGCCAGTCGCACCACCGCCTCGCCGCGCTGCAGCCGTTCGTGGAAGTCGCGCTGGTACGCCGCCCAGTAGGCGGACAGGTCGAAGTCGCCGGGGCGGGAGAACTCTTCGTCGCCGGTGGCGAGTTCGAGGATCTGGTCGACGCGGAAGGTACGAGGTCCGGGCGCGGCGACGACGTACCAGCGGCCCGCCTTCAGCACCAGTCCGTACGGCTCCAGACGGCGCTCCACGTCGGTGGGTTCGCGCCAGCGGCGGTAGCGGACGCGCAGCACGCGGCTGCTCCAGACGGCGTCGGCGACGGCCGCAAGGTACGGGGTGTCGTCGGCGTCGGTGTACCAGCCGGGGGCGTCCAGGTGGAAGCGGCCGCTGATCCGGTCGGCATGGGCGCGCAGCTCCGGCGGCAGGGCGGCACGCACCTTGAGCTGGGCGGCGGCCAGGACCGAGCCGAGGCCGAGCTGGGCTGCGGCAGCGGGGGCACCGGCGAGGAAGAGCGCCTCCGCTTCGTCGGCGGTGAGCCCGGTCAGGCGAGTGCGGTAGCCGTCGAGGAGACGGTAGCCACCGGCGTGGCCCGCGTCGCCGTACAGCGGGATCCCGGCCGCGCCCAGTGCCTCCATGTCCCGGTACACCGTCCGCACCGACACCTCCAGCTCCTCGGCGAGCTGTGCGGCGGTCATCCGGCCACGGGTCTGGAGCAGCAGGAGGATCGAGACGAGTCGGCTGGACTTCACTGACACAGGATGGCAGTGGAGCGGCCTTAGCGTCCCGCCATGCCCTTCACGGAGAAACACCTGACCGTGCCGCCGCCCATCGAGGTGGCGGGACGGTGGGTCAAGCGCTACCACGTGACCGCCGATCCGGCGGGCATCGCACCCGAGGTGCAGGAGAGCGCCTACCGCTTCCTGCCCGACGCTGCTGCCGAAGCCGGACGGGACACCGCCGGTGACGTTCGTCGTCCTGCACCGGGGCGGTGACGACGGTGCCTATCTGAACGCCTACAGCTGGGTGTGGGACAACGTCCTGCACTTCGGGGGCGCGGCGGCGGGCCAGCCCGTCCTCGGGTGTCCGGACAGCGACCCCGCCCACTTCGTCGAGACCCGCCTGCCGTGGATCGGCTGCGTCTGGGAGCTGCCACCGATCCTGCACGAGCGTGACGCCTGGGTGCGCCGCATGCTCGCCCCCGCCGCCCCCGACCTCGACGCCTACCTGGCCGACTCCCTGCCCGAGGGAACCACTGGAGACCGCTCATGAGCAGCCCGCACGACTTCGACTTCTTCCACGGCGTGTGGCAGGTCCGCAACCGCCGGCGCACCGACTTCCTCGACCCGGACAGCGCCTGGGAGGAGTTCACCGGCACGAGCCACTGCCGGCCGCTGTTCGACGGGGCCGCCAACATCGACGAGATCGACCTGCCGCACCTGGGCTCGAAGGGCGCCACCCTGCGGCTGTTCGACCCGGTCACCGAGGTGTGGTCGCTGAACTGGGCCTCCAGCCGCACCGGCACCCTGTTCCCGCCCGTCTTCGGTCGCTTCGAGGGCGACCGCGGCGAGTTCCTCGGCAGTGACACCCACGACGACAAGGACGTGCGGGTGCGGTTCGTGTGGTCGGGGGTGCGCGACACCGCCGCCCGCTGGGAGCAGGCGTTCTCCGTGGACGGCGGCCGGAGCTGGGTGACCAACTGGCTCATGGACTTCACACGGCCGGGAGGTCCGACGGCTTCCTGAAGGCCTGGAGCGTGAAGACCGGGTCGGGGCGCGGCCGGTCCTGGTCGGGGAGTTCCGCCAGGCGGGTGGCGAAGCCGTCGGCGAGCGGGTCGCCGGGCGGCAGCGTGACGAACCAGCCGCGCCTGAGGTCGGCCACCGTACGCCGGGGGCTGCGGCCCTGTCCGTGCCCCCGGAAGCGGGCCTGCCCGGCCGGAACAAGGCCGTGTGCGACGGCGCAGGACGCGACGTCCGCCGCCGCGTCCCGGACCGGGCTGGGCGGACGGGAGGACAGGACGACATCGATGTCACTGCCCACGTTGTGGGAGGCGGCCTTGTCGACCGTGGTGACGTAGACCCCGCCGGGCCGCAGCACCCGGGCACACTCGCCGACGATGGTCCGCACCTCGGCGGGCCCGGCGGCCAGGTGCAGCAGCCACACGCTGCTGACCGCGTCGAACTCCCCGTCCCGGAAGGGCAGCCGCCTGCTGTCGGCGAGCACGACGGCACCGGGCAGCCGGGCGACGGCATGCCGGGCCATCGCGAGGGCCAGGTCCACCCCGGTCACCCGCATGCCGTCGCGGGCGGCCGCGAGCCGCCGGGTCACGATGCCGGTGCCGCAGCCGACGTCGAGCAGGCTGCGCGTGTCCGGCGGTACGAGGCTCAGCACCGCTTGCGCGGCGGCGGCCGCCCTGGGCTCGCCGCCGCGCGAGGCGTCGTACCGCTCCGCTTCCTTGTCGTAGTCGAGCACGCGGTCAGTGTGCCCCGTGCCCGGGGGCCAGATCCTCCACCCTGCGGGCGAGCTCGAAGTCCTTCACGGTGACGGCGCCGCCCGCGCTGTGCGTGTGCACGGACAGGGAGACGGTGTTGTAGCCGAGCGTGAGGTCGGAGTGGTGGTCGAGCTCCTCCTGGACCTGGGCGATGTGCACGACCATCGCCGTCGCCGCGAAGTGCGAGCCGAGCCGGTAGGAGCGGGTGAGGCGGTCGACGTCGAGCGACCAGCCCGGCAGCTCGGCCAGCCGGTCCTCGACCTCCTTCTGCGACAGCGGTTCGACGGGCATGGCTTGCGCTCCTTCCCTGGGCGCCGGTGTCCTCGGTGTCCTCCTCAGCCTGCCACAGCGGGGCGCCCGAGAGCCCTGGTCACAAGGGTGTGCCTGTCCGGCACCGCCGGTTCTCGACTACGGTCCCGGCATGACCACTCACCCGTCCACGGCCGGCCAGGGCGTGGGTCCGCTGCTGCGGGCCTGGCGGGAGCAGCGGCGGGTCAGCCAGCTGGAGCTGGCCCTGCGCGCGGACTCCTCGGCCCGGCACATCAGCTTCGTCGAGACGGGCCGGTCCCGGCCCAGCGAGGAGATGGTGCTGCGGCTGGCCGAGCACCTGGAGGTCCCCGTGCGGGAGCGCAACGCGCTGCTGCTGGCGGCCGGTTACGCCCCGCGCTACCCGGAGACCCCGCTGGACGACCCGGCGCTGGGCGCGCTGCGCGAGGGCATCGAGCGGCTGATCGGGGGCTATGAGCCGTATCCGGCGCTGGTGGTGGACGCGATGTACGACGTCGTGGCGGCCAACCGGGGGATCATGGCGCTGGTCGACGGCGTCGCCGCGTCCCTGCTCGAGCCGCCGCTGAACGCGATGCGGCTGGCCCTGCACCCGCGGGGCCTGGCCCCCCGCATCCGCAACCTGCGCGCCTGGCGCGGTCACCTGCTGGAGCAGATGGAGCGGCAGATCGCGCTGCACCGCTCCCAGCCGCTGCGGGAGCTGTACGAGGAGGTGGCGGCGTATCCGGTGCCGGAGGAGGAGCCGGGAGCCGGGCCCGAGGAGCCCCCGGAGCCGGTGCCGTACTTCGCGCTGCCGCTGCGGATCGAGCACGAGGGGCGGACGCTGTCGTTCATCTCCTCGATCTCCACGTTCAACACACCGATGGACGTGACCGTCGCCGAGCTGGCCATCGAGACGCTCCTCCCGGCCGACCCGGCGACGGTCAAGTACCTGCAGTCGCTGACGTTCTGACGTGTCTTCAAGCAGCAATTCCCCCCGGCGGCACATCCGTTCTCGTGATCTCCTCACCGTCGGCCCTGTGAGACCGTCGGCGGAACGTGACAGACTGATCGCAGGCTTGGGCGCGTTGGGGAGGCGTGGCGTGAGTGAACGACGGGCCGCACCCACCGTGGGCCAAGTGGTGCTGGGCAAGAGGCTGCAGGAGCTGCGCGAGGCGGCGGGCCTCAGTCGTGACGAGGCCGCCCGAGTGCTGCGCGTGGCCCCCGCGACGGTCCGGCGGATGGAGACCGCCGACGTCGCGCTGAAGATCCCGTACGTGCAGATCCTGCTGACGGCGTACGGCGTGGCCGAGGACGAGGTGAGCGCGTTCGTCGAGCTCGCCGAGGAGGCGAACCGGCCGGGCTGGTGGCAGCGGTTCCACGACGTGCTGCCGGAGTGGTTCAGCCTGTACGTGAGCCTGGAGGGCGCCGCCCGGATCATCCGGTCCTACGAGCCGCACTTCGTGCCGGGCCTGCTGCAGACCGAGGGGTACGCGCGTGCGGTGCTGGAAGCCGGCACCATCGCGAACGCGGGACCAGAGGCCGTGGAGCGGCACGTGTCGCTGCGCATGGAGCGGCAGCGGCTCCTGGAGCACCCGAACCCGCCGCACCTGTGGGTGATCATGGACGAGACGGTGCTGCGCCGCCCCGTGAGCGTCGAGGGCCAGGTGATGCGCGCCCAGCTGGACAGGCTGCTGGAGTATGCCGAGCGCGACCGGATCACGCTCCAGATCGCCGAGTTCGAGGACGGCCCGCATCCGGGTACGTACGCCCCGTTCTCGCTGTTCCGCTTCGCCGAACCCGAGCTCCCCGACATGGTCTTCACCGAGTATCTGACCGGCGCGCTGTACCTGGACTCGCGCAAGGAGGTCTCCGCGCATCTGGAGGTCCTGGACCACATGACGGCCCGCGCCGGTTCCGCCCAGCGCACGGAGGAGCTGCTGCGGGAGTACCGCGAGAAGTTCTGAGCCGAGCCTTCCGGAGTTGCGCCCGCCCACTGTCTGGGTGACGAGGGGGTCTGACCCGTACGGACCCCGCCGACGGGTGTGACCCCCTGCCCGCCCCTAGCGTCGGGATGACGGGGCGCACGCGAAGGAGGTCCCATGCCCGGATTCGAGGTGCTGTACCAGGCTGCCGCGCTGTGCCTGATGTTCCCCGACGACGACTTCCGTGCCCGGCTGCCACTGCTGCGCGAAGCAGCCCCGCAGCTGAGGGAGTTCGCCGACCATGCGGCGCTCACCCCACCGCGTGAACTGGCGGCGCACTACGTCGAGGTCTTCGAGGCGGAGCCGGACCACAGCCTGTATCTGAGCGTCTGGCGCGAGGCCGCACCGGCTCCTTCCGAGGAGCTGTACCGTGCGCACGGCTTGGAGACGACCGGCGAGGAACCGCCGGACTTCCTCCCCGCGGTGCTGGAGTGCGCGGCCCGCACCGGCGACACCCAGCTCCTGACGGGCCACCGCGACGGTCTGGACCGGCTCCGCTTCAGACTCACCGACTTCGGCACGCCGTACGCGACCGTCCTGGACGCGGTGTGCGTGACGCTGCCGCCCGTCGCCCAAGGACGCCAGACCCCGCCGTCGTAGACCTGCTGGGCCGGGTCGCCCTATGCGGCGCCGCCCTTCTCGTCCCGGTCGTCCTTCTCCTCGTCCACGATCTCCGCGTCGACCACGCCCTCCTCTTCCCGCGCGGTGCCGGGAGATCCCTCGGTGGGTGTCTGCTGGGCCTGGGCGTACATCGCCTGGCCCATCTTCTGGCTGACCGAGGCGAGCTTCTCGACACCGGCGCGCAGGGCGGCGGTGTCCGCCTGCTGGTCCAGCTGCCCCTTCACCTCGGTGATGGCCGACTCGACCTCGGTCCTGGTGTCGGCCGGGATCTTGTCGCCGTTGTCGCGGAGGAACTTCTCGGTCTGGTAGACGAGTTGCTCGGCCTGGTTGCGGGTCTCGGCGGCCTCGCGGCGACCCCGGTCCTCCTCGGCGTACTGCTCGGCCTCGCGCATCATGCGGTCGATGTCGTCCTTGGGCAGGGCCGAGCCGCCGGTGACGGTCATCTTCTGTTCGCGGCCGGTCGCCATGTCCTTGGCGGAGACGTGCATGATGCCGTTGGCGTCGATGTCGAAGGCCACCTCGATCTGCGGCACACCCCGCGGCGCCGGCGGCAGGCCCGTCAGGTCGAAGACGCCGAGCTTCTTGTTGTACGCGGCGATCTCCCGTTCGCCCTGGTAGACCTGGATGCCGACCGAGGGCTGGTTGTCGGCCGCCGTCGTGAAGATCTCCGAACGCCGGGTCGGGATGGTGGTGTTGCGCTCGATGAGCTTCGTCATGATGCCGCCCTTGGTCTCGATGCCCAGGGACAGCGGGGTGACGTCGAGCAGCAGCACGTCCTTGACGTCGCCGCGCATGACGCCCGCCTGGAGCGCGGCACCGAGCGCCACGACCTCGTCGGGGTTGACGCCCTTGTGCGGCTCCTTGCCGGTGAGTTCCTTGACCAGATCGGTCACCGCGGGCATCCGGGTCGAGCCGCCGACGAGGATCACGTGGTCGATCACGGAGAGCTTCACACCGGCGTCCTCGACCGCCTGGTGGAAGGGTGCCTTGCACCGGTCGAGCAGGTCGGCGGTGAGCTCCTGGAACTGGGCCCGGGTCAGCTTCTCGTCGAGATGCAGCGGCCCTTCGGCGGAGGCCGTGATGTAGGGCAGGTTGATCGTCGTCTCGGTGGAGCTGGACAGCTCGATCTTGGCCTTCTCGGCGCCCTCGCGCAGCCGCTGCACCGCCATCTTGTCGTTTCCGAGGTCGACGCCGTACTGGCCCTTGAAACGCTTGACGAGGTACTCGACGATCCGCTGGTCCCAGTCGTCGCCGCCGAGATGTGTGTCGCCGTTGGTGGCCTTCACCTCGATGACGCCCTCGCCCATCTCCAGCAGCGACACGTCGAAGGTGCCTCCGCCGAGGTCGAAGACGAGCACCGTCTGTTCGTTCTCCTTGTCCAGTCCGTACGCCAGCGCCGCCGCCGTCGGCTCGTTGATGATCCGCAGCACCTTCAGGCCCGCGATCTCCCCGGCCTCCTTGGTCGCCTGCCGCTGCGCGTCGTCGAAGTAGGCCGGGACGGTGATCACCGCGTCGGTGACGTCCTCGCCGAGGTAGGACTCGGCGTCCCGTTTCAGTTTCTGCAGCACCCGCGCGGACAGTTCCTGCGCCCGGTAGCGGGTGCCGTCCACGTCGCCCTGCTCCGGGAAGCGCCAGCTCGCATCGCCCATGTAGCGCTTGACCGAACGGGCGGTGCGCTCCACGTTGGTCACGGCCTGCCGCTTGGCGACCTCCCCGACCAGCACCTCGCCGTTCTTGGCGAAGGCCACGACCGAGGGTGTGGTTCTGGCCCCCTCCGCGTTGGCGATGACCGTGGGCTCACCGCCCTCCAGCACGGCCACCACCGAGTTCGTGGTCCCGAGGTCGATCCCGACCGCACGTCCCATCGCTGTCCCCTTCCGTCAGGGCACTGCCCACTCTCCAGCACAAAACTTGAGTGCGCTGTTGTCAATGCCGCGAAGGGGTGATCGGCCCGCGGAGCGCCACGGCTCGCCGGGGCCGGTCGGTGACCAGCACGTCCACGCGCGGGTGGGCGAGGAACGCCCGCATGAGGGTGTCGTCGTTGACCGTCCACACCATGGTGAACAGGCCGCGCCTGGTCGCCTCGCGCAGCACGGTGGTCCTGGCCAGCCGCTGGTGCACGGCGACGCCGTGGGCCCCGCAGGCCCTGATGCGGCGGGCGGGGAACAGCTCGCTCAGCCGGGTCCCCGGCAGCCGGGCCAGGGCCAGGTCCCTGCGGTCCCGCCCCAGGGACAGCGCGGTGCGCACGCCGGGGAAGGCCCGCGTGACGGCGGCGACGGAACAGTCCTCCAGCGTCGTCACGACGAGCCCGTCCACACCGAGCAGGGCCACCGCCCGGTCGATCACCTCCTGCTCGTAACCCACCTCCTTCAGGTCCAGGTGCGCCACGAGTCTCCCGGCGATCAGGGCCATGACCTCGTCCACCACCGGCACCTCGTATCCGGCCCGCTCGCTCAGCTCTGCGTGGGTGAGCCGGGACAGCGGCGGTCCCGTGGGCCCGACCCGGGGGTCGTGGTAGACGACGAGGACACCGTCGGCCGTGCGGCGGATGTCGAACTCGACGTACTCCGCGCCGGAGGCGAGCGCGTCCTCGTACGCCTCCCAGGTCGCCGGTTCCGCGCGCTCGGAGCCGCCCCGGTGGGCGGAGACGGCGGGGCGGGGCGTCATGGTCGCCGGCCCCCGGAGGGCGAGCGCGGAGGCGGGAGGGGCACGGCGTCGTCGTCGGGCGCGGGCAGCAGCGAGCCGGAGCGGGTGCTGACCCGTCTGAGCAGGACGTATCCGATCACGACGAGGACGACGAAGGGGAGCCAGGCCAGCGCGTAGGCCGTTCCGTAGGCGCGCAGGTCGAGGATGGAGCGGTGCTCGTCGACGTTCGTGCCGTTCACACCGAAGAAGGCCAGCAGCAGGGTGGGCGGCAGGGCGATCAGCGTGGCGGCTGCGACGAGGCCGGAGACGGTGCGGTCCCGGCGGTCGTCGCGCTCGGCGAGTTCGGCGTCCAGGGCGGCGGAGCGGGCGCTGGTCACCGAGGTCAGGCGCTCGACCATGCGGGCCGAGTTCTCCAGGCTGTCCCGGATGCCCAGCGCGTCGCGCAGCGAGGACTGGAAGGCCTCCATGACCATCTCGGGGATCAGCAGGCTGTCGACGTAGGCCTCGACACCGAAGGCGAGGTCCAGCTGGAGTTCGTTGACGCCCGCGGAGAGGCGGGAGATCAGGGAGCGGATCTCGGTGGGCGAGTCGGTCAGGGCCTGCTCGTTGGCCTTCATCATCGCGAAGGCGGCGAGCCGGGTGCGCTGGAGTACGGCCAGGGCCGAGATCATGCCGACGGCGACGAGCATCAGGCCGTTCTCGACGTGCGGCGCCCAGCCGGCCTGGACGGAGACGCCCCGGCCCAGGGCGGACAGGGTGAGGCCGTGGTTCCTGAGGTGCGGCGCGAGGCTCGCGTCGTAGGGCGTGGCGGGGTTCCAGGGCATCCTGCCGCGGTAGACGATCTCGTTCAGCAGGATCGCCTTGCGGGCCTCGTCGGCGCTGAGCAGGTCCCGTTGTAACCGGCCGCCGGGGAAGACGAGTTGGTGCACGTTCTGGCCGAGGGTGAGCGGCCGGCCGAGCTGCTCGGTCAGCACCTGGAGGAGCGGCCGGTCGTCGAGTTCGATCCGCTCCCGGTCGAAGCAGGTCGTGGCCAGCCAGGCGGCGAGGTCGCCGGCCGTGGTCTCACCCGCGAAGGCGCAGTCCACGACCAGGGTGGCGTCGCCCCGTGGAGTGGCGGCGACAAGGATCCGCAAGGACGCGAGGCCCAGGCCGTGATCGCCGTGCGGCAGCCGCAGCCGGCGTGGCGCCACCTGTTCGTCGAGGACCGGGACGGGGAGCACGTCCTGGCTGGTCATGAGGTGGGAGGCGAATCGGCCGTAGTCGTAGCGGTCGACGAGTGCGCCGAGGGCGCTGTCCCGGGGGCGGAGCCGTCCGGAGAGGCTGAACAGCAGCAGGACGCGGGTCCGGTCACGGGTGGCGGAGTCGAGCACCGTCGCGTTCGTGGACGTTCCCGGCAGCATCGCGTTCCTTCCGGCCCGTCGGTTCCAGAGCGTCTGGTTCATACCCCGGCCGCGGGTGGCGAACCGACGACGTCGCGCGGGCCGCCCCTGGTGGGCGGGCCCGCGCGACGTGGGTGGGCCTGGTCAGGCGAGCTTGGCGGTCAGGGTGATGGGCGTGGCCTTGAGGGCCTGGCTGACCGGGCAGCCGACCTTGGCCTCCTCGGCGGCGGCGAGGAAGGCCGCCTCGTCCATACCGGGGACGGTGCCCTCGACGGTGAGGTGGATGCCGGTGATGCCCTCGCCGGGCTGGAAGGTGACGTCGGCGGAGGTCACCAGGCGGGCCGGCGGGGTGCCGGCCTTGTCGAGGATGTTGGAGAAGGCCATCGAGAAGCAGCTGGAGTGGGCCGCGGCGATCAGCTCCTCGGGGCTGGTCTTGCCGCCCGGCTCCTCGGTGCGGGCCACCCAGGTGACCGGCTGCTCGGCGAGGATGCCGGAGGAGTCGAAGGTGACGACCCCGTTGCCCTTGAACAGGTTGCCTTCCCACACGGTGTGTGCGGAGCGCGTGGCTGCCATGACGCATCCTTTCGAAGAATATCCGGACCCGTTACCGGGTTCCTGGCCACCATCCGATCACACTCCGGCTCAACTCACGCGGAAGACCGGGCCTCTGGCGGTGAACGGCAGCCACGCTCCCCGCGGGATCAGGCCGCGCGCTCCTCGCTGCTCTCCAGTGGCACCTGAGGGCCGTTGGACTCGCGCAGCCAGCGGCGCAGCACGCGGTGGACGTGCTCGGCGCCGACGAGTTCCGCCCCGTCCTGAACCGGTGCGGAGAAGGCGAGCGGGGACAGCAGGAAGGGCTTGCCCTGGGCGCCGCCGAGGCCGCCGTGGGAGCCGATCTGCTCCTCGAAGGCGAGGACTTCGCCGTCGGCCGGGTCGTGGACGGAGTTGACCATGATGTCGGCGGTGTGCGGGAAGGAGTGCGTGCGGCGCACCGCGTCGGCCGCGCCCGGCCCGAACGCGGCGAGCGGGCCCGGGTCGTCGTCGAGGTCGGCCAGCGGGATCTCGGCGCCGTACGCGCCGAGGACGACGCCGCCGTGCTCGTCGCTGCGGACCAGCAGGAAGCCGATGCCGGGGTGGTTGGCGAGGGTCGGCAGCAGCGCGGGGTGGCGGGCGTCGATCTCCTCCTTGCTCATCCGGTGCGTGACGTCCGGGAAGGAGACCAGGCCGAGGTTGCCGGAGGCCAGCACGATCGGCTCCGGGCGGCGCGCGGGGCGGTGCCGCTCGCCGCCCTCCTCGACCGGGATGCGCAGGGCGGCACGCACGGCGGCGCGGGCCTCCGCCCCGCTGCGGGTGCGCTCCGCCCGGCGCGGCACGGGCAGTCCGCAGCCGGCCCGCACCAGGTTGCCGAGGGTGAGGCCGTAGCGGGAGCGGAAGGTCTCGCCGGGGCTCTGGCCGTGGTCGGACAGCACGACGATCCGGTACGGGCGCGGGGCGTGCTCGGCGACGTTCTCGATCAGGGCGAGCGAACGGTCGAGGCTTTCGAGGACCTTCTGCGCGTCGCGGCTCGCCGGGCCGGAGTGGTGGGCGACCTCGTCGTAGGCGACCAGGTCGGCGTAGACGGCGGTGCGGCCGACGAGCATGTCGCTCGTCACGGCGGCGACGACGACGTCCCGCTCGACGACCGTCGCGAAGGCCCGGACGAGCGGGTAGAGGCCCGCGCGGGACGACCCGCGGGCGCTGCTTCGCGAGGCGGGCCCGGGTGGACTGGCCGATCTCCCGGCCGACGTCGGCGACGAAGGACAGGGCGGTGCGCACGGCGTTGGCCGGGTCGGAGAAGTAGGCGAAGTAGCCCGCGCGGGAGCGGTTCTCGCGGCTGCGGCGGCGGGTGGCTATGGACAGCACGAGGGCCTGTTCCTCTGCGCCGCCGCTGAACAGGTTGCCGCGGCTGGCGCCGTCGACGGTGAGCAGACCGCCGTGTCCCGCGTATCCGACGGCGCGGCGCTGGAGTTCGGCGGCGCTGGTGGGGCGGTTGCAGACGACGACCTCGCGGGTGTCCTTCTCGTACCAGCGGAACGCGGGGACGTCGTGGTTGCTGCCGTGCAGGATGCCGAGCTGGCTGGCGCCGGTCTGGCTGGACCAGTCGGTGCGCCAGGGGGTGAGCCGGTGGGTGGAGCGACCGCCGTCGCCGAAGTCGAGCCAGCGGGCGACGGTGGGCATCAGGCCCTTGCCGACCGCGTCCAGCAGGACGTCGTGGCCGACGCCGTCGAGCTGTACGAACACCGTGCCGGGGCCGGCCGGGCTGGGCGGACCTGACCGGCGACGGCGGTCGGAGAGGCGGTACAGCCTGCGGCGGTAGGCGTCGTCGTCACGCACGGCCAGGGCGGCGCCGGTGGCGGAGGCCACCGCGGACATCACGGCGGCGACCACGACGGCGGTCTCCGGGGCGACGGCGCCGCGCTCGGCGGGGTTGAGACGCAGGGCGAGCAGCAGCAGCGCGCCGTTCAGGAAGAACACCAGCAGCCCGAGCACGAGCGCCGGCACGAGGAGCAGGAGCCGGACGAGCAACGGCCACACCACGGCCGACAGCAGACCGAAGGCGCCGGCGCCGACGGCTGCCGTGACGGCGATGTCGGTGGCGCTGCCGCCTTGCGCCGACCGGAGCCGGAAGTCCGGCAGGATCCCGGCGAGCAGGAGCATGGTGACGGTGGAGACCGCCCACACGGCGACGCTCCGCCCGACCTGACTGGCGACCCGCCGCCACCGCACGCCCCGCACGCCCAGCCACCTCACGTCCCGGCCCAGCGCCGCCGCTGGTCCTTCCCCACCCTGTCACAACGTCCGGGGAACGCCTTCTGTCCCTCGAAGAGCCCTTCGGGCCGAGACGCGCCCTTTCCTACCCCCGCGTCAACGTCCGTCGTATCCGGCCGTCGGCATCGACAGCCGTCGGTGCACGCACGCCTTCATCGCGCGTCGTACGCCGGCTCCGCGTGCCCCACCGTCTCGACCCGCACCCCGCGCCGCGCGCACTCGGCGGTGAACTCCTCGACGGACGCGAGCGCGCTCTCCAGCACCCGCCGGCTGGGCGCCACGAACAGGTCGAGGCCGGGTCGGACGCCGTCCCACAGCGCGCAGTGGTCGGGACGCAGCCCCCGCACCAGTAACTCCCGGCTGACCACGTAGCCCTGCTCGGCGGCCCAGCGGGCGCACATCGCGTGCTGGCTGCGGGAGTCGACCAGGAACGGATCGTCGTCCAGCTCCTCCAGCGGCGTCAGACTCGCGATCGCCGTGACCCGCACCGGCACCATGGCGTCCCCCTCACCTCCGGGTTTCGCCGCCGACCCTACTCCTGCACGTAGGCTTCGGGGAGTCGCGCGAAGGAGGCAAAGAAGTGCCGGTGGAGATCACCTGGTGGGGTCACGCCACCTGCACGGTCGAGGACTCGAACGTACGCGTGCTCACCGATCCTCTGTTCGCCCGCCGGCTCGCGCACCTGCGCCGCCGGCGGGGCGCGCTGCCGCCGCCGGCGCCCGGCGAAGCGGACGTGGCGCTGGTCTCCCATCTGCACGCCGACCACCTGCACGTGCCGTCGCTGGCGCGGCTCGCGCCGGGCACGCGCCTGCTCGTGCCCCGGGGCGCGCGCCGGGCGGTGCCCGGGCTGCGCCGGCTCGCGCACCTGCGGCGTGAGCGAGGTGGCGCCCGGCGACGAGACGCCCGGTCGGGCGACCTGCGTCGTACGGGCGGTGCCCGCGCGGCACGACGGGCGGCGGCTGCCGTTCGGACCGCACCGCTCCCCCGCGCTCGGCTACGTCATCGAGGGCGAGGCGCGGACGTACTTCGCCGGGGACACCGGGCTGTTCGACGCGATGGCCGAGGAGGTCGGGCCGGTCGACGTGGCGCTGCTGCCGGTGGGCGGCTGGGGGCCGTACCTGGGCGAGGGGCACCTGGACGCGGGCCGGGCGGCGCAGGCGCTGGCCCGGCTGGCGCCGCGCAGTGCGGTGCCGGTGCACTACGGCACGTACTGGCCGATCGGGATGGACGCCGTGCGCCCCCACGAGTTCCACGCGCCGGGCGACGAGTTCGTACGGCTGGCGGCCGCGGCGCGCGCCCGGCGGTGGCGGTGCACCGGCTCGGGCACGGGGAGAGCGTGCGGCTGGAGGTCGCCCGGTGAGCTGGCTGCGCCCGGCGCGGCGGCTGCTGGCCGCCGCCGTGACGACGGCGGTCGTGCCGACGGAGCCGACGCAGCAGGCGGTCGGCTATCCGTCGCTGTTCCTGCTGGTGCTGATCGGGGCGCTGGTGCCGGTGATCCCGACGGGGGCGCTGGTGAGTTCGGCGGCGGTGGTGGCGTTTCACCAGACGGCGCCGTTCTCGCTGGTGCTGGTGTTCGTGACGGCGTCGCTGGCCGCGTTCCTGGGGGACGCGGCGCTGTACTGGCTGGGGCGGCGCGGGCTGGGCTCGAAGAACGGCTCGCGCTGGCTGGAGGCGATCCGGTCGCGGGCGCCGGAGGACCGGCTGGAGCAGGCGCAGGAGAAGCTCGCCGCGCACGGGGTGGCGGTGCTGGTGCTGTCCCGGCTGGTGCCGGCGGGGCGCATCCCGGTGATGCTGGCCTGTCTGCTGGCCGAGTGGCCGCTGCGGAGGTTCGCCCGCGGCAACCTGCCGGCCTGCCTGGCCTGGGCGGTGACGTACCAGTTGATCGGGATCCTCGGGGGCTCGCTGTTCGGCCAGCCGTGGGAGGGCGTGGTGGCGGCGATCGCGCTGACCCTGGTGATCAGCGCGGCGCCGGGAGTGTGGCGACGGGTGCGGGCCGCGGGTGAGCCTCGGTAGGGCGCCGCGGTCAGGCTAGTCCAGCACCCGTGAAGCTCCCACCGGCAGGTCCCACAGGTCCTCCCGGGCGCAGGCCCGCCTTCTCCCATGCCGCGCGCACCGCGGGTGAGCGGCTCCAGGACCGGTTCCGCCGAGAGGACGAACGTCGCCCAGTGCATGGGCGCCATCCGCCGGGCGCCGAGGTCCTGGGCGGCGCGGACCGCCTCCTCCGGGTCGCAGTGGACGTCGCTGAGCCACCAGCGCGGGTCGTAGGCGCCGATGGGCAGCAGGGCGAGGTCGATGCCGGGGTAGCGCCGGCCGATGCGGGTGAACCAGTGGCCGTAGCCGGTGTCGCCCGCGAAGTAGACGCGCTGTCCGTCGCGGCGCGGTGAGCACCCAGCCGCCCCACAGGCTGTGGCAGGTGTCGGTGAGGGTGCGCTTGGACCAGTGGTGCGCGGGGACGAAGTCGAAGCGGACGCCGTCCAGTTCGGCCGCCTCCCACCAGTCCAGCTCGGTGACGCGGGTGAAGCGGCGGCGGTGGAACCAGCGGCCGAGCCCGGCCGGGCACGAACACGGGGGTGTCGCGCGGGAGCCGGCGCAGGGTGGGGGCGTCCAGGTGGTCGTAGTGGTTGTGGCTGATGACGACGGCGTCGACGGGCGGCAGGCTCGCTCCCAGGCGACGCCGACGGGGGTGATGCGGGCGGGGGTGCCGAGGATGCGGCGGGACCAGACCGGGTCGGTGAGGACGGTGAGCCCGCCGATCCGCACGCACCCAGCTGGCGTGCCCCGCCCAGGTGACGGCGACGGTGTCGGGCGTCGACGCGGGGCAGCGGGCCCGGGGCGTAGGGCAGCCGGGGGATGTCGGCGAGGCCCTCGCGGCCGGGTCTCACGGCGCCCTCGCGGGCGAAGCGGGCGATGGCCTTCAGGCCGGGCAGCGGGGCGGTCAGCCGGTCGTGGAAGGTACGCGGCCACACCCGGCGCTCGGCCAGCGGCCGGGGTTCGGCCAGCGGCGGGTACGGAGGCGCGAGCGGGGACGGGAGTGCCGGGTCGTCGGCTTCCCGGGTGGTCGGGTGCCTCGTGGTCGACTCGGACTGCTGCGTCATCGAGGAGGCTCCCATCGCTGAGCGTCGTCGCGGAGATCGTCGAAGACCGACTTCAGGTGGATCAACGCGCGTTGCACGTGCGGCAGTTCCAACGGCGTGGGTGAGGTGAGGCATTCCGCGCGTTCCGGGTCGGTGCCGGCCAGCAGCGCGCCGGTGGACAGCCGCACGCGCAGGGCGCCGAGGTCGTCGCCGAAGCGGTGGCCGCCCGGCGCGGGCATGCCGAGCCGGGTGGAGAGGAAGTCCTCCAGTTCCTGCGCGTCGCCCACGCCGTGCGCGGTCAGCGCGGCGCGCAGCGGGCCGAGGTCGACGTACAGGTGCCGGCCGGCCTGCGGGGGCCGGGCCGAGGGCGCCGCGCGGCGACGACGGCGGCGTGCGCGGCGGCGGCCACGCGCGCGTGCAGGCGTACGGCGGCGGCGACGCGCGCGGTGACCGGTTCGGGTTCGCCCAGGCGCGTACGCGGCGGCCGCGGCGACCGGGGCGGCGACGCGGGCGCCGAGCGCGGTGAGGACGTCGAGCACGCGCGCGTGGAGGCCCTCGCCGTCCTCACCGGCCGGGAAGCGGGCGACGGCGGCCGGCCAGCCGGGCGGGAGCAGGGCACCGGCCAGGTCGGTGACGACGGTGACCCGGTCGGGCAGCATCTCGGCGGGGCTGAGCAGCACGGTGTCGTGCGGGTCGTGCAGGGTGTCGCGCCAGGTCTCGTCGCTGACCAGGTGCAGGCCCTCCCCGGCGGCGGCCTCGACGGTCTCGTGCAGCAGCTCGGGCGGGGCGACGGTGGCGGTGGGGTCGTCGGCGACGGACAGCACGAGCAGGCGCGGGTCGCCGCCCTCGGCGCGGACCCGGCGGACGGTCTCCAGCAGGGCGTACGGATCGGGCACGCCGCCGCTCTCCGGCCGGGGTCGGGACGTGGAAGACGGGGCGCCCCAGCAGGCGGGCGTACGGCGCCCACCAGGCGGCGCAGGGTCGGGGCACCAGGACGTCGCCGCCGAGCGCGGCGGTCAGCGCGAGCAGCAGGGCGGGCGCGCCGGGGGCGGCGGCCACGCGGTCGGGCGCGCAGTGGCAGTCCGCGCCGGTCCCAGTAGCCGCAGGCGGCCTCCCGCAGGGCGGGGCCGCCGCCGACCGGCTCGTGCTCGCCGCGGGACGCCGCAGCGGCGAGCACGGCGGACAGCTCGGGCAGCACGGGCAGCCCGTCCTCGGGGAGCGGCGGCCCGAAGCGGACGGGGCCGTGGCCTTCGCGGGTCCGTCCGCCGCATTCCTACCTCCGCAGTGCCTGGTGCCGCCGTGTTCTGTCGCCTTCGGCGCAAGCGCCGTCCGCTGTCCAGTGGTCCCTACGGTGCGGCTCGTGCCCTCGGCCACTGAGTACCCCGGGCGTCGCCGCCCCATGGGCGCCCGGCCGGGTTGTGACGGTCACAGCATGAGCGGGCCGGGCCGGGGAAGCGGGGCCTTTCCGGGGTACTGCGGCGCGGTCCGGGCAGTCAGCGGTAGGGGTCGCTCTCCCGGTCGCGCAGCCGGTGCACGGCGGCTCCGAACGCGCCCGCGATCAGCAGTGCGCCCGCGACCAGGGCCGGCACGGAGTCGGTGAAGGCGCCGCCGTCACCGGCCCGTACCCCGCGCTGGACCGCGGCTCCGCCGCACTCGGTGTGGTGGGGGTGGCCCGGTTCGGGGCAGGGCTCGTGGGTGGGCCGGTGGGTGGGCTGGTGGGAGGGCTGGTGAGACGGCCTGTGGCCGCCACCGCCGTGGGCCACCGTGAACGTCGCGCTCCACTCCTTGCCCTCCCCGCCGGGAGCGGCCGGGCAGGTGCCGTCGACGGTCCACGCCGAGTCCTCGCCCAGGGCGTCCGGATCGCCCTCGAAGTTCTCGGCGGACGGCGATGCGGGCCGTGCCCCGGTAGGCAGGCCCGGACACCTTGTCGTCGTTGCCGGTGACGCGGCGCAAGGGGACCGTGCCCTCGTCGAAGGCCTGCGAGGTCGCGTCGATGGTGTCGGGCGGCGGCCCACCGGTCTGATCACAGCTGACGGAGATGGTGAGCGTCCCGCCGGGTTCGACGGTGGCGGGACTGACCTCGGCGGCGGGTTCGGCGGAGACGAAAGGCGCGAAGCCCAGCAAGGCGGAGCCGGCGAGGACGGCGGCGGAGAGAGCGTGGACGGTGCGGCGCATGGAGGGGACTCCTTAGGGCGACGGCAGAATGCCCTCTGCCATCACAGCCCGCCCGCGGCAACGCCGCGCGCGTCCGGACCCCATTTGCGGGACAGCACACTCCTACCGGGTGAACCGGCGTATCCCCTTCAGGGGCGCGGGGAACTGCGCGACAAGCCACGAAACGGCCCGCACACGCAACCCGGGAACACTCCCCACGGTGCTACGCCACATCCCGCATGACCTGCTCCCGCACCCGCCCGCAGCACCGGCTGATCAGCCGCGACACATGCATCTGCGAAATCCCCAGCTCCTCGGCGATCCGGCTCTGCGTCATGTCGGAGAAGAACCGCATGTAAAGGATCGCCCGCTCCCGCTCGGGCAGCGCAGCCAGCCCCTCCTTCACCGCCTCGCGGTCCACGACCGTGTCCAGTGCCGGATCCGGCGACCCGAGCGCGTCGCTCAGGGAGTACCCGTCCTCGCTGCCGGGCAGCTCCGCGTCCAGGGACAGGGCCGTGAAGCTCTCCAGGGCCTCCAGGCCGACCTTGACGTCCTCCTCGCTCATCTTCGCGTGCTCGGCGATCTCGGCCACCGTGGGCCGGCGGCCGGAGATGGTCTGGGACAGATCCTGCGAGGCGAACCGGACACGGTTGCGCAGGTCCTGGACCCGGCGGGGTACGTGCAGGGTCCACATGTGGTCGCGGAAATGCCGCTTGATCTCGCCGGTGATGGTGGGCACGGCATAGCTCTCGAAGGCGTTGCCGCGTTCGGGGTCGTACCGGTCGACGGCCTTGACCAGGCCGAGGGCCGCGACCTGGCGCAGATCCTCGAAGCTCTCGCCGCGACTGCGGAAGCGTCCGGCGAGGCGGTCCGCCATGGGCAGCCAGGCCTCGACGATCTCGTCGCGGAGCGCGTCACGCTCCGGGCCGGCGGGAAGCGTGGCGAGCCGGCGGAAGGCCTCGGCGGTGTCGGGGGCGTCGTCGTGAGGGTGCTGCTTCGTCTTCGTGCTCATGTGAGTCGGCATGATGCGTCGCAATTCCCTTGCTGGTGCTCTGGGTTGGACGGTCACCGTGGGAGCGAACCCGCTGTGGGACAGGGGCGCCGGTGGCGACGCGCTGCGCCGCTCCCGCGGACGTGCCTCCTGTCCGAAGCACTGAGGTGCGCCTGCCCCCCGCCCCCACCCGCAAACCCGGAGAGGTTTTCCGCCGTCGCGCAGGGTGACTCGTACCGACGGCTCTGCCCCATACGTCCGGGAGGTCGTACATGAGCACCAAGGTCGCCGACCATGTCCTGCACAGGCTGCGCGAGTGGGGGGTGGAGCAGGTCTTCGGCTATCCGGGTGATGGCATCAACGGCCTGCTCGCCGCGTGGGGACGGGCGGAGAACCAGCCGCGTTTCGTGCAGTCGCGGCACGAGGAGATGTCCGCGTTCCAGGCGGTCGGCTACGCCAAGTTCAGCGGCCGTCTCGGGGTGTGCGCCGCGACGTCGGGGCCGGGCGCGATCCATCTGCTGAACGGCCTGTACGACGCCAAGCTGGACCATGTCCCGGTGCTGGCGATCGTCGGCCAGACCCACCGCACCGCGATGGGCGGCTCCTACCAGCAGGAAGTGGATCTGCACACGCTGTACAAGGACGTCGCCTCCGAGTTCGTGGAGACGGTGACGGTGCCGGAGCAGCTGCCGAACGTGCTGGACCGGGCGATCCGCACCGCGTACGCGCGGCGCTGCCCCACGGCGATCATCATCCCCGGCGATGTGCAGGAGCTCGACTACTCGCCGCCCACGCACGAGTTCAAGATGGTCCCCTCCAGCCTGGACCGCGGCTCGTGGACGGCGGTCCCCTCCGACGACTCGGTGCGGCGGGCGGCGGAGATCCTCAACTCCGGTGACAAGGTGGGCATCCTGGTCGGCCAGGGCGCGGCCGGTGCGCGGGCCGAGGTGGAGCGGATCGCCGAGCTGCTCGGCGCGGGAGTCGCCAAGGCGCTGCTCGGCAAGGACGTCCTCAGCGACGAACTGCCGTACGTCACCGGCTCGATCGGTCTGCTGGGCACGCGTCCGTCGTACGAGCTGATGCGGGACTGCGACACCCTGCTGACCATCGGTTCGTCTTTCCCCTACAGCCAGTTCCTGCCGGAGTTCGGCAAGGCGCGGGGCGTGCAGATCGACATCGATCCGCACATGGTCGGGATGCGCTACCCGTACGAGGTGAACCTGGTCGGCGACGCGAAGGCCACCCTGGAGCGGCTGATCCCGCTGATCGAGGAGGGGCGCGGGCGCGAGTGGTACGACACGGTGTGCGACAACGTGACGCGCTGGCGTGACGTCATGGAGCGCCGGGCGGGACTCGACGCCGATCCGATCAACCCGGAGTACGTGGCACGCGCCCTGGATCCGCTGCTGCCGGACAACGTGATCATCACGTCCGACTCGGGCTCGACGGCGAACTGGTACGCGCGGCACCTGACCATGCGGCCGGGCATGCGCGGCTCGCTCTCCGGCACGCTGGCGACGATGGGCTGCGGGGTGCCGTACGTGATCGGCGCGAAGTTCGCGCACCCGGACCGGCCCGCGATCGCGCTGGTGGGTGACGGGGCGATGCAGATGAACGGTATGGCCGAGCTGATCACGGCGGCGAAGTACCGCCACCAGTGGGAGGACCCGCGGCTGGTGATCGCGGTGTGGAACAACCACGATCTGAATCAGGTCACGTGGGAGATGCGGGCCATGGAGGGCGCGCCGTCCTTCCTGCCCTCGCAGGAGCTCCCGGACGTGCAGTACGCGGCGTTCGCCCGCTCCCTGGGGCTGACCGGTATCCGGGTGGAGAAGCCGGAGGACGTCGAGTCGGCCTGGCGTGCCGTGCTGGAGGCGGACGGTCCCGCGGTGGTCGAGTTCCTGACCGATCCGGCTGTCCCGCCGATCCCGCCGCACGCCACCTGGGATCAGCTGGAGGCGACCGCCGCCTCGGTCCTGAAGGGCGACGCGGACCGGGGATCGATGGTCAGGCAGGGCTTCAAGGCGAAGGTGCAGGAGTTCCTGCCGGGGCGGGAGAAGAAGTAGCGGCCTCTGGAGCGGTAGGGACGCCGACCGGTTCACGCCGGTCGGCGTGCTCCTGCGGCAGCAGCAGTTCCTCGTAACGGCCCAGCACGAGCACCACTGCGAGCATGAGTGGCGGGATGAGCACAGCGAGCATCGCCATGGCGGGTCCTTCCCCAGGGATGTGTGGGGGGGTGTGACCCGGGTCTCCCCGCGGCCGTGGCGCAAACCAGGGCGGACTACGGCGATCCGGTGTGCCGAACCCGTGTCGGCTTGCGGTGTTCGGGTACGCGGTGCGGACCCCCGAAGGTCTGGAGGGAGACATGCAGCGAGGCAGCGACCGGCTGAGCGTCCACCGGGACGACGAGATGAAGCACGAACTGCAGGGTCTGCTCAGGTCCGGGCACCCCACGCGCAGTGAGGAGTGGCACGACCCGGAGCCGGCCGCCGAGGACGACCCCGAGGTCGCGTACGGGCCGGTGACTCCGAGCCGTGCGCCGACGTCCCTGGAGTCGGTGCGGCTGGAGCTGGCCCGGATCCTGGGTCGCAGGGTGTTCCCCGCGAGCCCGCGTGAGCTGGCCCGCGAGCTGCGCGGCCACCAGGCGCCCGACGCGCTCGTCGAGGCTCTGGAGCGGCTGCCGCGCCAGGAGCGCTACGGCAATGTCCAGGAGCTGGCCCAGGCCATGGTCCGGGCCCGGGAGACCGGGCCGGAGGAATACGCGTAGGGATCGCGTCAGGGGTACCGCGGTCGCGCCGGGCCGGCGCGCCGCGGTGCCCCTGCCGACGTGCGAACGGAGGGAGGGCCCCGTGATGGCCGAGTTGGTGAAGGACGTGATGACTGCGGGTGTGGTCGCCGTGCGCCCGGACGCCTCGCTCGTCGAGGCGGCACAGTTGATGCGCACGCAGAACATCGGCGACGTGCTGGTCGCCGACGGGCAGGACGTGATCGGTGTGCTCACCGACCGTGACATCGCGGTGCGGGCCGTCGCCGACGGTGCCGACCCGATGACGGTGAGCGCGCAGACCGTGTGCACCCCCGATCCGGTGACGGTGACACCGGACGACCTGGTGACGACCGCGGTCACGCTGATGCGCGAGCACGCGGTGCGCCGGCTGCCGGTGGTGGAGAACGGGCTGCCGGTCGGCCTGGTGAGCCTCGGCGACCTGGCCGAGGCCGAGGACCCCGCGTCGGCCCTCGCCGACATCAGCCGTGCCGAGCCGGACGCCCGGGGCGGGGCATGAGCACGGACCAGGCGAAGGAGATCCTCCTTCACAGCCCTGAAGGCGTGGGAGGTGCCCCCAGCTGATGATGGCCGAGGTGGGCATCCCGATCGCGCTGACGCTGCGCTACGAGGTCACGTGCGTGCTGCTGCCGTACGGCGAGGAGCTGCCGCGGTGTGTGCGTACGGGCCGCAAGAACAAGGAGAACCGCAAGAACGCGCGGGGCGACGCGGCGCACTGGAGCGCCGCCCGTTTCGGGAAAGGACGTTGAACATCATGCGTATCGCGTTTCTGGTCGCACCGGAGGGCGTCGAGCAGGTCGAGCTGACCGATCCGTGGCAGGCGGCGAAGGACGCCGGTCACGAGCCCGTGCTGGTGTCGACGAAGCAGGGGGAGATCCAGGCGTTCGATCACCTCGACAAGGCGGACACCTTCCCCGTGGACGAGGTGGTGGGCGAGACCTCGCCGGGCTCGTTCGGCGGGCTGGTGCTGCCGGGCGGCGTGGCGAATCCGGACTTCCTGCGGATGGACGACAAGGCCGTCGCGTTCGTCCGGGACTTCTTCGAGCATGGCCGCCCCGTCGCAGCGATCTGCCACGCGCCCTGGACACTGGTCGAGGCGGACGTCCTGCACGGCAGGGAGCTGACCTCGTGGCCGAGCCTGCAGACGGACATCCGCAACGCGGGCGGCACCTGGGTGGACAAGCAGGTCAAGGTCTGTGACCACGGGGCGGGCAAGCTGATCACCAGCCGCAAGCCGGACGACCTCAAGGCGTTCTGCGAGACCTTCCTCGACGTCTTCGCCGAGGAGGCCGCCTGACGGCATCGGCATCCCCCGCCGACCGCAAACGGGAACAGCTGGGGACGCCCGCCGGTGCGGCGCTGAGCCGGGACGCTGCCGCCGGTCGCGTGCCTGGGCAGCACCGCGCGTGCCCCGTGCCGGGCCGCGGTGCTGCCGCCGGTCCGGTGCGGTTCCCGGTGGTGCCGGTCCGGTGCGGTTCCCGGTGCGGTTCCGTCCTTCGAGGGGCTCAGGTGCCGGGGGTCGTGGGAGTCGTCGACTCCCCGCTCCCCCGCTCCCGGGCCCCTTCGCGTGTGCGGCCCGCGGCCACCGGGCGGCGCGGGTTGCGGCGCAGGTACTCGCCCTCGAGCTGCGCCATGCGCTCGTTGTGGGCCCGCAGCGCGTCGTTCGACGCGTACAGCAGCGTGTCGTGGCGCGTGCGGTGGATGGTCTCCAGCTCCTTCATGAGCTGCTGGTCGTCCAGCCGGTCAGGGTCCACTCCGGTCATGGTGTCGCCCCGCTCGTCGTGTTCGTTCATGCGGTACGGGTACCCGCCCGGTGCAACTGAGCACTCACACCCGATCGGCACCCGGGAGGGAGCCATGGATCTCGCCTTTCTGCACCCACTCTACGAACACCCGGGCCCCTGGGCCTCCGTGTACGTCGGCACTTCACGGCACACGGAGGACACCCCCCACGAGCGGCAGCTGACGGCCCAGGCAATGGCCAGGCAGCTGGCCGCGCAGGGCGCGGACGAGGCGACCTGCAGGGCCGTGCAGAACGCGATCGAGGATCTGCGACACTCCTCCGAACCGCACGGCCGGGCCCTTTTCGCCCGGGGCGGCGAGGTCGTCCTCGACCCGCCGCTGGCCCGCCCTCCGCAGGCCGGCGACTGGGCCGAATGGGCCCCGCTGCCGCGCGTCACGCCCCTGCTGGAGCTGGCCGGCGAGGACCCGGTGTGCGTGGTGGCCTACGTCGACCGCAAGGGCGCGGACTTCGAGCTGCGCAGCGCACTGGGCCGGGAGGACGCCGGAAGCGTCACCGGCCGGCGGTGGCCGGTGCACCGGACGAGCTCCGCCGACTGGTCCGAGCGGCATTTCCAGCTGCGGGTGGAGAACACCTGGGAGCACAACGCCGCGGAGATCGCCGACGCGCTCGCCGTGTGCCAGGAGGAGACCCAGGCCGACCTGCTGATTCTCGTCGGCGACGACCGGGAGCGGCGGTCCGTGCACGACCGCCTGCCGAAGCGGCTGCACGACCTGGTCGTCGAGGCGCCGCACGGCAGCGGCAGCCGGCTCCTCGACGAGGACGTGGAAAGGGCCCGTGCCGAGCATGTGGCGCGGCAGGCCGAGGCGGAACTGGAGCGGTTCCGGGCCGGCCGGAACCCGGACGACGAGGGCCGGTCGCGGGCCGTGGAGGGCGTGCCCGCGCTGGTCGAGGCGGCGCGGGAGCACCGCATCGACGAGCTGCTGATCAGGGCGGACGGACCCGACGCGCACCGCGAGGTGTGGATCGGGGAGGACCCGGACCAGCTGGCGGTACGGCGGACGGACCTGAAGGTTCTGGGCGAGCAGCACTCGTGGCCGGCCCGGGCGGATGACGCGCTGATCCGTTGTGCGGTGGCCACGGATGCCCCCGCGCTGTCGGTCGCCGAGCAGGAGGTGCCGGTGGGCGGACTCGGGGCGCTGTTGCGCTGGAAGTGAGCTCCGCCGCTCCACCCCGGGGTCGCATCCCCTGGCGGGTTGTGACCCCAGGGGATTGCGGCCCTAGCGGGCCCGTTCCACCCGGCGTTCGTCCCAGACCGGCTCCGGGGTCTCCCGGACCCGGCCGTCGCTGCCGAAGACCAGGTAGCGGTCGAAGGAGCGGGCGAACCAGCGGTCGTGGGTGACCGCGAGAACCGTGCCCTCGAACGCCTCCAGGCCCTCCTGGAGCGCCTCGGCGGACTCCAGGTCGAGGTTGTCGGTCGGCTCGTCGAGCAGCAGGGCCGTCACGCCCTGGAGCTCCAGCAGGAGGATCTGGAAGCGGGCCTGCTGGCCGCCGGAGAGGCGGTCGAACGCCTGCTCGGCCTGGTGGGTCAGCTCGTAGCGGCGCAGCCGGGACATCGCGGCGCCGCGGTCCTGGGCGTGCTCCTTCCAGAGGATGTCGAGGAGCGTGCGGCCCTCCAGTTCCGGGTGCGCGTGCGTCTGCGCGAAGTGGCCGGGCACGACCCGGGCGCCCAGCTTCCAGCGCCCCGGTGTGCGCCACGTCGTCGCCGGCGAGCAGGCGCAGGAAGTGGGACTTGCCGGAGCCGTTGGAGCCGAGGACGGCGACGCGTTCGCCGTAGAAGACCTCCAGGTCGAAGGGCTTCATCAGGCCGGTGAGTTCCAGGCTGCTCGCAGGTGACGGCCCGGACGCCGGTGCGGCCGCCCTTGAGCCGCATCCTGATGTCCTGCTCGCGCGGCGGCTCCGGCGGCGGGCCGACCTCCTCGAACTTGCGCAGCCTGGTCTGCGCGGCCGCGTAGCGGGAGGCCATCTCGTGGCTGTCCGCGGCGGCCTGACGCAGCGTCAGTACCAGCTTCTTCAGCTGGGCGTGCTTCTCGTCCCAGCGCCTGCGCAACTCCTCGAAGCGGGCGAAGCGTTCGCGGCGGGCCTCGTGGAACGTGGCGAAGCCGCCGCCGTGCACCCAGGCGTCGGCACCCGCGGGCCCGGGCTCCAGGGAGACGATCTTCTCGGCGGCGCGGGCGAGGAGTTCGCGGTCGTGGGAGACGAACAGCACGGTCTTGCGGGTCTCCGCGAGCCGCTCCTCCAGCCAGCGCTTGCCGGGGACGTCGAGGTAGTTGTCGGGCTCGTCGAGCAGCAGCACCTCGTCGGTGCCGCGCAGCAGCGCCTCCAGCACGAGCCGCTTCTGCTCGCCGCCGGAGAGGGTGCGCACCTGCCGCCACTGCGCCTTGTCGTACGGGCACGCCGAGCGCGGCCGTGGTGCACATGTCCCACAGCGTCTCGGCCTCGTAGCCGCGGGCCTCGGCCCAGTCGGACGAGTGCCTGCGCGTATGCGAGCTGGGCGGCCTCGTCGTCGACGGTCATGATGGCGTGCTCGGCGGCGTCGACGGCGCGGGCGGCCTCGCGGATGCGGGGCGGCGCGACGGACACGAGCAGGTCGCGTACGGTCGTCTCGTCCCGTACGGATCCGACGAACTGCCGCATGACACCGAGTCCGCCGCCGACGGTGACGGTCCCGCCGTGCGGCTTCAGCTCACCGGCGAGCATGCCGCAGCAGGGTGGTCTTCCCGCGCCGTTGGGCCCGACGAGGGCCACGACGGCCCCCTCCCCCACCCGGAACGACACGTCACCCAGCAGCGCCCTTCCGTCGGGCAGGTAGTACTCCAGGTGCGCGGCTTCGAGGTGACCCATGGGCAGGGATTCTGCGGGCGCCGGGGCTTGTCGGGCAAGCGGATTCAGCGCCGGTGTCGCCCGGACCCCGCTCCGGGTACCCGCCCCTCATGACGACCCGGACCTGGACCTCACCGCCCCGAAGCCCGGGCACCAACCCCTGCGCGACCGTGTCCTCGCCCTGGACTCGCCGGCTGTTCGAGGCCGCCGCCACCCGGCACTGGCCGGGTGCCGGACCACGTCCTGCCCCGCCTGAGCCGCAGCGCGAACCACGGCGTGCTGTGGTTCGCGGCGGCCGCCGCCCTCGCCGCCAGCCGCACGCCCCGCGCCCGCCGCGCCGCGGCCCGGGGCCTGGCCTCGCTGAGCCTCGCCTCGCTGACCATCAACACCCTCGGCAAGCGCTCGGTGCGCCGCCCCCGCCCGGTCGCTGGACCCGGTCCCGCTGGTCCGGCAGCTGAAGCGGCAGCCGATCACCACGTCGTTCCCGTCCGGGCACGCCGCGTCGGCGGCCGCGTTCGCGACCGGGGTCGCGCTGGAGTCCCCGGCGTGGGGCGCGGCGGTGGCCCCGGTGGCCGCCTCGGTCGCCCTGTCCCGCGTCTACACCGGGCGTGCACTTCCCGAGCGACGTGCTGGCGGGCGCGGCCCTGGGCGTGGGCGCCGCGTTCGCCGTACGGGGCCTGGTGCCGACGCGTGACCAGCTCGCCCCGCCGGCCCGGCCCCGTGCGGAGGTGCCGGCGCTGCAGGAGGGCGAGGGGCTCGTGATCGTGGTGGCCAACAACGCCGTCGGGCACCTCCGACCGGGTGCGCGCCCTGCGGGACGCGCTGCCGCGGCGCCGAGGTCGTCGAGTGCGAACCGGCGGACGTCCCGGCCGAGTTGGACAAGGCGGCGGCCCGGGCCCGGGTGCTCGGGGTGTGCGGCGGCGACGGCACCGTGAACGCCGCCGCCGAGGTCGCCCTGCGGCACGGGCTGCCCCTCGCGGTGCTGCCCGGCGGCACGCTCAACCACTTCGCCTACGACCTGGGCGTGGAGGACGCGCGCGATCTGAGCCCGGGCGCTCCGGCGGGGCGAGGCGGTGCGCGTGGACGTCGGCCGGTTCACCTGCGGCGGACAGCAGGGCGTCTTCCTCAACACCTGCAGCCTGGGCGTCTACCCGGAGCTCGTGCGGGAGCGGGAGCGCTTCTCGCACCGGATCGGCGGCTGGCCGGCCGGGGTGCTCGCGGCCCTGCGCGTGCTGCGCGGCCGACCGGCACCCGCTGGAGGCCGAGGTCGCAGGGCCGTACGCGTCCCGCTGTGGATGCTGTTCGCCGGGAACGGCACCTACCACCGCATGGGGCTCGCGCCCGGCCGCCGGCTGGACCTCGCGGACGGGCAGCTCGACGTGCGGGTCGTGCACGGTGGCCGCCGGCCCGCCGCTGCGACTGCTCGCCGCCGCCGTGCGCGGGCCCGCTGACCCGCTCACCCGCCCACGCGGCGGTCCAGGTCGGCCGGCTGCGCCTGGACCGCGTGGCGCCCGGCACGCTCCTCGCCTACGACGGTGAGGTCATCGACGTGGAGGGCGACGCGTGACGCTGGAGAAGCTGCCCGAGGCGCTGACCGTCTACCGGCCGCATCACCGGATACTGACCACCCGTCAGTCCATATAGCAAGACGCGGGTCTCACCATTCGGCCGCTGGTGCGTACGGTGATCCCATGCCGACCCGAACGGAAGGGGTGGGATCCGCCATGCCGGAACCACGGGAGACCGCCGTCTACACGCACGGGCACCACGAGTCCGTGCTGCGCTCGCACACCTGGCGCACCGCCGCCAACTCGGCCGCCTACCTGCTGCCCTCGCTCAAGCCCCACATGAGGATCCTGGACATCGGCTGCGGGCCCGGGCACGATCACCGCCGACCTGGCGGAGCTCGTGCCCGACGGGCATGTCACCGGCGTCGACCGGGCGCCGGAGATCCTGGAGCAGGCGCGGGCCACGGCGGCCGGGCGGGGGCTGGCCAACATCGACTTCGCGGTCGCCGACGTGCACGCCCTGGACTACCCGGACGACACGTTCTGCGTGGTCCACGCCCACCAGGTGCTCCAGCACGTCGGGCGATCCGGTGCAGGCGCTGCGCGAGATGAAGCGGGTGGCCAGGCCCGGCGGCTTCATCGCCGTGCGGGACGCGGACTACGCGGCCATGACCTGGTACCCGGCGTCCGCAGGGCATCGACGACTGGCTGGACCTCTACCGCCGGGTCGCCCGGGCCAACGGCGGTGAGCCGGACGCCGGGCGCCGGCTGAAGGCCTGGGCGCTGCGGGCCGGGCTCACGGACGTCACGGCCACGTTCCGGGCACCTGGACCTTCGCCACGCCGGAGGAGCGGGCCTGGTGGAGCGGGCTGTGGGCCGATCGCACCCTGGCCTCGGCGTACGCGGACCGGGCCACGGAGGGCGGGCACGCCGACGAGGAGGAGCTGCGGGCCGTGGCCGAGGCCTGGCGGGAGTGGGGCGGGCGCGAGGACGGCTGGTTCAGCGTGCTGCACGGAGAAATTCTGTGCCGAAAGGATGCCTGAATCGCGGTTTCCGGGACACCCTGAAAGCAGGAGGTTCGAATTATGGTTCCCATCCTGCTGGTGCTGCTTCTGGCTTTGGTTCTGTTCGGCGCCGGATTTGCAGTGAAGGTTCTCTGGTGGATCGCGTTCGCGGTTCTCGTCCTGTGGCTGCTGGGATTCTTCGTGCGCGGCACGTCGGCAGCCGGGGGCAGGGGCCGCTGGTACAGGTGGTGAAGTCGGGAGAGCGACGCCCCGGGGTAGCCAGCTCCACGCCCCGGGGGTAGTTCAGCCCCCGTCCCGGGGAAGCAGCGGTCCGAGCGGCCCGAGGTCCAGATTGAGGTCCTCGGGCCGCAGTCCGTAGCGCTCGCGCAGTTCCGTCATCCGCTCGTCGAGCAGCATCAGCGTGAGCCCGATCCGCTCCTCCTGCTCCTCGTTCAGGTCCCCCACGTCGAACCGGCGCAGCGCCTGGCGCTCCATGAGCTGGCGCAGCAGCTCCACCACCGTCAGCACGAGTTTGACCAGGTCGCGCTCGACGGTGTCGGGCTCCAGGTCCATCCGGTTGCGGTGCGGACGGGGTGGTCGGCGGCGTGGCTGACGTCACAGCAACTCCTCGAACGGTGAGGGCACCTGGGCGTTCACCGAGCTGATCAGCGCGTTGAGGTCGATCCGGACGAGGTCGACGTCGGCGATGCGCAGGGTGATGTCCCCCGTGATCACGACGCCGCCGGCGAGCAGCCGGTCGAGCAGGTCCACGAGGGCGACCTCACGGCGTTCCACTACGGTCACGGCTTCTCCCCGGCGGTTCATGTGGCCTCCCCGGCGAACGAATAGGCCGCCCAGGGGCCGGTGAGTTCGACGCGCATTCCGGGCACCTCGCCCTTCGTGCGGTCCACCAGTTCCACGAATTCCTCGGAATTCGCGCGCGGCACCAGATAGGCGGCATTCAGCATGTTCCGCCCGGTCGCCTTGGAAAGTGCGGGGTTCTGCGGGGGGTGCAGCCGGGAATCCTCCGCGAATGCGGAAAGCGTTTCGTGGAGTCGGGCCGAGAAGGCGCTCGGCCTTCTGCCACATCTCCTCGTGCGACCTGCGTCTGCATACGCCGCTGGCGCAGGTAGTCCCGGCCCGACGCGGGCTTTCTGCGCGGGCCGGGGCGCTTTCCTGCGGTTCGGACTCGGCGTACACCTTCACGCCCCACTCGACCCGGCCCTCCAGCCGGTCGAGGGTGCGCTGGAAGTCCTCTTCGCGGGCCTCCATCATCATCCGTACGCCGCTGTCGTCCCGGAAGACGGTGCCGAGCCGCAGCGGCAGCGGGGTGGTGACGGTGGTGAGCGCGTCGATCACGCCCTGGTGGGCGCGGGCGGTCTCGGTGAGCCAGTCCAGGTCCTCCAGATGGGCGCGGAGCGGCTCCTCGGCGAAGTCCCGCTCCGGCACGTGGCTGACCACGGCGACCAGGCCGTGGTGGGTCAGCGCTCTGGGCGGTCACCCGCCACCCCCGTCAGCTGGGACTGGAGCGGCGGTGCCGAAGGGGCGGCAGACGGCGTAGACGTACCGCAGTCCGGTCACGGGGCCTCCTTCTTCTCCGCGCGGCCGGGCTCCAGTTCCTCAAGCCGGGCCAGCCTCTCGCGCAACTCGGCGTTCTCACGGGTCAGTTCGTCACGGCGGGCCCGCGAGCTCAGCGCCGGGTCGCTCTCCCACCAGTCGATGCCCATCTCCTTGGCCTTGTCGACGGAGGCGACGATGAGCCGCAGCTTGATCGTGAGGAGTTCGATGTCGAGCAGGTTGATGCGGATGTCGCCCGCGATGACGATGCCCTTGTCCAGCACCCGTTCCAGGATGTCGGCCAGGTTGGCGCTGCTCCCCTGACCGTAGGGCTCGGGCATCCTGCTGGGCGTCGTCATCGCCGGCTCCCTGCCTCGGCTTCCTCTGCTTCGTACTCGTCGTCCTCGTACTCCGCCTCAGGCTCGTCCTCGGGCTCCTCCTCGCCCTCGGCCTCCTCGTCGTATCGCCCTCGGCCTCGTCGTCCTCGTACTCGCCCTCGGGCTCCTCTTCGCCTCCGCCTCCTCTTCCTCGTACTCGCCCTCCGGCTCCTCGCCCTCGGCGCTCTTCCTCGGACTCCTCCTCGGACTCCTCCTCGGCGAGCGCGTCCTCGTGGCTGCGGACGACCTCACCGTCGCGGATCTCACCGCGCCAGCCGTCCTCCGCCTCGCCCTTGATCGTGATGAAGCGGACGAAGTTCTTGAGGTCGAGCCGGGCGCGGCGGCCCTGGGCGCGCCAGATGTTGCCGGTCTTCTCGAAGAAGCCGGAGGGGTAGTACTCGATGACCAGCAGGACGCGGGTGAGGCTGTCGGTGAGCCGGTGGAAGGAGACGACGCCCTTCGTGCGTGCCCTTGGCGCCCTCCGACGTCCAGGCGATGCGGTCGTCGGGCACCTGCTCGGTCGTCTTCGCCTTCCAGCTGCGGTTGGACCAGAAGACCTTCAACTGCCAGTCGGAGCTGGTGTCGTCGGCGCGGCTCGCGCTCTTGACGCCCTTCGCGAAGGTGCTGAAGTCCTGGTACTGGGTCCACTGGTCGTACGCGGTGCGCAGGGGGACGCCGACATCGATGTGCTCGATGATGACGGTGGGCTTGTTGCCGCCCCGGCCCTTGCCCTTGCCCTTGCCGCCGCCGACCAGGCTCTTCACGGCACCGGTGACCTTGTCCTTGACGCGTGAGCCGCCGATCTCCAGCGCGGCCCGCATCGGGCCCTTGCCCTCGGCGAGCTTGCGGCCGCCGTCGAGGGCGAGCTTGGCGAATCCGGGGCTGTTGCCCTCGGCGATGTCGTTCAGCTTGCCGGTGGTCTCGCCGAGCTTGCGGCCCACGCCGGTCAGCATGCGCGTGGCCTGGGCGGCGAGGTACTCCTGCAGTTCGGCCTTCAGCCGGTCGGCGGCCTCGCTGTGGCCAGGTCTGTGAGCGGGTTCTTCGTCGCACCGTTCGCGGCGGACTTCGCCGATCCGAGGGTGTCGGTCATCCCTCACCGCCTCCCTTCGGCAGCCGGGACCGGGCGCTACCGCCACGGCTCCCGGCGGTCGCCTTCTTCGCGGCCGTGGTCTTCTTCGCCGCCGCGTTCCGGCCCGCCGTCTTCTTGGCGGGGGCCTTCTTGGCCGGGGCCTTCTTGGCCGGGGCCTTCTTCGGCCGTCTTCTTCGGCGGGTGCCTTCTTGGCGGGGGCCTTCTTCGCCTCCGGCTCCGGCTCCTCGTCCTCCTCCGACTCAAGTCCTCGGGCTCCTCGCCCTCGGGCTCTTCGTCCTCGGCGTACTCCTCCTCCTCGGCCGTCGTCCTCGCGCCCGCCGGGCACCGCACCCGCAGCTGGTCGCGCACCTGGGCGGTACGCCCGTGCAGCCGGTCGGCGAAGGCGTCGAGCTGCCGCTCGACCATGGCGCCCGAGGCCGCCTTGCCGACGCCGCGCAGGTCCTCGCGCAGCTGGTCCCCGATCTCCTTGAACTGCGGGTTGTTCTGCAGCTGCTGCTGGACCAGGTCCGCGACCATGCGCGGGCTCAGGTTCAGCTTCTTGCCGGCCACCAGTCTGCCGACGGCGAACGCCATCTTCAGCTTCTTCGTACGTCCCAGAAGATATCCGGCCCCTACCGCGAGGCCCAGTCCCGTTCGGTTCATTGTGTCGTCCCTTGTTGCCCTGTTCCCGCGCTCCCGCGCGAAGCGATCTCCAGCCGGTCGAGGAGTTCGTCCTCGAGGCGGTCGAACTCCTCCTCCGTGATCTCCCCGGCCTCCAACTGCTCCTCCAGGCGGGCCAGTTCGGCCCGGACCGTGGCGGGGTCGTAGTAGATCCGCTCGGCCTCCTGCAAGCACCTGTCTGATCGGCCCAGGCGCTGCCGCGCACCGGTGCGAACGGCAGCAGCAGCACCTCCGAGATCAGGCCCACGTCGTCACCCCGCTCCGGTGTCCGTGCCGCTCACCGCGGTGCCCGCGGGCTCCGCCGGGCCGGGCTCGACGAAGCTGTACGGCGGCAGCGGGCCGTTGACCCGCACCTCCAGGTGCGGCATGTCCTTGCGGGCCTGCTCGACGGCGGCCAGGAAGTGCTCGGCCGCCTCCCGGTCCACCAGGAACGAGACGTTGGCCAGCCAGCCGGTGGACTCGGGGCCCACGCTCACCGTCGTCGGCGGCCGGCTCCAGGGCGCTGCTGCACGTCGGTGGCGTCCTCGGCCTCCTTGGCCTTGACCGCGGCCGCGACCATCTCGCCGAGCCGGATCTTGTCGTCGTAACTGCCGCCGCCGGACTGCCGGTTGGCCTCGGCGAGGCCGCGGATGTCGGGGTTCTCGGCCATCACGCTGGTGCAGGACGGCCTCTTCGACGTGGTTGGCCTTGATGTTGTACTCGACCCGGCCGTCCAGGGCCCGCAGGCGCTCCTTGTAGTGCTCGGCGCGCTCCGCGAGCACCCCGGTGATCGAGTTGTCGTCCGGGGCGACGCTGCCGAACCGCATGGGCAGCACGCAGCCGGCCGCGCCCGCCTCGCTGAGCACGTTCTGGTGGGCGAGCAGTTCCCTGCGCTTGGGCCGCAGCCCCTCGGGCGCCTCACTGACGACGGCCGCCAGATCGCCCTCGCGTCAGGATCCGCACCGGGCGCGGCGGGTCGCCGACACCGCCCATGCCCTCGGGCAGCGCGGGGTGCGCGCTCGCGGCGATGCCGTAGACGTACGTGCTCACTCCTGCTCCTCCTTCCGGCGGGACGACGTGCTCTTGCGGGCGCGCGGACGGGACTCGCCCTGGCGCTCGGAGCCCTCGTCGCGCGCCTGCTTGAAGGCGTCGGAGATGGTCTCGGCGGCGCCGGACAGCGCCCCCTTGGACTTGCCGCGCGCGCCGGACTCGGTCATCTCCCCGACGAGGTCGGGCAGGCCCGGGTCCTTGCGCGGCCCGGCCTCCAGGTCGAGCCGGTTGCACGCCTCGGCGAAGCGCAGATAGGTGTCGACGCTGGCGACGACGACGCGTACGTCGATCTTGAGGATCTCGATGCCGACCAGGGAGACTCGCACGAATGCGTCGATGACGAGCCCCCTGTCCAGGACGAGTTCGAGCACGTCGTAGAGACCGCTGCTGCCGCCTCCGCCGCCGGTCTGCTGTGCCGGTACGACGGTCATGCCGGCTGTTCCTCCTCGTGTGTGGGTGCGGGTGTCGGTCGGGCGGCCTAGCGGCCGCCGGGCCTGCGCGCGTCGGACCGACCGCGTTCGTAGCGGCGGACACGCCGGTAACCCGTGAGCTGCCCCTCGGTGTCGAGCTCCACCTGGTAGCTCGCCATCAGGCTCATCGTGTCGGGCACGCGCTCGAGTTCGAGGACCTCGACCTCCAGCGCCCAGCCCTCCTCCGTCTGCTCGAAGGACGACACGGACTCGGCTTCCATGCCGGTCAGCTCCGCGAGCTGGCTGCGCGCCTGGCGCAGCACCTCCATCGGGCTCGGCCGCTTCTGGGCCGTCTGCTTGTCGTTCGATTCGCTCGAATTCTGAGAGTCCTGGGGTTTCTGTGAACTCTGTGACTCTTGCGTGTTTCTTGTGTTCGACATGGCCACCTCCCCCTCCGTGTGGCCGCAAGTGTGTTCGCCAAACCTCTGCGGACTCATGCATCTGCCACTCGCCGGGGAGAGTCGCGGTGGGGCTCAGCCGCGCAGGGCGTTCAGCCGCCGCCGGGCCGGACCCAGGGCCCGGCCGCGGTTCAGCAGGCCGGACCAGGGGTCGGTGCGGGCCTGCTCGACGGCGTCGGCGATGGTCCAGCGGCGGGCGTGCAGCTCCGGGTCGTCCAGCTGGTCCCAGGTGATGGGGGTGGCCACGGGCGCGCCGGGCCGGGGCCGGACCGTGAAGGGCGCGACGGCGGTCTGGGCGTAGGCGTTGCGCTGCACGTCGAGGTAGAGCCGGTCGCCGCGGTCCTTCTTGCGGGCGGCGGTGGTGAGCCGGTCGGGGTGGGCGTCGGCGAGGGTGTCGGCGACGTCCCGGGCGAAGTCGCGCACCTCGTCGAAGTCGTGCCGCCCGTTCAGCGGAACGACGACATGCAGTCCGCGCGAGCCGGTGGTCATCAGCGCCGAGGGCAGCTCCAGCTCGTCGAGCAGCTCCCCGAGCAGCCGGGCGGCCTCGCGCACGGCCTCGAAGTCGTCGCCCGGCCGGATCGAGGTCGAAGACCATCCGGTCGGGGTGGTCGACGCTGCCGGTGCGGGACAGCCAGCGGTGCAGGGTGAGGCTGGCCTGGTCGGCGAGGTAGAGGAGGGTGGCGGTGTCGTCACAGACGGTGTGACGGACGGTGCCGCCCTCCTTGGCCAGCTCGACGCGGCTGATCCACTCCGGGTAGTGGTCCGGGGTGTTCTTCTGCATGAACGTGGGCCCGTCGACGCCGTCCGGGTGCCGCTCCAGCATCAGCGGACGGCCGCGCAGGTGCGGCAGCATGAAGGGCGCGACGGCCCGGTAGTAGTCCACCAGGTCGCCCTTGGTGTACTCCTTGGCGTCCCCGCCGCCGGGGAAGAGCACCTTGTCCGGCCGGTGGACCTCCACCGTGCGGCGGCCCGCCCGCACCCTGCGCGTGCCGTCGCCGCCGCTCACCGCACGACCGCCTCCTCCACCAGCAGCCGCCCGGCCGCCGCGATGGACTCGGCGTCGATGCCCGCGGCGTGCAGCTGCTCGTCCGGGGACGCCGAGCCCGGCATCGTCCGCACGCCGAGCCGCACCAGGCGCGGTACGGGGCGTCCGTCGGTGAAGGCGTCGAGGACCGCGTCGCCGATGCCGCCCTCCGGGTGGTGGTCCTCCACGGTCACCAGGCAGCCGGTCTCCTCGGCGGCCCGGCGCAGGGTGGCCCGGTCGACGGGCTTGACCGAGTACAGGTCGATCACCCGCGACCTGGATGCCCTCCTGGTCCAGGGCGTCGGCGGCGGCCAGCGCCTCGTGCACGGTGACGCCCGCCGCGACGAGGGTCAGCCGGTCGCGCGTCGGAGGAGCGCAGCACCTTGCTGCCGCCGACCGGGAACTCCTCGTCGGGGCCGTAGATCACCGGGCTCTCGCCGCGCGAGGTGCGCAGATAGCGGACGCCCTCCAGGCCGGCCATCGCGCCGACGAGCCGCGCGGTCTGGTTGGCGTCGCACGGGTACAGCACGGTCGAGCCGTGCACCGCCCGCATCATCGCCAGGTCCTCCAGGCCCATCTGGCTGGGCCCGTCCTGGCCGATGGCGACACCCGCGTGCGAGCCGACGAGGTTGATGCCGGAGCCGCTGACGGACGCCATCCGGATGAAGTCGTAGGCGCGGGTGAGGAAGGCCGCGAAGGTGGTGGCGTACGGCACCCAGCCGCGTGCGCGAGCCCGACCGCCGAGGCGACCATCTGCTGCTCGGCGATGTAGCACTCGAAGTAGCGCTCGGGGTGCTCCTTGGCGAAGAACTCGGCGCGGGTGGAGTCGCCGACCTCGCCGTCCAGGGCGACGATGTCGCCGCGGCCGGTGCCGAGCGCGGCGAGCGCCTCGCCGAAGGCGTTGCGGGTGGCGACCTCCTCGCCCTTGTCCCACCGGGGAGTTCGAAGTTCCCGGTGTGGACGGCGTGCAGCATGCGGGCGGCGGGCGGCTCCTGCACCTGGACGCGGATGTCGCGCGGGCCGCCGAGTTCGGCGATCGCCTCGTCGGCGTCCGGCAGCGGCTTGCCGTGCAGGCCCTCGCGGTCCTGGACGCCCTCGACGCCCTTGCCCTTGAGGGTGCGGGCGAGGATCGCGGTGGGCTGGCCCTTGGTGGACGCGGCCTCCCCGTAGGCGCGGTCGATGGCGTCCACGTCGTGCCCGTCGACCTCGATGGTGTGCCAGTCGAAGGCCTGGAAGCGGCGGGCGTAGGCGTCCAGGTCGTGGCCGTGCCGGGTCGGGCCGCGCTGGCCGAGCCGGTTGACGTCGACGATCACGGTGAGGTTGTCCAGATGCTCGTACCCGGCGTGCTCGGCGGCCTCCCACACGGATCCCTCGGCCAGCTCGCTGTCGCCGCACAGCACCCACACGCGGTAGC
The DNA here is from genome assembly GCA_963798065.1 of uncultured Actinomycetota bacterium. GTDB lineage: Bacteria > Actinomycetota > Actinomycetes > Streptomycetales > Streptomycetaceae > Streptomyces. Next base: position 151,711 of record CAWCSC010000005.1, on the reverse strand, counting down.
CGGTGCGGTCGAGCCGCTTGCCGGCCAGCGCGATGCCGACGCCGACCGGCAGGCCCTGCCCGAGCGAACCGGTGGCCGTCTCGACCCACGGCAGGCGCTGCGGGGTGGGGTGCCCTTCGAGGCGGCTGCCCAGCTTGCGGAAGGTGAGCAGTTCCTCGTCGTCGATGGCGCCGGCCGCCTTGTACGCGGAGTACAGCAGCGGCGAGGCGTGTCCCTTGGAGAGGACGAAGCGGTCGTTGCCGGGGTGGGCGGGGCGGTCGAAGTCGTAGCGGAGGTGGTGCGCGAGCAGTACGGCCATCAGGTCGGCCGCGGACATCGAGGACGTCGGGTGCCCGGAGCCCGCGGCGGCGGCGGCGCGGACACTGTCCACGCGCAGCTGCTGGCCGAGTTCGGTGAGTTCACCGGTGTTCATGAGTCTCCTTTCGCGGAGTCGTCGTCGGTGGCGTCGGTCGCTTGACGGGGCCGGGGGCGGAGTGGCCAGGAGGTGGTTGGCCGGGGGCGGAGTGGCCAGGAGGTGGTTGGCCGGGCGCGGGCTGCGGAGGCGGGCTGCTCCTGCGCGGGCTCACCACCGGGCTGCTCCTTCGCGGGCTCACCACCGCGGCTGCGATCTTGGCGGGCCCACCACCCGGCTGGTTCCTGGCGGGCTCACCACCCGGCTGGTTCCTCGCGGGCTCACCACCCGGCTGCGACTTGGCAGGCTCGCCGCCGGGCGGACTCTTGGCACGGCTCACCGCCGGCCCGCCCCTTCGCCGGATTCACCGCCGGCCCGCCCCTTCGCCCCTTCACCGCCGGACCGGCTCTCGGCGGGCTCAGCGCCAAGGGGCCCCTTGGCCAGGCTCGTCGGCGGGCCAGTTCCTGGACGGCTCACCGGCCGGTCGGCCCTTGGCGAGCTCCTCCTCCGATCGCCGCTCCGCGGCCCCGGATCCAGGCTGCACCTGCGTCACCCCGGATCCGGGCTGCCCCTTCGCGGGCTCGTCGCGCGGCCCGGCCCTTCCCAGGCCCGGCGCCGGTCCCCCCGTCGCCTGTGTCGGCCTCGACCGCGGCGCCCGGCCCCGACCGCGCGCGCGCGTCTCCTGCCGCCCCGGCCCGCCCGGCACCCGGGCCAGCTCCGGCGACGACGTGTCCAGCGGCACCGACCAGGACCGTACGAGCCCCAACTGCACGGCCTGGCGCGGCAGTACGGCGTCCAGCAGCCAGTCGGCCGCGACCCGGACGCGGTTGCCGGGCATCGCGGCGAGGTGGTAGCCGCGGGTCACCGCGCCCGCCGGCACGCCGGACAGGGCCACGCCGAGCGGGTTGGCGGCGGCCTTCGCGCCGCCCAGGTCGACGACGAAGCCCAGGTCGCGGTGGCGGTAGGGCTGCGCGCCCCGCCGAGGCCGAGCGACGCGGCGACGTTCTCGGCCGCGACCTTGCCGTGCCGCCAGGCGTGCTGCGCGGTCATCGGCGTATAGCTCCCGGGCTTCTCCAGGTCGGGCACGGCGGCCACGTCCCCGCAGGCGAACAGCTCGGGCCGGCCCGGCACCCGCAGGTGCGGGTCGACGAGCAGCCGCCCCTTCTCCATGGGCAGCCCGAGGGACTCGACCAGCGGGTCGGGCCGTACGCCCACGCACCACACCAGCGTCCGGGTCTCGACGAACTCGCCGTCGGTCAGCAGGACCCCGTCGTGCGTGGCCTCCTTCACGGAGGTCCCCATCCGCACGTCCACGCCCCGCTGCCGCAGCACCCGGTCGGCGGTGGAGGAGAGCTTCTCGTCCATCTCGGGCAGCACCCGTCGGCGCCACGTCCAGCAGCATCCAGCGCGGCCGCATGCCCTGCCGCAGCGGGTGCTTGCGCACCTGCGCGTCGGTGAACAGCTGCCCGTGCGCGGCGACCTCCGTGCCGGTGTATCCGGCACCGACCACGACGAAGGTGCACCGCGCGGCGCACGTCTTGGGGTCGTCGGCGGCGGCCGCCAGCTCCACCTGCCGGGTCACGTGGTCGCGCAGGTACAGCGCCTCGGGCAGCCCGCGGAAGCCGTGCGCGTGCTCGGCGACGCCGGGGATGGGCAGCAGCTTGTTGACGCTGCCCGCGGCGAGCACCAGCCGGTCGTAGGAGAGCGTGCCGCCGTCGCCCTCGGGGCCGGTGTAGTGCAGGGTGCGCCCGTCGAGGTCGATCCGGTCGGCCTCGCCCAGCACCAGCCGTACGTCCGGCAGGGTGTCCGAGAGGGAGACCGTGACCCGGCGCGGCTCCAGGATGCCGGCGGCGACCTGGGGCAGCAGGGGCAGATACAGGAAGTAGTCGGTCGGGTTCAGCAGGGTGATGTCGGCCCGGCCCCGGGTGAGCCGGGACAGGGTGCGGGCCGCGCGGTACCCGGCGAATCCGGCACCGACGATCACGATGCGGGGTCGACTCACGGTTCGCTCGCCTCCGGCGCTGTCGCGTACCTCGGGAGCCTTCCGCGTCCCCCTGGCCAGGGCACCCAAACGTCGCCCGGGGCCGTTACGCCCGGCCGCCGCCGGTTTCCGGCCCGCGCCCGGGTACCCGGTGCGGCGACACGGACCGCCGCACGTCGCGGAGGCACTCCCCCATGCCCGAGTACGGCTACTTCCTCTCGTGTGAGCAGTACGGACCCGCGGAGCTGGTCGAGCAGGCGCGGATGGCCGAGCAGGCCGGATTCCAGGCGCTGTGGATCTCGGACCACTACCACCCGTGGAACGACGCGCAGGGCCAGAGCCCCTTCGTCTGGTCGGTGATCGGCGCGCTGTCCGAGGCGGTGTCGCTGCCGATCGAGACGGCGGTGACCTGCCCGACCGTGCGCATGCACCCGGCGGTGGTGGCGCAGGCCGCGGCGACCAGCGCGGTGATGACGGACAACCGCTTCCGGCTCGGCGTCGGCTCCGGCGAGGCACTCAACGAGCACATCCTGGGCGACCACTGGCCGCCGGCCCACGTCCGTCTGGACATGCTGGAGGAGGCCATCCAGGTGATGCGCCGGCTGTTCACGGGCGAGGAGGTCAACCACCACGGCCCGCACTACACGGTGGAGAACGCCCGCCTGTACACGGTGCCGGACGAACCCATCCCGATCGACATCTCCGGCTTCGGCCCGGCGGCGACCCAGCTCGCGTCCCGCGTCGGCGACGGCTACATCACCATGCGCCGGACGAGGACGATGGTGGAGCAGTACCGCAAGGGCGGGGGCGGCGGAAAGCTGGTCAGCGGCGGCACCAAGGTCTGCTACGACACCGACGAGGACGAGGCCGTACGGACCGTGCACCGGCTCTGGGCGAACGAGCAGCTGCCGGGCGAGCTGGGCCAGGTACTGCCCTCCCCCAAGCACTTCGAGCAGGCGCAGCAGCTGGTCACCGAGGACATGGTGCGCGAGAACCGGGTGTGCGGCGACGACGTGGACGCCCACGTGGCCGAGCTGAAGCAGTTCGCCGACGCGGGCTTCGACCGGGTCTACGTCAACCAGATCGGCCCCGACCTGCGCGGCTTCTTCGACTTCTACCGCACGAAGGTGCTGCCGCAGCTGCAGCAGGCCCTCTGACGGAAAGGGCCGGACACCCGATGCGACTCCACAGCCCCGCGGTCTCGGTGTACACGGTGCCGACCGACGCTCCCGAGGCGGACGGCACGCTCGCCTGGGACTCCACGACCGTGGTGATCTGCGAGGTGTCGGCGGGCGACGCGACCGGCACGGGCTGGACGTACGGCCCGCCGACGGTCGGCGACTTCCTCACCGACGAGCTCGCCCCGCTCGTCGAGGGCATGAGCGCCCTGGACATCCCGGCCGTGCACGACACCATGTGCCGCTCGGTGCGCAACGCGGGCCGCCCGGGCATCGCGTCCTGCGCGATCTCGGCGCTGGACATCGCCCTGTGGGACCTCAAGGCCCGGCTGCTGGAACTCCCCCTGGCCCGGCTGCTGGGGAGCGTGCGCGAGCAGGTGCCGGTGTACGGCAGCGGGGGCTTCACGACGTACCACGACACGCATCTGGCCGCGCAGTTGAACGGCTGGGTGCACGGACAGCACATCCCGCGCGTGAAGATCAAGATCGGTGAGGGATGGGGCCGTGAGGTCGCCCGCGACCTGCAGCGCGTCCGGGCGGCCCGCCATGTCATCGGTGAGGACGCCGAGTTGTACGTCGACGCCAACGGTGCCTATACCCGCAAGCAGGCCATTCGCGTCGGCCACGCCCTCGCCGAGCACGGCGTGGGCTGGTTCGAGGAGCCGGTGTCCTCGGACGACCTCACGGGCCTCAGGCTGGTCAGGGACGCGGTGGTGAGCGACGTGACGGCCGGCGAGTACGGCTTCGACCTCCCCTGCTTCGCCCGCATGATCACGGCCGGAGCGGTCGACTGCCTCCAGGTCGACGCGACGCGCTGCGGCGGCCTGACCGAGTTCCTGCGCGCGGCGGCCCTGGCCCACGCCCACGGCCTGGAGGTATCGGCCCACTGCGCCCCGCACGCGCACGCCGCGGCGGCCGCCGCGATCCCCAATCTCCGCCACATCGAGTGGTTCCACGACCACGTCCGCATCGAGGACATGTTCTTCGACGGCGCCCTGGACCCCACGGGCGGCACGGTCCGTCCGACCCAGGGGGTCGGCCACGGACTGACTCTGCGGACGCAGGAGGTGGCGGAGTTCCGGGTCGCCTAGAGTCCCCCGTATGGCTGTACGACTTGTACGACTTCGTATGCGTGACGCGCTGCCCGACGCGATGCGCGCCCGTGACAAGGCCGCGGTGAGTGCCCTGCGTGGAACGCTGGCCGCGCTGGACAACGCCGAGGCGGTGCCCGTGGACGCAACAGTGCCCCGCGCCGGGGCACTTGACAGTCGCCGGTCGGTGCCGGTGCCACCGAAGCGGCGCGGCGTGAACTCAGCGAGCGTGAGGTGGTGGACATCGTGCGGGCCGAGGCCGCCGAGCGGCTGGAGGCTGCGACGCGGTTGACCGCCCCCGCGCATGCCGAACGAGCCGCGCGGCTCCGCGCGGAGGCGGAAGTACTGCTCCGGTTCCTCGTCGGACCGACGGCACCGACGGGACCGACGGCACCTCGGAAGAGAACTGACGGCACCGACGGGCCCTCGGAAGAGAACTAGCGGCGGACCCGCCCGGCCAGTCTGCGTGCCGCCAGGATCCCCGCCCCCACGGTCAGGGCCGCGCCCATCCGCGCCCGGTTGCGGGACACCCATTGCTGCGGGCTGCGGGCCACGGCCTCGTCGTCGAAGCGCCCGTGCGCGCCGTGGTCGTGGCCGTGCGGCCCGTCCGCCGGGGCCCACAGGTTCGCCGGTCCGCCGGGCCGCCCCTCGTCCTGCTGGGCCTCGAAGTTCGTGCGCGCCAGATAGCGGTCCAGCAGCCCGGGGACGACCGCGTTGGCGATGAGCGTGGCGGCCGTGGAGCCGCCCACCCAGTACTCCCGGCGCCGCGCGTGCGATGCCGCGTGCACGATGGCGCGGGCCGCGACCTCCGGCTGGTACACGGGCGCGACGGGCCGGGCCCGGCCCGGCATCCGGTTCAGCACCCAGTCGAACTGCGGGGTGTTGAGGCCCGGCAGCTGCACCATCGTCGTCCGCACCCCACTGCGCGCGTGCAGCAGCTCGCAGCGCAGGGACTCGTTGAACCCCTGGATCGCGTGCTTGGCCCCGCAGTACGCCGACTGCAGCGGGATACCCCGGTAGGCGAGCGCGGAGCCGACCTGCACGATGGTGCCGCGGTCGCGCGGCCGCATATGGCGCAGGGCGGCCCGGGTGCCGAACACATAGCCGAGATAGGTCACTTCGGTCACCCGGCGGAACTCGTCCGGGCCGACCTCCGTGAACGGCGCGAAGACGCCGGTGAAGGCGTTGTTGACCCAGACGTCGATATGGCCGAAGGCGTCCACGACCTGCTGGGCGGCGCCGTCGAGGGCCTTGGGGTCGCAGACGTCCACAGTGACGACGAGTGCCTCACCCCCGGCGCGTCGTACCTCGTCCGCGGCGGAGGTCGAGTCCCTCACGCCCCCGGGCCAGCAGGGCGACCCGGTCGCCCCGGGCGGCGAAGGCCCGGGCCGTGGCCCGTCCGACACCGCCACTCGCTCCGGTCACCACGACCACGCGGCCGTGCTGGTGCGATGCCCCTGCCTTGCGCACCTCGCATCACGCCCGGTGGCGAGGGACGTCGGGGTCGTCCGCCGGCCGCGGGGGCACGGTGCCCGGCGCAGGGCCGGTCGTGGGCCCACCGGCCTGGGGCGGGGCCGGCGGCACGGGCGGATACGGCATGCCGCCGGGTGCCTCGGCCGCCTGCCCGGCGCCGTCACGCCCCGGGACCATACCGGCCGTGTGCTCAGCCCCTGGGCGGGACGGCCGCGCCATGCCGCGCAGGACGTAGGCCACGGCTCCCAGGAGCACGGCGGTGATCAGCGCGGCCGCCCAGTCGGGCAGACCGAGCGCGAGGGCCAGCCCCACGGCGAGCGCGAGGGCCGCGCCCGCGTACAGGGCGAGGGCGCCGGACGCGGCGTACAGCGTGGCCCTGCGGCGCTGCTTGCGCGTCTGCTCGCGCAGCTCGTCCCGTACGGTCTCGCGCGCCACCTGTGCGAGCTCGTCGACCAGATGCTTGTCCAGATGCTCCAGGTGATCCAACGGCTTCATGCCCGGCCGGGTACCCTCGCCCCCTGGCGCGTAACTAGGCTCGTCGTCATGGAGATTCTGGGTGCCACACTGCGCGTCTGCGTCGACGACCTCGATACCGCGATTCCCTTCTACGAGCGGCTGGCGGGCGGCAGAGCCCAGCGCTTCGAACGGGGCGGTGTCCAGGTGGCGGCGATCGGCTGCTTCCTGCTGATGAGCGGTCCCCCGGCCGAACTGGAGGTGCTGCGCAAGGTCGCCGCGACGATCGCCGTGAAGGACGTCGACGAGACCCACCAGGTGCTCAGCGAGCTGGGCGCCCACATCGTCGCGGGGCCCATCGCGTCGCCGGCGGGCCGCAATCTGATCGCGCTGCATCCGGACGGGTCGATCTACGAGTACGTGGACCGCAACCCGTGATGCCTGCCGGGGCCGGAGCTCAGCGCCGCCCCGGCCCCGTGATCATCTCGGTGGTGATCGCCCAGCGTTCGTGGTCGCGCCAGGCCCCGTCGACGAAGAGCATCTTCGGCGAGAAGCCCTCCAGGCGGAACCCGCAGCTGCGGGCCAGGGCGATCGACGCGGCGTTCGCCGGCTGGACGTTGATCTCCAGCCGGTGCAGCCGCATCGGGCCGAACGCGTAACCGCACCACGAGGTCGAGACCTTCGCGCATCAGCCCGCGCCCGGCGGCGTGCGCGAAGGCGCCGTAGCCCAGCGCCCCGGACTGGAAGCCGCCCTCGACGATGTTGTTGATGTTGATGAACCCGGCGATGGCCCCGTCGCCCTTCTCGCAGACCAGGAAGCCGGCCTTGGACGGGTCCTCGATCAGCCGGGCCGGCGTAGGCGGTGTAGGCCTGCGGCGCCGGCGGGCGGGAAGAGCCACGGCTGGTGCAGGTCCTTGCTCTCCCGGGCGCGGGCGGTGAACTCGGCACCGTCCTCGTGGGTGAAGTGGCGTATGCCCACCCGGGGGCCTTCGGCGAGGTAGCGGGATGCGTGGTGCGGCACCCCGCCACAGTAACCGCACCACCTGTGCTCCTCAGAACACGATGGTCCGCTCAGAACACGACGGTCGTCAGGAGCCGGCGACCGGCAGCTGGAGCACCCCGGTGTCGCGCGGCCCGCTGACCACGGTCACCGGCTTGATCCCCCGGTTGCCGAAGTACGCGTCGTCACTCGCCGCGATCACGAACCGCAGCCGGTGCCCCGTCTCGTACCGGTGCACGATCCCGGGCAGGGTGACGGTGAAGCTCCTGGTGACGTCCGGGCACGCGCACCGGCGCGACCAGGCGGCGCACCAGTGTGCGGGTGCCGTCGGGGGCGACGTCGTAGAGCTTGGCGAACAGGACGAGCTTGTCGGCCGCGTCGCCGGAGTTCTGGGTGCGCTCGGCCTTCGGGGAGTGCACCTTGAGCGTGGCCCGGGGCGCGCCCACGACGTCGAGTGGGCGTGCTCGAGCGGCGCGCTGGTCCAGTCGAGGTAGGTGCCCTTGGTGTCGCGCGGCGGCGTGTCCGGCAGACCGATGAGGCCGGCGAGTGAGCTCTCGGAGTGGCTGGTGGGGAGCAGCCAGTTGGTGTAGCCGCGGCTGCCGCGGGCCACCTTGTTGCGGTTGTCGACGAGCTTGCCGTCGCCGGAGAGGTACAGCGTGCGGCTCGAGCGCGGGGAGGCGGCCGGCGGTGGCGTAGGTGCGGTCGGGGTCGGTGATCCAGTCGCGGTAGTAGGCGAAGGCCGGCCCGGTGTCGACGTGTGTCCGCCCCCGCAGATGGCGGTCGAACCAGGCGAGGACGCGCCGGCCGACGTAGCTGGTCTCCAGGTTGCCCTGCGACAGGTCGAGTTCTCCGGCGGCCGGGCCGGTGAGACCGCCGCTGTGGCCCCAGGACTGCCAGATCATCTTCACGGGCGTGCCCTGGGCCTTGAGCGTCCGGTACGTCGCCGTCGCCTCGTTGAGGTTGAAGAGGGTGTCGGCCTGTCCCTGGACCAGCAGGGTGGGGGTCTTGACGCGGTGGAGGTACGACACCGGGGAGACGCCGCGCGCGTAGGCGAGCAGCTCGGCGGTCCGGTCGGCGGGGTAGCTGCCGGAGTTGAGCGTGTGGACGGTCCGGCAGGCCTTGGTGACGAAGTGCAGGCAGGCCAGGGAGTTGATGCGGGACGGGTCGAGGCTCGGCTGGAGCAGTGGCTGGCCCTCGCCGATGAGGTAGAAGCCGTTGGTCCACTGCCATTTGAAGGCGCCCGGGACGCCGCGCGCCGCCGACGGCGTTGTTGGGGTCGAGCGAGTACGCCAGGTCGTTCCAGGTGATCATCGGGACGAGCGCGTCGAGGCGGTGGTCGACGGCGGCCGTGGCGAGCTGGACGGCGCCGCCGTAGGAGCCGCCGATCATGCCGACGCGTGGGTCACCCGGGCCGTCGAGGGTGACGAAGTCGGCGGTGGTGCCGTCGTCGGCGGCGCGGTTGCCGCCCAGGAAGTCGACCAGCCGCGCGGCGGCGGCGCCGTCGATGTCCGGGTCGTCGAGGGAGATGAGGCAGCCGCTGCGGCCGAATCCGAGCCCGGAGTAGACGAGCGAGACGTAGCCGCGCTGGGCGAAGGCCTTGCCGATGGTGTCCGTCGAGCCGTCCGACTTGCTGCCGCCGAAGCCGTTCGTGCCGAGCACGGCGGGCGCCGGGTGGTCACGGTCCACGCCCGCCGGGCGGTACAGGTCGGCGTCGACCGTGCAGGGCGCGGCCGCCTGCCTGGACGGTGAACTTCAGCGGCGGTGACGGTGTAGGCGTCCGCGGCGGTCGCGGGCGGAGTGAGGGCGAGGGGGGCGGCCAGGGCGGCGCCCAGAGCGAGAGCGAGCGGCGCGCGGGATCTGGGCACGCGTCGGGACACACGGACCTCCACGGTGAGGACAACCTGGATACCGACCAGTAGGTACTTGTCGGTAGTCATCGTGTGACACGTGTCAGAGGGCGTCAATCACCGAAACGGGGGTTTCTTGACAGGATTTCAGTAGCGGCATGCTCAGCTCAGGGCCGGTTCGTCGAGCGTCAACGTGCCCGCCTCGGCGTCCAGTTCGGCCGCGGCACCCCGAGGGGCATCGTCAGCGCGCCCTCGCCGTGCCCGAAGCCGAACTCCTCCACGACCGGGACACCGAGGCCGCCGAGCCGGTCGGCGAGGACCGCGCGCAGCTCCTCGTACGGGCCGCACGCCGCCCAGGACCCGAGCACGATCCCGGCGACCCCGTCCAGCCAGCCGGTGCGCAGGAGTTGGGTCAGGTACCGGTCCAGGCGGTACGGGCTCTCGCCGACGTCCTCCATCAGCAGCAGCCCGCCCCGGGCCCCGGCGTGGGCGTGCGGGGTGCCGAGGTCGCTCGCGAGCAGGCTCAGACAGCCGCCCAGCGTGACGCCCCGGGCCCGTCCGGGCACCAGCGCGCTGCCGCCCGGGGGCACGGCCGTGAGCGTCCGCACGGACTCCGGCTCGAAGAGGGTCGCCCGCAGGTGCTCCTGGGCCCGGGCGTTCTTGAGGAAGTCGACGCCGGCGGCCGCGGGTCCGTACAGGGTGACCAGGCCCGAGGCGGGTGGCGAAGGCCTGGTGCAGGACGGTGATGTCGCTGAACCCGGCGAACACCTTCGGGCCCGCCGCCCGCATCGCCGCCCAGTCGAGCAGGTCGACCATGCGCTGTGCCCCGTAGCCGCCCCGGGCGCACAGCACCGCGGCGACGGACGGGTCGCACCAGGCGCCTTGCAGATCGGCGGCCCGCTCGGCGTCCGTGCCGGCCAGGTAGTCCAACGCGCGGTGCCGGTCCAGCACATGGGGCGCCACCACGGGGTCGAGGTCCCAGCCGCGCAGGACGTCGAGTCCGGCCTGGAGCCGCTCCTCGGGCACCGGCCCGCTGGGCGCGACGACGGCGACGCGGGCGCCGGGGGCGAGCCGGGGCGGTCGGACAGAAGCTGGTTCATCTGTCGAGCTCCAAGGTCGGGACGCCGGGCGGGTTGAGTCTGAACACCTGGGCGTACAGGGAGAGTTCGGCCTCCAGGGCGCGCACCATCGTCTCCGCCCGCCGGAACCCGTGCCCCTCCCCCTCGAAGGCGAGGTAGGCGTGCGGCACCCGCCGGCCCTCCAGCCGGGCGAGGAACCGCTCGCACTGGACGGGCGGGCAGATCACGTCGTCCAGGCCCTGGAGCAGCAGGAACGGCACGGTGAGGCGGTCGGCGTGGGCGGCGGGCGAGCGTTGCGCGTACCGCGCGGGCACCTCGGCGAGCGGCCCGATCAGGCTCTCCAGGTACTGCGACTCGAAGTCGTGGGTCTCCCCCGTGCCCCAGCCGGTGAGGTCCAGGATGGGGTACTTGATCGTGCCGCAGGCGTAGACGTCGGTGGTGGTGAGCGAGGCGGCCGCGGTCCAGCCGCCCGCGCTGCCGCCCCGGACGGCGAGCCGGTCGCGGTCGGCGGTGCCCTCGTCGGCGAGGGCCAGGGCGACGGCGGCGCAGTCCTCGACGTCCACCACGCCCCACTGCTCGCGCAGCCGCTCGCGGTACGGGCGGCCGTATCCGGTGGAGCCGCCGTAGTTCACCTCGGCGACGCCGATGCCGCGCGAGGTGAAGTAGGCGATCTCCAGGTCGAGCACGAGCGGCGCGCGGCCGGTGGGCCCGCCGTGCGCCCAGACGACGTACGGCGGCAGTTCGTCGCCGGGCGCGACGCAGCCGGGGTGGTGCGGCGGGTAGATGTGGGCGTGGATGTCGCGTCCGTCGGGGCCGGTGAAGGTGCGGATCTGCGGCTCGGGGTAGTACGCGGGGTCCACGGCGTCGTCGTGCTCGGCGCCGATGACGCGGGCCCGGCCGGTGCCGGCGTCCAGCTCGACGACCTCGTAGGCGCTGCGCGGGCTGGCGCCGACGGCGACGACCCTCCCCCACCCTCCGGGCGGGGGGACCCCCATCTCGCTGCGCTCGCCGTGGGCCGCGAGGGTGGGCGCGAACTCGGTCCAGGGCCCGGCCGCGTCGACGACCTCGCCGGTCTCGGGGTCCAGTATGCCGAGGGCGGTGGCGCCCCGGCCGTGCACGACGGCGATCAGACCGCTGTCCAGCGGCGCGAACCATCGCAGGCCCAGCTTCCACAGCGCCCCGCCGAACTCCTCCTCGCGCGGGCACAGCGGGCTTCCCGTCGAGGTAGAGGTTCCACCAGCCGGTGCGGTCGCTCGCGTGCAGCAGACGGCCGTCGTGGGTCCAGTCGGCCTGGGCGATGGACTCGCCGGGCCCGCCGGCCACGGTCCGGGCGTCGTGCAGGGTGCCGTCGGGGCCGACGTCGGCGAGGATCAGTTCGGTGCCGTCCCACGGCATGCGCGGATGGTCCCAGGCGAGCCAGGCCGCCCGCCGCCCGTCCGGGCGAGAGCTTCGGACCCGGTCACGAACCGGTGCCGGGCGTCGGTGAGTTCGCGTACGGCGTCCCGGTCCTCGGCGGCGGAGCCGTCCAGCGGGACCGCGGCCAGGACGCGGCGCACGTCGGTGGGCCCGTCGCCGGTGAACTCCTCCAGCACGCACCACACTTCGCCCCGCTCGGGCCGCAGCAGCGGCTCCGCCCAGCGCAGCCCGCCGCCCACCGGGGACACGGGCGTGAGCGGGCGGGGCTCGGCCGCCCGGCTCGTAGCGGTACAGCCGCTGGTCGGCGAAGTTCACGAACACCACCAGCGGGCCGGTCGTCGCCCGCGACGGCGGCCCACGGGTGTCCGCCGTACTCGATGACCCGGCTGCGCACGTTCCACGGCGCGGGCAGCACCGACTCCTGCGTGCCGTCGGCGTGCCGCCGCACCAGGGTGCGCCGGCCGCCCTCGGCGGGGCGCGGCTCGGTCCACCACACCTCGTCGCCGACGAAGCCCACGTACTCCGGGTGCCCGTCGTGCGCGGCGGCCAGGGCCGCGTCGATGGGCGAGGGCCACGCCCCGTACGCCAGTGTCCGCACCGTCTCCCCCACCCGCCTAGGCCGTCCGCAGGAACCGGTCGAGCACGCGGACGCCGAAGTGCAGCGCCTCGACCGGGACGCGTTCGTCGACCCCGTGGAACATGGCCCCGTAGTCGTAGCCCTCCGGCAGCTTCAGCGGGGTGAAGCCGTAGCCGGTGATGCCGAGCCGTGAGAACTGCTTGGCGTCCGTGCCGCCGGACATGCAGTACGGCACCACGTGCCCCTCGGGCGCGAACTCCTCGACGGCGGCCCGCATCCGGGCGAAGGTCGCCGAGTCCACCGGCGACTCGAGGGCCACCTCGCGGTGCTGGAACTCCCAGTCCACGTCCGGCCCGGTGAGCCGGTCGAGGGTGCTCGCGGAACTCGTCCTCGCCGCCGGGCAGATACCGGCCGTCCACGTGTGCCACGGCCTCGCCCGGGGATCACGTTGACCTTGTAACCGGCGTCCAGCATCGTCGGGTTGGCGCTGTTGCGCACGGTCGGCTCGACGAGCTTCGCGGCCGGGCCCAGCTTGTCCAGCAGCGCGTCGACGTCCGTCAGGTCGCTCTCGATGCCGTAGAGCGCGGCGAGTTCGGTGAGGGCGGCGCGTACGGTCGGGGTCAGCCGCAGCGGCCACTCGTGCTCGCCGATCCGGGTGATCGCGGCCGGCGAGCCGGGTCACCGCGTTGTCCCGGTTCACCTTGGAGCCGTGCCCGGCGCGTCCGCGCGCGGTGAGCTTCAGCCAGGCGGTGCCGCGTTCCCCGGCCGCGATCGGGTAGATCTGCCGCCCGTTGCCGTCGTGGAAGGTGAAGGCGCCCGACTCGCTGATGCCCTCGGTGCAGCCCTCGAACAGCGCGGCGTGTCCGGTCGGCGAGGAACCCGGAGCCGTCCTCGGCGCTGGCCTCCTCGTCGGCGGTGAACGCGATGACGATGTCCCGCCGGGGCCGTACGCCCTGCCGTGCCCAGGCGCGCACGACGGCGAGGATCATCGCGTCCATGTTCTTCATGTCGACGGCGCCGCGCCCCCAGACGACCCCGTCGCGGACCTCGCCGGAGAACGGGTGCACGCTCCAGTCGGCGGCCTCGGCGGGCACGACGTCCAGATGGCCGTGGAGCAGCAGCGCGTCCGGCCGACGGGTCGGTGCCCTCGATGCGGGCGACGACGTTGGTCCGGCCCTTGGTGCGCTCCAGCAGCGTCGGCTCGATCCCGGCCTCGGCGAGCCGCGCGGCGGCGTACTCGGCGGCGGGCCGCTCCTGGCAGTCGCCGCCGCCCCGGTTGGTGGTGTCGATCCGGATCAGGTCGGACGTGAACGTCACGACCTCGTCCAGTGCCTGCCCGTCCACCTGCTCAGCCATACTGCTCCTCCACCGCGGCCGAGACGATCGTGGTGACCGCCTTGAAGGCGCGGATGCCCTCGTACATGGTCTCGCTCGTGTACGCCACCTTCCGCTCCCCGATCCGTTCCACACCCGGGACGACGGTGGCGGCCATCGCCAGGTGCTCCGCGTCGAACTCGACGGCGACGGTGAACGGGCCGCCGCGCACGGGTTCGTGACGCACCGCCAGCGCGGCGGCCTCCTTGGCCGCCGCCCGGATGTCGGCCGCGGTCCGGGCCGGGCGTGCGGCACACGGCCGCGTACCGCGACACGTGGTCCTTCACCGCGACCTTCAGCGCCTCGGGCGCGTACCCGAGCGCGTCCTCGCAGGCGACGTCGTCCCCGGTGACCAGCACGACCGGCACCCCGTACTCGGCGACGACATGCGCGTTGAGCAGCCCCTCGCTCGCCCGCACGTCGTTCAGCCACACGCCCGTGATCTGAGTTGGCGAGGTAGGTGTGCGCGAGGACGCCCTCCATGCCGGCGCCCGCGTGGTAGCCGACGAACGCGATGCCGTCGACGTCGCCGTGCTGCACGCCCTCCACCATGGACAGCGCCTTGTGCCGGCCGGTGAGCAGCTGGGCCCGCTCGTCGAGCTGCTCCAGCAGCAGGTTGCGCATGGTCGCAGTGCGCCTCGTTGATGATCACCTCGTCGGCGCCGCCGTCGTGGAAGCCGCAGCACGGCGGCGTTGACGTCGGAGGTGAACAGCGAGCGGCAGCGCTCCCACTGTGCGGCGCCCGGCACCACGTCGTCCGGCCAGGTGACGCCGGTGGCGCCCTCCATGTCGGCGCTGATGAGGATCCTCATGACGAGCCGTCCCGGACGGAGATCTTCATGGTTCGTCACGTTACGCGCTACGGGCGCAACGGGCTACGAGGTGTCACCAACGGATCGGCAGGTCGGCGAGGAACGCGGTGAGCCGGTCGGCGAGGAGCCGGTGGTCGCGGGCCGAGTAGTGCCAGTGGCAGCCCGTGTAGTCGAGGCCGGTGTCGTCGAGGGACCAGTAGCGGACCCGGCGGTCGCCCGCGTCGGTGCGTTCCCGGACGACCTGCTCGACATGTCCGGCGAACGGGCCGGCGCCGACGGCCAGCAGGGTGGTCCCGGTCCCGTAGCGCGTGCCGCAGTTTCTGCGAGGAAGCCGCTGTAGGCGCTGCGGTACGCGGCGGCGAGGCTCTCGTCCGTCCACGGCTCGCCCGGGTTGAGCGGGGTCGAGAAGTCGTTCGTGCCGAGGTGGACCACCACGAGCCGCGGCCGCCAGGTGCCCGGGTTCTGCCAGACGTCGCCCGGACACGTTCAGCAGCGCGCGGTCGTAGAAGGTGCGGTAGTTCTCCTCCGGCGATCCGCCGTTGTAGTTGCGCACCATGCCCCGGCCCGAATACGCGTTGATCTGGTAGTCGGCGCGCAGCCGCCGGGCGGCGAGAGCGCCGTAGCTCACGTCGGCGTCGGTGGTGCGGGCGACTTGCTCGCCGGTGCAGTCGCGGGAGGCCGAGAGGTTGCCGTAGCCGGCCGTGAGGGAGTCGCCGACGAACTCGATCTGGCGGCCGCGGGCGGTCGGCCGGGCCAGCACCGCGCCGCCCGGCGCGGCGACGAAGCCGCCGAACGCGCTGGTGGCCCACGGGGTGTCGTTGCGTTTGACGAGCCGGACGGTGTGCACGCCGTCACGCAGGCCGTTGACCCAGTGGGTGGTCTTCCCCGGCGTGACGAGGGTCGCGACGGTGGCTCCGTCGACCTGGACGTCGTAGTCGGCGGCCGGGTCGTCGAGCACGATACCCACGCCGGTGCCCCGGATCCGGCCCTCGAAGTAGACGCCGGGCCAGCTGTACTGGAGCGACGTCGCCCGCCGTCCTTGACCCGCCCCGCGGTGTGCACGCTCGTCGCCGTACTGAGTCCTTGCTCCGGCGTGGCGACGGTCGCGGCGGCGGTCGTGCCGAGCAACACCATCGACGCCGCCGACGCGACCAACATCCGTAACCAGGGCAACGGCATGACTGTCCTCCACGGGACGAGGCAGGTGCACGGGACGGGGCAGAGTGACCGTACACCGACAAAATCCTCGCCCACCAGGCCGCGTACCGCCCGGGCCGCCCTCGGCGTCGAAACGTGCTGTGCGACGCGCCCGGCGGCAGCGCCCTGGCCCGCCGGCAGGATGGTGCCCGGCGACCGAGGCCCAGGGCACTGGCGGCCGGGGCCGCAACCCGGCCCGGGACATGGCGCTGGTCCGCTCGGAACTGCTGCGTACGGTTGCGACCGTCTTCGCCGACCCGCAGGACATCGTCGCGGGCACGGCTCCCGGCTGGATCAGCGTCCTGCACCGGCTTCCGGCCCGGGGCCCGTCGCCGGCCGCCGCCTGCCGCCGGGGCACGGACGTCATCGCCGCCCAGGACGGGCTCGCCGCCCGCGCGGGGAGCGGCGAGCCTGCCCACTCCGTCGGAGGGCTGCACGACTCCTACCAGGACGCGTGCGACGCGCTGCGCCTGGGCACCCGGTGGGCGGCGGCTCCACCGTCCACTCGATCAGCGATCTGCGGGACCAGCCGGACCGGCCGGCGCTCCGCGACACGCTCATGGCCTGGTGCGAGAGCGGCTTCAACCTCGTACGGGCGTCCGCGGCACTGCACATCACCGCAACACCGCCGTCTACCGCATGCACAAGATCGAGCAGCTCACCGGCCGTTCGCTGCGCGAGCACCGGACGGCCATGGCTCGGTATCTGGGGTGTCCGGCCCACCGGCTGGGCGGCCCTCACCTCAGGCGCTGTGCCCCGCCACCAGCCACGTGGAGGGCAGCTCGATGCGCGTGCCGTCCGGGCGGTACTCCGTGGTCGTCAGCGGGCAGTTCGCCGCTCGCCAGGACGGTGAGGCCGGCCGAGCGCAGGTACTCGGGCACGGCCTCGTCCGAGACCTCGCCGGGTGCGAGGCCGTGCCGGAAGACGGGCGCGAGTTTGGGCGGCGGGCCGTCCGGGCCGCTCGCCAGGCCCGTCAGGACCGGCTTGGCGGCCTCCGAGAGCTCCACCAGGAAGGCCCGGCCACGGTCGCCGACCAGCGTGGCGATCCCGTCGACGAGCGACTGCCGGTCGTCCGGCTCGCACTGGTGCAGGACGCCCCGCATATAGACGTTGGTGTCGCCGAGCTCCGCGTGCAGGGCCTGCGCCTCGTCCTTCTCGGCGGCGTCCAGCTGCCGGTACGTGGCCTGCCCCGCCGGGTCGGCGCGGCGGGCGTGGTCGAGGGCCGCGGCGGACAGGTCGGCGCCCAGCACCCGCGGGAAGCGGTCGGCGAGGTAGCGGGTCTGGGTGCCGTTGCCGCAGCCGAGGTCCACCAGCGGCAGGGCGGGATCGGCCAGGTGCGGCTCGAACAGGGCGAGGTGCGGGCCGACGGTCAGCACCGGCTCCGCGTCCCAGAACACCGCCCCCGGTTCGGCGGACGCCTCACGCCAGAACGCCCTCCCAGGCCTCCCGGTACCGACTCGTCACGCTCATGCCCAACTCCCCAGGGTGCGACACGAACCCCGCCATGTACGACGGGCGAGTACGGTGTATCGCGCCCTGGTCGCGGCCACAAGAACGCGGCGCCGATCCTTCACGTCCCGTTCGACCCCGGCGGTCCCCGGGTCAGCGGCGCGGCAGCGTCAGTTCGAACCACACGGTCTTGCCCGCCTCGGTCCGGCTGGTGCCCCACTCGCGGGACAGGGTGCTGACGACGCGCAGACCGCGCCCGACGTCGTCGAGCGGGCCCGCTGCCCAGCAGCGTCGGCAGCTCGTGGTCGTCGTCGTCCACCTCGCACAGCAGGGTGTCGCCGCGGACCAGACGCAGTTCGACGGGGCGGGCGTGGGAGTGCCGCACGGCGTTGGTGACGAGTTCGCTGACCATCAGCTCGGCGGGCGTCGACCAGCTTCGCCAGGCCCCAGTCGTGCAGCTGCTCGCGGACCACCGCGCGGGCCCGGCCGACCTCGGCCGGGTCGAGGGCGAGCCGCCACTCGGCGACGTCGTCCGGCTCGATGCCGTTCAGCCGGGCCATCAGCAGGGCCACGTCGTCCTTGCGGCCGCCGCGGCCGTTGGCGTCACAGCAGGGCGCGGATGATGGTGTCGCAGGCGTCGTCCATGGACGCGGCCGGGTGCGCGGCGGACTCGCAGAGCGTCGCGAGGCCGACGCCGATGTCCTCGCCGCGCACCTCGACCAGTCCGTCGGTGCACATCACCAGCCGGTCGCCGGGCTCCACCGCGCACGCGTACCGCCTCGAAGGGCACTCCCCCGACGCCGATGGGCGCGCCGGTGGGCAGGTCGAGCAGTTCGCTGCGCCCGTCGTCGGCGCGGACCAGGACGGGCGGGATGTGCCCGGCGTTGGCGAGGTGGAGTTCGCTCGCGATCGGGTCGTAGACGGCGTACAGGCAGGTCGCGAGGTAGGTGTCGCCGAGCCGCTGGGCGAGGTCGTCGAGGTTGCGCAGCAGCTGGGCGGGCGGCAGGTCGAGGCCGGCCATGGTCTGCACGGCCGTCCGCAACTGGCCCATCATCGCGGCCGAGTTCAGGCCGTGACCCATGACGTCGCCGACGACGAGGGCGGTGCGGGCGCCGGGCAGCTTCACCGCGTCGAACCAGTCGCCGCCGACCCGGCCGAGCAGGGTGCCCGGCAGATAGCGGGTGGCGATGTCGCAGCCGGCCATGCGCGGGCGGGATGTGCGGCAGCATGCTGTCCTGGAGCGTCTCGGCGACGTTCTCCTGGTAGCGTGTACATGCGCGCGTTGTCGAGCACGAGGCCCGCGCGGGCGGCGAGTTCGGCGCCGGTGACGCGGTCCATGTCGTTGAAGACGGGCCGCTCCGGGTGCCGCAGCAGGATCATGAAGCCGAGGACGACGTTGCGGGCCTTCAGCGGCACGACCAGCATGGAGCGGCCCGTGATGAGCGGCCGGATGTCGCGCTTCTCGAACTGCGCGGCGATGGCGTGGCCCATCTCCTCGCTGATGCGCGGCACGAGGACGGGTTCGCCGGTGGTCATGCACTGGAAGAACGGCGTGTGCGCCGGGAACGGCATGGCCTCGCCGACCGGCACGACGTCGTCCCAGCGGCCGGGTTCGTCGGTGTGCTCCAGGGCGACCCGGTGCCACATCGTGGTCGTGTCGGGCACGCCCGTCGGGGAACCCCTCGCCGGCGACGACCTGTTCGCGCAGATAGGTGCCGGCGACATCGGTGAAGCGGGGCACGACGGCCCTGCTGACCTCGACGATCGTCCGGCGACAGGTCGAGGGAGGTGCCGATGCGGCCGCTGACCTCGTTGAGGAACTCCAGGCGCTCGCGGACGGCGGCGTACTCGAGGTCCTCGCCCTCGTCGCGCAGTTCGTCGCGGGCACGGGGCTCGCCGGCGGCCAGGGCCCGCGCGGCCCGCTCCCGGCGTGCCCTGCGCTCGGCGCGCCGGGCCACGCCCCAGTCGGGGGTGACGGGCACCCGGTCGTTCTGGCTGAACTCCAGGACCGGATAGCCCAGTTCGAGGATCTGCGCGACGATGCGGGCGCTGTCGCCGACGCTCATGCTGGGCAGGATCTCGGGGAGCCTGCGGGCGAGGTCCTCGGCGCCGGGGAAGTCGGTGTGCAGCGCGAAGCCGGGCGCGATCGCGCTCGAACGTGGCCCCGTCGTCGTCGTCGCCGGTCCCGCGCAGCCCGTCCGCGTCGGCGGCCAGCACCAGCAGCCGCTCGGGCCCGGGTCCCACCAGCGGGTAGGCCCACCACAGGACGTCGACGCGTTCGCCGGCTCGCGCGCCGGGCACGGTGAGCCGGGCGCGGCCCGCGGCCGGGTAGGACGAGCCGCCCGTCGAGGGACGATTCGAGGTCGGGGCCGAGACCGTCGTACGCCGCGTAGGCGCCGTACGGGGTGACTGTCCTCGTTCCTCGGGCAGGGCGCCGGAGACGGGCAGCAGGTCGAGGGCCGGGCGGCCGATCGCCTCCTCCTTGGGGACGCCGAACAGACGCCGTGCGCCGCGGCTCCAGTGGGAGACGAGGCCCTCGCGGTCCACCACGACCACGGCCAGCGGGACGCGGCCGGGCGCGGCGGTTCCGCCACCGCGCCGTGTCCAGTCCCTGCCTCGGTGCCACGGTCCATGGCCCAGGCCCTCTCTCCCCACGGCTCCGCAAGATCTGTGCCGCCCTCACCACCGTACGGCTCCGCGCCGATGGCGATGTGCGGCAATGCGGGAATTGCTGGCGGTCACGAGGCCCGCGCACCGGCGTAGCGACCCGTCCGCGCGCTCCGCGCAGGACAGGCCGTGTCCCGGTCGTCGGCTCAGTCCTCGTGACCGAGCTGAAGATCGCGCTCCGTGCGGCCGCCTCCGGCCACTTGGAGCACGGTGGCGACGGGCGGGTAACCCGGCGGCGATGACGGTGTACTCGCCGGAGGACAGGTCGACGAACCGGAAGGTGCCGTCGGGGCCCGTGGTGAGCGTGTCGATGACGTTGCCCGCCGCGTCGAGCAGGGTCACGCGCGCGTCCTCGACGGGCCGTCCGCCGCCCGCCCGCACGGTGCCGCGCAGCACGGCGCCGCCGGCGAGTTCGATGTCCTGGCGGGTCTCCCGGGCGGCCTGGACGGTGACGGGAAGCGCGGCCGGGCGGAAGGCGGGGGCGCTGGCGGCGAGGGTGTACTCCCCGGCGACGAGTTCGGTGATGACGTAGCCGCCCTCGCGTCCGCTGCGGGTGGTGGCGACGACCTCGCCGTGCACGTTGGTGAGCGTGACGGTGGCGTCCCGCACGGGCGTGCCGTCGGCGGTGAGCACCTGCCCGGCGAGGCGTCCGGCGCCGCCGAGGACGATGTCCAGTTCGACGGGGCGTTCGCCGACGGTCACGGAGACCGCCTGCGGCTGGTGGCCGCCGGCCGCCGCGATCAGACGTACGAGCCCGGGCCCGGCGTGGCCAGCGCGTACCGCCCGTCCTCGCCGCTCGCGCCGCGCCCGATCTGCTGCCCGGCGATGTCGATGAGCGTGAGCGCCGCGCGGGGCACGACGGTCCCGTCGTGGTGCTGCACCGTGCCGCAGCACGGGGACTTCCGGCGGCGTACGTGCGAACGGGCCTGCGGGATCGGGGCGTTCACCGGCGCCGTCGTCTCCGGGTCGGTGGCGGGGGCGCTGCTGGGACACCAGGGGTTTCTCCTTGAGGAAGAAGGCGATGAGCAGTCCGAGGACGAGCACCGGCACGAGGTAGAGGAAGATCCGCGGCATGGCGTCGGCGTAGGCCTGGATGTAGTCGTCGCGCAGCGCCGGGGGCAGGGTGTGGACGAGCTGCGGGGTGATGGACTCGGGGTCGGGCAGCCGGCCGCCCGCGCGCGCGGGGAGGCGGTCGGCCAGGGCGTCGGCGAGCCGGTCGGCGAAGAGGGTGCCGAAGACGGCGGCGCCGACGCTGCCGCCGATCTGCCGGAAGTAGTTGTTGGCGCTGGTGGCGGTGCCGAGGTCGGCGGGGCGCACGGAGTTCTGCACGGCGAGGATCAGCACCGGCATCACCATGCCGATGCCGGCGCCGAGGACGGCCATCCAGATGCTGTAGTGCAGCCGGGGCGTGTCGACCTCGAGGCGCGACAGCAGCCACATGCCGACGGCGGAGAGGGCGCTGCCGAGGATCGGGTAGACCTTGTAGCGGCCGGTGTGGCTGATGAGCTGGCCGGCAGACGATCGAGGCGCCGACGATGCCGCCCATCATCGGCAGCATCAGCAGGCCCGACTCGGTGGCGGTGGCCCCGTCGACCATCTGCAGGTAGGTCGGCAGATAGCTGGCGGCGCCGAACAGGGCGACGCCGATCACCAGGCCGACGAGGCCGGTGACGTTGAAGACGGAGTCCCTGAACAGCCGCAGCGGGATGAGGGGTTCGGCGGCGAAGTGCTCGGCGACGAGGAAGAGGACGGTCGGCGACGGCCGCTCCGGCGCCGAGGCCGAGGATGACGCGCGAGTCCCAGGCGTACTCGGTGCCGCCCCAACTGGTCAGCAGGACCAGGCAGGTGGAGGCGGCGGCGAGCAGCAGCGCGCCGAGGATGTCGAGCCGGGCCCTGACCCGGGCTTGGGCAGCTTCAGCACGACGGCGACGACGGCCAGGGTGACCAGGCCGAAGGGCACGTTGATGTAGAAGCACCAGCGCCAGGAGAGGTGGTCCGTGAAGTAGCCGCCGAGCAGCGGTCCGGCGACGGAGGCGAGGCCGAAGGCGGCGCCGATCAGGCCCATGAAGCGGCCGCGCTCGCCGGGGCGGCACGATGTCCGCGATGATCGCCTGGACGCCGATCATGAGCCCGCCCGCGCCGACGCCCTGGACCGCGCGGAAGGCGATCAGCTGGTCCATGGTCTCGCGCCCGGCCCGCGAGCGCGGAGCCGACGACGAAGACGACGATCGCGAACTGGAAGACGCCCTTGCGGCCGAGGAGATCGCCGAGCTTGCCGTAGATCGGCAGTCCGACGGTGGCGGTGAGCAGGTAGGCGGTGATCGCCCAGGACATCCTGTCCAGGCCGTGCAGCTCGCCGACGATCTTCGGCAGCGCGGTGGCGACGATCATCTGCTCCAGCGCGGCCAGCAGCAGCGCGAGCATCAGCCCGAGGAAGACCAACCGCACCCGGCGCGGGCTCAGTCGGCGGCCCGGCGCCGGGGGTGGAGCCGGTGGAGCGAGGTGCGGTGACCGCTTTCGTCCTGCACCAGAGTGTCCCGCCCACGTACCGCTCCCCTCGTCGTACCTGCCGCACAATTCCCGCGTTAGGCGACAACTACGAGCAAGCACGACGAGTTACGGCATACGGCCGGTCCGACCGGAGATCCACTCGAACCGGTGAGGGGGCCAACGACCCCCGCAGGCCGGACCTTGGAGGACGGGCTTACTTCTCGACCTCGGCGGCGAGCTTGGCGAGCAGCGCGTCGTAGATGCGGCCGAGGCCCTTGGGCGCGAAGGTCTTCTCGAAGAAGCCGCCGATGCCGCCGGCGCCGTGTCCAGGTGGTGGTGACGACGACCCGGGACTTGCCCTCGCCGGCCGGGGTGACCCGCCAGGTGGTGACCATGGAGGAGTTGCGGTCCTTCTCGACGAGCTCGCCGTCGGTGGGCTCGCTGACCTCCAGGAGGCAGTCGCGCACGCGCTTGCTGGTGGCCTGGAGCTTCCAGTGGACGAGGGTGCCCTCGCCGTCGCCGCCCTCGCGCACCTCGTACTCGCTGAAGTGCTCGGGCAGCAGCTTCGCGCGCGTGCCGCTGTAGTCGGCGAGGGCGTCGAACACCGTCTCCGCGTCCGCCGCGACGATCCGCTCCGTAGTGGCCTCGACCTGCGCCATCGACTTCCTCCAGGACCTGGTTTCTCGGGGGTCGGGGCAAGCCAACCACCCCGCTGCCCGGCCACCCAAATCGGGGTCGCGCAGCACCGCGGTCGAACACGTTCGAAAACGACCGGGCATAGTCGCACGATCAAGGGAACATGTGTTCTATTCTGTGGGCAGTGCTACCGAGGAGGCGTCATGCGCTGGGAGAACCTCACACTGGACTCCGAACACAGCCGGGCCGACGCCGCGCTGTTCGGCGCGGACGCGGTGACCACCCGCACCTTCGACACCCCGAGTTCCGCGGGAATCACCTTCCACGAGGTCCGGGCCCGCTCGATCATCAACCGGGTGCCGGCGGCCTCGCGGATGTCGTTCGAGTGGACGGTCAACCCCTATCGGGGCTGCTCGCACGCGTGCGTGTACTGCTTCGCGCGCAAGACGCACAGCTATCTGGACCTCGACACGGGTCTCGGCTTCGACTCCCAGATCGTGGTCAAGATCAACGCGCCCGAGCTGCTCCGCCGGCAGCTCGGCTCGCGACGCTGGCAGGGCGAGCACATCGCGATGGGCACGAACGTCGACTGCTACCAGCGCGCCGAGGGCCGCTACCGCCTGATGCCGGGCATCATCGCCGCCCTGCGCGACCACGCGAACCCCTTCTCGATCCTGACCAAGGGCACGCTGATCCTGCGCGACCTGGACCTGATCAGCAGGCGGCGCGAGGTGACCGACGTCGGCATCTCCGTCTCGGTCGGCTTCACCGACCCCGAGCTGTGGCGCACCGTCGAGCCGGGCACGCCCGCGCCGGAGCGGCGCCTGGAGGTCGTACGGACGCTGGGCGAGCACGGCATCGGCTGCGGGGTGCTGATGGCGCCGGTGATCCCGTTCCTGAGCGACCAGCCGGCCCAACTGCGGGCCACCGTGCGGGCGATCGCGGCCTCGTGGCGCCACGTCCGTCACGCCGCTGGTGCTGCATCTGCGGCCCGGCGCCCGCGAGTGGTTCATGGCCTGGCTGGGGCAGCACCATCCGCACCTGGTGGCCCGGTACGAGCGGCTGTACGCGGAGGGCTCCTACGCCCCGAAGTGGTACCAGCGCCGGATCACCCGTCAGGTCCACGAGCTGGCGCGAGGAGTACGGCATCGGCCCCACGCGCGCGGGCATGCCCCGGCGGATCCGGCCGGCCCGAACCGGGCCGCCGAGACCGCCGACGTCCGAACCGACCCAACTCTCGCTCATCTAGGAGCATCCGAGCGCATCCCGCGGCCCAATCGGGTCAAGTCTTGACACGAACAGTTCTTCCAGGAGCCGCTTGCCGGGACGAATGCGGCGAGGACCGTGAGCCCTCGCGGTCCGCATGCCCCTCCGTCCTGGGAGGACTCCATGAGAACACGCGCAGCCGTGCTGTGCGGCGCCGCCGTCGTGCTGGCCGGGAGCCTTACGGCCGTGCCCGCCGAGGCGAGCGCACCGCACTCCGCAGGAACCTCCCGCGCCGCGAAACCCGGCTGGAAGAAGTGCGGCACCACCGACTACCCGACGCTCCAGTGCGCGTCCCTCAAGGTGCCGCTCGACCACGCGCAACCCGCACGGGCGGCAGATCACCCTCGCGCTGTCCCGCGTCCCGCACACCGCCCAGAAGTACCAGGGCCCGCTGCTGGTCAACCCCGGCGGCCCCGGCGGCAGCGGCCTGACGCTCGCCGGTTTCGTCGCGTCCTCGCTGCCCAAGGAGGTCGCGGCCCAGTACGACGTCATCGGCTTCGACCCGCGCGGAGTGGGCGCGAGCAAGCCCGCGCTGGACTGCAGGCCCGGCCACTTCGACCCGGTGCGCCCGGACTCCGTGCCGACGCACGCCCGAGGTCGAGCGGGCCAACCTCGGCCGCGCCAAGTCCTTCGCCGCCGCCTGCGGCAAGAAGTACGCGGCACCTGCTGCCGTACATCAACACCGATCAGCGCCGCGCGCGACATGGACTCGATCCGGCGGGCACTGGGCGCGCAGAAGATCAACTACTTCGGCTACTCGTACGGCACCTACCTGGGCGCGGTCTACGCCAAGCTCTTACCCGCAGCGGGTGCGGCGCCTGGTCCTGGACTCGATCGTCGACCCCACCGACGTGTGGTACGACGGCCAACCTCAACCAGGACCACGCCTTCAACGACCGCCACCGCGCCTTCATGGCCTGGGTCGCCAAGTACGACGCGAGGTACGGGCTCGGCACCGATCCGGAGAGGATCGAAGCCGCGTGGTACGCGATGCGGGCGGCGCTCGCCAAGAAGCCGGCGGGCGACAAGGTGGGCGCCGCGGAGCTGGAGGACACCTTCGTCCCGGGCGCCTACTACAACGGCTACTGGCCCTACCTGGCGGAGGCGTTCGCGGCCTACGTGAACCACAAGGACCCCGACCCGCTGGTCGAGGTGTACGAGAACTTCGGCGCGGTCGACGCCGCCGACGACAACAGCTACAGCATCTACACCGCGGTGCAGTGCCGGGACGCCTTCTGGCCGCGCGACTGGCACCAGTGGCGCAAGGACAACTGGGCGGCGTACGAGAAGGCGCCGTTCATGACCTGGAACAACGCCTGGTACAACGCACCGTGCGCGTTCTGGCCGACCGACGCGGCGCGCCCGGTGAGCATCGCCAACGGCCAGCTGCCGCCGGCCCTGCTGTTCCAGGCGACGAACGACGCGGCCACTCCGCACGAGGGCGGCGTCACCGTCCACGACCTGCTGGCGCGCTCCAGCCTGGTGGTCGAGCAGGGCGGCGGCAACCACGGCATCACGCTGAGCGGTAACGCCTGCCTGGACAAGTACCTGGCGACCTATCTGTCCGACGGCACCGTGCCACGCGGCATCGGGACGAGAGACGCGGTGTGCGACGCCCTGCCGGACCCCAAGCCGCTGACGTCGAAGACTGCGCCGGTGTCCGCGCGCGGCTCGACGTTGCACCGCCTGCTCGGCTTCCGCGACTGAGTGCCTGAACCGGTCCGCCGGGGGCGGGCGTTGTCAGTCCCGTGGTGCACTATGGACCCATGAGTGAGCTGACGAGGATTCCCGCCCCCGACGGGGTCGCTGCCGCTGCCCAGTACAGCCATGTCGTCATGGGCACAGGCCGTTTCGTGGCGGTCGCCGGTCAGCTCGCGCTCGACGAGCGGGGCGGGCTGGTCGGCGAGGGCGACCCGGCGGCGCAGGCGCGCCAGGTCTTCGAGAACCTCGGACGCTGTCTGGCCGCGGCCGGGGCGACCTTCGACGACATCGTCAAACTCACCTACTTCGTCACGGACATGGCCCACATGCCGGCGATCCGCGCGGCCCGCGCCGAGCACATACCCGACGACCGGCTGCCGGCTGCCTCGGCGGTGCGGGTCGCCGGGCTGGTCCGGCCCGAGTTCCTGATGGAGATCGAAGCGTTCGCGGTGGTGGCGGGATGAAGGGGCTGCGGATCCGGGAGATGACGCTCGCCGACTGCGACCGCGTCGCGGAGATCCGCGTTCGCGGCTGGCAGAGCGCCTACCGCGGCCTGATCCCGCAGTCGTACCTGGACGGCCTGAGCGTCGCCGAGGACGCCGAGCTGCCGCCGTACGTACTTCGCGCGGGCCGACGGCGGCGTGCTGAACCTGGTCGCCGAGGACACCGGCGGCGAGCTCGTCGGCTGGGGCTGCCACGGACCGTACCGGGACGGCGAAGTCCGCACCGAGGACGCCGAGTTGTACGCCATCTACGTCCACCCGGAACACATGGGGCGCGGCGTGGGGCAGGCGCTGCTCACGGAGTCGGTCGAGCGCTGTTCCACCGCGGGACACGACCGTCTGCTCCTGTGGGTCCTCAAGGAGAACGGCCGGGCCCGCCGCTTCTACGAACGGGCCGGCTTCCACGCGGACGGCGCCGAGGAGCCCTTCGAGGTGGACGGACATCGCCGTCCCCGAAGTGCGGTACGCGCGCACGCTTCCCCGCTGACCTCACCTCTGCCTCGGAGACCTCACCTCTGTCTCGGAATCCGCCCCAGCGCACGCACAGCCGCCTCGGCGAGCACCGGATGGGCGAGGGCCTCGTCCAGTACGGGCCTGGCCCGGGCGTCGCCGAGCGTGCCGAGGCCGTCCACGCAGGCGAGGGCCACGCGACGGTAGGGGTCGTGCGGGCGCAGCCGCCGTCGCAGGGTGGTGATCAGCGCGGGCACCGCCTCCGGGGCGCGCAGCTCGACCAGGAGCCGCACCGGGTGCAGGGCGTAGGCGACGCGCAGTTCGTTGGTGGCGAGGGCGGCGGCCGCGCGGGCGGTGCGCGGGTCGCCCAGGCGGGCGAGGGCGTAGGCGGCGGAGGCGCAGCGCGGTGGATCGCGGTGGTTGAGCAGCAGCACCAGGGCCTCGAAGGCCCGCCGGTCCCGCGCGAGCCCGAGCCGGAACGCGGCCAGCTCCCTGGCCCACAGGTGCTGCCCGGGTTCGGTGAGCACCGCTGCCAGGGCGTCGAGGTCGTCGGTCGCCACGAGCCGCTCGAACGCGGGCGTACGCCCCCGACTCCTGCCGTAAGCGCTCCGTGAGTGATCGCAACTCTTCGTCCATGACTGCAGAGATTAGGGGCGCCGCGAGCCGCGCGGGACGTACATCAC
Organism: uncultured Actinomycetota bacterium; assembly: GCA_963798065.1. Lineage (GTDB taxonomy): Bacteria > Actinomycetota > Actinomycetes > Streptomycetales > Streptomycetaceae > Streptomyces. The sequence continues at coordinate 123,997 of CAWCSC010000005.1, read as the reverse complement.
AAACACGAGGGCTGGCGCGCTCGTTACCCGCCAGTTAAGCTCAGACGAGCGAGTTACCCACTCGCGTTCTCGTCTGCGGCGGTCTGGTGACGCGGCCACCGTGACGGGCAGTCCGTTCGACGCCTTCGAGGCAGTGCGGGACAGTCGGCTCCGGGACAGGGCCGTCGGTGCGACTCGGCCCCGGGCGTGTGCACGCGTCCGCGACGGCACCGGGCGTGTGCGCTTGCAGCCCGGCAACACCCGCACTTCTCCACGCACCCGGTGCGCCTCCGTCGGCGCACCCGGGCGCGTTCCCCGTCGTCACCCTCATTCCTGGAGTCCCGCGATGGCCACTCCCCTGTCCGACCCGTCCCAGTCCCCGCTGCAGACCATTGCCGTCGTCGGCCTCGGCACGATGGGCACCGGCATCGCCGAGGTCCTCGCCAAGGCCGGCCGCGAGGTCGTCGGCATCGACATCAGCGAGGCCCAGGCCGCGAAGTGCGTCGCCGCCCTGGAGGCCTCCACCGCCCGTGGCGTCGAGCGCGGCCGGCTGACCGAGCAGGAGCGCGCGGACATCCTCGCCCGGGTCCGCACCTCCACCGACCTCGCGGGCGGCGGCCGACGCCGACCTGGTCATCGAGGTGGCGCCGGAGTCGTACGAGATCAAGCAGCAGATCTTCCGGGAGCTGGACGGGATCGTGCGCCCGGAGACGATCCTGGCGACCGGCACCAACGCCCTGTCCGTCACCCGGCTGGCCGCCGACTCGTCCCGTCCTGAGCGGGTGCTGGGCCTGCACTTCTTCAACCCGGCCCCGGCGATGCGGCTGGTCGAGGTCGTCTCCTCGGTGCTGACCGCGCCGGCGGCCGTCACCGCGGTCACCGACCTCGCCCTCGACCTGGGCAAGGAGCCCGTCGCGGTCGGCGACCGCCCCGGGTTCGTCGCCGACGGCCTGCTGTTCGGCTACCTCAACCAGGCCGCCGCGATGTACGAGGCGAAGTACGCCTCCCGCGAGGACATCGACGCCGCGATGCGGCTGGGCTGCGGGCTGCCCATGGGCCCGCTGGCGCTGCTGGACCTGATCGGCGTCGACACCGCGCGCACGGTCCTGGAGGCGATGTACGCCGCCTCCCGCGACCGCCTGCACGCACCGGCACCGATCCTCGAGCAGCTGAGCGAGGCGGGTCTGACCGGCCGCAAGGCGGGGCGTGGCTTCTACACGTACGAGGCGCCGGGCAGCGCGCACCGTCGTGCGGGACGCGCTGACCCCGCTGGAGGGCGGCGGCCTGACCCCGGGCCGGGAGGTCCGCTCGGTCGGTGTCGCGGGCTCGGGCACCATGGCCTCCGGTATCGCCGAGGTCTTCGCCAAGGGCGGGTACGAGGTGGTCATCGCCGCCCGCAGCGAGGAGAAGGCGCAGGCCGCGAAGGCCCGGATCGGCAAGTCCCTGGCCCGCTCGGTCGACAAGGGCCGGATGACGGCCGAGTCCGCGGCGCAGACCCTGGAGCGCATCACGCCGACGGGTACGTACGACGACTTCGCCGACGTCGACCTGGCCGTGGAGGCGGTCGCCGAGGACCTGGAGGTCAAGCGGCAGCTGTTCGCCACCCTGGACAAGGTCTGCAAGCCGGGCGCGGTGCTGGCCACCACCACCTCGTCCCTGCCGGTCGTCGCCTGCGCCCGTGCCACCTCGCGTCCGCAGGACGTGATCGGCATGCACTTCTTCAACCCGGCGCCGGCCATGAAGCTGGTCGAGGTCGTCCGCACGGTGCTGACGGCCGACGACGTCCACGCGACGGTCCGCGAGGTCTGCGGCAGGATCAGGAAGCACGCGGTCGACTGCGGGGACCGTGCCGGGCTTCATCGTGAACGCGCTGCTGTTCCCGTACCTGAACAACGCGATCAAGATGGTGCGAGGAGCACTACGCGTCGCTCGACGACATCGACGCGGCGATGAAGCTGGGCGGCGGTTACCCGATGGGCCCGTTCGAGCTGCTGGACGTCGTCGGACTCGACGTCTCGCTCGCCATCGAGAAGGTCCTGCACCGCGAGTTCCGCGACCCGGGCCTCGCCCCGGCGCCGCTGCTGGAGCACCTGGTGGCCGCGGGCTGCCTCGGCCGCAAGACCGGCCGTGGCTTCCGCGAATATGCCAAGCGCTGAGCGGTCCAGGCGACTGGTTCCGGTCCGACGCCGGAGTGGGGCGGCCTGCTCGGCCCGGACCGGCCTCTCCCGCCCGGCCGCCCCGCCCACCCGGCGGGGAGGGCCCGGTCATGCGCAGCGAGCTGCGCACATGCAGTACGTTCAGGGCATGCCCCAGCCCGCCAAGTCCTCACGTACATCAGCCACGACCGACGCGCCGGAGAGTGCCGCGGGCATCCCGCGCCGCCGCCCAGCGGCTCAAGATGCGCCGGGAACTGGCGGCCGCCGCGATGGAGCTGTTCGCGACCAAGGGGTACGAGGCGACCACCGTCGACGAGATCGCGGCCGCGGCCGGGGTCGCCCGCCGCACCTTCTTCCGCCACTTCCGCTCCAAGGAAGAGGCGATCTTCCCCGACCACGACGACACCCTGATCCGCGCCGAGGCGGTGCTCAACGCCGCGCCCGCGCACGAGCATCCGCTCGACACGGTGTGCCGCGGCATCAAGGAAGTCATGAAGATGTACGCGGCCCGGCCGGAGATCTCGGTCGCCCGCTACAAGCTGACACGCGAGGTGCCGACGCTGCGCGAGGCGGAGATCGCGTCGGTGGCCCGCTACGAGCGCCTGTTCACCCGCTATCTCCTCGGCCACTTCGACGAGCGCGCGCACGCCGACGACGCCAACGACGACCCGCTGCTCGCGGAGGTCGCCGCGTCCGCCGTGGTCACCGCGCACAACCACGTCCTGCGGCGCTGGCTGCGGGCCGGCGGCCAGGGCGACGTGGAGACGCAGCTGGACCACGCCTTCGCGATCGTGCGCAAGACCTTCGGCACGGGCATCGGGGCCGGGCGCTCCACGGACCCGCAGCCGGCCGCGGCCACGGCTTCGGCGCAGGGCGAGGTGCTGGTGACCGTCGCCCGCACCGACGCCCCGCTGGACGAGGTCATGCGGACCATCGAGCAGGCACTCAAGGAGCGCTGAGCGCTCGCGCCACCGTGTGATGACGGCCACCCCACGGGGTGGCCGTTTTGGCATGTCAGGGGCCATTTTGCACGTGACCCTCCGAGGCCATTCGATCGATCATCGCTCATTTGTTACGTAAAGATTTCATCTGAGAGCAAGTTCTGGCACTCAGTGCCTTGCGAGGTGACACGCGGTGTCATACGTTGAAGAGGTCCGGGCGACCGTCCCAGCAAGCCCACCAGCCTGCACGCCCGGACGCCTGCGTCACAGGCAACCTCCCGCGCCACAAAGCGCTGCCGAACAGCACCACCGCCGAACCGACGGCACACCCTCAACCCTCAGCAGCATCGACGTAACCCTCAGCGCCCCTCCCTCAGGGCGCTCACCGCCGGAGGCAACACCGTGACCATGAAGGACATCCTGGCCGCGATCCAGTCGCCCGACTCCACGTCGGAGGACTTCGCCGCCCTGCCGCTCCCCGAGTCGTACCGCGCGATCACCGTGCACAAGGACGAGACGGAGATGTTCGCCGGGCTCGCCACCCGCGACAAGGACCCCCGCAAGTCGATCCACCTGGACGAGGTGCCGCTGCCGGAGCTCGGCCCCGGCGAGGCCCTGGTGGCCGTGATGGCCTCCTCGGTCAACTACAACTCGGTGTGGACCTCGATCTTCGAGCCGCTGTCGACCTTCGGTTTCCTGGAGCGCTACGGCCGGCTCAGCGAGCTCGCCAAGCGCCACGACCTGCCGTACCACATCATCGGCTCCGACCTCGCGGGCGTCGTCCTGCGCACCGGCCCGGGCGTGAACGCCTGGCAGCCCGGTGACGAGGTCGTCGCGCACTGCCTGTCCGTCGAGCTGGAGTCCAGCGACGGCCACAACGACACGATGCTCGACCCCGAGCAGCGCATCTGGGGCTTCGAGACCAACTTCGGCGGCCTCGCCGAGATCGCGCTCGTCAAGTCCAACCAGCTGATGCCCAAGCCCGACCACCTGAGCTGGGAGGAGGCCGCCGCTCCCGGGCCTGGTCAACTCCACCGCCTACCGGCAGCTGGTCTCCCGCAACGGCGCCGGCATGAAGCAGGGCGACAACGTCCTGATCTGGGGCGCGAGCGGCGGACTCGGCTCCTACGCCACCCAGTTCGCGCTGGCCGGCGGCGCCAACCCGATCTGCGTCGTCTCCAGCGACCAGAAGGCGGACATCTGCCGCTCGATGGGCGCCGAGGCGATCATCGACCGCAACGCCGAGGGCTACAAGTTCTGGAAGGACGAGCACACCCAGGACCCGAAGGAGTGGAAGCGCTTCGGCAAGCGCATCCGCGAGCTCACCGGCGGCGAGGACATCGACATCGTCTTCGAGCACCCCGGCCGCGAGACCTTCGGCGCGAGCGTCTACGTCACGCGCAAGGGCGGCACCATCGTCACCTGCGCCTCGACCTCGGGCTACATGCACGAGTACGACAACCGCTACCTGTGGATGTCGCTGAAGCGGATCATCGGCTCCCACTTCGCCAACTACCGCGAGGCCTGGGAGGCCAACCGGCTCATCGCGAAGGGCAAGATCCACCCCACCCTGTCGAAGGTGTACTCCCTGGAGGACACCGGCCAGGCCGCCTACGACGTGCACCGCAACCTCCACCAGGGCAAGGTCGGCGTGCTCGTGCCTGGCCCCCGAGGAGGGCCTGGGCGTGCGCGACGACGGAGAGCGCGCCCAGCACATCGACGCGATCAACCGCTTCCGGAACATCTGAGGTAGCGCACAGATGACTCGAGCGTCCAGAAGGACCGGCCGTGGCTCATGCGCACGTACGCCGGTCACTCCACGGCCGAGGCGTCCAACGAGCTGTACCGGCGCAACCTCGCCAAGGGCCAGACGGGCCTGTCGGTGGCGTTCGACCTGCCGACGCAGACCGGCTACGACTCCGACCACATCCTCGCCCGCGGCGAGGTCGGCCGGGTCGGCGTGCCGATCGCGCACGTCGGTGACATGCGCCGGCTGTTCCAGGACATCCCCCTGGAGCAGATGAACACCTCGATGACCATCAACGCCACGGCCATGTGGCTGCTGGCGCTCTACCAGGTCGTCGCCGAGGAGCAGGGTGCGGACATCACCAAGCTCCAGGGCACGACCCAGAACGACATCGTCAAGGAGTACCTGTCCCGCGGCACCCACGTCTTCCCGCCGGGGCCCTCGCTCCGTCTGACGACGGACATGATCGCGTACACGGTCTCCCACATCCCGAAGTGGAACCCGATCAACATCTGCAGCTACCACCTGCAGGAGGCGGGCGCCACGCCGGTGCAGGAGATCGCGTACGCGATGTCCACCGCGATCGCCGTGCTCGACGCCGTGCGCGACTCCGGCCAGGTGCCGCAGGAGCGCATGGGCGACGTCGTCGGCCCGCATCTCCTTCTTCGTCAACGCGGGCGTCCGCTTCGTCGAGGAGATGTGCAAGATGCGCGCCTTCGGCCGCATCTGGGACCAGGTCACCCGCGAGCGGTACGGCATCGAGAACCCCAAGCAGCGCCGCTTCCGCTACGGCGTCCAGGTCAACTCCCTGGGCCTGACGGAGGCGCAGCCGGAGAACAACGTCCAGCGGATCGTGCTGGAGATGCTGGCCGTGACCCTCTCCAAGGACGCACGCGCGCGTGCCGTGCAGCTGCCCGCCTGGAACGAGGCGCTGGGCCTGCCCCGCCCCTGGGACCAGCAGTGGTCGCTGCGCATCCAGCAGGTGCTGGCGCTACGAGAGCGATCTGCTGGAGTACGAGGACATCTTCGAGGGCTCGCACGGTCATCGAGGCGAAGGTGGGCGAACTGGTCGAGGACGTCGCTCGCGGAGATCGACCGGATCCAGGAGATGGGCGGCGCGATGGCCGCCGTCGAGTCCGGCTACCTCAAGTCGCAGCTGGTCTCCTCGCACGCCGAGCGCCGGGCGCCGGATCGAGTCGGGCGAGGAGAAGATCATCGGCGTCAACGCCTTCGAGGGCACCGAGCCGAACCCGCTGACCGCCGACCTGGACACCGCGATCCAGACGGTGGACCCGGCGGTCGAGGCCCGGGTCATCGCCTCGCTCCAGCAGCTGGCGCGACACCCGCTACCAGCCGCCCTTCAACCACCCGCGCCCCTGCAAGGCGCTGGAGAAGCTGAAGGAGGCCGCCAAGGGCACCGCGAACCTCATGGAGGCCACCCTGGAGTGCGCCCGCGCCGGGGTCGACGACCGGCGAGTGGGCCGGGGCGCTGCGCGAGGTGTTCGGCGAGTTCCGGGCGCCGACGGGCGTCTCGTCGGCGCCCGTGGCCGTCCCGGCCGAGGAGGGCTCGCGCGCTGGCCGTGGTCCGCCGCAAGGTGGACCTGACGGCCAAGGACCTGGGCGTGGGCAAGCTGCGCTTCCTGGTCGGCAAGCCGGGCCTGGACGGGCACTCCAACGGCGCCGAGCAGATCGCGGTGCGCGCCCGGGACGCCGGGTTCGAGGTGGTCTACCAGGGCATCCGGCTGACGCCGGAGCAGATCGTGGACGCGGCCCTCGCCGAGGACGTGCACGCGGTCGGCCTGTCCATCCTGTCCGGCTCGCACGCGCAGTTGGTGCCGGACGTGCTGGAACGGCTCCGTGTGGCCGGTGCCACAGACATCCCGGTGATCGCCGGTGGCATCATCCCGAATGGTGACGCCGAGCAGCTGCGGGCAGCCGGAGTGGCCGCGGTCTTCACCCCGAAGGACTTCGACATCACCGGAATCATCGGCCGCATCGTCGACGAGATCCGGAAAGCGAACAAGCTCGACCCCCTGGAGGTCCCCGCATGACCACGGTCAACCGCCTTCGCCCCCGCCGTTCCTGCCTGGCGGTACCGGGCAGCAACCCGCGCTTCCTGGAGAAGGCCCAGGGCCTCCCGGCCGACCAGGTCTTCCTCGACCTGGAGGACGCGTGCGCCCCGCTCGCCAAGCCCGAGGCGCGGCACACCATCGTCAAGTTCCTCAACGAGGGCGACTGGACGGGCAAGACGCGGGTCGTGCGCGTCAACGACTGGACGACCGAGTGGACGTACCGCGACGTCGTCACGGTCGTCGAGGGCGCCGGCCAGAACCTCGACTGCATCATGCTGCCGAAGGTGCAGACGGCCCAGCAGGTCGTCGCGCTCGACCTGCTGCTGACCCAGATCGAGAAGACGATGGGCTTCGAGGTCGGCAAGATCGGCATCGAGGCGCAGATCGAGAACGCGCAGGGCCTGAACAACGTCAACGAGATCGCGCAGGCCTCCCCGCGCGTCGAGACGATCATCTTCGGCCCGGCCGACTTCATGGCGTCCATCAACATGAAGTCGCTGGTCGTGGGCGAGCAGCCGCCCGGCTACCCGGCGGACGCCTACCACTACATCCTGATGAAGATCCTGATGGCCGCCCGCGCCAACAACCTCCAGGCGATCGACGGCCCCTACCTGCAGATCCGCAACGTCGACGGCTACCGCGAGGTCGCCCAGCGCGCCGCCGCCCTCGGCTTCGACGGCAAGTGGGTGCTGCACCCGGGCCAGGTCGAGGCGTCCAACGAGATCTTCTCGCCCTCGCAGGAGGACTACGACCACGCCGAGCTGATCCTGGACGCGTACGACTACTACACGTCCGAGGCGGGCGGCAAGAAGGGCTCGGCGATGCTCGGCGACGAGATGATCGACGAGGCCAGCCGCAAGATGGCCCTGGTCATCTCCGGCAAGGGCCGCGCGGCCGGCATGCAGCGCACCAGCAAGTTCGAGATCCCGGAGGCGCTGAGCGCGATGCAGTTCGGGCGCACCTACGAGGAGTTCGAGGTCGGGGCGACGTACAAGCACTGGCCGGGCAAGACGGTCACGGAGTACGACGACCACCTGTTCTGTCTCCTCACCATGAACCACCACCCGCTCCACATGGACACGAACTACGCGGAGAAGACGACGGACTTCGGCAAGAACGTCGTCGTGGGCAACTACATCTACTCGCTGCTGCTCGGCATGTCCGTGCCGGACATCTCCGGCAAGGCGATCGCCAACCTGGAGATCGAGTCGCTCAAGCACGTGGCGCCGACCTTCCACGGCGACACGATCTACGGCCAGACGACCGTGCTCGACAAGTGGCCGTCCAAGTCGAAGAACGACCGCGGCATCGTCTACGTCGAGACCAAGGGCTACAAGCAGGACGGCACGCTCGTGTGCGTGTTCCGCCGCAAGGTGATGGTGCCGACCGAGACGTACATCAAGGAGCGCGGCGGCGAGCAGCCCGGCCGCCCCGAGCTCAAGGAGCAGGAGAAGTAGCCATGGCGCGACTCGCCCAGACCGCCGGTCTGACGGACATCCAGCAGGAGATCCTCTCCACCGTCCGGGACTTCGTGGACAAGGAGATCATCCCGGTCGCGACGGAGCTGGAGCACCGCGACGAGTACCCGCAGCAGATCGTCGACGGGCTGAAGGAGCTGGGCCTGTTCGGCCTGATGATCCCCGAGGAGTACGGGGGTCTGGGCGAGTCGCTCCTGACCTACGCGCTGTGCGTGGAGGAGATCGCCCGCGGCTGGATGTCGGTGTCCGGCATCATCAACACGCACTTCATCGTGGCGTACATGCTCAAGCAGCACGGCACGCAGGAGCAGAAGGACCACTTCCTGCCGCGCATGGCGGCGGGCGACATCCGCGGCGCCTTCTCGATGTCGGAGCCGGCGCTCGGCTCCGACGTGTCGGCCATCACGTCGAAGGCGGTGAAGGACGGCGAGGAGTACGTCCTGAACGGCCAGAAGATGTGGCTGACGAACGGCGGTACGTCGACTCTGGTGGCCGTTCTGGTCCGAAGTGACGAAGGACACCCCGAGGGCACCGCGCCCCACAAGTCGATGACGACCTTCCTCGTCGAGAAGGAGCCCGGCTTCGGCGAGGTCCGCCCCGGCCTCACCATCCCCGGCAAGATCGACAAGATGGGCTACAAGGGCGTCGACACCACCGAGCTCATCATGGACGGCCTGCGGATTCCGGCCGATCGGGTGCTCGGCGGCGTCACCGGCCGAGGTTTTTACCAAATGATGGACGGCGTCGAGGTCGGCCGCGTCAATGTGGCGGCCCGTGGCTGCGGTGTCGCTCAGCGTGCGTTCGAGCTGGGCGTCCGGTACGCCCAGCAGCGGCACACGTTCGGCAAGCCGATCGCCCAGCACCAGGCCATCCAGTTCAAGCTGGCCGAGATGGCTACCAAGGTCGAGGCCGCGCATGCGATGATGGTGAACGCGGCACGCAAAAAGGACTCCGGGGAGCGAAACGACCTCGAGGCGGGGATGGCGAAGTACCTCGCCTCCGAGTACTGCAAGGAGGTCGTGGAGGACGCCTTCCGGATCCACGGCGGCTACGGCTTCTCCAAGGAGTACGAGATCGAGCGCCTCTACCGCGAGGCTCCGATGCTGCTTATCGGTGAAGGTACCGCCGAGATCCAGAAAATGATCATCGGTCGCCGGCTGCTCGAAGAGTATCGATTCCAGGGCTAGATGTCCGGGTACGGGGTGTTTTCTTCGAGAAGAAGATCACACCCCGTCGACACTCTTCGGCCGCCGACTCGGCTTCCTGGCTTGCCCAGTTGCGGCCCGCGACCGGTACGATCCCCGGAAAGCCGCCGTCCCCCGTCATAGCGCGGCATCATCCGCTACGAAGGTCATCCATGCCCCACAGCCAAACCTCTGCACCACGCGACAGCCGGGCCGGCGTACGCCTCGCGCGCGGAGCATCGCCGTGGCTCCTCCCGACCGTCGCCACCGCAGCCCTCAGCCTGGCCCGCGCCCGCCGCTCCGGCGTCGCCAAGGCCGTCGCCGTGCCCGCCACCGCGCTCGCGGCGGGCATGCTGTGGTTCTTCCGCGACCCCGAGCGCGAGATCGCCCAGGGCCGGGTCATCTCGCCCGCCGACGGTGTGGTGCAGAGCATCATGCCGTGGAAGGACGGCCGCACCCGCGTCGCGATCTTCATGAGCCCGCTCAACGTCCACGTCAACCGCGCGCCGCTCTCCGGCACCGTGACGTCGGTCGAGCACATCCCCGGCGGCTTCGTTCCGGCTTTCAACAAGGAGAGCGAGAACAACGAGCGCGTAGTCTGGCATTTCGACACCGAACTCGGCGACATCGAGATGATCCAGATCGCCGGCGCGGTGGCCCGTCGCATCGTCCCCTACATCCCGCAGGGCACGAAGGTCGAGCAGGGCGACCGTATCGGTCTGATCCGCTTCGGCTCGCGTGTCGACCTCTACCTGCCCGAGGGCGTGGAGGTCGCGGTCGAGGTCGGGCAGAAGACCGTGGCTGGGGTGACTCGCATTGACCGTGATTGATCCTGAGACACAGGCGGGCTGGGTGCCCGAGGCCGACGAGGTCGACGAAGAGGAGGAGATGCCTCTCTCTCTCCGCCTGTCGATAGCGGACACCCTCACGCTCGGCAACGCCACGTGCGGCTTCATGGCGGTGTACTTCACCACCACCGGCATCCTGATCCCGCACCTCACCGGCAGCCAGGAGTCCGGCATGGCCCGCCACAGCGCGGCCACGGCGGTCATCCTGATGCTGTGCGCGGCGGTCTTCGACCTGTTCGACGGCCTGGTCGCGCGCAAGCTGCGCTCCTCCCCGATGGGCGCGGAGCTGGACAACCTCTCCGACCTGATCAGCTTCGGCCTGGCCCCGGCGTACTTCGTCCTGGTCTACGGCATGGTCGCGCGACGACGCGCACCAGCGGGTGGCGGCGGTCGGGCGCGATCGTCGTGCTGCTGGCGGTGGTGCTGCGGCTCGCGCGGTTCTCCTGCGTGACGCGTGAAGGACGGCATGTTCCAGGGCATGCCCTCGCCGTTCGGCGCGCTGACGGTCGTCTCGATCGTGCTGCTGGAGCTGCCCTTCGTGGCGACGCTGCTGGCGATCCTGGGCACCGCCTGGCTGATGGTGAGCCGGGTCGAGTACCCGAAGCCGCGGGGCCGCCTCGCGGTGGCGATGCTGGGCTGGATCGTGCGTGTCGATGGGCCTGCTGGCCGCGTGGGCCTTCGACGCGCCGGGCGGCCAGCTGCTGCTCCAGACGGGCTGCGCGCTGCAGCTGGTGATGGGCGCGGTGATCCCGCTGTTCGCCACGGCCCGCCGGGTGAACAACTTCCGCGACAACCGACGTGAGGCGCCGGGCGGCGCAGCTGCCGTAGCGCGGCCATTTCGTCGCCCGAGGGGCCCGGACCGTCCGTTCGGTCCGGGCCCCTCGGGTTTTCCCGCGGAAGCACCTTCGATGCCCTACCGGTCCGGTCGGAGCCGCTCGTACACCGTCACCCGCCGCCCGCGGACCTGTTTGTCCGCCACCACCGTGAAGTACTCCTTCAGCACGGCGGTCTTCGCCTTGTCCCTCTCCGCGGACACCGGCCGCGCCACCTCGGGCACTCGGTGACCAGCAAGATCGCCGCTGCGCCAGCATCGCGGTCCGTATGCGCTCCGGACTCGCCTCCTCGCCCTTCAACGTCCCGGACGCCACCGGGTCTCTCCGCCAGCGCGATGTCCTGCAGACCGGCGAACTCGTCGGGAGAGACCAGCGCGGTATCGCGGCGGGCCGCCGGTATGAAGACAACCGCGTCCCCGTCCTTCTTCAGCCGCCGCACGTCCGCCGCCACCGCCAGGACATCGTCCACGCGGCTGGCCGGGGACCGTTTGGCCAGCGACTGCGGCAACAGAGCGACCACGGCCACGGCGACCACGAGCGGGACGAGCCATGGCGCCGCTCGGGGGAACCGCGGCCGGGTCACCCGTACCGCCCCACCCAGTGCCGCGCCGATCAGCAGGGCCAGGCCCAGCATGCTGAACAGGACGTAACGGTCCAGGAAGAGCGGCTTGACCAAGGAGAGGCCGATCAGGCCGATCTGCGGCACGGCCAGCAAGGGCAGCCCGACGGCCGCCACCGACAGCCGGCCCGCCGTGGCCGGTCCAGCAGGGCCCCGAGTCCGCCGACCGCCAGCAGGACCGCCGGGCCGATCAGCATGTGCCAGGTCAGCGGCGGGATCCAGGACACCTGGCCGGCCTGGGTCCGGCTGAACAGGATCATCGGCAGTGCGGCCGCCACGGCGGCCGTCACGGCCGCCGCCCAGCACGTCCAGGTGCCGCGCCCGGCCCGCACCCAGAGCAGGGTCGCCAGCGTGGGCGGGCAGGATCAGCAGGGACAGCCAGTTCAGCAGCCCGCACACCAGCGACCGTGCCGCCGTACGCAGCCCAGTGCACCGCTCGGCCACGGCCCTCCAGGGCCGTCACCAGCAGGAGGGTCGCGATGCCGGCCCCGGCCGTGATCAGCGCGTACGGACGGCCCTCCTGGAGATAGAACTGCACGGCCGGAAGCAGCCCGAACGCCAGCCCTCCCGCCAGGCCCGCCCAGACCCCGGCCAGCCGATGGCCGATGGTCGTCACACAGGCCGCCGCCACCGCCATGGCCAGCACGGAGGGCAGGCGCAGGGCCGTGGTGCCGGGCCCGAAGCATTCGAAGATTCCGTGCATCAGCAGGTAGTAGAGCCCGTGCACGGCGTCGACCTGCCCCAGCATGTGCCAGATGTCGGCGACGGACCGCCGGGCCACCTGCCAGGTCGCGGCCTCGTCCCGCCACACGCTGTGCTGCCGCGAGAGCCCCCACAGCCCGAGGGCGAGGGTCCACAGCAGCGGGATCGGCCAGAGCGGCAGGCGGCGCCGCAGGATGGTCATGGGACAGCTCATGGAGTCGTTCAGGTCCTTGGGATGGCGAAGCAGGCCGAAGTCGACCTCGGGCGTCCGATGGACGCGTGATGGGTCGACGGCCGGGTGCGGAAAGAGCGCCCTGGCCGGCGGGAGTGAAGGTCAGCCGGATCACCGGCGCATGCGGGAAACGCTCACATCGGGATTGCTGCGGTTGTCGGGCCCGGAGGCGGAACCGGATGTCCGGGCCGGGCCGGAAGCGGCAGCTAGGCTCGCCAGTCGCGTGCCTGTCGCCCGGCGATCCGGGCAGCCCACAGCCCCATCACGACAGACACGGCGAGCACCACGGCGACGGCGGTCGCCATCGAGACCCCCGGGGGCGAAGTAGGTCATTCCCGGCCGGGCGACCGGTCGTGCGGTCCAGGCAGCGACGACGCACCCCGCCAGTGCGGCGAGCGCGAGCGGCGCGACGATCGCCCAGGCCGCGCTGCTGCGAAAGACGCGGTATCCGCCGGTCAACACGGTCAGCGGCGCCAGTGCCCGGCCCTGGCGCAGGAACTCGGCTTTGCCACTGAGGCCGATGGCAAGCACCAGGATTCCCATCCCCAGCACCCCGAAGAGCCGGATCCACCGGCCCTGGTCCCGGTCCGCAATGCCGTCTCGCCAGCCACTCCTCCCCGGGGAAACGGACCTGTGCCCCGCGGGGATAGGTCCGGTAGGAGGCTTCCTTGAGCGCCGCGACGGCAGGGACGCCGCCATCAGCCCTCACCACCGCCAGGGTGTTGGTGCTCCGCACGGTTTGTCTGGCCAGCTCAGCATGGCCAGCTCGGACCACCTTCAGATAGGTGCCGCCCTGCGTGTTCCAGTGGAGCAGCTGCTGCAAGCGCCGATCGAGGGCGACATCGACGCGGGCCGGTGTGGGCCGACACGGCAGCCGCAGGCTCTCGAGAGCGGCACATTCACCGCTGATCGTGATCGGGCCGTCACCGGGAGTGCGGGGAGGTGCGAGGACGACAGGCGCATGGCCGTCGGGGATGCGCTGGAGATAGGCGGCGGCCTCCCTGGTGGAGACCGTCCCCCTGGGGCCGATCTCGGACACGTTCCTGTCGGCGGCGCTGAGGCTCTCCTCCATTTCGGCGTGGTAGGTCCCGAACATCGCCTGCCAGGCGAGGGCCTGCATGAAGACGATCAGCGCAACCGTCACACCGGTGACCAGGCGGGCCGTAGCCGCCGGGTAGTGGCTGATGCGGCGGCCCGCGATCAGCGCACCGGCCCACCCCCGCCGGCGCCCGGTCCGTTCCAGGCTTCCCCGAGCTTGGCCACGACGACCGCCACCGCGGCCGGCAGGGTGAGCACGACGAGGGCAAGGCCGATCCAGCTGATCCATGCCCGGTACTGCGTCTGGTCGCCGGCGAGCTGCGGACCACGGCTGGCGAGCAGGATCGCCGGCGCACAGAGAAACGCGAGGTACCGCCGTCGGCGTGACCTGCTCGCCTCGGCGGGTCGGGTCCCCTTGACCCGCCTGGACAGCTGATCGCTGATGACGGCGAGGACCAGCGCCGTCACCATGACGGCCACGGGAGTCAGCAGCACCGGCCAGGCGTGCTGACGTACGTCGGCGGACGACATCACGTAGCCGACGAACGGGACCCGGACGTCAACGAACGCGGCCACGGCGAGGAACGGAATCGACGCGAAGGCTCCCCACGTCACCGGTCGCATCGCCTCGCCCACGGCGATCAGGGCGCGGTCGCGCCGCAGTCCTCCAGGGCATCGACCAGGGCGCCTCTGCGGTCACGGCCGTGCGCCCCGGCACGCAGTGCGGTGAACAGGAGCACGAGACTCGGTACGAGCAGCAGGCCGATGACGAGGCTCTGGAACATCCACTCGGGCTTGTCGTTGTCGCGCCCCGTTCCCGGCTGCAGGCCTTCAGCCGGCATGCCTGCCTTCGGCCCGAAACCGACCACGGTCTCGATCGGCGCCTCGGCCTTCATGCCCTTGGCGGGCCGGACGTAGGCGAGCCACTCTCCAGGGTCGTCCAACCCCTCCTGCCCGACCGTGCCCGAGAGCTTGCCGTAACGGCCGGCGATTCCCTCCGCGGCGCCGGCTTTCAGCAGACCGGGGGAAAGAACGGCCTCACCCGGCCCCGGCCAACGATCCACCCCCGGAGGGAGTGGGGCATTCGACGTGCGCGGCGCGATGAACACGACACTGAAACTCCGCTTCCCCTTCAGCGCGTCCGAGCCGACCAGCCACAACGTGGCCCGGGTTGCCTGTGATTGCTCTGTCCGCCCAACAGGGGTCCTGGCCTCACGCCGCAGTTCCTTGCCGGCATAGGAGGCGTGCACCATCGCCAGCAGGCCCAGGCACAGGGCGACAGCGAAAGCCGAAAGGGCCAGGGCCGCGGCCCTTGTTCCGGCCGCCTCCGAGCGTCGCCCCGCGTCGCGTCCTATGCGCAGTAGCTGAAGTGACAAGCCACCGCGTCCGGCCGCGCTCACGCCTGCACCACCTCCCGCGCCTGGGCGGGGACCAGCAGACCGGCCTCGAGACGCAGCACCCGGTCCGCTCGTGCGGCAACCTCGACATCGTGCGTCACCAGCACCAACCCGCACCTGCGCCGCCGAGGGAGGCCGAAGAGCAGTTCCGCGATGTGAGCGGTGGCGTCAGGGTCGAGCGAGCCGGTGGGCTCATCGGCCAGAATCAGCTCGGGCGAGTTGATCAGCGCACGAGCCACAGCCGTACGCTGATGCTCACCTCCCGAGAGTTCCTCCGTCGTCTCAGCCCGCGGAACGCGTAGTTCGTCCAGCAGTTCCTGCGCCTGGCGGTACCCGCCGGCGCCGTCAGAACGCGACAACAGCGCCGCCAGCGCCACGTTGTCCAGCGGGCTGAGTTCGGGCAGCAGCTCCCCGAACTGGAAGACCGTGCCGATCGTTTCGCTGCGCAGCTCGGCGATCCGCCTACCCCGCAGCTCCGTTACTTCCGCGCCGGTCACCCTGATGCTTCCGCCATGCGGCTTGATCAGACCGAGGATCGACGAGAGCAGCGTGCTCTTGCCCGAGCCGCTCGGACCCGTGATCGCTACTGACTCACCGGCACTGACACTGAGCTGCAGGCCCTTGAACAGGGTCCGGTTCCGGACCGAGTAGTTCAGATCCTGAATGTGGAGTACGGGGTCGGGCGCGGGCCCGGTGTCGGAGTTGCTCACGTGATGTGCCCTCGGGTAGCTGTTGCCGCGTCACCGTGCGACGTCGCGGTGGCGCTTCAGGGCAGAGGGGACCCCCTGCCCCGCGGATGGCGGGCTCATCCGGTGAGCGTGAAACAGCACCCCCGTGAATCCTCCCCCGTTGCGCGAGGGAGGTCAGCCCCTCGCGATCGGTGCCGATATTAGGCGAAGTCGATCACCAGGCAAATGAAAAAGACAACGCACCCTCGGCTTGTTCACGTTGCGTCACAAAGACAAATCGGGTCCAAGGATATCGATGAGTCTCTAAGTCCCTGAAATGTGAAGCAGAATTGAGCCGGTCGGAACGGTGCGTACATGAGCCCGAGTCTGTGACGTGCGACACGTCGATTTCGGCAATAGGAGAGAGCGATCCGACCGGCCAAGGGGATTGCGCTTGCATGCCGTTGGCTTTGACATAAGATCTTGCACTGGTCGCGAGGAGGGCCTTCTTCTCGCTTCCATGGGGGGGGGATCCGCATCAAAAAAACCGCTTGGCGTGACCTGCCTCGCGTTGCCCTTCCCATGGGCGCGCCATTTCTGAGGGCCTTCTTCGTGATGACCGCCAACCGCAGCTGTTGAGTTGCTGCGTCAAAGGGGAGAATCATGCAGATAACCGGGACTGCCAAGAAGGCCGCGATGGCCGTTGCCATGCTTGGCGCCGTTGCGGGGGCATCGCCGGCCTACGCCGACGCCGGCGAAGACGTCACGTCCAGGCTCAACCACCACACCAATCCGAACATCCACATCTCTTACGCCTACAGCTGGCAGTCGTCCGGCAACAAGAATGTTGCCGTGCGCGACGAGAGTGCGGACGGCAACTCCGTCTACTCGGAGTTCGACCGCAAAAACACCAAGGGTCTCCGCCTCTGGAACACGAAGGGCCAAGGAGAGACCACGTACAGCGACTCCTCCACGAGCAACTACGTCGTGAAGGTCACCGCTTGCGTGCAGTTCGACGGGACCCCGGACAAGTGCGGTCCGGACGACCGGCCCGGCGACGGACGCTGATGCCATGCCCTGTGCGGCAGGTGCTGCGTCTGCCGCACAGGGCGTCACCGCCCCCCGGCCGGCAACGCACCGGCGCTGGAGGGCCTTTGTTGCCTCGGCCGCTCGCGCCTGCCTGACCGGGACCGAGCCCGGCCGGTGTCCGTTCCGGTCGGTGGGCTGCCGGGGGCCGGTGGCAGCGGCCTTTCGCGGTGCGAATCTGCCGCTCAAGCGCGGAGGGTGGAA
Source organism: uncultured Actinomycetota bacterium (assembly GCA_963798065.1). Classification (GTDB taxonomy): domain Bacteria; phylum Actinomycetota; class Actinomycetes; order Streptomycetales; family Streptomycetaceae; genus Streptomyces. The sequence continues at coordinate 106,813 of CAWCSC010000005.1, read as the reverse complement.
ACACCCCGCGCAGCGGCACACGGCCCACTCGTGGCCCTGCCGGTTCCGCGGCCGGGGCCGAGTTGTGAGCAGGCGGCGGGGTCCCGGTCGTGGCCAGGTGCGGGGCGGCAGCCTCCGGAGTGTGCCCCACCGACGGTCAGGTCAGGAAGTCCCGCGCGATCGACTCCGCCACGCGTTCCAGGAGAGGACCCGCCTGGGCCATGGACTGCGCCGGGTCCGGTTCGAGTGCCGACAAGGCGTACGCGCGGCGGATGCCCGCGCGGCCCAGGGCCTCCGGGGGGAGGACCAGGCGGCCGCAGACCGCGACGACCTCGATGCCGCGGGCGCGGGCCGCCGCCGCGACGCCCGCCGGGGCCTTGCCGTGGAGGGTCTGCTCGTCGAGGGAGCCCTCGCCGGTGATGACGAGGGTCGCCCTCGCCAGCGCGGGGGCGAAACCGAGGACGTCGAGCATCACCTCGATGCCCGGGCGGAACCGGGCGCCCAGCAGCAGGGCGCCGTAGCCGATGCCGCCCGCGGCGCCCGCGCCCGGCGACGCCGCGTACTTTGCGGCGTTCGGGCCTGCCTGCCCCTCCAGCACCTTCGCGAGGTGCGCGAGGGCGTTGTCCAGGGCCGCCACGTCGTCCGGCGAGGCACCCTTCTGCGGGCCGTAGACCGCCGGCGCGCCCTTCGGGCCGGTCAGCGGGTTGTCGACGTCGCTCGCGAGGACCAGTTCGACCTCGGTGAGGCGCGGGTCGAGGTCCGACAGGTCGGCCGTGGCCAGACCGGCGAGGCCGCCGCCGCCCGGGGGTACCGGCTCGCCGTCCGCGTCCAGGAACCGGGCGCCCAGCGCGGACAGCATCCCGACGCCGCCGTCCGTGGTGGCGCTGCCGCCGACCCCGAAGACGATCGTGCGGGCACCCGCGTCCAGGGCGGCGCGCAGCAGCTCGCCCGAGCCGTACGTGGAGGCCGTGAGCGGTGCGAAGACCCCGGCGGGCAGCCGCTGCAGCCCGCTCGCCTCGGCCATCTCCACGACCGCGGTGCCGTCGCGCAACGCGAACGCCGCCGTGACCTCGTCGCCGAGGGGACCGGCGACCCTTACCTCCCGGCGCTCGAACCCGGCCGCGACCGCCGCGGCCACGGTTCCGTCGCCGCCGTCGGCCACGGGCAGCGCCTCGACCTCGAGGTCCGGCACGACCCGGCGCAGCCCGGCCGTCACCCGCTCGGCGACCTCCACGGCCGTCAGCGACCCCTTGAACTTGTCCGCGGCGACGAGCACCCGCTGTGCCTTCTGGGTGTCGCTCACTGCAGCGTCCGCCACTTGCACTCCCCTTGCTCTCCGGGCCCTCACGCACGTCAAGGCCAGTCGCGCCGCTGCGACCTTAACCGGAGGACGCCCCCGCCGTCATGCATGTGCCCACCCCGTGGACCGTGCCCCAGGGGCCCGGGAACTGCGCGGCCGCCCACGACGAACCCGCTGCCGCGGGCACACCGCTGCTTCCCCCCTCAGGTGTCCCGCTGAAACGGGTAGACCGTAAGCATGACCAGCGTCGGCACCCGGACAAGCACGGAAACAGACCTCTCCGACCGCATCCTCGGCGGCTGGCTGGGCCGCATCGCGGGCAACATGCTCGGCAAGCCGGTCGAGCAGGGCGAGGTGTGGACGCGCGACCGTATCGACCGCTACCTGCGGCAGGCCGCCGCCCTGCCGCTGACCGACTACCTGCCCGAGCCGCTCAGTGAGAGTGACGGGTTCGAGCTGCGGCCCGAGTGGCGCCAGTGCGTGCGCGGCCGGATCCACGGCAGCTGCCGTGACGACGACGTCGACTACGCGATCCTCGGCCTCGACCTGCTGGAGACCCACGGTTTCGGCTTCAGCACCGAGCAGGTCGGCGACCTGTGGCTGCTGCGGCTGCCGTACCTGCAGACGTTCACCGCCGAACGGGCCGCGTACCGCAACCTCGCGAACGGGCTCAAGCCGCCGCTGACGGCGACGTACGACAACCCGTACCAGGAGTGGATCGGCGCGCTGATCCGCGCCGACATCTACGGCTGGACCTGCCCGGGCGTGCCGCGCCGGGCCGCCTCGCTGGCCCGCCGGGACGCGGTGCTGTCGCACACCGGCAACGGGGTCTACGGGGCGATGTGGGCGGCGGCGCTGATCGCGGCGGCGTTCACGGCGCCCACTGTGCGCCATGCCGTCGACCAGGCCCTGGCCGTGATCCCGGCGAGCAGCCGCCTGGCCCGCACGGTGCGCCGGGTGGTCTCCCTGCACGACACCCGGATGTCCTGGGAGGACACGCTCACCACGGTCGCCGAGGAGACCGCTCGGGCATGGGCTGGATCCACACCGTCCCGAATGCCGCCGTCCTCGACCGCCGGCCTGCTCTACGGCGACGGCGACTTCACCCGCACCATCACCCTGACCGTCCGCGGCGGCCTGGACACCGACTCCAACGGCGCGACGGCCGGTTCGGTGGCCGGGGTGTTCGGCGGGGCGGCGGCCATCCCGGACCAGTGGAAGGTCCCGCTGGAGGACACGGTCCGCAGTGCGGTGTTCGGCTTCGACGGGGTGCGGATCAGCGAGCTGGCGGAGCGGACGCTGCGGCTGGCGGAGCTGGAGGCCTGACCGGAGAGAACCGGCCATTCCCGGCCGGGCGGGCGTCCGACCCGGTCTTCCGCTTGACGTCACGCATCCCACGCCAACTCAGCACCGGTCACGGCTCCCCGAGCCCTTCGGCCGTTCCGTTTGAAAGCGCTTCCATCCGGTTGATTCCGGCCACTTACCTGCGAGCCGACTATGTCGATCAAACCCAACCGTAAAGTGATCTGGCCATCGGCTCATCCGATCATTTTCGGTCACCCGGCCCGCGTCCTCGCGCCCGACAGAAAGCGTCTGCTTGTCATGTCTCGTCTCAGAACCGCTCTGCGTGCCGCCGCCTCCGCGACCGTCCTGACCGCCGCCGTCCTCACAGCGCCGCAGGCCATCGCCGCCGAACAGCCCACGGCCACCGCGGCCGCCGCCAATGCGTGCGGCAGCGGCTACACGCTGCGCAAGGGGATCCCGCTGCCCCTCGGCACCGAGCCCAGCGAGCGCCTTGCCACCCTCTTCGCCTACGAGAACGGCGGCAAGGGCTGCGTCATCCTCGACAACAACGTCGGCAAGTCCCAGTACATGTACGTGCAGGTCTGCAAATTGGGCGGCACGGCCTGCGACCCGGACTCGGGCAACTTCAGTGAGTACGCGGGCCCGGTGTACGTCTCCAGCTTCGCCTGTGCCCCGGTGACCGCCAAGATGGGCTCGTCCTCCAGCAGCCTCTACATCAACTACAAATCCAGCTACGTCTTCCCCTGCGGCTGAGGCGGCATTCGGTGGTTACCCTGCCCCGATGACCACCTCTTCTGACTTCGCCGCCTATATCGCGACCTTGCCCCGCGTCCTGGCCGGCGCCGCCGCGCTCTTCCGGGACGCCGAGGGCCGGGTGCTGCTCGTCGAGCCCAACTACCGGGAGGGCTGGGCGCTGCCGGGCGGCACCGTCGAGTCCGACGACGGCGAGACCCCGCGGCAGGGCGCGCGGCGCGAGACGGCCGAGGAGATCGGCCTGGACCGGGAGCTCGGCCGGCTGCTGGCGGTGGACTGGGTGCACGGCACGGGGCGCCCGCCGCTGGTGGCGTATCTGTACGACGGTGGGGTCCTCGGCGAGGACGACTTCAAGGCGATCCGCCTCCAGGAGGAGGAGCTGCTGTCCTGGCGGCTGGTCCCGCGCGAGGAGCTGGCCGACTACCTGCCGGGCGCCCTCGGCCGCCGCGTCCTGACCGCACTGGACGTCCTGGCGGACGGCTCGGGCACGGCGGAGCTGGAGAACGGCCACCGGGTGGCCTGACGGGCACGGGCGGTGACCGCGATATCCGCTCGCCGCCCCGGGATCGCCCGTCCTACCCTCGGCGGCATGACCAAGCCCCTCGTCGCCCTGCTCAGCGGTGCCGGTATCTGCACCGACTCCGGGATCCCCGACTACCGCGGGCCGAACGGGCTGTGGCGGCGGGACCCCGAGGCCGAGAAGCTCGTGACGTACGAGTACTACATGGGCGATCCGGAGATCCGGCGGCGCTCCTGGCAGATGCGGCGCAAGAACCGGACGCTGCAGGCCGAGCCCAACGCCGCGCACCGGGCGGTGGCCGAGCTGGAGCGGTCCGGGGTGCCGGTGCGGGTGATCACGCAGAACGTGGACGGGCTGCACCAGCTCGCCGGGATGCCCGCCCGCAAGGTGCTCGAACTGCACGGCACCGCGCGGAGTGTCGTCTGCACCGGCTGCCATGCCCGCGGGCCGATGGAGGACGCGCTCGCCCGGGTCGAGGCCGGTGAGGACGACCCGCCGTGCCTGGAGTGCGGCGGGATCCTGAAGTCGGCGACGGTGATGTTCGGCGAGCGGCTCGACCCCGTGGTCCTCGGCGAGGCGGTCGCCATCAGCAAGGCGTGCCAGGTGTTCGTCGCCGTCGGCAGCGAGCCTCCAGGTCCAGCCCGCCGCCGGCGCTCGCCGGCGTCGCCGCCGACCACGGCGCCCGGCTGATCATCGTCAACGCCGAGCCGACGCCGTACGACGACCGCGCCGACGAGGTCGTACGCGAGCCCATCGGCACGGCGCTGCCCGAGCTGCTGCGCGGTCTTACGGCCGGTCAGGGGCCCTCAGGTCCTCCAGGCGCCTGAGGGCGTCACGCCCCAGGTCGCGCTCGGCGTCGGTGAGGCGGAGCGCGGCGGCCCGGGCGCGGGCGGTGGCCGCGGCCTCCTCGTCGCCGAGTCGTCCCGCGACGTCCGCGCCAAGGACGAGGAGCTGAAGCAGCTGCAGCGCGTCGGCGTCTCGTCCGTCAGACGCAGCACACGGTCGATGACCTTCGCGGCGCCCGCCGCGTCCCCCTTGGAGTCCGCCAGCAGGGACGCGTGGTGCAGGGCCCGCGCGAAGGTCTCCTGGGGTGCGGATGTGTGACGTCCGGTCTCGCTGATGCGCTGCCCGACGCGACGCGTTTCCGCCCGGGTCGGTCATCAGGAACTGCCGCACGCGGTACGACATGTCCTTGAGCGGACCGACACGCGGCAGCTCGAGGGTGCGGGTCTGCTGTTCGCCGCCCGGAGCCCGGCCCGGAACGCCTGGTAGAGGCCGGTCGACGTCGTCCTTCAGACGTAACAGGTACTGCACCGAGTCGGGCGGCTCGTAGTGCTTCATCGCGAAGAACTGCAGCTCGGTGACGCCGGTTCGACGACCGGCGTACGGGTCCGGGCTGCGCTGCTGGTAGGTCACCTCGAAACCGAGCGCGGTGTAGAAGTCGAGAACGGGTGGGAGGGTCTGGCAGGGCAGGATCGGGATGGTCTGCTCCGGCATGACTTCACTCTAGTCAAAGTTGACTAGGGTGGGGTGCGGTCCGCTGGAAGAGCGCGCGCCCCGTTCTCGAAGTCCAGCAGGCGCTGCTTGCGGTCCAGGCCGCCGCCGTAGCCGGTGAGGCTGCCGTTCGCGCCGATGACGCGGTGGCAGGGGACGATGATGCCGATCGGGTTCCGGCCGTTGGCGAGGCCGACCGCGCGGGAGGCGGCGGGGTTGCCGAGGGCGGTCGGCGAGTTCGCCGTAGGTGCGGGTCTCGCCGTACGGGATGCGGCGCAGCTGCTCCCAGACGCGTGCGCTGGAACGGGGTGCCGTGTCAGGCGGAGTTCGACGGTGAACTCCTTCAGCTCGCCCGCGAAGTAGGCCTTCAGTTGTTCCTCCGCCTCCGCGAAGAAGGTGTCGTCGCGGGTGCCGAAGGTCTCCTCCGGCGGGCGGTGGCGCTGGTCGGTCATGTAGAGGCCGCACAGGACGCCGTCCTCGGCGACGAGGGTGAGGGGGCCGTACGGGCTGTCGATCACGGTGTGCTGCTTCATCGGAACGTCCCTATACCGGGAGGAAGTTGATCGGGTGGCTGTCCGTCGCCCACAGGTACTGGACGGCGTAGGCCCGCCAGGGGCGCCAGGCGGCCGCGCGGGCGGTGAGCGCGGCCGGGGTGGACGGCAGGCCCAGTTCCTGGGCGGCGCGGCGGATGCCGAGGTCGGTGGGGAGGAAGGCGTCCGGGTCGCCGAGGGCGCGCATGGCGATGACGTCGACCGTCCAGGGGCCGAAGCCGGGCAGGGCCAGGAGCCGGGCGCGGGTCTGCGGCCAGTCGCTCTCCGACGCCCAGGTGGAGCTGAGCCGTCGGCGAGTTGACCGACCAGGGTGGTGAAGGTCGCGCGGCGGGTGCGGGGCATGGCCAGGGTCTCCGGGTCCAGCGCCGGCCAGCGCGTCGGGGGCCGGGAAGAGGTGGGTGAGGCCGCCCTCGGGGTCGTCGACCGGGTCGCCGTGCGCGGTGACCAGGCGGGCCGCGTGGGTGCGGGCGGCGGCCGTGGAGACCTGCTGGCCGAGCACGGCCCGGACGGCGAACTCCGCCTCGTCGACCGTGCGCGGCACCCGCCGGCCGGGCGCCTTGTCGACCAGCGGCGCCAGCACCGGGTCCGTGCGCAGCTGGTCGTCGACCGCGACCGGGTCGGCGTCCAGGTCGAGCAGCCGGCGGCAGCGGCTGATGGCGACGGTCAGATCGCGCAGGTCGCTGAGGGTGAGCCGGCAGGCGATGTGGTCGGGGCTCGGGCGTGAGGGCCACGATGCCGTGGCCGTACGGCAGCCGCAGCGTGCGCCGGTAGGCGCCGTCGCGCCACTCCTCCACGCCGGGTACGGCGGTCGCGGCGAGGTGGCCGAAGAGGTTGTCGGGGTTGAGCGGGGTCGCGGAACGGCAGGCGCAGGGCAGAGCGCGCCGGGGCGTGCTCGGTGCCCGTGCCGCCGCGGGGCACGGGCGCGCAGCTCGCTCGGGGACGAGGGCGAAGACCTCGCGGACGGTGTCGTTGAACGTGCGGATCGAGGCGAAGCCGGCGGCGAAGGCGATCTCCGCCATGGGCAGGGCCGTCGTCTCGATGAGCAGCCGGGCGGTCTGGGCGCGCTGGGCGCGGGCGAGCGCGAGCGGGCCCGCGCCGAGTTCGGCGAGCAGCTGGCGCTCGACCTGCCGGGTGCTGTAGCCGAGCCGGGCGGCGAGGCCGGGCACGCCCTCGCGGTCCACGACGCCGTCGGCGATCAGCCGCATGGCGCGGGCCACGAGGTCGGCGCGCTGGTTCCACTCCGGGGAGCCGGGGCTGGTGTCGGGCCGGCAGCGCTTGCAGGCCCGGAACCCGGCCTGCTGGCAGGCCGCCGCGCTCGGGTGGAAGCTCATGTTCTCCGGCTTGGGCGGCACGACCGGGCAGCTGGGCCGGCAGTAGATGCGGGTGGTCACGACCGCCGTGAAGAACCAGCCGTCGAACCGCGCGTCCTTGGACTGGACGGCGCGCACGCAGCGCTCGGTGTCGGTGTGCATCCCCTTCTGCATGCCTCCAGCATCGGGCACCGGGCGGGCGGAGGCTGGCGAGAATCCGACATCGACCTGGGAGGGGTCGAGGTGCGGCACCGCCCGGGTGAGGCCGGTGAAGCGGGGACAGATGAAGATTCATTCATGTGTTCGCGTGAGACCGGTACGATGACGTCATGGGTCATGGAGCCGTCATCCCCGCGCAGGACGCCAGCGAGCGCGTACGCCTGGACGCGGGCAACGTCGCGAAGGTGGCCACCACCCTCCAGGCCCTGTCCACGCCCTCCCGGTTGCTCATCCTGGCGCGACTGCGGGAAGGCCCGCTGCCGGCCACGGAGTTGGCCGCCGAGGTGGGCATGGAGCAGTCGGCCTGCTCGCACCAGCTGCGGCTGCTGCGCAATCTGGGCCTGGTGGTGGGCGAGCGACAGGGCCGTTCGGTCGTGTACGCGCTGCACGACCACCATGTCGCCGAGCTGCTCGACCAGGCCGTGTACCACGTGGAGCACCTGCGCCTGGGCATCAGCGACGCCGCCGACTGAGGCGGCGCCGCTGTCACACCGTTTGTTCTATGCCGTTGTCACTCCGTTTGTTCTATTCGGTGGCCGTCGGCCGCCGCGAGGCCTTCATCGCCTCACTCACGTCCGTCAGGGGACGCAGCCGGTAGGTGTACGCGTAGTCGCGGTTCGCGGGCAGCTTGAACTCGTCGTGGGTGTGCGCGCCCCAGCTGTTGTCGCCGCCCACGCCCATCTGGCGGTGGTTGAGCCGTAGGACCACCGCGTCCCGCGGGGTGAGCTGGTAGTCGTGGCGGGCACCGACCGACAGGTCCTCCGGGGTGAAGCGGGAGGCGTTGACCTCCAGCGGCGGATCGGCGCAGACGAGCAGTCCGCGCCCGCTGCCGTCCGTCAGCGCGGCCCAGCGGACATCGGTCTTGTTGCCGTTCTCCTGGGGGCGCAGGTAGGAGGTCCACTGCTCGGCGACGGTGCCGGAGTACAGGCCCACGTCAGTGGCGTTGTTGCGGTCCCACATGTTCTCCTCGGGGCCGCGGCCGTAGTAGTGCAGCCGGTCCAGCCGGCGCGGCAGCAACAGCAGGGTGCCGACCTCCGGGATGTACGGCAGGCTCGACGCGCCCGGGTGCAGGGTGTTGTCGACCTTGATCTCGCCGTTGCCGAAGACCGTGTACGTGGTGGTGTACGTGGACACCGTGCTGGTGGGCAGCGTGCCGGTGACCGTGACCTCGACGGCCCGGTCGCCCAGGGGCCGCACGCGTACGTCCGCCACCTTGCGCTTCGCCCCGGCGTCGCGCCACATCTGGTTGCGGGTGTGGTGGCCGTTGCCCCGGTCGTTGTCGGTGGGCGCCCGCCAGAAGTTCGGGACGGGGCCGGAGGTGATCAGACGCGTGCCGGCCGCCTCGTACGACGTGATGGTTCCGGTGCCCTTGTCGACGGTGACCGAGAAGTTCTTGCCCTTCACCGTGAGGGTCTTGTCCCCGTCCGTGTGACGCAAGGCGGGCACGCTGCCGAGCGGCGCCGGTTTCACCGCCGGACTGCCCGCGTCGAGGGCCAGTTGCTGCTTGGCCACCTCGAAGCCCGCCCTGGCCCACTTGGTGGGTTCCTTGGTGGTGAAGGAGAGCTGGAGGAAGTACTCCGTGCCCGGCTCGGGCTTTGCCGGCAGCCGCACCGGCACCTTGATGTCCTTGCCGGTCAGCGGCGCCACATCGAGCTGGTCGCGGGTCAGCCGCCCGCGCTGGACGACCTTGCCGTCGGCGAGGAGGGACCAACGGCCTTCGAACTCACGGAGGTTGGTGAACAGGTACTCGTTGGTGAGCCGGACGGCGCCCAGGCCGCCCGAGGCCGGAGCGGCGTTGATCGCCTGGTAGATCTGCTTGACCTCTGCGGACTTGCCCGTGAGGCCACGGTCGGCGGTGATGATGCCGTCGCCGGCGAAGGCGCCGTCGTTGGGGTTGTCGCCCCAGTCGCCGCCGTAGGCGTAGAAGGTCTTCTCGCGCGGGCGCTTCTCGGTGAGCCCGACGGTGGCGGCGTCGAACCAGAACCGTACGCCCTCGTCGTCCGGGCCGCGGTCGTCCGAGGCCAGCTCCGCCGCGCTCAGCGGGCGGGCGTACACGCGGGCCCGCCGGATGGTGCCGCTGAACTCCCGGGTCGGGTTGTCGACGTCGGTGGCGAGCGCCAGGGACGCCGTGTTGTCGCTCGGGCGCCGGGTGCTGGTCCGGGTCGCCCGCACCGAGCCGTCGACGTACAGGGTGAGCGTCCCCGCGTCCGCGTCGAAGACGCCGGCGACGTGGTGCTCCTTGCCCGTCCAGTCGTCGGGCAGCGCCCAGCTCGCGGTGACCCACTGGCCGCCGCCGTGGATGAAGAACTCCAGGGTCCTGTCGGACTGTTTGAGGGCGTACTGGGTGTCGCCCTTGGCGATGATGGGCTGGTGGAAGCCGGTCACGTGGGGGGTGACCCAGGCCTCCAGCGTGAGGGAGCCGGTGAGGTCGAGGCGGGGGTCGCGGGGGAAGACGGTGCCGCCTGAGACACCCTTGGCGCGGTCGAAGGTGCCCGCGGACGCGATGACCTCGCCGCGCAGTGCGCCCGGTCCTGACTCGGTCAGCAGCTTGCGGGCCGGGGTGGGCCAGCTCAGGGCCTGGTCGACGAAGTCCCAGATCCAGCCGCCCTGGAGGACGTCGTGGCGGCGGACGATGTCCCAGTACTTCTTGAAGTTGCCGTTGGAGTTCCCCATGCCGTGGGAGTACTCGATCATCACGTACGGCCGTGTGTCGTTCGTGTCCTTGGCGCGCTGCTCGACCCGCTGCGGGCTGTCGTACATCTCGGAGCGGATGTCGCTGATGCCCGGGCGGTCGTCGCCCTCGTACTGGATGACGCGGGTGGGGTCGTAGCCACGGATCCAGTCGTACATGGCGTTGAAGGTGGTGCCGCCGCCCGCCTCGTTGCCGAGTGACCAGATGACCACCGAGGCGTGGTTCTTGTCGCGGTGGACCATGTTCTGGGCGCGGACCACGCACGCGTCGGTCCACTCGGGGTGGCCGCTGCCGGGGTACTCGTCGCGGATGCCGTGGGTTTCGAGGTTGGTCTCGTCCACGAGGTACAGGCCGTACTCGTCGGCGAGCTCCAGCCACAGCGGGCTGTTGGGGTAGTGCGAGGTCCGGACGCTGTTGATGTTCAGCCGCTTGATGATCCCGATGTCCTCGATCATCTGCGCGCGGGTGAGGGCCGAGCCGGTGACGGGGTGCATCTCGTGCCGGTTGGTGCCGCGGAACGAGACCGGCTTGCCGTTGATGCGCATCAGGCCGTCCTTGAGCGCGAACTCGCGGAAGCCGACCCGGTGCGAGAGGGTCTCGACCACCTTCCCGGCCGGGTCGCGCAGGCGCAGTACGGCGGTGTAGAGGTTCGGGTGCTCGGCCGACCAGAGTTTCGGCGAGGGGACGGCTCTGGACGCCTCGACGGTGGCCTCGTCGCCGTCCGGGACGTCGACGGGCTGCTGCAGCGGCCGGGACCAGACGGCATGGCCGCGCGCGTCGTAGAGCTGGGTCTCGACGGTGTAACGGCCCGCGCCCTCGCCCCCGTAGTCGCGGACGTGCGCGGTGACCTTGAGGTCGGCGGAGGCGTAGTCGTCGCCGAGCGGGGTGTCCAGTTTGAAGTCGCGCAGGTGCACGGCGGGCGTGGAGTACAGGTGGACCGAGCGGAAGATGCCGCTCAGCCGGATCATGTCCTGGTCCTCCAGCCACTCGGCGTCGGAGTAGCGGTACACCTCGACGGCGATCTGGTTGGTGCCCGGCTTGAGGTGGGGGGTGATGTCGTACTCGGCGGAGGTGTAGGAGTCCTCGTGGTAGCCGGCCAACTCGCCGTTGATCCACACGTAGTGGGCGGACTTGACGCCCTCGAAGTGCAGGAAAGTGCGCCGGCCAGACCAGTTCCTCGGCACGGTGAACGTACGGCGGTACTGGCCGACGGGGTTGTAGCGGGTCGGGGCGGCCGGCGGCTGCGCGTCCTCGCCGCCGCCGTTGGGGCCCCACCAGGGGTAGGTGATGTTGACGTAGATCGGGAAGTCGTAGCCCTGCAGCTGCCAGGCCGAGGGCACGGGGATGGTGTCCCAGCCGGAGTCGTCGACGTCGGTGCGGTAGAAGTCGGTGTCCCGGTCGTCGGGCCGGTCGGCGTAGGCGAACTTCCACTTGCCGTCGAGGCTCTGCCGGTACGGCGAGCGCGTGCGGTCGGCGTCCAGCGCCTGCCCGAGGTCCGCGTACGGCATGAGCGTGGTGTGCGGCGGCTCGGTGCCCACCCGGTACACGCTCAGTCCGTCGTTCCACTCCGGAGGGCCGTCCGCCGCCGGACGCCGGCCGGCCGCGTGCGCCGCGGCGGGCGACGCGGACAGGGCGAGCGCGCCGAGCACGGCGGCTCCTCCCTCCAGCAGTCGGCGACGGCTGACGACCGGCCGCTCGGGGTGGGCGGGCCGGTCGGCAGGAGACGGGAGCGGGTGCGGATGCGGCATGACCGTGGGCCTTCCTCGGTTCGACAGGGTGCTGCACGGACTGAGGGCACGTCAGATGTGATCCTCAACTGCACATCCGTGATGGGTGTTTCTGTTGGGATGCGTGTCAACTGACGGTAACGGAGCAACTGCTGAGCAGGCACACCCTAGAACTCGCACACAATCGAATCAATGACCCCGTCGGAGTTTGTTCGGTCCTGATGGTTCAGGCCATGAGGAAGGCGAGCAAGGCGCTTGTCAGCCGGGCAGGCGCGTCCAGCGGGACGAGGTGACCGGCCTCCGGGACGGGCACCAGCCGCGCTTCGGGGATCGTGGCGGCCAGTTCCTGTCCCTTGGCGAAGGGGATCCAGGTGTCCTCGGTGCCCCAGCACACGGTGACGGGCAGGTCGATCGTGGGGTACAGCGGCTGGATGTCGTCGGTGTAGCGCTGGTCGGCCTGCGCGATCTGGCGGTAGAAGGCGGCCTGGCCCCTCTCCCCCGTCCACGGCCGGACCAGTGCGTCGAGCGCGGCGGGACGCAGGCCGAGGTGGCTCGCGGACGTGACGTACTCGCGCACGAGGGCCTCGTGCAGCGGTGCCGGCAGCCGCTCGAAGACGTGGCTGTGCTCCGCGACCAGCCGGAAGAAGGGGGAACCCCAGGGTTCGAGGGCCACCGGGTCGACCAGCGCGAGCCGCCGGTAGCGGGCCCCGTGCAGCAGGTGGGCGCGCAGGGCCACACACCCACCGAAGTCGTGCGCGATGACGGACGGCTCCCGAAGGTCCCAGTGCGCCAGCAGCTCGGTGAACACCTCGCCCTGGGCGCCCAGCGAGACGTCCTGGTCCTGGTGCATGCCGGACGTGCCGTAGCCCGCCATGTCCCACACGTGCACGAGGTGCCCGGCGGCGGCGAGAGCGGGAGCGATCTCATGCCACACGTACGACGAGAAGGGCGTCCCGTGCAGCAGCACGACCGGCTTGCCGTCACGATCCCCGTGCCGGTCCCAGCGGACGGTCCCCGACGCCGTGTCCAGGCTCTCTCGCAACGACCAGTCACCCAAGACGGCGCTCCCTCGCTGTGTCGAACCGCGCTACAGACCCGCGATTTTTTGTCATTTCGGCGCGACAGTGTCGCTCCACCGACCGTACTGTGACCTCATCGGACAGCCTGCGCAACGGATCATGGCGGTACCTTTGCCGCGCCGGAAGGAGCGGCCCGCATGAACGGGTATGCGACCTCGGATCGCGATGCCGTCACGGCCGCGCCCGGCGGGTTGCTGGACCTGCTGAAGGTCGCGGCCGTGGTCCTGGACGCGGGCGGGCACATCGCCCTGTGGAGCCCCGAGATCGAGCAGCTGCTCGGCTACACCCCGGCGGAGGCCCTGCGCCAGCGCGCCGACACGCTCCTGGTCGCGCCCGAGAACCGGACCCGGGGCAGGGAGCTGTTCGCCCAGGTCCGCTCGGGGGCCCGCTGGGCCGGTGTCTTCCCGCTGCGGCACAAGGACGGCACGGACCGCGCCGTCGAATTCCGCACGATGCGTCTCCTCGACCCCGAGGGGCAGCCCCACCTGCTGGGACTGGCCACGGACGCGAGGACCGTACGGAACGTGGAGCGGGACCTCGCCCTCTCGCACAGCCTCGTCAACCAGACCCCCCTCGGCATCGCCGTCTTCGACAACGACCTGCGCTGGGTCGGGGTCAACCCGGCGCTGGAGCGGATGAACGGCCTGCCCGAGGAGGCCCTGCTGGGGCGCCGGGTCGGCGAGGTGCTGCCGGACCTGGACGTGGAGGCCATCGAGGCCCGGATGCGGCACGTCCTGGAGACCGGCAGACCCCTGCTCGACCAGCAGACCATCGGCCGTACGGCGGCGGACGCCCAGGACCGCGCCTACTCGGAGTCGTACCACCGCATCGAGGACATCGACGGCCGGGTGCTCGGCCTCGCGATGGCCGTCCTGGACGTCTCCGAGCGCCAGCAGGCCGCGGCCGAGGTCGCCCAGGCCCGCCAGCACCTGTCGGTGATCGCCGACGCCGGAGTGCGGATCGGCACCACGCTGGACCTGCGCCAGACCGCCCGGGAGCTGGCCGACGTGGTGGTGTCGCATGTCGCGGACCTGGCCGCCGTGGACGTCCTGGAGTCCGTCGTGGCGCGCGGCACCATCGCGCCGGTGTCGGGCGGCGCGCCCGCCGAGTTCCGAGCGCTGGCCGTCGCGGCCGGCTATCCCACCGACGCCATCCACGCCGCCGACCCGGTCGGCGAGCTCGCCACCTACGGCTCGTCACGGATCATCACGCAGTGCGTCCGCAGTGCCCGCCCCGTCCTGGTCGAGCGCGTGGACGCGAAGATGATGCGGCGCATCGCCCGGGACGCGCGGGCCGCCCAGACCCTGCACGAGGCCGGCGCACACTCCTACCTGGCGGTGCCGCTGATGGCCCGGGGCAAGGTGCTCGGCACGCTCACGCTGTACCGCACGGTCGACGAACGCGCCTTCGACGACAGGGACCGGGTGCTCGCCTCGGAACTCGCCGCACGCGCCGCGATCTGCATCGACAACGCCCGCCTCTACGGACGCGAACGCGGCACCGCCCTGACCCTGCAGCGCAGTCTGCTCCCCGCAGCACCCGCCGAGCAGGAGGGGCTCGACATCGCCGCCCGCTACCGGCCGGCCCTCAGCGAGGTCGGCGGCGACTGGTACGACGTACTGCCGCTGGGCCCGGGACGCACCGCGCTGGTCGTGGGGGACGTCATGGGCAAGGGCGTCCAGGCCGCGGCGATCATGGGGCAGCTGAGCACGGCCACGCGGGCGCTGGCCCGGCTGGACCTGCCGCCCGCCGAGCTGCTGCGGCACCTCGACGACATCGCCGGCTCGCTCGGCGACGCGATCGCCACGTGCGTGTACGCCGTGTGCGATCTGCGGCGCAACACCTGCGCCCTGTCCAGCGCGGGTCATCTGCCGCCCGTGCTCGCCGGTGCCGACGGCGGTGCGAAGCTCGTCGACGTGCCCGGCGGTGTACCGCTCGGGGTGGGCGGCGTGGAGTTCGGCACCGTGGAGGTGGAACTCCCGCCGGGCTCGCTGCTCGCCCTGTACACGGACGGGCTGGTCGAGAAGCGCGGGGAGCCGATCGACACCGGTCTCAGCACGCTGGCCCGTCTCCTGCAGAACGCGGGCCCCAGCCTGCAACGCACCAGCGACAGCCTCCTCAGCGCGCTGAGCCCGGAGCCCGACGACGACGTGGCGCTTCTGCTGGTCCGCACTCGCGCCTGAGCGCGCGGCGTTCAACTGTTAGCATATTTGTGTGAGTTACGTTCTCTACCTCTGATCCGGGTCACTGGCTCCGCCCTCGCATGCCTGGTTGGAACACAGGCCGAGAGGCGCCGAGCCGCCACGTCGCCCACGGCCCCGCCCTGCTCCGGGCCCGGCCGTCCTTCGGATCCGAAGGCCCGCCCGCATCCCCGCCTGAACCGGGGGTGAAGTGTGCCTCCTCAACGAGGAAGAGAACGTGACCACCCTTGCTTTGCCTGCCCGAGACCGGGCCCAGCTGACCTGTGCCGGAATCCGCGTCGAGCGCGGAGGCCACTCCGTGCTGCACGACGTCGACATGAAGGTTTCCCCGGGATCGCGCTGGGGCGTCGTCGGCGAGAACGGCCGCGGCAAGTCGACCCTGTTGCACGTCCTGACCGGCCTCCTGGCCCCGGACGAGGGGACCGTGCACCGCGTGGGCACCCTCGCCCTGGCCGAGCAGGAGATGCCGGCCGAGGACGAGCGCACGGTCGGCGACTTCATCGACGCGTACCTGTCCGACGCCCACGCCGCCCTGCGGGCTCTGGACGCCGCCGCGGACGCCCTCGCCGCGGAACGCCCCTGTGCCGAACAGGCCTACGCCGACGCCCTGGAGGTGGCGCGGGCACTGGACGCCTGGGACGCCGACCGCCGGGTGGACGTCGCCCTGGGCGGACTCGGTGCGGTCAGCGACCGTGCCCGCCCGCTGGCCACACTGTCGGTCGGCCAGCGCTACCGGATCCGCCTGGCCTGCCTGCTGGGCGCCGAGTACGACTTCCTGCTCCTGGACGAGCCCACCAACCACCTGGACCTGGCGGGACTCGAGTACCTCACCGCCCGGCTGCGCGCCCATGCCGGCGGCGTCGTGGTCGTCAGTCACGACCGGGCGCTCCTCGCCGACGTGGCCACCACGATCCTCGATCTCGACCCCACCCGCGACGGCCGGCCGGGCGTGTACGGCGGCGGCTACACCGGCTATCGCGAGGGCCGGGAGGCCGAACTGGTCCGGTGGGAGGAGGAGTACGCGCAGCAGCAGACCGAGCACGGGCGCCTGCAGCAGGCCCTGTCCGAGGCGCAGAACCGGCTGAGTACCGGCTGGCGCCCGGACAAGGGCACCGGCAAGCACCAGCGCGCCACCCGCGCCGGTGCCCTGGTGCGTTCCGTCCACCGGCGCCAGGACGACCTGGACCGGCACAAGGTCACCGCGCCGGTGCCGCCCCAGCGCTTCTCGCCGCCCGGCCTGCCCGCCCGGCCGGGCGTCGTCCTGCTGCGGGTGGAGGAGGTGACGGTCGGCGGGCGGCTGCACCACTCGACGAGCCTGTCGGTGACGTCCGGCGACCGGCTGGCCGTCACCGGGCCGAACGGGGCGGGCAAGTCCACGCTCCTGTCCGTCCTGGCCGGGCGACTGGCCCCCGGCTCGGGCCGGGTGCACCGGGCGCGCGGGGTGCGGCTGCATCTGCTCGGGCAGGAGTCACCGCGGGCGACGCACCGGCGGGCCCGTGACCTCTACGAGGCGCACCTCGCGCACCTCGTCACGGCGGGCATGCTGCAGCAGGGCGAGGTGGTGGGGCTCGGCTCGCTGGGCCTGCTCACCTCACGCGACGCCGACAAGCCGGTGGCCGAGCTGTCGACGGGTCAGCAGCGGCGCCTCGATTTGGCCCTGGCCCTCGCCGCCCGCCCGCACCTCCTGCTGCTGGACGAGCCCACCAACCATCTGTCCATCGCCCTGGTGGACGAACTCACCGAAGCGCTGCACACCACGCGGGCGGCCCTCGTCCTGGCCACGCACGACCGCCAGATGCAGCGTGACATCCGCGGCTGGCCGCGACTCGCCCTGGCGGCGCGCCACTCGGTGAGCAAGGGGGCGCCGGCGCGGTGACACGCCCGTGCGGTGCGGGCGGCGCGGGCGGGCGGTGCGGGCGGCGCGGGCGGTCGGCACGGTCGGCGCGGTCGGTCGGCGCGGTCGGTCGGCGCGGTCGGGCGGCTTCCGGGCGGGCCGGGTCATGGCCCGCCCGGAAGCCCGTACCGAGGTGATCGGACTTCCGGGGCCCGTGGGCGGGCGCTCGCGGGCCCCGGAAGTCGCGAGCCATGTGACGAGCGGCCAGTCGGCACCGTGACACCGGCCCGTGACGCCCTGCCGACGGACACCGCACGTCGCCCACACGCGCGAACGCGTGCCACCTGACGCACGGCCGAACGGCGCCGCCACACCGGCGCGGCCACGCAAAGAGCCGGTCCGGTCACGCGCGGGATGCCGGTGTGAGCCAGGGTCCATCACATTCCGGCCGCGGCGAGCGCCAGTCCGGCGACGCCGAGCAGAAGCCACAGCACACCGCGCAGACCGGCGACGGCCAGCGGAACGGCCGTGCTCGCCGTCAGGGCGAGCACGGCCGGACGGGCCCGTCCGGCACCACGGGGACGGACGGGGCCCGACGTATGGCTCACGGATTTCTCGGCGGGCTTTCGAACGGCTCCCAGGCATCGTCCTTCCGCACCGCGCACAGGGCCCAGATGATGAACCCGGAGATCGCGATCATCACGACCGACCAGACCGGGTAGCTCGGCAGGGAGAGGAAGTTGGCGATGATGACGAGTCCGGCGATGCCGACGCCGGCGACACGCGCCCACGTCGACGCCTGGAACAGCCCCATGCTGACGATCACCGCGAGCGCGCCCAGGGCCAGGTGGATCCAGCCCCAGCTCGTGAGGTCGAACGCGAAGACGTAGTTGGGGGTCGAGAGGAACACGTCGTCCTCGGCGATCGCCGCGATGCCGCGCATGATGCCCAGGATCCCACCGATCATGAGCATGACTGCCGCGAAGACCATTAGACCGACGGCCCATTCCCGCTTCGCCGTGTGCGCGCCCGTAGGGTGTGTGGCGGTCATCCTGATGCCTCGTTTCTGCTGGGTCCGGCGCGTTCAGTGGCCGGAGGTGGAGGTGACGGGGGGCGAGGACGCCGACGGGCCGGAGCCGCTCAGGACCAGCTCCTTCGCCTTGCGGAACTCCTCGTCCGTGATGTCGCCGCGGGAGCGGATCTCGGACAACCTGGCGAGTTCGTCGACGCTGCTCGGCCGTTCCTCGCCGCCCTTGGCGGTCTGCCGTATGTAGGTGTCCAAGGCCTCCTGCTGCGCGCGGGCCTGGGACGTTTCCCGGCGGCCCATGTTCTTGCCGCGGGCGATGACGTAGACGAACACGCCGAGGAAGGGCAGGACGATGCAGAACACCAGCCACCCGGTCTTGCCCCAGCCGCTCAGGGAGTCGTCACGGAAGATGTCGAAGACGACCCGGAAGAGCAGCACGAACCACATGATCCACAGGAAGAACCACAGCATCGCCCAGAAGGCGCTCAACAGCGGGAAGTCGTACGCCAGGTAGGTCTGCGCACTCATGTCACTCCTCCGTCCCGGGCGCACGCCCGGCAGCCGTTCCGTGCCGTTATCAGCGTGCCCGTGTCCGGGACGGGGCCGCCTCACCCGGGACGGGTGATCGTGCCGCCGCCGCACGGCCGGTGGCGTGCGGCGAGGGTCTTCCGGTGCCGGCCGTCCATGACTCACGGAGCCGCCGCGGCGCCGGGGGGACTCGCGGCCGGGTCTTGTGGGGCGGTGGCGGCGAGGGTCTCCAGGACGATCAGCACGACCAGGACCAGGCCCACGACGAGAGCCACCGCGCCGACCGTGTGGCGGTTCCACAGGACCAGGGTCAGGGCGCCCGCCCCGATGACGATGCCGGTGGTCCACGAGCGGTGCTCCGCCAGGGCGCGTCCCGCCGACCCGGTGTGCAGTCCGGCGCGGGAGAGACCGTGGCCGGCGGCCGCGGTGCCCCGCCGCGCGAGACCGCGGACGGCGCGGGCCCCGCGCCCGGGGCCGTAGAGATACGCGGCCAGCGCGGTGATCACGGCGACCACGAGGAGGGTGCGCGTGCTGTCGCGCAGGAAGCGGCCGAAGGTGTCGAAGATCGCCGCGGCGGCGTCGGGCGGCAGAGTCGCGCTCGGCACGGCGTCGAGGTAGGCCCGCCGCACGACGGCGAGCCCGACCAGCAGCACGACCATCATCACGCCGACACCCACGGCCGTGATCAGCAGCATCAGCCGGTGCCGGGGAGAGGTCCACACGGCGAGGGCGGCCAGGACGACGGCCAGCACGGGCAGCCAGGCACCCATGATGTCCAGCAGCCGCATCGCGTCCTGCGCCTTGCCCAGCTCCTCGGTCTGGAACAGCGTGACCTTCCGGTCGGTGTCCGGAATGGCCGCGGCCTTGTCGAAGCCCGCGTCGACGAGGCGCTGCCGTACCTGGTCGACCACCTGCCCCAGGTCGAGTTGCACGGTGTCGCCACTGGCGCGCAGCGCGCCCTCACGCTCCCCGGTGAGCATGTTCACCACGGCGGCGTGCGCCCTCTCGTTGGCGCCCTCCCATGTCTGCGCGAAGGCATCGCTGGTCACGACGCGGCTGACAATGCCGTCCACGGCACTGCGGACCGCGGACCGCAGCGGCCCCGCGAGGGATTCGGACGCGTCCACGACGCGCGGCGGTGCTCCGGCGTCCGCGAGCGTCTTGGTGAGCGCGTCCGTCACCGCCTCGACGTCCACGTTGGCCACCACGCGGTCGGTCAGCCGGTCGGTCACGACGTCCTGGACCGCCGGGTCCGACGCCAGCGGTCCCACGGTCTGCACGTACCGGTCGGTGTCGGAGACCGTGTCGTCGACCCAGGAGGAGACGACGGCCAGTGGCGCCAGCAGCAGGGCCACGACCAGCAGCACTCCCGCACCCGAGTAGCGCAGCCGCCGGTGACGTACTCCCGCCGCCCGGCGCAGCCGCTCGTACTCGGCGTGTTCCTCCGCGCTCATGGCGCGCCCCGTTCCCTCGCTTCCCTCGGACGGGGGCGGTACGGGACCGTCGGCCGGGACCATGGCTTCTCCTCGGATGGTGAAAGGTCCGCCGCCGCGCCGGGCCGGCTCAGCCGGTCGCGGTGGGACCGCGCGGGCCAGCGGCGGCCGCTCTGCGGACCGCGGCCCGCCAGGCGAAGGCGAGCGCCGCCTCGGCCAGGCCGAGCAGGACGAGCCACAGGCCGAGCAGCCGGGTCAGCGCGCGGGCCGACTCGGCGGGCAGGGCCAGGACCACGATGCCCGCGACGATGGCGAGCACGGCGGCGCCGAGGACGAAGCCGCGGTGCGGCAGGTCCCGGGAGGCGAGGGCCGTGTAGAGCGTGAGCATGCCGGACACCAGCCAGACCAGGCCGACGATGAGGGACAGCGCGGTGATGGTCTGCAGCGGGTTCCTCAGGCACAGCACCCCGGCCAGGACGAACACCACGGCCAGGAGCAGGCTGGGCAGACGGTGGCCCTGCTCCTGGCGGGCGAAGGTCTCGACGAACCGGAACGCTCCGGCCGCCAGCAGGTACAGGCCGATCAGGACCGCCACGACGTGCAGGGTCGCCTCCGGCCAGACCAGGAGCAGGATGCCGGGCACGAGGGTCGCGACCGCCGAGGCGAGGATCCACTTCCACGAGCGCCCGAGCGCCGCCAGCACCTGAGCGGGGTCGGCCGCGAGACCGGGCGCAGGCCCTTCGGGCCCGTGCTCCGCTCCGGTACGCGGTGCCTGACCGGGTGACGTGGCCATGGCTGCTCCTCGCTCGCGGTCCGTCGGCCCACGGTGCCGGGCCTCTGCGGGCAGCGTCCCGCGATCCGCCGGCCACCGGGTCACCCACGGCGGGTGATCCGCAGGCCGCACCGTGGCTATGAGGTGGTAACGGACCCCTGTGTCGGGCAAAGGAGCACGAGACACGAGATGAACGATCCAGCGGCCGCCCGGAGCGAGCCCGCCCGGCCCCGGCGGGAGCAGGAGCAGCACCGGCGGCGACCGGGCCCGCGGCGACGCGCGACGGCCGCGGTCCTCGTGCGTGCCGCGCTCATCGCGACCGGACTCGTCACGGTCTACTACGTGCTGCCTCTGGACGGGCGCAGTACGGGCGGCACTTCGCTGCTGCTGGCCGGCGGCCTGCTGCTGGTCGTCGCGGTCTTCTGGTGGGAGGTGCAGGCCATCGTGCACTCGCCCTACCCCCGGCTGAAGGCCATCGAGGCCCTTGCCGCCACGCTGGTCCTGTTCCTCCTGCTCTTCGCGGGCGCCTACTACCTGCTGGAGCACTCCACGCCGGGTTCCTTCAGCGAGCCGCTGACCAAGACGGACTCCCTCTACTTCACGCTCACCACGTTCGCCACCGTCGGGTACGGCGACATCGTCGCCCGTTCCCAGACCGGCCGGGTGCTGACCATGCTTCAGATGGCGGGAGGGCTGCTGCTGGTGGGTGTGGCCGCGCGGATCCTCGCCGGCGCGGTGCAGGCGGGGCTTCGCAGGCGGGGCAAGGCGCCGTCGGACGACTCCCCCTCGGGGCCGGAGAGCTGAGGCATGGCAGTACCGAGCCCCTTCACGGCCTTTCAGGCACCGGCCGAGCCGAGGATCCCCGCGGCGCCCCCGTGTCCCGTGTCCCGTCTCACTCCGGCAGCTGGCGCATCTCCACGACCCTGAGCCCCAGCGACTGGAGGCGGGTCAGCAGCCCGTACAGGTGGGCCTCGTCGATGACGGGACCGTACAGGACCGTCTGACCGGACATCACCACGTGGTCCAGCTCGGGGAAGACCTTGGCCAGCGTCTCGGACATGTGTCCGTGGACGCGGATCTCGTAGCGCATGAGCTGCTCTCCCGCGGGCGGTATGGGGTGGGAGGTGCGCCCTTACCTTGCGATGGTCCGCCCCGGCGCGCCCTGCGCCCTCACCCGGCACAGGTGAACCTGCGTCCCGCTTCAGTCCTTCAGGACGATCTTGAAGATGATGATCAGCAGACCGAGCAGCAGGTTCACCGCCGCGGAGGCGGCGAGCTGCCGCCGGGAAGCACCGGCCCGCACCGCCGCGGCCACCGACCAGCCCACCTGCTCCGCCACCGCCACGCAGAGCGCCAGCCAGCAGGGTGCCCGGCACGTCCAGGCCCAGCAGCGGGCTGACGGCCACGGCGACGGCGGGCGGGACGGCGGCCTTCAGGATCGGCCACTCGTCGCGGCACACGTGCAGCACGGTACGGCGGTCTATGGCCTGCTGCGCCAGTCGCGCCCCGAACAGCTGCGCGTGCACGTGTGCGAGCCAGAACACCGCACCGGTCAGCAGCAACAGCAGCGCGAGTTCCACCCGGGGCAGCGAACCCAGGGTTCCGGCGCCGATCACCACGGAGGCGGCGAGCATGGAGCCGTAGATGCCGCCGGTGTAGTCGGCGCGGGCCCGGTGCTCACCGCCCCGTGCCCGGCGTGCGGCAGCGCGGGTCGTGGCCATCATGTGCCTCCCCCGGACTCGGCGCGGCGGTCCGGGCTCCCCGCCGGAGCCCCAGGTTCCGCAAGCGGCGGTCGGCCCGTCCGCGCGGTCGGCAGGTGCGAGGTGACCAGGAAACTGGCGAGCGTGATCCCACCGGTGGCGAGGATCGCCGCCTTCAGCCCGTCGAGCTGGGCCGACGCGTAGGAGTCCGTGATCGCCTCGGCCTCGGCCGGCGGAAGCCCGGCCCGTTCGGCCGCCGAGCGGACCTGGTCCGTGGACACGAAGCTGACCCCGGCCTCCAGGGCCACGCCGGTCTGTCTGCGGGCCTCGTCGGAGAGTCGGGGGTCGGCCTCGACCTGGGAGGTGAAAGCGTGCGACAGCGCACCGATGAGCAGCGACCCGATGAGCGCGGTCCCCAGCGCGGAGCCCAGGTTCTGGGCCGTGAACTGGAGCCCGCCCGCCTCGCTGCGCTCCTCCTCGCCGACGCCGGACTGGACGACGTTGCCCAGCTGCGAGGCGAGCAGGCCCATGCCCACGCCCAGCAGGGCCATGGCCCCGGCGAACTGCGGCGTCGTCGATGGCGGGGTCGATGCGTGGCCAGCAGCCACACGATCGCGCCCGCCAGGAGTCGCCAGAGCCAGCCGCACCACCCGGCGCGGCCCCGCCACTCCGGCCGAGCCGCGAGGCGCACAGGGACGTCACCAGCATGGTGGCGGACACCGGCAGCAGGCGCAGGCCCGTCTCGAACGCGTCGAAGCCCTGCACCACCTGCAGGTACAGCGGGATGGTGAAGAACAGACCCAGCAGGATGAGGTTCTGGCTCAGCAGCATCAGCAGGCCGGACCGCAGCACCGGTCTGCCCAGCAGTGACAGGTGCACGAGGGCGTCGGTGCCCCGGTCCTCCCGCCGTCGCTCCCAGTGCACGAAGACGGCCAGGACGACCGCGCCGGCGCCGACGACGAACAGCGTCGGGGCGAAGCCGAGGACGGTGAAGGGCGGGTTACGCGGCTGCACCCAGCCCCAGTGCTGCTCTGCAGCACGCCGAGCACGCCCAGCGCCAGCCCGGCCGCGGAGAGCGTCGCCCGACCCCGTCCAGCCGGGCCGCGGTCCGGCCGGGGCGGGCGTCGGGGATCACCCGGCTGCACAGCAGGACGGCCAGGACGACCACGACCTCGCCGGCGAAGACGAGCCGCCAGGTGAGGTACGTCGTCATCCAGCCGCCCAGCAGCGGCCCGACGGCGATCCCGGCGCCGGCGAGTCCCCCGATGACCGCCTAGGCGACGGCCCGGTCCCGCCCGCGGTAGGACTCCGCGACGAGGGCCGCCATGGCCGGCAGCACCATGGCTGCGCCCAGTCCCTCGATGACCGACCAGCCCAGGGCCAGGACCCACAGGGTGGGTGCCACGGCGGTCAGGGCCGATCCGGTGCCGTAGACCACCATCCCGAGCAGGAACATGCGGCGGCGTCCCAGGATGTCGCCGAGTCTGCCGCCGATCGATCATGAACGCCGCCATGACCAGGGCGTACAGGGTGATGACGGCCTGGATGGCGGTGACCTCGGTGTCGAAGTCGTCGACCAGTTGGCTGATGGACACGTTCATCACCGAGGTGTCCAGCACCATCAGGAACTGGGCGGTACCGAGAACGAGCAGAGCGCACCAGTGCTTCACGATGTCCATCTCAGCGGCGCAGCCGGTGCGCTGCCTCACCCTCCGAGGGGGAGGGCCGCCAAAGTGGCCCGGACGAGCTCACAGGAGCCGCCGTTCGCGGCCGCGGCGGACCGCGTCGCCGCGCCGGGTGACCGCGAGCTTGCGGTAGATGCTCTTGAGGTGGGTCTTCACGGTGTTCACAGAGAGGTGGAGGTCCGCGGCGATCTCCTGCGTCGACATCATCTCGGCCAGTGCCCGCAGCACGTCACGCTCGCGTGTGCTCAGCTCCTCGACGGCGAGCGCCGGGAGCTGGACCGCTGCGGCAGGCCCGGGTGTGCGGTGCCGGCCGGGGCCCGGGAGGAGCCAGCCGGCGGCGAGTTCCCGCGACCGGCCGGTGCTCAGGAGCGGGCGGATCCAGGGGCCGGCTTCCAGGAACGGGCGGCGCAGCCGCTCGCGCCGGCCGTCCAGGAGCGCCCGGGCGACGAGGCGGCCGGCGGTGGCGGGGTCGCCGGTGTCGAGGGCTGCCTGGGCGCGTACCAGCGTGGCGCGGACGGTCACCGCCGGGCCGGGCCGGTCGTCCCCCGGCAGTCCGTCGATCAGCGCGAGTGCCCCTTCGGGGTCGCCGCCCGCGAGACGGACCCGGGCCCGCCTCGACCGCGCACGCCGTCCGGTGGTTCGCCACCCGCTCCATGGTCTTCCGGGCCGGCTCGGGATGCCCCTGAGCCAGGTGGGCGGCGGACGCGAGCAGGGCGGCATGGTCCTGGGCCCAGGGTGAACTCGCGGCTGCCTGAACGGTCGCGTCCGCCGCTGCCAGCGCGGCCCGGGCGTCCCCTCGGGCCAGCAGCAGCCGCCCTCGGGAGGGTCCGGCCGGCCTCCACCACCGGGTCCTCGACGGGCGGGCGGACCCGGCCGCTTCGTCGAGGAGCGCCTGCGCCTCGTCGAGTTCGTCGCGGTCGATGGCGACCGCGGCCAGCACGAGGGGGCCATCCCGGTCCTGGACCCCGGCGAGCCCGTAGCGCTCCGCCTGGCGGCCGCCGCCAGGGCATTGCGCTCCGCCGGTCCGTGCCGGCCGTTGAGGTAGTCGATCAGCGCCAGCCGGCCGAGAGCCTCATACCGGGGCAGCGCCGTCGAGGCTCCGCCCGGTTGCGCGACAACCGCGGACAGGCGTTGCGGGCGGCGTCGAAGCGCCCCGCCCACAGCTGGGCGGAGCCCAGGTCGGTGAGCATCAGGGCGGTCAGCTCCGGAGCTCGCTCCAGCAGGTGCGCGGGGACCTCCCGCCGGAAGTCTGTGCCTCCTCGGCGGCCCGTTCCGCCCTGCCCAAGAGCCGGTCACCCGTGCCGCCAGGACTTGCAGCAGGGCGCAGCTCAGCCGGACCGACGCCGGGTCGCGGTCCGTCCCGGGCCAGTTCCTCCTCGGCCCGGCGCAGGTGGGGCAGCCCGTGTTCGAGATCGCGGTGGGCCAGCTCGCGGGCCGCGCGGACGAGGTCCGGGGCCGGGCCCCTGACGTCTCGGCTCATCCGCGCGAACAGGGCGGACAGGTCCTCGGAGGGCAGCCCGGTCAGAGCTGCCCGATCGCGAGATCGTCGATCACTGATGCGCGGTGAACTCCCAGTCGTCCGCGCGCGGCACCCTGGACGAGCGCTTCGAGCAGGCTCCGGAACCCCGCAGCCACTGGGCCGCCCGGCTGCGCAGTTCCGGCTCCAGGCCGGGGAAGCGCTCCCGCAGATGGGCGCGGAGGATCTCGGCGAACAGGGGGTGCAGGGTGTACCAGGAGTGGCCGAGGTAGTGGACGAACGCGTTCTCGCGCTGCAACGCGGCCAGGATGGGCTCCGCGTCGGTGCGCAGCGTCAGCGCGTTCACCAGGTCGGGGCAGCAGTCGTCTCCAGGACGCTGATGCGCAGCAGCAGGTCCTGTGTGCCGGGCGGTTGCCGGTCGAGCACCTCGGCCAGCAGGAAGTCCGCCACCGCACTGTGATCGGCTTCGAACTGCTTCACGTACGCGTGGGGATCCGTGCCCTGCCGGGCGGCCAGCGCGCAGAGCCTGAGGCCGGCGGCCCAGCCCTGGGTCCGCTCCACCAAGGCCCGCACGGCGCTCGCCGGCAGGTGCAGGCCGTGACTCGTCAGAAGCTCATGGGCCTCCTCCTGGGTGAAGGCCAGCTCCGCGTCCCGGATCTCCGTCATCTCGCCCGACGCACGGTAGCGGTGCAGCGGCAGCAGGGGTTCCGTGCGGGTGACGAGGATCAGGCGCATGCCTCGTCCGGCGTGGTGCAGGACGAACTGCAACTGCTCCGCGATCTCGGGGGAGGTCACGCGGTCGAACTCGTCGAGTACGACGACGGTGGTGTGGTCCCGGCGCTCCAGTTCGGCGGCGAGGCAGGCCAGTGTCCGTCGGTCCACGCGGCTCGCCTCCGCCGGGCTGCCGACCTCGCCCGCCACCGGTACGCCCGCGGCCCGCAGCGCCTGCAGCAGATAGGCCCAGAAGATCCCTGGCGCCTGGTCGGCGGTGTCGGCCGTGAGCCAGGCGACGGGTTCCCGCAGGCCGGCGGCCCAGTCGGCGACCAAGAGGGTCTTGCCCGCGCCGGCCGAGCCGTTGACCATCGTCAGGGGCGTCACCAGCGCCTGGTCCAGGTGCCTGACCAGGCGCGGCCGGCGCAGGAACATGGCAGGTCGCTCCGGCAGCGCGAACCGCATGCGCAGCAGCGGATCGCCGATGGGGTCGACACCGGCGAACGCCGGCTCGGAATCGGTCTCCTCGGTCGCGGCCATGGATCTCACCACTGCCTGCCGTCCGTTCGATCATGAGCAGCGCTCGTTTCGTTCAGGATCCCAGCGTTCACTCCCCCGCGCACACCAGGGCTCTGGCCTGGCCGCTTCCCACGGCAACCACCCGTGGCGGGCGATGCGCCCACCGCGGGTGCCGGGGTTCGCTGGGACCACGCGCCGCGGCCCCGGCGCGCGAGACGTCTTCCTGCTCTCACACCTGCGGAGCCGCCCGGCACCGCCCGGGCGGCTCGGAACGGGGGTACCGACCATGTGCCGCTGGCTCGCCTACTCGGGCACCCCCGTGCTGCTCGACGACGTCCTCTACCGGCCGCAGCACTCGCTGATCGACCAGAGCCTGCACGCGCGGATGGGGGTCGAGACCACCAACGGCGACGGCTTCGGCGTCGGCTGGTACGCGTGGCACCTGCGCACGCCCCGCCGTCATCCGCGACACCGGTCCGGCCTGGAGCAACCGCAATCTGCGGGAGATCGCCGACCACGTCCGCTCGCCGCTGTTCTTCGCCCATGTGCGCGCCTCGCACCGGCACGGCCGTGCAGCAGACCAACTGCCACCCCTTCCGCCACGGGCGCTGGCTGTGGATGCACAACGGGGCGATCACCGGGTTCCACGAGCTGCGCCGGGACCTCATGCTGGCCGTGGACCCGGAGCTGTTCCCGTCGCATGGAGGGCACGACGGACTCGGAGGTGATGTTCCACCTGGCGCTCACCTTCGGGCTCGACGGCGATCCGCCGGGCGCGGTGGCCCGGATGGCGGGGCTCGTCGAGCGGCTGGGCCACGAGCACGGGGTGCCGCAACCGCTGCAGATGACGGTCGCGGTGACCGACGGGGAACGGGTGTGGTTCTTCCGCTACTCCAGCGGCGGGGACTCGCGGTCGCTGTACTACAGCAGCCGGGTGGACGACGTGCGCGCCCTCCACCCCGACCTCGCGTTCCTGAGGCATGTCTCCGACGAGACCCGGCTGGTCGTGTCGGAGCCGCTGGGCGATCTTCCCGGAGTCTGGAACGCGGTACCGGAGAGCAGCTACGGCGTCGTCCAGCCCGGCCGGGACCTGATGCGGCACTT
This sequence comes from uncultured Actinomycetota bacterium, assembly GCA_963798065.1. Classification (GTDB taxonomy): domain Bacteria; phylum Actinomycetota; class Actinomycetes; order Streptomycetales; family Streptomycetaceae; genus Streptomyces. Next base: position 78,893 of record CAWCSC010000005.1, on the reverse strand, counting down.
CGAGCCCGGAGCCCGTCTGAGCCCGCCCGGCGGTCCCGGGCCTCAGGCAGCTGTGCGGCGAACGCCTCGTACGCCCGCTCGTCGAAGAGGACGAACCGGACCTCCTCGACCGCCGGTCCGCGCGGCGCGCACCGTCTCCACGGCGATACGGGCCGCGTCGTCCATCGGCCAGCGGTAGACGCCGGTGGAGATCGCAGGGAAGGCGACCGTGCGGGCGCCCAGTTCGTCGGCGACGCGGAGGGACTCGCGGTAGCAGGAGGCGAGGAGGTCGGAGCGGTCCTCGGTCGCGCTGAACACCGGGCCGACCGTGTGGATGACCCAGCGGGCGTCCAGGTCGCCGGCGGTGGTGGCGACCGCCTGGCCGGTGGGCAGGCCCTTGCCGAGGTGGAGGCGCGGAGCCTGCGGCACTCCTCGAGGATCGCGGGGCCGCCGCGCCGGTGGATCGCGCCGTCGACCCCTCCCCCGCCCAGCAGGGAGGAGTTGGCCGCGTTGACGATCGCGTCGGCGCTCTCGCGGGTGATGTCGCCCTGGACGAGCGTGATGGTGGTCATGGGCCCTTCCCGTCGTCGGCGGTTCCTGCGTGGTCGGGTCCGCGCCGCGCCACCCGGCTTCCCTCGTGGTCGGGTCTCGCGCGGCCCGCGCCACCCGGCTTCCCTCGTGGTCGGGTCTCGCGCGGCCCGAGCACCCGGCTTCCTCTGGTCCTCGCGCGGCCCGCGCCACCCGGCTTCCCTCGTGGTCAGGTCTGCCGCAGCCTCCGCCACACGGCCTTGGCCGCGTTGTGCCCCGACATGCCGTGCACACCCGGGCCGGGCGGGGTCGCCGACGAGCAGATGAAGACGGCCGGGTGCGGGGTGTGGTACGGGAACAGGGAGAGCTCTGGGGCGCAGCAGGAGCTGGAGGCCGGAGACCGCGCCGGAGGCGATGTCGCCGCCGACGTAGTTGGCGTTGCGGGCGGCCAGTTCGGGCGGGCCGGCGGTGGCGCGGGCGAGGACGCGGTCGCGGAACCCCGGGGCGAAGCGCTCCAGTTGGCGTTCGATGGCGTCGGTGAGGTCGCCGGTCCAGCCGTTCGGGACGTGGCCGTACGCCCAGAAGACGTGCTTGCCCTCCGGGGCGCGGGTGGGGTCGACGACGCTGGGCTGCACGGTGATCAGGAACGGCTTGTCGGGGGCCCGGCCCTCCCGGGACGCCGCGCGCAGCGCGGCGCCGATCTCCGCGCTGTTCGCGCCGATCTGCACGGTGCCGGCGGCGCGGGCCTCCGGCGCGGTCCACGGCACGGGGCCGTCCAGCGCGTAGTCGATCTTGAAGACGCCGGGGCCGTAGCGGTAGCCGTCGTAGTAGTTGCCGAAGCCGGCGATGCGGGCCAGGGCGGTGGGCGAGGTGTCGAAGACGTACGCGCGGGCGGGCGGCAGGTCGTCGAGGCGCTTGACCTCGTAGTCGGTGTGGACGGTGCCGCCGAGGTCCTCGCAGGTAGGCGGCGAGGGCGTCGGAGATGGACTGGGAGCCGCCGCGGGCCACGGGCCAGCCGCGGGCGTGCGCGGCGAGGGCGAAGACCAGGCCGATGGCGCCGGTGGCGAAGCCGCCGAGCGGGGCCATCACGTGCGCGACGAGGCCCGGCGAACAGGGCCTTGGCCCGCTCGTCGCGGAAGCGGCGCATCAGCCAGCGTCGACGGGGGCAGCCCGACCAGGCCGAAGCGGGCGAGGGTGACCGGGTCGCGGGGCAGCGCGGTGAGCGGCAGGGACATGAAGTCCCGGGCCAGGGTGTCCCACCTGGGCAGGAAGGGCTCGACCAGCCTGCGGTACGCGCCCGCGTCGCGCGGGCCGAAGGAGGCGGCGGTCTCGCCGACCGACCGGGACAGCACGGCGGCGCGTGCCGTCCGGGAAGGGGTGGGCCATGGGCAGCTCGGCGTGCAGCCACTCCAGGCCGTACCGCTCGAGCGGCAGGTCGCGGAACGCGGGCGAGTTGATGCCGAGCGGGTGCGCGGCGGAGCACGGGTCGTGCCGGAAGCCGGGCAGGGTCAGCTCCTCGGTGCGGGCCCCGCCGCCCACGGTGCCCCGCGCCTCGAAGACGGCGACGGAGAAGCCGCGGCGGGCCAGCTCCACGGCAGCGGTCAGTCCGTTCGGCCCCGCACCCACTACGACCGCATCGAGCATCGACGGCACCTTCGGACCCCTTCGTCAGCCGATGGCCACTGCGGATCAGGATATGCCCGGGGACCGACAGTCAGCGGCCGCGGGTGGGTTCCGGCCGGGACGACGGGTTCGGCGGCGGATCCGCTCGGCGACGGTGGCGGCTGGACCGGTGCCCCCGGCACCGGGATCAGGCTTCGCCGCGACAGCAGTCCCGCCACCCGGCGGGCCGTGGCCGCGTCGCGGGCCGCGGTGAACGGCAGCGTCGTTGCCGCCCGTGATGCGGAACGGCTCGCCCGTGCGGGTCAGGTGGGCGCCGCCCGCCTCCTCGACCAGGAGCAGCCCGGCCGCGTGGTCCCAGGCGGCCTCCCACGAGAACGCGATGGCGTCCAACTCGCCGCGGGCGACGGCGAGGTACTCCAGGCCGGCCGAGCCGCAGGCGCGCGGCGCGACGCCGTCGGTGCGCAGGCCGAGCAGGGCGTGCTTCTGCTCGTCCGTCGTGTAGTCCGGGTGGGAGGTGGCGACGCGCAGGTCCCGGCCGGGCTCGGGCGCGCCGGCGTACAGCCGCTCTCCGTCGAGGTAGGCGCCCTTGCCCCGTACGGCCGTGGCGAGCTGGTCGCGGGCCGGGGCGTAGGTCCAGGAGGCGAGCAGGACGCCGTGCTGGGCGAGCGCGACCAGGGTGCAGAAGCCCGGCGTCGCCGTGCACGAACTGCCGGGTGCCGTCGACCGGGTCGACGATCCAGACCGGGGCGTCGCCCCGTATCGCCTCGTACGACGCCGGGTTGGCGTGCACCGCCTCCTCGCCGACCACGACCGAGCCGGGCAGCAGGGCGCCGAGGACCTCGGTGAGGTACTGCTCGGCCAGGCGGTCGGCGTCGGTCACCAGGTCGTGCGGGCCGGTCTTCTGGTCGACCTCGTGGGCGGCGAGCTGGCGGAAGCGCGGCATGATCTCGGTGGCGGCCGCCTTGCGGACCGCCTCCTCCACGTCGGTCGGCGTGCTGTGCGAGAAACTCGTCGATGGTTTCGTTGTTGTCGATCACCCCTCCATGAGAGCACGCCCCACTGACAATCCCCGCCCGCCGGGTGGACGCCGGGTGGCATCGACATGAACAGCGACCGTCCGAGGCGGGGCGGCCTACGGCCGCGGCGGTTCACCGGCCGACCGCGTACCCCTGCATGCCGCGCGGGTTCGCCGCCGCCGACAGGACGCCCGTCTCCGGGTCCCGCGCGACCGCGCACAGCCGGCCCTCCGACCAGGCGTCGCCGACGGTCACGTCGTGGCCGCGGCGCCGCAGCTCCGCGACGACCTCCGGGTCGCATGCGGGACTCCACGGTGACGCTGCCCGGGCGCATGCCGCGCGGGTAGAAGGAGCCGGGGAAGCTGTCGTTGTGCCAGTTCGGGGCGTCGATGGCGCCCTGGAGGTCGAGGCCGCCGCGGACCGGGGCGCGCAGGGCGACCGCGAGGAAGAAGTGCAGCTGCCACTGGTCCTGCTGGTCCCCGCCGGGCGTGCCGAAGGCCATGACGGGCACGCCGTCGCGCAGGGCGATCGAGGGCGTGAGCGTGGTGCGGGGGCGGCGGCCGGGGGTCAGCGAGTTGGGCAGGCCCTCCTCCAGCCAGGTCATCTGGAGCCGGGTGCCGAGCGGGAAGCCCAGTTCGGGCACGACGGGGTTGGACTGGAGCCAGCCGCCGCTGGGCGTGGCCGAGACCATGTTGCCCCAGCGGTCGACGACGTCGAGGTGGCAGGTGTCGCCGCGGGTGGCCGCCGTCGGCGGGGACCTCCGGTTCGCCCGGCACCGGGGACGCCGGGCTCTTGGCGACGGTCGGTTCGCCGGCCCCCAGGGCGTCGAAGCCCTGGCCTGGTCGGCGGCCGCCACGCGCGCGTGCGCGCACAGACGCGGGGTGCGTCCGCCCGGGCTGCCGGGCCGCAGCTCGTGGGAGGCCTTGCTCGCCGACGAGGTCGCGCCGGGCCGTGTTGTACCCGGTCGGACAGCAGGTCGTCGAGCGGCACGCTCGGCCGGCGTCGCCGTACCAGGCCTCCCGGTCGGCCATGGCGAGCTTGCAGCCCTCGACCAGCAGGTGGACGTAGTCGGCGGAGCCGTACGCGGGGCAGCTCGGGCGGGAGCAGCGCGAGCTGCTGGAGGAGGACCGGGCCCTGGCTCCAGGGGCCGGCCTTGCACAGGGTCCAGCCGTTCCAGTCGTACGTCGCCGGCGCCTCGTAGGTCGCGGACCAGCCGGCGAGGTCGGCGGCGGTGAGGGTGCCGGTGTGGCGGGCGCCGCTGGTGTCCAGGGTGGGCCGGCGCGGCCTGGCGTACGAGGGCCTCGGCGATGAATCCGGTGCGCCACACCTCCCGCGCGGCCTCGATCTGCGCCTCCCGGTCCCCGCGCGCCGGCGGCCTCGGCGAGCAGGCGCTTCCAGGTGGCGGCGAGGGCGGGGTTGCGGAACAGCTCGCCGGGGCGGGGCGCCGTGCCGCCGGGCAGGTAGACCTCGGCCGAGGAGGTCCACTCCGTCTCGAACAGCTCCCGCACGGTCTCGACGGTCTCCGCCGACGCGCTCCACGGGCGCGTGCCCGTGCTCGGCGTAGCCGATGGCGTACTTCAGCACGTCGGCGAGCGGCTTGGTGCCGTGGTCGCGCAGCAGCAGCATCCAGGCGTCGAAGGCGCCGGGCACGGCGGCGGCGAGCGGCCCGGTGCCGGGGACGAGGTCCAGCCCGAGCCCCCGGTAGTGCGCGACGGTCGCCCCGGCCGGTGCGACGCCCTGCCCGCACAGCACCCGCACCTCGCCGCCGGCCGGGGCGAGCAGGATCGGCACCTCGCCGGCCGGGCCGTTGAGGTGCGGCTCGACGACATGCAGCACGAACGCGCCCGCCACGGCGGCGTCGTAGGCGTTGCCGCCGTCCTCCAGCACGGCCATCGCCGACTGCGAGGCGAGCCAGTGGGTGGAGGACACCATGCCGAAGGTGCCCTGGAGGGTGGGACGGGTGGTGAATTCCATATCTGACCTCGGTGTTTACGTGTGTCGGTCGGCTTGGAACGGGCCGTGGGGAGAATCTGGGGAGAATCAGCACGAGGCCATCTCCTCCAGGTAGACCCATTCCCCCCTCTCTTCCTAGCCGGCTGTTGAGGCCCGAAACTGCCGCGCTCGCGGAGTCAACGTGCACAGCGGATCAGCGGCAACCCGTCTCATCTGGCGAAAATAGATCCCCTTGGTGGGCGCCAAAATCTCCTGTTGCACGCTGCCGCTCCGTTACGCGAACACGACGTTCTCGCCGACTCACGACGCCCCGGGATCGCGAACCGGGTACCGCAGGTGGAGGAGCTGGTCGTCAAGTTGCCCAGGATCGCGATACCCCGAGGCGCTGACAGCGTCCTTCACAGACTCGCCGCCGACCTCGACGCGGCCGGAATGGACGGTTCACTAGGCAAGTCAGTTGTCGATGACGCGGTTGTCGAGTTCCAGAGGCTTCGCCGGGAGCCGGCGGCTGCGAAGTCCGTGATGGCCCTTCGACCACGCCATGGGACTACTGAGTCGTGGCGTCCTCGGCTCCTTGCGCTTGGTCCGGTGCCGCCTGGTCGGCCGGTGGGGCTGACGGGAGCCCAGCACGAGCACGCACAGCGTCGTTCCGCGCGTGGATCACAAGCGCGACGGCTCTGATGACGGCGGCGGCACTCATACCTACGGCGGAGACCAACGCACCGACCACCGTGACGACCTGAGCGGTCTCGAGGGACTGAAGGCGCCATGCACGGGGCGTGAGAGGACCGGCTGTCCGGTGAGGTACGCCAGGGCATACCCGAGCACAGCGGCCAGGGCCGGGACCAACACACGGTGCCACGGTGCGGTGGCGAGAAGGCGCCGCATGCTCCACAGCATGTACCCGACGATCCCGAGACGGCCCTCCTTCCTTCACCTAGCGCTTACTTGCGGGCGAAAAAACCAAGGGAAGGCCAAGGAAAAGCAAGGGGGGACAAAACTCTCCCTGCCATGGGTGACGCCTGCGGTGCAAGACTTTCGCGTGATCAGCCGCCCTGTCGAGGCGAGCGGTCACCCAGTTTCCCGCGGTGACGTCGATCTCGTGCCTGGTCTCCCGCTGGTGTACACGACTGATCCGTCCGTGATGCAAAGGCGAATGTATGTCCTCTGAACTCCCTGATTCTGCTGTTTCTCCGCCCTCCGGAGCCGGCGAGTCCACCTCGGGGCCCAGCCGGCGCACCGTCATCGCCACCGGTGTCGCGGTGGGTGGTGTCGTGGTGGCTGGAGGAACGCTCCTGGCCGGCGCCGAGGAAGCGCCCGCTACGGGGACGGCCCCTTCCAGCCGTGTGTCCCTGACGGTGAACGGCACCCGGCGGACGGTCACGGTCGACAACCGCACCTCGCTGCTGGATCTGCTGCGCGAGCACTTCGAGCTGACCGGCTCCAAGAAGGGCTGTAACGCCGGGGCCTGCGGGGCGTGCACGGTCCTGGTCGACGGGCAGCGCGTGAACTCCTGCCTGACGCTCGCGGTCCGGCTGGAGGGCGCCGAGGTCACCACGATCGAGGGCCTGGCCGACGGTGACCGACTGCACCCGCTGCAGCAGGCGTTCGTCGACCAGGACGCCTTCCAGTGCGGCTACTGCACGCCCGGCCAGATCATGTCCGGGGTGGGCTGCATCGAGGAGGGGCACACCGGTTCGCCGGAGGAGATCCGGGAGTGGATGAGCGGCAACATCTGCCGCTGCGGCTGCTACGTGAAAATCGTGCGCGCGGTCGAGCAGACCGCCGGCCGGAAGTAAGGAGCCGCTGACATGCATCCCTTCTCGTTCACGAAGGCCGCGAACACCCGTGACGCCCTCGACGCGGGCCGCCACGGCGGCCGTTACATCGCCGGCGGCACCACCCTCGTCGACCTGATGCGCGAGACCGTGGAGCGCCCCGAGACCCTGGTCGACATCAGCGACCTGCCGCTGCGCGACGTCACGGTCGCCGAGCGCGGCGGCTTGCGCATCGGCGCGCTGGTGACCATGTCCGAGGCCGCCGCCCATCCCAAGGTGCGCTCGCTGTACCCAGTCATCTCCCAGGCGCTGGAACTGAGCGCTTCCGCCCAGCTGCGGAACATGGCCACCATCGGCGGCAACATCATGCAGCGAACCCGCTGCACCTACTTCCGCGACGTCACCGCCGACTGCAACAAGCGCGAGCCCGGCTCGGGTTGCGCCGCGCTGAAGGGCTTCAACCGTACGCACGCCATCCTCGGAACCTCCGACGCCTGCGTGGCCACCCACCCCTCCGACGCGGCCGTTGCGTTCGCCGCACTGGAGGCGCGGGTGCATCTGCTGGGCCCGGACGGGGAACGCCAGGTCCCCTTCGCCGACTTCCTGCTGCGTCCGGGCAACACCCCGAATCGTGAACAGGCCCTGAGGCGGGGCGAGTTGATCATTGGAGTGGAGGTTCCCGCGCTTCCGCGCCCGCTGAAGTCCGGCTATCTGAAGGTACGCGACCGGCAGTCCTACGAGTTCGCCCTGACGTCGGCGGCCGTGGCGCTGCACGTGCGGGGCGGGGTGATCCGGGAGGCGAAGGTCGCCGCCGGTGGAGTGGGCACCGTGCCGTGGAAGCTGCCCGCCGTGGAACGGCACCTCGTCGGTGAGCGTCCCTCGGATTCGCTGTGGGCGGCCGCCGCCGAGCGAGCCGCGGACGGCGCCCGGCCCCTTCGGTACAACCGGTTCAAGGTCGAGTTGCTCAAGCGGACCGTGGAACGTCAGCTGCGCGTCGTAGGAGGTAGCAAGTGAGTCCCCAGCCGCAGGCAGCCGTGGGCGCTCCGCTGTCCCGTGTGGATGGCCGGCTCAAAGTCACGGGCAAGGCGCGGTACGCCGCCGAGTTCGATGTCGACGGCGCGGTGCACGCGGTCATCGTCGACGCGAGTATCGGCCGCGGCCGCATCACCTCCCTCGACACCCGTGACGCCGAAAAGCACCCGGGCGTGCTGCGGGTGATCAGCCACCGCAACGCGCCGAAGCTGCCGTACCGCGACAACTCCGGCTCGAACAACCTGCCCGGGCGCAGGCTACGGGTGTTCCAGGACGACCGGGTGCTCTTCCACGGCCAGCCCGTCGCCGTCGTCGTCGCCACGACCCTGGAGGCCGCCCAGCACGGCGCCGGCCTGGTCAAGGTCGAGTACGACGCCGAGCAGCCCTCGACCGACCTTCACGAGGCCACGCCGGACAAGCCGACGAACTACGCACGCGGCGACGCGGACGCCGGGCTGGCCTCCTCGGCCGTGCGCCTGGACCTGACGTACCGGTTGGCGCGCAACCACCACAACCCGATGGAGCCGCACGCCACCATCGCCCGCTGGGACGGCAACAAGGTCACCGTGTGGGACAAGACGCAGTGGGTGATGGGCACCCGCGACGAGATCGCCGCCGTGTTCGACCTGCCCGCGGATGCGGTGCGGGTGATCAATCCGTTTGTCGGGGGCGGCTTCGGCAGCGGGCTGCGCTGCTGGCCGCACACGATCGTCGCCGCTGTGGCCGCGCGGGAGACGAAGCGGCCGGTCAAGCTGGTGCTGCAGCCGCCGGCAGATGTACTTCGGCACCGGCTTCCGGCCCACCTACGAGTACCGGCTGCGACTGGGCAGCGACCGGCGCGGCAGGCTGACCGCCGCGACCCACGACATCGACGCGGAGACCTCGTCGTACGAGACGTTCACCGAAGGGGTCATGGCGCCCGGGCAGATGCTCTACAGCATGCCCCACGTCAGCCAGACCTACCGGACGGTGCCGCTGGATGTGAACACGCCGATCTGGATGCGCGGCCCCGGCTTCGCGTCGGCCTCGTTCGTCATCGAGTCGGCGATGGACGAGCTCGCCCACAAGCTCGGCGTCGACCCGATCGAGCTGCGCCGACGCAACGAACCGTCCGAGGACGAGGCGAAGAACCTGCCGTTCTCCACCCGGCGGCTGCGTGAGTGCTACACGGTCGGCGCCCGTGAATTCGGCTGGGATCGCCGTAATCCCAGGCCCCGTTCGACCCGTGACGGGGACTGGCTGGTCGGCCTGGGGATGGCGGCCGGCGTCTACGACCCCGGGCGTTTCCCCGCGCAGGCCCGGGCCCGCCTCCACGCCGACGGCACCGCTGTGGTCGAGGCGGCCGCCACTGACATGGGGCCGGGCACCTACACCTCGCAGACCCAGGTGGCCGCGGACGCGCTCGGGCTGACCATGCGCACGGTGACCTTCAGGCTCGGTGACTCCCTGTATCCGCAGACCGGCCCGCACGGCGGCTCGTCGACCATGGCCAGCGTCGGCTCCGCCGTCGTCGACGCCTGCAACAAGGTGCGGCAGCAGGCGATCAGACTGGCCGTCGAGGACGAAGAGTCGCCTCTGCACGGAGTGCCGGCCGACGACGTCGTCGTGCGCAACGGGCGGCTGCACGTGCGTGGCACACCGGCCCGCGGAGAGACGTACCGCAGCCTCCTGGCCCGCCACAACCGCTCCCACCTTGAGGCACGCGGCAACTATGCCGGTCCGCCGACTCCCGAACGGAACTCCTACAACGCCTACAACGCCACCTTCGCCGAGGTCGCGGTGGACGCGACGCTGGGGCTGGTGCGGGTCCGGCGCATGCTCGGCGTGTACGACGCGGGCCGCATCATCAGCCCCAAGCTCGCCGAGAGCCAGGCCATCGGCGGCATCGTGGGCGGCATCGGCACGGCCCTGCTGGAGCACACGGTCACCGACCACCGCGACGGCCGGATCGTCAACGCCAACCTCGCCGACTACCTCGTCCCCGTCAACGCCGACGTCCCCCAGGTACGGGCGATCTACCTGGACGGCGAGGACAACGCGGGCAACTCATTGGGGGTGAAGGGGCTCGGCGAGGTCGTCCAGGTGGGTGTGGCGGCCGCGATCGGCAACGCGGTCTTCAACGCCACCGGCCGCCGGGTCCGTGAACTGCCCATCACAGCCGAGGCGTTGCTTTGACACCACCGCCTCCCTAGACGGGTCCGGCAGCCGAACCCCCCGTACGGCTGCCGGACCCTCCCGGGCCGCCGCCTCACATGCGCCCCCGTCAACGCGGCGGCGGCCCGCCTTCTGCGACAGCGACCGTCTGCTCTGGAGTCCCCCATGCTCAACATCGCGGACGCACTGCGCCGCTGGTGCCGCGAGAACCGGCCCTTCGCCCTGGCCACCGTCGTCGACCTCACCGGCAGCGCACCCCTGCCCATCGGTACCTCGGTAGCGGTGGACGAGGACGGCAACGCCATCGGCAGCATCTCCGGCGGGTGCGTCGAAGGCGCGGTGTACGAACTGTGCCAACAGGTGCTCCAAGAGCAAGGCCCTTCACAGCGTGCCCGGTTCGGCTATTCCGACGACGACGCCTTCGCCGTGGGACTGACCTGCGGTGGCGAACTCGACGTGCTCATCCAGTGCATCGACCCGGCCGCCCAGCCGCATCTCGGCGCGGCGCTCGCCGCGGCGGTCGAGGGCCGGCCCGCCGCCGTCGCCCAGGTCGTGGACGGGCCTGAAGCATTGCTCGGCGCCACTTTGTGTGTCGTCGGCGGCGGTTGGATCGCCGACAGCGCGCTCGGCGACGGGCCGACCTGCCGGGCGGTGGCGGACTGGGCCACCGCCCAACTGCGCACCGGCCGCACCGCACTCCTCACGCTCGGCGGAGACGTCGGCACCTGCCCCGAGCAGCTCTCCGTCCTCGTCCACGCGGCCGCCACCCGCCCCCGCATGCTGATCTTCGGCGCCGTCGACTTCGCCGCCGCCCTCGCCCAAGCCGGCCGGTTCCTGGGCTATCACGTCACCGTGTGCGACGCCCGCTCCGTCTTCGCCACCAAGGCACGCTTCCCGCACGCCGACGAGGTGGTCGTCGACTGGCCCCACCGCTACCTGGCACAGACGGCCGTGGACGCCCGTACCGCCGTCTGTGTGCTCACCCACGACGCCAAGTTCGACATCCCCCTACTGCAGCTGGCACTCGACCTACCCGTCGGCTACGTCGGCGCGATGGGCTCCCGGCGCACCCACGACAGAGCGCCTTCTCCGTCTGCGCGAAGTAGGCGCCACGCCGGAGCAGTTGGCCCGGCTGCGGTCCCCGATCGGCCTCGACCTCGGCGCCCGCACCCCCGAGGAGACGGCCATCTCCATCACCGCGGAGATCATCGCCCACAGGGGCCGAGGGAGCGGCTTGCCTCTGGTCCGGGTCAGCGGCCCGATCCACCGCGTTTCCCAGGCGGTACCGGAGACAGCGCGGCACCGGGAAGGAATGGTCTCGGGAACGTGCTGATCGACACCTACGGCCGGGTGGCCACCGACCTGAGGGTCTCGCTGACCGACCGGTGCAATCTGCGGTGCACCTACTGCATGCCCGAGGAGGGACTGGAGTGGCTGGCCAAGCCGGACCTGCTCAACGACGACGAGATCGTCCGTCTGATCGACATCGCCGTCACCACCCTCGGCATCGAAGAGGTCCGCTTCACCGGCGGCGAGCCCCTGCTGCGCCCCGGCCTGGTCGGCATCGTCGAGCAGGTCGCGGCACTTGACCCGCGCCCCCAGATGTCCCTCACGACCAACGGCATCGGCCTCGAGCGCACGGCGGCCGCCCTGAAGGCGGCGGGCCTGGACCGGGTCAACGTCTCCCTCGACACCCTCCGCCCGGACGTCTTCAAGACCCTCACCCGCCGCGACCGCCACAAGGACGTCATCGAGGGCCTGTACGCCGCACGCGAGGCGGGCCTGACCCCGGTCAAGGTCAACTCGGTCCTGATGCCCGGACTGAACGACGACGAGGCCCCAGACCTGCTGGCCTGGGCCGTCGAGCACGACTACGAACTGCGCTTCATCGAGCAGATGCCCCTGGACGCCCAGCACGGCTGGAAGCGCGACGGCATGATCACCGCCGGGGACATCCTGACCTCCCTGCGCACCCGCTTCGAGCTCACCGAGGAGGGTCCGCAGCAGCGCGGCTCGGCCCCGGCGGAGCGCTGGCTCGTGGACGGCGGCCCGCATCACGTGGGCGTCATCGCCTCGGTCACCCGTCCGTTCTGCGCCGCCTGCGACCGCACCCGGCTCACCGCCGACGGCCAGGTACGAACCTGCCTGTTCGCTCGCGAGGAGACCGACCTGCGCGAGGCCCTGCGCTCCGACGCCTCCGACGAGGAGATCGCCCGCATCTGGCGCGAGGCGATGTGGGGCAAGAAGGCGGGCGCGGGCCTGGACGACCCGACCTTCGTCCAGCCGGGCCGCCCCATGTCCGCGATCGGAGGGTAAGAAATTCCCTCCTAGGACAGGAGCCTTCCCGGGACGGAAAATCCCACTGCTCGCCGCTGTATTTCTTGAATTCCTACGGAGCGACATGGCTCACAATCGGCGAGAATGTCGCCGGCTTCGTCTACGGCCACGGCCTGATGACGACCAACGCACATATCGTCGCTGGCGTGGACCGTCCGAGGGTCCAGGCCGGCGGGGCGAGGGAGCTGCTGCCCGCGACCGTCGTCCCGTACAACCTGGCGGTGTCGCGGGGAAATCGGGAATCGTTCCCCGGGGGGATCACTCGCCGGTCCTTCACGAAGCAGGGAGAAATTCCTCCCCCTCACAGAACGCCCTTGCGGTGCGATGCTCTACGGCGTCCCCACCCCGCAGCGGTCGCACATCGCGCTGAAAAGAGAATGCCACCGAATGCCACCCATGCCCGACGGCCGACCCCACAGATTGCCCTTCGTCGTCCTGGTGCTGTCCGCCGGTACATTCCTCATGGGCACCACCGAATTCGTCATCGCGGGCCTGCTGCCCGAGATCGCCGACGATCTGAATGTCAGCGTGTCCCAAGCGGGCCTGCTGATCACTGCCTTCGCAGCAGGCATGATCGTCGGCGCGCCGGCGATGGCCATCGCGACGCTGCACCTGCCCCGGCGCTCCACACTGATCCTCGCGCTCGCCGTCTTCGCCCTGGGCCACCTGGTCGCCGCGCTCAGCTCGTCCTTCGCGCTCGTGCTCGCTGCCCGCGTGGTGACCGCACTGGCCACCGGGACCTTCTGGTGCGTCGGCGCGCTCGTGGCCACGACCGCGGCGGGACCGGCAGCGACGTCACGGGCCCTGGGCATGCTCCTGGGAGGTCTGACCGTGGCCACCGTGGCCGGCGTACCTCTGGGCGCGTGGCTGGGGCAGCTGTCGGGCTGGCGCGGGCCGTTCTGGGTACTGGCCGTACTGTCGGCCACCGCGGCGGCGGTCATCGGCCGGTACATCCCCGCCGACGAGCGACGCGAAGCGCCATCCGTCCGGGCCGAGTTCGCAGCGCTGCGCGATGTCCGGGTCTGGCTGACGCTCAGTGCCATGACGCTGCTGATGGGCGGGGTCCTGGCGACGTACACCTACATCTCGCCCCTGCTCACCGAACGGGCCGGCATCCCCGCCGCAGCCGTGCCCATGGTCCTGACCGGCTACGGCCTGGGTGCCCTGCTGGGCACCACGGTCGGCGGCCGCCTGGGCGACCGACGCCCCCTCGCCACGCTCATCACCTCCGCCGCCACGACCACACTGGTCCTGCTGTTGTTGACCTTGCTCTCCCCGAACCCCGTGGCGGCCGTCATCCTGGTGACACTCATGGGGATGACCGGCTTCGCCGCGACCCCGGTGCTCGGCGCGCTGGCCCTGCGCTTCTCCAGTTCCGCGCCCACCCTCGTCTCCGGGCTCAGCGGCTCGGCGCCCAACGTGGGCATCGCCATCGGCTCCTGGACGGCGGGCATCGCCCTGACCTCACCGCTGGAGCAGGCAGGGCCCCCACTCGTCGGCACCGTGGCGGCCGCCCTCACCCTCCTACCGCTGACCGCGCTCGCGCTGATGCGCGCCACCCGCTCCGATACGCCCCCGCCTCAGCCAGGAACAGCCGCAGACCAGGCGATCCGGTGCGGCACTCAGGACATCGGCTGACGCAAGGCTCGCCCACGGCCCGCACCTCACGCTCGGAGCGACAGAGCCTGAGGTACAGCCGGTCGGGATCCCTCGGGTCGGGCACGGCACCAGTCAGCGGAGGGATGCAGAGGGCGAAAGGTTCTGCTCGGTGGCCCAGCTGGCGAGGATGCGCAGTCGCTCGTGGGTGGGCGAACCGGGGGCGGCGGTCCAGACGGTCAGGTGCTGGTCGGGATCGGTATTGGCGGTGAGGGTGTCCCAGTCCAGGACGAGTTCGCCGACGACCGGATGGTTGAGGGTCTTGGTGCCCACGGTGCGGGCCGCGACCCGGTGATCGCCCCACCACCGGGCGAACTGCTTGTCCCGTGTGGACAGTTCACCGACCAGCTCGATGAGACGGGGATCCTCGGGATACTTCGCCGCCTCCATCCGCACCTGCGCCACGGCGATCCGCGCCGAGCCCTCCCAGTCGGCGTACAGGCTGCGCATCGCCGGATCGGTGAAGATGAGCCGCGGGTAGTTGCGGTGCTTCTCCGCAATACGGGAGAAGTCGGTGACCAGGGCGGCGGCCAGCGCGTTCCACGCGAGAATGTCCCCGCGCCGGCCCTGCACGATGGCCGGGGTGGCGGTGAGGTCGTCCAGCACGCGTTGCAGCTGGGGTTGTACCTTCTGCCTGCCGTGGCGCCGGGTGCGGGTGGTGGTCTTGCCCGCGAGCTGGAAGAGATAGCCCCGCTCGTCGTCGTCCAGGTGGAGGACGCGGGCGATGATGTCCAGCACGGGAGCCGACGCCTGCATACGGCCCTGCTCGAGACGCGTGTAGTAGTCCGTACTGATCGAGGCGAGCTGGGCGACCTCCTCACGGCGCAGCCCGTCCACTCGGCGGGGACCGCCGGTCTCCGGCAGCCCGACCGTGCGCGGGCTCAGTTCGGAGCGGCGCTTCTTGAGGAACTCGCCCAGCTCATTGAGAGGAACGTTGCTGGTCATGCTTCCCATCCTGACGAGGCCGGCAGGTTCTGGTCGGCGGCCCAGGAGGTGAGGATGCGCAGCTGGTCGTGCGCGGGGGAGCCCGGGGCGGCGGTCCAGACCGTCATGTACTGGTCGGGGTCGGTGCTGGCGGTGAGGGTGTCGCAGTCGAGGGTGACCTCGCCCACGACCGGATGGATCAGGGTCTTCGTGCCCACGGTGCGGGCGGCAACCCGGTGGTCGCCCCACCACCGGGCGAACTGCTGGTCCCGCATGGACAGTTCACCCACAAGTGCGATCAGACGAGGGTTTTCGGGATACTTCGCCGCTTCCATCCGCAGCTGCGCCACGGTGACCTGCGCAGCTGTCTCCCAGTCGGAGTAGAGGCTGCGCATCGCCGGATCGGTGAAGAGGAGCCGCGGGTAGTTGCGGTGCTTCTCCGGAACGCGGGAGAAATCCGTGACCAGCGCGGCAGCCAGGGCATTCCACGCCAAAATGTCCCCGCGCCGCCCCTGCACGATGGCCGGGACGCAGGTGAGGTCCTCCAGCACCCGCTGCAGTTGCGGCTGGACCTTCTGCGCGCCACGGCGCCGCGTGCGCGCGGTGGTCTTGCCCGCGAGCTGGAACAGGTAGCCCCGCTCGTCGTCGTCCAGGTGGAGGACGCGGGCGATGATGTCCAGCACGGGAGCCGACGCCTGCATACGGCCCTGCTCGAGACGCGTGTAGTAGTCCGTACTGATGGAGGCGAGCTGGGCGACCTCTTCGCGGCGCAGCCCTTCGACCCGGCGGGGCCGGCTGGTCGACGGAAGTCCGACCGTGTGCGGGCTCAGCTGTGAGCGGCGCTTCTTGAGGAATTCTCCCAGTTCATTCAGGGTGACATTGCTGGTCATGCTTCCCAGCATTACATCGATCGCACCCGCGGAAGGGGGGAGAATTTCCTCCCTGGATGTTCCTCTCCCCGGATAGATTCCTCCGCTTATCGCGTCCGCCCTCGCGTGTGAGGCTCGATTTCGTGCAGCCGTTCCGGATTACCGGCTGCGATCCCGACCCTCGTACCGAAGGAAGCACCCCATCATGCGCGGAGCAGTCATTCACGCCCCCGGCGACGTGCGCTTCGAGACCCTGGACGACCCGAAGATCAGCCGGCCGACCGACGCGATCATCCGCACGGTCGCCACCTGCGTGTGCGGCTCGGACCTGTGGCCCTACCGCGGCGCGGAGCCGGTGGACGAGCCTCACCCCATGGGGCACGAATACGTCGGCATCGTCGAGGAGGTCGGCACCGAGGTCACCCACGTCAAGCCCGGCCAGTTCGTGGTCGGCTCCTTCGCCACCTCGGACAACACCTGCGCCAACTGCCGTAACGGCTGGCAGTCCTCCTGTCTGAACCGCGAGTTCATGAGCACCTGCCAGGCCGACTACGTGCGCATACCCAACGCCCACGGCACCCTCGTCGCCACCGACGATCACCCGGGCGCCGAGTTCGTGCCCAGCCTGCTCGCCGTCTCCGATGTGATGGGCACCGGCTGGTACGCCGCCCTCGCCGCCGAGGTCACGCCCGGATCGACGGCCGTGGTCGTCGGCGACGGAGCGGTCGGTCTGTGCGGTGTCATCGCGGCCAGGGAACTGGGCGCGGAGCGGATCATCGCCATGAGCCGCCACGAGTCGCGGCAGAAGCTCGCCCTCGACTTCGGCGCCACCGACATCGTCACCGAACGCGGCGAAGAAGGCATCGCTCGCGTCAAGGACCTCACCGGCGGCATCGGCGCCGACTCCGTACTGGAGTGCGTCGGCACCCCCGAGTCCATGCGCCAGGCCCTGCACTCCGCCCGGCCCGGCGGCAATGTGGGCTTCGTCGGCGTCCCGCACGACGTTTCGGTCGAGGGGCAGGAACTGTTCTTCTCCCAGGTCGGCCTGCGGGGCGGTCCCGCCCCGGTGCGCCGCTACCTGCCCGACCTGATCGACCGGGTCCTGGACGGCCGGATCAACCCGGGCAAGGTCTTCGACCTCACCCTCCCCCTGGACCAGGTCGCCGAGGGCTACAAGGCGATGGACGAGCGTCGCGCCATCAAGGCCCTCCTGAAGCCCTGACCACAACCCGTCCCGCCGCTGGGGCCCCGGGCATCCGACGCCTGACCCCGGCACGGCCCCTCGACACTAAGGACTCACCGTGACCACGTTCGCCCTCATTGGCGCCGGCCCCGGCCTCGGGCTCGCCACTGCCCGCCGCTTCGGAGCAGCCGGCCACAGCGTCGCTCTCATCGCCCGCAACACCCAGCGCCTGGACGACCTCACGGCCGAGCTGGCCCGTGACGGCATCGAGGCACGAGGCTTCGCCGCCGACGTCCTCGACATCGAGTCCCTGACCGCCGCCCTGTACGCGGCCGGGACCTCGCTGGGGACCGTCGAGATTCTCCAGTACAGCCCTGTGCCCCGGGCTGACTTCATGAAGCTGGTCCTGGACACCGGCGCCGACGATCTCGACGCGCCCCTCGCCTTCTCCGTGAAGGGCCCCGTCGCCGCGGTGAACGCCGTCCTGCCCGGCATGCGGTACCTCGGCCGCGGCACGGTGCTGTTCGTCAACGGCTCCAGCGCCGTACGCCCCAACCCGAAGGTGGCCGGCACCTCGGTCGCCTTCGCCGCCGAGAGCGCGTACGCCCGCATGCTCCATGACACGCTCGCTCCGCAGAACATCCATGTCGCGCAGCTGATCGTGCCCGGCGCCATTCGGCCCGACGCTGAACACAGCAGCCCCGATGCCCTGGCCCGGCGCCTGTACGACATCCATACCGAGCGTGACGGCTTCCGCCACTACTCCGAGCCCCTGCCCGACTGAATGCCTGGACGCTCTGTGATGCCGACCGCCCGCTCCACCCTGGCGGCCCGTGGCGCCGCAGCCGCGGCCCTGCTCCTTGCCGTCACCGCCTGCACCGACAACGCACCCGCCGCATCTTCCGCCCCCTCGGCGTCGTCCCCTTCCGGACGGCAACAGATGCCGACACACGCGGCATCCACCGCATCATCCGACAGGAATACCGCCATGAACATCCAGGTCACCATCGACGGCCAACCGGTCGATGCCACCCTGAACGACAACGCCGTAGCCCGCGACTTCGCCTCCCTGCTGCCGCTCAGCCTCGATCTGGAGGACTTCCATCAGACGGAGCGGATCGCTTACCTGCCGCGCAAGCTGGACATCTCCGGCGCCCCGGACCCGGCCCCAGTGAAGGCCGGCAACCTGGCCTACTACGCACCCTGGGGCAACCTGGCGCTGTTCTACCGCGACGGCGGCTCCGCCTCCTCCGACCTGATCATCCTCGGCCACCTCGACATCGACACCGAACGGCTCTCCAACGCCGAACGCATCACCGTCGAAGCCGCCCCCTGAGCCGGCCGCAGCCACTGCAAGCATCCGGTCGGCGCCCCAGAGGGGGAGAACATCCTCCCCTTTTCATCCCCTCCGGCCGTGGAACCGTGAAGTGGTGGCCGCCGTCCGCTCCGGCGGCTTCCGCGTCACCCGTCCCGGCCTGCTCTATCCGCCATTTCGCTCAAGGAGAGACCGCACGTATGTCTTCCGCATCCGGGACCACCCCCGGCAAGCTCCCCATTGTCGTCTGGGTGCTCGCCGCCGGGACGTTCCTGATGGGCACCACTGAGTTCGTCATCGCCGGACTGCTGCCCGAACTGTCCACCGGCCTGGGTGTGAGCACCTCCCAGGCAGGGCTGCTGATCACCGCCTTCGCCGTCGGCATGATCATCGGGGCGCCGACCATGGCGCTGGCGACCCTGCGCCTGCCCCAGCGCCAGACGCTGATCCTGGCCCTGTCGGTCTTCAGCCTCGGTCACGTGGTGGCGGCCCTCAGCACCTCCTTCACCGTCGTCCTCGCCGCCCGCGTCGTCACCGCGCTGGCGACCGGAGCGTTCTGGTCCGTCGGTTTCGTCGTCGCCACCGCCGCCGCGGGCCCACAGAGGGCCACCCGCGCGACCGGCGTCATGATCGGTGGGCTGACCCTGGCCAACGTCGTCGGCGTGCCCATCGGCTCCTTCGCCGGCCAGTTCGTGGGCTGGCGCGGCCCGTTCTGGGCGCTGGGGGCTCTGTCCGCGCTCGCCGCCGTCTTCATCGGCCGCTTCATTCCCGCCCGGGAAGAGCGCGCGACCGTCTCGCTGCGCGCGGAGTTCGGCGCCCTGCGTCAGGGTCGGCTGTGGCTGGCGCTGAGCGCCGCCGTGTTCATCATGGGCGGTGTCCTGGCGACGTACAGCTACGTCACCCCGCTGCTGACCGACCGCGCCGGCATCCCGGCGGGCGCCGTGCCGTTCGTCCTCATCGCCTTCGGCGTCGGCGCCCTGGGCGGCACCACCACCGGCGGTCGGCTGGGCGAGCACCGTCCGATGGCCACCACCCTCACCGCCGCCGCGGCCACCGCTCTGGTGCTGTTCTTGATGATCCCGCTGTCCGCCGGCGCGGTCACGGCCACGATCCTGGTCTTTCTCATGGGCCTGACCGGTTTCGCGGTGAACCCCGTCGTCACGGCGCTCGCCATGCGTTTCGCCGGTGACGCCCCGACCCTGACGTCCGCGCTGACCACCTCCGCCTTCAACGTCGGTGTGGCCGGCGGGTCCTGGATCGCGGGTACGGCCCTGGACTCCTCCCTCGGCGTGACCGGACCGCCCCTGGTGGGCGCCGTCATCGCCGCCCTCACCCTGCTCCCGCTCATCGCCCTCGCCGTCCGCGGCGCCTCCGGCAAGAGCCGCGTCGTAGCTCAGCGCACCGCTCCGGCCCACGCGCCGAGTGACCAACCCGCACGGACGCCGTCGCATCACTGAGTCCGCCGGCGTCCGCCTCGGGCTGGCGCCGTGTCCCGCCGTACCGAACGAGAGGATCGATCATGAGCGCCAACGACCACGCGTTCACCGGCAAGGCGGCCTTCGTGACCGGAGCCGCGTCCGGCATCGGCCGCGCCACGGCCCTCGCCTTCGCCCGCGCGGGCGCCCGCGTCGCACTCGCCGACCTGTCCACAGAAGGGCTCGAGGAGAGCGCACGGCTGATCAGGGAAGTGGGCGGCCAGGCCCTGGCACTGACATGTGACGTCACCGACGAGACCGCGGTGAAGTCCGCCTTGGACGAGACCGTCCGGGCATTCGGCCGCCTCGATGCCGCCTTCAACAGCGCCGGGATCGAGCAGCCGGTCAAACCGGCCGTCGATGTCACCAAGGACGAATGGGACCGAGTCCTCGGCGTCAGTCTCACCGGCACGTTCCTCTGTATGAAGCACCAGATCCTCCTGATGCAACAGCAGCAGTCCGGCGCCATCGTCAACGCCTCCTCGGGTGCGGGCGTCAAGGGCTTCAAGGGCTCGGCGGCCTACACCGCTGCCAAGCACGGCGTCATCGGCTTGACCCGTTCGGCCGCCCTCGACTATGCGGCCTCGGGCATCCGCATCAACGCCATCTGCCCCGGCATCATCGATACCGCGATGATCGAACGCTTCGCACAGAGCACCCCCGGAGGCCGCGAGGCCCTCATCGCGGACGAGCCGATCGGACGTCTCGGCACACCGGAGGAGATCGCCGCCGCCGTGCTCTGGCTCTGCTCGGACGCCGCCTCCTTCACCACCGGCCACGCCCTGGTCGTCGACGGCGGACAAACCATCTGAAGGTGGCTGCGCCCCATCAGCCTCCCATGCCATCAACTTGGGTGGATTTGGGTGGATCGTGGTCCGGCGCGCGGCCCCTATACGCCCGAGGAGCCCGCACCGACGCCGTGCGGATCCTCCGCAGCACGACCACAGACAGGATGCGCGAACGCGCGCACAAACCGCGCCACGACCCCAAGACGAGACCCAGACCACAGAACAGCCCTTGATCGGAGAGCACCGACGTGAACCCCACCTACGACTTCACCGGCAAGGTTGCCTTCGTCACGGGGGCCGGCGCCGGCATGGGCCTGGCGACCGCCCGCGCCTTCGCCGAGTCCGGGGCCGCCGTTGCCCTCACCGACGTCGACGAAGCCGCCCTCAACACCGCCGCGAAGAGCCTCACCGATGCAGGCCACCGGGTGCTCGCCCTGACCTGCGACGTCAGCGACGAGGACCAGGTCGCCGCCGCGGTCGACCGCACGGTTGAGACCTTCGGCCGCCTGGACATGGCCTACAACAACGCCGGCATCCAGATCCCGCCCAGCGACGCCGCCGAGGAACCCGCCGAACGCTTCGACCGCGTCAACGCCGTCAACCTCCGCGGCATCTGGGCCTGTATGAAGCACGAGCTGCGGCACATGCGCACCCAGGGCGGCGGAGCCATCGTCAACTGCTCCTCCCTCGGCGGCCTCGTCGGCCTCCCCGGCCGTGCCTCCTACCACGCCTCCAAGCACGGCGTCATCGGCCTGACCACCAGCGCCGCCCTCGAATACGCCCCGCGCGGTATCCGCGTCAACGCCGTCTGCCCCGGCACCATCGACACCCCCATGGTCAGCGACATGATCGCCAAGGGAGAACTCGACCGCGCCGAAGCCGAAGCCAACCAGCCCATCAACCGGCTCGGCACCGCCGACGAGATCGCCCAGGCCGTCCTGTGGCTGTGCAGCCCCGGAGCCGGCTTCGTCGTCGGCGTCGCCCTCCCCGTCGACGGCGGCTACGTCGCCCGATAAGGACCGGCCCCGACGTCGGCATCGGGCCAGCACCCCGAACCCCGCTCGTAGGCGAGGATGTGTGAGGCGCCATGAGGTTCGTCCAGCAGCAGCCCAGCAGCAAGGCCCCGTCGGACTGGTTCACCGGTGACGTGTGGTGGGACGTCATCCACGCCGGCCAGGAGTCGTCCCGGATGCGCGTCGACATGGTCCGTTTCTCACCTGGCTCGCGCACCAACTGGCGCTCGCATGTGCTGGGCCAGGCCCTGCACGTCGTCTCCGGTGTCGCCCTGATCGGCAACCGGGACGGCCCGATCGCCGAGGCCCACCCGGGCGAGACGATCACCTGCCTGCCCGGCGAGGAGCACTGGCACGGCGCCGTCTCCGACCGGTTCATGGAGCACCTCGCCCTGTGGGAGTCCAAGGACGACGGCTGCACCGAAACCACCTGGGCCGGACCGTTCACCGACGAGCAGTACCACGGCCCACAGACCCGCGAACTGCCGCGGGCCACCTCCTGATCCCCCTGACACGCTGAGGACGATCCGCGCCATGAAGACCCCCACCGATGCCGCAGCCGAAAGACTCATCCACCTCCGGGCAGCAGGCGTGAGCCTGGTGCTGGACCTGCGGGGCAGCGGCCTGCCCACCGTGCTCCACTGGGGCGCCGATCTCGGCGACCTCACCCAGGAGGAGCTGTCGCAGCTGGCCCAGGCCGTCACCATGCCGAGCATGCCTGGGTTCGACGATGTCGTACCACGTGTCGCGTTGCTGCCCGAGCACGGCACCGGATGGCCGGGCCAGCCCGGTCTGACCGGGCACCGGCAGGGTGCGGACTGGTCACCGCTGTTCGCCATCGACTCGGCCGAGACGGACGGCCTCTCGGTACGGATCCGGGCCGCCGACAACACCGCCCGGCTCGGTCTCGTCCTGGAAGCCGGGCTCACGCCGTCCGGGCTGGTGCGGATGCGGGCCGCCGTACGCAACGACGACACGGTGCGGCCGTACACGCTCGACGGGTTGATGCTCGCGTTGCCGGTACCCGATGCCGCCACCGAACTGCTCGACCTCACCGGCCGCTGGTGCCGTGAACGCGCGCCGCAGCGCCATCCGTTCAACGCCGGCACCTGGCTGCGCGAGACTCGCAGCGGGCGCACCGGACCCGACGCCGCCCTGGTCCTGGCGGCCGGCACGCCGGGCTTCGGCTTCGGCCACGGGGAGGTGTGGGGGCTGCACATCGCCTGGAGCGGCAACCACCGGATCCTGGCCGAACGGCTGCCCACCGGCCGCCCGGTCGTCGCCGCCGGTGAACTGCTGCTTCCGGGCGAGGTGATCCTCGGCCCCGGCGAGCAGTACACCGGCCCGTGGCTCTACGCCTCCCACAGCGACCAGGGCCTGGACGGCCTGTCCGCCCGCTTTCACGACCATCTCCGCGCCCGCCCCGGACATCCGCAACGGCCCCGCCCGGTGGTGCTCAACACCTGGGAAGCCGTCTACTTCGACCACGACCTCGACAAGCTCACCCACCTCGCCGACCTCGGCGCACAGGTCGGCGTGGAACGCTTCGTCCTGGACGACGGCTGGTTCCGCCACCGCCGCGACGACCAGGCCGGGCTCGGCGACTGGTACGTCGATGAGACCGTCTGGCCCAGCGGCCTCCACCCCCTCATCGACCATGTCCGCGCCCTCGGGATGGAGTTCGGTCTGTGGGTCGAACCGGAAATGGTCAACCCCGACTCCGACCTGGCCCGCGCCCACCCCGAATGGATCCTGGCCACCGGTGGCCGCACCCCCGCCGACCGCCGCTCCCAGCAGGTCCTGGACCTCACCCACCCCGAGGCGTACGCGTACATCCTGGAGCGGCTCGACGCCCTGCTCGCCGAGTACGACATCGCCTACCTCAAGTGGGACCATAACCGTGAGCTGGTCGACGCCGGCCACTCGCCCGACGGCGAGCCCGCCGTCCACCGCCAGACTCTCGCCGTGTACGCCCTGCTCGACGAACTGCGCGCACGCCACCCGGGCCTGGAGATCGAATCCTGCTCCAGCGGCGGCGGACGGGTCGACCTCGCCATCCTGGAGCGCACCGACCGCGTCTGGGCCAGCGACTGCAACGACGCCCTGGAACGCCAGTCCATCAACCGCTGGACCGGTCTGATCCTGCCGCCCGAACTCGTCGGCTCCCACATCGGCGCCGCCCGCTCCCACACCACCAGCCGCACCCACGACCTCGCCTTCCGGGCCGGCACCGCGCTCTTCGGCCACCTCGGCATCGAATGGGACCTCACCCGCGCGAGCGAGAGTGAACGCGCCGAACTCACCCGCTGGGTCACCCTCCACAAGCAACTCCGCGGCCTGCTGCACACCGGCCGCGTCGTCCGCGTCGACCACACCGACCCGGCTTTGTGGGCCCACGGCGTCATCTCCCACGACCGGACCGAAGCCGTCTTCGCGTTGACCGCAGTGGCCACGCCCGTCGCCGCCCACCCCGGCACGCTACGGCTGCGCGGCCTCGATCCCGACGCCACCTATCACTTGCGCCCGCTGTCCCCGGCCGACCGAGCCCCCGGCATGGAACGCGGAACCCCCGCCTGGTGCAGCAAGGACGGCGTCACCCTGCCCGGCAGCGTCCTGGAACGCGTCGGCATCCAGATCCCCACCCTCCACCCCGAACAGCTCATCCTGCTCCACCTCACGAGCTGTCCCTCCACACCCTGACGGTCGGACCCTGCTCGGCCGGTATCCCGGTTCAGGTCACCGGCCTGCTCGCGGCTGGTGAGGGCCGACGGTCACTGCTCGCCGGGACGGCCGGGGATCACCCGAGGCCGAGCCTCGGTCTGCTGGGCGGAGACCGGCCGATTCCCGGAAAGCGACGGTCGCATCGACAAGACGGTCACGTTTGCTCTCCACTCCCGCCATGATCGAGGCGTAGGCGTCGAACAGCCCAGATCGCTCAGTCAGCACCTCCATGGCCCCGCTCAGCCGGATGACTGCGGCGCAACACAGCGCTTCTCCAACGGCGCCAAACGTCTCGTCCACGCTCCCCGACCCCTTGTCCGACCTAGACGGGAGGCACCCCCACCCTGAATCCGCAGGTGAACGCCATGGCGCCGGGAACTCCCCTGGGGAGTTCCCGGGGCTACGGGGAGGCCATGGGGAGTTTCAGCTGCATAAGCCCTGACCAAACTGAAAGCCTGCGAAAGACGCATCACCGCAGGTCATCACCGCTTCATACGACGAAGAGGCAGGTCAGCTCCCTCCGCTGGGGACCTCCATGCCGAAGGTGCCCTGGAGGGCCGGGCGGGACGTGAACATACGGGCTGTCACCTCTCCTGGTCGTACACCACCCGCCCCCTCCCCCTGTCGTGGCCTCGCCAAAACTCCGGCACCCTACGTGCCCGTACGGTCAGGGCAAATCACCCACTCAACGCCGAACCAACCGAAAATCCGGCGGCAAACAGTGAGGCACCGTTACCACGCAGGCACGGAGCGAGGTCGCACTTCCGCCCCACAGGGAGGCATGTGACACTGTCGTCCCGTCCTCCGTGCGGGCCCGCTCCGCACCGTCCGTTCCCACAGAAGGGCGCCGTGCGTTCCCTACCTCTGCACCTGGCCCTGACCGCACGCCTGTCCCCGGTGGCCGTGCTCGCCGTGGCGGGCTGGGCGCTGTCGTCCGGTCCGCTCGCCGCGCCGCAGGCCGCCGAGCACAAGTCGGCCGACGACAAGAGCGAGACCCAGTCCGCGTCCGGCCCGTCGACGGAGACGGTCTCGAAGGCCTACTCGGCCGCGCCGGCGCCGTGCGAGAGCGTCGCCAAGAAGACGATCGAGTCGCTGGTGCCGGGCGCCAAGACGGCCGGCAAGGAGATCCCGTCCACGGACTCGGAGCTGCGCCGCACCTGTTCCTGGAACGCGCTCGAGGGGTACGACTACCGCTGGCTCGACGTGTCCTACGAGGTCATGGCCTCGGACGAGGCGGCGCAGAAGGCCTACAAGAAGCACACCGGGGAGAAGAGCGGCGGAGGCGCCGTTCCCGGTCTGGGCGACAGCGCGTACTCCATCGTCAACCTCACCACGGAGGACAAGCAGGAGACCCGCGAGGGCCAGGTGTTCGTCAGCGCGTCCAACGCGCTGGTGACCATCACGTACAACGGCAGTGACTTCGAGTCGAAGAAGGCGCCCAGCACGGACACGATCAACAAGGGCGCCATCAAGGCCGCCAAGGAAGCGGTGGCCGCGCTGGAGAGCAGTGCCGACAAGGGCTGACCGTCCTCCAGCGCACCACCCGCGTCAGACCGTGGTGCGGTGACGGCCCCGCAACGCCATCAGCACCAGGTACAGAACCATCGACGTCCCCAGACCCACCGCCCAGCCGTAGTCGGCCAGGCCGGCCAGTGCCGGGACGGGACGGCCGTCGATCAGCGGCTTGAAGTTCGCGCCGCCGACGGCGAGGATGCCGCCGGCCGCGAAGGCGACGACCGCCCGCCAGTTCCAGCCGCCCTGGTACCAGTAGCGGCCGCCCGTGCGGTACAGGTCGGCCAGGTCGAGCCGGGCGCGGCGCAGGATCCAGTAGTCGGCGATGAGGATGCCCGCCACGGTGCCGAGCAGCCCGCCGACCAGGCCGAGCCAGGTGAAGATGTAGCCCTGCGGGTCGGAGTACAGCTTCCACGGGAAGATCAGCACACCGAGGACGCAGGTGGCGAGTGCACCGGCCCGGAAACTGATCCTGCGGGGCGCGATGTTGGAGAAGTCGAAGGCCGGCGAGACCAGGTTGGCCGCGACGTTGACGGACAGCGTCGCCACCAGGACGGTGACGAGGGCGAAGAGCAGGCCCACCGTGTTGTCCGTCTTGGCCGCGAGCTGTACCGGGTCCCAGATCGCCTCGCCGTACACGGCCTGCGAGCCCGAGGTGACCATCACGGACAGGAAGGCGAAGAGCGTCATGGTCGTCGGCAGACCGAGTGCCTGACCCCGGGTCTGTGCCTTCTGGCTCCTGCCGTAGCGGGTGAAGTCGGGGATGTTCAGCGACAGCGTGGACCAGAATCCGATCATGCCCATCAGGGCGGGCGCGAACAGCTTCCAGAAGTCGGCGCCCCAGCCGAGCTTCGACGGCTGGTCGAACAGCGGGCCGAAACCGCCCGCCTTGTCGCTCATCCACCACAGCATCACGAACGCGCCGACGAGCACGAAAGGCGCTGCCCAGTTCTCGAAGCGGCGGATCGTCTCCATGCCCCGGTAGATGATGACGACCTGCAGGGCCCAGAAGATCGCGAACGACAGCCACATGGTCCAGGCGTAGCCGCCGACCTTCGCGGCGTCCGTCCAGCCGCTTCCGATGAGCTTGCCGGCCAGGAAGTAGATGGCCTCGCCGCCGATCCAGGTCTGGATGCCGAACCAGCCGCACGCCACCAACGCCCGTACGACAGCGGGCAGGTTGGCCCCGCGGATGCCGAAGGAGGCCCGGGCGAAGACCGGGAAGGGTATGCCGTACTTCGGCCCGGCGTGCCCGGTGAGCAGCATCGGTATCAGCACGATCACGTTGGCCAGGGCGATGGTGAGCACCGCCTGCTTCCAGTCCATGCCGACGGCTATGAGCCCGGAGGCGAGGGTCCAGGAGGCCGTGTTGTGGGCCATGCCGACCCACAGCGCGGAGAAGTTGTACGTGGTCCAGGTGCGCTTCTCGACGGGGACCGGAAGCAGGTCCTCGTTGGCGTAGGGACCGGTCGGTACGGGGGCGCCCGAGGCGATCTCCACCCGGCCGTCGGCGAGGGTGACTTGGGAGGTCGGCGGTGGGGCCGTGGGAGCGGTATCGGTCATGGGCCAGGCCAATCAGGGGAGGTGGGACGGGAAAGGCCATGCGGGTGACGCCGACGGGGGGGTGCGCTCGGGAGCGTCCTGGGTCCCCTTCCCGGGCCGCCGGGAAGGGGGAGTTCGAAGGGGGTGCCGCCCACAGCCGTGCTGCGGCGAACGGGGTGCTGCGAAGGAGCTGTTGCGCAGGTGTGCCGCGAAGGAGATCAGCCGTTGACGGCCGGGATCACCCGCGATCCGTAGGCGTCGATCACGGCCTCCTGCGCGTCGTGCATGTCGTAGACGGCGAACTGGTCCACGCCGAGCGCGCGCAGCGCGTTCAGCTTCTCGATGTGCCTCTCGACCGGTCCGATCAGGCAGAACCGTTCGACGATCTCGTCGGGCACGAACTGGGCGTCCGGGTTCCCGCTGCGCCCGTGGTGGGAGTAGTCGTAGCCCTCGCGGGCCTTGATGTAGTCGGTGAGGTCGTCGGGGACCTGGGACGAGTGCTCGCCGTACTTGGAGACCAGGTCGGCGACGTGGTTGCCGACCATGCCGCCGAACCACCGGCACTGCTCGCGCGCGTGGGCGAGCGCCTCGGGCGAGTCGTCCTCGGTGACGTAGGCCGGGGCGGCCACGCAGATGGTCACCGCGGAGGGGTCCCGGCCGGCGGCGACGGCCGCGTCCTTCACCGCCTTGACCATGTACTCGGTCAGGTACAGGTCGGCCAGCTGGAGGATGAACCCGTCCGCCTCCTCGCCGGCCATCTTGAGGGCCTTGGGGCCGTACGCGGCCATCCACACGGGCAGTTCGGCGCCCGGGCCGATCCACGGGAACCGGAGGACGGTGCCGCCGAGGTCGGCCTCCCGGCCGCTGCCGAGCTCCCGGATGACCTTCATGGCCTCGCTGATCCGGGCCAGGGTGTTGGGCTTTCGCCCGGCCACGCGCATCGCGGAGTCGCCACGGCCGATGCCGCAGACCGTGCGGTTGCCGAACATGTCGTTGAGGGTGGCGAAGGTCGAGGCGGTGACCTCCCAGGTACGGGTGCCCGGGTTGGTCACCATCGGTCCGACCTTCAGCTTGGTCGTGTTGGCCAGGATCTGGCTGTAGATCACGAACGGTTCCTGCCACAGCACGGTGGAGTCGAAGGTCCAGCCGTGCGAGAAACCGTTCCGTTCCGCGCGCTTCATCAGGCTGATCACCCGCGAGGCCGGCGGGTCCGCCTGCAGGACGAGTCCGAAGTCCATCTGCGCCACTCCTAGTTGAGGTACTGACAGGTGGATCGCGGGGTGAAGACGCCGTGCCCGGCGTGTCCCGTGTACTCCCGCTCGGTGATGACGAGTTCGCCGCGCGAGAGGACCGTCTCGACCCGGCCGGTGGTGCGTTTGCCCTCGTACGCCGAGTAGTCGACGTTCATGTGGTGCGTCTCGGCCGACATGACCTGCTCGGCGTGCGGGTCGTAGATGACGATGTCGGCGTCGGAGCCCGGCGCGATGGTGCCCTTCTTCGGGTACAGCCCGAACATCCGGGCCGGTGAGGCGCAGGCGATCTCGATCCAGCGGCGGCGGGAGAGGTGCCCGTCGAGGACCGCCTGGTGGAGCAGGTCCATACGGTTCTCGACGCCCGGGAGGCCGTTGGGGATCTTGGAGAAGTCGCCGAGGCCGAGGTCCTTCTGGCCCACGAAGCAGAAGGGGCAGTGGTCGGTGGAGACGACCTGGAGGTCGTTCGTGCGCAGGCCCCGCCACAACGCGGCCTGGTGTTCCCGGGGCCTGAGCGGTGTGCTGCACACGTACTTCGCGCCCTCGAAGTCCGGCTCGGCGAGGTTGTCGGTGGACAGGAACAGGTACTGCGGGCATGTCTCGCCGAAGACGTTCAGCCCCTCGTCGCGTGCCCGGGCCAGCTCGGCGACCGCCTCCGTCGCCGAGACGTGCACGACGTACAGGGGCGCACCGGCCACCTGCGCGAGTTTGATGGCACGGTGGGTGGCCTCGGCCTCCAGCAGGGCCTTGCGGACCTCGCCGTGGTAGCGCGGGTCGGTCTCGCCCCGGGCCAGCGCCTGCTCCACCAGGACGTCGATCGCGATGCCGTTCTCGGCGTGCATCATGATCAGGCCGCCGTTGTCGGCGGAGCGCTGCATGGCGCGCAGGATCTGGCCGTCGTCGCTGTAGAAGACGCCCGGGTAGGCCATGAACTGCTTGAAGGAGGTGACACCCTCCTCCACCAGGTGGTCCATCTCCTTGAGCGTGTGTTCGTTGACGTCGGAGACGATCATGTGGAAGCCGTAGTCGATGGCGCAGTTGCCGTCGGCCTTGGCGTGCCAGGCGTCCAGGCCCTCGCGCAGGCTGTGCCCGACGCTCTGCACGGCGAAGTCGATGATCGTCGTCGTGCCGCCCCAGGCGGCGGCCCGGGTGCCGGTCTCGAAGGTGTCGGAGGCGAAGGTGCCGCCGAAGGGCAGCTCCATGTGGGTGTGGGCGTCGACGCCGCCGGGGATGACGTACTTTCCGGTGGCGTCGATGGTGCGGTCCGCTGTGAAGGTTTCGGCGGCGGCTGTCCCCGTGGCTGCGAGGGCGGCGATGCGGCCGTCCTCGATCAGGACGTCGGCGTGGATCTCGTCGGATGCGGTGACTACTAGGCCGCCGCGAATGACTGTACGGCTCATCGATCGCTCCTCGCGGTGTGCACGTGACGGTTGCTCGTGGCTGGTCGCGCAGTTCCCCGCGCCCCTATGGGGCCGTCAGCGGACCGTACGCTCCAGGCGCCCGGTCCCGGTAGAACTGCCAGCGGTCGCGGACCTCGCGGAGTTTGGCCATGTCCAGGTCGCGGACGACGAGTTCGGGCTCCTTGTCGCTCGCCACCTCGCCGACGAACTGGGCCTGAGGGTCCACGAAGTACGACGTCCCGTAGAAGTCGTTGTCGCCGTACTCCTCGACGCCGACCCGGTTGATCGCGCCGATGAAGTACTCGTTGGCGACGGCCGCCGCCGGCTGTTCCAGCTGCCAGAGGTAGGCGGAGAGGCCGCGGGAAGTGGCCGAGGGGTTGAAGACGATCTCGGCGCCCGCGAGGCCGAGGGCGCGCCAGCCCTCCGGGAAGTGGCGGTCGTAACAGATGTAGACGCCGACCCTGCCCACGGCGGTCTCGAAGACCGGCCAGCCGGAGTTGCCGGGGCGGAAGTAGAACTTCTCCCAGAAGCCGCGCACCTGGGGGATGTGGGTCTTGCGGTACTTGCCGAGGTAGGAGCCGTCCGCGTCGATCACGGCAGCGGTGTTGTAGAGGACCCCGGGCTGCTCCTCCTCGTACATGGGCAGCACCAGGACGATGCCCAGTTCCTTCGCGAGGGCCTGGAAGCGGCGGACGATGGGGCCCTCGGGGATCTGCTCGGCGTACTCGTAGAACGCCGGGTCCTGGACCTGGCAGAAGTACGGTCCGTAGAACAGCTCCTGGAAGCACAGGACTTGAGCGCCCTGCGCGGCCGCGTCGCGGGCCGCCTGCTCGTGGACCTGGATCATCGATTCCTTGTCGCCCGTCCAGGCGGTCTGGAAGACGGCGGCACGGATCACTCTGCTCATCGGGACCTCCGGTCGCTCGGTGTGCCGTGAGCCTAGGAAGTCTCGGAGTTCTCTTTGAGTTGCACCGTGTCACGTCTGAGGGCGTGCGGCGTGCCACCGTGTCATGGTGCCGTGGGTCCATGTTTCACCGCCGTTTTCCCAGGTGGTCACGTGTTTCACTGCTGTTGCGCATCGTGCGCGAGGAGTGCGATGTGTACCGAGGCGGCCTGCTCGAAGTCGTCGAGGTCCACCCCGAGGCGGACCTGTATGGCCTCCAGACGGCGGTAGAGGGCCGGCCGGGAGACGTGGTGGAGCTGGGCGGTGCGGGACTTGTTGCGGCCGGTGGCGAGGTAGGTGCGCAGGACGGACAGCAGGTCCTCGTCGGACTCGCACAGCAGCCCGTCCAGCTCCCGCTCCGCGAAGGACTGCACCTGCGGGTCGTCCCGCAGCAGCCGGATCAGACCGCGCAGGTGGACGTCCTTCAGACGGACGACCGGCGGGAGGTCCAGGGCCCCCACGGAGTCGGCGACCGCGTCCGCCACGTGCCGGGCCTCGCGCAGTCCGGCGGGTACGTCGTCCCAGACGACTCGGGGGTCGGCCGCGGCGACGACCGTGCGGGCCGGGCCTGACTCGGTGCGCAGCCGGGTCGCGAAGTGCGCGGCGAGGGCGTCCGCGTCCTGGTCGCGGGCGAGGCTGAGGAGCACGGCGGTGGCCCCGTCGGCCAGTTCGGCGACCAGCCCGGGCAGGCCCAGCAGCCGCAGCAGCCGGTCGAGCCGGCCGGTGTCGCCGTCGCGGACGACCAGCGGCACGAAGGTCCGCCGGTTGACCGGCAGGCCGGCCGCGCGCGCCCTGGGCAGCAGCTGCCGGGCCGGTACGACGCCGCTGACCAGGTCGGTCAGCAGACTCTGCGCGGACTGCTCCTCCCAGGAGCACGCGGCGGTGCCGCCGAGCATGCGGTGCAGCACGAGCGCCTCGGCGGCGCGGTCGGCCAGCAGCCGTCCCGTTGGCGGTGTCGCCGCGGTAGCCGCACAGCACGATCCGGCCCCAGCGCTCCCCGCGTCCGCCCAGTTCGGCCCGGATCCAGCCGTCGCCCTCGGTGCCTCCCCCAGTGCCTGAACGGCCTGGGCGGTGCCCCCATGCCTGGCGGGCGATGCGTTCCCAGTCGCGCAGCACGTCGTCCACCGCCGGCCGCTCCCCCGCCGTGGCGAGGACGCGGTGGGCGAGGTTGGTGACGACGACCGGGCAGGCGCTGTGCCGGGCGACCTCGTCGAGCAGGCGTTGCAGCGGCGCGCCCGCGGTGATGAGCGCGGTGAGTTCGGTGCGGACGGCCTCGGAGAGGCTGACGGCGGCGAACTTGCGCCGCACGCAGCCGGGACTGGACCTCCTCGGTCAGCTCCGGCGAAGGGGAAGGGCCGGTGCAGGACGACCATCGGCAGCCCGCACCGCTCGGCCGCCCGGCGCATCACGTCCGGCGCGGCGCGGGAAGGCGCGGCCGAGTCCGAGGACGACGGCCGCGGCCTCCGCGCGGTGCAGCGACCGGACGTACTCGGCCTGCTTGTCCTCGTCGCCGGCGAGCAGCACGCCGGTGGTGAGGACCATCTCGCCGCCGCTGAGCATCACGCCGACGTCGGCGGCCTCGGCGACGTGCACCCAGCGCACCTGCCGGTCGAGATGGCCGGCGCCGGCCACCACCTCGGGCTCCCCGGCGAGCACCCGCTCCAGGGTGAGGACCTGCCGGACCGACAGGGCGGGCTCCCAGGTGTCCAGGGTGGTGGCCATGGCGGACTTCCCTTGCCTCAGTGCACTGCTACCGGATGCTCCTCAGAGCGTTCTCGAGGATCGCGGCGCCTTCCTCGGCCTCCGCGACGTTGAGGGACAGCGGCGGGGCGACGCGCAGAGCAGCTGGTGTTGTGGCCGCCGCCCTTGCCGATCAGCAGACCGCCCTCGCGGGCCGCCTCCAGGACGGCCGCGGCGGCCTGCGGATCGGCCTCGTCGGTCCCGGGCTTGGTCACCTCGATGCCGATCATCAGCCCCCGTCCGCGTACCTCCCGCACGGCAGGCACCTGCGCGGCGGCGGCCCGCAGCCGCTCGATGAGCAGGCCGCCGACCCGCCGCGCGTTGCCCTGGAGGTCGTGTTCCACCAGGTAGTTGAGGTTGGCCAGGCCCGCCGCCATGGTGATCTGGGTGCCGCCGAACGTGGAGATGCTGTTGGAGTCCAGGCAGTTCATGATCTCGGAGCGGGCGACGACGCCGCCGATGGACATGCCGTTGCCGATGCCCTTGGCGAAGGTCATGAGGTCCGGCGGCCCGTTCTGCCCGTGGGCCTGCCAGCCCCAGAAGTGCTCGCCGGTGCGTCCCCAGCCGGTCTGCACCTCGTCGGCGATCCACAGGATGCCGTGCTCGTCGAGCACCTCGCGGAAGGCCGCGTACAGACCGTCCGGCGGTGCGGTGAAGCCGCCGACGCCCTGGATGGGTTCGGCGATCAGCGCGGCGGGCGCGCGCGTGTGACCGAGCAGGTCCCGCAGGTCTTCGACGCAGGCGGCGATGAAGTCCGCGTCGCTCAGGGCGGCGTACGGGCCGCGGGTGCGCACGCCGCCGTGGACGTACAGGGTCTGCAGCGGGGACAGCGAGGTCGGGGACCAGCCGCGGTTGCCGGTGATGCCGACGGAGCTGAAGGAGCGGCCGTGGTAGCTGTTGCGCATCGCCAGGACCGTGTTGCTGCGCCGGTACGTCGTGGCCAGCAGCAGTGCGGTGTCGTTGGCCTCGGTTCCTGAGGTGGTGAAGAAGACCCGGGCATCGGGGATGCCGCTCAACTGGGCGATGCGCTCGGCGAGTTCGACCATCGGCCGGTTGAGGTACAGGGTCGAGGAGTGGATGATCCGCCCGGCCTGCTCGCTCACCGCCTTGGTGATCTCGGGCAGCGCGTGGGCGGTCATCGTGGTGAGGATGCCGCCGAAGAAGTCGAGGTACCGGTTGCCGTGGGCGTCCCAGACGTGCCGGCCCTCGCCGTGGGTGATCTCGATGGGGTCCTCGTAGTACAGGGCGAGCCAGTCGGGGAGCACGCTCCGGTGGCGGCCCAGGAGGTCGTCGGTCACGGCTGCACCAGCCCTTCGTAGGCGTCGGGGCGGCGGTCGCGGTAGAAGGCCCACTGCTGCCGCACCTCCTCGACGAGGCCGAGGTCCAGGTCGCGGATCACGAGTTCCTCCTTGCTGTCGCTGGCGACGTCGCCGACGAACTGTCCGCGTGGGTCGACGAAGTACGACGTCCCGTAGAAGTCGTTGTCCCCGTACTCCTCCTGGCCCACGCGGTTGATCGCGGCGACGAAGTACTCGTTGGCGACGGCCGCGGCGGGCTGCTCCAGCCGCCACAGGTGGGACGAGAGGCCACGGTGGGTGGCGGACGGGTTGTACACCAGCTGGGCGCCGTTCAGGCCGAGTTGCCTCCAGCCCTCCGGGAAGTGGCGGTCGTAGCAGATGTAGACGCCGACCTTGCCGACGGAGGTGTCGAAGACGGGCCAGCCGAGGTTGCCGGGTTTGAAGTAGTACTTCTCCCAGAAGCCCTTGACCTGAGGGATGTGGTGCTTGCGGTACTTGCCGAGGTAGCCGCCGTCGGAGTCGATCACGGCCGCGGTGTTGTAGTAGAAGCCGGACTGCTCGACCTCGAACACCGGCACGACGATCACCATGCCGGTCTCGCGCGCGAGTGCCTGCATACGCCGCACGGTCGGCCCGTCCGGGACGGGCTCGGCCCAGCGGTAGTGCTCGGGCTCCTGGACCTGACAGAAGTAGGGGCTGTTGAAGACTTCCTGGAAGCCGATGATCTTCGCGCCCTGGCGAGCCGCCTCCCGGGCGTGCTCCTCGTGTTTCGCCACCATGGACTCGGTGTCGCCGGTCCAGGTGGCCTGGACCAGAGCGGCACGTACGACGTTGGCCATGAGCTGCTCCTTCGACGCGACGTCTGCGTCTCTACGCCCGTAGAAGCGGGCCGTAGAGCCACGAACGTAAGCCTCCGGCACTTGCTTGCCAAGACCATCGTCGCCAACCCGCGGGGCAGAGCGCGATTCGCACTCCTGTGGGTGAGTCGCCGGGGACACGACATCGCCGGTCAGGCGGCTAATCCGGCGACCCGGAGTGCGTGCACGAGATCCCAGCGGCGCTCGTCCGACACGCCCTCGGCGGCCTCCAGCAGGAGCGGTACGAGGCGCTGCGGATCGGGCTCGGCACTGCGAGCCGCCTCCTCGGGGGTGCGGGCCCTCACGTACGCATCGAGCAGCGCGCGCACCTCGCGGTGACGCCCCTCGGCGACCAGCGAGAGGACGGCCTCACCGATCTCGGTCGGAGGCCGGGCCACACCCTGCCGCAGGATCTGCTGCCCGTCGCCCGCGCGCCCGGCCGCGCCCAGCGCGTCCGCCGCGGCGACCAGCCGCCCCGCGGGCAACGAGGCGGCCTCCCACAACAGCGTCTGCCAGTCCGCCCCCAGCCCGGCCCGCTCCAGCTCGCCCGCGAGCAGCGGGAACCGGGCGGGAGCCCAGGAGGCCAGCTCGACCAGCAGAGCGTGCGCCTCCCCACTGCGCCCCTCAGCACGCAGCCGCGCCAGCGCCTCGACGGTCCGCGCCACCTCCGTCCGGTCCGCCGCGCCGACCGCATGGGACTGCGCTCCCGCGTCCTTCGTCTCCACCTCTTCGGCGGCCCCTGCGAACCGTGCGCCCCGCCGGGTGCGGCCGGTGGCCGGGGCGGGTTCGGGGAGCGTAGGCACGCCGGCGGGAGGCACGACGACGGGCACGGCCTCCTCCTCGGCCATCCCGGCGAAGCGGGCGCTGCCGCGACGGCGTTTGCGCTGTTTGGGGACGGGCGCACGGGATGCCGGCGGCTCGGGGGCCGCCACGGCCGGGAAGGCGTCGGGTGTGCCGCCCGAGACGGCTTCCCGGGGTACCGCCCTGCCCGCCGGACGCTCGAGGGTTCGGCGCTCCGGCTCCGGGACGGCGGCCGCATGCCGGGGGTCATCCCGACCGGCTCCACCGGTCACTGCTGACGCCGACTCGGTGCGGTGCCACGGCGCGGCAGGCGCCCCGGGGCCGTACGGGCCGCCAGGGGTACGCCGGGCAGCGCCCCCGGCCGCCGCCGTCCCGTCGCCGTACGCACGGCCGGCACCCTCGGCTGCCTCACCGCCGCCCGCGCGGGCCCGGCCAGCCACCGCCCCTCCACCGAACGCCGCCGCGTCCTCCGCCGCCCTCCCGTCGCCGGACGCACCCCCGGCATCCGCCGACGCCCCGCCACCATGCCCGCCCGCGGATGCCCTCGCCCCTGCCCCGCCGTCGAACTCCCCCACTTCTCCCCCGCCGCCGAACTCCCCCGACACGCCACCGCCAGAACCACCCGAGGCAGCCCCGGCCTCTCCCCCGCCGCCGAACACCCCCGCCGCATCCCCCGCCACCCCACCGCCAGAACCACCCGCGGCAGCCCACGAGCCCGCGCCACCACGCACACCCGCGCCAGCCCCCGCCTCTCCCCCGCCGCCGAACACCCCCGCCGCATCCGCCGACACGCCACCCCGCGTGCCCGGGACGTCCGCCGTCCCGACCCCGGCACTCCGCCCCGCGGCGTAGGCTCCGCCGCGGTCGCGGAACACGGTCGCGGCGTCCAGGTCGCGTCGGTCCAGGCGGGCCATCCGCCCGCGCAGCTCCGCGCACCGGGCCGTCGCGCGTTCGTGGTCGTCGTGGGCCCAGGCGAGGTCGAGGCGGAGGGTGTCGGCCTGCTCGCGGGTGGGGGCGGAGGCGAGGAGGCGGGTCAGGTCGGCCTGGCGTTCGGCTGCGTATTTCCGCTCGCGGAGCATGACGTCCAACTGGTCCCCGAGGGCATCGCGGCCGCCCGGCCGGGCATCGTATGCGGCGAGCGCCGCGGCATGCAGGGACCGGGCGCGTTCCGTCTCGGGGCCAGCGCCGCCCGGGCCGTACTGCCCGGCGAGGTCCTGCAGCAGCGCCTCCACCACGTCCCAGGGCGGCATCTCACGCCCGTCGAGGCAGGCCCGCATGCCCTCCGGGTCACGCTGCCAGAACACCGCGCACCAACCGCCGGACGGATCCAGGCGTGCCAGCAGGCCGTCCAGGTAGTTCACGAACTCCCGGACGCTGATCGGGAGTTGATCCGCTGCCATCGCTCAACTCCCGCCAGACCGGAGCGCTCCGCCCAGTAGGCAACACCAGCTGTGTTACAGCAGTGCTACGGGGAGTTTTCACGCACGGCGCAGGAGCCTCAGCGCCAGGAGAGCAGAAGGCCGGGGTGGGGCCCGCCCGGTCTCGATCTTCCGGAGGGTCTCGGGGGAGGTGCCGGCGCTCGCCGCGCTCTCCGTCATGCTCCGGTACGCCACGCGCCCCACACGGCAGTCGGCCGAGCCGTTCGCCGCGCTCGCGCTCGCGCTCTCAACAACGCGATGGTGCACGGCATCCCGGACCGCTGTCGGCTGTGTGCCGGCGACCTCGTGACCACCGACTTCGGAGCCGAACCGGGCGGCTGGGCCGGCGACTCGGCGATCAGCTTCTCGTCGGCACTCCGCGCAAGGCCCTCGTCGGCACTCCGCGCAAGGCCGAGGTGCGCCTGATCGAGACCGCCGAGCGGGCCCGCGCCGCGAGGATCACGGCGGCCGTCGTCGGCAACCCGCATCGGCGACGTCGCCCACGCGATCGGCGCGGTGTGCCGCACCGCGGGCTACGGCACCCCGGACGGCTTCGGCGGCCACGGCATCGGCCGCCGCATGCACGAGGACCTCTCGGTGCCGAACGAGGGACGGCCGGGGCGGGGCATGCGGCTGCGACTGCACTGCGACTGCGATCGCACGGTGCCGGCGATCGAGCCCATGGCCATCGGGGCGGAACGGACGACTACCACGCGGCTCCCGACGGCTGGACCATGAAGACGAACGACGGCTCCCGCGCCGCCCACGCGGAGCACACGGTGGCGATCACGGATTCCGGACCGAGGATCCTGACAGCGCGCTGAACCGCCCCGACCACCCGGATCATTCGGAAATGCCCCAAAGGTGCCCGCCGCCGACGATCGTGCGAAGGTGTTCTACGAGCGTGCCCCAGGTGTAACCGGCTGCCACCCGGGTTACCCGGCCCCGGCACGTCGACCAGCGAGGGCGTCCCCCGCGCGGGCGCCGGGGACGCCGGGAACGGAAGGCCCATGAGCAGCGGCTTCACCAGCCCGGAGGGCTACGGCTCGGATCCCTTCGGAGAATTCCTCGCACGCTTCTTCGGCGGACCGCGTCCGGGTCCCCGGCAGATCGACCTCGGGCGGCTGCTCAGCCAGCCGGCCCGGGAGCTCGTCCGCGGCGCCGCCCAGTACGCCGCCGAGCACGGCAGCCGGGATCTCGACACGGAGCATCTGCTGCGGGCGGCGCTCGCCACCGAGCCCACCCGGACCCTGCTCAGCAAGGCCGGGGCGAACCCCGACTCGCTGGCGTCGGAGATCGACGATCGGTCGGGCCCCGCCCAGCACGGGCCGGACGACGCACCGCCGCCGACCGCGCTGTCCCTCACCCCGGCCGCCAAACGGGCCCTGCTGGACGCGCACGACATGGCCCGGGCCCGCGGCTACCGGCTACATCGGCCCGGAGCACGTGCTCAGCGCCCTGGCCTCGAACCCCGACTCGGCCGCCGGGCACATCCTGAACGCGGCCCGCTTCGCCCCCTCCGGCGCCGCCCGAGGCCCCGGAGGCCCCCCAGGCCGCAGCGGCCCCGGCCCGACGAACACGCCGACCCTGGACAAGTACGGCCGCGACCTCACCGAGCTGGCCCGGCAGGGCCGTATCGACCCGGTGATCGGCCGTGAGCAGGAGATCGAGCAGACCGTCGAGGTCCTCTCCCGGCGCGGCAAGAACAACCCGGTGCTGATCGGTGACGCGGGCGTCGGCAAGACCGCCATCGTGGAGGGGCTGGCGCAGCGCATCTCCGACGGCGACGTGCCCGACGTGCTGAGCGGGCGCCGCGTGGTCGCCCTGGACCTGACGGGCGTGGTCGCGGGCACCCGCTACCGGGGTGACTTCGAGGAGCGGATGAACAACATCGTCGGCGAGATCCGCGCCCACTCCGACCAGTTGATCGTCTTCATCGACGAGCTGCACACCGTCGTGGGCGCCGGTGCCGGTGGCGGAGACGGCAGTTCCATGGACGCCGGCAACATCCTCAAGCCGGCCCTCGCCCGCGGCGAGCTGCACATCGTCGGCGCCACCACGCTGGAGGAGTACCGCCGGATCGAGAAGGACGCGGCGCTGGCCCGCCGCTTCCAGCCGATCCTGGTGCCGGAGCCGACCGCCGCGGACGCGATCGAGATCCTGCGCGGCCTCCAGGACCGCTACGAGGCCCACCACCAGGTCCGCTACACCGACGAGGCGCTGGTCGCCGCCGTGGAGCTGTCCGACCGCTATCTCACCGACCGCCGGCTGCCGGACAAGGCGATCGACCTGATCGACCAGGCCGGCGCCCGGGTGCGGCTGCGGGCCCGGACCAAGGGCACGGACGTACGGGCCCTGGAGCGCGAGGCTGGAGCAGCTGACCCGGGACAAGGACCAGGCGGTCGCGGACGAGCAGTACGAGCAGGCCACCCAGTTGCGCGACCGGATCGCGGACCTGAAGCAGCGGATCGCCGAGGCCGGCGGCGACAGCGAGATCGACGAGGGCCAGGACCTCGTGGTCGACGGCCGAGTCCATCGCCGAGGTGGTGTCCCGGCAGACCGGCATCCCGGTCAGCAGCCTCACCCAGGAGGAGAAGGACCGGCTGCTGGGCCTGGAGGAGCATCTGCACGAGCGGGTGGTCGGCCAGGACGAGGCGGTGCGGGTCGTCTCCGACGCGGTGCTGCGCTCCCGCGCCGGGCTTGCCAGCCCCGACCGGCCGATCGGCAGCTTCCTGTTCCTCGGCCCGACCGGTGTCGGCAAGACCGAACTGGCCCGGGCGCTCGCCGAGGCGCTGTTCGGCAGCGAGGACCGCATGGTCCGCCTCGACATGAGCGAGTACCAGGAGCGGCACACCGTCAGCCGCCTGATCGGCGCCCCGCCCGGCTACGTCGGCCACGAGGAGGCCGGCCAGCTCACCGAGGTGGTGCGCCGCCACCCGTACTCGCTGCTCCTGCTCGACGAGGTGGAGAAGGCGCACCCGGACGTCTTCAACATCCTGCTCCAGGTCCTGGACGACGGCCGGCTGACCGACGCCCAGGGCCGCACGGTGGACTTCACCAACACGGTCATCGTGATGACCAGCAACCTGGGCTCCGACGCGATCACCCGCCGCGGCGCCGGCATCGGGCTTCGGCTTCGGGCGGCGCCGACGCGGACGAGGAGGCCCGGCGCGAGCAGATCCTGCGGCCGCTGCGCGAGCACTTCCGGCCCGAGTTCCTCAACCGCATCGACGAGATCGTCGTCTTCCGCCAGCTCACCACGGAACAGCTGCGCCGGATCACCGACCTGCTGCTGGACGCGCACCCGTCGCCTCGTGCAGGCCAAGGGCATCACGGTGGACGTTCACCGACCGGCCGTGGACTGGCTGGCCGAGCGCGGCTACCAGCCGGAGTACGGCGCCCGCCCGCTGCGCCGCACGATCCAGCGCGAGGTGGACAACGAGCTGTCCCGGCTGCTGCTGGACGGCAGGGTCGCGAAGGGCGGCCGGGTGACGGTGGACGTGGAGGACGGGCGGCTCGCCTTCCGGACAGCGTCCTGAGGGGCGCGGGGCCGCACCGATGTGCGGGCTCTGCCGCGTGGGGCGACCAGCCCCACGCACCCGCACACGGCACTCAACGCACAGGCCGCACCACCATCGCCGATCCGCCGCCGCGCCGTACCGTCTCGGCGGCGGCCAGCCACTTCCCGCCCGGCAGCCGCTGCACGCCCGTCGCCGCGCCGATCTCCGGGTTCTCCTTGAAGCGGTGCCCGATCGCTTCCAGCTGCTCCCGCAACTCGGCGCTGTCGTACAGGCCCGGGTTCGAGCTCGGTCTGCGCGGCGTTGCGCTGGCTGGCGCGTGGCGCGGCGATCGCGTCGACCAGCGGCAGCCCCCGGTCGACGAACCCGGTGAGCGTCTGCAGCACGGTGGTGATGATGGTCGCGCCGCCCGGGCGACCCGAGCGCCACCACGGGCCTGTTGTGCCGGTCGAGCACGATCGTCGGCGAGATCGACGACCGCGGCCGCTTGCCGGGCCCCGGCAGGTTCGGGTCGTGCACGGCCGGGTTCGCCGGGGTGAAGGAGAAGTCCGTCAGCTCGTTGTTGAGGATGAAGCCCCGCCCGGGCACGGTGATGCCGCTGCCGCCGGTCTGCTCGATGGTGAGGGTGTAGGCGACGACGTTGCCCCACTTGTCGGCCACCGTCAGGTGCGTGGTGCTGTCGCCCTCGTACGTGGTCGGAGCGGCCGTGCCACCGGTGCCGCACGGCGGCGGGGTGGCGCGGGTCGCCGGGCGCGAGCGGGCTGGTGAGCACCGCGTCGTCCTTGATGAGGCACTCGCGCGAGTCGGCGAACCGCTGCGACAGCAGCTCCTTCGTCGGTACGTCCTCGAAGGCGGGGTCGCCGACCCAGCGCCCCCGGTCGGCGAACGCGATCCGGCTCGCCTCGATGAAGCGGTGCAGGTACTGCGCCTTGCTCGCCTTCGACAGGTCGGTCCGCTCCAGGATGTTGAGCGCCTCGCCGACCGTCGTGCCGCCGGAGGAGGACGGCGCCATGGAGTAGACGCCGAGGCCGCGGTACGAGGTCCTGGTGGGCGCCTGGAGCTTGGTGCGGTAGGCGGCCAGGTCCTTCGCGGTCAGATCGCCGGGGCGGGCGTTCCAGCCGGAGGCCGGGTCGACGGGCGGCTTGTTGACCGTGTCGACGATGTCCCGGCCGAGGTCGCCGCGGTAGATCGCGCCGACGCCCTTGCGTCCCAGCTCCGCGTAGGTGCGG
Organism: uncultured Actinomycetota bacterium; assembly: GCA_963798065.1. Classification (GTDB taxonomy): domain Bacteria; phylum Actinomycetota; class Actinomycetes; order Streptomycetales; family Streptomycetaceae; genus Streptomyces. Next base: position 37,041 of record CAWCSC010000005.1, on the reverse strand, counting down.
GCGAGGTCGGGGTTCTTGAAGGTGGAGCCGACGACGGGGAGCTGGCCGCCCGGCAGGAACAGGTCGGCGGTGTCCGGGAAGTAGCGGAAGCGGGTCTCGTTGGACGGCCGTCTGCGAGCGGAAGGTGTCGTCGACGGTGAAGCCGTCGCGGGCGATCCGCTCGGCCGGCTTCAGGACCCTGGCGAGCCGCTTGCTGCCCCACGTGTCGCAGCGCCGTCTGCCAGGTGGCGGGCGTGCCCGGGGTGCCGACGCTGAGGCCGCTGCTGACGGCGTCGGCGAAGGCGAGCGGCTTGCCGTTCTCGGTGAACAGGTTCTCGTCGGCGCTCAGCGGGGCGGTCTCGCGGCCGTCGATGGTGCGCACCGTGCGGGACTTGGCGTCGTAGTAGACGAAGTAGCCGCCCCCGCCGACGCCGGCGGAGTAGGGCTCGGTGACGCCGAGCGCGGCGGCCGTGGCGACGGCCGCGTCGACGGCGTTGCCGCCCTTGCGCAGCACCTCGATGCCCGGCGGCCGAGGCGTCCGCGTCGACGCTGGAGACGGCGCCGCCGTAGCCGACGGCCAGGGGAATCTTCTCACCGCCGGTGCTCTGCGCGGCGGGTGGCGCCGCCGCCCCCAACGACACCACCACGGCGGCCGAGACCGCCAGGACCGTCAGATTCCGTGCGACAGGGCGACGCATCCGCACCTCCAGTCAAAGGCCGTCCGCGCAGCTTAATTCATCGCCATGGTCGCGTCAGGCAGCGCGTCGAACACCGGTGCGTCGAGCCCGCTACCATGCGCGCCCATGAATGACGACGTGCGCAACATCGTTCTGGGCGTGGTCGCGGCGGGCATCAGTGCCGCGCTGGGCTGGCTCGCCCGTACCTTTCTGTGGAAGCGGAAACTCCGGCGCAAGCAGGCCTTCTTCGGGCTGCCGGACAACTCCGAGTCACTGCTGGTCGTCAACCGCGACCCGGCCGCCACCGAGCCTGCGGTGCACCGCTTCGACGTGTTCGCGCTCCTGGAACTCTCCGCGCTGATCAAGGACTGCGGCGCGCACCTTCAGGTGGTCACCGCAGGACGCGGCCCATCAGGGCTTCGGCGAGCGCACCGAGTTCTGCGTGGGCGGCCCGGGGTCCAACCGGCGCATGATGGCGCACATGGCGGCGATGCTGCCCGGGGTGCGGGTCAACATCGACGCCGAACCGGGGCCGGACCGGGGCGCCTTCCAGATCGGCGACGAGCGCTACCGCATGGAGCCGGGCATCACGGAGTACGTGCTGCTGGCCCGGCTCACCGCCGGTGACCGCCGCGAGGCGCGTCCCGTGTTCCTCTTCTGCGGCCAGCGGGCGATCACCAACCAGGCCGCCACCCGCTATCTCGCCCGCAACCACGAGCGGCTGGCCCGCAAGCACGGCAGAGCTCCTTCGTGCTGCTGCTGAAGGTGGTCAACTCGCAGGCGTACGGCCCGGACGTCGTCGAACTGGTCGAGGACGTGACGCGCGCGGCACAGACCCCGCTGCCCGCCGCCGGCGACTCCACGCAACAGCCACCGGGCCTCCTGAGGTCCTCCACTCCTCAACAATCGTTACTGGCACGTAACTTACCGACGGGTTACTTGCGGTAAGGGGCCGAGGTTACCGTTCGGTCACTTTGCACTTACACGAGTGAGGAGTGACCCGTGGGACACCACCGCAAGGCCCTGCGCACCACCGCCGTAGGCGCCGTCTCGGCGACCCTGGTCGCCGGCACAGCCCTCGGGCTCGCCCCCACCGCCCAGGCGGCCCCGAACCCCGTCCGGTTCGTCGACATCGCCGGCGACGGCGGCACCGTCCTCAAGGCCAACGTCGTCACCCCGGCCGGCGCCGACGGCACCCACCGCTACCCGCTGCTCGTCATGCCCACGAGCTGGGGCCTGCCCCAGGTCGAGTACCTGGCCCAGGCGCAGCAGCTCGCCGACTCCGGCTATGTCGTGGTCACCTACAACGTGCGCGGCTTCTGGCAGTCGGGCGGCGAGATAGAAGTGGCGGGCCCACCCGACATCGCCGACGCGTCCAAGGTCATCGACTGGGCGCTCGCCCACACCCCCGCCGACGCCGGGCACATCGGCATGGCGGGTGTCTCCTACGGCGCCGGCATCAGCCTGCTCACCGCCGCGCACGACAAGCGGGTCAAGGCGGTGGCGTCACTCAGCGGCTGGGCCGACCTGATCGACTCGATCTACGCCGGACGCACCCAGCACGTCCAGGCCTCCGCCCTGCTGGACGGCGCGAGCCTGGTGACGGGCCGCCAGAGCGCCGAACTCCGGCAGACCTTCGACGACTTCTACGCTCCAACCTGGCGAAGGAGCCGGAGCTCGTCGCCTGGGGGAAGAAACGTTCCGCTGCGACCTATGTCGACCAGATCAACAAGAACGGCGCGGCGATCATGCTCGCCAACGCCTGGGGCGACACGATCTTCCCGCCCAACCAGTACGCCGACTTCTACGAGAAGCTGACCGGCCCGAAGCGGCTGGAGATGCGGCCCGGAGACCACGCCACCGCCGAGCTGACCGGCCTGTTCGGGCTGCCCAACGACGTGTGGAAGGACACCGCGCGCTGGTTCGACCACTACCTCAGGGGCGAGGACAACGGCATCGACCGCGAGCTGCCCGTCCAGCTCAAGTCCCGTTCCTCGGGCGGCTACGAGGGCTACCCGGACTGGAAGTCGGTCGGCGCGACCGACCGGAAGATCGCCCTCGCGGGCACGACCACGATCCGCACGAACGTGAACTCGGGGGCGGACGGCGGCGTCGTCTTCCTGTCCAGCATCCTCGACCAGGTGGCCCAGTTGCCCCCGATGGCCTCGATCCCGCTGCTCCCCCGCCGCTGGGCCGCCGTGTGGCAGTCGGAGAAGTACGCCAGGGCCCAACAGGTGCGCGGCACCGTGACGTTGCACACGACCCTCACTCCGACCAAGGAGAGCGGCACCCTCGTCGCCTACCTCTACGACGTGGGGCCGCTCGGCCTCGGCAAGCTGGTCACCAACGCGCCGTACACCTTCCACGGGCGCACCCCCGGAAAGCCGTTCGGCGTCGACCTGGAGCTGAACTCCACGGCCTACGACGTCCCGGCCGGGCATCGCCTCGCCCTGGTCGTCGACACGGTCGACCCGCTCTACATCGAGCACAACCCGTCCGGCGCGCAGCTGACCTTCTCCTCGCCTGCGAACGACCCGTCGTACGTGTCGGTCCCGCTGCGCGAGCAGTGATCTCCGGCTGCCGCCGGACGGGCCTGGCCGATGTGAACCGCCGCCCCCGTGGCCGGAAGGGCCGTGGGGGCCACACCCGGCGGGAACGTCCCGCGGACCGGGCGGGCGGTCTGCTCACCCCCTGCGGGATCGGCGGATTTCGGCGAAGTCCCCCTCTCCGACAGGGATGAAGGGCACATCGTAGTCGAGGTCCGATCCGATGAGCCGTCCGGCGCCTGCCCGTTCAGTGCTTGAGGATCTTGGAGAGGAAGTCCTTGGCGCGGTCGCTGGTGGGGTTGGTGAAGAACTCTTCGGGAGTGCGGTCCTCGACGATCCGGCCGTCGGCCATGAAGACGACGCGGTTGGCGGCCGAGCGGGCGAAGCCCATCTCGTGCGTGACGACGATCATGGTCATGCCGTCGCGGGCCAGTTGCTTCATGACCTCCAGCACCTCGTTGATCATCTCCGGGTCGAGGGCGGAGGTCGGCTCGTCGAAGAGCATCGCCTTGGGCTCCATGGCCAGGGCGCGGGCGATGGCCACGCGCTGCTGCTGACCGCCGGAGAGCTGGGCCGGGTACTTGTCCGCCTGGTCGGCGACACCGACCCGGTCGAGGAGTTCACGGGAGCGCTTGTCGGCGTCCTCCTTCCGGCGCCCGCGGACCTTGACCTGCCCCAGGGAGAGATTCTGCAGGACGGTCTTGTGGGCGAAGAGGTTGAACGCCTGGAAGACCATGCCGACGTCGGCGCGCAGCCGGGCCAGGGGCTTGCCCTCCTCGGGCAGCGGCTGTCCGTCGAGGACGATCGTCCCCGACTCGATGGTCTCCAGCCGGTTGATCGCCCGGCACAGGGTCGACTTTCCCGACCCCGAGGGGCCGATGACCACGACCACCTCCCCCTTGCCGACGGTGAGGTTGATGTCCTGCAGGACATGCAGCTCCCCGAAGTGTTTGTTGACGTCACGCAGCTCGATCAGCGGATCTACGGCCATACTCAGCCCTACTCACTCTCAGCTGTGTGGTGGTTGCCGCAACGTATCCAGGCAAGATCGGACTTGTGGGGCGACACGCACTTTTCGGTCATTAGCCGTATTTACATCGGATTTTGGCCCACAGGATCCGGTCATGGGCCTCACGCCTCCGCGACTTCCGCGTACAGCTGTGACAGTTCGGGCACACCGTACGCGGCCCACTCGTGCCCGGAGTCCACGACGTCGAACTCCCTGCCGGAGACGAGCCGCAGGACGGGCTGTCCGTCGGAACGGATCTCCCAGGCGGCTCCCGGCACGGTGCGCACGATGACGGTGCCCAGGTAGAGCCCGGCGTCGTTGCCGAGCCAGGCCAGGGTCTCCTCGTCGTCCCGCCAGCGCGGCAGCAGCTGGTCCAGCGCCTCCAGCGAGGCCACCGAGTCGTCCAGCCGGACCCCCGCCCGGGACGCCTGGGAGCGGAGCAGTTCGCACTCGGCGAGGAGGTCCGCGATGCCTGCGGGATCGGGGAACCCGACCTTCTGGCGCCGGTTGCCCAGGAAAGGGATGTTCATACTCCCAGCGTGTCATTCGTACCGCCGTACGCACTACAGGCGCGCGGGCCTTCGATGGCGGTCGTGTTCACGCCGAGTTCGCGCATGGCTCGTTGACGAGTCCCAGATGTCTCCCTAGCTTCACCGTGCGTCTTGCGTCTCACGTTTCGCTGTGTCTTCTGTTCCGTCCCTGCGTTTGGTGTCGCGTCGTGTGTCGATGAGCGGGAGGAGTCGGCCGTGCGCCGATGTGTCCGGGGGGTCCTGGTCGCCCTGACCCTGTGCGGGTCTGTGATGTCGGCGGTATCGGCGCAGGCCGTCGAGGAGAGACGGTCCGCGCCGGTGCCGCTGGAGCGGCTGTTCGACAACGTCGCCGTGAGCGACGACAGCCGGCCGGCGGCGGCCGACTTCGACGGCGCCGGCGCCTCCCTCTCGGCGCGGGACCTCACGGCCGCCGGCTGGGCGCCCGGCCGCACCCTGACCGTCCAGGGCGCCCGGCTGACCTGGCCGCGGCGGCAGCCGGGCGAGCCGGACAACGTCCGCGCCGCCGGGCAGGACGTCCGCGTCACGGGGCGTGGCGACGCCCTCGCCTTCCTGGTGGCGGGCACCGCCGGCACGGAGGTGGGCGGCCCGGGCACGGTCACGTACACGAACGGCACCCGCTCCGGCTACCGGCTGAGCGCGCCCGACTGGCGCACCGGGCCGCTCGCCACGAAGGCGGTGGCCCTGCCGCACATCAACACGCCCGGCGGACAACTCGCCGAGCAGGCCCGCCTGTACGTCGTGACGGTGCCACTGGCGCCGGGGCGCGAGCTCGTCTCGGTCCGGTTGCCGCGGGCGGCCGGACTGCACGTCTTCGCGGTGTCGGTACGGACCGCCACGCAAGGCTGGACGGGCAGCTGGACGACGTCCACGGCCGGTTACGCCGCCGTGGGGCCCTGGACCGACCGGACGCTGCGGCTGGTGGTGCACACGTCGGCGGGCGGGCCCCGGGTGCGGGTGCGGTTCGACAACACCTTCGCGGCGGCGCCGGTACGGATCGGCAGCGCGACGGTGGCCGTGCAGGCGTCGGGCGCGGCCGCGCGGGGCACTCCGGTGCCGTTGACCTTCGGCCGTCTGGAAGGCGTGGAGATCCCGGCGGGGGCCCAGGCGTACAGCGATCCACTGGGCTTCGCGGTGCCGGCGGACGCCAACCTGCTGGTGAGCTTCCACCTGCCCGGCGCGGTACCGGCGGCCCCCCTGCACCGGCTCGCGCAGCAGCGGTCGTACGTCAGCGAGCCCGGCGACCACGCGGCGGACGGGTCCGCCGCGTCGTACACCTCGGTGATCACCAGCTGGCCGCTGCTCGCCGGGGTCGACGTGAGCGGCGGGCCCGGGTCCGTGGTGCTGCTCGGGGACTCGATCACCGACGGCGACAAGTCCACAGTGGACGCGAACCGGCGGTGGCCGAACGTGCTGGCCTCCCGGCTGCTGAAGCAGAGCGCGGTGCCGCGCTACGGGGTGCTCAACCAGGGCATCTCGGGCAACCGCGTGGTCACCGACCGGTACCCCGGCGACGGAGTGTCCACGGACACGGCCGGGGTGAGTGCCCTGCACCGCTTCGACCGGGACGTGCTCGCCCAGACCTCGGCGCGTACGGCGATCGTCTTCGAGGGTGTCAACGACGTGCGCTGGGGCACCTCGGCGGAGCAGGTGATCGCGGGACTGCGTGAGCTCGCGGAGCGCGGACATGCCCGGGGGCTCAGGATGCTCGCGGCGACGATCCTGCCGTGCGAGGGTGAGGCTCGGTGCACGGCCGCTGTCGACGCCGAGCGGGTCGCGGTGAACGAGTGGATCCGCGAGGCCGGTGCCTACGACGGAGTGCTCGACTTCGACACCGTGGTGCGCGATCCGGCGCGACCCCGCGCGGATACTGCCCGCGTACGACAGCGGCGACCACCTGCATCCCGGCGACGCGGGGCTGGCGGCGCTGGCGGACTCGGTGGATCTGCGGCTGCTGTGAGCCGGGCCGGGCTGCAGGGCCTGTCGTTCGGGCCCTAGAGGTCCAGGTCGACCACGACCGGCGCGTGATCCGACGCGCCCTTGCCCTTGCGCTCCTCGCGGTCCACGTACGCGTCCTTGACCGCCCCCGCGAACGGCGCGTTGCCGTACACCAGGTCGATGCGCATGCCGCGGTTCTTCGGGAAGCAGAGCTGGCGGTAGTCCCAGTACGTGAAGGGGTGCTCGTACTTGAGGGGCCGCGGGACCACGTCCGACAGGCCCGCCTCGCGCAGGGAGGCGAGGGCGGCGCGCTCGGCGGGGGTGACGTGGGTGGCGCCCTCGAAGGCCGCGCGGTCGAAGACGTCGTCGTCCGTCGGCGCCACGTTGTAGTCGCCCATCACCGCGAAGGGACGGCTGCCGGCCGCGTCGCCGGCGACGGCGGCCTTGAGCGCCTCGAACCACTGGAGCTTGTAGGCGTAGTGCGGGTGGTCCACCTCGCGGCCGTTCGGCACGTAGACCGACCAGACGCGGAGCGGGCCGCAGGTCGCCGAGATGGCGCGGGGCTCCACCGAGCCGTCGAACCCGGGGTCGCCGGGCAGGCCCTTGACCACGTCCTCGATGCCGACGCGGGAGAGCACCGCCACGCCGTTCCACCGGCCGGTCGCGTGGACCGCCGACTCGTAGCCCAGCTCGCGCAGTTGCTCCGAGCGGGAACTGCTCCTCGGCGACCTTGGCCTCCTGGAGGCACAGCACGTCCGTGCCGCTGCTCTCCAGCCAGGCCAGGAGCCTCGGCAGGCGGGCGGTGATCGAGTTCACGTTCCAGGTCGCGATGCGCATGTCCCACAACCTACCCGGCGGGTCTGACAACGCCCCCTAGAGGTCGGCGGACTCCCCCGGGGTGAGCCGCAGGTGCTCGGGACCCGCCGAGGCCGCCGATCTGGCGGTCGTAGATCGGGCGGGCGAGGTCGGTGAGGAGGGCGTCGTGGATGTCGTAGGCGCGCTGCGGCCCGACCTCGCGGACGTAGTCGATGACCTCGGAGATCTTGCTCCACGGGGCCATGACCGGGAGCATCAGCGTCTCCACCGGGTGGTCGGGGACGGTGAGGGCGTCGCCGGGGTGGAAGACCTTGCCGCCGTCGACGAGGTAGCCGACGTTGGTGATGCGCGGGATGTCCGGGTGGATCACCGCGTGCAGTTCGCCGTGGACCTGGACGTCGAAGCCGGCGGCGGTGAAGGTGTCGCCGTGGCCGACGGTGTGCACGCGGCCCGGGAACGCCGCCGAGATCTTCTCCGCGACGGACTTGAGGGTCCAGATCTCGCGCGGCCGGGTTGTCCTCCATCGCGGCGCGCAGCCGCAACTCGTCGAAGTGGTCGGGGTGCTCGTGGGTGACGAGGATCGCGTCCGCGCCGAGCGCGGCGTCCTCCTCGCTGAACCCGCCGGGGTCGAGGACGAGCGTCCGCCCGTCCTTCTCGAGGCGGACGCAGGCGTGCGACTTCTTCGTGAGCTTCATGGCTCCATCCTGCCTTCCGGTCGTTCCCGTGCGCGGGCTCACTCCTGGGGCGTCGTCTCCTCACGGATGACCTGCTGGGCCACCTTGAACGCGCTGTTCGCCGCCGGGACGCCGCAGTAGACGGCCGCCTGGAGCAGCACTTCCTTGATCTCGCCCGGGGTGAGGCCGTTGCGCAGGGCGGCGCGGGTGTGGAAGGCCAGCTCGTCCAGGTGGCCGCCCGGCGACCAGGGCGGTGAGGGTGACGCAGCTGCGGGTGCGCCGGTCGAGGCCCGGGCGGTCCCAGATCTCGCCCCAGGCGTAGCGGGTGATGAACTCCTGGAAGTCCCCGGAGAACTCGTCGGCCTGCGCCAGCGCCCGGTCGACGTGCGCGTCGCCCAGCACCTCGCGGCGGACCTTGAGCCCGGCGTCGTACGGGTCGGGCCGCCCCTGCGCCCTGCGGCGGTACGGCGACCGGGGCGATCTCGGCGACGGGCCCGGACTGGAGGGGCTGCGGCGGAGCCGCGGACAGGACCGGCTTGACGGGCGGCGGCGGGCAGGGCCGTCTGGCCGGTGGAGGTCTCGAAGGCGGGCTGCCAGGCGGTGGAGAAGTGCCGCACCAGCAGGTCGGTGACGGCGGCGGGCTGCTCGACCGGGCACCAGGTGGGAGGCGCCGGGGACGACGGCGAGGCGGGCGTCGGGGATGCCGGCGACCAGGGTGCGGGCCTCGGCGGGGCCGGTGACCTGGTCGTCCGAGCCGACGAGGACCAGGGTCGGCACGCCGACGCGCCCGAGTTCGGCCCGGACGTCGAACGAGGCGAGCGCCTCGCAGGCGGCGATGTAGCAGCCGGGGTCGGTGGTGCGCACCATCTGCACGGCCCACTCGGTGATCGCGGGCTGGGCGGCGGCGAACCCGCCGGTGAACCAGCGCTCGGGCGAGGTGCGGGCGATGGGGTCGAGGCCGTTCGTGCGGACGATCACGCCTCGCTGCCGGAACTCGTCGGCCGTGCCGAAGCGGGGCGAGGCGGCGATCAGCGCGAGGGAGGCGAGCCGCTCGGGGTGGCGCAGGGCCAGCTCGATGCCGACCGCACCGCCGAGCGCGCAGCCCGCGTAGCCGAAGCGCTGCACGCCGAGGCCTGTCGAGGGTGGCGAGCAGCCGTGTGGTGAGCTCGGCGACCGAGCCCGCCGGGTACGCGGGGGCGCCGCCGTGGCCCGGCAGGTCGAACCGGAAGACCCGCCACTGCTTGATCAGCTCGGGGACCTGGCGGTCCCACATGTGCCATGTGGTACCCAGTGAGGGACCCAGGATCAGGACCGGGAGCGTCTTCTGGCCCGTCAAAGCGGTATTGCAGGGTGTTCGGTCGGTGTCTCACTCACCCGCCTGACCCTCTCATCTGTCACGACAGCCCCTATGAGCGGGGTGCTGGCTGTAGCTGTTTGACCAGGTGGAAGACCTCCCGGGCCGCGTAGCGTTTGAGGCAACGGACGATTTCGCGCCGGGTCTTGCCCTCCTTGATCCGGCGCTCGTAGTAGTCCTGGGTGCGCGGGTCGACCCGCAGACGAGTGAACACGATGCGGTGGAGCGCGGCGTTGGCCTGCCGGTCGCCGCCGCGGTTGAGGCGACGGAACTGCCTGCGTCCCGAGGAACGCTCGACAGGGCTGACCCCGCACAGCGCGGCGAACGACGCCTCGCTGTCCAGCCGTTCCGGGTTGTCCCCCACCGTGATCAGCAACGTGACCGCCGTGTCCGGGCCGATCCCCACCACGTCGAGCAGCTGCGGGGCATGCCGTTCCACGAGCCGGGCCAGACGAGCCGTCCACGTCGCGGACCTGCTCGGAGAGCTGGCCGATCCGGTGGGCCAGCAGACCCAGCGTGATCCGGGTGGCCTCCACCACCGACTCCTCGCCGGCCTCCTCGCGACTACTCGCATCGGTGAACCGCGCGCAGGTACGGAAGAGTTCGGCATTGCCCAGTCCGGCCAGTTCTTCCCGCAAGACGGGGTCCGCAGTGACGAGTACGGCCTTGAGCTGGTTGATGGCCTGGGTGCGGGCTTTGACGGCCGACACCTTCGTGAGTTTGTACATTCGCGCGATCTGTACCGGCCCGTCGCCCGTTTTGGCCCGGGCGGAGGCCCGCCCGCTCAACACGGCTCGCGCCGCATTCTGGGCATCGAGCGGATCCGACTTGCCGCGCCGCCGGCGATCCGCCCGGTCCATCCAGTTCACGTCGAACACGTCCACACCCTGGGCCAGCAGATAGCGCGACAGGGACGCCCCGTAGGAGCCGGTCCCCTCCACCCCGGCCCGCCTCACGGCTCCCGACTTCCTGGCCCACTTCAGCAGATCCCGGTATCCAGCCGCGGTGGCCGGGAACTCGTCGGTGGCAAGGACTGCCCCCGTCACGGAGAGCACCGAGCCACGTGGGCATCCCGGTGCGTGTCCACTCCCAGAACCACCTCCCCTGCAGGGCGACGACGGCCGGTCTTGGGAGCAGGCGACGTACTGGGCACGGTCGAACCGGACATGCCCGTTCCTCTCCTCCCGTCCGATACCACGTCGCGTTGCCGGTACCGGGCCGCGTCAGACGGTCAGAATCGTGAGGACGCCACAACTATCGGCAGGCCCCTATCGGGACACACCCCGCCGGCCCGGCACCGACAACGCACCATCCCCGGCCAACGGCCGACACTGTGACACCAGGACACTTCGGTCAGAGATATCATGAGTCAGCCCCCAGGCCCGGGACAGCACCCGCCCATCCTCCCGCCCCTCACACCACACGGGGCCTCAGCGTTCAAACCCGACCGCTAGGTGGAACCACTCGACAACTGACGCCCCTTGACGACCGCAAGTGTTCGCACCGACGCACCACACGCTCACCGAATCCGGCCGGGCGCAGGAACAAGACTCCGCCCTTCAGCTCCCAGCAACGCTTGCCGACGCCCTCCCCACGGGTGCGGACATCTCGGCGGGATGAGCCGACCCCACACCGGAATCAGTGGGCAAATCCCAGCCAGCCACGTCACCAATGTGCCAGAACGGCACACCTTAGGGCTCCGGCGTCGTTGACTCCCTCCCCCACGAAAGCGCCCCAGCGCCCCTGCTGCCTGAGAGTGTGGACCGGTTCCCCCCTGTCCTCGGGTGAGCATGCGAAGTGCACGGTCTCGATGGCCAGGTGGTCGGCGACGGCATGGGTCGGGGTCCGCGGTACAGGTCCCATCCCAATGCCCGACTGACGGCGCACGGCCAACGACTCCTGATCGATGGGGTCCGGGCCGGTCGCCCCATCGCGCACGTTGCCGATGAAATGGGCATCAAGGATGGGCAGGACGTCCCCCAGGACGACCGGTTGCAGTGCGCGCGTCGGCAGTCTGGTTACTTGGGGAGGGGAAGCGTGACCGCCACCAGCGAGGCCCGATCCGCGGACGGTGCAGCACGCGACCGAGCAGAGCCGACTGCGCCGCCTGATGCGCTACATACCTTTGATCGCCCCCGTCCTGCTGTGGCCTGTGCCCTGCTGGGTGCTGCTGCACGCCGGTCAGCACTGGCCGCTCCCCGTGGCGCTGGGCGGCACTGCCCTGTTCGTCCTCGGTCTGATCGGTATGCCGCTCGCGACGGTGCGCGGCCACGGCGGACGGCAGCAGGACTGGGCGGCGATCGCCGGGGACACCCTGCTGGGCACCATCTGGACCCTGTTCCCCTGGTCCGTCCTGCTCGGCGTCCTGCTGCGGCTCGCCCTGACCGTGACCGGCGTAGGCGACGGTCAGAACCGGGCCCGGATGGTCACCGGGCGGTCCTCTGCGCAGCAACCGTGCTGCTCATCTGGGTGTGCGCCGAGGCCCGCCGGGTGCCACGCGTGCGCCGACTCGACGTACAACTCCGGTGCCTGGGGGCCGGGTTGGACGGAACCCGCGTCGCCCTCATCACCGACACCCACTACGGCCCGCTCGACCGCGCCCGCTGGTCGGGACGGGTATGCGAGACGGTGAACACCCTGGAGGCCGACCTGGTCTGCCACACCGGAGACATCGCGGGCGGCACGGCCGAAGCCGCCGCGCCCAGGCCGCCCACTCGGCACCGTGCGGGCCACGCGGGCCCGTGTCTACGTCACCGGCAACCACGAGTACCGCAGCGAGGCCCAGGGCTGGGTCAACCTACTGGACGAGCTGGGCCGGGAGCCGCTGCGCAACCGTCATCTGCTGCTCGAACGCGATGGCGACACCCTTGTGGTCGCCGGCGTGGACGACGTCGCAGCCGAGTCCTCCGGCCTGGCCGGCCACCGCGCCCACCTCGCCGGAGCCCTGCACGGCGCCGACCCCGACCACCCCGGCCTATCCGCGTGGCGTGGCGTGAACGACGGCGGGGAGGTGAAGTTCCGTGACTCTGTTTCTAGATCGGCGGATCACAGCTCAGTGAGCGGTTCTACCGGCGGGCTGTGCGGTCTCAGGCAGCCGAGGAGGCACCCGGCAGCGGCGGGTCACCATGGTGAACTCGGGTGCAGCCCGGCGAAATGGATACCAGGACCTCGGCCGCCCGGAACCAGTCGGACCACGGTGGGTGACCGGAGCGGAGTGATGCGTGTTCGAACAGGGCCGCTGCGTATGTTCCGCGTCAATGACCTGGCCCGCACCCCGAAACCGTACGACGCTGAGCACAGGACCATTTCCAGAGGAAGAGGAGCCCGCCGTGCGCGCTCGTGACCTGGCGGTCGCATACGAAACGGTGAGCGTCGACAGTGACGCAACGGAAGCTGCCCGGCTGATGGCCGAGCACAAGCTGCCGGGCCTGCTAGTGCTTGACGAGCGGGGCGAGCCGCAGGCGATCCTTCCCGCCTCCCAGATGATCAAAGTGCTGGTGCCCGCCTACGTCGTCGAAGACCCGGCCCTCGCCGCCGTCGTCGACGAGAAGCACGCCGACCGGCTCTGCCAGGCGCTGGCCGGCCGCCGCGTCGGGGACTGCCTGTCCAGCAAGGCGGCCCCGCCGCCGATCGCCGACCCCGACGACACCGCGCTGGAGGTGGCCGCGCTGATGGCACAGGTACGCAGCCCACTGGTGGCGGTCGCCGAGAAGGTCAAAGCCCGACCGGGCGGCCGGGAGCCAGGCAGTACCCGCTTGCTGGGCGTGATCACGGCCTCGCACCTCCTGCACGAACTGCTGGGCGTGGCAGGAGCATTGAGCAGCACGTGACCGCGCCGTGAAACTCGCACGTGTGCCGACTGCTCAAGGCCGAGCGCGCAGGATCTCCCGGCACACCTCGGCGTCGATCCTTCTGCCCAAACGCTCCAGCGCCGGCATGCCGCACCTCGGCGTGCCCTGCTCCAGGGCACGGCGGGCACCGCGTTCGAGGTGATGCCACAGCAGGGGATGAGTCCCACGAGCTCCCGGTCGAGCAGCATCAGCGCCCCCGAAGAACACAGCAGATCACCAGGCACGCGCCGCCCGGCTCACTCTGGGGCCGGGTCCCATGACGCCCCGGGCTGCCGTTCGAGCGCCCGCCGCAGCACGCGCCGCCGGGCTGTGGAGGTAACGCCGAGCCGCACCCCGCGCGCGTCGCGGACAAGGAGAGCCCGGTAGACGGTGCCGTACGAGAACGTCGTCTGCAGTCGGACACGCGCGATGCGGCTCAGGTCGAGGAGCGTATGCCTGTCAGGGTCCGCGCGGTCATTCCGGCCGACGAGCAGCGCGTCGGCGTGCGTTCCGCGCACAGCTCGACGAACAGCAGGAAGGCGAGGGAACCAGTCACGAGCCCCACTGCCGCACCCGACCGGACCATGCCACCGACGGCGAAGGGCAGCACGAGCAGCGCCACGACCAGGCCCGTGCCCATGCGTGCCCGACGGCGGACCGTGCCGACGTCGGGCAGCTCCCGGGGCAGCGGTGCCGGACGGGTGCGCGGCACCTCAGTGCTCCCCATGGCCCGGGTCGGGGCGGGCCGCGTGTCGGGCGGGGGGGTTGGCGATCGGGTGGCGTGGGTCGGCGGCGCAGAGGCTGTCGCCGACCAGCGGCAGGTACACCTCGCACGCGGATGTCGCCGGCCTTCTCGCCGGTCTGGAAGACGGCCAGCAACTTGCCTTCGGCACGGCGTAGTTGCAGGAGGTGGGCCTGGCGGTAGTAGCGGTAGAGGGCGGCGAACTCCCGGACGAAGGCGCCCGGGCCGACCATGGCCCCCGGAGAAGACCGGATCGGGGTCGTCGAGCAGGCCCGGCACGGCGTCCTCGGGAAGGCGGTTCAGGTCGCGGTCGTACAGCGCGAAGACGTCGCCCACCGTCGTCTCCGGCTCGGTCCCGAGGAACCCGAGGAGAACGTTGTGGCCGAAGAGCAGCGTGTCGCCGACGGAGACGATGTCGCGGGGCACGCAGGTGTGCTCGGTGCGCAGCCGCTCGGTGCTCGTCAGCTCCAGCCGGGTGGAGCCGAACTCCTCGGTCCGGCGGACGTTGAGCGTCTCGGCGCGGCGGGCGAGCTCGGCGGCCTGCGCGGTGAGCCGGTCTCGCAGCACCTCGTACGTGCCGGCTTCCAGACCGGTGGTCCCGGTGGTCATGGGGTCCCTCTCGGGTGTCGGAGAAACGCGGTCCGGAGCTGCCGTCCCCTGTGCGGCAGCTCCGGACCGCGGGCCGGGGGTCGGGCCGTGGCGGCAGCTCGGGTCCTGGCATGCCGGTCGGGCCCCGGCGAGGGTCAGGCCCTTACGCTGCCGTTGAGAGCGGTCAGCGAGGTGTCGGCGAGGCCCAGCTCGCCGGCCTTGTCCAGGAGCTGCCGGAACTGTCCGGCGTTCGCGCCGCCGTTGTTCATGAGCTTCATGAGCAGGGCGGAGACGGTCAGGTTCTGCATGTCGGCCGTGGAGACCGAGCCGAGGATGCGGCTGAGGTCGTCGGTGAAGCTGGAGGTGCCGTCCAGCCAGGGCTTGGCGAGCGCCTGGACCGTTTCGGAGTGCTGGACGAAGCCGTCGACGCCCTTGCCGAGCGCGATCGAGGACACCAGCCGGTCGAAGAAGACCGAGTCCCCGCCGACGATGCTGATGTCGGCGTTCTCCAGCCCGGTGGCGAGTACCGTGGCCTGTGTCTCGGCGACCTGGCGCTGCACGTCCAGCCCTGCGAGGCGGATGTCTTTCTCGGCCTCCAGGCGCAGCCGGTACTCCTCGTGGCCGCGGGAGGCGTCGTCCAGGGCGGCCATCGCGGCCGCCTTCTCGGTGAGACCGGCGGCCTCGGCCTTCAGCTTCCCGCTGATGCCCTCGGCCTCGGCCAGCGCCTTGGCCCGCGCGCCGTCGGCTTCGGCACGCAGCCTGGCCTGGGTCGCTTCCGCCTCCGCGCGGCCGGCCTTCTCGATGACCTCGGCCTCCTTGTCGCGGACCTGGACGGCCGCGAGGCCCTCGGCGGCGGTCTCGGCCTGGATGCCCTCGGCGAGGCGCCGCTTGGCCTGCGCGTCGAGGTCGGCGCTCTTCAACCGGGCCTCGGCGAGGGTGAGTTCCTCGGCGGCACGGTGGACGGCGGCCTGCTCGGCGGCCTCGGCGGCCTTGATGTCCTTGACCAGCTTCTCCTGTGCCTCGGCCTCGGCGGCGATGATCACGGTCTGCCGACCGCGCTCGGCCTCCTCCACGGCCCGCAGCTTCTTGATGGCCTCTTCCTGCTCGGCGACCGTACGGTCCACCGCGATCCGCTCGCGGATGACCTCGGCGATCTCCCGCTTCTCCGCCTCGACCTCCTTGGAGGCGGCGATCTGCGTCAGCTGCGTCTCCCGCTCCCGCGCGATGACCTCGAGCAGCCGGTCCTTCTCGATGCGCTCGTTCTCGACGGCGATGACCCGCTCGCGGTTCTTCGCCGCGACGGCGACCTCGCGGGCCTGGTTCTCCCGCTGTATACCGAGCTGCTCCTCGGTCTCGAGGAACGCGCCCTGGGCCCGCAGCCGCTCCTCCTCCATGACCCGCGCCGTCTCGGCCTCCTCGCGGGCCCGCACGGTCTCGACCTCCCGGTGCTGCTTGATCTCGGCGTCGGCCTGCCGGCGCTCCAGCTCCAGGATCGCCTCGCGGGCGTCGACGTTCTGCCGGGTGATCTCCTTCTCCTCGGTGCGCTGGGCCTCGTTGGTGCGCACGTGCTCGATGGCCGTCAGCTCGGTGATCTTCCGGATGCCCTGGGCGTCGAGGATGTTGGCCGGGTCGAGCTGGGTCAGCGGCGTCTGCTCCAGGTAGTCGATCGCCGCGTCCTCCAGGTGGTAGCCGTTGAGGTCGATGCCGATGACCTCGATGATCCGGTACCGCAGCTCCTCGCGCTTGGTGTACAGGTCGGTGAAGTCCAGCTGCTTGCCGACGGTCTTCAGCGCCTCGGAGAACTTCGCGTGGAACAGCTCCTGCAGCGTGTCCTGGTCGCTCGCCCGCGCGGTGCCGACCGCCTGGGCGACCTTGACGACGTCCTCGACGGTCTTGTTGACCTTCACGAAGAACGAGATCCGGATGTCGGCACGGATGTTGTCCCGGCAGATCAGCCCGTCCTTGCCGGTCCGCGTGATCTCGATGGCCTTCACCGAGATGTCCATCACCTCGGCCTTGTGCAGCACCGGCAGCACGACCTGCCCGGTGAAGGTCACGTCGACCTTGCGCAGCTTGGAGACGATCAGGGCCTTGCCCTGCTCCACCTTGCGGAACAGCTGGGAGACGACAAGTACGACGAGAGGCGACGGCGACGAGCACGCCGACGCCCACGAGGATGGCAGTCATGGCATACGTCCTTCAGGCGTAAGGGAGTTGAGGCGAGAGATGGCCGAGATGAGGCCGGGCGTCGGGGCAGCGGCGCGGTCCCGAGGCTGGTGCAGGTGGGGGACGCGCCCCAGGCGGCGCGGCTCCGGCACGCTCGTAGCCCGGTCGACGCCGTGCGGGCCGCTCAGCACGGCGGCGCGGGTTCATCCGGGAAAAGGCGGTGCAACGGCCGCACGAACAGGCAGGTCAGCGGCCAAGCGACGAGCAGAGCGCACCGACGGGCGCACCATGCGCAACAGCCCGGCGACAGGCCCCGGGGGCGCGCAACACGGCAACCACAACCGTCGCGCCGACGCTGAGGACCAGGCGAGCACCATCAGCACGGAGAAGGCGACCGCCACGGGCACCCCGCCCATACGCCACGCCCGAAGGTCCACGTCCGTGTCGAAACTGTCGGCGCGCGGCGACGCCCACGGCGGCCAGGAGCCAGAAGCAGACGACCACGACGAGCGCAGCGGTCAGCAGGATCGTGGGCGGCCCGTGGCCGCTCGAGAAATGTCCGCATCTCCTGTCCCCCTCTCCGCCGCGGTGCGCATCAGTCGTCTCCGACGGCGCACGGTCGTTCCGGGCCTCGGTGCCGAGTACCTGCCGGTGTCCGGCACCGAAACCATCCGCCGTGCTCCCCGAGAGCCATGCTGCATGATCCGATCCGCGACCGCGCATTGCCGGTTCCCGGCAGTGTTCATTAGGGTCTGCATGCCGGTGGCCGCTAAGAAACCGTCACCAGCGCGTCAAGGATCAGGGGGACGACGTGACCGAGCGGGAACTTCCCGAGCAGTTTCTGGACGGTTATGCCGAGATCCTGACCGAGGTGTCGGCCACCGGGCGACGCCTCACCCGGGACGAGATCGCCTCCCGCCGCGCCCTGGGCGAGCAGGCCGCCGAGGCCGGCCACGGGCTGCGCGCCCTCGTCAGCGCGCATCTGACCCGCGCCCGCACGGCCTGGCCAGGTTCACCCGGCTCCGCCGACGACGCGCTCGCCGCCGTGCAGCAGGTCATCGACGCCTTCGCCGAAGGCTACGAACGCGCCCAGCTCCTGGCCGTACGCCAAGAAGAGGCCGCCCGCCGCGAGTTCATCGACGACCTCCTCTACGGCCGCAGCGACCTCGGCCGCCTCGCCGAACGCGCCGAACGCTTCGGCCTGCGCCTCTCCCACGCCCACGCCGTCGCCGTCGCGCAGGGCCCCGCCACCTACGACGAGGGCGACCCGGTGCCCCAGCAGGTGGAACGGGCGCTCATCTCCCGCTTCGGCGACCGCAGCATCCTGCTCACCACCAAGGACGGCCGCCTGCTGTGCGTCGCCCCCGGCCACCAGGACGAGGTACTCGCCTACTTCGCCAAGCAGGCGCACGCCGCCACCGACGGCGGCCGGGTCGCCATCGGCCGACCCCAACCCGGCCCCGGAGGCGTCGTCCAGTCCTACGAGGAAGCTCTGGGCGTCCTGGAACTCGCCGAGCGCCTCGACCTCGACGACCCCGTCCTGCGCGCCGCCGACCTGCTGGTCTACCCCGTCCTCACCCGCGACCGCCAAGCCATGGCCGACCTCGTCGCCGACACCCTGGGACCGCTCACCACCGCCCGCGGCGG
The DNA here is from genome assembly GCA_963798065.1 of uncultured Actinomycetota bacterium. Taxonomy (GTDB): domain Bacteria; phylum Actinomycetota; class Actinomycetes; order Streptomycetales; family Streptomycetaceae; genus Streptomyces. Next base: position 18,527 of record CAWCSC010000005.1, on the reverse strand, counting down.
CGCCCAGCCCTTATTGGACACCCTCACCGCGTATTTCGACTCCGGCTGCGTGGCCGCCGAGGCCGCCCGCCGCCTCACCCTCAGCGTGCGCGCCCTGACCTACCGCCTGGAACGCATCCACAAACTCACCGGTGCCAACCCCGCCGACCCGACCCACCGCTACATGCTCCAGACGGCCGTGATCGGCGCCCGGCTTCTGGACTGGCCGCCCAAAGACGTCTGACACCGCCCGCCGCCACGGCCGGCCGCCGACAGCGCGTACGACGTCCACAGCCGTCGCCCCGCCCTCGATGGCCCGCGTCCACTCACCTCGAGCTCCGACCCCGCTGACACGGCATGCCGCACGACCCGGCTACGCGGCCCCTAGCGCGTCGAGGGCCCCGGTCACCGTCCTCGTCAGCTCCCCGGCATCGGCGCCTGCACGGGAACGTAGATTGACTCCGTAGGCGAGCAAGGCCAGCAGGTCGGCCGCGGCCCCGGGGTCGGTGCCGGGTTTGAGCTGAGCCTTGGCCTCGGCGGCGGCGAGTGCCGTGCGCAGCGCCTCCCGTAGCTCCCCGTGGTGCCGGTCGAGGACGGCCCGGATGTCGGGGTCACTGTTCTCGCCGCCGGCATGGGCGTTGGAGACCATGCAGCCCCATTGGGCGTACGCGCCTGAGCAGCGGGCCTCGATCAGCGCGGCGAAGAAGTCGTGAACGGCGGGCAGGCCGCGGTCGTCTCCGGCCAGGCGGCTGAACGCCGGATGGGAGCGTTGCTCGATGTACCGGCGCAGTGCGGCACGGTACAGCTCCTGCTTGCCGCCGAAGGTGGCGTAGAGGCTGGAGCGGTTCAGGCCGGTGGCCGTCACGACGTCCTGGATCCCGGTCGCCTCCACGCCCTGGCGCCAGAACAGCCGCATCACGGCGTCCAGGGCCGTGTCGGGATCGAAGTGTTTGACGTCCGGCATGTCTCAGTCCTCGGCATCTTGAAATGAGGGTTCCAAGATACCGCCCCGCCCGCTATCTTGAAACGGTCGTTCCGAGATAGCGGAAGACGACATGACCGGCGCCCCAGGAGGAACCTTCCGATGACCCTCAACGCCGAGCTGCACGCCTTCTACACAGCCCGCCAGCAGCAGATCCCCGCCGACATCCGGCAGATCATGCAGCGCGCCGGCCAGGAACTCGCCAACTCCGGTCAGGCCGACCGCGCACTGGCCGTCGGCGCACAGGCCCCTCTCTTCCACCTGCCGTCCGCGACCGGCAACCCCGTGAGCCTGGCCAACCTGGTCAAGACCGGCCCCGTCGTCCTGTCCTTCTACCGGGGCGCCTGGTGCCCCTACTGCAACATCGCCCTGCGCGCCCTCCAGCAGCACCACGACGAGATCACCGCACGCGGCGCACACCTCGTCGCGGTCTCTCCGCAAGTCCCCGACGAGTCCCTCTCCCTGGCCGAGAAGCACCAGCTCGCCTTCAGCGTCCTCAGCGACGTCGGCTCCGACACCGCCAGGCAGTACGGCCTCGCCTTCGACCTCCCCGACGACCTCGCAACCGTCTACTACAAGCTCGGCTTCGACCTCCAACGCGTCAACGGCGGACACCCGCGCACCCTCCCGCTGCCCGCCACCTACGTCATCGACCGCGACGGCGTGATCCGCTGGGCCTTCGTCGACGCCGACTACACCAAGCGCGCCGAACCCGCCGCCGTCCTGGCCGCCCTCGATGCCCTGGGCTGAGTGCCGACGTGGTGCGACATGGCCGCACCGCCGTCAGACACGGGCGAGTTCGGCGGCGCCGAACGACACGTCGAAACGGTCGCACCAGATGCTCACGCTGCGGTAGTTCGACGGATCCACGTCACGGGGCAGGGCGTAGTTCTGACTTCCCTTGTTGCCCTTCAGCTTGCCGAGGCTGACGTACTTCCCGTCGTCGAAAACACGCCACCCTGCCTCCCCCGGCTTCACCTGCGCGTCGGTCAACCAGACACGCAAGTCCGGTCCGTTGCTGGTGTCGAGGTTCTCCAGCCGGACGACATGGGAGCCGTCAGCCAGCCGTACGAGCTTCACCGCGCCCGAGGTCGCATGCTCGTGGCTGATCAGCTCACCACTGGCCAGCACCTGCGGGCCGATGGCCGGGGAGGGCGGCGCGAGGGTCTCTTCCGAGGGCGCCGCAGCAGGAGCGGACATGTCCGCGACCCCGGGCAGGGCCTCTTGGACGGTCTCGTCCTGCCACAGCTTCCAGGGCTGAAACCAGTACAGCCCGAAGCCGACTGCGCCGACCGCCACCACCACAACCGCGATGACCCACGGCCCGGTCAATGCCTTCCGCACGCGCCCCATCCCCGCTCGCCTCCTGAGATTTTCCTGTTGCGCTCCCATTCAACGGGCACGGGCGGCCGTCCCCCACCCTGCTGCTGATGACGAAATACTTACGTCGCGCCGTCGCGCCGTCGGCCATGGGGGCGGGAGCGGGAGGCGTCCCGCCTCCTTGTCGAGCGCTACTACCAGGGGCCGGCGGCGCACCGTCGCCGAGAGCCCCTTCGGCAACAGAAGAAGTCCGCGACGCTCTGGAGGGATCCTCCAAACGCCTCCACCGTCCACAGCAGGGCGAGCCCGATCGCGAGCTGCCGCGCGAGGCTTCAACAGGATGGCCGAGAGCCATACTTGCCCATGTAGGTGCCATTGCGTGGTGGCTTGAAATGAGAGAGGCAGCAATTCGGTGAGCAGCGACAGCCATGGAGTCGGGAAGGCCGAGGTACGGCTCAAATGGGACCCGAGTCCCTGGGATCGGCCACCCCATCATCTCGACATCATCGCCGCCACCTACTCGGCGGACGCCCCCTTCGGGCGGCCGGTGTACGTCGTCCACTTCGACAGCCGCTCACCGGACGGCACCATCAACATGAGCCGGCACAGCCAGACCGGCCAGGGCTTCGGCTACGTCGAAGCGATGACCCTGGAGCTCGATCGCCTCGCTTCCTCCTTCGCTCGGGTGGTGGTGGGTGTAGCGATCCACCAGAACAGCGGCCCCAAAACCTTCGGCGACCTGTCGAACGCCGGAGTTCTGGTCGTCGAGGGGTACAGGGAGCTACTGAAGGACGACTTCGCACAGCTCTCCGAATACACCGCCGCGACGGTCGCGGAGTTCACCAGGGACGCCTCCGGAACGTGGGAGTACCGCGAGATGGTCCGAGGCTTCGACAGCGAACCCGTGATCTTCGCCGCCGAGATGGGCAGCACCCCACAGCCCTGACCAAGCAGCAGCGCAGGAAGCGTACGACCGTCATGGTGGTGCCCTCGTGGACCCCTGGAACCGAAGCGCCAAGCACCGGAAACGGCTGAAGCCACTGGTGCGCGGTATCCCCGCAGATCCGCTCCCGGCGCGGCTCACGTCGTCTGCGGCCGGCCGGACTCCGGGCCGACAGGGACGCTCGCGGAGTGCGACCGCCTGGGCGACGGCCGGGCCGACTGCTCCGCCACGCACCGCCTGAATGGCGTGCACGTGCAGTTGCTGACCGATCCGGATGGCCGACCGCCGTGGATCTCAGCCCGGATGCCCTTCCGTTCGTCGGCGGATTCGCTTGGCTCAGGAGCCCCCGATCACGCCTCGGCCAGGGGAAGCGTCACTTCGAAGCGGCAGCCGCCGGGGACGTTGCGCACGGCGGCCTGGCCCCGGTGAGCCTCCACGATGCCCCGGACGATGGCCAGGCCGAGGCCCGCACCGGCGGGAGGAGTACGGGCATGGGTACCGCGCCAGCCGGTGTCGAAGACACGCGGCAGGTCCTCCTCGGGGATGCCGCCGCATCCGTCGGTGACGGACAGGACGACTCCGTCGGAGAAGCGCTCGGCGGTGACCGCGACCGTACCGTCGGAGGGTGTCCGGCGGATCGCGTTGACCAGCAGATTGCCCAGCACTCGGCTCATCTCCTTGCCGTCCACCTCGACCGGCACCGGCTCGACGCGGTCGCCGACCAGCCACACCCCGTACTCGCGGGCGAGGGCGTCCGCTCCCGCGAGGGCGTCGCCCGACAAGGTCGTACACCGACATGCGGGAGGGGGAGAGGGCGAGCGCACCGGCGTGGATGCGGGAGAGCTCGAAGAGGTCCCCGACCATGCCGTTGAGGCGTTCGACCTCGGTGCGCATCTGGCGGAGGTAGCGGTGGGGATCGGCGGCCACGCCGTCCTCCAGGGCCTCGGCCATGGCGCGCAGCCCGGCGAGGGGAGTGCGCAGGTCGTGCGAGATCCAGGCGACGAGTTCGCGTCTCGATGTCTCCAGGGCGCGCTCGCGGTCGCGGGACTCGGCCAGCTTCGCACTGGTAGCGGCCAGCTCCCGGCTGAGCGCGGCGAGTTCGGCGGTCGCCGGGCCGTTCGGCGCCGCGAAGTGGCCGCCGTCGCCGAAAGAACGGGCGGCGGCGGTGAGCGCCCGGCTGCGGGCGACGACCCAGCGGCCGAGCAGCAGCGCGGTGGCCAGGGAGACGACGGCCGCCATCGCGACGACCGTGGTGACGACGCTCAGGTCGTGCGAGGACAGGAACATCGCCTGCGCCACGGCCAGCGTGCCCGCGAGCATGGCGGTCACGGCCACGGCGGAGACCACGGCGAGGGACGCGGTCAGCGAGCGTCGCCGGATCAGCCACAGCGCACCCGCCCCGAGCAGCCCGGCCGTGACGGCGCCGAGGAAGGCGAAGAAGGCGATGAGGAGGGTGTCGCGCATGGTCAGACCGCCTCCTCGCAGGGCGTGGCGTCGAAGCGGTAGCCCACTCCCCACACCGTCTGGATCAGCCGGGGCCGGGCCGGGTCGTCCTCCAGCTTGCCCCGCAGCCGGCGGACGTGGACGGTGACGGTGGACAGGTCGCCGAAGTCCCAGCCCCACACCTCGCGCATCAGCTCTTCGCGGCTGTAGGCGCGGCCGTGGTTGCGCAGGAGGAAGGCGAGGAGGTCGAACTCGCGGAGTGTGAGGCTGAGCTCGGCGCCGTTCTTGGTGGCGCGGCGGGCTGCCGGGTCGACGGTGACTCCTGCCGCGTGCACGGGGCCGAGCCGCGACGGCGGGCCGGGTCCGGCGCAGTACCGACTCGACCCGCAGGACCAGCTCACGGGGGCTGAAGGGCTTCGTGACGTAGTCGTCGGCGCCCACTTCCAGGCCCAGGATCCGGTCGCCCTCGTCGCCGCGGGCGGTGAGCATGATGACCGGCACGGGTCCCCGGTCACGTATCCGGCGGCACACTTCCAGGCCGTCCATGCCGGGCAGCATGAGGTCGAGCACCACCAGGTCCGGCCAGTGCGCCGCGGCCCGCACGAGCGCGGAGTGCCCGTCCCCGGCCACGTCCACCTGGTACCCGGCGCGGTCGAGATAGCCGGAGACGACCTCGGAGACGGTGGGGTCGTCGTCCACGACGAGGACGCGAGTCGTACCTCCCTGCCCACGTGGAGCATGTCCGGAGTCTGGGGATTCGTGCGGCTGCTGCATGCCCCCAGCTTCCCACCGGCTTCATTGCCGTGCGGCAGGGCCGCCCCGGCGTCCGCGTTTCGTAAGACCTGGACGCCCGTTTCGCCCTTTCCTGAATCTGCCCGTTCTCGCGACCAAAACGCTCCCGTCGTATGGCGTTGCCGTGTCACTCGACGGCGCCTGAGCTCTGGAGGCGCCGGCGTCGCGAGCACCCCTGCCTGCCTCCCCTCGCACAAGCCAGAGCGGTGCCGTGCGCGCGGGTAGGAGGTGGCGCTGACGGCGAGGGACGGGAAGATCCGTCCGGAGAAGCGGTGACCCGGTGACGCTCCTCCGCGGAGGCTTTAGCCGGGTCTCCATGGTCACCATCCCGTCAGCAGCAGGTGGTTGAGGAGTAGGGCGAGGGTGGCCTGTGCGGTGAGCCAGGCGCGGGGTCGGTTCAGGAACGCGCATGTCGGGAGCAGCCACATCGCGAACGGCAGCCAGATGCGCTCTGTTTCCGCCTTGCTCATGCCGGAGAGGTCGGCGACGAGGAGGGCGAGCAGGGCGGCGAGGGCGAGCAGGGCGAGGCGGGGTTCGGCGTCGGAGCGGCGCAGGCACGTGCGAAGACCCTGGCGGAGGGGAGCCGCACCGGCTCGTCGCAGCCCGGCCACCGTCGCCGGCCCCACGACGAGTACCGTGCACGCGAGGTTCGCCCACACCCAGTAGCCGTACGGCCGGATACCGCCTGCCCCTTGGTAGTAGCGGGTGACCAGCAGGTGGTACGCCTCCCACCAGTTGAAGCCCGCGAAGGTGAACACGGCCGGGACGACGACGAATCCGGCGAGGACGTAGGGCAGGGGGCGCAGCCGTCGGGAGCCGAGCAGCAGGACGCCACCGGCGATCACCGCGAACAGTGTCAGCCCGTACGAGAGATACGCGGTGAGGCCGAAGAGGAGCCCGGAGGCGAGAGCTGCCGACCGGGGCCGGTGTCCCGTGACCGCGAGGGCGAGGAACGCGATCGCCCAGGCGGCGACCGCCGCGAAGTACCCGTCCGCGGAGGTGCCCATCCACACGGCGGCCGGGGCCAGGACCAGGAAGGGCGCGGCACGGCGGGCGAGCGCCTCCCCGGACAGCGCTCGTACGGTGACGAGGACCGCCACCGCCGCTGTCGCCCCGACGGTGATGCACCAGACGCCCGCCCAGGCCCCGCCGCCCAGACCGATCCGGTCGAGGAGGACGAAGGTGAGGGTGGCCGCGGGGGGATGTCCGGCGATGTGCGCGGGCCAGGCGTCGGGTGAGTGGTACAGGATGTGCTGGGTGAAGTCCCGCAGGGCGGCGGGGATGTCATGGAAGCGGTTGACGGGGTCGATGACCTGGAGATACTCGTACTTGGTCGTCAGGCGCCGCGCGATTCCGTGCTGCCATCCGTCGACCAGGGCGAGCGAGAACGTCCATGCCATGGCGGTGCCCCAGGCCGTGCACAGCAGCGCGCGCCAGGGCAGCCGGGCGGCGAGGAGCGGCCCGTACGCGACGACCACGACGGCCACCATGATCGCGGCGGGGGTGCCGGGGCCGACATGCGGCTCCCAATGGCCGTACAGCGGCGGCCAGCTGACATGAAGGTTTCCGTAACGGTGTTCCAGGACGGTGCCGATCACAGCCGCCGTCGTGACGAGCAGCGCTGCGGCCAGGGCCGCGGACAGGTCGCGGAGAAGATCGCGGTTCACACCGGCACGCTAGGCCGGGGAAGGCCGGACGAGTATCCGGCGAGCCCGGACGTCAGCATTTCGTCATGAGTTGCGGACCCCGTCCTCGGCCCCTACCGGCCTACGGTCGGGACATGCGCGACCATCAACTCCCCACCTCCCCCGGTTTCTGGCGCAGCCCGCTGCGCAGCCCCTGGTTCACCTCCGTGCTCGGTATCGTGCTGCTCGGCGGGATCACGGTGCTCTTCACCACGGGCCTTGTGTCGTACGCCGCCTACAACCCGGACCTGTCGCCGGTGAACGACAAGACCCCGGACAAGGGCCTGCTCGGCTTCTACCTCTTCGCCTGGCCGACCGACCCGCCCTGGCTCTACCGGCTCACGCAGGGCGTCCACGTCACCCTGGGCATCGCGCTGATCCCCGTACTGCTGGCGAAGCTGTGGTCGGTCCTGCCGAGGCTGTTCACCCTGCCGCCCGTGCGATCCCTCGCGCATGCGCTGGAGCGGATCTCGCTGCTTCTGCTGGTCGGGGGCGCGCTGTTCGAGTTCACCACGGGCGTGCTGAACGTCCAGCTCGACTACCTCTTCCCCGGCTCCTTCTATCCGCTGCACTTCTACGGGGCCTGGGTGTTCTTCGCGGCGTTCGTGACTCACGCGGTGCTGACGGGTGCCGGCCGCGATACGCAATCTGCGCCACCTGCGCGACGAGGAGAGCGAGCTGGTCGCCCCGAACCCCGCCCCGTCCACCGTCTCGCGCCGCGGCGCCCTCGCCTTCGTCGGCGGCGGCTCCCTGCTCCTGCTGGCCACGACGGCGGGCCGGAGCTTCGACGGACCGCTGCGGGCAACGGCTCTGCTCGCACCGCACGGCGGCCCCGAACCGGGTTCGGGACCCGGCGGCTTCCAGATCAACAAGACGGCCGCGTCGCGCGGGATCAGCATGACGGAGACGAGTGACGAGGCGTGGCGGCTGGTCGTCGAGGGGCAGGGACGGACGGTCCGGCTGAGCCGAACAGAGCTGCTGCAACTCCCGCCTGCACAGCGCGGCGTTGCCCATCGCGTGCGTGGAGGGCTGGTCGACCTCCGACCAGTGGTGGCGGGGCGTACGCCTGCGGGATCTGGCGGCGCTCGTCGGGTACGAGTCCGGCGCGGCGCCCGACGTACTGGTGGAGTCGCTCCAGCGGCGCGGGGCGTTCCGCCGGGCCGCCCTGCGCGACAACCAGGTGCGCGACCCGCGTTCCCTGCTCGCCCTGTTCGTCAACGGCGAGCCCCTCACCCCGGACCACGGCTACCCGGCGCGGATCATCGTCCCCGCGGCGCCCGGCGTGCTCAACACCAAGTGGGTGGCACGGATGACGTTCGGAGACCTGTGATGCGACGACGTGTGATGCGACGGCTTGTGGTGCGCCCGCGTGTGGGCAGCCCGCTGCAACTCCTGCTTCTCGCCTGTTCGTTCGCGCTGGCAGGGTATGCGGGCGTGCGGCTGCTCGCGGACGACTGGCTCTCTGTTGTGCTGTGGTTCGTGGGCGCGGCGCTGGTGCACGACCTGGTGTTGCTGCCTCTGTACGCGGGCGCGGACCGGGTCGTCGCGCGGGGGCTGGGCGTGGTCGGCCGCCGGGAGTGGACGGTCTACGTGCGCGTCCCGGCGGCGTTCTCCGGCCTGCTGCTGCTGACCTGGTTTCCGCTGATCAGCGGGCAGGTGGCGGACCACTACAGCTCCGCCACCACCCTGTCCGGCGACGCATTCCTGTCCCGCTGGCTTTTGATCACCGCGGTGCTGTTCGGCGGCTCGGCGGTGGTGCTCCTGCTGCGGTCCCTGCGGTTGCGCAGGGCGACGAAGGAGCGGCCGCCGCTCGTCCACTGACGCTCCGGGCGCCAGCCGGCGCGTGTCGCGAGCCGGAGCAGGGCCGATGTGCCGAGACGGGCCCAGGGGAAGGGCGGGCCGGCCGTGCCGTGAGCGCCGGCGGTGATGCTCACGACGTGGACGGTGACGCGTTCGTCGACCTCACTGTCCGGGACCGTCTCGGCGATCAACAGGCCGTTCTGGCTGAGGAGTTGAGACATCCGCCGGAGGAGGGCGGTCGGGTCGCCGCCGATGCCGATGTTGCCGTCGATGAGGAGGATCGTGTCCCAGCGCCCTTCGGCCGGGAGCGGCTCGAAGACGGAGCGTTGCAGAGCCTGGCCGCCGAGCCGCACCGTGCGGGCGACGGCGGCTTCGCTCACGTCGACGCCGAGCGCCCGCCGGCCCCGGGCCGCGAGTTCGGCGACGAGCCGCCCGGACCGCACCCCACATCGAGTACAGCGCCTTCGCAGTGCCCCAGGACATCCATGTCCGCCGCGTCGGCCCTGGCACACCAGCGTTCCACCTCCAGCGGCAGCAGCCAGCCGTCGGCGCGACGAAGGAAGAGCGGGCCCCGGCCGGTGACCAGGGCCTCGGAGTAGGGGTCGGCAGCCCAAGGGCGCGGGGCGCCCATCGACGCAACAGGCGCGAGGCGATCCAGGGCGCTCGCCCTCGGCGACGCGATCTCATGTGCGGTGCTCATCGGCCGACAGCCGCCCCGAGACGCCCCAGTTCGGCGGCGAAGCGGCTCCCCGGCGCAGCCGCGGCGACCGCCTCCGCGTCGCCGGCGGTGTCCACGTCTCGCAGACGGGGCAGCTCGCGTACGCGCAGGCCCGCGACGGCGAGCCGTTCACGCTGCACGGCACCCGTCGTGGGCGTGGACATCGGCACACCCCGCAGCAGCTCGGGGTCCGGGTGGGCGAGGCCCAGCGCCCAGAAGCCGCCGTCCTCGGCCGGCCCGAAGTACGCGTCGCAGCCGGCGAAGTCGACGGTGAGCAGTGCGGGCGTCACCTGGGGGGTGTCCATGCCGATGAGCAGCGCGGGTCCGTCGCAGCCGGCGAAGGCGGCGGCCAGCCGCTCGTCCAGACCGCCCGCGCACTGCGGGACGACGTCGAAGCCGGGAGGCAGCCAGGGTCCGGGAGCGCCGTCGAGTACCAGCACGCGGCGCCGGGCGGGTGTGGCCGCCACCGTGCGCAGGGTGTCCACGAGCGCCGCCTCGGCGAGCGTCGCCGCTTCGCGGGGCGTGAACGGCGGGGTGAGCCGGGTCTTGACCCGTCCTGGCCGCGGTTCCTTGGCGATGACGAGGAGAGTGGTCACTGAGCGGTTCCTCCTGGGAGTACGGCGAATCGAGTCGGCGCCTGCCCGTCCCGGGGCACCGGTGGGTTCGCCCCCAGGACGCGGCTCATGTCCCGTACCGCCTGCCAGGTTCCGCGCCAGGTACCGGTGACCTTGGAGGCACCGGTGCGCGGCAGGTAGGGCACGTCGTGCTCGACGACACGCCAGTCGGCGTCGGCCGCGTGCACGACCATCTGCAGTGGGTAGCCGCTGCGGCGGTCCGTGAGTGCCAGGGCGAGCAACTGTTCCCGGCGGCCGGCACGGAGTGGGCCGAGGTCGTGCAGGCGCAGCCCCGTGCGGCGACGCAGCATCCGTGCCAGCGCCACGTTGCCCAACCGGGCGTGCGCGGGCCAGGCGCCCCGGCCCTGGGGACGGCGCCGCCCGAGCACCAGGTCGGCCTCACCGTCGCGCACCTCGCGCGACGAAGGGCACGAGCAGGGACGGGTCGAGGGAGGCGTCGCAGTCACAGAAGCACACGATGTCCGCGGTGGCCGCGGTCAGCCCGGCGTGACAGGCGGCGCCGAAGCCGCGGCGCGTCTCACGCACGACGGTCGCGCCGAGGTCGCGGGCCAGTTCCGGCGAGCCGTCCGTGGATCCGTTGTCCACCACGATCGCGCGCCATGTGGGCGGGATGCGGGCGAGCACCCAGGGCAGGGCCTCGGCCTCGTTCAGACAGGGGAGCACCACGTCGACAGTCGCCGCGGGCGTCTCCGCTTCCGATCGCGTTGCAGGAGAAGTCGTCACGGCTTTCACCCTACGAAGACAAAAGGTATCTAAGGGACTTCGGCTTCTTACGAAACGCGGACGTCGAGGGAGGGAGCGAGCACCGAAGTACGGTCGGCAGGAGTCCGGTTCCGCCGTCGTGTCGCGGTCACCTCGATGCCCGCGGAGCCGGGCGGCCGTGGTGCAGGCGACGACCTTGCCGGCCCACACCGTGTCGACCCCAGCCCGTCGCGGTGGCAGCCGGTATCTCCCCGGCGACCGCGCTGCTACTCGGCCGCCGGTCCGTCGGCGGGGCGCCGTCCGCCTCCCGCTCTGCCGCGCCAGGCCCGGTCAAGCACTACTCCTCGCGCAGCCCTGCGCTCGCGAACTCCCGCATGCCCTCCTCGAAGCCGACCTCGGCCTTCCAGCCCAGCTCGGCCCGCAACCGCGACGAGTCGGCCGTGATGTGCCGTACGTCCCCCAGGCGGTACTCCCCCGTCACCACGGGCTCGGGCCCGCCGTACGCGGACGCCAGCGCCCGCGCCATCTCGCCGACCGTGTGGGGCTCGCCGCTGCCGGTGTTGTACGCCGCCAGCGCTCCGGCCGGGGACTCGGCCTCAAGCGCCGCCACATTGGCCGCCGCCACGTCCCGTACGTGCACGAAGTCCCGCCGCTGACCGCCGTCCTCGAAGACACGCGGTGCCTCACCGCGGGCCAGCGCGGACCGGAAGAAGGACGCGACCCCCGCGTACGGGGTGTCGCGTGGCATGCCCGGCCCGTACACGTTGTGGTAGCGCAGCGAAACCGCCGAGCCGCCCGTCGACCGGGCCCAGGCCGAAGCCAGATGCTCCTGGGCCAGCTTGGTCGTCGCGTACACGTTCCGGGGGTCGACCGGAGCGTCCTCGCCGACCAGCCCCGGCGTCAGCGGCTCCTCGCACCGCGGGCACCGGGGCTCGAAACGCCCTGCGGCCAGATCGGCCACGGCCCGGGGGCCGGGTCGTACCGTCCCGTGCTGCTCACACCCGTACGAGCCCTCGCCGTACACGACCATCGACCCGGCCAGCACGAGCCGCCCCACCCCAGCGTCGGCCATGGCGGAAAGCAGCACCGCCGTACCCAGGTCGTTGCGCGACACGTACTCGACCGCGTCGCCGAACCCCTTCCCAAGACCCACCATCGCCGCCTGATGGCACACGGCGTTCACACCCGACAGAGCGGCCGCGACCGCCTCCGCGTCGCGTACGTCCAGGCCGTCACGCAGGTCGAACACGACCGCCTCGTGCCCCCGTGCGGTCAGCGCTTCGACGACATGCCACCCGATGAACCCGGCTCCGCCGGTGACCAGTACTCGCATACGCGAACGCTAGGAGCACGAACACCTCGCACGGCAGCGCCGCGCCCATCACGTCACAGGTCCGTAAGACCTCGCCGGATGCAGCAGCCCGTGGCACATCACTTTGGGGCCGACTCAGGCTGTGGCCGAAGCTCCCGATCAAACTCGCAGCCGACGACCGAAGTTCTTACGAGAAGCTGACGCAGGACCGAAACTTCTTCATCCCACCCGCCCCACAGGCAACTCTGGCTCTGCACGTCACCGACCGACGGTGGCGGCGAGGTACGAGGAGTCAGGTGTGAGCAGGCATACCAGGCGCAGGTCGAAGTCGCAGGTCCGGATGACCATCGCCGGGGCCGGCATCCTCGCGTCGGCGGCGGTCGCGACCACGGTGGCCATCGCCTCGGCGGGGGAAGTCCCCCGCGCACACGAAGGCGCGACGACGAAGAGCGCCAAGGCGGGAGCCGACCACGCTGTCTTCGTACAGGGCAACGAGCTCGCCGGAAACACCATCCACGTCTTCAAGCGCGGCGAGGACGGCAAGCTGACCGCCGCAGGCGCCTACGCGACCGGCGGCAAGGGCGGGGACCAGGTCGACGCACCCACCGACTCCCTCGCCTCCCAGGGCTCACTCGTCTACGACAGCGGCTCGCATCTGCTGCTGGCGGTCAACGCGGGCAGCGGCACCGTGACCTCGTTCCGGGTCGAGGGACAGAAACTGACGCACCGGCGGGTGGTGCGCTCGGGCGGAGACTTCCCCTCGTCCATCGCGGTGTCCGGCAACCTCGCCTACGTCATGAACGCGGGAGGCGCGGGCAGCGTCCAGGGCTTCAGGATCACGGCCAACGGACTCGAGCCGCTGGGCGGTTCATATCGCTCCCTGGGGCTGAAGAACGACAAGGTGCCGTTGTTCAGCAGCTCGCCCGGCCAGGTCGCGTTCACGCCGGGTGGCCGTGAGCTGGTCGTCACCACGAAGTCCGCCAACACCATCGAGGTGTTTCCGATGCGGCGCGACGGACGTCCCGCGCACCGGCCGAAGGTGAACGACTCGGCCGGCGGCGTGCCGTTCGCGATCACCTTCGACAAGGCGGGCCACATGCTGGTGGCCGAAGCCGAGAAATCGACGGTCAGTACGTACAAGGTGCTCGCCGACGGCCGCCTCAAGGTCGTCCAGAAGCCCCTGGCCAACGGTCAGAACACGCTGTGCTGGCTGGAGCGCGCCGGTGACTTCTTCTACGGCGGCAACACCGGCAACTCGACCGTCACCGGCTACCGCACCGACCGGCACGGCAGGCTCGCGCTCACCAACGATGTCGGCATCGCCACTCCGCCGTCAGCGATGTCCCAGGGTGTCATCGACCTGGCGGTGACGCAGGACGAGAAGTTCCTGTACGTACAGAACGGGACCTCCGGCACCGTCGACGGCTTCCGCATCGGCAGGAACGGCTCCCTCACCAAGGTCACCACGGCCACCGGACTGCCCCCCTTCGCCGAGTCCGGCATGGAGGGCATCGCCGCGGTGTAAAGAAGCGGCCACCGCGGCCGGGCGCCCTGGAGACTCCTCTCCGGGGCGCCGAACCCGTTCCGACGCGGCAAGGAGTGCTCAACGCCGGTCACCGATCCTGCAGCCGACAGGCCATGCGGGCCGGACGCGCCCAGCCGACTGGAGCATCAGCCGTGCGCCCGGGGCGCGCGCCCTTCCTCGGCTGAGCCGGCCCTCGCCCCCTGACTGCGTTCGACGGCTCGCCCCGTCACCGGCGCAGGCCCGCTGCTGTCCCGTACTACGAGCTCGATGGTGACCTCGGCCTGTGCAGTCTCCGGTTGCTGTCCGGACAGCAACAGCGGCACCGTGCAGGCGGCGCGCACAGTCATGTCGGCGAGTGGAGTGCGCACGGTCGTCAGACGAGGAGTCGCCCAGTCCACGAAGGGCAGATCGCCGAAGCCGACGACGCTGACGTCGCCACCAACGCGTCCAACGTCACCGCCACCGCCACCGCCACCGCCCCCTCCTACAACGTGGTCGCCCAGACGAGGTCCTCTACTCTGGCCTCGCCGCACGATCGGCGAGGCCGGTGTCGCGTCGGAGGGGAATCACCCCGGCGGGGGGGTTCCAGCGTTCCACGGCACCACGCAAGATCTTACGAAGCCCTTACGCAGCCCTCTCAAGTGACGTAACGCGCCTACGATCGCAGCGTGTTGACCATCCGAAACATCACCCTCGTCACTGTCGCGCCCCTTGTGCTGGCTGTGGCGGGCGCCGCGCACCCGCATGGTCTGTCCAGAGCGACGGCCACGGACTGGACACAGTTGCACATCGCGCTGCTGCCGGTCTTTCCGCTGCTTACGCTCGGCCTCCTCGTCCCTCTGTGGCACCGCCCCCGACCAGACCTCGCGGGCTTCGCCACGGCGGTGGCCTGGACGAGTGCGTTCACGTACGCGGCCTTCTACACCGGTCTCGACGCGGTGGCCGGTATCGCGGCGGGAACCGCGGTCGAGCACGCTGCCGGGACAGCGAACATAGGGCCGATCAAGTACCCGCTCTACGACGCGGGTGAGTCGCTCGGGGAGGTCGGCGCCTACGCCCTCATCGTCGCCGTCGTGGCCACGGCGGTCGCGCTCTTCCCGAAACACGGCGTGCGCGTTGTTCCCGGCACGGTAGTTCTCCTGGTGGCCGGCTGGTCCTTCACTGACAGCCACATCTTCTGGCCCCGCGGCGTATGGACCATGCTCGGTTTCGCACTGGGCTTCGCTCTGCTCGCCGCCGGGACCAGAAGCAGCAAATCCGTTCCGCGCCGCGCCTGAGCGGGACGGGTGGCTCTGTAGGTCAAGTTGTGAGGCCAACGGTGGGGGGTTTTGACTCCAGGGTGAGCCGCAGGACTGTGGCGCTGGCACTGGAGTCGGTGTGGCCGGCGCCACACAAGCAGCTTCCGCCCCGGATCTCGCGCCTGGATCCGTTCTAGGCAAGGCGGAGGTCGACTTCGGGGATGTGTGGATCCACCTGGACGGCGTGTCCACCAAGGTGTTTCTGTTCTCGCTGCGGTTGTCGTTCAGCGGGAAGGCCGTGCACAACCACGATGTGACCCATGCCACATGCAGTTCCTGTCAGCAATCGGGGCGCCGTTCCGCTCAACTCACCGAGAGCAAGCGAACCGACAGGAGCAACACATGAAGCACCGCATCGTCGTCCTCGGCGCCGGCTATGCCGGGGCCTACGTGGCCGGGAACCTGGCCCGCCGGCTGTCCCCGGCGGACACCGAGATCACCGTGGTCAACGCTGAGCCGGACTTCGTCCAGCGGCTGCGGCTGCACCAGCTCGCGGCCGGCCAGGAGATCGAGGCTCCGCAGCTCGCCGACGTCTTCGCGGGCACGGGGATACGGCTGCGCCTGGCCCGTGTCACCGCCGTCGACCCCGAGCGCCAGGTCGTCGCCGTGGCCGACGCCGACGGCGGCGGCGAGCTCGGCTACGACACGCTTCTCTACGCGCTCGGCAGCCACGTCGCCGACCACGGCGTCCCCGGCGTGGCCGAGCACGCCTTCGACGTCACCGGCCGGCCCTCGGCGCTGCGCCTGCGCGAGCGCCTGGACAGCCTGGGCGGCGGGCGAAGGCGGGAGTGTGCTGGTCGTCGGCGACGGGTTGACCGGCATCGAGACCGCCACCGAGATCGCCGAATCCCGGCCCGGCCTGTCGGTGACGCTGGTCGCCCGCGGCGAGCTGGGCGCCCGGCTCTCCGCCGGAGCCCGCGGCCACCTGCGCCGGGCCTGCGACCGGCTGGGCATCACCGTCCTGGAGCACACCAGCGTCGAAGCCGTCGAAGCGACGCGGGTGCTGTGCGCCGACGGCACCGTCCTGGCGTCCGACGCAACCGTGTGGACGGCCGGGTTCGCGGTCAACCCCATCGCCGCCGCCGGCGGGCTGGAGGTCACCGAGAACGGTCAGATCGTCGTCGATCGCACCATGCGGTCGGTCTCGCACCCGAACGTCTACGCCGTCGGCGACAGCGTCTACGCCATCGGCGACAACGGCCGGCCGCTGCCGATGTCCTGCGCTTCGGCCGGCTACACCGGCAGGCAGGCCATGGACGCGATCGTGGGACGCCTGACCGGCCGCAAGATCGCGAACACCAAGCTGGTCTACCCGGGCAACCACATCAGCCTCGGGCGGCGGGACGGGATCCTGCAGATGGTCGACGACGAAGCGCAGGCAAAGCCGAAGTACGTGGGCGGCCGGAAGGCCGCGCGGATCAAGGCGGGCATCGTCAAGATGTCGCTGTGGACCACCTCGCACCCGACCTTCGGCCTGCCCAAGCGCAAGCGCCGCCTGGCCGCCGCGCCGGACGCGTCCGCCGAGAAGGCGGTCGCGTAGCCGCCTAGGGTGGTCCGCGTGGACAGCACCGCCACTGATCGCTTCGACACCAGTCGGTTCGAGGCCAGCCGGAACCGGCTGGCCTCGCTGGCGTACCGGCTGCTGGGCTCCGCCGCCGACGCCGAAGACGCCGTGCAGGATGCGTTCCTGCACTGGCAGGCCGCCGACCGGCAGCGGATCAAGGTGCCGGAAGCATGGCTGACCAAGGTCGTCACCAACCTGTGCCTCGACCGGCTCCGCTCGGCACAGGCCCGCCGCGAACGCACCGTCGGCGCCTGGCTGCCCGAACCGCTCCTCGACGGCGACCCGATGCTCGGCCCGGCCGACACGTTCGAGCAGCGCGAATCGGTCTCCCTGGCCGTGCTGACTCTCATGGAGCGCCTGTCACCCCTCGAGCGGGCCGTCTACCTCCTGCGCGAAGCGTTCTCCTACAGCCACGCCGAGATCGCCGAGATCCTCGACATCACCGAGTCCGCGAGCCAGCAGCACCTCCACCGGGCCCGGCGCCGCATCACCGCCGCGCGCCGCCGCGGCGGCGAAGTCGACCCGGCATCCGCCCGCAGGATCGTCGAGGAATTCCTCGCCGCTGCCTCCTCGGGCCGCACCGAACGGCTGGTGGCGCTGCTCACCGACGACGCGACCGCGATCTCCGACGGCGCCGGCCTGACCGAGACGCTGCTGCGGTACGACACTCCGCAGCGCATCGCCGCCGTCGCACGGGCCGGCTTCAAACCCACACCCGCGAAACGGCGACTCGCCGGCGGCACGCCCGCCATCCACTACGCGCTCGTCAACGGCGCCCCCGCCATCCTCTTCGTGCTCGGCGACCAGGTCGTCGGCGCCGTGACGTTCGACATCACCAACGGCAAGATCGCAACCGTGCGCGGCATCGCCGCCCCCACCCGCCTCGCCCGCCTCACCGAAGCCTGGCGGCAGCACGAACCGGACACGCCGCTCATCACCCAGTGGTGACCCGACACGGGCTCAACCCGCCACAGCGGAGCCGCCAGGCGGAGTCATCTTCTCACCTACAAGAGCCGGCACCCCCACGCACCGGGTGGAGTCAGAAAACTGACCTACCGGTGGCGTCAACCGTCATCTACGAAGCCAGACGGGAACTTCCTCCCCCGCCCAGCCCGCCCTCTCTTTCTGTTCTGAGTCTGCCCCGGCTGGTCTGCCCGGGTACGGTCCGCGACCGCCTCCGAGCGACAGAGAAGCTCATGAGGCTCCCTCGGCCAGGGTGCCGACCCCCGCCCGGCCCGCCCCGCCCGATCCGGATGCTGCCGCCTTTACGTGGGCCCCGATCAAAGCGTGCCCATGACTCGGCCACGGCCAGCCCACCGGCGGCCCGGCGTTCCGAGACGGACCCGCGAGCGGCCTGACGAATGCTTCACCCGAAGCCCTCCTTCGTGGAAGCTCTTGTCGCCGCGGGGAGACCTCCGGAGCGTGGGGGTCAGGCAGTGGTCCGAAAGACAACCACCCGTGGTCCGTGCAGAGATGGGCAAGCCGCACAACGCTGACCGCGCAACATCGCAGAGACGTACGGCTGACGATGGTGGGCCCTTCATGAGCGCCCGGAATGGAGCAGAGGCAACCGGAAGCGTCATCGTCTCGGCCCCGGCGCTACCCGTCCGACTCGGGCATCCGGTCGGATACACCATCGGATATCTCCGCACGGCGCATTCCCGCGGCGCAGCGTCGACGAGCGCTGATCGCCAGATGGTCAGGCGATCGGGGGCTTCCGGTGTGCGAGTTGCGCCGACAGAGGCGCTTCCCGCCGTCAGCGAGGCGGGTGAGACGGAGGGTATCGGGTTTGGCGCCTTCGGCCTGGCTGCTCGGCGAGGGCGCGGCAG